>JBMHCB010000001.1:0-32813 GCA_049890135.1 Porticoccaceae bacterium
ACTAACCAAGGCGCTTATGCCTATTCTAGAGGCATCTAACAACGCCTCTGTAATATTTACTACATCTGGTGTAGGTCGAGTGGGACGCGCATTTTGGGGAGCCTATGCCGTATCCAAGTTTGCGGTAGAAGGAATGGCTCAAACCTGGGCGGCTGAGACAGAGGGTCTTAACTCGGTGCGCATTAATTGCATCAATCCCGGCGCTACCAGCACTCAAATGCGTGCCACAGCCTTCCCTGCCGAAAACCCAGAAAGCATTGCATCGCCAGAGGATATTATGCCCGCCTACCTGTACCTTATGGGCCCAGACAGCCATCAAGTCAACGGTCAATCGATTGATGCACAGATAAAATAAGGTAACTTAAAGGCATATTCTCTTTATGTTATTTTTTCCAAGGATTACCGCGGGCACGCAAACGCTTTTCTTTACGCTGTCTAATATCTTTTAAAACTGTACTTTCATTAAACTTAGGTGCTCTAAGGTCAACCGCTTTGAACAGCGAACTCACTTGCTTTGGCTCTAATTCAATAAACTCTGATCGACGAATAAATGATGGTAATTCAATAGGCCCATAGCTGATTCGCTTAAGGCGACTGACTTCAACATCTTGAGATTCCCAAAGACGGCGAACCTCGCGCGTTCTGCCTTCCGCTAATACACAACGAAACCATTGGTTACTGCTGGTGCGCTCTTCTCGATTGCGATGATGCTGAGCCTTAACGGTTTGGAATTTGGCTAGGCCGTCTTCCAAAACAACGCCATCCATTAGGTTATTTAGCATTTTTTGATCAACATCTCCATGAATGCGCGCCAAATACTCTCGCTTTACTTCATAGGATGGGTGCATTAAACGATTGGCTAACTCACCATAATTTGTAAACAACAATAGACCGCTGGTATTTATATCTAATCGACCAATTGCAATCCAACGCCCTGAATTGATTTTAGGTAATGAATCAAAAACCGTGGGTCGCCCATCGGGATCTGAAGTTGTACAAACCTCACCCTCGGGCTTGCTGTACATCAGCACTCTCGGGGTCTCATCACGATTGGTTTTAACCACTCGACCATCAACCATAATTCGGTCGCTAGCCACTGCACGGTCACCCAGAGTAGCGGTTGAACCATTGACTGACACTCTGCCATCAACAATCCATTTTTCAAGCTCTCTGCGCGAGCCTAAACCTGCTCCAGCGAGTAATTTCTGTAATTTTTCACTCATTATTTAAACTATCATCCATTTCTTCTACAGGATGTGTTTGATCTTCACCCTCCGACTGTAAATTAATAACAGGTTCATTTTGTGGACTGTCTGACTCAGATAAATCTTGGTCATTTTTTGGGGGCATGCCTTGAGCAAGAGACAATTCTAATACTGGATCTAGGTCAGTAAGATCTTTAATCTCACCCAGTGCCGGCAAGTCATTCAAACTTTTAAGGTTAAAATGATCCAAAAACTGTTTAGTGGTAGCGAAAAGTGCAGGCTTACCCGGCACATCGCGGTAGCCTACGACACGAATCCATTCGCGCTCTTGAAGTGTTTTAATAATTTCGGAGCTAACCGCAACCCCGCGAACCAGCTCAATATCACCACGAGTTAAGGGTTGTCGATAAGCAATCAAAGAAAGGGTTTCCAGCATTGCTCTGGAATAACGCTTAGGCTTTTCTTCCCAAAGTCGATTTACCCAAGTAGCTAATTCTTGACTGACTTGGAATCTGTAACCGCTAGCTGTTTGCTTAAGTTCAAATCCGCGATCTCGGCAATCGGCATCTATCTCTTCAAGGGCGGCTCTTAATTGGTCTCTTGGCGGTCGTTCTTCGTCCTCAAATAGACGCTCTAAATGATTTATATCGAGGGACTTTCCCGCCGCCATTAAGGCGCCTTCTACTATTTTTTTTATTAAATCTGAATTCATGATGTTTTTGCTTTTACATGTATGGGTCCAAAGTTTTCGCTCTGAACAATTTCTACAAGGGATTCTTTAATTAATTCCATCACCGCTAAAAAGGTGACAACAACACCCAGCCGTCCTTCTTCAAGGGTAAATAACGCAACAAAAGGAACAAATTGATTGTCGCGCAAATTTTCCATGACCTGTGACATTCGCTCTCTGGTAGAAAGCTTTTCCATTTCAATCTGGTGACTTTCAAACATCTCTGACCGCTTTAACACATCAGCCAAGGCTGTCACCAACTCTCGTATGTCGACATCGGGATGAGGTCTCTGCTGATCTCGATCTGGCGCATCGGCAGTTGCTCGATGAATATCACGTCCCATACGAGGAAGTTCATCTATATCTTCCGCTGCCTGTTTAAAGCGTTCATATTCTTGCAGTCGTTTTATAAGCTCTGCACGAGGATCTTCTTCATCTTCATCCTCAGATTGCTGTCTAGGCAATAGCATACGGGATTTTATTTCTGCCAACATCGCCGCCATAACGAGATATTCAGCCGCTAATTCCAACTGAATTGATGCCATTAATTCAATGTAACCCATATATTGCTTGGTAATTTCAGCGACATCAATATCTAGAATATCTAAATTCTGGCGTCTGATAAGATAAAGTAACAGATCGAGCGGCCCCTCAAAAGCCTCAAGAATGACTTCCAGAGCATCTGGCGGGATATACAGATCTTTGGGCAGAGTAGTTAATTCTTTGCCCTGAACAACAGCAAAAGGCATTTCTTCCTGTTGCGGTTGTTTTAATTCACTCACAGCTGATACAACAGGGCTGACTGGCTCTGTTTTTAACACTTGATCTGAACTGACTTGGTCAGACACTGGCTGCCCCTTGAATCATTATGTCTTGATTATACTCAGATTCAGTAATCTGAACATCATCAATATTAAATTGCTGTAAAATTACCCGCGCCCTGTCGCAATATGGCCGGCGTATCCTCAGTCATATCAACGACTGTGGTAGGCTCCATACCGCAGAAACCACCATCAATGACTATATCCACCTGTGACCCTAAATGCTGATTAATTTCATAGGCATCAGTCATTGGATATTCATCCTGTGGCATCATCAGGGTTACACTCATCATTGGCTCCTGAAGACTATCAAGCATTGCCCTAACTATTGGGCTTTGTGGAACTCTTATGCCAATGGTTTTTCGCTTTGGATGCATCAAGCGTCGCGGTACCTCCGAAGAGGCTTTTAATACGAAAGTAAAAGGCCCTGGTGTAGCCGCCTTAAGCGCTCTAAATGCCACATTATCAACACGGGCGTAGGTTGCTAACTCAGATAGGTCACGACAAATAAGTGTGAAATTATGATGTTTATCAAGGCATCTGATGGTGCGAATGCGATCCATTGCCTGCTTGTCTCCTAAATGACAACCAAGCGCATAAACTGAATCTGTAGGATAGGCTACAACACCCCCACGATGAATGACATCGACAATCGGATCAAGTAACCGCTGCTGTGGATTTTCAGGATGTATTTCGACAATTTCGCCCATAATTGTGAGGTTTTAACCAGCCCGTTAATTAACCAGACAATTATCTCACAGCCTGAACTGAAAAGCCTCCAAACAGTTTAAAAAAAACATGTCAAAAAAGTCATTTATAGAGTCAATTAAAATAAGATGAAAGACTATCACTCTGATGCTTTAGATTTAGCACTGTAAACACTCCATATTAAAATTTCGTCCAACTCTATGTATTGGTAGAACAGCTAAATTGCAAGATCAATAATAATTCGTATAGTTTTTTTGGTTTTGCGACACAGTTCACACTATTTGTAGCTGATTGCTTGAAAAACTATTTTGAATTAGGAAAATTTACCCCTCAACAGTTACAATGTTTTTAGACACTTTAAAAACTGTAAAAGCATAATTTTTAACCGCCATGACAAACCAACAACCTAATTTAGCCAGCAATGATGCTCCGCAGAAGCAAGAAAGTCTTATACTCAATTTGGTGTGCAATATTATTTTGCCCACACTTATTCTGACAAAGTTAAGCAGTGAAAATTTCCTTGGTATAAAATTAGCTATTATTGTCGCTTTGGCGTTCCCGCTGATTTACGGCTTGCATGATTTTATTACTCGCGGAAAGCTCAATTTCTTTTCTGGTTTAGGTGTCGTTAGCGTGGCACTTACTGGGGGTATTAGTCTTCTTGAAATGGATGCGATCTATATTGCGATTAAAGAGGCATCTATTCCCGGAATATTAGGCATTGCTACATTGTTATCCCTGAAGACATCTCAGCCTTTAATACATACCTTTATTCTCAACGATAAGGTTTTTGATGTTAGTAGAATTAACCAAGCATTAGATGCTAAGGGTTGTCAGGCTAAATTTGATCAACTTCTTATAAATGCTTCGTGGATTCTAGCTGGCTCATTTTTTCTTTCATCTCTGCTAAATTATTTATTAGCGGTTATTATTCTAACGGCTGAACCCGGCACCGTTACTTTTAACGAACAACTTGGCAAAATGACTGCTTTGAGCTTTCCGGTTATTGCCCTTCCTGCTATGACTGTGATGATGGGGAATATTTTTTACCTTTTTCGGGGCATCAAGAATTTAACGGGTTTAGACCTTGAGAGCATAGTTAAGCAAAAGTAAGCAATACGACGAATCAAATAGGAATCAATTTATATGTGGTATGCAATTATAAGTGAAGACGTTGAAAATAGCCTTGATAAACGTGGATCAGCAAGACCGGCTCATTTAGAACGACTTCATCAACTACGTGATAATGGTCGCTTATTTGTTGCAGGCCCACACCCAGCGGTAGATAGCGAAGATCCCGGTGCAGCGGGTTTTAGCGGTAGCCTTGTGATTGCTGAATTTGATTGTTTAGAGTCGGCTGAAGCTTGGGCTGCTGAAGACCCCTATATGACTGCTGGTGTTTATGCCAAAGTTACCGTCAAGCCGTTCAAGAAAGTTTTACCCTAGGTCAGATTTTCTGTTTAACGTTATTAATCACTTTAAATTAAAGGTATGATCTCCATCAATGATTTCGCCCTAAATGGTAATATTATCAATGAGCTATTTTAAATTAAGCGTTATTTCTGCGTTTTTTGTTATTTCTGGATTTGCGTTTTCAGAATCCGCAAACGAAAGTAACCTATTATCTGTGGATTCTGAAATTGGTTTTATTTCAGATGAATTCTATGTGCCCTTGAGAAGCTCACCTTGCTCTACCTGTAAAATTGTTCATAAGGGTCTTAAAAGCGGCACCAAACTTTATGTTTATGAGCATGAGGATGACTGGAGTCTGGTTGCAACTGAAAGTGGTTATCGCGGCTGGATCAGACGCCAACATTTAACTGATAACAAAATTGCACGGGCTATTTTGAAAGAAAATGTAAGTGAAATAGAACGATTAGGTAGTGAAAACCGTAGACTTGAGATGGATATGCAAAATTCTTTTGAATTGATCGAGGGTCTTCGGGCAAAAATTTCTTCTATTCAGCTGGAGAGTGATAAATTATCTAAGGAATTAGCAGCTATAAAATTAGTTTCATCTAAAGAAATTGCCCTTAATGAACAAAATCAGTTATTGGTTAAGCATAATCATATGCTTCAGGAACAGCGAGATGTCCTTCGAGCTAATGTTGATGACTTACAAAATAACACCAAAAATCAATCGTTACTCTACGGTGGTTTTTTAGTCTTTTTGGGGTCAATCTTAGCGGCTATTATTCCTCGTATTCGTGGGCGAAAACGACTTTCTGAGTGGCATTGATCAATTAAGGTGATAAATTATGTATAAGTTTTTTAAACATATTACCTGCATCTTTTTGCTTGCTTTAAGCAGTCTGTGCCTTGCGCAAACAACTTCTCCAAAAGTTTTACTTGAAACAACTGCAGGACAAATTGTTATTGAGCTTTATCCTGAGGTTGCACCAATTAGTGTCGAGAATTATATAGGTTATGTAAATGAAAAATTTTACGATGGGATCATTTTTCACAGAGTGATTAAAGATTTTATGATTCAAGCGGGTGGGCATAGATTTGATATGACACCAAAACCGCCGGGTAAACCTCCTATCGTTAATGAATCAAACAATGGCCTTAAAAATGTTAAATATTCAGTGGCCATGGCTCGTACCCGCATCCCTGATAGTGCTACTAGCCAATTCTTTATTAACCATAAAACCAATACGTTTTTAGATGGTCAAGAAGGTCGTCCTGGTTATGCAGTATTTGGCAAGGTTATAAAGGGCATGGATGTTGTAGATAAAATTGCGAACACTAAAACTAAAAATCTCCAACGCTATGGCAATGTACCCATTGAAACAGTAAGTATTTTAAAGGCTCGGGTTATTAAACAAGCGCCTGTTAAGCCGGCTGAAAAACAAACCATCAACACTAAACTAAAAAGTAAACCCAAGACATAATCAAGGTTATCGATGACTGCTCTAAGCATCAATCTCAATAAAATTGCCCTTATTCGCAATTCTCGAGAAGGGAATTATCCCAACATTCTTGATTTTGCAAATACCTGCATTGATTGCGGTGTCGATGGTATCACAGTTCATCCTCGGCCTGATCAGCGCCATATTAGACCAAGCGATGTTCGTCAGTTAGCCAATCTTGTCGCTCCTCTTAATGAGGTCGAATTTAATATCGAAGGTAATCCTTTTGCTGATGCCTGTGGCGAATACCCTGGGTTAATTGCACTGGTTCAAGAAACTGTTCCTGATCAATGCACATTGGTACCAGACTCAGATAGCCAGCTGACTTCAGATCACGGTTTTGATCTTAACCAACAAGGCGATCAACTTATTCCAATAATCAATCAAATCAAATCCATGGGGGTTCGAGTAAGCCTATTTATGGACCCTGATCTTGAGCAAATAAAGCTGGCTTCTGAGGTGGGTGCTGACCGTATCGAATTGTATACGGGACCCTATGCTGCTTCATGGGGAACAGAGGCACTTGAGATAATTTTTGATCAGCATCTGAAAGCAGCTAACCTTGCTACATCGCTTGGCTTGGGTGTGAATGCTGGGCATGACTTAAACCTCGACAATTTGGCTAAATTTGCTAGCATTCCCAATTTATTAGAGGTTTCTATTGGGCATGCATTTACGGTTGACTCCCTCAATATGGGTATGATTCCCACGTTGCGTGCCTACCAAACCTTGTTAGCATAAGTCAGGTATGGCTGAGTCTAGAAAAAAAACAAAGCATAGCGGGGACCGCGCAGAATATCTGGCGCGCAAGAAGTTCTTTGATCATATGGTCACGATTTATGGACGCAATCCTGTTATTGAGGCTCTAAGAGATCCTGAGCTACAAATTTATAGGCTTCATTTGGCTAAATCTAATCGCGATAGTGCCAACGTTAAAGAACTAAAAAATTTAGCGGCTGAGCGCAATATTGAAGTGGCTTTTCATAGTCGCGAACAGCTTTCTAGAATTTCCCGCAATAATAAACAGGATCAGGGGGTGGCGTGCGATATACACTGTCCAGGATTTCAGTCTTATCAGGATTTTCTAGAACATTGGCCTCATCAATCTAAACCCAAAAATCTTTCAATTATTGCTTTGGATTCTGTGACTAATCCACAAAATTTAGGCATGATTATTCGCAGCGTTACCGCCAGCCCTGCCTATGGATTGTTATTACCTTCTGAGGGTAGCGCAACTCTATCACCTTTAGCCATTAAAGCCAGTGCTGGCACAGCGTTCAAGGGCAATATACTATCCTGCGTCGATTTAGAAAAATCACTTAAAGAGTTTCAAGTTCGTGGTTTTAAACTATGCACACTGACTTCTCATAATGCGACAACAATCACAGAATTTGAATCGAATGAACCCACCATTTTTATTCTTGGCAATGAAACTCATGGAGTTCGTCAAAGCATTATGGATATAAGTGATTACCGAATTAGCATTCCTATGAAAAATGGTGTTGAATCACTCAATGTTGCTGTCACTGCAGCTCTGGTAGCCTTTAATCTTTAACTCGGCGTACGCTCTTTACATGCCATAAGGGTGATCGAAGGGCTGTTATTATAGAAATAGCCAAAGTGATCCATGCGATAGCAAAAAACGCATCTCGTAAGCCTATCCACTCAACGGTGATTCCACAAACCAATGCTCCTAAAGGTGCTCCTCCATAGAGGCATAACTGATAAATAGATGCTGCTCTGGAACGCATATTGTCTGGCACTTCATTATGAAGAATAGTTCGCCCTAAGGTCATGGATAGGCCGGAAAAAACACCCCAGATATAGATTAGTGGAAACAGTAGCCACAATGAGGGTTTTAAGGCCACCAACGCAACCAGAGTACCTCGAACTAGAAAGCTTAGCACCATTAATCTTCCGGCCTTTAAGAACATATTGGTGAGATTCATTACTCCCAGATTGACGGTAATAATACCTAGGGTAAAAACAATCTGTAATGCAGCATAGAGTGTCGCTCCTCCACCATAGAGCTGTTTGGCAATTAGCGGGACACCGACAAGATAAACACCAAATGCCAGGAACCCGGTAGCAAAAACAATAAAAATTAAATGAAGTAAACTTTTATTGTGTTTGAACAACACTAAGCCTTGTTTTAATTCGGTGAAAAGATTTTTAAGCGATGAGGGTGATTTTGGCGGTTGCTTTTTCTCTAGGTCTGGAACCAGAGGATGGCTGCGTCTTATAAAGATTGAACTTAGAAGAAATACCACTAGTTGAAAGCTGAGTAAATGCAGCGGGTCGACTATATCAAGTTGTCCAGCAACGATAAAACCAGCACCTTGAGCAATGAATTGGACCACCATCACCTTCGCCACTGCTTGATGCATTAGCTCTGGCGCTGCATAGCCTAATAGACTCTCTCTGGCCGGCTGAATGAAAGCGGTAATAGTGCCGAATAATGTACCGAAAATAACTAGCTGTAAAAAGCTGACGCTTCCGGCCCAAAACAAGATAGATAATCCACCCACTGGAATAAAATAAAGCAAATACAATATGGATAGCCAGCGGCCTCTGTGAAGCCGATCAGAAACTACACCACCGGGGAGTACAAATAGCAAACTTGGCAGTAAAACAGCTAACTGAGCTAACCCTAAGTGACTGGGAGATAGCTCTAAAACTCCAACCACTAACCAAGGATACAGGACCTTTTGCAATCCCATTCCAAGGTTGCTGAGACCAATAGTGACTAAGAAGTATCGAAAAGAAAAGGATTGAGTTGACACTTATTTACGTCTACCGCGGATTTTAGACACCGCCCAGCCAATCAATGAAGTAGGAATAAATAGGATAATCAGCCCCGCTAATATGTATATAAAATTTTGCATGATGGTCTCTACGGAAAGCGGGTAGTTTTTTATCATTATTATTAAAAAAACCGTACAGGCTAACATCGAGATAATCCAAGTAGAGCGCATTTTAATTAAACTTTTTGTGTTACTCATAAATTTATTGGACGCCCTTGGTTATAAATTATCTAAAAAATTAATTAAGGATTCTTCTGTTAATACCTGAATCTCCAGTGCCTGTGCTTTTTTTAGCTTTGAGCCAGCGCCAGGACCTGCAACCACTGCATAAGTTTTGGCTGAAACGCTACCCGAGACCTTTGCACCTAACTGCTGAAGGCGATCTTTAGCCTCTGCTCGACTCATAGTTTCCAGTGTTCCAGTCAAAACCCATGTCTGCCCTTTTAAAGGCAGCGCCTCGGCTGTTTGATCTATATCCTTCCATTGCACTCCAAAATTTTTTAATGCCCCAACAATGGATAGGTTATCTGGATTTCTAAAGAATTCGACAATATGTCCAGCGACTATTGGGCCAACATCTTCCACCTCTAACAACTCTTCTGCAGAGGCAGCTATCACTGCTTCTAGGGAGCCAAAATTGTTGGCCAATGTTTGCGCTGTTGCCTCACCTACCTCGCGTATACCAAGTGAAAAAAGGAATTTCGGCAAGGTTGTCTGCTTACTGGTTTCAATTGAATTAAGTAGGTTTTCGGCAGATTTTTGCGCCATTCTTTCTAGATTTATCAATTTTTCAAGCTTCAATTCATAGAGATCGGCAACTGAATAAATTAATTCATGATCGACCAATGCTTCAACCAATTTATCGCCTAGACCATCAATATCCATCGCCTTTCTTGAAGCATAGTGCTTGATGGCTTCTTTTGTTTGTGCACCACAAAATAGCCCCCCTGTACAACGTGCCACCGCTTCTCCCTCAACCCGTTTAACGCTGGATTGGCAAACTGGACATCGCTCGGGGAAAACAATTGGTTGAGCGCCGGGCAGCCGCTTTTCTGGGACCGCTTTAACTATCTGTGGAATAACGTCACCGGCACGCCGAACAATCACCGTGTCTCCGATACAGACGCCTAGACGATTAATTTCATCGGCATTATGAAGTGTGGCATTGCCTACGGTAACGCCACCGACAAATACTGGCTCTAATCGTGCGACTGGGGTTACCGCACCCGTGCGTCCCACTTGAAACTCTACGTCCAATAAGCGCGTCATTTCTTCTTCGGCGGGAAATTTACGTGCTATTGCCCATCGCGGCGCTTTGGCAACAAAGCCTAATCGCTCCTGAAGTTTAAAATCATTGACTTTGTAAACAATACCGTCAATATCGTAATCAAGCGCATCTCGAAGATTAGCCAGCTGCTGATAGTATTGTTCACAAGCATTAATGCCTTCCACTAACTTTATATGCTGATTTATTTTAAAGCCAAGGGTTCCTAGCATACGAAGCATAGCAAAATGACTATCTGGCTTGTGATCACCTTGATACTGTCCTACGCTGTAGGCACACATTTCTAGTGGGCGCGTAGCTGTAATTTTGGAATCTAACTGGCGCAAGCTTCCTGCGGCCGCATTACGGGGATTAACAAAGGGTTTATCCCCTGTCTCGCGTGCTCTTTTATTGAATTTATTAAAACCTGCGCGCGGCATATATATCTCACCGCGAACTTCTAATAGCTCTGGGAAATGGTCACCTCGCAATCTGAGAGGGATACTTTTAATCGTCCGAACATTGGCAGTTATATCCTCACCAACACTGCCATCACCTCTTGTTGCACCACGCACTAAAACACCGTTTTGGTATATAAGGCTTACTGCAACACCATCCAGTTTGGGCTCACAGGCATAAGCTAAATATTGGTTGGATTCGAGATTTATTCGCTCTTTAATGCGACGATCAAAATCACTCATCTCTTGATCCGAGAAGGCATTATCCAAAGACAACATTGGCACTTCATGTTTCACCTGTGAAAAGCTATCTAAGGCTACACCACCTACACGCTGGCTAGGCGAATCTGAGGTGCGAAGCTCTGAATACTGCTGTTCTATATCTTGAAGCTCCCGCATCAAAAGATCATATTCACTATCAGGAATCAATGGATCATCTGACACATAATAGGCGTGATTATGGTGATTAAGTTCGTTTTTAAGCTGTTGGTATCGCTGATGAACCGCTTCTGGAATATTTAGCATGATGCCATCGCAACTTTAACCGCTGCGCTCCTGAAGAAGCATCGCCTGCTGAGCGCGATGCCGATAGTGATCGATGGTTTGCTTGGTCATTGAGCTACGTGATTCATCTCTAATATTAAGTTGTAGCTTTTCTGCCAACTGCTCGGCAACATCCATCATCAAATCGAAGGTTTCGCTAGGGTTATCCAGATCTGAGGGCGACAGAAACAATGTAACACCTACCAACTCTTGCTGAGCAATGGTAGTGAGGTCAAATGTTCCAGGATTCAGTAGATTAGCCATACTAAATAGAACCGGCCCAGATCCATCTTCACTGGTGTGACGATGAAATATTTTCATATTTCCGTAACGCAAACCAAGAGTAACTGCCGTATCTAGCAATAGTTTACCGTCGCAGGTTTGCCCCTTATCTGACATTAGATGAATAACCAGTAACTCTTTAGCCTCAGGTTTCTCGACTTTTTCGGTCTTTTGTTCTTTAGAGACTGCTCTAATACTGATTGGATTAGGTTTTTTCTCAGTTGCTTTATCGTCCCAATCAAATTTAGCCTGTTCAGGCTGATGGAAAAGTGAGTTTTGTTTTTCATTTTCAACCGGTGTCGAGTAATCATCATCTCTAGCACCAACTACACGAGAGCCACCGGAGGGAAATTGGCTATCGGAAAAAGGATCTTCTTCATATTCATATCGCGATGATCGATTAATTTCACGAGAAGACATTTGCAAATTTTCATAGCGATTGCGCTTTTTACGCCGCAGAAAGTCGAGAACAATAGCCAAAAAAACCATTGTAGAGACTGCAATCACTATCGTTTTTGGTTCAAAGTAATCCATAAAATAAGAATACTCTAATTGCTCTCATTAAAACCACTGTTTGTAGCCGAATTGGATTATGCTCCTGCCAATTCAGCTGCTTGATTTACATCTACTGTTACCAGTCGTGAAACACCTGGTTCATGCATGGTGACACCCATCAAATGATTGGCCGCCTCCATTGAAATCTTGTTATGTGAGATAAAAATAAATTGCACTTGATCTGACATTTCTTTAAGCATGGCCGCGTAGCGCCCAACATTGGCATCATCCAGCGGAGCATCCACTTCATCTAGCATACAGAAAGGTGCTGGGTTAAGTTTAAAGATTGAAAATACCATCGCAATTGCAGTTAATGCTTTCTCGCCGCCAGATA
The DNA here is from genome assembly GCA_049890135.1 of Porticoccaceae bacterium. Lineage (GTDB taxonomy): Bacteria > Pseudomonadota > Gammaproteobacteria > Pseudomonadales > Porticoccaceae > HTCC2207. Next base: position 12,617 of record JBMHCB010000001.1, read on the forward strand.
ATAGATGAATTGAGCTATTTTTCTTGCCTGGCGGTCTTGCCATTAGTGCTACACCCGCATCCAAAAGATCATCACCCACCATTTCGAGGTAAGCGTGGCCGCCACCAAACAGTTTTGGAAATAACTCTTGAATATGGGTATTAACAAAATCAAATGTATCCTTGAATTTAGTTCTGGTTTCGCGATCAATTTTTTGAATCGCATTTCTCAATGTGGTTAGCGCTTCTTCGAGTTCAGAATTTTGCTGATCAAGGTAGTCTTTGCGTTCTGATTCTAATTTATACTCATCAATTGCCGCTAAATTAATAGGCCCCAACCGCTGAATTCTGTTGGCCATGACCTGTAGGTTTTCTTCCCAATCCACAATAGCCGAGTCTTCATCAAGCGTTTCTAATAACTCCGATAGATCACCTTGCTTGTCTTTAATCTGAGTCTCAATGGTGCCACTAAGTGTAGTAATCTCTTGCGCCGAAAGCCTTTGCTGTTCAAGCTTGCCCTGAGCTTTATGAGTTTCTTGCTCTAGCTCTCCGCGGATTTTTTCCTGCTCACGCATCTGGAATTCTACGGTTTCAACTGCAGCTCTCGCCTCGCTTAAGGTCTCTTCAACCGCTAGGCGGGAAGCCAATGCATTTTCGAGCTCAACCTTATGACTTTCTGATGGGTCTTCTTTAATATTAAATGCTGCTCTAAGCTGCTCACGACGCTCACCAAGACGCTCAACCTGTACCTGAAGTCGCTGAATACCTTCACGAACAGAGTCTAACTGGGTGTTTAAAGAGCGCTGGCGCATCTCTAACTGTTGGCGCTGACTGCGATCTTGATCTGCCGTTTGTCGGCTGCTGTCTAATTCTGATCTAAACTGATCACGCTGTTGAACAAGCTGCTCACGCTGTTGACTATCGACATCCATTTTTTCAATAGCTTGCTCAAGGGTTTTTCGCGCCTCAGAAAGATTTTGAGTTTCAGTTTTAGTCTGGCCTTCAACCTCAGCCAATTCATTTTCAGCTCTTTGCTTACGCGCTTTAAACTGCTCGATTTGCACCTCAAAACCACTTAATTTTGAACGCAATTCGGTGTACTTATGCTGCTGCTCTGAATGTTTTGTATCTAGTGCTTGGCGATCCTGCTCGAGTTGTTTTAAAGAGGCTTCGTTTTTGGCTCTTGTTGATTCAATCTGATCTATTTTTTTATTGGTTGCGGAAAGCTCTTTAGCAATTTTTTCAAGCTCTTGCTTGCGCTGTAAAAAACCGGCCGTAGCATCTTTATCCCGCGCCACACGCAACCAGTTATTACCTAGCCAGATGCCCTCTGGTGTCACTACAGATTCTACAGCAGATAGTTGTGACTGAAGTTTTAATGCATCGGCTAAGGTATCTGCGGCATAAATATTTGCCAAAAGACCATCGACACCATCGGCTTTGACTAACTCACTTAATAAACGACCTTTGTTAGCCGATTTTTTAGCTGAGGCGCCTTTGCTAATAAGTAGTAATTCACCCTTCTTAAAGTCATCCAGTAGATCAATGCTTGAAACCACATCATCTACGGCAATTGCCTGAAGGTAACTACCCAAAACAGTCTCTACTGCTAGCTCCCAACCCTTGGCAGGAACCATAGAATCAGCTAGCCTAGGCTTATCAGCTAAACCCTTGTCAGACAGCCATTTTCTTTCAGACTCATCACCTTTCGCTGCCTGTTGCAGGGCTTCTAAGGAAGCCTCTCGACCTTTTAAGGTCTGCTGTTTGCTGCGAAAACTGCCATAATCTGCACTGGTTTGTTTTTCTTGCTCTCGCAATGCTTGAATTTGTGCACTGTGATCTTGACGTTGTTTGTCAATCTGATTTCGCGCTGCTTCAACCTCAGTTAATTCAGATTGAACCACCTGCATTTCTTTTTCTGCGGGACTTGCTTGGAAGCTACTAACTTCAGTAGCTAAGGCTGTGCGGCGCTCATCAAGACGGCGTAAAAGTTGTTCAATATGCTGAATGCGCGACTGCTGAACCTCAGCCTGCTGTCGAGGATCTGCCGCTGACTGAGTAAATTCATCCCAAGACTGCTGCCATTTTTGCATAGCATTCTCGGCGGTTTGCAATAATTCAGATGAAGATTTTTCAGCTTCTTGAGCTTTGACTAATAATGGTTCAAGTTCTGTCTGCTCAGCTTCCCATCCAGCGGCTTTTTGCTTATCGCTATTGAGATGTTGCTCAGCTTCAGTGAAGTTATGCTCGGTTTGCTGAAGATCTTTATCCAACTCTTGAGCGCGCTGCTGGGAATGCTCAATCGCCTGCTCTAGGCGGGCAACCTCACCACCAATCTTGTAGAAATTAGCTTGGATTTCATTAAATGAATCACTAGCTTGAGTATGATCAGAACGAAGTTTTTCAATTGCGGTATCACAGGCACTTCGTGCAGTTACCAGCTTTTCATATTCTAGCTCTAACTGACCAATAATCTGCTTTTGCTGTTGGCCAGATTGATCGTAATCGCGCCAGCGTAATGCTAATAACTCAACCGTCAATTGGCGTTCTTGTTTCTTGTATTCTGCGTATTTTTCTGCCGCTTTAGCCTGACGTTCAAGACGGCCTAGCTGCCTACCGAGCTCATCGCGAATATCGGTAAGGCGCTCTAGATTTTCCATAGTGCGATTGATACGTGATTCTGTATCTCTGCGACGCTCTTTATATTTTGATATACCCGCCGCCTCTTCGATATAAACTCGTAATTCATCAGGCTTAGATTCAATTAAGCGCGAGATCATACCCTGCTCAATAATCGCATAGCTGCGAGGACCTAGACCTGTCCCCAAAAAGATATCTGTAATATCGCGACGGCGACACTTATTACCATTGAGATAATAATTAGCGGTGCCATCTCGGGTTACTTTACGTTTAATCGCTATTTCATTGTAGGACGCATATTCCCCAACAATACGCCCCTCAGAGTTATCAAATACCAGCTCAATGGATGCCTGACCCACTGGCTTGCGAGCACCTGAACCATTAAAGATAACATCGGACATCGACTCGCCGCGCAAATTTTTGGCTGAGCTTTCACCCATCACCCAGCGCACCGCATCGATAATATTTGATTTACCACAACCGTTAGGGCCGACTACCGCACACAGATTACTGGGAAACTGAGCATTGGTGGGGTCAACAAAAGATTTGAACCCAGCTAATTTTATTGATTTAAGCCGCATTTATAGGTCGTTTTTCTTAGTCAATTTTGGTTCGCCATTTTTAATGGCTAGAGGGTATTCTACACAGTATAAGCACTGGGCAAAACCATTAATCCACTTTTATGACAGAAATATGAGATGGATGTTTGAGGCAAATTAATATGGCACTAAAAAAGGTCTAAACCATCCTATTTTTTAGGCTTATTTTGACACTATTTGTGATGATATTTTTAAAATTAGGGGCTGTTTAACTAGACTTAAATTTATCAGGCTACTAACGTCCTCCCAATCACCCACTTGCGGGGAAGCCGATCCTGTTTGAGATAATCTGGCCACTGCTTTGACCATATTAACACTTGAAAGATTATAGCCTGCCATGACTGAATCGGCATTAGTCAGAATTATAGTTGTAGGCAGGTCCCCTGCGCGCAATTTTCGAGCCGCCAGAGGCATAGGTGCACCTGAGGTAGCTACTAAAGCGACAAAGACACTTTGATCTGGGTCAAATTGGATCGCTTTATCAATACTGACATTAATCTGAACCTGTGGTGACGCTGTGGCTTTTTCAGACTCAATTCCCAAGCGTTTTTGCGCTCGAGCAATACCGACCTTGAGTGCCTTAGTCGTGTCAGATGTTGGATCCATTTGTCGCTGCGCTTCTTGCCAATAGGTAATGGCTAACTGCCATTTCTCTATTTCAAAGGCTTGAATACCCTTTAAACCTAGCACTGTTGGATTGGATGAATCTATGGCGAATGCCTTATCCAAAGCGACTAAAACTTCATCTGTAAACTGGCTATCGGCCAGCATAAAAAGTATTTCTGCGTATTGCCCCAGCAAATAACCATCATCAGGGCTTAGCTTTATGGCTTGGGAGTAATTATAGGCGGCACTGGGTAGGTCATTTTCTTGAATAGCTCGCCTCGCCAGTAGTATCCAATAGTAAATATTATCTGGACGTTGTTCGGCTCTTTTCTCAACTGCTGTGTACAACTGATTTTGTAGTTCAAATGCTTGAGCAGTCTCTGTTGATTCAGAGGCCTGTTGAATTAGGGCTAAAATGCGCTGATCGGCAGACGCACCTATGAATTGATAGACGCCTAAACAAAACAGCGGCAATACTAGGAGCATTACTGGCAACAACCAAGTCGACTGTTTTTTTTCTGATTGAACCGGCTGCTGTGGCTCAGGATTCTCTGTATTACTGAGCAATAAATGCTTGGCTTCAGTTAATAACTGCTCATACTGCGTTTGATTTATTTGCTTTTGATTTAGCTGATTATCTAGCTGTAGTTGTTGGTCGCGAAAAATTTGTAAATTAACCTCTAGCACCTCGCCCTGATCAGTCAGCCGATGGCGCACAAAGGGATAGACCAGAAAAAAAGAGGCCAGTATTAGAAGCCCTACAGCCAGTAGCCAAAAGGTCATAGTTTATCTTCCTCACCCAATAGCTGTGATAACTGTTGCTGTTGTTTTTTAGTTAGAACTGCGGCATTGCTTTTACGATCTGGTTGGGCGCGGCCGCCAAAGGCATAACGCCAAACAATAAACACTCCGAAAATAACTAAACAAAGAGGCGCAAACCATAGAAACCATGTCTGGGTGTTAACCTCGGGGCGGTATAGAACAAATTCAGAATAACGCGAGACTAAATGTTGCTTAATTTGATCATCGGTATTTTTTGCCTCAAGCATCGAATAGATTTGCGCTTTCATATCTCTAGAAATTGGCGCATTAGAGTCGGCTAAATTTTGATTTTGACACTTTGGGCAGCGTAATTCTTGAACCAACTGGTAGTATCTGTCGCGCAACTGAGGATCAGAGAACTCCACCATATCAGTACTGGCCCAAACCTTAGGCGGCTCAGTAAAATAAGACAATGGAATCAGAAATAGCGATGCTGTTAGTGCTAGTTTTAAAAAGTACGCCGGCATTAGTCTGCCTCACCGATTAACTGTTGATAGAGATCTTTAATATCATCATCCCAAACCCGCTGATCCACCACGCCCACACGGCGATAGCGAATAGTTCCACTGGCATCTACCAAATAGGTTTCTGGCGCACCAGTCACCCCTAAATCAAAGCCTAAACTTCCCTGTGCATCAACAATATTGAACAGGTATGGGTTACCTTTTTTCTCAAGCCATTGCAGTGCTTGGTCATTTTTATCCTTATAGTTTAGGCCAATAATATTTACTCCCTCAGCAGCCAATTGATTAAGCATTGGATGCTCGATACGGCAGGCAAAGCACCAAGTGGCCCAAACATTAACCAGCACTACCTTTGAATCGATATCACGCTCAGTTAACAACTGCTGATTATCGGAAAGCGATGGGAGTGTGAAGGTTGGAAATGGCTCACCTACCAGTGCAGATGGCAGCTCTGTAGGGTCGCGATCCAATCCCTTAAGAAGAAATAGACTCAAAATAGCAAAAACCACAAGCGGGACAAAAAGAGCTATTCGCTTCATTGCGTCACCAAAGGATTGGTCTGTGATTTTTTTCGACGGCGATAACGTCGATCTGTGGCAGCTAATAGCCCACCCACCGAAATCATGATACCTCCCAGCCAGATACAGCGCACAAAAGGTTTAACCTGTAGGCTTAATGCCCAAGCTCCATCAGCTAAAGGCTCACCCAGAGAAACATAAATATCCCTTGCCAATGATGGATCAATTGCCGCCTCAGTCATCACCTGACCCCCTGCATTATAATGACGTTTTTCTGGATACAAGGTAGCAACCAAGGTTTTTTCTTTAGTTACTTTAACCTGCCCCTGAAACGCTGTGAAATTTGGACCGGCAACCGGATCTACCCCAGAAAAATTAAACTCATAACCTGCAACCACAGCATTGTCACCCGGCGCCATTCGCAATTCTCGAGTTTGATCATAGGCTGAGCTTAAACCCACCCCCAAAACACAAATGGCTAGACCTGTGTGGGCGAGCTGCATACCAAGGTAACTATAACTAAGCTTGGCTAAACGTTTAATGTTAATTCCAACCTTTTCTCTTAAATCTGCCGCAATGGTGGCTATTAGCCAGACCGTCATAAAAATTGTGAGTCCTGCTGTGACTGAAAAGCTGTAATCAGCTGCCAGATAGAAGGGAAAAACACCCCCAGATATTATCGCTAATAGCAGTGGGACTGGGATTTTACTGAGTATTAATTTGCTCTCTGTAGATTTCCATTTGGTAAATACAGCTATGCCTACCGCTACAACTAATCCCACCGTTAAAGGCACAAAGAAAAAATTAAAGTACGGAGGACCTACGGAAATTTTGCCTAATTCAAGTACATCGGCAACTAAGGGGTAGAGGGTACCGATTAAAATCATGGTCATCGAGCTGACCAAAATCACATTATTGATCAACAGCATAACTTCTCTCGACCAACCGCTGTAGGCAGCAACTTTTTGCATCGCTGGACCACGAAGCGCAAATAGCATTAACGAACCGCCAATCACAATCGCCAAAAACATCAGCATAAACACGCCGCGCTCTGGGTCAGAGGCAAAGGCATGGACCGAGGTCAAAATACCGGAACGCACCAAAAAGGTTCCCAACAGACTAAGAGAGAAGGCAAAAATAGCTAGCAAAAGTGTCCAACTGCGAAATACACCGCGCTTTTCAGTCGCAGAGACGCTATGCATCAAGGCAGTGCCGACTAACCAAGGCATTAAAGAAGCATTTTCTACCGGATCCCAAAACCACCATCCGCCCCAACCCAGCTCATAATAGGCCCACCAACTACCTAGGGTAATACCCATAGTTAAAAACACCCATGCCAAATTAATCCAGGGTCGAGACCAGCGCGCCCATGCACTATCAAACTGACCCCCAATCAGAGCTGCTATAGCAAAAGCAAAGGGAATGGCAAAGCCAACATAACCCATATACAGCATAGGAGGATGAATAATTAATCCAATATCCTGAAGTAGCGGATTTAAATCAGCGCCTTCCATCGGCACCATGGGTAATAGGCGTTCAAATGGATTAGATGTGAGGAGCAAAAAAAGTGCAAAACCCACCGAAATAGCACCCAACACTGACAGAATTCGGGCGGTCAGCACTAAGGGCAGCGAACGACTGAATATTGCAACTGCCGCGGTCCAACCCGCCAAAATAAGCGACCACAATAACAATGACCCCTCATGAGCCGACCAGACTGCACTTATTTTGTAATGATCAGGCAGGGCCGTATTAGAATTTTGTGACACATATTTAAGTGAAAAGTCATCATTCAAAAAAGCTGAAACCAAACAGACAAAAGCAATGGCTACAAACAACAACTGCCCCATAGATAGAGAGCTACCAAGTCGCATCCAATTAGAGTAGCCCTTAAAAGAGCCTACCATAGGCACCATTGACTGCAATACCGCAACAGCCAATGCAATAATAAGAGCAAAATGCCCAAGCTCTGCAATCACTTCCCAGCCTCTTGAGATGAATACTTTTCCTGCTGTTTAAGCTTATAGGCCTGATTCATGGCATCGGCAACCTCTGGCGGAGTGTAATTTTCATCATGTTTAGCCAGAACCTGTGATGCATGCAAAATCTTATCACCATCTAATTTTCCGGTGGCAATTGCCGCTTCACCTTCAGCAAAAAGGTCGGGTAAAATACCACTGTAATTGACCTTTAAGTTACCCATGCCATCTGTTACCAAAAAGCTAACATCTAAGGAATTGGGTGATCTTTCGATGGAGCCCTCCACGACCATACCCCCTGCTCTTATGGTGATATTCTCTGGCGCTTCGCCCTGTAATACTTGCGATGGGGTAAAAAAGTAATTGGCATTTTGACCAAGCATATAGGCAATTAACCCAGCCGCCAGCGAGCTGGCGACCACGATCAATAAAACGATCTGCAGTCTCTGCTTACGAATGGGGTGCATCTGATTCCTCAGTTTGTATGGTGTTTTGTTTGACTTGCTGAAGCTTAATATGAAGCTTGATATTTTTTAACTCATGTTTTTTTTGGCACAGAGGCATAATGATTAGTCCAGCCAGTACAGCCAATGAAATAACCAATGCAGACCAGACGTAAATGCCATGTCCATCCATAAAAATAAGCTGCTGTAAGCTATCAAAATACATAATTATTTCTCTGCAAATTTAGCGGTTACAAGTTGCTTAACCCAGCTTGCTCTATATTCACGCCGAAGAATCTCTGCTCGCGCATATAGCACTAGTGACAGGGTATAAAAAGCATAAAAACCAACAATCATTACTACTAATGGCATTAACATATCAGGGTGCATACTCGGCGCACTTGTAAATTTAATGGTTGCTGGTTGGTGAAGGGTCTGCCACCAATCAACAGACTTGTAAATAATAGGTACGTTAACCATGCCCACCAAGCTCAAAATAGCTGATGCTTTATCTGCTGCTTCATTACTTGAATAGGTATAACGCAGGGCCATCACCCCTAAATATAAAAACAACAGGATCAACATGGATGTAATACGTGCATCCCAAACCCAGTAGGCACCCCAGGTTGGCTTGCCCCAGATGGCGCCAGTAACTAAAGCGATAAAGGTTAAAGCAGCACCTATTGGTGCCGCAGAGCGCATCATCATATAGGATAATTTAATCCGCCAAACTAGGCCCACTGCGCCTGCTACAGCCATAACATAATAACCAGCAAGCGCGACCACTGAGGCTGGTACATGTATGTATATTATGCGAAAGCTGTTACCCTGTTTTGCATCCTGTGGCGCAAAAGCAAGCCCCCAAACCAGTCCAATAATAAGAAGGGATAATGTAATTACACTTAACCACGGCAACCATCGCTGGGTTTTTTGATAAAACCAACGTGGCGATCCAAGCCGGTGAAACCATGTCCATTGCAAATTTAAATTCATTTATCGTTTATCCATTTTTTGCAAGTTTGAGACCTGCATTAATTGCCAGCGGGCAAAGCGCAATAGCAATAGCCAATAGAGCTGCTAACATTGCCAGTGACGCGATCCAATCCAGCCCGTCAACGGCACTTTGAATGGTTGCACTACCAAAAATAAGCACCGGCATATACAACGGCATTACCAACAGCGCCAATAGCACCCCGCCCTGTCGCGGCAATGTTAAAGCGGCGCCCACAGCACCGATTAAACTAAGAATAGCAGTGCCAATTGCTAGACTGAGCATCATTGGTATCACGGCAATAGCAGGCAATGAAAACCAAACCCCTATCACTGGCGATAACAATGTGAGTGGCAACCCAATCATTACCCAATGGGCGGTAATTTTACCTAAAATTGGCATTATCAGTATGTTGGGAGACATCAGCATTTGTTCTAGCGAGCCATCCTGTAAATCATCACTAAATAGACGCTCTACGGAGAGCAGTGTCGCCAGCACTGCCAGAATCCAAATGATACCTGGTGCGAGTTGCGCTAATCGCTCTGCTTCAGGCGCAATGGCTAAAGGCACAAGTACCGAAACTAAGAGAAAAAATATCAATGGTTTAATTACATCAGTCTTATTTCTAATACCGAGTAATAAGTCGCGATGCAAATATGCTAAAAAGCCAGCAGAGAGATAATTATGCATTTAAGCAACCTCTCTGTAAGCATTCAAACTAAACCTATGGGCGGCTATTTTTATTGGATCTTGGTGAGAGGAAAAGACAATAGCACCCCCCTGATCTAAGTGGTTTTGCATACAGCTTTCTATAAAGCTGACACCCTGCTTGTCTAGAGCTGCAAATGGCTCATCTAGATACCATAGGGATGCTTTTGTAGTCATTAAACGAGCCAGAGCAACTCGTCGATGCTGCCCTGCAGATAATCGATAACATGGAATGTTTTTATAATGCTCAAGACCCACCGATTGTAATGCCGATGCTATGCTTTCTGGTGAGGTATTATCTGGACTCATCCACTTAAGATTTTCTTCAACCGAAAGTGCAGCTTTAACGCCTGATTGATGTCCTATAAATAAAATATCGGAAAGATATTCATAGCGGCATTGTTTAATGACCTGGCCACGAAAAGAAATTCGACCATCACTAGGTTCTAGTAAATTGATCAAAATCTGGAAAAATGTCGTCTTTCCCACGCCATTCGCCCCTTCGATATGCAAAGCTTCGCCGGAGTTTAACTCTAAGCTCACAGGCTCAAAGAGAATCTCATCATTGCGCTCAAAAGCAAGATTTTTGATATTAAGTATATTTGTAGCGGCCAATGGACTTTATCAATCCCATGTAATTTGATTGTCTATTATGCCAAAAAAAACAGCGCAATGCTGATCGTTATACAAAAGAGTTTCCAACTACTCAGCTATATGTCCAAATCATCGAAATCAAACTCTCTTATCTGTCGATTAATTCGACTATCTTCTAGTTTTTGCTCTAGCTTCTTACGAGAACTTGAATCTTCTTTAAACTTGTTTTTAAGGCTACTACTGTCTTGAGTGTCACTAGAACTTTCTTCCGAAGATTCAGCTTCAAAGGTATGCTGGAACTTGCTGTCGATCTCTTCTACTTTTTCAATATCGTTGCTCATGGGATTCCACCAGTATCACAATAACATTAGCCTTCTGAAAAAATCATAAAGCCAATTTGGTAATCAAAAAAGATATATGCTCTTTTTTCTCATTACGACAATAAAATAATAGTCGATCACAAAAAGATGTCATTAAGAACTTAGCGTATAGATAAGTTATAAGTAAGCGATTGAGAACCTCTTCTCAGCAAACTACAATGGAAAATTAAATACGAGGTCAATATGCAAATTTATTTGGTTGGTGGCGCAGTGCGCGATAGCTTACTCGATTACCCAAGTACAGAAAATGATTGGGTAGTCGTTGGCGCCACACCCGAACAAATGACTAACCAAGGGTTTAAACCCGTAGGGCAAGATTTTCCAGTATTTATTCACCCTAAAACTAAAGAAGAATATGCACTAGCACGCACAGAGAGAAAATCAGGTCATGGTTACAAAGGTTTTGAGTTTTACACTTCTGTCGATGTGACCCTTGAAGATGATCTGATTCGCCGAGACCTAACTATAAATGCAATGGCTCAGGATAAAAAAGGCATTATTATAGATCCTTTCGGCGGGCAAGAAGATCTTAAAAACAAGCAGCTTCGCCATGTTTCACATGCCTTTACCGAAGATCCGTTAAGGGTCCTTAGAGTTGCTCGGTTTGCCGCTCGCTATCATCACCTTGGATTTTCCATTGCTAGCGAAACAATGAATTTGATGAAATCAATAGTAGCTGACGGAGAGATGGCATTCCTAGCCACCGAAAGAGTGTGGAAAGAAACCTCAAGAGCACTCACTGAACAATCACCACATATATATATTGAAGTGCTAAGAGAATGTGGTGCATTAAATGCTCTTTTTCCTGAAATCGATTCCTTATTTGGTATTCCGCAACGGGCTGATTATCACCCTGAAGTAGACACAGGTACCCATACCCTGATGGCACTCGCGCAGTCTGTAAAATTATCAGACAGCAGCGCGGTAAGATTTAGCGTTCTAGTGCATGATGTTGGCAAAGCTCTTACGCCAAAGTCTGTACTTCCAAGTCATACTGGCCATGAAAAAAGCGGCTTACCACTTGTCAAAGCACTATGTGACCGATTAACAGTGCCAAATGATCATCGCCAACTAGCTATGGCAGTTACCGAGTATCATCTGCACTCACACAAAGCCAAAGAACTAAAACCCGCCACTATCTTGGGGCTATTTCAGAAGATTGGCGCCCTGCGTGATCAGCAAAGATTAAGCGATTTTTTATACTGTTGTGAAGCTGATGCGCGAGGTAGAACTGGTTTTGAAGAGATTACGTATCATGCAAGAGACTACCTTATTGATGCATTGTCTGCTGTGCAAAAGGCTGATATTTCTGACTTAGTCGCCAAAGGTGTTAAAGGCGCAGAAATTGGGCGTCAATTGAAAAAAAGGCAAATCGACAAACTAAAAATATTTAAATCTCAACACCAAGGATACTAAAGCCCCATGAGCCAGAGAGAAAAAGTCGTACTTATCACCGGCGCAGCCCGCCGTATTGGTGCCAATATTGCGCAACTTTTTCATAACGCCAACTATCTTGTCGTGATTCATTATAATCAGTCTGCTAGCGACGCTAACAGATTATGTAAAAAACTTAATGACAGTGACCCAGACAGCTGCTTATTAGTACAAGCTAATTTAAGCAGCACCGATGGCGTAAAAAAAATAACTGACTTAATAACCAATCTCGGACGGCTTGATGTATTAGTTAATAACGCATCGAGCTTTTATCCAACCCCGCTAGAAAATTGTGACCAAGAACAGTGGGATGATCTAATAGGCAGCAACCTAAGAGGCCCTTTTTTTCTTACTCAAGCTCTGAGTAGCTTCCTCAAAAAACAGCATGGTGCCGTGGTTAATATTTCAGATATGCATGCAAGGCAGGCATTGGCAAATCATCCCATATACACTATAGCCAAAGGCGGCAACATTGCTATGACCAAATCAATGGCATTAGAGCTTGCACCAGAAGTTAGAGTAAATTCAGTTGCGCCAGGTGCTATTCTTTGGCCTGAGCACGAAGAAGATGATATCGAAAAGCAGCAATCCGTATTGAGAAATGTCCCTATGGGTAAACTTGGAAGGGAATCAGATATCGCAGATACGGTATTCTTTTTAGCGATTAAAGCTAGTTATATGACCGGACAGACTATAGCCGTTGATGGCGGAAGTTCAACCAGCCTCTAAGCTGGACACTCCCATTCAAACTCAACCGGCCATAATTTTTGGCTGGCTTTATCAAATTCCTGCCAATGCTGACCAATCGTTTTATCGGTTAATGGATGAATCATATCAGCCGCCAATTCAGCTAATGGCTGAAGTACAAAGGCATTTTCTAACACTTCATTTCTCGGCAAATTAACCCCATCCATCTCCCCTGCGAAGATATCAACTGTCAAAATATCTATATCTAAACTACGAGGACCAAATTTTGGCGCACTGCGATCGCGGCCATTACAATCTTCAATATATTTGAGGGTTTTAGCAACCTCACCCACAGGAAGATCTGAATGTATTCCTACGACTAGGTTGTAAAAACTATCGCCTTCAAAACCCACTGCAACAGATTCGTAAACAGTAGAAATATCAAGCTTACCAAAGCACTCAGCAAGCGCATCTAACGCCGCACCTATATGGCGTTTACGATCAATATTACTGCCAAGACTCAGATAAATTAATGCCATTAAACGGCAACCCCATCAGGCTTTTCGCCGCGTTGAATCAAGATACCCACATCCTTAGAACCACGCAAAGCCCCAGGTTTACTAACTCGTAGCTTTAACCAAGGAACAGAGAATTCATTCAGCACAATAGCTGCAACTTCTTCAGCCATACGCTCAACCAACAGAAACTCGCTTTCCTCAATAAAGGCAATTAAACGTTTAGCGATAGATTTGTAATTCAATGCATATTGAATATCGTCAGTTTCCCCTGCTTTGCGGATATCATGAGCCATTTCTAAATCCAAACTCACCGTTTGTTTTACTTCACGCTCCCAGTCATAAATGCCAATAATGGTCTCAATACGCAAATCTCTTATATAAACAATATCCATTAGCTTATTCCCTCAATTGAAGAAAGGTTTTGTAGGGGCCATCGCGGTGTAACAGAAAGTGCTAAATCGCTAGCTTCACCTGCCAGCAATCTCTGACAACCCGCATAGGCAATCATAGCGCCATTGTCAGTACAAAATTCATGACGCGCATAAAACACTTCAGCATTATATTTGGCCAATTCAGTTTCTAATTTATTACGCAATCGCTTATTGGCCGAAACGCCGCCAGCAATAACCAACCTACTCATGCCTGTTTGCTCAAGTGCTCTTCTACATTTAACAACTAGAGTATCAACCACAGCCTCTTGAAATCCAGCACAAATATCTAATATCGTCTGGTCATCAGGTAGCACATCATCACCACGATATTTTTCAATTAAATTTCTCGTATGTGTCTTTAAACCAGAAAAACTAAAATCTAATCCAGGACGGTCAGTCATAGGTCGAGGAAAATCAAAGCGTTGGGCCTTTCCTTTTTCAGCCATAGTCGCTAAAACTGGGCCTCCAGGGTAATCCAAATCAAGCATTTTAGCGGTCTTATCAAAGGCTTCACCAGCAGCATCATCAAGCGACTCACCTAACAGTTGGTAACTGCCAATACCCTCAACTGATACTAACTGAGTATGTCCACCTGAGACCAAAAGTGCCACAAAGGGAAATTCGGGCGGTCTATCCTCTAACATAGGCGCCAATAAATGACCTTCCATATGATGAACCCCAATGACGGGTACATCTAAGGTAAACCCTAAGGCCGTTGCCATAGAGCCACCCACCATAAGCGCACCCATCAAACCGGGACCCGCTGTATACGCAATACCTTCGATCGCTTGTTTATTAACGCCAGATTTCGCAAGAACCTCATTGAGCATGGGTAAAATTTTGCGTATATGGTCACGCGACGCTAACTCTGGCACGACACCTCCATAATCAGCATGAAGAGCTACTTGCGAATAAAGGCTATGCGATAGCAAGCCTTTTTCGCTATCGTAGACAGCAAAACCCGTTTCATCACAAGATGTTTCAATACCAAGTACAAGCATTGTTAACTTTTTTGACCCATGTATAAAGGCTGCAACTTTAACCTCTATGTTGGTTGGTGTGAACCCATTGGATTATTTTACGCAATAAAAAGTTCGTCAAGATGCAAAAAATCTGCTTTTGCCAGTGAATTTCAACTAAAATTCAACCATAAACAGCTAAAAATGACCTAAAAAGGCAAAAAGATTTTGCATCAATAGGGGTAAATGTATAGACTACGCGCCCTTACAGAACAGCAGTTTTTACAAGCTGTTGATTTTACTTTTTACAACAACAGGATTATGCATCAATGCCAAGTGTGCGTATTAAAGAAAATGAGCCGTTTGACGTAGCGTTAAGACGCTTCAAGCGCTCGTGTGAAAAAGCAGGAATTCTAGCTAAGGTTCGCTCTAAAGAATTTTATGAGAAGCCAACCTGGGAACGCAAGCGCAAAGGCGCTGCAGCGGTTAAGCGTAACTTAAAAAAGGTTTCTCGCGAATCACGCAAGTTCCAAAGGTTATACTAAGCCTCGCAAACCGCGAAGTTTAGTTTAATTTTCTAGCAAAGAGCGCCTTGAGGCGCTTTTTGTGTTTCTAGCAATCGTCGCTGCCATTTATTGTTAACCCCAGGGAGTATAAGCATGAGTCTTAAAGCAGATATCAACAACGCAATGAAAGATGCTATGCGAGCTAAAGATAAGCCACGGTTAAGTGCAATTCGGCTAATTCAAGCTGAAGTAAAGCGTATAGAAGTTGATGAGCGCATCGAGATCGACGATCAACGGCTTATAGCGATTATGGATAAGATGATTAAACAGCGTCGTGATTCTATCACTCAATATGAAGCGGCTGGTCGAGACGAATTAGCGGCTGTTGAGATTGCCGAAATTGAGGTTATCCAAGATTTTCTTCCAACCCCATTAACTGAGCAAGAAATTGATGAGCTTATTCAGGCTGCAATAGCATCCTCAGGCGCAGAATCAATGCGTGATATGGGTAAAGTTATGGGTATATTAAAGCCGCAAATTCAAGGCCGAGCTGATGCTGGTGTCGTCAGTGCTGGGGTAAAAAAAGCCCTAGTTTAATAAACGCAGTTTATTTCCTGCCATAACCAGTTACACTATAGGTCAATTTAAATAGCATAAACTGGAATCATGGCTGGTTTAATCCCGCAATCCTTCATAGATGATCTGTTAGACCGCACCGACATAGTCGATGTGGTCAATAGTCGTGTTCCGCTTAAAAAAACCGGAAAGAGCCACAAGGCTTGCTGTCCTTTTCATGAAGAAAAGAGTCCCTCCTTCACCGTCGCTGAAGACAAGCAATTTTATTATTGCTTTGGCTGCGGTGCCGGTGGAAATGCACTTAGCTTTGTAATGGAATTTGACCGTCTAGACTTTCTTCCAGCAGTCGAATTAATGGCTAAAAATGTAGGGCTTGAAGTGCCTAGAGAAGCAACCGCTAACCCCAAAGCAAAGCAGCATCGAGACGATTTATATTCGGTTCTCACTGAGGCTGATAAATTTTACCGTCAAAAATTGCGCTCAGAAGAAGCCAAAGAAGCTATTAAATACCTTAAGTCACGAGGCTTGACCGGTAAAGTTGCGGCTCAATTTGGTATTGGTTTTGCCCCACAGGGTTGGGATAACCTCATTAAAGCCGTGGCGACCAATGATGATAAAACCAAATTACTAACAGATTCCGGAATGCTTGTAATTAAGCCAGAAGAAAAAAAACAGTATGACCGATTTCGCCATCGAATTATGTTTCCAATTCGAGATCAGCGTGGCCGGACACTTGGGTTTGGCGGCCGTGTTTTAGACGACAGCACGCCCAAGTATCTCAACTCACCAGAAACACCCGTATTTCACAAAGGCAGGGAGCTTTATGGTCTTTATGAGGCTCGCCAAGCACTCAAAGAAATACCCTATCTGCTGATGGTTGAGGGCTATATGGATGTTATCGCCCTCGCTCAATATGGAATTAATAATGCAGTTGCCACCTTAGGAACTGCACTCACCGAAAACCACTTACAAAAGCTTTTTAGGTATACCAGCGAAATTGTTTTTTGCTTTGATGGCGACAGTGCTGGTCGTCGTGCAGCCTCAAGATCACTGGATATAGCGCTGCCAGAAATGCGCGATGGCGTCACAGCAAAATTTTTATTCCTACCCGACGGTGAAGATCCAGACACCATGGTGAGAAATTTAGGTACAGAAAAATTTAAATCGCAGATTGAAAATGCTACTCCGCTTTCAGAGTTTCTCTTTGAAGAGTTAACTGATGGTATTGATATAGAAACAGGCGAAGGCAAAGCCAAACTCAGTAAATTAAGTGCGCCAAAAATTAATCGCATTCCTCAGGGCGTTTTCAAGCAACTTATGCTGGAAGAATTATCTCGAAAAACCGGTGTTGGCGTCGAAGACCTAAAAACCTATGTGGGTAATCAAGCAGAAAAATATCCACAAACAAGGGACGTTAGTTCAAATAAGCCGCAATCACAAACTTTACAAGATTGGGCATCAGAGCCAATTCCTAAAAATGATGACTATGGTTATAACTCTGAAATCAGTCAACAAAAAGTCTCAAAAATACGGCTTACTCCCATAAAACATCTAACTGCATTGTTAATGAATCATCCGCAATTAGCAGAACACATTGACAACACTGAATTACTTGAAGCCACATCGGACACCGATACAGCACTATTTTTAAAACTGCTAAAAGTGGCGAAAAGCAATCCAGATTACAAACCATCCCATATATTTGCTTATTGGCATGGGACTTATAACAACTCCCAAGAAACCCAAATCCTGCAAGAACTTGCAGCGATTGAGTTGTATCATCCCCCTTCAGGTACAGGCAGAGATGACAATCAAGAGTTTTGCGATGCTTTCAAACATGTAAATAAAGAAGCCTTTTACAAGCTTCCCGCAAAAGATAAAGCGATGCATTTACTAGGCCAAGAAAAACTCGATGAAAGGCAAATAAAACAGCTACATAGGCTACGATTAGAGTTAGCAAAAGACGAGAAATCGGACAACCTAAATAAACAAATTAAGCAGAGATTGCTTACCTTGTAGCAAAAGATGGCAATATCCGCAGTAAAATCTAAAATTACTGCGACAATAGATATTTTTTTCGGTATAATTGCGCGCCATTTCAAGCGCATAAAACACAGTATTAAAACTATGAGCGAAAATCTAAACAGTCAGCAATCCGGTATTAAAGATCTTATTGCCAAAGGGCGAGAACAAGGCTACCTAACTTATGCTGAAGTAAATGATCATCTTCCTGAAGGCATTGCCGATCCTGAACAGGTAGAAGATATCATTCAAATGATTAACGATATGGGCATCACCGTTTTTGAAACAGCACCCGATGCCGAATCCCTACTAATGATCTCAGGTGTTAATACACCTGATGAAGTGGCCGCGGCCGAAGCAGCGGCGGCTCTGGCCTCAGTAGAATCTGAACAACACAGAACTACAGACCCTGTTCGTATGTACATGCGCGAAATGGGCTCTGTTGAGCTACTGACAAGAGAAGGCGAAATCGAAATCGCCAAAAGAATCGAAGAAGGCACCCGAGAATTAATGTCAGCCATCTCAGACTGGCCCTCAACCGTGAGCGCAGTTATTGCCGAGTGGGATCTGGTCCTTTCAGGTGAGCGCAAGCTTACCGACCTAATCAGTGGCTATCTCAACCCCATGGAACATGTTCCATCAGCGCTTGCTCAGCAACAGGCAGCAGAAGCGGAAAAGCTTGCCAACGGTGGCAGTGATGACGACGAAAGTGACGAGGAACAGGAAGAAGAGCATGAAGGCGGCCTAGACCCTGAAGAAGCTAACCGTCGTTTTGAAGAAATTCGTACGCAGTTAACCAAAACTGAGCGCAGTATTGCACGATATGGCCGAGATGGAAAAGCATCACAACAGAATCTAGAAGAGCTAGCTGAAGTATTTAAATACCTTAAACTTACACCACGGCAATTCGACCCATTAATTGGTCTGGTAAGAAGCGCAGTAGAAAGAATACGTGCTGAAGAACGCGCCATTATGAGACTATGTTTGCGTTACGCTAAAATGCCGCGCAAAGACTTTATCAAAAGTTTTCCAACCAACGAAACTGATTTGGATTGGGTCAGCAAGTTAGTTGCTACTGATTCAGACTGGGCTAAAGGGCTTAAAAACCAAGAAGTAGAAATTGTTAGATGTCAGCGTAAATTAGCCCAGGTTGAAGCCGAGAATCAACTGAGTATTGCTCAAATTAAAGATATTAATCGCAGAGTGACCATGGGTGAAGCTATGGCTCGCCGTGCGAAAAAAGAGATGGTAGAAGCTAACTTGCGACTAGTAATCTCTATCGCTAAAAAATATACCAACCGTGGACTACAATTCCTCGATCTTATTCAAGAAGGGAATATAGGCCTTATGAAAGCGGTTGATAAGTTTGAATACCGTCGTGGTTACAAGTTCTCTACCTATGCAACTTGGTGGATTCGTCAGGCAATTACACGGTCAATTGCCGACCAAGCAAGAACAATCCGTATCCCGGTGCATATGATTGAAACAATCAATAAGCTCAATCGTATTTCGCGTCAAATGCTTCAAGAAATGGGCCGTGAACCCACACCTGAAGAATTATCAGAGCGCATGGAAATGCCAGAAGATAAGATCCGCAAGGTTCTTAAAATCGCTAAAGAGCCAATCTCGATGGAAACACCGATTGGTGAAGATGAAGATGCGAATATTGGTGATCTTATTGAAGATACTACCATTGCCTTGCCAGTTGATGAAGCAACCAAGTCGAACCTTACCGACTCAACTCGTAATGTTCTCGGTAGCTTAACCGCTCGAGAAGCCAAGGTACTCAGAATGCGCTTTGGTATTGATATGAATACAGATCATACTTTAGAAGAGGTAGGTAAACAGTTTGACGTAACTCGTGAGCGTATCCGTCAGATTGAAGCTAAGGCCCTGCGCAAGCTACGCCACCCTACTCGCTCAGATCATTTACGCAGCTTTATTGACGAATAATAAAATATCCGCTACAAAATCTACATATGTGGTTTAAAATTAATACAAAGTAGTCTTTTGTCGCTTTGCAACACCGCCTAACGGCATAAGGACAATTAAAGGTTAGAGCAATATTTTTGTTGGTAGGCTAGGAGCCGCACAACAATTGGAGTGAGCATACACATTGTATGTGATCGTGAATTGTGAGCACGCGACACCGCCTAACGGCAAAAAGACAAGTTAAAGGGCCCATAGCTCAGCTGGTTAGAGCAGTCGACTCATAATCGATTGGTCGTAGGTTCAAGTCCTACTGGGCCCACCATTATTTCTCGCTAAAATAGGTCATTTTGGTCAATCGACATAACTCAACAAGAACTTCTAATCATTACATTTATAAGAGTTAGCCTTTA
>JBMHCB010000002.1:0-27249 GCA_049890135.1 Porticoccaceae bacterium
GCGCTATAGGCTAAAAAAAAAAACGCGACCCTAGGGTCGCTTTTTTTATGCTTGCTCAATGTGATTACCAACCAGTAAGGTCTTTTAGGGCTTCACCGATATCGGCTAAACTTCTAACAGTTTTTACTCCGGCATCCTGTAGGGCTGCAAATTTTTCATCCGCTGTACCCTTACCACCTGAGATAATAGCACCGGCATGGCCCATGCGCTTACCAGGAGGTGCTGTTACACCCGCAATATAGGAGCCCACCGGCTTGCTAACATTAGCTTTAATATAGGCTGCGGCCTCTTCCTCTGCGGTTCCACCAATCTCACCAATCATTACAATGGCCTCAGTTGCTGGATCTTTTTCAAACATCTCAAGAATGTCGATAAAGTTTGAACCTGGAATAGGATCGCCACCAATACCAACACAGGTAGACTGACCAAAACCATAATCAGTGGTTTGTTTAACTGCTTCGTAGGTTAGTGTGCCTGAGCGAGAAACAATACCTACTCTACCTGGCAAATGAATATGACCTGGCATAATGCCAATTTTACATTCACCCGGCGTGATAACACCTGGGCAGTTAGGTCCAATAAGGCGAACACCAAGCTCATCGCATTTTACTTTACACTGCAGCATATCAAGCGTTGGTATTCCCTCGGTAATGCATACAATTAACTTGATACCAGCGTCGGCAGCTTCAAGAATAGAATCCTTACAAAATGGTGCTGGAACATAGATAACTGAAGCCTCAGCGCCTGTTTGCGCAACGGCTTCGGCAACCGTATTAAACACTGGAAGACCCAAGTGAACAGTGCCGCCTTTACCCGGCGTTACACCACCCACCATTTTTGTTCCATAGTCGATGGCTTGTTCCGAATGGAACGTACCCTGACCACCGGTAAAGCCCTGACAGATAACCTTAGTGTCGCTATTGATTAAGATAGACATTATTTAGCCTCCACTGCAGCTACTGCTTGTTTTGCCGCATCCGTCAAACTAGTTGCAGCAATAATTGAAAGTCCTGACTCAGCCAGTTTTTTGGCACCTAATTCAGCATTGTTACCTTCGAGGCGAACAATCACAGGAACAGTAACGCCTACCTCTTCAACAGCACCAATGACGCCATCTGCAATTAGATCACAACGAACAATACCACCAAATATATTGATAAGAACGGCTTTTACGTTGTCATCAGAAAGGATAATTTTAAAAGCTTCTACCACGCGTTCTTTGGTCGCGCCACCGCCAACATCAAGGAAGTTTGCGGGCGAACCACCGTGCAATTGAACGATATCCATAGTGCCCATAGCTAAACCTGCACCATTAACCATACAGCCTATATTGCCATCCAGAGCAACATAGTTAAGATCCCATGATGCTGCATGGGCTTCACGGGCATCTTCTTGTGATGGATCATGCATTTCTTTGAGCGCTGGCTGACGATACATAGCGTTGCTGTCGATAACAATTTTTGCGTCCAAACAGTGAAGATTACCCTCATCGGTAATTACCAATGGGTTAATCTCTAAAAGCGCTAGATCACGCTCTTCAAATAATTTTGCAAGACCCAAGAAAATGTTTACAAATTGCTTAATTTGCACACCTTCTAGACCCAGCTTAAAGGCTAGCTCACGTCCCTGATGCGGTTGTGCACCGGTCATTGGGTCAACAATCGCCTTCAGAATTTTTTCAGGAGTTTCTTCGGCGACTTTTTCAATCTCTACACCACCCTCTGTCGAGGCCATAAAGACAATGCGGCGTGTGGAGCGATCAACCACTGCTCCTAAATAAAGTTCCTGAGCGATATTAGTACAGGTTTCAACAAGAATTTTGCTGACTGGCTGACCATTGGCATCTGTTTGATAGGTAACTAGGTTTTTACCTAGCCATTGGTTAGCAAATGCTTCAATTTCTGATTTTGAGCTTACCAGCTTAACGCCGCCAGCCTTACCTCGACCGCCAGCATGCACCTGTGCTTTTACAACCCAGTTGTCGCCACCAATTTTATCGGCAGCTGCTACGGCTTCTTCAGCTGTAGCCGCAGCGATGCCTTTGGAAACAGGCAAGCCGTACTCAGCAAAAAGTTGTTTACCCTGATATTCATGCAGGTTCATAGTTTATTCCTGTACTTAAAAGTGTATTGGCGCCCTGAAGGTGATTCAGGGCGCAAAGGATAATGATTATTTACGCTTGCGATTGGCTATATGAATAGCACCACCGTTGACTGCCAAAGCAGCTTCATGAACGGCTTCAGAAAGTGTTGGGTGACCAAATACGGTCATACCCAAGTCTTCGGCACTGGAACCAAACTCCATAGCAATAGCGACTTGCTGAACAAGATCAGCAGCGCTTGGACCAACAATATGACAACCCAAAATGCGGTCAGTATCAGCGTGGGCAATCACCTTAACAAAGCCATCGGTGTCATTGGCAGCCATAGCACGACCACTGGCTGCAAATGGGAAAGTACCTACATTGTAGGCATCGCCCGCCGCCTTAACTTGCTCTTCGGTTAGACCCACAGAGGCAACTTCTGGGTGGGTATAAATCACATTGGGGACAATGTCATAATTCATTTGTGCCTTATGGCCAGCAATAATTTCGGCAACCATGACGCCCTCTTCCGAACCTTTGTGGGCCAACATTGGACCGCGAACCAAATCACCGATAGCGTAAACGCCTGGTGCATTAGTTGCGCATTGTTCATTAACAAAAACTGTACCGCGCTCATCGAGTTGAACACCGCTATCATCGGCTAATAGGCCATCAGTAAATGCGCGACGACCAACGCAGACGATTAACTTATCAAAGGTTTCTTTATGCTCTTCACCAGCAACCGATTGATAGGTTACTTCAACCTGCTTACCTTTAATTTCAGTGCCAGTTACACGAGCACCCAGGCGAATATCTAAACCCTGTTTGGTAAAGATCTTTTTAGATTCTTTAGCAATAGCCTGATCCATAATGGCTAAAAAATCTTCCATAGCTTCAAGCAATACAACATCAGAACCCAAACGATTCCATACTGAACCTAGCTCCAAACCAATAACACCGGCCCCAATAACCCCTAAACGCTCTGGCACTGCGTCAATTTCAAGAGCGCCTGTTGAATCGAGGATCAGTTCGCCATCCACAGGCGCAACAGGAATAGCAATAGGTAATGATCCAGACGCTAAAATCACGTTTTCAGCATCTAAAACACTGACTTCACCTTCATTGCTAGTAAATTCAACTTTCTTGCCTGCCAGTAACTTACCGGTGCCGTATAAGGAAGTGACACCGTTGGCTTTAAATAAGCCCGCAATACCACCGGTAAGCTGATTGATAATTTTGTTCTTTCTATCCAACATACCAGAGACATCCATACCAACGCCATCCGCGCTGATACCATGAATACCCAAATCATGCTTGGCTTCGTGATATTTATGAGAGCTATCCAATAGCGCCTTAGAGGGAATACAACCAACATTAAGGCAGGTACCACCATTGACACCTTTGCCTTCCTTGTTTTTCCACTTTTCAATACAGGCTGTTTTTAAGCCTAATTGAGCCGCACGAATCGCCGCTACATAACCAGCCGGACCACTACCAATTACCACTACATCATATTTATCTGACATCTAATGACCTATTTAAGATAACGTAAATTAAATTTCTAACAAGATTTTTGCTGGATCTTCGATTAATTGCTTAATCGCCACAAGGAACCGTACTGCATCTTTACCATCAATAAGGCGATGATCATAGGACAGCGCCAAATTCATAATCGGACGAATAACCACCTCACCATCCACGACTACGGGTCGCTGCTGAATACTATGCATGCCTAGAATTGCCGTTTGCGGTGGATTAATAATTGGCGTCGACAATAACGAACCGTATACACCGCCATTGGTAATAGTGAAGGTTCCACCCGTCATTTCTTCGATGGTTAACTTGCCATCGCGCGCCTTTCCTGCATAGTCACCAATTGAGTTTTCAATGGTGGCAATGCTCATATTTTCAGCGTTGCGAAGAACAGGGACAACCAAACCGCGATCTGTGGATACTGCAACACCAATATCTTGATAACCGTGATAAATTATATCGGTTCCATCAATGGAAGCATTAACTAATGGGAAGCGCTTAAGTGCCTCAACTGAGGCTTTCACAAAAAAGCCCATAAAGCCTAAACGCGTTCCATTATGGGTTTTTACAAACTCATCCTGGTAACTCTTGCGAAGACCCATTACCGCTGACATATCCACTTCGTTAAATGTGGTCAGAGATGCGGTTGTTTGAGTTACTTCTAGCAGGCGTTCAGCAATTCTACTGCGCATCCTTGTCATAGCTACACGGCGTTCTACTCGCTCACCAGCTTGCATAATTTCCTCTTCAGCTGCCGCCTGAGAGTCTACAGTTTTGACTGCTGGCACCGATGCCCCTGGCTTGAAATTAACTATATCTTCTTTAGTAATGCGGCCACCTTTGCCCGAACCAGTAACCTGAGAAAGGTCTAAACCACGCTCTTCAGCTAGTTTTTTAGCCGCTGGATTTACCAAAGCTTCAGACTGGTCTGTCGCAGCTTCAACCTCAGGGGTATTTTTAACTGGCTCTGGTGTTGGTGTAGCAACGTCACCTTCCTCAATACGTGCAATAACCTCGTTACTCAGGACGATATCACCTTCATTTTTAAGCACTTCTGTAAGTGTACCGCTAGAAGAGGCAACCACTTCGAGAACCACTTTATCGGTCTCAATATC
This sequence comes from Porticoccaceae bacterium, assembly GCA_049890135.1. Classification (GTDB taxonomy): domain Bacteria; phylum Pseudomonadota; class Gammaproteobacteria; order Pseudomonadales; family Porticoccaceae; genus HTCC2207. Next base: position 4,732 of record JBMHCB010000002.1, read on the forward strand.
AACCACAAGCTCATCCCGAGCTACGGTATCACCGACATTTTTATGCCAAGTGGCAATGGTGCCTTCTTGAACTGATTCTGGATAAGTTGGTGCCTTAATTTCAATGGCCATTGATTTATTCCTAATATTCTAATTATCTAAAGTTAGAGCTTCATCAATAAATGCTTTCTGCTCTTCCAGGTGAACCGACATATATCCACTAGCCGGTGCAGCTAAGCTCTTGCGACCTACATAACTTAACGTTATCTCGGGCTTAAGCTTATGAATTACTCGTTTCATATGATGTTGGCTACTATACCAAGCGCCCTGGTTGATTGGCTCTTCTTGACACCAAACTACAGAGTCCATATTGGTATAAGCGCCAAGAATTTCTTCAAGCTCATCATCGGGGAATGGATAAAGCTGTTCAATACGAATCAACGCAATATTATCAATTCCTCGGGCCATACGCTCTTCAAGCAAGTGATAATAAACCTTACCGGAGCATAAAATTACGCGCTTAACACCTTTAGGCTTAACATTATCACCTATAGCATTCTGGAATTCACCATTAGCCAATTCTTCTAATGAAGAAGTCGCCAACTTATGGCGAAGAATCCACTTGGGACTCATAATAATCAGCGGTCGACGCATAGGTCTTATGGCTTGACGTCGTAACAAGTGGAAAACCTGCGCTGGTGTTGTTGGAATAGATATTTGCATATTATGCTGTGCGCATAGCTGTAGAAACCTTTCCAAGCGAGCTGATGAATGCTCAGGACCCTGCCCCTCAAAGCCATGGGGTAACATCATAGTCAAACCAGACAAGCGACCCCATTTATGCTCACCGCTGGTAATAAATTGGTCAATGACTACCTGAGCGCCATTAGCGAAGTCACCAAACTGTGCCTCCCAGATAATGAGACCTTTAGGTGCGGTAGTAGCATAGCCATATTCGAAGGCTAAAACGGCTTCTTCAGAAAGTATTGAATCATAAATATCAAAACGCGGCTGATCTTCTGCCAAAGATTTAAGGGGGAGATAAGTCTTGCCATCTTTCTGATTATAAACAACAGCATGACGGTGCGAGAAAGTACCTCGACCTACATCCTGACCCGTTAAGCGAATTGGGTAACCTTCCTCTAGCAATGTGCCATAGGCTAATAACTCAGCCATACCCCAGTTAAGAGGCAGAGCTCCACCGGCCATTTTATGGCGATCATCATAAATTTTTGCTACCTGACGCTGAACCTTGATGCCATCGGGTATGGCACATATTTTATTAGCAATTTCCTGAAGTTTTTTAAGCTTAACACCAGTTTTTGCAGGCGTTCTCCAACCATGATCTAAGTAAGGAGTCCAGTTCACAAATAAACTAGTATCAGGCTCGCTCACCAAGTTGTGAACCACGTATTCACCGCGATCCAAACTAGCACGGTAGTCATTAGCCATTTGATCTGCCTGAGACTGACTAACAACACTTTCTTTAACGAGCTTTTCAGCATAGAGAGTCCGAACTGTTGGATGCTTGCGGATCACATCGTACATCAGTGGCTGAGTGGCTGATGGCTCATCTGTTTCGTTATGTCCACGCCGACGATAACAAACCAAATCGATGACTACATCTTTACCAAACTCATAGCGATAGTCCATAGCCAACATAGCAGCAAACATCACTTCATCTGGATTATCGGCATTAACATGTAAGATGGGCGCCTGTACCATTTTAGCAATATCGGTACAGTATTCTGTTGAGCGCGCATCTTCCTGACGGCTAGTGGTAAAGCCAATCTGGTTATTGATTACAATATGAATCGAGCCACCCGTCTTATAGGCCCTGGTCTGCGATAATTGGAAAGTTTCCATAACCACGCCCTGTCCAGCAAAGGCAGCGTCACCATGAATTAAAATAGGGACAACCTGCTGACCATCTGCATCATTGCGTCGATCTTGACGAGCGCGACCGGAACCTATCACCACAGGACATGAAATCTCTAGATGGGATGGGTTAAATCCAAGGGCTAAGTGAACTTCACCCCCAGGCGTCATTACATTGGATGAGAATCCTTGGTGATATTTCACATCACCTGAGGTATCCACCATACGCTTACCTTCAAACTCTTCGAAAAGTTCAGAAGGATTTTTACCTAGAACATTAACTAAAACATTAAGTCTGCCCCTGTGGGCCATAGCCATAACAATTTCTTTACAACCATATTCACCCGAACGATGAATTAAACAGTCAAGTAATGGTATAAGACTTTCACCGCCCTCTAGACCAAAACGTTTAGTACCGGGATATTTTGAATCTAGGTGCTTCTCTAAGCCTTCAGCAGCCGTTAATCGACTGAGCACATCAATCCGAGCTGCATCACCATAGGTGGGTTTTGAACGCACTGACTCAAAACGCTGAGCTAGCCATTGTTTTTCAGCAAACGAGGTGATGTGCATAAACTCAGCACCCAGGCTTTGACAATAGGTTTCTTCAAGCGTCTCAACAATCTCTCTGAGTGTTGCCTCAACCTTGCCCATATAAAGCGGACCAGATTGAAACGTAGTATCCAAATCAGCCTCAGTTAGACCGTGAAAATGTAAATCTAAATCGGGAACCTTTTCTCTCTTCATTATGCTGAGAGGATCAAGATTGGCTTTTTGATGTCCACGGAAACGATAAGAACTAATCAGCTGGACAACTTTTACTTGTTTGCGCTCATGCTCAATATGCACCCCACCAGAACCTGGAGCCGGTGTTGGACGCGCCTGTCTGCGGCCGAGAAGCTCAAAATGCTTAACAACCGTATCATGAGAAATATCTGGAGTTACCGAACCGTTAGTTCGAGGTAGAGAGTCAAAAAAGCGACTCCACTCCTCTGGCACATTATTAGGCTCGTGCAAGTAGGTTTCGTAGAGTTCTTCTATGTAAGCGGCATTTCCACCAGAAAAGTGGGAGGAGTTTAAAAAGCGCTCCATTAAGCCATCTGCCATTGTTATTTTCCTCGTTGGGTTACATCGGCATCCAGTAAAATCAAGGCGCATATTTTAGACCTTTATTGAGCAAACAACCAGCATTAACTCACTAATAATTGGCTGATTTTTCAATAAAAAAAGAATCAATTTGGTGATTTTGAAATAAAACAGTTCCAACTTGGTGCTTTTTGGCCGCGAGTCTTATTTTTAACAAATAATTGATCAAAATGATAAAGCCTACATCAAAAAAATCCTAATAAAAAAGGGGCTAGTGGCCCCTTTTTTTAAGTAACTTTTAATCTAGGCTGCACTGGTCAGCAACATGCTACGAATATGACCAATGGCTTTGGTAGGATTCAAACCCTTAGGGCAAACCTGAACACAATTCATAATGCCATGGCAGCGGAAAACGCTAAATGGATCATCTAAATTAGACAAACGATCTTTGGCCCCTGTATCTCTACTATCGGCAAGGAATCTATAGGCCTGCAAAAGCCCAGAAGGCCCAATAAATTTATCAGGGTTCCACCAAAAGGACGGGCACGCCGTTGAGCAACAGGCACACAGAATACATTCATACAGACCGTCTAATTTGGCTCGATCTTCTGGCGACTGCAATCTTTCAATCTCAGGTGCAGGCGTATTGTTAATTAGATAGGGTTGGATTTTCTCATACTGAGCATAAAACTGACTCATATCAATCACTAAATCGCGTATCACGGGTAAACCCGGCAAAGGTCGAATCACTAACTTATTGTTTTTAACCACTTCAGACAGAGGTGTAATACAGGCCAAACCATTTTTACCCGAAATATTCACACCATCTGAACCACAGACACCCTCTCGGCATGATCGCCGAAAAACTAAGGTTGGATCTTCGGTTTTAAGCTTTTCTAGCACATCCAGAACCATAATATCCTTGCCCTGAGTATCAAATGAAAATGCTTGCATATAAGGCTCAGAATCAACCTCTGGGTTATAACGATAAATACTGACTTCTAACATCGACACGTCTGCCTCTCCTAGTAGGTCCGAACTTTTGGCTCAAAGGCCTCTCGGGTTTTAGGGGTAAAGTTAACATCTCGCTTCGCAACAGTTTGAGTTTGCGGCAAGTAAATTGAATGACATAACCAGTTTTCATCATCGCGTTCTTGGAAATCTTCGCGCGCATGGGCACCGCGACTCTCAGTTCTCCACTCAGCAGCAATGGCAGTTGCCTCAGCTACCTCAAGTAAGTTTTGCAACTCTAGCGCCTCGATTCTAGCGGTATTAAAGGCATTGCTATTATCACTTAAGCAAACATTCTCGATACGCGGACGCAGAGCTTTTAACTTTTCAATGCCCTCTTGCATAAAGTCACCGCGGCGGAATACACCAAAATGATTTTGCATAATAGTTTGTAACTCAGCCCGTAATTCTGAAGCCTTCTCACCATCTTGAGACTGGTTAATTCGATTGAGAACCTTCATTGCGCGCTGGATATCTTCTTCAGTGGCTTCTTTAAGATCAATACCCTCTCGAAGCTGATTTTCAATAAATAAACCCGAGGCACGACCAAATACCACCAAATCAAGTAATGAGTTTCCACCCAATCGATTGGCGCCATGAACAGACACACAGGCCGCTTCACCACAGGCATAAAAGCCATCGACTACCTTCTCGTTACCTTGGTCATCAATAGTTAAGACCTGACCATCAACATTGGTCGGTATACCTCCCATCATATAGTGACAGGTGGGTACCACTGGAATAGGTTCAACCACAGGGTCTGCATGGGCAAAGGTTCTGGATAGTTCAAGAATACCTGGCAACTTAGCATTTAGGGTTTCCTCGCCCAAATGATCAAGCTTAAGATAAACATGATCGCCATTTTCACCACAGCCACGACCGGCAAGGATTTCCTGAACCATTGAGCGAGCAACAACATCGCGACCCGCCAAGTCTTTGGCATTAGGTGCATAACGCTCCATAAAGCGCTCACCATCTTTATTGATTAAGTAGCCACCTTCACCGCGACAACCCTCAGTAACCAGTGTGCCGGCACCATGAATACCTGTCGGATGAAATTGCCACATTTCCATGTCCTGCACTGGAAACCCTGCACGCATTGCCATACCGATACCATCACCGGTACAAATATGCGCATTTGTCGTCGAGGCATAGATCCGTCCTGCTCCACCGGTTGCAAATACAGTTGCCTTGGATTTTACATAAACGGTTTCGCCGGTTTCGATATTAATAGCAATTACACCCACAACAGCATTATCGGCGTTTTTCACCAAATCAACCGCAAACCATTCATTTAAAAATACAGTCTCATTTTTCAGGTTTCCCTGATATAGGGTGTGAAGAAGCGCATGCCCTGTTCTATCCGCTGCAGCACAGGTTCTTGCCGCCTGACCACCCTCACCAAATTCTTTCGATTGACCACCAAACGGTCGTTGATAAATGCGTCCATTGTCATTTCGAGAAAAAGGAAGCCCCATATGCTCAAGCTCAAATACAGCCTCTGGACCCGTTTTACACATATACTCAATAGCTTCTTGGTCACCAATATAGTCAGACCCCTTAACCGTGTCATACATATGCCACTGCCACTTATCATTGGGGTCATCACTAGCAATTGCACAGGTAATACCACCTTGAGCAGAAACAGTATGTGATCTAGTTGGGAAAACTTTGGTAATTACTGCTGTCTTATAACCTGACTGAGCTAACTGAAGTGCTGCTCGCATACCTGAGCCGCCACCACCAACGATAACCGCATCAAAGCTCATTGTTCTCATTTCTGACATCTAATTAAATTCCCCAGAGAATATCTATGGTCCAAGCTGCGTACAAAAGAATGACCGCAATCACTACTAACTGTAAAAACATACGAATGGGTGTCGCTTTCGGCCCAATCAAACGAATAGTTATATAGTCAGTTAACACGCACCAAATACCAATCCAAGCGTGGGCTAATATAGATAGCAAGGTCAACAAGCTAAAAATACGCATTGCCAGTGAACCATGAAGACTGGACCATTGATCATAGCTAGGGCTTGGATTAACCACAAAATATCCGACCATAAAAATAAGGTAGGCGGTCATAATCAGGGCAGAAATTCGCTGTACCATCCAATTAGAAAGACCATTGATTTTATAACTAATTACAGATTTCACCATAGGAATATCCACCCTGATATTGCAACCATTAAGAGGATGGCAACCACAACCACAACCCAAGCACTGCGTCGGCCAGACTCAAAGCTGTCCTCACCGAAACCGAGATCCATAATCAGATGTCGAATGCCGGCGACAAAATGGTAAGCCAATGCTGCCAGTGCTGCCCATGTAACAAACTGAATTAATGGGCTAGCAAAACTTTCTTTAAGGGATTGAAAACTCTGCTCAGATTCTAAACTGGCATCAAATACACAGAGCAATAGAGCAACAGCAAAAAATAAAACAACACCTGAAACACGGTGCAAGATAGAAACATACGAGGTTATCGGCAGCTTGATTGAGCCAATATCCAAATTAACAGGTCTTTTTGTCTTCACAGTGGGTTAACTCTTTAATAAGACTCTAAATTAGACGATCAAGATGGGCGACTGATAGAGCTGAAAACTTCGAGCAATTTACGTACAAATCGCTCTCTCACTTCGGCGTGGCATTATAGTTAGTTCATCCAACTAATTCAATATGAACTCAGTCGTGCCGGTAAAATTTGTAAAAATATGTTCCCATGTAAATAAAAGTGTTAAAAATGAATTAGTTGCAAAAATACATTTACAAAAAAATTTCCGATTTAGACCAAAAAAAACAGTAAAGCGATTTCGTAAGTTGACAATTTTATCAGAGTATTTATAGTTACCGGCTCGGCCTTAGCCAGCCACATCACAAGTATTTCTCGAGGACCATGCATGACCAATCGTAAAGCAACCCTCTCCATAGATGGAGAATTGACCGTCGACCTTCCGATTTTAGAAGGCACCAGAGGCCAGGATGTTATAGATATAGGCAGCCTAGGTAGCCATGGCTACTTTACTTATGATCCAGGCTTTTCTGCGACTGCAGCCTGTCAATCAGATATCACTTATATCGACGGAGGCAAAGGGATTCTATTGCATCGCGGCTACCCTATCGAACAGCTTGCAGAGAAATCAGATTACTTAGAGACTTGTTATTTATTACTCGAAGGTAACTTGCCAAACGCTGAACAAAAAGCGGACTTTGAAAACAATATCAAATACCACACTATGGTTAACCGCTCGATTGAAAACTTTATCAGCGGTTTCCGTCATGACGCACATCCTATGGCTATGATGTGCGGTATTGTGGGAGCTATGTCATCGTTTTACCATGACTCGCTTGATATTAACGATGAAAATCATCGCAAAATTTCAGCTCATCGCCTAATCGCTAAAATGCCAACTATTGCCGCGATGTGCCACAAACACTTTATGGGACAACCCTTTATGTATCCAGATAATTCTCTCACCTATGCTGAGAATTTCTTGCATATGATGTTTGGTACACCCTGTGAGAACTACAAAATTGAACCAGCCATTGCCAAAGCCATTGATCGCATCTTCCTTTTACATGCTGATCATGAGCAAAATGCCTCAACTTCAACCGTAAGATTGGCAGGTTCATCAGGCGCAAACCCCTTCTCCTGTATTGCTGCAGGTATTGCTGCACTGTGGGGACCTGCTCATGGTGGTGCTAATGAAGCCGTATTGGTCATGCTCAATGAGATTGGTCATGAGGATAATATTGCTGAATATATTCGCAAAGCTAAAGACAAAAACGATCCCTTCAGACTGATGGGCTTTGGTCACAGGGTCTACAAGAATTATGACCCACGAGCTACCGTTATGCGTGAAAGCTGCAATGAAGTGCTTGAAGTTTTAGGCCTAGAAAATGACCCGCTATTTAGATTGGCCAAAAAGCTAGAAACTATTGCCCTAGAAGATGAATATTTCGTCAGCAAAAAGCTCTATCCAAATGTAGATTTCTACTCGGGCATTATCCTAAAAGCACTGGGTATCCCAATTGAGATGTTTACCGCTATGTTTGCTACAGGCCGAACAGTGGGCTGGATTTCACACTGGAATGAGATGATTACTAACCCCTACCGAATCGGTCGTCCACGCCAGCTTTATACAGGTGCAAATAATCGCGACTATGTTCCGCTAAACAAAAGATAACTGATAAAAAGGCAGCCATTGGCTGCCTTTTTATTAATTACTTTTGAACACAGGGACCAGAATGAAACCTAAACTCGCTATCTGGCGACTCAATCAGCTGTTTTTCAATAGCCAAAAATACAGCTAAACGATCGCTAACCTCTTGCCGAGAAGCAACAGTTTCGGCAAGCGCAAGGTAATCTTTAAAGTGTCGACCCTCAGATTTAAGCAGTGACAAATAAAATTTTTCTAATTCTTCATCAAGATGCGGCGCTATACGGGCAAAACGCTCACAGGAGCGCGCCTCGATGAGCGCACCCACAATTAATATATCCACTAACTTATTGGGATCATTGGGTCTTACCGCCTCTCTTAGCTTAACCGCGTAGCGAGAGGCCGTTATCTGGCGATATTCGATATTGCGACGTTTCATAATCGCAATCACCTGCTCAAAGTGACGCAATTCTTCTCGTGCCAATCTGGACATCTTATTAAGCAGATCGAAATTGTCCACGTAGCGATACATTAAATTCAAGGCTGTACTCGCCGCTTTTTTCTCACAATTGGCATGATCAATCAATAATAATTCAGGATTAACCAAGGCATTATCAATCCATAATTGCGGAGTATTACAGGGGAGAAAATCTTCAATTTCTTGCAGCACAGTCATAGGATAAAACAGCATAATATTAAAGCCGAAATTATAAACCATTAAGGCATAACTAACAGCTTAAAATAGCCATTCCACCCACAATAATTTTTCAATACTTGTTCGAAAAAAGCCATACCCTAGACGTCCAAGGATAATTAGCTAATAGATCTTTCTGTAAAAAAACTACAAATTCGCGTACAATCAAATCATACCATCCTGTAAACCTAAGGTTTAATCTAGTTAAATCTTATAACCTATTGTTATTAATGAGGTATTTCGTGTTAGAAGCCTATCGCGCACATGTTGCAGAACGCCAATTAGAAGGTATCCCACCTAAGCCATTAACTCCCGAGTGGACATCCGCTCTGGTTGAATTATTAAAGAATCCTCCAGCAGGTGAAGAACAATTTTTACTCGATTTAATCGCCAATCGTGTACCCCCAGGGGTTGATGAATCAGCCTATGTTAAGGCCAGCTTTTTAAGTGCACTTGTTAAGGGTGAAACTACCTCCCCTTTAATTGATCGAGCAGCTGCTGTTGAACTATTAGGCAATATGCATGGCGGTTACAATGTGGCCACATTGGTAGAACTTTTAGATGATAGTGAACTTAGCGAATTAGCCGCTAATCAACTTAAGGCTACCACGCTAGTTTTTGATGCCTTTCATGATGTAGCTGAAAAAGCCGATGCGGACAATGCTCAAGCTAAGGCTGTCATGCAGTCATGGGCCGATGCTGAATGGTTTACAACCAATGATGCCGTTCCAACTAGCATTAAAGCCGTGGTCTTTAAAGCCACCGGCGAAACTAATACCGATGATCTCTCTCCTGCTCAGGATGCATGGTCACGGCCAGATATCCCTCTGCATGCAAAAGCCATGTACAAAATGACTCGCGATGGACTAAACCCTGAAGAACACGGCGTTATTGGCCCAATGGCACAAATTGAAGAGATCAAATCCAAAGGCTTACCTGTCGCCTTTGTAGGCGATGTAGTGGGCACTGGATCCTCGCGTAAATCAGCCACTAACTCAGTACTGTGGTTCTTTGGTGAAGATATGCCCGGCGTACCCAATAAACGCTCAGGCGGCATCTGTATCGGTAGTAAAGTCGCTCCGATCTTCTTTAATACCATGGAAGATGCTGGCGCCTTGGTATTTGAAGCACCGGTAGACGACATTCATTATGGTGATGTGATTGAGATACGTCCCTATGACGGACAGATTCTTAATGAAGCTGGTGATATTATTTGTGAATTTGAACATAAATCAGAGGTAATTCTTGATGAGGTGCAAGCCGATGGCCGAATTAACCTTATTGTGGGTCGTGGACTCACTCAAAAGGCAAGAGAGCACCTAGGCCTTCCCCCTTCTGAGATATTTCGCAAACCTGTGGCGCCAGAAGACTCAGCTGCAGGTTATACTTTGGCGCAAAAAATGGTCGGTAAAGCCTGTGGTGTTGAGGGCGTTCGTCCCGGCACCTACTGTGAACCTAAAATGACCACAGTAGGCTCTCAAGATACCACTGGCCCAATGACCCGCGATGAACTTAAAGACCTTGCCTGCCTTGGCTTCTCTGCCGACTTAGTCATGCAGTCTTTCTGTCATACGGCAGCTTATCCAAAACCCGTCGATATAGACACCCAGCACAGTCTGCCTGATTTTATTATGAACCGTGGCGGCGTCTCACTACGTCCCGGTGATGGCATTATTCACAGCTGGCTTAACCGTATGCTACTCCCTGATACTGTGGGTACGGGAGGTGATTCTCACACCAGATTCCCTATGGGTATTTCATTCCCCGGTGGTTCTGGCCTTGTAGCCTTTGCCGCTGCTACAGGCGTTATGCCTCTGGATATGCCTGAATCGGTTCTAGTGCGATTTAAGGGCGAAATGCAGCCGGGTATCACCTTGCGCGACTTGGTGCATGCAATACCCTACTACGGCATTAAAGAGGGTTTATTAACGGTTGAGAAAAAAGGTAAAAAGAACTTCTTCTCGGGTCGTATCCTAGAAATTGAAGGTGAAGGCATTGAAAGCCTTACCGTCGAGCAAGCATTTGAGCTTTCCGATGCCTCGGCAGAGCGATCTGCGGCAGGCTGTACTATTAAGCTTAGCGAAGACTCAGTGGCTGAATACTTGCGCTCTAATGTCACTCTATTACGCTGGATGATTGCCGAGGGTTATGGCGATGTGCGCACCCTTGAGCGTCGCGTTCGTCAAATGGAAGAGTGGCTAGAAAATCCAAGCCTAATGTCAGCCGATGCCAATGCTGAGTATGCGGCGGTTATCGAGATCGACCTAGCAGATATTAAAGAGCCTATCGTTTGCTGTCCAAACGACCCTGACGATGCCAAGCTTCTATCTGAAGTGGCTGGGGACAAGGTTGATGAGATCTTTATCGGCTCCTGTATGACCAATATTGGCCACTTCCGTGCCGCGGGTAAATTACTGGATGAAGCCGGCGCTGTGGATTCAAGATTTTGGATCTGCCCACCGACACGTATGGACGCCCATACCTTGATGGAAGAAGGCTATTACAATATTTACGGCAAAGTGGGCGCACGTACCGAGATGCCTGGCTGTTCGCTATGTATGGGTAACCAAGCTCGCGTTTTAGCTGGCGCTACGGTGCTATCTACTTCTACTCGTAATTTCCCCAACCGTTTGGGCGATGGCGCCAATGTTTATTTGGCATCAGCCGAACTTGCATCCGTGGGCGGTATTTTGGGACGCTTGCCTACTCCTGAAGAATATATGCAATATGCCGGTAAAATCGACTCAATGGCCGATGAGATCTATCGTTATATGAACTTTGATCAGATTGAATCGTTCCAGAAGTCAGCGGAGCAGGGCAAAACCATTGCCGCCGAGCAGATTGTTGAAGTAAGTTAGAATAGATTTAACTATAAAAAAACCCCGCTTTTGCGGGGTTTTTAGTATCTGTCTAATTTAAAAAACAACCCTACATATAAGCATTACTAGTATCAGAGTGATCGGTAGAATCTTTAACACCTTTTAGTTCGGGAATTTTTTCTAAAAGAGTTTTTTCCACGCCTTCTTTAAGAGTTAAGCTAACTGATGAGCAACCCTGACAGCCACCACCAAATTCAAGCATTGCATAGCCCTCATCAACTGAAGCAAGAGATACATTGCCCCCATGAGAAGCAAGACCTGGGTTAATTTCACTGTGCAGTAAATAATTGATTCTATCTTCGATAGGACTATCATCGGTAACATTGGGAACGCGAGAATTAGGCGCTCTGATAGTTAACTGGCCTCCAAATTTATCTTCAGCAAAATCCACTTTGGCATCATCAAGGAAAGGAATACTTCGCTGCTCAAAATAGGCATTGAATTTATCATACTCAATAATCACATCTTCTTCGTTATGCTCACCGGGGCGACTGTAAGCAATACAGGTTTCGGCTTTGGGTGTTCCGGGGTCAGAAATAAACATGCGAATGCCTATGCCCTCGCAATTCTGCTTGTCGAGCAGACCTGCTAAATATTCTTGAGCCGATTCTGTAATAGTGACATTGACCATGAATTAATTTCCAACCTAAGCCTGAGTGAATGACCCTACTATTTTACGATATGCACGGCCTAAACAAAACTTTTCTTTTTTAAAAATACTGGTATGATGCGCATCCATCAAAATATTTTGATAGATAAATATACATGTGCTCCTGAGTCAAATAATGCATAAGACTGGTTTAAGTAAAACTCATACCTCCCTTGCGGGTGCCGCAAAGCAGAGAATTCTGCTAATCGACGGTGCCATGGGAACAATGATCCAACAGCATAACCTTGAGGAAGCGGATTTTCGCGGCCAACGCTTTGCTGATTGGGGTTCAGACATTAAGGGTAATAATGATCTATTAAGCCTGACGCAACCGCAAATTATTTTGGATATACACCGCGCCTACCTTGATGCCGGTGCAGATATTATTGAAACCAATACCTTTAACTCAACTCAGGTATCGCAGGCCGACTACAATATGCAGTCCCTGTCAGCGGAGATTAATCGCGAATCGGCCAAACTGGCTCGTCAAGCCGCAGACGAATTTTCCACACCCGAACATCCGCGATTTGTAGCCGGTATTTTGGGGCCAACCAGTCGCACCGCATCCCTATCACCGGATGTGAATGATCCTGGCGCGCGCAATGTGACCTATGATGAGTTGGTTGAAAACTACATTGAATCCACTCAGGCGCTGATTGAGGGCGGCTGTGACTTGATTATGGTGGAAACCGTTTTTGATACCCTTAACGCCAAGGCAGCGTTATTTGCGATACAAAAGGTATTTGAAAAGCTGGGTTATGAATTACCCATAATGATTAGTGGCACCATTACTGATGCCAGTGGTCGAACTTTATCTGGACAAACCCCCGAAGCCTTTTGGAACTCGGTACGTCACAGTACGCCCGTCAGTATTGGTCTTAACTGTGCACTGGGGCCAGACGAACTGCGCCCTCACCTATTAGAAATTTCTAATGTTGCAGATACCCTAGTGACAGCGCATCCCAATGCCGGTTTACCCAATGAGTTTGGCGGCTATGATCTAGGTCCTGAGGCAATGGCAAAAACTATTGCTGAGTTTGCTCAGTCAGGTCTACTTAATATTGTCGGCGGCTGTTGCGGTACCACCCCCGAGCATATCAAGGCGATTGCCAAGGCTGTTGCCGATATTGCTCCGCGTAAAATTCCAGATATAGCCCCCGCTTGTCGCCTATCGGGATTAGAACCCTTTACCATTGATACTGATTCATTATTTGTGAATGTGGGTGAACGCTGTAATGTCACCGGCTCAGCTAAGTTTAAGCGCTTAATTCTTGAAGACAATTATGATGAGGCCCTTCAGGTTGCTCTTCAGCAGGTTGAAAATGGTGCCCAGATTATTGATGTAAATATGGATGAAGGCATGCTGGAAGCTATTCCGGCGATGGTGACATTCCTTAATTTAATTGCCTCGGAACCGGATATTTCACGGGTTCCCATTATGGTGGATTCCTCCAAATGGGAGGTGATTGAAGCTGGACTTAAATGTATCCAGGGTAAGGCTGTGGTTAACTCGATTAGCCTTAAGGAAGGCGAGCAAGAATTTATCGAGCGAGCCACCCTATGCAAACAGCATGGTGCGGCGATTGTGGTAATGGCCTTTGACGAGCAAGGTCAGGCCGATAATCTTCAGCGCCGCCAGCAGATTTGTCAGCGCAGCTACGATATTCTGGTGAATAAGGTCGGCTTCCCCGCTGAGGATATTATTTTTGATCCCAATGTGTTTGCTGTAGCCACAGGTATTGAAGAGCATAACCGCTATGGCTTGGACTTTATTGAAGCTACTGGGTGGATTAAGCAAAATCTACCTCATGCTTTAGTGTCTGGCGGTATCTCTAATGTGTCATTTTCATTTAGGGGTAATAACCCTGTGCGCGAAGCCATTCACTCGGTGTTCTTATTTCACGCCATCCGTGAAGGTTTGACCATGGGTATTGTTAATGCCGGTCAATTAGCGGTATATGACGAGCTACCAGCCACCCTGCGCGATGCAGTAGAAGATGTAGTGCTTTATCGAAATAATGATGCCACAGATAATTTGCTGGCTATAGCCGATGATTATCGCGATGATGGTCAAACCAAGGCTAAAACTGAAGATCTTGGTTGGCGTGAAGACAATGTTAATCGTCGCCTTGAATATGCCTTGGTTAAAGGCATAACTGCCTATATTGAAGAAGATACCGAAGAGGCTCGCCAACAGGCTGAGCGCCCATTGCATGTAATTGAAGGCGCGCTAATGGATGGTATGAATATTGTGGGTGACCTGTTTGGTTCTGGCAAAATGTTTTTACCGCAGGTGGTTAAATCTGCCCGCGTAATGAAACAGGCAGTAGCCTATTTACAACCGTTTATCGAGGCCGAAAAAGACGAATCTGCAAGCAGTAATGGCAAGATACTAATGGCCACAGTTAAAGGCGATGTCCATGATATTGGTAAAAATATTGTGGGTGTTGTTCTGCAGTGTAATAACTATGAGGTTATTGATCTCGGGGTAATGGTGCCCGCTGAAAAAATCCTGCAAACCGCAAAAGAAGAAAAGGTCGATATTATCGGTCTTTCTGGGCTGATTACCCCCTCTCTTGATGAGATGGTGTATCTAGGCAAGGAAATGCAGCGTCAGGGCTTTTCTGTGCCCCTACTGATTGGTGGCGCCACCACCTCTAAAGCGCATACAGCGGTAAAGATTGCTCCTACTTACGAGGGTAATCAGGTTATCTATGTCTCTGATGCCTCGAGAGCTGTGGGTGTGGCCAGTAAATTAATTGGCGACGATAGTCGAGATGCCTTTGTGTCTGAAATCCAAAAGGATTATGACGCAGTTCGGTTGCGCACCGCCAACCGAACATCAAGGGGCACATTGTTTGCCTATGAAGATGCGGTCAAACAAAAACCTCAGTTAAATTGGCGTGATTACACCCCAGAGATTCCTAATCAGCTGGGAATTAGTGTATTGGATGATTATCCATTAGAGGCTTTAGTACCCTATATTGATTGGACACCGTTTTTTATTACTTGGGACCTAGTGGGTAAATATCCAAAGATTTTTAATGATGAGGTGGTTGGTGAAGCGGCTCGAAATCTTTTCGATGATGCGCAGGTACTGCTTAAAGATATTACTGACAACAAACGCCTTAAGGCTCGAGCAGTGTTTGGCCTATGGGAAGCTAACAGTGTTAATCATGATGATATTGAGATTTATGATAGCCACAGCAGCGACAAACCCTTAGCTACTGTGCATCATATTCGCCAACAAATTCAAAAGCCCGGTGCCAGTGAAGAACTGCTTTCTCTCGCAGACTATATTGCCCCAAAAGATAGTGGCATTACAGATTACATTGGTGGCTTTGCTGTGACTACGGGGATTGGTGCCGATGAGTTAGCTGAGCAATATGAGGCAAAACAGGATGACTATAACGCGATTATGGTCAAAGCGCTGGCTGATCGTTTAGCCGAGGCCTTTGCTGAGCATTTGCACGAGCGTGTTCGTCGTGAATACTGGGGCTATGCTGCAGATGAAACATTGGATAATGAAGCGCTAATTAAGGAAAAGTATCGCGGCATCCGTCCGGCGCCGGGCTACCCTGCTTGCCCAGATCATACGGAAAAAGCCACATTATTTAAGCTACTGAATGCCACTGAGCATACAGGACTAGAATTAACCGATAGCTTTGCTATGAGTCCTGCTGCGGCGGTTAGCGGTTGGTATTTTGGCCATCCAGAATCAAAGTATTTTAATACGGGTAAGATTGATAAGGACCAGCTCGCTTCATTGGCAGAGAGAAAAACTATGCCAATTGATGATCTTGCCCGTTGGTTAAGCCCTATACTGGATTAAGCCATGCCCAAACCATCCAAGCGCAAAAATAAACCCAGCCTTATTGCTGTAGTTAGAAGTATTTTAGCCGCGGGCATTGGTGTGCAAAGCGATAAGAACCGAACCCGCGACTTCGAACAGGGAAACCCACTAACGTTTATTATTGGCGGTATTATTTTTACTTTTGTGTTTATTGCCACCGTGGCTAGTGTGGTCGGTATTGTTTTGAGCAATTAAATCTGTCAAACCATACCGAAACTTAAATCCTCAACAAATGTTATATCGTTAATAATTGCTTCTAGGTGGGCATGATTGCGTGGCAGTATTTGGGTGCTGTAAAACTCTGCCGTTAACACCTTTTGTACCAAAAATTTATCCTTTTCACCTACATCCATTTTTTTCTGTGCTGCGCAAGCTAGTATCATCAACTGCCAATAGGCGACTGAATTGCCAAATAGCATCATAAATTGATAGGCCACAAAGGAAGCTTTGTGATTATTTTGCAAGACATGCTCAAGCGCAGACTGACATTGATCAATAGCCTCTAGAAGAGAAAATCTAAGTGACTTAAGCAAACCAAATTGATCAGCAAGACTGTCGGCTGTTTTTGTCATTTCGATTATCAACTGCTTAATACCACTACCCTTATCACGAAGGCATTTGCGACCGATAAAATCCAATCCTTGTATTCCATTTGTACCCTCATAAATTGGCAGAATGCGTGCATCGCGCATGTGTTGCGCGGCTCCTGTCTCTTCAATATAGCCCATACCGCCATGAACCTGAACGCCCAGAGAGGTGACTTCCATTGCCATCTCGGTACACCAGCCTTTGACCAATGGCGTCATTATTTCGACCCGCTCGGCACTCATGCTTCTTATTTGCTTATCTTGATGATGAGAAGCTCGGTCTTCTGTGGCGATAGCATATAGGGACATAGCTCTGCCCGCTTCTGTAAGCGCACGCATTTGAGTCAGCATTCGTTTAACATCAGGATGGTGAATAATTGCAGTCCTGCCCTCAACGCCTTGAACCGACCCCTGAACCCGCTGACTGGCATACTCTACTGCCTGTTGATAAGCACGCTCGCCTACAGAGACCCCCTGATGCCCAACGGCTAAACGGGCATGATTCATCATACTAAACATACACATTAGGCCCTGATTAAGGGGGCCAACCAAATAACCAACCGCTCCGCCATTATCACCAAAGGCTAGGGTGCAGGTAGGACTGCTATGGATACCTAATTTATGTTCCACACCCACGGCTTTTACATCATTCCGCTGCCCAAGACTGCCATCATCATTGATCTTATATTTAGGCACTAAAAACATTGATATACCCTGATTTCCCTCTGGCGCATCAGGCAATCGCGCTAATACTAAATGAATGATATTTTCTGCTTGTTCATGATCACCCCAAGTAATATAGATTTTTTGCCCACTAATAAGATAGTGATCACCTTTTGGTACTGCTTTGGTTTTAACTGCTGAAAGGTCACTACCCGCCTGAGGTTCAGTTAAATTCATAGTGCCCGACCAAGCACCTGAAATTAACCTTTTAAGATAACGGTCTTTTAGCTCCGCAGAACCATAAAGATTAAGCGCATGTATGACCCCGCGAGTTAAAGTGGGCAGTAAACTAAAACCGACATTAGCAGATTGAAGCATCTCTTGAACGACTGCATCAATAACTGCAGGAAATCCAGCGCCACCATACTGAGTTGAACCACTCAAAGAACACCAACCTGCCTCAACCATCTGTTGATATACACCATCAAGTGCGGGCGAGGTAATAACCCGATCGCATTCAAGATAAGTCGGTTGAGTATTAGACGGCCAATTGGTAGGCGCTACCACCTGCTCAAAGAACTTTGCCGCTTCAGGTAAAATAGCTGCAACCATATCCTCACCAGCATCTTCAAATCCCGGCATTTGGCAGAGCTCTGAATAGTTTGCTAAATGCTTGAGAATAAATTGTAATTCCTGCTGTGGAACCTTATAGACTGTCATAGTGACTTGCCCCTAAAAAAACCATCACCCGTCTATTTCAGCATAAGCCGAATTTATGGAAGCCGTAAATTAAAAACCATGACTGAGCGGTCTTAATTAGCGCGGTAATAAGCTATAATATAGTTTATATAATTATCTTAAATCATTGATTTGGATAGTTTATTTAAACACATACCAATACATATTATCGGCATCTAACCTGCCAATCGAGCGATCGCTCAACAGTCTGTCAGTCACATCAAGCCCCATCCTAGCCATAGCTGAAAAGGTATTCTCACCAGGTCTACTGGGTATTAAATCTGGGAAATTTCGTCGCGTTCTATGTATCCAATAAGTATCGGAAACTGTGGTTATTTTGAATGCTTTTTTGACCTCCTGATGACCCAACATAAACCCAAGCAAACCTCCCCAGGTTGCTGTTGGGTTATCCGAATCCCAGCCTACTAAAGTGCCAATTTGAATTGTTCGCACTATATCCCCATCACCATAAAACAGACTTACCAAACTTGCAGCAAAATTAATAACAGCATCAAATGGCTGGCTGTATTGATAACCATCATTTACATTGAGCTGATATCGATTGTAAACCGCATCTCTGGTTGACTCCCAATCACTTTTATCGGGATTGTTTTGGTAATGATTTTTTACAAATTGATATACCGCCTCAGAAGTTGAACCCTTTGGTAGCTGATGACTGGCCTGTTCTGCCAACCATTGAGTCTGCTGCTTTAAACTTTGGGTATTATCGGCTACAGCGGCCAGACTGTGCATCACCACATAGAATTCAGCAATCCATTCGGCATCGTACTTTGCGGTTGTTCTAATCGGCAAATAGGCTATATCCAGTGCTATGTCCGGTCGCCCGGGAGCTAATAATCCAAATATTTCAGTGGTTAACTGGGCATCTATCATAGTGTATTTGGGGTTCTTGGCTGGCTCACTGGTTTGCGGGGGCAATACGCCCTGCTCCATCAATATCCTTGCCTGTTGGTTTGACTCCCACAAAAAATTTTCTATTTCAGGGGTTGAGTGAGGAAATTTCTTGTATAAGGGTGCATCTTTTTCAGAGTAGATATGCTTTAACCACCCCTGCTGGATTTGTTCAGCGCTGAGCTTGCTGGCCTGCAAGCTGTGATGAAGATGAAGGTACATATACTCAATATCTGTATCATCGTCGGCACCCCAAGGCGTGCCCTGTGGCTGATAATAGAAGTCAATATGCGTTGCATGAGGTACATACTCACCCCACATAGCTAGCTGATCTCTACTGCCCCAGTCATCATCGGTATAAAAAGGCAGCGTCTCCGGGGTACCCACCTTATCCATCTCGGTGATCAATCCTGTCCAATTAGCTATATTTTGACCGAGCCAAAACCCCTCTAATTTTTCTTGGTATTGGTCCCGAGAAATTTTATAACCATCAACGATTGATGTCTGCTTAACATGCAGCCAAAAAAAGGCTAAAAAGCCCAAAATTAGAATAATTATCAAGCTAGAAAACCAGATAAACCTGTAACCGCATGATTTTGAACACATAGCTAAATATTTTTTATTTTTACTTTTTGGTACAATAGCACAACTTAAAATAAGTATGCGCCGGTTTTACGTTCCGGTTTTGCCGAATAAACTTTAGAGGCCTTTTATGCCAACCCGATATGTCACCTGTGCCATGTATAAATTTGTGGCGCTTCCCCATTTCGCCTCTTTGCGTCAACCGCTTTTAGACGTAATGAATGATAACGAAGTCTTTGGCACCCTTTTACTGGCTGCAGAAGGCATTAATGGCACTGTCTCTAGCACTCGAGAAGGTATCGATAATCTTCTTAAATGGCTAAATCAACAGCCCGGGCTAGAAAATATTGATAGCAAAGAATCCTATGATGACAAAATTCCCTTTTACCGCACCAAGGTAAAACTGAAGAAAGAAATCGTCACCATGGGCGTTGAAGGGATTGATCCCAAGCGAAGCGTCGGCACCTATGTAAAACCAGAAGACTGGAATGATCTAATTTCCGATCCCGATGTTGTTTTAGTGGATACCCGCAATGACTACGAAGTACAGGTCGGTACGTTCAAAAATGCGATCGACCCTAAGACAACCAGCTTTAGAGAATTCCCCGAGTGGTCTAAAAACAATTTAGATGCTAAAAAGAATAAAAAAGTCGCCATGTTTTGCACCGGCGGCATTCGCTGCGAAAAATCCACCGCATTCCTCAAGGAACAGGGATTTAACGAGGTTTATCACTTACAGGGTGGAATTCTAAAGTATTTAGAGAAAGTGCCTGAAAACGACTCTCTGTGGCAGGGAGAGTGCTTTGTGTTTGATAACCGCGTAACCGTTGATCACAGTCTAAACTCTGGTAGCTATGATCAATGCCATGCTTGCCGTATGCCCATTACTGAAGAAGAAAAAAAACTAGATAGCTATGTGGAGGGGATATCTTGCCTTCATTGTTACAACAAGGTATCTAAGGAGCAATTAAAGCGTTTTGCCCAGCGCCAAAAACAAGTCAAGCTTGCTAAAGCGCGCGGCGAGGCACATATTGGCAGTGCAGCTCAATTAGATACTGAGCGTCGCAGAGCCGCAAAGAAAGCGCAAAAAAAGCAAGCTGCTGCTAAAAATAACAGTAAAAATTACCCTATTTGAGGTGTTTTATGAAGGCATGGATAAATTGTTTTACTCTGTTTGTTTTATTTTCGTCCAGTATCGCCTACAGTCATAGTATGGAAAAAATTCAGCATACTTATGTTTTAGTTCATGGCATGACCGGCGGAGGCTGGGATTGGAAACTAATTGACGACCTGCTCAGCGAAGATGGGCATGAGGTTTATCGCCCCACACTGACTGGATTGGGTGAGAGAATGCATCTGGGGCATCCGGATATTGATCTCAGTACCCATGTTGAAGATATCGTCAACTTAATTAAATTTGAGCAATTAGACGATATTGTTCTTGTGGGCCACAGCTACGGCGGCATGGTCATCACCGGTGTGATGAATGAACTCCCTGAAAAAATACAGCATGCATTTTTTCTCGATGCACTAGTCCCTGATCACGGCATGTCGGCTATAGATGTTGCCGGGAAATATATTAATTTTCCAACCAAAAACGGCTTGGTATATCCACCTTGGTTGGATAATAAGCAGACCTTTCCTCGGGATTTACCCCACCCAGCCAAGACTCTGACCGAAAAAGTAGCGTTTAATAATAAGATCGCAAAAAATCTGCCTGCGACCTATATTAATTTTACCCCACAATCATTAATAAAAAGGGAACGCTCAATTAGTTCGTCATGGCAACGCGCAGAGAAAAGAGGCTGGGTGATCAAAACATTAGACAGTGATCACAATGCCCAAAGGTCCAATCCTGAGGCACTTAAAAAGCTTTTAACGGTTTTTTAAGCGCCAAGTGGGAACTGAAAGGATTAGGCAATAAATGCTGTTAGAGTAAGATCATCTTCCTCTACTGTGGAATCCCCTTCTACTGAGATTTCAATTGATTCGATAGAACTTGAACCTGCAGAAGAATCTGAATCGGCAAATATCGTCAACACATTGGTTGCATCATCAAAATAGCTACCAAATGCATTATCTAAACTGCTGTCATTATTGCTGATTAGATCTAACACTTCAGTAGAGACATTAGTCATTTGATTCAATTGATTTTCCTCAACACCTTCTATCGAAGAAAGGCCGGTATAGCCAACAGCCAGCAAAGCAGCTGAAACATCAATAGTATCTGTAGAAGAATCAAAATCAGTTAATGTATGTGCAGAGGCACTCCACTCATCTAGAGACTGAGCAATTGCGATAACATCTTCACCATTGCCAGAAGCAACCGTAGCGGAACCTGTATCCAATGCAATCACATCGGCATCATCTGTACCTTGATAGGAATCAGAAGTTACCAAGGCATCGGCTACCACAAGACCTACATCCTGCGATGCACTATCAGCACCGTTATTTGCTGTGACTGTGAAGTTATAGTTTGATACTGTCTGGTAATCCGCTTCACCAGCTAGAGTAACAATACCTGTTGCTGCATCAATACTCAGCTGTGAAGACATAGATTCCGGCTCTGAAGGCTCAGACTCTGCAGAAATAACCACATCATGAGACTGGCCATCAAAGGCGAACCCTGCGGCATTACTGCTTGTGGTAAAGTTTATCGCGGACATACCTGTAGCGCCCTCGGCAATATCAAAGGTCAATGTCATTAGATCTGCTGGCACTGAATTAGGCCATGAGCCAAACAATGATGTCCATGAGGCCAATACATAGCTATCAGTACTCGCATCATTATCAAAATCATCCGTATCTGCCGTTGGCGATGTAGTGGGCGGAATAAATAGATCCGAA
>JBMHCB010000003.1:0-107151 GCA_049890135.1 Porticoccaceae bacterium
TTAGCCTATAGCGCTTTATTTTGCCGCGGCTAAAGCCTGATCAATATCAGCAATAATGTCGGCAACATTCTCGATACCCACTGAGATACGAACAAGATCAGCACTCACACCTGCAGTTTTCAACTCATCTTCATTCAACTGACGGTGAGTTGTACTGGCTGGGTGACAGGCTAATGATTTAGCGTCACCAATATTGACCAAACGTTTAATCATTTGCAATGCATCAATAAATTTAGCGCCAGCTTCTTCGCCGCCTTTGATGCCAAAACTAATAATTGATGATGGCTTGCCTGAGGCCATACGCTTCGCCAGCTCATAATATTTATCAGACTCTAAGCCAGCATAGTTAACCCAAGCGATTTGCGCATTATTTTTCAAATGATTGGCCACTGCCATAGCATTCTCAACATGGCGATCCATTCGCAAAGCCAATGTTTCAAGGCCCTGAAGAATCAAGAAAGCATTAAATGGCGATAGGGCAGCACCCATATTTCTTAAGGGTACAACACGGGCTCGACCAATAAAGGGTGCCTCAAGTGCTTCCGCATAAACTACCCCGTGGTAAGAAGGGTCTGGGGTATTAAATTGTGGGAAACGCGGGTTATCTTTGAATGGGAATTTACCAGAATCCACAATAATACCGCCAACACTGGTACCGTGACCACCAATATATTTGGTCAATGAGTGCACAACAATATCTGCACCGTGCTCAAAAGGTCGGCATAGATAGGGCGTTGCCACGGTATTATCTACCACAACTGGGATTTGATGCTTATGGGCCATTTCAGACACCGCAGCCAGATCAATAATATTACCGGCTGGATTACCAATGGATTCACAGAAAATTGCCTTAGTATTTTCATCGATCAATGACTCAAGTGCTGCAATATCATCGCCAGATGCCATTTTTACATCAATTCCCTGTTGCGGGAATGTATGGGCAAAGAGGTTATAGGTTCCGCCATACAGCTGACTAACACTGACAAAATTATCTCCAGCGGCACAGAGGGTTTGCATAGTTGCAGTGATTGCTGCCATACCTGAGGCAACACATAAGGCTGCTGCGCCACCTTCCATTGCAGCGACTCGCTGCTCAAGAATATCACTGGTGGGGTTCATAATTCTGGTATAGATATTACCCACTTCGGCAAGATTAAATAGATTGGCACCATGTTGGGTGTCACGAAAACTATATGAGGTGGTTTGATAGATGGGCGCGGCTACCGCACGAGTGGTTGGATCATCATTAAATCCAGCATGAATAGCCTGAGTTTCGATCTTCATTAGTAAATCCTATCTAATTGTTTAATATAAAAAGTACAGATAGTCTCCTATAAGATCACTCTTATATCAATCTAAATGAACAATTATGTTTCATCCACCCCCTGAAGATTAGTAATCCATACAGTTTGATAGGGTGATAATTCAATAATTTGATGTTTTTCGCCAAATTTTTCACCCGAAATTAAATCAAACCAATCCTCGGTATCAATTAGATTTAAATCAGACATTTCAAGCATTTGTTTTTGGCTACAGATATTACTAACACAGAAAATACTCTGTTCACGGTTCATACTTTGACGCCAAAATCCAAATAATTGCGAGCCAAGATGCAATGTAAACTGGGTTGCATTGGGATGGAAAGCCGATTGACAACAGCGAATATTAAGCAATGATTTTAACTGGTTATACACTTGATTATGACTACTAGAGGAATCCTCAAGTTCAGTCTTTAGACTTTCATAGTTCCATTGGTGGCGGTTAATTGCTCGATTGTGTCCGCTATTTTCAGCGCGTTGGTAGTCATTTCTTGTGCCTACCAAGCTATGTATATAAATGCCAGGAATACCCTCCAAGGCAAGCATAATGGCGTGAGCACAAATAAAGCGCTGTAAGCCATATTGGTCTGGTCCCTCATTGGTTCCTTGTAGGGCATCAAATAAGGAAATATTTATTTCATAGGCTTTGCGGTCACCATTTTCTCCCGAGCGCCAAGAAATTAATCCACCAAACTGTTGCATAGTGCTAACCAGTAAATCAATTTCCTGTTCATCTAACAGGCCTTCAGCAGGGCGTAAACCAATACCGTCATGGGAGGCAATAAAGTTAAAATAAGCCGTGCCATTGCGCGCAGGAGGCATGCTCATCATCCATTGTTTTAAATGGTCACAGCGTCCAGTTACTAGGGTATTTACCAGCAGTGGTGGCAGCGAAAAATTATAGATACAGTGGGCTTCATTGGCATTGCCAAAGTAGGCTAGGTTCTGGCGATTAGGAATATTGGTTTCTGTAATAATAATCGCATCAGGTCTGGCCTGTTCAATAAGAGATCTCAACAGACGCACAACCTCATGTGTCTGCTCTAAATTGATGCAGTTAGTGCCAATTTCTTTCCATAAAAAGGCCACCGCATCCAACCGAAAAATACGAACACCATGATCAAGATATTGGCGAATAATGCTCACAAACTCTTTAAGCACTTCAGGATTTTTAAAGTTTAAATCCACCTGATCATGACTAAAAGTACACCATACATGCTGAGTTCCCTGGCTAGTCTCAACTTCGCGAAGTAACTCATTGGTTCGCGGCCTTACCACAGCGCTTAAATCATCATCCGGACTAGCGGTAAAAAAGAAATTGCGTCCAGGATCACGATTCTTTTTAAAATTATCAAACCATAAACTTCTGGCAGAGCAATGATTAATTACCAAGTCCGCCATTAGTGAATAATTTTCAGCTATGGCTACAATATCATTCCAATCACCAAGGCTAGGATTAACCGTTGAATAGTCCAACACTGAAAAGCCATCATCGGTTGTAAAGGGGTAAAATGGCAGAATATGAACACCATCAATCATATCCTTGCTGTATGTATCCAAAAATAATTTGAGTGTCTCTAACGGCTTTTTCTCTGGCTGTAGAATACTATCGCCATAGCTAATTAGAATACTGTCTTTTTCATCCCAATGATTGATATAACGATTTTTAATAGGCTCAACTTTCTCAAGCCGCATCAACTGTATAAGTTCAGTTGCCAGTTTATCAATTTCATTGACCTCAGTGCCTCGATAAATATGTTCAAGGTGATGTTCAACCTGTTGAGCAAGCGGGGATGACATAGTTTTACTCTTATCTAAATTATTGATTACTAAATTCTTTGTGATCTTCTTCAACAGCGTTGACTAATTCATCATATATACTCGGCACAGCACTAGCGACGCGATTCCAGCTGGGGATAAATGGACGCTCCATAGGGCAGGTGAAAAATAACTCACCCGCTTTTATGATGTTTTCAGCAAACATCTCTACGGCCTGTTCCTCTTGGTGAACATCTAAAGTTAAGCCATTCATAATGGCATCATTATGACAGGTCTCAATCACATCCAGTGCCATTCGATAATAGGTTGCTTTAAGCGATCTAAACGCCTCTTGGCTAAATACTTCACCTTGAGTGGCAAGCTTTCTATAAAGTGCCTTAGCAATATCAATAGACATTTTTGATAGACCATCAGTATCGTTGTTAAGCGACAATTTTTGATGCTTATGATCGTAGGTATCTGCAATATCCACCTGACACAATCTATTATTGGCATAGTTGCGGTACATCTCTGACAGAACGCCAATTTCAAGGCCCCAATCACTGGGTATACGAATATCGTTCAGCACATCGCGACGGAAAGAGAATTCACCTGCCAATGGATAGCGATAGCTATCCATATAGTTTAAATAGTCGGTATGGCCCACAGTTTTCTTAAGTGCGCGCAACAATGGAGAAACTAATAGTCTCGATACACGGCCATTGATCTTTCCATCAGCCACGCGGGCGTAATAGCCCTTACAGAACTCATAATTAAATAGTGGATTTGCAACAGGGTAAATAAGACGTGCCAATAGTTCGCGGTTATAGGTCACAATATCGCAATCATGCAAAGCCACTGATTCGGCTTTATTAGAGGCTAAAATATAGCCCATACAGTACCAGACATTTCGGCCTTTACCCATTTCCTTTGGTGCTAAATCAAGTGCTTGAAGCTTTTTATCCAGCGCTCTTAATCTAGGTCCATCATTCCAAAGAACTCTATAGTCTTGTGGCAGGCCTGAGAAAAACTTGAGGGCATCGCGGTACTGATTCTCATCGGCACGATCCAAGCCAATTACAATCTGGTTTAAATAGGGCACCTTTTTCAGCTCTGAAATAATCAGCGGCATGGCCTCGCCTTCAAGTTCAGAGTAAAGCGATGGCAAAATTAATCCAAGTGGTCTTTTCTTAGAAAATTCAACTAACTCAGATTCCATGTCCTCCAGTGGTCTTTTTGATAAATTATGCAATGTAGTAATAATGCCATTTTGATAAAAATCACCCATAGTTTTTACTGCCTATTTCTAAAAAATTTGTAAGCCAACTAGACACAGTTTCGGTCCATCCTTCAGGGCCAAAACTATCACTTATTTGTAAGTTTTTATTCCGAGTCAATATTGGCGCCGAATGTGTTCTAGATCGAATAACAATAGCGCTTGTCGCCGCTTCCAGCATGCTAATATCATTGCCGCTATCACCGATTGCTAGAGTGTGGATATCATGCAACAAGCTGGACTGTTGATAGAGTTTTGTCAGTTGTAGAAAGGCGCTGCCCTTATTAGCTTTGTCACCAAGAGCAAGAAAACGCCCACCTTGCAGAAGGGTTCCACCTGCAGAGGTTAAAGTTTGAATAAATTGTTGTTTGCGCGCTTCACTACCCAACCACTGGATAGGTTCGCTGTAGTTTCGTTGGTTGCTTAACTCAGCTTGTTCTAGACTTAATCCAGTGATGTCGCTGATGCCCTGATAGCCTTTTGCCTTGACAATGCTGGTAAACGTTTCAAATTCACCTTCAAAATCTTGCGCATTATTATCAATCAACTGATTCCAATGCTGACGACGCTGACTGTTGGCAATAACCCAAAAATCAGATTCGTCGCAACAGCCTTCAGGCATGACTGAAAAGTAATTTTTAGGGATAGCAATGGCGGCACCATTTTCAATAATAAAAGGGTGCCTATTATGTAGTGTAACGCGAAGGCGCTTCACCTCAGAGAAGGTCTTACTACTGATTGGAATAACTGGAATATTAAGATTTTCCAAGTGTTTTAGCATGGGTTTGGCCACTTCAAAGCCATAGCTGTCGTGATCTAATAAGCTGCCATCAAGATCAGTAAAAATAAGGGCTTGGTATTTTTGCTTTAAAGTCATATTGATAGGCCTATTTTAATGCACCAAATTGGTGCAAAAGAGGGTTGCGCCTCTATACCAGTGAACGATATAACTAGCATCAATGTCCTATACGCTGATTATCAACGAATTAATTACTTTAATATCTGGGTATAAAGCAGAAATCATGCCAATTTGTTAATAAAGGCAATATCATTAAGAGAGAGCGAGTTATAAGATTTTAAAGCTAAATAAGCGTTACTAATTGCTAGCTGTAAAAAATGTTTATACAGGGTTTATTTAGGTTAATATCGCTCCCAGTTTCAAGGCGATACCCATATCCCCCTGAACCCTAAGTCTACCTGACATGAAAGCAGAGGCACCATCCAATGAACCCTCGGCCATGGCCATAAAATCATCTATGCTAATTAGCATGGTGCAGTCTGGATCAGCGCCGTCAATCGATACAGTATTGGGTACCTGAGAGGCATCTAAGATAACACTTCCCTGATCGCCAAAATCAAACTTAACCACCGAGCCAAGTCCGCAATCATCACCGACTTTTTCTTTTAGACCCTCAATAATCGCTTTTAGTGTCACAATCACTCCTTAAAAATTACCTTTAAAGTATTTAACCCTCAACAATAGCGGTAACGCCCTGACCGCCAGCGGCACAGATAGAAATTAAGCCACGACCACCACCATTTTGATGAATAATTTTTGCCAGGGTAGCTAGTATTCTAGCACCAGTTGCGGCAAATGGATGACCCGTGGCAACGCTTGAGCCTTTAATATTTAGCTTACTGCGATCAATACTCCCTAATGCTTGGGATAATCCGAGCTTTGTTTTACAAAACTCATCACTTTCCCAGGCTTTAAGTGTGCACAGAACTTGAGCAGCAAAGGCCTCATGAATTTCATAAAAGTCAAAATCCTGCAAAGTTAGGCCAGCGCGCTCCAACAACCTTGGAACAGCATAGGCTGGCGCCATTAAGAGTCCCTCGCTTTTTTCGCCTTGAGAGTGAAAGTCTACAGCAGCAACTTCGCTATGGGTAAGGTAGGCTTGAATAGGAAGATTGCGCTTATGAGCCCATTCTTCACTGGCTAGTAAAACAGAAGCTGCACCATCAGTTAGTGTGGTTGAGTTAGCGGCAGTCAAAGACCCAGATTGACGATCAAAGGCAGGTTTTAATTGTGCCAGTTTTTCCATTGGGGTATTGCGCATAATGCCATCGCGCTTGACCTCTTTAAAAGGCGAGATAAGATCATCGAAAAAGCCTTCCTCATAAGCTGCTATAAGATTTTGATGACTGCTAAAGGTTAGCTCATCCTGTTGTTCTCGACTGACCTGCCATTGCTTAGCCATCAACTCACAATGCTGACCCATAGAGAGCCCGGTTCGAGGTTCAACATTAGCCGTGATCTCTGGAAGTATAAAGCTGGGTCTAAAACGAGTAAGAATTTTAAGCCTTTGCCCTAAGGTTTTAGCCCGATTGAGATCAAGCAGCATTTGTCTGTAGGATTCATTAACACCAATAGGGACATCGCTTGCAGTATCAGCTCCGCCGGCTATAGCGCACTCAATTTGGCCTAGAGCTATTTTGTTGGCCACCAAAATCGCAGCCTCTAAGCCTGTGCCGCAGGCTTGCTGTACATCATAGGCAGGAGTGCAAGGAGATAACTTGGAGCTAAGGGTAGCTTCCCGCGCTAAATTAAAGTCTTTTGCGTGCTTCATAACCGCACCAGCAGCAACTTCACCAAGGCGTTCACCCTCTAGATCAAATCGTTTAACAAGGCCTTTTAGGGCGGCGGTTAACATATCGAGATTGGATGCGTTTTTGTAAGCTGTATTACTTCGAACAAAAGGAATTCTATTGCCGCCTATGATTGCTACTCTGACTGTGCTTTGCATACGTTTTTCCCATCATTACATTGATTAATAAACGCTATTATTATTCTTACATTTTAGATTAGATAAATTAAATAACAATTTCATTGGTAATTTGAAAAATTAAAATGGCATTTGGGTCAATTGGTTTTATCTAAACTTTGCTAAAGTAGAACTGAGCCCGAAAGGTCTTCACTGTCAAAAATAAGGAGAATTTTATGAGTGATAAGTATCTTGAATTTGCCAACTCAAAGATAGGCAGATCAATTGTATCTATTCTTGGTCTCCCTAAACCGCCAAAATTAATAAGAGAAGATATCAAAAATCCTCACTATTTATCTGGAAATCTTCTGTGTGGTACAACAACAGGTGCGCTATTTAGTACTCAAATTAATCAATCTCTAGGAACAACAGACTTAAATTTTGTAGATGAAGACGCAGAGTCATGCGACCTGTTGTTTGATGCCAGCGGTATTCGAAATACAGATCAAGCAGATGAACTCTATCAATTTTTTCATAACCACCTGTCGAAATTGCCGCGTTGTGGTCGTGTGGTTGTTATCGGCCAGCAGCCCAATAATATTGACAATATTGAGCACGCCATTGCCCAGCGAGGCTTGGTTGGCTTTATAAAATCTGTGGCTAAGGAAATAGGGCGCAAAGGCGCTACTGCAAACTTACTTTATTTAAACGGTTTTGGTCACAAAGGGCTGGCAGCACCATTGCGTTTTTTATTATCTGCAGGCTGTGCTTATACCAACGGTCAGGTTATCTCGTTGGCTACACCAGTCACTGATGTCTCTGAAGAGCATAATTGGCAACAGCCTCTTGAGGGTAAATCAATTGTGATAACCGGAGCCGCAAGGGGCATAGGTTTGGCCATGAGTCAGGTATTGGCTAGAGATGGCGCTATGGTGATAGGGGTGGATGTGCCACAAGCAAAAGAACAGCTTGAAAAGGCGATGTCAGATTTGGGTGGTATTGCATTGGCATTAGATATTACCGCTGAAGATGCCCCTCAGAGGCTAGTTGACTGCTGTGCTCAGCAAGAACAAAAATTACAGGGTATTGTTCATAATGCAGGCATTACCAGAGATAAGATGTTATCGCGTATGACAGAGCAGCAGTGGCAACAATTGGTTGATATTAATATTGGCAGTATCCAGAGAATTAATCGTGCCTTATTAGCCACACAAATGTTAGATCAGGGAGGGAGGATTGTTGGAGTTGCATCTATAAGCGGTATTGCTGGGAATTTAGGTCAAAGTAACTACGCCTATTCAAAATCTGCGGTCATTGGGATGGTGGATAGTATGGCTTCAGTTTGTGCTGATCGCGGTATAACAGTTAACGCGGTGGCGCCAGGGTTTATAGAAACCAAAATGACGGCGGCTATCCCTTTTGCTACAAGACAATTTGGTCGTCGTTTGTGCTCTCTTAGTCAGGGAGGATTGCCTGAAGATGTAGCTGAGGTGGTCGCCTTTTTTGTTAACCCTCGAGCCTCTGGTGTTAATGGTAATACGGTCAGAGTATGTGGACAAAATTTAATGGGCGCTTAGAGAAATTACTAGCGCCCACTAGATAGAGGTTGATTAGTTGGAAGCGTGCAACTCGTGATTAAGCTCAACCGCTGATTTATTGGTTAAACACTCAACGGTTCCAGTAACCGAGTTGCGTCTAAATAGTAGGTCGCTTTTACCGGCTAAGTCTCGAGCCTTTACCTTTGCTGTGGCTTGCTTGTTTTCATCCAGGATTGTGACAATAGTGCCGGCGGTGATGTAGAGGCCAGCTTCTAGTGTGCAGCGATCACCCAGTGGAATGCCTAGGCCTGAATTAGCCCCCAAAAGGCACTTTTCACCCATGGCAATCACCATATTACCGCCGCCGGACAGAGTTCCCATTATTGATGCTCCGCCACCAACGTCAGAGCCTGCGCCGCAGAATACTCCGGCAGATACGCGACCCTCAATCATATTAGGGCCCTCAGTACCGGCATTAAAGTTAATAAAACCTTCATGCATCACCGTGGTACCTTCACCTACATAGGCACCCAAGCGGACCCGAGAGGTATCGGCAATGCGCACCCCTGATGGCACAACGTAGTCCACCAGCTTTGGAAACTTATCAACACAGTTTACACTGAGTGGATTTCCAGCAGCTCTAGCTTCGAGCATTCTGCTAGGCAAATCATCAATATCGATAGCGCCTTGGTTAGTCCATGCCACATTTTTGAGCGCGCCAAAAATACCGGTTAGATCAGTGCCATGTGGTTTGACGAGTCGATGACTTAGAAGATGAAGTTTAAGATAGCCTTGAGGCACCGATGTGGGGGCGCTGTCCTTTTCTAGGATAACGACTACTAGGGGGCGATCGCTATTTTTTAGCGTATTCACCGATACTGCCAAATCGCTGTAGCCATTTTCTTCCAATGCAGTTTGCAGAGCAGTTAACTGTTCGTTAGTTGGCTCAATATCAGTATTATCGCCAAATAGGCCGGTGACTAATTTCGCCAGTGTAGGTTCTGGATTTAGTACCGGAGTAGGGTAGAAAACTTCAAGCCACTCTCCGCGACTATTTTTGGTACCAGCGCCAATGGCGAAGCTATAAAGGTTGCTCATATTATGACTCTTTGCCTGTGTATTATTTAGTTAAAAATACCTTGATAGGTATCAGTATTAAAGCCCACAGTGATTATACCATTTCCTTTTAAAACAGGTCGCTTAATCAGCGTAGGATTTTCTATCAGCAGTTGGATAATGTTCTCAGCATTAGCAGACTGTTGGATTGAGGGTTCTAAATTACGCCATGTGGTACTGCGTTTATTTAAAAGCTTGTCCCAAGCTACTTGTTGTAACCAGTCTTGCAAAATCTCAGGTTCTAACCCCTGTTTGCGAAAATCATGAAAACTGTAATCAATTTTATTTTTTTCAAGCCAGTTTTTGGCTTTTTTTACTGTATCGCAATTACTAATACCGTAGAGAATCATTGAATGTCCTTCTATGAAATCTATTAGGCTTTGTTGGCTTTAAATGGATTTTTTCGATTGGGATAGCAGCTGGTGCAAATATCGCAAACTCGTCCATCACAACCACGAGCGCTACAAAATTCACGCCCATAAAAAATTATTTGTAAGTGTAGCTTATTCCAAGATTCTTTGGGGAACAGTTTTTTTAAATCACGCTCTGTCTGGGTAACACTTTTCCCTTTAGTTAACCCCCAGCGTTGTGCCAAGCGATGAATATGGGTGTCCACTGGAAAAGCAGGGTGACCAAAGCCCTGAGACATCACAACACTGGCCGTTTTATGACCAACACCGGGGAGTTTTTCGAGCTCATCCATATCTTCTGGTACTTGACCGTTGTGTTTTTCAACCAGTATCTTTGAAAGGTTTGAAATAGCCTTGGATTTTTGTGGTGCGAGACCACAGGGACGAACAATTTTGTAGATTTCATCAACACAAACATGTTGCATGATTTCGGCACTATTTCCTAGTTTAAATAGCGCAGGGGTTACCTGATTAACCCGATCATCAGTGCATTGAGCACTGAGCAATACTGCCACTAACAGTTCAAAATGGTTGCTATGATCAAGGGGAACAGGCGTCTCTGGGTAAAGATTATTAAGTCGCTCTAAAATTAACTGGGCCCGTTGTTTTTTTAGCATCGATAATCCTTGATTACAGGCTTAAGGTGAATCGTTTGATGCGTTCAGCGGCATCAATACAGTCGCTGAGACTTGGTACAAGCGCCAGCCTAATCCGCGATTCTCCTGGATTACCTTGATCTGTTTTGCGCGAGATAAAACTCCCCGGCAAAACTGTTAAATTTTCTTTTGCATATAACTCACGAGTAAACACTGCATCATCGATGGGTGTTTTAGGCCAAAGATAAAAACCTGCTGACGGCATATTGAACTCTAGAACACCCTCTAAAATTTCGCTGACAGCGGTAAACTTTTCTCTGTATAAATTGCGGTTTTGCAGTACATGATTTTCATCATTCCAGGCCGCAATTGATGCTTTTTGAACTGGAATTGAGAGTGCGCAGCCATGATAGGTACGATAGCGAAAAAAGTAGTTAATTAATCTATTGTCACCAGCGACAAAGCCGGAGCGTAAGCCCGGTAAATTGGAACGTTTGGATAGGCTGTGAAAAACAATACAACGTTCAAACTTATCTCTTCCCAGTTGATGACAAGCATCCAGCAATCCAAGGGGTGGATTATCTTCATTTCTGTAGAGTTCTGAATAGCATTCGTCATTTGAAACAATAAAATCATATTTATCTGCAAGCTCTAGAGCTGTTTTATAGTAGTCCAGAGAAAGTGTTGCACCAGTTGGGTTGCCTGGAGCGCAGAGCTGTAATAGCTGGCAGCGCTGCCAAACAGCTTCAGGTACTGCCTCTAAGTTGGGAATAAAATCATCTTCTGAATTGCAGTTTAGATAGTGAGTTTCAGCACCAGCTAAAAGTGCAGCGCCTTCGTAAATTTGATAGCAGGGGTTAGGGCATACAACTAAAGGTTTTATATTCTCAGAGGTGTCTACTAATGCTTGGGTAAAGGCAAACAGAGCTTCTCTAGTTCCGGCAACAGGAAGCATATTTGTTTCAGCATTTAGTGCTGTATTTGATAGGTTGAATCGCTTTATTGCCCACTTTGCTATGGTTTCTCTTAATTCGACCAGTCCCTTTGTCGAGGGATAATTAGCAAGACCATCAATTGCTTGGCAAAGTGTCTCTTTAACAAAGTCAGGGGCAGGGTGCTTTGGCTCACCCACGGATAGCATAATAGGTTCAAGGTCTTGATTAGCCACTATCCCAGCTTTAAGCTCTTTGAGTTTTTCAAAGGGGTATGACTGTAGATCCTTAAAATATGGATTCATAATGATGATCGCCCAATTTTAATAGATTGAAAAATTGACTCTTGTTCAGATTCCTTAATACGAGAGTCTAGTTCATTGCGGATGGTTTGCTTAAGATTTTCACCTAGCTCGTCGCTTTCAATCGGCTGATTATCATGGGTTCTCAAGTAAAATGTATCCTCAACACGCTCACCTAATGTAGAGATTTTTGCATTGTAAAGAACAAGATCAAAGCGCGAAAATATATTGGCTATTTTAGCCAGCAATCCAGGCCTGTCAGGCGTTATAACCTGCAATATACTGGTGTTCGTATGATTGTCATTGCGCAGGGATACCTTAGTGTTCATGGTAAAGCTTTTCAGCTGTCTAGAGGTGCGGCGAGAAACATTAAGGTTAATTTTTTCTGGCGATTGAACGGCAATCTTTAGGTTATCAGTAATGCTTTTACAGAGTTTTTTATTGCCGCCAACTGGTTGGTCAGTCTCATCCAAAACATAGAAGACATCAAAAGTGCGATTGTCACTTGTGGTTTGTAATCGTGCATCTTGAATATTAAGGCCCATCTTGTCCATGGTTGCAGCAACAATTGAAAATAAATTTTTAGTACTTTTGGTATGTAAAAATATCTGCGTAGCGACCGGAATTTCAACCCCCACATCGCGAATCTGAATAATAGGTTGGTCTTCTTTGCCATCTATAATCCCTTTGGTAAAAAAGGCAATATCCTCAGCCCTCTCGCGTAAAAAGAATTGATCATCAACATCCCCCCAAATCTTGCTGGCCTGATCTTGGTTAACAGACTGCTGTTGGAGGATACTTAAAACAGAATTTTTGGCATCATTGATCCAAGCTTCTCTGTTGGTAGGTTCATCAAGGCCAGCTTCTAGCACTTGCTTAGTTTCAAAGTACAGGTTGCTCATTAAAGCGCCTTTCCATTCTGTCCATAATCTTGGATTGGTCGCATTAATATCGGCTACAGTTAATACCCAAAGATGATCTAGGTGACGTTGATCACCAACATGTTTTGCAAACTTGTAAATTACATCAGGATCAGAAGTATCTTCGCGTTGAGAAATAGTCGACATTAGCAGATGATTTTCAATCAACCATTGTAGTAATGAGATTTCTTGTGCCTGTAGACCATGGCGCTCACCAAATTCGGCTACATCAACTGCTCCAAGGATAGAATGGTCTCCACCACGTCCTTTCGCGATATCGTGGTAGAGTGCCGCAATAATAATAAGCTCAGGTTTGGTTAGATTTTTAAATATATGCGATGAAACAGGAAACTTGGCTGCCTCCTCAGGTTGGACTAGACGGCGAATGTTGGTTATTAACTCTAGAGTGTGAACATCTACAGGGTAAATATGAAATAAATCATGCTGTGTTTGGCCGACAATTTTACCAAATTCAGGAAGGTAGCTTCCAAGGATGCCGTAGCGGTTCATAAGCTTTAAATGCACGGAAAGCTTAAATGGCGATCGCAAAAGCCGCATAAAGAGTTCACGGTTGACCGGATCTTCTCTAAATTCCTTATTAATTAATTTTCTATGAAGGCGAAGCTGTCGTATGGCCGATGCGCGAATACCCTTAAGACTTTCTGTTTCACCAAGAATAACAAATAGCTCCAAAAGTGCAGAGGGATGCTGGGTGAAAAGGTTATCATCGGCAGTATCAAGATAGTTATCTCTTATTACAAAACGATCGTTGACCTGTTTTATTACCTTAGTTTTGTTTTTACGGTAAATAGCTTCGTCTAGGTATTGAAGAAGAACATCGGTCAGCTCACGAATGGATAATACTGTTTGATAATAACGTTGCATAAACTTTTCAACAGCAAGTTTGCCATTGCCGTCTGAATAGCCAAGCAAAGTGGCAAGTTTACGTTGATAGTCAAATAGAAGACGCTCTTCTGGGCGTTCGGCTAAATAGTGAAGCCCATAGCGAACTTTCCATAAAAATTCTTCATCTTTACGCAGTGTTAAATACTCTTCCTCAGAGAGAAATTTTTTGTATACCAATTGTGAGCGGCGATGAACATCAAAGTGTCTTTTTGCCGTCCAATTAATAAGCTGTATATCTCTTAATCCGCCCGGTGCTTCCTTTACATTCGGCTCTAGATTGTATTCCGTATCCTGATGCTTATGATGGCGTGCAGTCTGTTCATCAATTTTACCTTTATAAAACTTAGAAGAGCTCCAGATTTTTTTAGGGCCAGTTTTTTTAAGCATTAGCTGTAAAAGATCACTATTACCGCATAGTAAGCGTGTTTCCATAAGGTTGGTGGCCACAGAAATGTCGGCTTTTGCTTCGTCAATACACTGGGATATGGAGCGAACACTGTGTCCGATTTTAAGCTGGATATCCCACAAGAATGTAATAAATAATTCTATGCGTTCTCGGTATTTCTTCGACAAATCTTTGCGCATTAATATCAGAAGATCGATATCCGAGTGCGGGTGGAGCTCACCGCGTCCATAGCCGCCCACAGCAACAAGACTGACATCTTCATCCCATTGATATTGATTCCATGCATGCCATAGAAGAATATCGGCAAATTGTGACGCTTCATTTACCAGTGATCGAGCATCTTCGCCTTCTAAAAAACGATTATCAAAATGATTCTTAGCCGCGCTTAAGGCGTTCTTGAACACTTTGATAGGATTTTTAGATTTAAGATCGGCTACAAAGCGCTTTTGGTCAAAAAATATCGGCGCTCTATTGGTTGGTTGTAATGGCTGGTCAGATGATATGCTTTGCATTATATATCGCTATGGCCTTTGGGGTTGTTTTAACAGTTATTTTTCGGGCTAAAAGTTTTCTTCTTGTCTGGCAGTAAACACTTCAACGCCATTATGCGTAACTAGCATCGTATGCTCCCACTGTGAAGAAAGGCGTCCATCCTTGGTTTCCACAGTCCAACCGTCTCTTTTTAACTTTGTATGATATCTGCCAGCATTGACCATAGGCTCGATAGTGAACGTCATACCTTCTTTTAGTTCTAGGCCAGTTCCTGGCTTTCCGTAGTGAAGAACCTGTGGCTCTTGATGAAATTCATCACCAATACCATGACCACAATAATCTCGAACAACTGAATAATAATGAGCTTCTGCATGAGTTTGAATTGCATGACCAATATCTCCCAACCTAACGCCAGGCTTTACCATTTCAATGCCTTTGTATAAGCATTCTTGGGAGATCTTAATTAGTCGCTTTGCATGTTCAGGCGCGTCACCGACAATATACATTTTACTAGTATCACCGTACCAGCCATCCTTTATAACGGTAACATCGATATTAATGATATCTCCCTTTTTTAAAATTTTTTTCTCGGAGGGAATGCCGTGACAAACTACTTGATTCACAGAGGTACAAATTGATTTTGGAAAACCTCTGTAGCCAAGGCAGGCTGGAATAGCTTTTTGGTTTTGAACGATGTGATCGTGGCAGATGCGATCCAGCTCTTCAGTAGTGACACCTGGAACAACGTATTCGCCAATTAACTCGAGAACCTCAGCTGCTAACTTACCGGCGATACGCATTTTGGCAATTTGTTCAGGTGTTCTAAGATTTACTGACATTATTGTACTCTCT
The DNA here is from genome assembly GCA_049890135.1 of Porticoccaceae bacterium. Lineage (GTDB taxonomy): Bacteria > Pseudomonadota > Gammaproteobacteria > Pseudomonadales > Porticoccaceae > HTCC2207. The sequence continues at coordinate 15,529 of JBMHCB010000003.1, forward strand.
GTTTTTTTCGGTTGCCATTGTAACCAATCTAGAGCCAATTGCGGGAGTCCCTATGTGAAAATAATCTGCTACTTGTCACCAAAAAACCAAGTTTGGGTTATTTTTTGATCTTTAGAGGCCAAAAACAGTAAATTTAATGCTTTTTTCTTTAACTGTAATTGTGGTTATGGTATAAAGCGCGCCGGTACGCAAATAGCGTATCACTTAACTTAATTGAGTAGTACTAACGACACACACATGTCGACACAGTAGCCTGGGTGCCTAGCGGTATTTTTACCAACGGGTTGGTTATTGGGATATGTGGAGGCTTAACCCCAAAAGGAAAATATTATGTCTAAAGTAAGCATGCGAGATATGTTGCAAGCTGGTGTCCATTTTGGCCACCAAACCCGTTTCTGGAACCCAAAAATGAGCCAGTATATTTTCGGCTCACGCAACAAGGTTCACGTTATCAATCTTGAAAATACCGTTCCTGCATTTAACGAAGCACTTGATGTACTTCGCGCTGAAGCAGCCAAAGGTAATCAGGTTCTTTTTGTTGGCACCAAGCGTGCAGCTCATAAAATTATCAGAGAGCAAGCAGAGCGCTGTGGTATGCCCTATGTCAGCCATCGCTGGTTAGGTGGTATGCTAACAAACTATAAAACTATTAGAGCATCTATTCGTCGTTTTCGTGAGCTTGAAACTCAGCAAAATGACGGCACATTTGACAAAATAACCAAAAAAGAAGTCCTTATGCGTACGCGCATGAAAGACAAACTAGAGAATTCTATTGGCGGTATCAAGGATATGAATGGCTTGCCAGACATTCTATTCGTGGTAGACGTTGATCATGAACGTATTGCCATTAACGAGGCTAATAAGCTAGGCATTCGCGTTGTAGGTATTGTTGATACAAATAGTGATCCCGATGGTGTTGATCACATTATTCCTGGTAATGACGATTCAATTCGAGCCATCAAACTTTATGCTGCGTCAGTTGCAGACTCAATTTTAGAGGGCAAGGCCCAAGCTGCTTCTGTTACGAGTAAGGATGAGTTTGTTGAGGTTGAAGAAAAATCAGCTGAAAAAGCTAAGCCTAAAGCTGACGAAGCTGCAGCACCAGAGCCTGCTCCTGCTGTTGAAGCTGAAGTAGAAAAAGCTGCTGAAGAAGTTGTAGAAGAGAAGGTTGCTGAAGAAGCGCCAGCTAAGAAGCCGGCGGCAAAAAAAGCAGCAGCTAAGAAGCCGGCGGCAAAAAAAGCAGCAGCTAAGAAGCCAGCAGCTAAAAAAGCAGCAGCCAAAAAGCCAGCCGCTAAGAAGCCAGCAGCTAAAAAAGCAGCAGCTAAAAAGCCGGCAGCTAAGAAGCCAGCAGCTAAAAAAGAAGCTGAGTAATTTCAATGTCGTCCCATGGGCCGATAATGTAACAAAAAATACGGGGGCCATTTGCCCCCTTTTTTCTAACTGATTATATGTTTGAGAGAGGAATACAATGTCACAGGTAACAGCGTCCCTAGTAAAAGAGCTGCGGGATAGAACAGGTTTAGGCATGATGGAGTGTAAGCGTGCCCTAGCTCAGTCAGAGGGCGATATCGATAAAGCAATTGAAGATCTAAGAAAATCTAGCGGTATGAAGGCGGCCAAAAAAGCCGGAAGAACTGCTGCAGATGGTGTAGTTGCCTTTCGCGCAGAGGGTGGTTATGGTCTAGTATTAGAAGTTAACAGCGAAACTGATTTTGTTGCTAGAGATGAGGGCTTTCAAGGCTTTGTTAACACGGTTTTAGATGCCGCATACGGCGCTAAGCAAACTAATATTGCTGAGCTTATGGCTGGTGATCTTGAGGCTCAGAGACAAGAGTTGGTCCAAAAGATTGGCGAAAATATTTCACCACGAAGAGCTGACAGTATTGAAGCGCCAGTTGTGGGTGGTTATGTTCATAGCAACAGTCGTATTGCAGTGTTGGTTGGTTTAAGTGGTGGTTCAGAAGAGCTAGCCAAAGATGTGGCTATGCACGTTGCTGCGGTTAATCCTGCAGTGGTTAATTCTAGCGATATGCCTGCAGATCTTGTTGCAGCAGAAAAAGAAATTTTTGCAGCTCAGGCAAGAGAAAGCGGTAAGCCAGAGGAAATTATTGAAAAAATGATTGCTGGTCGTGTTGCTAAATTCTTAAAAGAAAGTAGTCTTGTTGACCAGCCGTTTGTAAAAGATCCAGATACCACGGTTGGTAAGCTGGTTAAAGCAGAAGGTGCAGAGGTGCTTTCTTTTATTCGATTTGAAGTAGGTGAAGGAATCGAAGTAGAAGAGGTTGATTTTGCCGCTGAAGTGGCAGCACAAGTTCAAGGTGCAAGCAGCTAACGAAGAGAGGAATATCAATGCCAATAACGATCAAAGAGAAGCAATATAAGCGAATCTTACTCAAGCTTAGCGGTGAAGAGTTGATGGGCGAAGAGGGCTTTGGTATTGATCCTAAAGTTCTTGATCGAATGGCTTTAGAAATTGGCCAGTTAGTCGGCATTGGTGTTCAGGTAGGTTTGGTTATTGGCGGCGGCAATTTATTTCGTGGCGCCGCTCTTAACTCCGCTGGCATGGATCGAGTTACAGGTGATCATATGGGTATGCTGGCAACGGTTATGAATGCGCTTGCTATGCGTGATGCGCTCGAGCGAACCAGTATTTCTACTCATGTAATGTCATCTATCCCTATGAGCGGTGTTGTGGAGCACTACGATCGACGCCGTGCGATACGCTATCTTAAGGATGGCGATGTAGTCATATTTGCTGCAGGTACTGGAAATCCATTCTTTACTACCGATTCTGCTGCTTGTCTTCGCGGAATAGAGATTGATGCTAATGTCGTATTGAAGGCAACCAAAGTTGATGGTGTCTATTCAGCGGATCCAATGATTGATCCCTCTGCAACCCTCTATAAGAGCCTGACTTATGATGAAGTCCTGAGCAAGCAGCTTGGTGTAATGGATATGACAGCTATATGTTTATGTCGTGAACACAAAATGCCACTAAGAGTTTTCCGTATGTCAAAATCTGGGGCTTTACTTAATTTGATTGTGGGTGGCGATGAAGGGACCCTAATTGACGAAAAATAAAAGAGGTTTTAAGTGATAGAAGATTTTAAAAAAGACGCAGAACAGCGTATGGCCAAAACGGTTGAGGCCCTCGGTGTTGCTTTTAATAAAATTCGCACGGGAAGAGCTCATCCTAGCTTGTTAAATGGTCTATCGGTTGATTATTACGGCGTAGATACACCGCTAAATCAAGCCGCTTCTGTGACTATTGAAGATTCTCGCACATTGACTGTTTCACCCTATGAAAAATCATTGGTTCCAGAGATAGAAAAAGCCATTATGAAGTCTGAGCTGGGGCTTAATCCCAGTACTGCTGGAACTGTGATTCGAATCCCTTTACCGCCCCTTACAGAAGAAACAAGACGCAGCTACGGAAAACAGGCACGTCATGAAGCTGAGGGTTCTCGTATTGCTATCAGAAATATTCGTCGCGATGTTCTTTCTGATATCAAAGATTTGCTTAAAGAAAAAGAAATTAGTGAAGACGAGGAACGTAAGGCTCAGGATGATGTCCAAAAAATAACTGATCGATTTGTTGCTAAAGTTGAAGAGGCGCTAGCCGCCAAAGAGAAGGATTTATTAGAGATCTAGAATCTCTGCACCAAAAAATGAATATTAATGCTAAGTCTTCGTTACATCCGCTGAAGCATATTGCGATTATTATGGACGGTAATAATCGCTGGGCTAAGCAACGAGGATTATCTGGAGTTGCGGGGCATAAGGCGGGTGCTGAGCGCATTCGAGACTTACTGCCATCAGCGCGAAGTCAGGGCATAGATACGGTTAGTTTATTCGCCTTCAGTAGTGAAAATTGGAATCGTCCTGCTATTGAAGTTAGAGGCCTAATGTCTCTTTTTTCAACTTACTTAAAGCAAGAAGCTAAATTATTGCGTGATGACGGCATTAGGTTGCGTGTGATTGGTAGTAAAGATCATTTCAGTGACCGTCTAAATCAACAAATAAAAGATGCTGAACGGCTTACTGAGTCTGGGGTACTTAATCTCAACCTTTATGTAGACTATGGTGGACGTTGGGAAATTGCTCAGGCTGCGAGGATGATGGCTAAGAATATAGAAAATGGTAGCCTATCATCAAAAGATGTTTCGGCAGAAAATATCGATAGCTATTTTGCGCTTCAAGGCCTAACTCCACCGGATTTATGCATTCGTACCGCGGGTGAGCGGCGTATAAGTAATTTTATGTTGTGGCAAATGGCTTATGCCGAACTTTATTTTACTGATTGTTTTTGGCCAGATTTTGATGAAAATGCCTGTGAATCAGCAGTTGAAGACTATTATTTTAGACAAAGAAGATTTGGTACTAGATTGTCTGGGTATGATTCTAATAATAATTAATTTATTGAGGCTGAATAAGAAAGTTTATGTTTAAACAACGTTTTGCAACGGCTTCAGTTTTAGCGCTTCTTTTTATTGCTTCTTTGACATACTTTTCAACGACTACTTTTGTAAGTTTTATTATGCTTGTAGTTTTAATTGCCGGTTGGGAATGGTGTGATCTTTCGGGTATTAAATCTATAGTTACAAAGCTATTATGCATATTTGGTTTGCTTGTTTCTTTACTGATAGCCTCTAATTATGTGGGTATTTATAGCCAGTTTAATCAACTACTAAGCTACCAAATCTGTTTTTCTGTAATGCTTTTGTGGGCGATAATTTTTCTTTGGCTTCAGGGGTACCCCTCTAGCGCTATTTTATGGTCTTCTAAGCCTGTTATGCTCTGTTTGGGAGTGTTTTTACTCGTTGCAACATGGGTTGCCTTAGCATCAATTTTATTGCTTGAAAATGGCCGTTACCTGTTGCTTTTAGCAGTAACTATTATCGTTCTGGCTGACGTTGGCGGCTATATAGCGGGAAAATTATTTGGTCGACACAAATTGGCACCCACTATTAGCCCAGGAAAAACATGGGAAGGTCTGTTTGGTGGGATGGTTTTACAGGCATTTTTAGTGGGTGCTTTGTTGCAATTATTTCCAGATATAGATGCTCTAAACCTTTGTATGTTAGTTTTCCCGGTGGCCATATGTTCGGTAATTGGTGATCTTTTTGAAAGCATGTTAAAGCGTTTTAGAGGCGTTAAAGATAGCAGTAATCTATTACCAGGGCACGGGGGATTTTTAGATCGCCTCGATGGCGTTATGGCTGCTTTGCCCATGTTCTATGTTATTTTGTCGAAAGCGAATCCATTTTAGCCTATGAATTCAATTACTATTTTAGGTTCGACCGGATCCATCGGTAAAAGTACTCTCGATGTTATAGCTCAGCATGCGGATCAATATTCAATATTCGCATTAACAGGTTGTCGTCAGCTTGAAAAGTTAGCCCAGCAATCTGTTGAACACAACGCAAAATACGCTGTGGTCACTGATGAATCATCTGCAAAACGATTAACGTCGCTGATTAAGGATTTAAAAGGTACTACAGAAGTAATCTTTGGTGGCGATGCATTGTCAGAGGTTGCTAGTAGTAACCATGTAGATATTGTGATGGCAGCAATTGTTGGTGCGGCAGGACTTTTACCCACATTATCAGCAGTAAAGGCGGGTAAAAAAGTATTATTGGCCAATAAAGAGTCTCTAGTTATGGCAGGCTCAATTTTTATGGCTGCAGTGAAACAGCATAATGCTACATTGTTACCAATAGATAGTGAGCATAATGCGATATTTCAGTGTTTGCCTAAGACCAATGATGATGACCATCAATCTTCAGTAAAGAAGTTAATATTATCAGCCTCTGGCGGTCCATTTAGAACTTGGGATATGCAGCAAATCTCTAAGGCAACCGCAGCGCAAGCCTGTGCTCATCCTAACTGGAGTATGGGCAAAAAAATATCGGTCGATTCTGCATCTATGATGAATAAAGGCTTGGAATGTATCGAGGCTAGATGGTTGTTTGATACCTCAATAGACAAGATCGACGTACTTATACACCCTCAAAGTATTGTCCACTCTCTGGTGCAATATGTTGATGGTTCAGTATTGGCTCAGCTTGGAAACCCTGATATGAGAACACCCATTGCCCATGGCTTGGCTTGGCCAAATAGGCATTCTTCTGGGGTTGCAGATTTAAACTTGAGTGACATTGCCCAACTGACATTTGAGCAACCAGACCTTATTAAATTTCCCTGTTTACAGTTGGCCTATAATGCGGCAGAACAGGGTGGTGATGCGCCAGCGGTACTAAATGCTGCTAATGAAATTGCAGTACAAGCATTTCTTGATGGTAAAATTGGTTTCATGGCAATACCACAAGTGGTTGAAAAAACCCTTGAATCCTTTGATTTTAGTGAACCAGAATCACTTGCCGCTGTCCAAGAATCAGATAAAAGATCAAGGTCTTTGGCAGTTTCCATCATAAAGCGTTTAGAGTCGTAATTTATGTCGATATTTGTAACATTGTTTTATACCTTTATAGCTTTTGGGGTATTAGTTACGTTCCATGAATTTGGTCACTTTTGGGTGGCTCGTCGCTGTGGTGTGCGTGTCGAGAAATTCTCTATAGGTTTTGGTAAAAAAATATTTTCTTGGCGTGATAAACATAATACTGAATTTATATTAGCTGCCTTACCTCTTGGCGGTTATGTGAAAATGCTTGATGAGCGAGAGGGTGAAATATCTGCTGAAGATCGGCCCTACGCCTTTACACAAAAAACCGTTTTACAGAGAATGGCTATTATTAGTGCCGGCCCTATCGCGAATTTCTTATTGGCAATCGTTTTTTATTGGTTTCTTTTTCTTGGTGGCGAGAAAGGATTGGCACCTATAATTGGTGATATTGCTGAGGACTCACCGGCAGGTCAGTCCGGTCTAGATATTGGTATGGAGATCATGGCAGTCGGTCAAACAGAAACCACTACTTGGGGAGCGGTCAATCGACAATTATTCGATTTTATTGGTACCTCTGGCGATATCCCTTTAACTGTCCGTTATCCAGACTCTATTTCTGATCTTCAGGTTTTAATCCCAGTGAATACTTGGCTTAGAGATGAGGATAATCCTTCGCCCACACGCGAATTGGGTATAAATCCAGTGTTTGACTTTAAGGCTCTTGTTTTAGGTCCTGTTCTAGAGACAGGCTCTGGTTACTCTGGCGGCTTGCGAGAGGGTGATATTTTATTATCAGTCAACGGTATTGATATTGATAGCGCTGAATGGTTTATAGAGCAGGTTTCCAGCAGTATCAACCAGCCCTTGATGATAGATCTCGAGCGACCCGACCAGCAGGAGAAAGGTAGTAATTTTTTGTCGCTTGAGGTTATTCCTCAAAGCGTACTAAAAAACGGTGAATTTGTTGGTCAACTTGGTGTTCAGCTGGCTGTAAAAGGAAAGTATCCTGACTATTTAATTCGTGAGATTGATCATAGTGTTTTAAGTGCTTCATCTAGAGCGGTTGAAGAAACTGTGACAACGGCTGGCTTTATTTTGTCATCACTGGGCAAATTATTAGTAGGAGATCTATCGGCTAAAAATTTAAGCGGCCCAATTACCATTGCCAAGATGGCTGGCGATACTGCAAGAGCAGGTATCGATAATTTTATTCGCTTTATTGCCATTCTAAGTATAATGCTAGGCGTTATGAATTTACTGCCAATACCTGTGTTAGATGGGGGGCATTTGATCTATTGTTTGGTGGAATGGGTGAAAGGTTCTCCTGTTTCTGATCAGGTGCAGATAATAGGTTACAAAATTGGCTTTTTTCTGCTGGTTGGCTTAATGATCTTTGCAACATTTAATGATTTAACACGACCATTTTAAACACTAAAACAGAACTATAAATAGGCAGACTTTTATTACATGAAACATCTCTTTTCGGGCCTCTGCCTTATTTTGCTCTGCCATAGCTCAATGGCTGTTGCCTCTCTTTTTCAGGTCAATGATATTCGCATTGAGGGTCTTCAACGAGTATCTGCAGGTACCGTATTTTCTGCATTGCCAATCAATGTGGGTGATAACATAGATCAAACAGCCATTAGAGCGGCATCTAGGTCAATATTTGCGACTGGATTATTTGCTGACGTCGTTATTGCTCAAGAGAATCAAGTTTTGGTTATTTTGTTAACTGAAAGGCCTGCTATTAGCGAAATTAATCTTGAGGGAAATAAAGCGATTCAATCGGAACAATTATTGGAGGCGCTAACCGACAATGGTCTGTCAGAAGGTCAAATATTCCGTCAATCTATATTAGAAGGTATGGCGCAGGAGCTTCAGCGTCAATATGTCTCTCAGGGTCGCTATGGTGCTGTTGTTAATACTAATGTAGAAGAGCTTCCCAGAAACCGCGTAGTGGTCAATATTGATATTGATGAGGGCAGTGTCGCCAAGATTAGGCATATAAATATTATTGGTAACAAAAGTTTCCCTGAAAAGGAATTACTAGAGCAGTTTGAGCAGAATGAAACAGGATTTTGGTCATGGTTTAGTAGTAACGATAAATACTCTCGAGAAAAGTTGACTGGGGATATTGAAACTCTAGAAACATGGTACCTAGATCGCGGCTATTTGGCATTTGAAGTTACCAATACACAGGTCTCTGTAAGCCCTGACAAAGAATCCGTTTACATCACCATTACGCTCGACGAAGGTGAGGTCTATACAATCAACGAAATAGAATTATCTGGTGAATTAAAGTTATCTGAGTCAGTTATTCGGTCGATGATTTTAATGCGTGAAGGGATGAAATTTTCACAGACATTAATGACTTCGTCGAGTGAGTTGATAACTCGACGTCTTGGGAATGAGGGTTATACCTTCGCTACAGTTGAGGGCTACCCAGAACTCAATAAAGAAGAAAGTACAGCTAAAGTTACCTTTGTATTGATTCCAGGTATGCGGGCCTACGTTCGTCGTATTGAATTTCGAGGAAATACAAAAACTCAGGACGACGTATTGCGAAGAGAAATGCGCCAAATGGAAGGTGCTTCGGCCAACAATTCTCTGATTGATTTATCTAAGGTGCGATTAGAGCGCCTTGGCTATTTTAAAGGTGTTGAGGTTGAGACTATTCCTGTACCTGAGGTGAATGATCAAATTGATGTCATATATACCGTAGAAGAGCAACCCTCTGGATCGGTGGGTGCAAGTATTGGTTATGCTCAAGGTTATGGCATGGTGCTAGGCGCTAATTTAAGTGAGAATAATTTCTTAGGTACGGGAAAGAAGGTGACTGTTGCAGTCAATCGAAGTACCTATCAAGATACCCTTAATCTTAGTTATTCAGAGCCATACTTTACCGTCGATGGGGTTAATGTTGGCTATAGTATTTTTTCTCGTGAAACCGATTACAACAAAATTGGTATATCTAACTATTCAACCAACTCAAAGGGTGCCAATATCAATTGGGGTTATCCATTATCAGAGCTGGAGCGAATTGGTTTTGGATTAGGCTATGAAAAACTAGATTTAGGTGGTTATGGTTCTAGCATGATGACAGAATTTATAGCTGATAATGACAATAAGACTGAATTTGACTCATTTAACATGAATTTAAGTTGGTCAAAATCGACGCTTAATCGAGGCATTTTTGCTACTCGAGGTGCCTCGCAAAGATTTGCATTGAACCTTACATTACCGGGTTCAGATTTGGAATATTTGAAAGCAACCTATAAAGGCCAGTATTTAACAGGCATTTCGCGATCGCTGACTTTGAAACTTCGAACAGATCTTGGTTTAGGTAAAGGTTATGGTGATACAGACCAGCTTCCTTTTTTCAAAAACTATTATGGGGGTGGCTTTGGTTCAGTAAGGGGTTTTGAGCGCAATAGTTTAGGACCTCAGGAAGACTCTAATACTGGGCAATTTAGTTCTAGGTACGGTTCGCTTGGTGGTAATGTCCAAATAGAATTTGGCGCAGAGATAATTTTTCCAATGCCATTTGTTAAGGATAAGCGTTCAATGCAATCTGCATTCTTTATTGATGCGGGCAATATTTTTAATACGCAATGCGATCTTCTCCCGGATGATGTAAAAAATTGCTTTAAACCTAGTCTAGGTGAGTTAAGATACTCTATCGGGGTAGGGGTAACTTGGTTAAGTGCAATGGGCCCATTGACCTTTAGTTTTGCAAAGCCATTTAATACCACTGAGGGTGATGAGCTGGAAATGTTCCAGTTTTCTTTAGGTAATCAATTCTAATTTTTTAAACAAGGTTCAAGAATATGCTACATAAACAAATTAAATTTTTTGCATTAATGGTAGTTATAGCTACATTACCGTCAATGTCTCTAGCGGCTGATACGGCTAGCTCAACTAAGATTGCTGTGGTTGATGCAAGAGTAGCAATTTTTGGTTCAGCAGCAGCTCAGGCCGCTGTTAAAGAATTTGAGGAAAGTGCCGATTTTATTAATTTAAAAGCCAAATACGAAAGTTCCTCTGCTGATTTCCAGGCTATGGCTAAAGAGGCAGAAACAAAGCGTCTTACTTGGTCGCCTGAAGAGTTGGCAGAACATCAGAAAAAGATGAGCTATGTCAAAGCAGATGCTGAATTAGCTATTCAAAAGCTAACTTCAGAGCAAAAGCAATTAGAACAGCGTATTTTGCAAACACTAGCCCCATTGGTAGAGAAGGCTATTAATGAGATCGTCAAAGAGGAAGGTATCTCAATCTTATTGAGAGCTGAATCAGTGCTTACTGCTGCACCTGAGATGTCGATTACTGCCAAAGTGGCTAATCGCATTGATGCAAAATCTAAACCTAAACCTGAGTAATGGTCACTCACTGGATAAATTGATGTCGATCTCCTATAGCCTTCAACAGATAGCATCCTTCCTTGGTGCCGAGGTTAAAGGAGATGCCTCAACGGTTATTTCCGGTCTAGCTTCGCTTGAGTTAGCTGGTTCAGAAGATTTAACATTTTTAAGCCATTCAAAATATGTAAAACAACTTGATGACTGCAAGGCTGGGGCTGTTATATTGGAAGCTGCCTATGCTGAATCCTATTGTGGAAACTGTTTGATCGTTAGTGATGCCTACCTAAGCTATGCCAAAATCAGCGCTTGGTTTGATGATTCGCCAAAAGCCAGCAAAGAAATTCATGCAAGTGCGGTTATAGATGCTAGCGTAAATATTGGTGACAACGTCTCCATTGGGCCAAATGTGGTGATTGAGGCTGATGTTCGTATTGAGTCAGGCACCGATATTGCTGCAAATACATTTATTGGTGCAGGATCTGTATTGGGTGAAAACTGTTCAATTGCTGCTAACGTTTCGATCTATCACCATGTTCGTATAGGTTCATGCGTCAGAATTCATAGCGGTTCGGTTATTGGTGCTGATGGCTTTGGCTTTGCATCTAAAGGCAAACAGGGTTGGCAAAAAATTAGCCAAATCGGTGGTGTAGTAATTGGTGATAATGTTGAAATAGGTGCCTGTACAACAATAGATAGAGGCGCTATTAATGACACTATTATTGGCAACAGCGTGATACTCGATAATCATGTACAAATAGCACACAACGCTGTGATTGGCGATAACTCTGCAATGGCTGCCTATGCTGGTGTTGCAGGCAGTACAGTGCTAGGCAAAAATTGCGTGCTTGCGGCTGGCGCCCATGTGGTGGGGCATGCCAGTTTATGTGACAATGTCCAAGTGATGGCTCATAGCTTGGTGTTTAAAGATATTAAACAGCCAGGTTCATATTCAAATGGAGCAATGCCATTAATGACATCGGCAGAATGGACAAAAAATTCTGTGCGCATGGGTCAGCTAAACCTGTTATCACAGGGATTAAAAAAATTAGAAAAAAAGATAAAATAGTTTGAGATACCAACCCACTTTTGGATAAATGGATTAAGTAATGAATGTAAATGAAATTATGAAGCTCCTTCCTCATAGATACCCGCTTTTATTGGTTGATAGAGTGGAAGAGATTGAAGCCCATAAGCGTATTGTTGCCTATAAAAATATTACATTTAATGAAGATGTTTTTAATGGCCACTTTCCAGGCGCGCCTATTTTTCCGGGTGTTATGATTGTTGAAGCCTTGGCGCAGGCTTCCGGAATCTTAGGGTTTTATTCGTCTGAGATGACGGCAGAAGATGGAAAATTATTTTTATTTGCTGGGGTTGATAAGGCGCGGTTCAGAAAACCTGTAGTTCCTGGCGATAAGCTGGTTTTGACCTCAGAAGTTGAAACAGTCAAGAAGAATATGTGGAGGTTTAATACCAGCGCCACTGTTGATGGTAAAGTCTGCTGTAAAGCGACTTTACTTTGCGCCTATCAGGACAGAGATGAAGTAGTGTGATTGATTCTAAAGCCATTATAGATTCCAAGGCTAAGGTTGGCGAGAATGTCAGTATTGGTCCTTGGAGTATCATTGGGCCCGATGTTCAGATTGGTGACAATTGTGAAATTGCCTCCCATGTGGTTATTCGTGGGCCTTCAGTTATCGGCGCAAACAATAAAATATATCAATTCTCGACCATTGGCGATGATACCCCCGATCTTAAATACAAAGGTGAACCGACTAAGCTAATCATAGGTGATCATAATGTGATTCGTGAAGGCGTTACTATTCACCGTGGCACCGTTCAAGATAAAGGCGAAACGATTATTGGTAATAATAATCTGTTAATGGCCTATGCCCATGTAGGACATGACTCGGTGATTGGTGACCATGTCATTATGGTCAATAATTCTAGTTTAGCTGGTCACGTTAATGTTGGGGACTGGGCTATTCTTTCGGGTTATGCGCTAATTCATCAGTATGTTTCTATTGGCGCCCATAGTTTTATTGGCCCTGCAGCCTTTAGTTATCATGATGTGCCCGCATTTGTAACCGCTTTTGGTAGTCCAGCCGAGCCTAGAACCATCAATAAAGAAGGACTAAAGCGCCGTGGATTTAGCACAGATCAAATCGCTTTGGCCAATAAAGCCTATAAATTACTCTATCGGCGCGGCCTGTCCTTAGAAGAGGGTATAGAAGCCATTGCTAAGCTAGGCGATGATTCTGTGATTACAGTGCTTTTGGACTCATTAAAAGCATCAACGCGCGGTATTATTCGCTAAGTCATGGCGAATACTACGCCTGTTTTTGCAATTGTTGCTGGTGAAGCCTCTGGTGATTTGCTGGGTGCAGATTTAATTCAAGGGCTTAAGAAGCAGTATCCCGATGCCATATATGAGGGTGTTGGTGGCCCAAGAATGAAAGCACAGGGCTTTCATTCTTTTTTTGATATGGATAGGCTTTCAGTGATGGGTCTGTGGGAGCCTCTAAAAAGATTACCAGAACTACTGTCTATTCGACGCAGTATCATTAAACGCTATTCAACGAAAAAACCTGTGGTATTTATTGGCATAGATTCACCAGATTTTAATGCCAAAATTGAACAAAAACTTCATGCCATTGGTGTTAAAACGGTGCATTATGTTAGCCCTTCAGTATGGGCCTGGCGACATGGACGAATCAAAAATATCAAGCGATCAGTGGATTTAATGCTGACATTATTTCCATTTGAAGCAGATTTTTATCATCAACATCAGGTCCCCGTATGCTATGTGGGTCATCCCTTAGCCAAACAGTTCCCCAAGCAGCCGGATACGTCGAGTGCAAGACAGCAGTTAAAGCTAGAAGACAGGCCTACGCTTTGTGTAATGCCCGGAAGCCGCAGTGCTGAGGTTGAATTGATGGCGGAACTTTTATTAGATGCGGCGGCTAAAGCATCTGAGTGTCTAGGTTCAGAATTACAGTTGATTATTCCCGCTGCCAATCAAGCAAGATATGATCAGTTGCAGAAAATATTAGAAACAAGACTGGGAAGGGTTACACTGCTTAAACAGCAGTCCCATCAAGCGATGGAAGCGGCTGATGCAGTATTACTGACCTCAGGCACAACAGCCTTAGAAGCCATGTTGCTTAAAAAGCCGATGGTGGTCGGTTATCGCATGAATCCACTGTCGTTTACAATCCTTTATCCTTTGCTTAAAACCGCCTATGTTTCATTGCCTAATTTATTGGCTAATCAAGCCTTAGTGCCCGAGTTAATTCAGGATAAAGCGACAGTTGAAACACTTTCTGCAGAGGTGGTTAACCTCATTAAAGCAAATAATTCTGAACTGGTCGAAAAGTTCAATGAACTTCATCAACAGTTATCCCTAGACTCAGCAAGTTTGGCAACCGAAGCCATTACAAATCTGATAGCGAGTTAATCAAGTGGTAGATAAGTGGTATTCACCCAAAAATATTAACAATCTAGCTGGTGTCGATGAAGTAGGTAGAGGGCCTCTTGCAGGCGATGTGGTCACTGCTGCCGTAATACTGCCAGCAAAGCACAGTATTCAGGGGTTGGCAGACTCTAAGGCGCTTACAGCCCATCAGCGAGAAGTTTTATACAAAGAAATTATAGACCAAGCTGTGTGTTACTCAGTGGCAAGAGCTTCTGTAGCTGAAATAGATCAGTATAATATTTTGCAATCAACCATGATGGCCATGCGTCGCGCAGTGGTAGGTTTAGAAGTAAAGCCAGACTTTGTTGCCGTTGATGGCAATCGTGTGCCTAAATGGGAATATCAGTCAGAAGCCGTGGTAAAAGGTGATGGCCGTGTAGAAGTTATAAGTGCTGCCTCAATTATTGCCAAAGTGGTGCGGGACAGAGAAATGGTTGAATTTGAAGAGAAATACCCCGGCTATGGTTTTGCCAAAAATAAAGGTTATGGCACAGCTCAGCACCTAGAGGCGTTAAAGCGTCTTGGAGCAACGCCCATACATCGGCGATCTTTTTCACCTGTAAGTGAAAATTTATTGCCACAGCAACAGTCTTTATTATAAAAAATATAATTTTAAACGCTTTGGCTTGAGTTAATATGGTTGAAGCTATACATTAAATCTATGATTAGTTTTCATTCAAATACTATTGTAAGTAACCCATTATGAGCTCTGAGTTTGTTCACCTTCGGCTGCACTCCGAGTTTTCATTAGTCGATGGACTTGTTCGTATAAAGCCCCTTGCCGCAAAGGTGGCTGAGATGGGTATGCCTGCGGTTGCACTAACCGATTTTAATAACTTCTTTGGGTTGATTAAGTTTTATAAGGCGGTTCAGGGTTCGGGCGTAAAGCCTATATTGGGCGCGGATGTTTTACTTTCAGGTCATGATGAGGGAACCGTAACGCAGTTAGTGCTTTTAGCCGCTGATCTAGCTGGTTATAGAAACCTAACTCAGCTTATTTCGCGTGCCTATTTAGAGGGACAGAGACAAGCTGTGCCCATTATCAATAAATCATGGCTAGCCTCTCATAACGAAGGTTTAATTGCGCTTTCCGGCGGTCGCTTAGGTGAAATAGGCATAGCTCTAGTATCTAGTCGGCATGCAGAAGCGGAAACAGCTCTAAGACAAATGATGGATCTATTCCCAGATCGCTTCTATTTGGAGTTGCAGCGAACTAATCGTTCAGATGAGGAAGATTATATTCATGCCGCGGTGACACTGGCTGAGCATTGCGATTGCCCGGTGGTGGCAACCAATGATGTTCGTTTTATTGAATCCAGCGAATTTGAAGCCCATGAAGCTAGAGTTTGTATCTATGAAGGACGAGCACTCGATGACCCTCGACGCGAGCGACGCTATTCAGACAATCAGTATTTAAAAAGTCCTGAGGAAATGGCTGAATTATTCAGTGATATTCCAGAGGCTCTAGAAAATACCGTTGAAATCGCCAAACGATGTAATGTCGATCTAACATTTGGCGAATATTTCTTGCCTGATTACCCAATTCCAGAGGGTATGACGATTGATGAGTTTTTAGTTCAGGTCTCTGAGGAAGGTCTTAAACAGCGTCTTGAGAACCTATTTGATACCACCTCAGAAGATTTTGCAGCGAAACAGGACATCTATTATCAGCGGCTTAAATTTGAGTTGGATATTATTTCCCAAATGGGCTTTCCCGGCTACTTTCTAATT
Organism: Porticoccaceae bacterium; assembly: GCA_049890135.1. Classification (GTDB taxonomy): domain Bacteria; phylum Pseudomonadota; class Gammaproteobacteria; order Pseudomonadales; family Porticoccaceae; genus HTCC2207. The sequence continues at coordinate 31,496 of JBMHCB010000003.1, forward strand.
GTGATGGACTTTATTCGCTGGGCTAAAGAAAATGCCATTCCTGTGGGCCCGGGGCGGGGTTCAGGTGCTGGATCACTTGTAGCCTATGCCTTGAAAATCACCGACTTAGACCCTATAGAGTATGACTTGCTATTTGAGCGATTCCTAAATCCTGAACGGGTATCCTTACCTGATTTTGATATCGATTTTTGTATGGAAGGGCGCGATCGCGTGATTGCCTATGTAGCCGAGCGCTATGGTCGCAATGCGGTATCACAAATAGTCACTTTTGGTACTATGGCTGCTAAGGCGGTGGTGCGTGATGTAGCCCGTGTACAGGGAAAATCCTATGGTCTTGCCGATAAATTATCCAAGATGATTCCCTTTGAAGTCGGTATGACCCTTGAAAAAGCTGTCGAAGAAGAAGAGTCATTACAGGAATTTTTAAAACAGGATGATGAGGCCTCAGAGATTTGGTCAATGGCACTTCAACTTGAAGGTATTTCACGAAACTGCGGTAAGCATGCTGGTGGTGTTGTTATCGCACCCACAGAAATTACCGATTTCTCACCTATATACTGTGACGATACAGGTTCGGGTGTGGTTACACAGTTTGATAAGAATGATGTCGAAGAAGCAGGATTAATTAAGTTCGATTTCCTCGGCTTGCGTACGCTCACTATTATTGATTGGGCGGTGCAAATGATTAATCGTGAGCGCGCCGAAAATAGTGAAGAATTATTGAATATTGACCATATTCCGCTGGATGATGAGAAAACCTTCCAATTGATGCAGCGAGCCGAAACAACTGCGGTATTTCAGTTGGAATCTCGTGGGATGAAAGAGCTAATAAAAAAACTTGGCCCTGACCGTTTTGAAGATATTGTGGCACTGGTAGCGCTATTTAGACCGGGTCCTCTGCAATCGGGCATGGTCGATGATTTTATTAATCGAAAAAAGGGCCGTGCAGAAGTTAGTTATCCCCATTCCCAGTACCAACATGAAAGTTTAAAGCCAGCCCTAGAGCCCACCTATGGGATTATTCTTTACCAAGAGCAAGTAATGCAGATTGCTCAGGAAATGGGTGGCTATACCTTGGGTGGAGCAGATTTGTTGCGCCGGGCCATGGGTAAAAAGAAAGTCGACGAGATGGCCAAGCAACGAGAATTGTTTGTTACTGGGGCAATCGAAAAAGGTCATAGTGAAGCATTGGCGTCCAATATTTTTGACTTGATGGAAAAGTTTGCGGGTTACGGCTTTAACAAATCGCACTCAGCTGCCTATGCCTTAGTTGCCTATCAGACTGGTTGGTTAAAAACCCATTATCCAGCACAATTTATGGCCGCTACCATGTCATCTGATATGGATAAAACCGATAAAGTAGTGACCTTTATCGATGAATGTCGATCTATGGCGTTAGAGTTGTTGCCACCTGATGTAAACCGAGGTCGATATCAGTTTAGTGTGGGTGATGAGGGGCAGGTAATCTATGGTTTGGGTGCTATTAAGGGGTTAGGTGAAGGGCCGATTGAAAATATTATTCAATCCAGAGAGCAGGATGGTGCCTTTACTGATTTATTCGATTTTTGTGCCAGAGTTGATGGTCGAAAAGTTAATAAACGTGCACTTGAAGCATTGATTCGCAGCGGGGCACTCGACGAAATTGGTCCCGAAGGTGAGATAGGGTATCGCCGCGCAGTAATGCTGACGGCAATGGATCAAGCTCTAAAAATGGCCGAACAGCAAGCGCGAGATGTTAGCAGTGGTATGACCGATTTGTTTGGCGGCGCCATGGTAGAAAGCAAGCAACAAAATCCCTATGAGAGTTTTCTGAGTACTAAGCCTTTTACCGTAAGAGAACGTCTAGGTGGTGAAAAAGACACCTTAGGGCTTTATCTTACTGGGCATCCTATTGATGAGTATGAGCAAGAGCTCAAACATATGTTACCTCAACGTATCGTTGATCTTCGTGCGGACAAAGAAAAATCCACCGTCTATGGCATGGTGGTTGGTATGCGAGTGCTTAAGAATAAACGTGGTGATAGCTTTGCCTTTATCACCCTAGACGATAAAAGCGGCCGTTTAGAATTATCCGTATGGGCTGAACAGTTTGATATGTACAGAAATATCCTGAATAAAGATGCGCTACTGGTAGTGAAGGGTGCTGTTTCTGAGGATAGCTATACGGGCGGACTTAAGATGGTCGCTGAATCGGTTCAGTCAATTTATGAGGCGCGCTGTAGCAAACTGGAAAAACTAAGGATATCAGTCACCAAGGCCGATATAGGCAATGGATGGGTCAATGAATTTCAGAGTTCACTCAGCGATTACAAAGACGGCTCATGTCCAGTAGTATTGGATTATGCTCACCCGAAAGCGACGGGCCAGTTTGCGCTGGGAAAAAAATGGCTTGTTCAACCCAAAGATGAGCTTATTACTCGCTTAAAAGAACAATTTGGCAGTGCCAATGTCAATTTAGACTATGGTTAATATTTTTTACCTGATGAATCCTGCGTACTGGATAAATATAGAAAACTGGGCTAGCCATAATTTGAGTAGAAGTTTAAAATAGCGCATTGCAAAAATAACTGCCCTTGGCCAACAGAGACAGAGAACAGCATGAATTTAAATTATTTATCTTTTGAACAGCCCATTGCTGACTTAGAAGGAAAAATTGAAGAACTACAGCTAGTTGGCAATGATAGCGATATCAATATAGCTGAAGAAATTACAAAATTGCGTGAAAAGTCACGCAAATTGACCGAAAGTATTTACTCTAAGTTAACCCCATGGGAAGTAGTTCAGGTTGCGAGGCATCCCCAGCGACCATACGCCCTAGATTATATTCAACGCATCTTTACTGATTGGCAAGAAATGCATGGTGATCGTCATTTTGGTGATGATAATGCGATTGTCGGTGGTGTTGCTCGCCTAAATGGTAAGCCAGTGATGGTGATTGGCGAAGAAAAGGGTCGTGGTGTTAATGATAAGGTGATGCGTAACTTTGGTATGCCCAAAGCTGAGGGCTATCGTAAAGCTCTTCGTCTTATGGAGCTAGCCGAGCGTTTTAATCTTCCAGTTATTACTCTAATTGATACCCCAGGCGCCTATCCAGGGATAGATTCTGAAGAGCGCAATATCTCTGAATCAATTGCACAAAATCTCGCGGTTATGTCGCGCTTAAAAACACCCATTATCTGTACTGTGATTGGTGAGGGTAGCTCTGGTGGTGCATTGGCTATTGGTGTGGGTGATAAGTTAAATATGTTGCAGTACAGCACCTACTTTGTGATCTCGCCAGAGGGCTGTGCCAATATTATCTGGAAAACCAGTGAAAAAGCACCACAGGCGGCAGAAGCTATGGGTGTAACTTCGGACAATCTTGAGCAATTAGGCATCGTTGATGAGACCATTCCTGAACCACTAGGTGGCGCTCATCGAGATATTGATGCAATGAGTGAAAACCTCAAGCAGCATTTAACTGAACAGCTAGAACAGCTACAAAAAATACCTGTAGACCAGCTGTTAGAACAACGCTATCAGCGCGTTATGTCATACGGTAACTAATTCTTTAGCTACGCATCTTTGAGCAACGATATCGCCGCCAAAGCTTCTGGGTCATTTGACTTAAGCTTGTTGGCGATATGGTGTTGAAAGAAATAATGAAAATCCTCATTCTTATCCGCCGCATATAGGCAATCATCACCCGGTAGCACCGGTGTACTTACCATTTTTTCTTCATCGGCAATCATCGCTTCAATAGAACCATTATTTAAAAGCCGCCAACTAATAACTTCTTTAAGGGTAATGGTCGAAAAGCCATCATCGGATAAAACCGCATGGGTACCAATCGTATCGGGCACTTCTTGGATAACATCCTGCTCAGAATCACATTGATAATCATAATAATCAGCGGCAGTTTCAAGTTCGACCACTTTATGCAGGGGAGCGGTAAAAAAAAGTTCTTCTACACCTTGATCAAAATAGCCTTGCCACTGTCCATTTAGCGGATCATTGATTTCATCACAGGCGATTAATTCATCCAGCCAGGGAACTAGGCCGATAACCTCGCCATTGGTTCTAAGCCCCCAGGCTAAGACTCTTACGGAAAAAAGTTTTTCAGGATTTTGGGCGTTACTGTAGAGCATTTCTAGGCCGTCTAGTTCCGGCGCGATACGAATTATTTTATTGTCAGAAAGTTCAGAGATTGGCTTGCGAGTGAAAATATCAATTACGTTGTCCATCGGGTGATCAATGGCAGGGTTAGGCATGGATACATCTCCTTCTAGTAGTCGATGGTCGAAACAGCTAACACTACATAAGGTACTCCAGAATTGAATAAAGCACAATAGTTTGTGCTTTATTAATTTTTGAAATTAAAAAATAAAAATTCTTATTACAATCTTAATTAAACGATGCTTTTGCAAAATAAACCAAAACAAGCCGTCTGGTTGCACAGGGTTATTCCAAAGGAAGAACAAGGCCAAAACCATTAGGGCTAGGCAAACAAACGACAGGAGACCCCATAAAGATAATGGGTGCTTGAGGAGCATCATCGGCATTACGGAATGTATTATAAATTTTGTTGCAATTGCTTATATCTCCGGCAATATCCTGATATATCAAAGCCCGTCTCCCTGAGATAAAAGCATTTGTATTATAGTTAACATTTCCACCATAGAGATTCGTACGATATGTTGCACTTGGGAAATTGGTAGCACTTATGTTGCTTATACCGACTGATGATTTAAGTCTATTCCATTCTTGAAGTATTGCTGCCACCTCATATTGAGCTTTTAGTACCTTAGCTTGAGCCGATAAATCAGCGCCTTGGTTTAAAAATGCAATGGTTGCCAAAGTACTAATTGCCAGTGCGATAATAACTGGAATTAACGTATTACCTAATTGGTTTTACTGTGGTGGATAATATAACTTGGTTTAACAAATCCTTTTGTTTTTAGCATCTTCTATAATCCTTTATATTGGATGTACTAGATTAGATGTTTTAGCGCTAGTTAATTTACAATAACCCACATATTTAATTATAGCTTGCAAAACAAAGCATTTAATTATTTTATATTTTTAATACCTAACCATATTTTAACCAATGATTATATCTGAGCAGCAAAGATTGCAATCTATTATCCAGTTATTTGATAACTTGTTTTTAAACACAGAAAATACGCAATTATTGGGTGGTGCCGATGAGCCGCTGTATATTCCCTCATCATCTGAAGCAGTACCTCATCAATTAATCTTTAGAGAAAATTTTGTTTCCAGTGCTCTGCACGAGATAGCCCATTGGTGTATAGCGGGTAAAGTGCGGCGGTTACAGCAAGATTTTGGCTACTGGTATCAGCCTGATGGCCGAACTGTTGATGAACAAGTGAATTTTGAATCTATGGAAGTAAAGCCACAGGCATTGGAATGGATTTTTTCTAATGCTTGCGGTCAAAAATTTACCCCGAGTGCCGATAACCTTAACGCCCTTGAAAATTTAGCGGACGATACTGCCTTTAAGCAGGCATTGGTTCAGCAAGCGCAAGACTGGTGTAAATCCCAGCAATTACCGCCAAGAGCGAAAATTTTTATTGACGCTTTAAGCAAAGAATTTGATACAGCGAACCCCTATAATCTAGAGCACTATAGTCTAGACTAATATTAACTAAGTTATTTGGCTTAAGACATAAGCAATGCAAGCATTATTAATAGATTCATCGATTTATATCTTTAAAAGTTACTTCTCATTGCCTGAGAAATGGCATGCCGAAGAGAACCAACACCCCACGCAGGCAGTCTATGGTTTTACCAACTTTTTATTGGATTTACTAAAAAAACAGCAACCCAAGTATATATTTTGTGCCTTTGATGAAAGCCTACAGACAGGTTTTCGTCATCAGCTGTGCCCCAACTATAAAATTAATCGAGAACTGCCAGATGAGGCCTTAGCCTTTCAGCTTAATGCTTGCCGACAATTATGCCGCGTGCTGGGTATTACCGAATTGGCTTCCAATCAGTATGAGGCAGATGACCTTTTGGGCGCTATGGCAGCAAAGGTTAGAAAAGCAGGCATACAGCCCGTCATTATTACCCGCGACAAAGACCTGACGCAGATTATTCAACAGGGTGATCTGTATTGGGATATTGGTAAGTCACAGCCAAAAGATCATAAACAACTAGAGCAAGAACTTGGAGTGGGTTGTCATCAAATGGCAGATTATTTGGCACTGGTAGGAGATACAAGCGATAGTATTGCGGGTGTTCCTGGTGTAGGGCCTAAAACTGCCCGTCAATTACTGTCATGGATGCCCTCTATCGAACATATTATTGATAACAGTGATCAGTTGGGTGATTTACCCATTCGCGGAGCCGCCAAACTAAGTGATAAGATAGTGGATAATCAAGACCAGCTTTTATTGTCGCGTAAATTAGCCACCATAGTGACTGATATAGACGAAATCCCCAGATGCGATAATATTCAGTGGCAGGGCGTCTATCAGGATGCATTTGCCCTATTTGCCGATGAAATGGGATTTGGTGAAGTTTTTAATCGCCGCGCGGCTGACTTGAGACAAAGACAGTTTTCAGCCGTAACCGGTAGCTAAGTAAATAATAAAAAGGTTCAAATGACGAGTCCCCGAATTATTGCCGATCACAATATGCCCCTTGTCGAGTCTTACTTTGGCCATTTAGGTGATGTAAAGCTTATGGCAGGACGCGAGATAGATCGGCAGTCAATTCAAAACGCTGAAATCTTATTGGTGCGCTCGGTGACGCCAGTTAATCAAAGTCTTTTAGAGGATAGCTCAGTGCGCTTTGTGGGTTCAGCTACAGCTGGTACTGACCATATTGATATTGATTATTTAAACAAAAATAATATTCAATATGCCCATGCCCCAGGCTGTAATGCAGAGGCCGTAGTGCAATATGCGCTATCGGTTTTTAGTCGCTTAAAACCCCAATGGCTAAACAGTAAAGTCGGCATAGTCGGCTGTGGTAATGTCGGGGGCAGGTTATACCAAAAATTGGTTGCTTTAGGTGTGGATTGCTGTGTGTATGACCCATTTTTAAGCACTAGCCAGATCCCTGATCTAGTGTCATTTAATGAAGTTTTAGACTGCGATATTATTACACTGCATACCCCGCTAACCTCCGAGGGTGAATTCCCAACCTATCATCTGTTTAATCAACAGGTATTAAACACGCTAAAGTCCAATACCTTGCTTATTAATGCGGGTAGGGGTGCGGTTATTGATAACAAAGCGCTTATTAACCGATTAAAACAATCAGATGGTCTTCAGGTAGCGCTCGATGTTTGGGAGTCAGAGCCACAGATCAATACAGAACTATTAGACCTAGTATCCCTGGCTACACCCCATATTGCCGGTTACAGCGTTGAGGGCAAAATTCGCGGTACCAGTATGCTCTATGAGGCGCTTTGTAAATTATATTTAGAAGATAAACTCAAACAGCAAATCAATATTCCGATAAATGATAAGAGGGCATCTCTAGGTGCTAAGGGAATGAGCTTAAATCAACTTTTACTCAAGTGCTACAATATTGACTTAGATGATCAGCGTATGCGTGAGACCCTAAAACAGGGCGATATAGGGCAGGGCTTTGACCATCTTCGTAAAACCTACCCACAACGCAGGGAATTAAGCCATTTTAAGGTTTCCCCTGAAATGACTGAATTCAATCAACTAAAATTACTGGGTTTTACCGCTGCCTAGCAATATCCTTTCCTAGCATCTAATAGACTCTAAAAATTCTGCTAATCGCGTTAAAGATTCCACCAACTGTGCTTTATCTGGTAAAAATACAATACGCAAATGCTGAGTATCATCTAAATTAAATGCCGAACCCTGAACTAAAAGAACCCGTTGTTGTTTTAGGAAATCTAAAACCAACTGCTCGTCATCGGCAATGGGATACATCTCTGGATCCAATTTTGGAAAGAGATACATAGCGGATTTAGGCTTAACGCAGCTAACACCGGGGATGCTGGTGAGCATATCGTAAGCCAAATCACGCTGTTCTAACAGGCGACCACCGGGAAGAATAAGATCTTCAATGCTTTGTCTACCGCCCAGAGCCGTTTGTACTGCCAGCATAGCAGGGGCGTTGGCACAAAGACGCATAGATGCCAGCATCTCTAGGCCCTCACAATAACTTTGTGCCTGTTTTTTCGTGCCAGTCATCATCATCCAGCCCGATCTAAAGCCGGCTAAACGATAGGTTTTCGACAGCCCGTTAAAGGTAAGGCACAGAGTATTCTCTACTAAGCTAGCAAGCGGAATATGAACTGCATCATCATAGATAATACGATCGTAAATTTCGTCGGCAAACACTACCAGATTATGCTTCTCAGCCAATGCCACTAGGGCCTTAAGCGTTTTTTCCGAATATACAGCGCCCGTTGGGTTATTGGGATTAATAATCACAATACCTTTGGTTTTATCATTTATTTTGGACTCTATATCTTTTAAATCAGGCTGCCAGTCATTATCTTCATCACAACGATAATGAATAGGTGCACCACCAGAAATAGACACCGCCGCAGTCCATAGCGGATAATCAGGGGCAGGGATCAGTATTTCATCACCGGTATTTAGCAGCGCCTGCATTGCCATAACAATTAGTTCGCTAACACCATTACCCATAATAATATCGTCTACGGTAATTCCTTCGATACCCTGAGCTTGATAGCGTTGCATTACCGCTTTACGGGCAGGGAAAAGCCCTTTGCTATGACAGTAGCCCTGAGCCTGTCGCAAATTCTGAACTACGTCTTGCATGATTTCATCGGGCGCATCAAAGCCAAAAGCACCCGGATTGCCTATATTTAGCTTGATAATGCTTTGACCCTGTTCCTCTAACCAATTGGCATGATCGAGAACTGGGCCGCGAATGTCATAGCAAACGCCATTTAATTTGTCAGATTTTACAAATTTAGTCATTAGGTATTGATGTCCATATATAGATCATTGCGACATTTTAACAAAAATTAACCAGAAAAATGGAAATAATAATTACAGAACACAAATCAATGATTTAGTTCAATTTAGGGATAAGTAAAATCCCAAAGGGACTGGAATAAAGGATAAAAAGAAAAATATGGTAATAGGGCATATAAGCTCTTGACAGTATCGGTGCGTCTACTTAGAATGCCCGCCTCTTAGCCAAACACGTCCCGTTCGTCTAGAGGCCTAGGACACCGCCCTTTCACGGCGGGAACAGGGGTTCGAACCCCCTACGGGACGCCATTCGGTTATCGCAAGTCACTTCGGTGTATGCGGGAATAGCTCAGTTGGTAGAGCGCAACCTTGCCAAGGTTGAGGTCGCCGGTTCGAACCCGGTTTCCCGCTCCAGTTTTCTACTCAATATTTTCTCTTAAGGGAAAATCTGATCCCCATTAATAGAGAGTGAATCAAATCTTATATTTGGGCTGGATAACTGGATCCTAACATGTCTCTCAAAACTTTCACCTTCAACGGTAATATTATTATTGCCAAGCACTAATTCTTGCCGACTTGCACTAAACCAAAAACCATTGGCATTGGTTCTGATAACCCTATAGCCAGCGCCATCTGCAGGAAGCTCAGTTATATTAATGGATAATATTTGCTCACCTTGGCTAGATGGGCCATCAGATAAATACACCAAGGGGATAACATGAGTCCAGTTGGTATCGTCTCTTGCAATAAAAGCTGAATTTTCTCCAACGGTAATTCCCGCTGCAGACACTGTTTCTGATAAATTATTAGGCGTTACCAATTTAACAGAATTTATTGCAATAGTTGGATCCGCCTCTATTCGAAGTGTTTTCTTGCCTAGGTTCAATTCAAAAGGATCAGATACAATAGTTTGCCAATTCGGAGTTGACCCTACACTAATATTTTGGATTTCTTGAAACGTTTCTTGTCCCTTAAAAAGGGTTAGCGAAGCAATAGAAGGGGATGCAGCTCTAACTTCAAGCACATAGTCTTGTGCTTCTTTAATGTTAAAATCAAATTCTAAAAAGCTGTTAGCCGATGTGTCAGCTGTAGTTGCAGTAATATTATCGCCATCTGACACCTCACTATAGGTAAATCCATCCAGATTATTGGCACCCACTGCAGGAATTTTTATGCCACTTTGGTAAGTAAAGTCATTTCTGGGTATAGAAAAATAGGTCTCGCCAAGTGCTGTGGTTTTGCCATTTTCCCCTAAAAGCCCGTTGTAGGGAAAATTTCCGATGCCTTCCTTGTTGCGACCAACAAACCAAGCATATCTAAAGACGTTGTCTTGTGACTCAAGCCAGCGTGTTGTTTCGGCCATATAACTCATATGTATATCCGACGTTTCTGGCCAATTAGCGCCGCCACCACCACCATTACCAGCCCACTCAGTCACCCAAATTGGTTTTCCATATTGATAGGATTCCCTAATGAACTCTTTAAATCGTTCTACATCTTTTCCGTATTTATGCACGGCAATAAAATCCACTCGACAGTCAGTGCATGCTTGAAAGAATGCATCTAAGTATTCCCATGCGCCATAAAGTGAAGAATTACCCACCGCTGGGCTAACTAATTGAAGGTTATAGTCATCAGCGATAGCCTCTAGTATTGGCCATGCTTCAGCAGCTTCCTGTGGTGTTAGATTTGCCTGATTTAAATGTGTGGGCTCATTAAAACCGAGTAGGTACTTAACGCCGGGGTTATTATCAAGATATTGACGCATGTTATTTTCGTTAGAGTTAATACCCCATAACATTGGGGTGAAATCAATACTCTGAGATTGGTAAATCCCTCTCACTGATTCAGGCGATGTAGTGCTCCAGTCATAAAACCACGACATTCGTTCGCCAATGATTTCAAAATCTTGAATTGATAATTCTTGCTGGCCGCCACCTGTCCCATAACCCATGCCTCTTTTTTCACTCAAGCGATATATGGGAAGGTGCTGCTCTATATATTGAATGATTTCAAAGGGCGAATTTCTAGTTGCATTAAAAGCGACTGTATTTTCAACGAGATTATCCCCCGTCACGCCAAATAAATATCGAAGAATAATTAGCCCGTCAGTGAGTGCATCAAAACTTCCATTACCATCAATATCAGCAATAGTTAAAGCATCAGAAAGCCGATCTTCAATTTCTGAAATACTCATTGTTGATAATTGAGATAACGCATTAGATGTTAAATTTTCACCTCTGATACCAAAGCCATATCTTAAGGTAAGCATTCCATCGGTCAGTGCATCAGCGTTACCATCACCATCTATATCCCAACTAGGCGTTTGACCATAGACAGACGAAACAACCAAGCAGTTGAAGCCAAGCATAAGGCACGCTATAAAAAAATTGCTTAGTCTAGACATGATGAATTAAGTTGATCCGAGGGTTAAAGTATCAATAATGTATCATTTTTCGTTTAAAACAGTAATAGGTATCATTTTGGTCACCCTCATGCTGACATTGTAGAACGATATTTAGATTCTGGTGCTACAACGTGGAATACAGCTTCAGATGGTGGCATTAGTTTTGAGTGGGATAATAATGGGTTTCTTGAGGTTTTAACCGTAAGAAAGGATAGCCCTCAGTTTTGGTGGCGTTAGGCTTTCTGGTGAATTATATGGCTTTTATGCTATGGATTTTTTTTCTGTGAGATATTGAATCTCTATAGTTTGTGTTAAAGTTGTATATTAAACAAACTATGCATCTATCTTTGATATTTTGGTGTCTAAATATTTCTGTGAAATTGAGCTTATTCAGTGTAATTTAGCCAATTGATTGCATCTATTAAGAGCAAAAGTATGACAAAGGACAACAGTTCTTCGGGGTTTCAAACCTATCTTCGTCTTCTAAGGTATGTGGGACGTTACTGGCTTGCCTTTGTGATTAGTGTGCTTGGCCTATTTATGCATTCTGCAGCTGAAATTGCTTTTGTGGATTTGCTGGGTTACATCACTGACACGGTAGGAGCTATGAATCCCTCTTCTGGCTCCGTTTCTAGCATACCATCTGCAGGCATAACCGCCTCAATAGCTAATGCAGTCTACAGTGATTCTAGTCTTGTTAATGGTGCGATTGTAATACCATTATTTTTGATCGCTGTCAGTATTCTGCGTGGTTTGGGTTATCTAGTAGGTAGTTATGGCTTGGCTTATGTGTCTAATTTTTTAGTTCATGCGCTACGCAAGGATATTCTCTCTAAGTATCTTCATTTATCATCGGATTTCTTTAATCGTTCAATGTCTGGGCATCTGGTGTCTGTGGTGACATTCAATGTACAACAGGTCACAGAAGCGGGTACGAGAGCCATTAAAACAGTTTTGCAGCAGGGTAGCTTGGTGTTGGGTTTGATGGGTTACCTGTTTTATATTAATTGGAAACTTACGTTGTTTTTTATTGCGGTGATGCCGTTTATCGCCTTTCTTGTGTCTATTGTCAGTAAGCGTTTTCGTTTAATCAGTAAGCGCATCCAGTCGGCTATGGGGGATGTTACCCAAGTTACTCAAGAAGTAGTTAACGGTCATCAAGAGGTTCGAATGTTTGGTGGTGCTGAAGTAGAAGCTGCGCGTATGAACGTGGCAAGTCACAATAATCGCCGCCAGAATATGAAGATGGCATTTACCGAGGGTTTAAGTAACCCGTTGGTTATGTTGATTGTATCTTTGGCGTTTGCCGCTATAACTGCGTTTATGTTGAGTCCGAGTATATTGTCATCAATGACTGCGGGTAGCTTTATAACATTCTTAGTGGCCTCTGGTATGTTGGTAAAGCCTATTCGTCAGTTGACGGAAATAAATAGTGCCATTCAGCGGGGTATTGCTGCAGCACAATCCATCTTTGAGGTATTAGATGCTGATTCGGAGGAAGATTCAGGGTCTATTGAGCTAAAGTCGGCAAAAGGTCAATTTGAATTTCACGATTTAAACTTTAGTTATCAGACCAGTAAAAAACAGGTTCTATGTGATATTAATTTTAACGTGGATGCTGGGCAAACCATTGCGTTGGTTGGTTCCTCTGGAAGCGGGAAGTCATCATTAGTTAATCTAATTCCAAGGTTTTACAACTTAAAGCAGGGTTCTATTCTGCTTGATGATAAGGATATAAAGGACTATTCATTAGCTAGCTTGCGTCAACAAATTGCTATTGTGAGTCAAAAAGTAACTCTCTTTAATAGCACTATTTACAGCAATATTGCCTATGGTGATTTAGCTGATAAGTCTGCCAAGCAAGTTAAGGCTGCGGCAAAAATGGCTAATGCTCATGAGTTTATTGAAAATCTGCCTGATGGATACGAGACCCTTATTGGAGATGATGGCGTTATGCTATCCGGTGGGCAGCGTCAGCGTATCGCTATTGCTAGAGCAATTTTAAAAGATGCACCTATATTGATCCTAGATGAGGCAACCTCTGCCTTAGACACAGATTCTGAGCGTTTTATACACTCTGCCTTAGAGGGTCTTATGAAGGATAGAACCACCTTTGTGATTGCTCATCGCCTCAGCACGGTTGAAAAGGCGGATCGAATTTTAGTGATGGAGTCGGGTCGCATTGTAGAGCAGGGGTCACACAAGGAGCTATTATCTCAATCAGGCCGTTATGCACAGCTTTATAACCAAGAATTTGATAGCGCTGAAGACGCTGTAGTCTAAGTGAGGCGGGTATGGAAAGCATACAGACGCATGTAATCAAAGCTTGGCATAGTCGATATTCATGGGTGCGTCTTTTATGGCCAATTTCATTGGTATTTCGTGTTTTAGTTTTTTTTCGGCGATTGGTTCTTTGTTTACTTTATCAAGGGCAGAAATATTCATCGCCTGTAGTGGTGGTCGGTAATATTTCTGTTGGCGGATGCGGTAAAACCCCACTATTAATTGCCTTGGCTAATCAGTTAATTGATCGTGGTTTAAATATTGCTATTGTTAGCCGAGGATATGGTGCAGTTGCTTGTAGTTACCCCGTTCAGGTTAATTTAGATACATTGGCTGCTGACTGTGGTGATGAACCACTGCTTATCAGGCAAAGTCTGCCGTTGGAAAACTGTATTGTTGTAGTTGATCCCAATCGAAGTCGCGGTGTTAACTATGCTTTAGAGCAGTTTAATTGTGATTTGGTTTTATGTGACGATGGCTTGCAACATTATCGCTTGCACAGAGATGTTGAAATTGCTGTTATTGATGGTGATCGTGGGCTTGGAAATAAACATTGTTTACCTGCGGGGCCATTAAGAGAGCCAGCCTCACGCCTAAAATCAGTTGATTTTGTGGTTATTAATGGGGAATCTGGGCTTGGAGACGATATTGCTGTTAATGCATCATTTAATTTAAAGCCTAAAAGTTTTCGCAACTTATCATCTGGAGAGATTATTGATATCAATCGATGGGCTGGTGGCAAAACCGTGCATGCTTTGGCGGCAATAGGCAACCCCAAACGATTTGCTGACACCCTGGAATTGCTGGGTTTTGAGGTTATTTTGCAGGGATATGATGATCATGAGACCATGACTAGGTCAGACCTAATGCTTGAAGATGATTACCCTGTCATCATTACCGCAAAAGATGCCGTTAAGTTTTCTAGCATTGATTTGCCCCATGTATGGGTTTTGGATGTAGAGGCAGAAGTATCATCTGGTTTTATAGATAATCTTTTAACGGCTGTAGGTTTAAACCAGTCTATTTAGGAATTTTTATGCAATTTATTGTCGTCATCCCAGCGCGCTATGCCTCTACTCGATTGCCGGGTAAGCCATTGCGCGATATTAAGGGTAAAACAATGATTCAGCGTGTTTGGGAGCAGGCCTGCAAGAGTATGGCAAGCCGTGTCATTATTGCGACTGACGATAAGCGTATAGAGGCTATTGCGGTTGAGTTTGGCGCTGAAGTCTGTATGACTCGAGATGATCATATTTCCGGTACTGATCGATTACAGGAAGTGGCTCAAACATTGGGGTTAGCTGATGAGCAAATTGTAGTTAATGTGCAGGGTGATGAGCCGTTGATTCCGCCCGAGGTAATTGATCAGGTAGCAACTAACCTTAGGCAGTCAGCAACTGCAGGTGTAGCTACGTTATCTGAGCCATTAAGCTCGGTTGTCGACTTTGTAAACCCGAATACTGTGAAAGTTGTCTCAGATGCAATGGGCAACGCGCTTTATTTTAGCCGGGCGCCGATTCCATTCCCTAGAGATAAGTCATTGGGTTCGAATAATTCATTGCCTGAGGATGCTCGTAGACATATTGGTATTTATGCATACAAGGTGACTTCTATTAATCAGTTTGTCGAATGGGATATTGCACCATTAGAGCGGCTTGAATCCTTGGAGCAATTACGGTTTTTACATAATAATATTGCTATCCATGTGGACGATGCTATTGTAGCTGTGCCATCGGGTGTCGATACTGAAGATGATTTAAATAGTTTGATTAATTCAATATAAACAATAGGTTAAATAGATAATCTATAATATACATTAAGTTTATTCTATGACTAAAGTTTCAGTTTTATTTGTCTGCCTCGGTAATATTTGTCGCTCTCCTACGGCGCATGCGGTATTTCAATCTTTGGTTGATCAGCAAGGTTTAAGCGATCAAATATATATAGATTCATGCGGTACAGGTGACTGGCATATTGGTCGTGCGCCCGACCCAAGATCACAACAGCATGCCTTAGATCGTGGCTATCAGATGGATAATCTGCGTGCCAGATTAGTTGAAAATAGCGACTTCAATCAATTTGACTATATCTTGGCAATGGATAAAAACAATTTAGCAGATTTAAGAGCGATGAATTGTCAGGCATATAATGGGCATTTGGGGCTGTTTTTAGATTTTTGTCGCAACGCTGACTTTGCCGGCATTTCAGAAGTGCCAGATCCTTATTATGGCGGTGATAATGGCTTTTCTCTTGTGCTGGATCTTATTGAAGACGCTTCTGCAGAATTACTTCAACAGATTAGAGAGCGCCTATGACGGGTGCCTTTTCTATGGATATCAAGATTGAAAAATCTAAAGATTTAAAGCCATACAATAGCTTGGCTATCTCAGCAGTAGCTGAATATTTCTGCTCAGTACAAGATATTGATCAACTTAAGCATGCTTTGCTTTTTGCCAAAAATAATAGCCTTGAGATAACGCCCATTGGTGGTGGAAGTAACTTGGTTATAGCCTCAGATCTTTCGGGATTGGTTGTTCATATTGACCTTAAGGGATTGTCCATAGTGTCTTCAACGCAAGATAAGGTCGAAATATGCTTTTCAGCGGGTGAAAATTGGCATGCTATGGTGACTCACTGTCTCGATAATGGTTGGTATGGATTAGAAAATTTAGCCCTTATACCCGGCGATATGGGTGCGGCTCCCATACAAAATATCGGGGCCTATGGGGTTGAGTTATGTGATTTTGTTCAGTCTGTTGATGTGATTGAAATAAGTAGCGGTGAGGTTAACACTTTGTCTGCTGAAGCCTGTGAGTTTGATTATAGAACCAGTATTTTTAAAGGGGCAGCCATAGATCGCTATATTATAACTGCGGTGACATTGGCTTTAAATAAACAGCCCAAGGTCAATTCCCACTATCCATCTTTAAAAGATGAATTATCTGGCGATAATCCTTCTCCTAAGGATGTTTATCAGGCGGTGTGCCAAATTCGTCGCAGTAAACTCCCCGATCCGCAACAGATTCCCAATGTGGGTAGTTTTTTTAAAAATCCCATTGTTACTAATGATATTGCCAATAAATTAGCCAACAAATATTCAGAGCTACCAATCTTTGCCTATTCAGATTCTCACTCAAAACTCGCTGCTGCATGGCTCATTGAATTTTGCGGCTTTAAGGGTTTACGTGTCGGTGATGTAGGTGTACACAACAACCAGGCATTGGTTTTGGTAAATTTTAATGGTGATGGCAAGGCACTTATTGCCTTGGCCGATAGGATTAAACACGAGGTTGCTGAAGAATTTGCGGTTGAGCTAGAAGTCGAACCTCGTATTTATGGCAAAGCTTAGTTGAGATTAGCTGAGATGAGTGTTTATGAGCTTATTTGATCGACAGATAATTCCTGTTCCCTTAGATGATGGTAATCGCTCAGAATTAATTCTCTGGCCTCAATGGCTATCCATACAACAAGCTGATAATCTTTTAGATCAATCAATAGGGACTATTCCTTGGCGAAAAGATTCGATTCAAATGTTTGGTAAGCTAATTCCGGTCCCCCGATTACAAAATTGGTTTGCCGATCATACCAACACATCCTATACCTATTCTGGTATTACTATGCAGGCTGTTTTATTCCCAGGTTGGATGGCTAATCTTGCTGAGTCCATTCAAAAAGAAACGGGTTTTTTATTTAATCGTGCGCTTGTAAATTATTATCGAGATGGCAATGATAGTGTCGATTGGCATGCTGATGATGAACTTGAGTTGGGGCCTGACCCCATTATTTCCTCCCTAAGTCTAGGCGCCGAACGTGTTTTTCAGTTACGACATAATAAGACCGGCGAAATACTCTCTTTAAATTTGCCCCATGGTTCGTTATTACTTATGGGCTCTGGGGTTCAGCATTATTATCAACATCGTTTGGCGAAGGTTAAGACGCTAGATAGCCCCCGGGTTAATTTTACCTTTAGATATATGGATAACCAAAAAGAATTAGGCCAAATATAATGAAATTATCTGCATTTGGGGAAAAATTAACTCGTGGTTCGGGTATTGTTGAGCTTATGGAAGACTTAGGCTCAGCACTGAATGAAAATCCGGATATGATTTTTATGGGCGGTGGCAATCCGGCACGAATTCCCGAGATGGAAGCTATTTTTCATGCTCAATATAAACAACTATCAGATAAGACAGAGCAGCTCTACAGCACTACAGGTGTCTACCAGTCACCTCAGGGTGAGTTGGGCTTTAGGCGTCATATTGCCGCTATGCTAAATGATCAGTATGACTGGCCAGTGAGCGAGGCCAATATTGCCATATCCAACGGTAGTCAATCAGCCTTTTATTTATTGTTTAATTTGCTGGCGGGTCAAATGTCAGATGGCAGTTTTAAATCTATACATTTGCCCTTAACTCCAGAATATATTGGTTACAATGATTTAGGTTTATCCGAAAAATTCTTTACCGCTAGTAAGCCAGAAATAGAACTTATTGGCGATCATCAATTTAAGTACCATGTGAATTTTGATGAATTATCTGTAGGCGAGAATACAGCAGCATTCTGTGTTTCAAGACCAACCAATCCCACGGCCAATGTATTAACAGATAACGAGATAAGCCATCTAGACCAAATTGCCCGCGAATCAGATATACCGCTCATCATTGATGGTGCCTATGGTGTGCCTTTTCCCAATATAAATTTTGTTGATGTCTCACCCCATTGGAATAGCAATACAATATTGGTTTTGAGTCTTTCTAAATTAGGTTTACCTGGAGTTAGAACCGGTATTGTTGTAGCTAACGAATCAATCATTCAGGCATTTAGTAGCGCTAATACAGTGATTAATCTAGCCAGCGGCAATATTGGACCCTCATTGACAGATAATTTATTTGCGACGGGTGAGATCGTTAAACTCAGCAATCAGTATGTTCAGCCTTTTTATAAGCAGCGATCACAGCAAGTAATGGCGCAGTTCCAACAGCAGATGGGTGATATTCCTTGCCGAATTCACTTGTCAGAGGGTGCAATTTTTCTATGGTTATGGTTTGAGAGGCTACCCATCACTAGTGAAGAGCTGTATCAGCGTCTTAAGAAAAGAGGGGTGTTGGTTGTTTCTGGCCATCATTTCTTTGCTGGTATAGATTATCAATGGCCTCACCAGCACCAATGTATTAGGGTATCCTATGTTCAGGATCCTAGTGCCATTGAACAGGGCATAAAAATAATAGCTGAAGAGGCAAGCATAGCCTATCAACAAGGCTAGGGGGGATGGAGTGACCACTGCGCGTTATTCTAAAATAATAGAGGTGCTAAACCAAAGGCAGCCCGATTTAGCGGTTGTTACCGATTCTGTACACAAGGGTAAAAATTTATCGGCCATTATTAGGACCTGCGATGCTGTAGGTGTTTTGGATCTTTATTCTGTCTCTCAAAATGACTTTTTTGGCGCTCATACTGGAACCACTGTCGGTGCCCATAAATGGCTTAATATTTCTTTATGCAAAACTATATCCGAGCCTTTGGAAAGCCTAAAAAGCAGCTGTCATCAGGTTGTTGCAGCAGACGTTACCCCCACAAGTAAAGATTATCGAGAGGTCGATTTTACATTGCCAACGGTTTTAATTATGGGGGCTGAAATTGAAGGTATTAGCCAAGAAGCGCAACCCTATATTGATCACAGTATTACCGTGCCCATGATGGGTATGGTGGAATCATTTAATGTGAGTGCAGCCGCGGCAATTATTTTATCGGAGGCCCGCCGACAGCGTGAAAGCGCTGGTTATTATGATAACCGACGACTAGACGATAAAACCTTTAATAAACTTTTATTTGAATGGATGCAGCCGGTACTGGCCAACTACTGCCAAAAGCATCAATTAGACTATCCTGAATTGGATGATGAGGGTGATGTAGCCGATCCAAATTGGCATCAGCAGGCAATTAAAAGTTAATTTTTGTTGGCTTCAAGGGTGTCAAGAATTAAGCGTATTTTATTCATCGACTCCTCAAATTCGCTGTTTGCATCAGAGTCAGCGACAATACCGCCACCTCCCCAGCAGTGAAGCGTTGTATTATCAGCAGCCACGGTGCGGATAGCGATATTTGTATCCATTTGGTTAGATGCACAAATATAACCAATGCTTCCACAATAAATTGATCTTTGGACTGGCTCTAATTCATTAATAATTTCCATAGAGCGTTTTTTAGGAGCACCAGTAATTGATCCGCCGGGGAAGCAACCCTCAAGAAGTCTTAATGGTGAAGAATCAGTTTTCACTGTACCAGTTACAGTACTTACCAGATGATGAACATTCGGGAAGCTTTCAAGATCAAACAGTTTAGGAACCTTAATACTACCAGCAATGCAGGATTTACCCAGATCATTTCGCAGTAAATCGACAATCATTAAATTTTCTGCACGGTCTTTGTCACTATTTAACAGTCTAATGGCATTTTCTTGGTCTTCTTCGACTGTTTTTCCCCTTAGTACCGTTCCCTTAATGGGTTTGGTTTCAGCTTTTATATTCCCATTATCCAATTTAGCCTGAATAAAGCGCTCAGGTGATAAACAAAGAATCCCCTGATCATTCCATTTCATATAGGCAGAATAGGGAGCTGGATTGGCATTTCTTAAGCTGAGATATGCCGCCCATAAATCACCTTTAAATGGAGCGCTAAGGTGCTGCGCATAATTAACCTGATAGCAATCACCCTCGGCGATATAGTGTTTTATTTTGCCAATATCTTGCTTGTATCTTTCTTTGCTTATAGTGGGTTTAAACTGCCCATCAAGGGTAAAGCCTCTGGTAGTTGCAACATTGCAAGATTTTTGAGTGCGTTTAATAATTTGTGTGATGAGTTCTCTATCGCAACTCGAGTGAAAACACATAGTGGTTTTTCTAAGTTCATGATCAACCACTATACTCCATAAATACAGCCCTAGACGCATATCTGGCAAGGTTGTGGTCGATAAATTATTAGAAGAAATGGACGCTACTTGGCGACCTAAATCATAACCAAAATAGCCCGCTAGACCGCATGTAAAAGGCGTATTGGGTTTAACCTCAATAGGCTGAAGTTCGCTGAGCATTTGTGTAGCGATATCAAATGGATTTTTATCGGATTTCTTAGATGTGCCATCAGTCTTAATGACGCTGTGTTTGCCATTGGTTTCAATGGTCGATACAGGGCAGGCCGAAATAATATCATAGCGCCCCTGAAGGCTTAGAGGCTTACCACTGTCTAACCAGATAGCATCAGGAAGGTCGCGCAAGCAATCAAATAGGCGATCACTGCATGCTTGGTAGGGTATTTCTTCACTGAGTATCTTAAACATAACAGACTGGCGATTAAGCGATAAATTCAAGGTGGTTTACTCTAGAGGTAGATCGGTTAATACGCAATATTTAATCATTGGTTTTGAGGAGATTAGTAATCAACAAAATAATTTCATAGGTCGGCTAGCTTAAAATAGTCGTACTAACTCTCTAAAAAAATACTGAACAAATCAGCTTTAAATTAAGAATTCCATAAAAAAAGGGTATAATACCTACCCTGATAAGCTATTTGATATTAATAGAGCACCAGATTTATCAAGGTAATCAATGAGTTCTCAAGCGATTAATCCAACAGCACTTTATGATCATCCCAAATTTTGGGCTGAGTGCTTATTGCCTGCCCCTTTTCTTCCCATGTCTAGAGAAGAAATGGATCAGCTTGGTTGGGATAGCTGCGATGTCATTTTAGTTACCGGCGATGCCTATGTAGATCATCCTAGCTTTGGTATGGCAGTTATTGGAAGGGTGCTTGAAGCGCAGGGTTTTAGAGTAGGTATTATTTCCCAGCCCGACTGGCGTAACGCAGAGAGCTATAAAGTTTTAGGCGAACCCAATCTTTATTTTGGTGTGACAGCCGGCAATATGGATTCGATGATCAATCGTTATACCGCTGATCGCAGAATGCGTCATGATGATGCCTATACGCCCCATGATGAAGGGGGTAAGCGCCCTGACAGAGCAGTGACCGTTTATACTCAAAAATGCCGCGAAGCCTATTCACATGTCCCAGTTGTAATTGGTGGTATTGAAGCCAGTTTAAGAAGACTGGCACACTATGACTATTGGTCTGAATCGGTCAAGCGTTCAGTGCTTATTGATTCAACCGCCGATATGTTGCTGTATGGAAATTCGGAGAGGGCGCTGGTTGATTTAACCCACAGGCTAGCAAATGGGGAATCCATAAAAGATATTACCGATTTGCGCGGTACAGCTTTTTTGCGAAAAAAAATACCTCAGGGTTGGCGTGAAATTGATTCGACCAGTGTCGATCAAGTGGGTGCCACAAAGAAAACCAAAAACCCCTATGATGCACCGCATCCAAGTAATTGTGATGATGCAAAATCAATTAGAAAAAAATCAGAAGACACAAAGATTGAATATCAGGAAGAACAAATAATTTCACTCGTTCCTGATACGCAGGCGATTAAAACCGATCCCAATAGCACCTATATCCGCATGCCATCTTTTGAGCAGGTAGAAAATGATCCAGTGCTATATGCCCACTCAGATCGAATTTTTCACCGCGAAACTAACCCCGGTAATGCAAGACCCCTGGTTCAAAGTCAGGGTAGAAATGATATTTGGGTTAATCCGCCGCCAATCCCTCTAGAAACCGAAGAATTGGATTGGGTGTTTGAACAGCCTTACAAGCGAGTGCCTCACCCGATCTATGGTGATGCCAAGATTCCCGCCTACGAAATGATACGTTTCTCGGTCAATATTATGCGCGGTTGCTTTGGCGGCTGTACCTTTTGCTCAATTACTGAGCATGAAGGGCGAATTATTCAAAGTCGATCAGAACAATCAATTCTTAACGAAGTTGAAAATATTCGGGATATGACTCCGGGTTTTACCGGTGTTATATCTGACCTAGGTGGACCCACCGCCAATATGTATCGACTTAACTGTAAAGATAAAAAGATTGAAGAAACCTGCCGCAGACCCTCCTGCGTGTACCCATCAATTTGTATCAATCTTGAAACCGATCACAAGCATACCACCCAGTTATATCGTAAAACACGCAACTTAGATGGCATTAAAAAAGTGGTTGTCGCCTCAGGTTTACGCTATGACTTGGCGGTAAAAGACCCAGAATATGTAAAAGAGTTGGTTACCCATCATGTTGGCGGCTATCTAAAAATTGCACCCGAACATTCCGAAGATGGTCCGCTATCCAAAATGATGAAGCCGGGAATGGATAGCTATTATGAATTTAAAGAAATGTTTGAGCGCTTCTCCAAAGAAGCCGGTAAAAAGCAGTATTTAATACCATACTTTATTTCTGCTCATCCAGGCTCAACTAACAAGGATATGATGCATTTATCACTTTGGTTAAAACAGAATAAATTTAGAGTCGATCAGGTTCAGAATTTTTATCCTTCTCCTATGGCATCGGCCACCACCATGTACTTTACCGGTAAAAACCCATTAAAACCGCTAAAACGTCATGCTGAAGACCCTATATTTAGTGCAAAAAGCAAAGAACAGCGAACCCTACATAAGGCATTTTTACGTTATCATGATCCTGAAAACTGGCCTATGTTACGCAAAGCCCTGCGTCGTATGGGTAAGGCTGAATTAATTGGTCAGGGTGATGATTGCTTGGTGCCTGGTGAGTCAAGGCGAGAAAAAGAAATTCAACGCCGTGAGTTAAGAAAAACTAAACAGCGAGCCAAGCCAAGAAGCGCACTCAATAAACGCCGTAATCGTTAGTTTAAGCCGGGAATAACCGAGATATTAGTGCAGGAATAGCTGTTTCAACTCTAAGAATTCGCGAGCCAATAGTGACTGCTTTAACGCCAACTTCCTCAAGTTTTTCAATTTCATAGGCAATAAAGCCACCCTCAGGGCCAACAATTAGCGTTGTTGGTTTTTGGCTATTAATAGGGCAGTTTATTGATCCGCTAGGGTGAGCTACTAAGGCGTCGGTGTTAGCAATTAAGACACCCAATTCATCTTCCACAAAAGGCTTAAATAATTTTCGCAAATGAACCCTAGGTAAAACGGTATCTCGTGCTTGCTCTAATCCCAAAATAAGTTCATTTTCGATCGCCTGTTGCTGCAAAAAAGGGGTTTGCCAAAAACTTTTCTCCACTCGAGAAGAGTTGATAAGGTAAATATCCTTAACCCCTAATGAGCTAATAGATTGCAGACAGCGACGCAACATCTTAGGTCTGGGCATTGCCATAATAAGAGTAAGAGGTAAATGCGACGGCGGCGGAGTGTCTAATTCAATATCCAACACCGCAAGATCTTTATTAATCGACTTAACAATACCAGAACCGATTAGGCCATTGACTTCACCAACACGTACAGAAGACCCCTTATCAAGTTGATGAATAGTCCTGAGGTGCTCTAATTGACGACTACTAACCGTCGCTTGGTTAGCGTTAATTTGGTCAGATTGCAGTAGTAATAGATTCATCCATAAATTGTAACGGATTTTATGGGTACAGGGTGAAAAAACAGGTGCTTTAGTTGCCCCTAATGAAAAGTACGTTATGTACGAATATAATAGAAATAAGTCCCGTTCGATTAACAGGATAAATCCGTCGCCTCCTAAGCGACTGCTGGGGGTTCGAGTCCCTCACGGGACGCCATTTCGATCAACTGGCTCATTACTTTAGATTTTAAAAACCTTATTTATGATACAATTGGTGTATAAAGTAGTATAAAAAGTGTAAACTTTATTTATTAGTTAATAATAAAAAGGGTTAATGATATGCATTTTCACCTAAAAATATTAAGCATCAAAACACTTGCATTGCTTCTGTTTGTTACATCTAGCTATGCGCATTCTGATCAAAACTACAAGTCTGTCCACGATGTGTCGGAATACAAAATCTATGTTGACGCGTTTGATTATGACATGGACTCTAAAGATGATTTAGACAAGAAAAAAGCACCTTATAGCTACAAGCATCATCGAGATATGAAATGGTCGGAGCATGTTAAAGAAGCGAGATCTTATTTTAGAATGAGGCTGCGAGAATTATTTCAATATCTACTAAGAATAAGAGCAGCGATTAAAGATCCTGATACTGATTGGGATAACTTTGATTGGAGTTACACTGGGGATGATGATTCTGCAGATGATGATTCTTCAGGGGATGATTCAACTGGAGATGACACTTCAGATGACGATTCTGCTGGGGATGATACTACCGGAGATGATTCTACAGGCGATGATTCTACAGGCGATGATCCTACAGGCAATGACACTGCCGGTGATGATACTACTGGGGATGATACTAGCGGTGATGATACTACTGTAGATGACACTTCAGGGGATGACACTAGCGGAGACGATACTACTGGCGATGATTCTGACCAAGATAATAATTCGCCTGTTCAAAAAGTTAGTTTTTCTAATCAGCCAACCGGTTTATTGGGCGAAAATGTTGAATTCGATATAAGTTACATTGCTCTTGATACGAATAATCAATTATCCGGTTTGGGATTCCGCGTTCATTACGATAGTTCTATTTTAACATTTAACTCAGCAACGGATGTTTTGCAGCAGGACCTTATTGTCAATGCCGAGGGGCCAATCAGTGATGTGGAAGACTTTGATAGCAATCCGCTGACAGATAGCTATATTACATTTGGCTGGGCTTCTTTGTTTAATAATTGGCCTAATGTTGCGCTTCCTGCGGCATTGTCGAAAATTATTTTCGGTGTATCCAGTACGGTTGATTTGGAGTCAGTAACCTCAACTCAAGTGACTATTACTGGAATAACAACTGCAGCTGGCTATCAGTTTGAGAGCGAAAACTACTCTCTTGAGTTATCTGAAACTGACGCCACATGGGATTATGATGGTGATGGTGAGGCTGACGCGTTGACCGATGGTTTAATTATGATGCGTTATTCATTTGGACTTCGAGGCGACACTATGGCTCAAGGGGCTATGTCGACCAATTCTGTTATGTCTGTTGCTCAAGTTGAGGAAAGAGTGCAGGGTTCTATGAAAATCGCCGATATTGATAATGATGGCGATGTTGACGCATTAACCGATGGGCTACTTTTGCTCAGACATTTATTTGCAATGGAAGATGATTCTTTGACTCACGGCGCTGTGGGTCATATGGCTGTAAGAAAAACTAAGCACGAGATTAAAAGCCACCTGAATAAATATATGCCTAAAAAGCGTAATAAAACTACAACTGATTAGCTTTCCGAGCCATATCATCGGAATGTTCAATTATTTAAAGGGTCCATAGGGGCCCTTTTTTATTGCTTTTATTTTGCTGAGAGGGTTAAAAAAACACCTAGTTTTGTTCGAATTGAACCATTCGAACGACACAAATAAGCAAATAGCCCATTATTATCGTATAAAAATTGCTTTTCGAAAACGACCAAAGGGTCACCAAATAAGGCAATTACCGGCTTATTTGAGTATTTTGCTGAGCATAAATAATTTATTATAGGCGTAACAGATTGAAGATAATCTATAAGAAGGGTGTATATGTTTAAAATTAATAACATTAGTTCTGTAGCAATAATTCTGATCTTTATAAGCTTTTATGCAGCTAGCTCCTTTGCTGATAATCATGACAGCGCCAATTCAGCTATAACCTGGGATATGGATAGCAATGGTGAGGCAGATGCGTTGACAGATGGATTGCTTTTGCTTCGATATAGTTTTGGTATGAGAGGCGAGAGTTTAACTAATGGTGCAGTTTCCTCGAACTCGGTGCTTACTACTTCAGATATAGTTTCCCGCGTTGAAGCTTCTCTATCGATTGCTGATATAGATGGTAATTCGGAAGTAGATGCATTAACCGATAGCTTATTATTGCTTCGTTATTTGTTTGGTTTAGCCGGTGACACCCTTATTAATGGCGCTGTAGCAAATAATGCTACTCGTATTTCTGCAGATCAAATTACTCAATATATATATGCAAACATGCCTGGTGAAATGCCGGTTGATTCTGATAATGATGGCGTAAATGATGCTGATGATGCTTTCCCTAATAATCCTAATGAAGCTCAGGACAGTGATAATGATGGAGTTGGCGATAATTCTGATATCTTCCCAAATGATGCCAGTGAAACGACGGATACCGATAATGATGGTGTTGGCGATAACGCTGACGCCTTTCCAAACGATCCATCAGAGACCACAGATTTAAATAATAATGGTATTGGTGATAATGCCGATGCTAATGCTAGTACTGGTCCGCAGTCGGATTTCTGCTCATCACCGCTGTTCCATTTAGGAATGGAGGCTGAAGTCCCTAGCAAGGTAAACTTAACCATTGAGAATATTGGCAATAATACGGTGAGTTTATCAATGGTTTCAGCTGATACCAGCGCAGTGGATGCACTAACAGTTGAGGGTGGATCGGGCGCTAGTATCACTGAGGATAGTTCCGCTAGTAATGGTACCTATGCCAAGCTTTTAACTTGGTCAGGGGGGATGCCGGATAATACAACAGTGACTATTCTTTGGAGTAAAGTGACCACGGGCGGGATGTGGATTGTTCGAGATATTCCTGTGGTGACTGCTGCAACTTGCAGTGGTAGCAACTCAGGAGGAGGATCAGGTGACAATGGATCAGGCGATAGCGGCTCTAACCCAAGTGATCCCAATGATCCAGCACCAACACCAACAGATTCAGACGCTGATGTGCTTTCAATTTTCAGCGACAATTACTCTGATATTTCAGGTGTTGATTTTAACCCTAATTGGGGACAGGCCACATCAGTTTCCGTGGCTAATGGCGAAATTAGTTATCAAAATCTAAATTATCAGGGTACGACCTTTGGCGGGCCACGTGACGTTTCTGGCTATGGTTATTTCCATATTGATGTTCTTCCTGAGCAATCTGGTTCGCTTCAACTTTATTTGATTAACTCAAGTGCTGTGACAGGGAACGGTCCTATTGAAACCTATTTTGATCTTAATCTTACAGCCAGTGAGTGGAATAATTTTGAAATCCCATTAAGCGCCTTCACGCCAATAGTTGACTTAAGCAAAGTCGATGAGATTAAAATTGTGGGCACTGGTAATTTGAAACTAGATAACCTTTATTTTGGTGGTTCTGGTGACTACGGTGATGGTAATGGCGGGGAGGATATTTATGATGGTGCTGATGTTATCCCTACCGAAGAAATTTCTGTAGCCAATGGAATTCTAGTCGGAGGCGTTAATTCTACTAAGCCTCAGTATGCTGTCTATGTGTTTGATAGTGACCCAATATCTGCTGGTGTAAGTAATTGCTATGGTGGGTGCGCCTCAGCATGGCCGCCAGTCTATGTGACTGATGATATTGCTTCTGGTGTTTCTAACCTCGATTCAATTACCCGAAGTGATGGTACTCTTCAGGTTACCTATGAGGGTCGCCCACTTTATTTCTATGCGGGTGATCAGCAGCCAGGAGAAAGATCTGGTGATAGCGTCAGTGGTTGGCATTCTATTGAATATGGCAATATCGGTCAGGTTAATAAACTTTACAACGATAGTACTCCGCTAGAGCCTGTTACTTCATTTACTAGAGATGATGGTGTAATTGTGACTCGTCTCGCTGATCGTGGTAGAGATCGCCACGCCAAAGACTCGGGTTTTCAAGATCATTATGATCATTATCTAGCCCATTATTGGCAATTTAGAACCATGCGTATTCAGCTAGAGGATTATGTGCCTCTGGGTCAGAGTAAAATTGCTGTTACTTGGATTACTGAATCTGCGCTTGGAGCTAAAGAATTTAGAGTTTGGTATGCAGGGCAGAATACAACTGGACAGTTTTGGTTTAACCCTCAGCCCCTTGGCCAACAGGCAAATCCAAATGAGCCGGCTGTGGTATATCATGGTTCGGGTACATGGAATAATGATTTTGTTAAAACTAGCAGTCAAGGTGGCCAACATAAATACACGCTTAATATAACAACACGATGGCAGTTAGGTGGTCAAATCCAAGAACCCTTGCAATTGGGTATGAATATGGAATTTGAAGCAAGTATGTTCTTGCAAAATCCGCCTGCTGGTACGCGCTTGAATTATTACGGTACTAGTTTTGTTTATGTGGTAGGGGAGCAAGGTGTTCATCCTTTTCAGTGGCAGACGGGTCAACAGGACGGAACGCCTATACCTCAGAAGGGTTTAAGTGGTGGTGCAACTACTCTAGGTTATAACTATACCAATGAGCCTGCAGGACGATTTATGCAGATGGCTACCAATATGAGTCCAGGTAATGCTGAGCCTTTTGTAAGGGGTCGTCGAGTCCACCATACCAGTTTTGTAAACGGTGTACATGGTGAGCGCCATGATAATCCGGTATGGACTCAGCAAGCTGGTAAATCAAGCACTCATTATATTAATGAATCCTGTGCAGGCTGCCATGTTCGCAATGGTCGGGCCCTAGTTGCAGATATTGGTGGAAGCTTGGATAAGTGGGTTTTCAAAGTGGGTGACGAAAATGGTGATCCATTAAGCACAATTGGGAGCGTTCTCCAGCCTACTAAAATTGGTGGAGGTGCCTCTGAAGGTTCTGTTACCCTTGGTCCCTGGACTGAGCTTGAAAATGGTTTGCGATCACCAAATTACCAGTTTACCAATGGCACACCGCCACAGTTCTCGGCAAGAATAGCTCCTTCGCTTGTTGGAATGGGTCTCTTAGAGGCTATTGATGAATCAACCATTATCTCTTGGGCTGATGAAAATGATGCCGATAATGATGGTATATCTGGTCGTGCTTCAATTGTTGAAGATCCAACAAGTGGTGTTATGAGATTAGGCCGCTTTGGCTATAAGGCAGGAACCTTTAGCGTTAAGCATCAAGTAGCCTCAGCATTTAATACTGATATGGGTGTTATGACTTCAATGATTCCCGAGCCAGACTGCGGTAGTCAGCAAACTAATTGTGGTAATTCAGGTGCTGAAATTTCTGATGTGCATGTTGATGAATTGGTGAAATACGTATCGCTATTAGGTGTTGGAGCCCGCAGAAACTACAATAATCAGGGTGGCGAAGCTTTATTCCAGACAATAGGTTGCGCTGATTGCCATCGTCCTTCTATGGTTACCAGTAATTTCCATCCATTAGCAGAATTGCGTGGTCAAACTATTTACCCATACTCAGATATGCTTTTACATGATATGGGGCCTGGGCTTGCAGATAATCTTGCTGAGGGCACGGCGAGTGGTTCTGAGTGGCGCACTGCACCGCTTTGGGGGCTTGGATTGACCAAAAATGTAATGCTTGGTGACTCTAAGGGCAACGATTTAGTCTCATTGGCTCGCGATTATCCCAATGACTTAAACCGAATTGGGTATTTGCATGATGGCCGTGCACGTACTATTGATGAAGCCATTCGCTGGCATGGTGGTGAGGCTAATAATTCAAAGAATGCTTATGAAGCCCTTACTGCTGGCGAGCGAGATGCAGTTATAGATTTTCTTGAAAGTTTATAACTGGTATATTGAAGTAATGCCAATCATTTCTGGCACTGAGGTACTGATTGTGTTTCTAACGTATTAATATCAAGAAACAAAAATACATAATATTTTGTAGTGGAACATGAGGGTTTAAAGATGTCATTTTTTAACAATTGTTTTATTTTTTTGAATCCTAATCGTTGGAATTCATTCAGTGCTAGAGACGCTTTAAAAACACTCACTATCTTTTTTTCGATCTTAGTAAGTAGCTCAACCCTAGCTAATGTAGCGGTGTGGTCTGGATTTGGTGGGGCTGAAAAAAATGATGGTGTCTTTGTTTTTCCCTCATCGGCCGAATCTTGGGCAGGTTATGCCAACACAAATGACAGTATTTATCCTTTAAGCTTCCCTGAAGGCGGTATAATTACTTTTACAGCCTCGGCAAGTAGTCCTGTAGGTGTTCGCTTTCGTCTTGAATGGCAACCCTATCCAGATGTTGATCCTTCTTATAACACCTCATCTGTTACTGTAAACGGTGCTACAGAAACTACTTATTCCATTCCAATACCCTCGCAGGGTAGTAATACTTTTAGCTCTTTTATTTTATACCTGGATGATCGAGATACTTCTGTAGTAATCAATAATGTTCAAATCACTGCAAATAGCAATCAAGTTGGCTGTGATTCGTCTTCACAATCCAATGGTGTTATCAAAGTTGAAGCTGAATGTTTTAGCTCTCAAAATGGCATCCAGCTTGAAACGACAACCGATACCGGTGGCGGCCAAAATGTTGGCTATATTGATGCTTTTGACTCAATGACCTATGTAGTTGATATTCCGTCAACGTCGAATTATCTTTTAAGTTATCGAATAGCAAGTCAGGCGGGTAGTGATCCTGGTTTTAGAGTATTTATTGATAATGAATATTCAGATTTATTCTCAATTCCATCAACCGGTGGTTGGCAGAGTTGGCAAACACAGCAAGGCCGTATTGTCAGCCTTAGCGCTGGCGCACATGTTATAAGGTTAGATGCTGCTTCTGCAGGAACGAATATCAACTGGTTTAGCCTGACAGCAACAAATTCTGCGGCGGATGATGCGCCTCAAAATGGTAATAATATTGATGTAAATGGTCAGCCAGTTGATTCCACTAAATGGTTCCACCAAACATTGCTTCCCAATGGTTCAAGTTGGTTTAACAATGAAGTTCAGCACTATACTAATCGTGTTCAGAACTCCTATGTCAGTGATGGCACTTTGAAAATTGTGGCCAGAAAAGAAGCCTTCACCGACCAAGGTGTTACTAAGCAATATACATCTGCACGACTAAACTCTAAATTCGCCTTTAAGTACGGCGTTGTTGAATTTAGAGCGAAAATGCCTATTGGCGGAGGTACTTGGCCTGCGGTATGGATGCTAGGTAAGAATATTAGTGAATCTGGCACCTATTGGGCATCTCAAGGCTATGGAACAACAAGTTGGCCTGCTGTTGGTGAAATAGATATTTTAGAGCACTGGGGTAATAATCAAAATTATGCTCATAGTGCAATGCATACTACGTCAAGTCATGGGGCTACAGTAAATAATGGTGGGCAGTATATTTCTGGTATTTCCTCTCAGTTTCATACCTACAGTATGGATTGGGATGCCAATAGAATAATATTCAAAGTCAATGGAGTTGAACATTATCGCTATAACCCAAGTGTTAAAAATGCTGATACTTGGCCCTATGACAAAGAATTCTTCTTTCTACTGAATGTTGCAATAGAGCCCAGTATTGTCAGTGGCTTTACCGAAAGTGCAATGGAGGTAGATTATATTCGGGTCTATCAATCAGACGACTTAGTATGGTCTGATGAGTTTAATAGCGAATCTGATGTTGATTCTGATGGCGATGGTTATCTCGATAGCAATGATGCATTTCCTAATGACCCTGCGGAATGGTTAGATTCCGATGGTGATGGAATAGGGGATAATGCCGATAATGCATTCGATAGCCCTTTGATTGGTGATTGGAAGCTAGCTCCAATTGAAGCTGCGCTTGCTGTGGGTGAACAACAAGGTAACGGTGATTGGTGGTCCAGTACTATCGCTGACATTACCACTAGATCTTGCTTTTTCGATGATATCTTCCGATTTACCGAAGATGGTAAATTTTACAATCTAATGGGAGATTCAACATGGCTAGAAGATTGGCAGGCTAATCCCGGTCACTATTGTGGCACACCTGTATATCCTCACAACGGATCTAATGCAGCAACCTACGATTTTAATACAGATAGTAATACCATTACTTTAAATGGCACTGGTGCGCACTTAGGTTTACCTAAAGTAGCAAACAGTGGCGAGCTAACAGCGCCCAGTCAGGCGCCATCTTCTGTGAGTTATCAAGTCACAACTTTAACCGCCAATGATCTAGTATTGGATGTCAATATGGGTTGGGGATGGTGGCGCTTTAATTTGCAAAAAGTTGCCAATGTAGTTCAGGATCAAGATGGCGATGGTGTTGATGATGTTAATGATGCATTCCCAACTGACCCAAATGAAACTACAGATACCGATAGTGATGGTATTGGCAATAATACAGATACTGATGATGATGGCGACGGCGTCTTAGATGCACAGGATGCATTTCCGCTAAATAATTCAGAATCACTTGATACGGATAATGATGGAATCGGAAATAATGCTGATACCGATGATGATGGTGATGGTGTTTCTGATTCCTCCGATGCCTTCCCTTTAAATTCAAGTGAAACCTTAGATACTGATTCAGATGGTATAGGTAATAATGCTGATTCTGACGATGACGGTGATGGTATTCCAGATACGGAAGATTCCGAGCCGCTCACGCCAAACATAATGACTGATTTTCAGATTATTAGCGTTAGTAATAACCCCATAGCAGCTAATTCACAACAAGTAACCTTAGATATTGGTTACGATGTATCAACAGGTAATAATTCATTAACAGGGCTTGGTTTAAGAATTCACTACGATAGTTCTGTGCTTGAGTTTATCGAAGTTGTTAATCTGTTAACCATTGACAATATTATAAACGGTAGCCTCAGCGAGCCAGATTCAGAAGACTATGATGGCAACCCCAGCACTGATCGTTTTGTCCCAGTAGCATGGGCCTCTATTTTTGGTAACTGGCCATCCGCAGCTCTACCGACAAACCTATTAAGTTTAATGTTTACCGTAAGTGAAAACGCTGCCACTCAATACACGGAGTACTCAACCATTGGTTTCTCCAAAACCAGTAATGCCCAAGGCTTTGGTTTTACAGCAGAAAATTATCAACTGCAAATTGTCCCAGCTTCATGGGATTTTGATAAAAATGGTGAGGCAGATGCCCTAACCGATGGACTGTTAATGCTAAGACATACATTTGGATTAACAGGAGAAGCACTATTAAATGGTGCTGTTGCTACTGATTCATCAATACCCCATTCAGATGTTGAGCAGTCATTAATTAACTCTATGGTTATTGCTGATATTGACAATAATGGACAAGTTGACGCGCTAACGGATGGACTTTTGTTGCTTCGTTATTTATTTGGTCTAGTTGGAGATACGCTAATTGATGGTGCGGTTGCCCTTGACGCAAACAGAAGTACACATTCTGAAATTGAACAATATATATTAAATCATATGCCAGGTGAGAGTGTCGTAGCACCAGATAATAATCCTCCTCAAATTACCCTAAATGGAGATTCAACCGTAGGCCTAGCTGTTGGTGATAACTACATAGAATCTGGAGCAAGTGCGGTTGATGCAGAAGATGGAGATGTAGTCGTTACCATTACTGGATCAATTGGCGCAGAGCAGGGTACCTACACACTTACCTACTCAGCAGTTGATGCTGCTGGAAATTCGTCCTCTGTGACTCGAACCATCGTGGTTGATCAGGCGCCCAATATAACCAGTTTTTCATTCTTAGCAGCTAATAATTCCGCGCTGTCGAATGATGTCATACTGGATGTTGGAGCTAATACGATAACCGGTCGAATTCCTGAAAATATTTCTGTAAAGGAGTTGGTTGCTAGCTTTCAGCATGAGGGAGCAACAATAACAGTGTCTTCTGGCGATCAATCTAATAACTTAACTGCCAATGATTTTACTCAACCTGTACAGTATCGAGTATCAACATCTTCAGGTGTCAGTAAAACCTATTCAGTCGATGTCACGAAATATACTGGATTACCGATCGTCAACATCATTACGGATAATTTTGTACCCATTGACTCTAAAGATGATTACGTCACTGGAACGGTTTCTGTTGATGGCGGTCGCCATATTTCTGATATGGATGCAACATCCATAGAAATCAGAGGAAGGGGTAATTCCACATGGTTTACCCACCCTAAAAAACCCTATCAAATGAAATTCGAGAGTAAAGAAGAATTTTTGGATATGCCTGAAGATAAAAAATGGATTTTCTTAGCCGAATATTCCGATAAGTCTTTTCTTCGAAATGCAACAGCCTTTGAGCTTGGCTACATAAGTGACTTGGATTGGACGCCTCAAGGGGAATTTGCCGAGGTTTTCGTCAATAATGAGTATGTTGGCACCTATAACATTACTCAAAAGGTTGAAGAGTCGGGCAGACGGGTCGATATTAGCAATGACGGTTTTTTATTAGAAGTTGATCAAGATTGGCGACTAAAGCCAGATGATGTTTATTTTTCAACTGATCAATTTCCGGTCATTGTTGTCAAAGAGCCAGGCATTGATCGTATCGATCAAAATGATACAGCCTTTCTTCAAGATGATCGATATATCTATATCAGAGATTATATAAATCAATTCGAAGACGTCTTGTTTGGCAATAACTTTGCCAGCACTACAGCAGGTTATGCGGCCTATATTGATGTTGACAGTTTTGTTGATTGGTTTTTAATTAACGAAATTATCAAGAATCAAGATGCACGTTGGTTTTCAAGTATTTACTTCCACCTTTCACCTGGTGGAAAATTAAAAAAAGGACCTCTCTGGGATCATGATCTAGGCTTTGGTAATGTTGATTACTCTGATGCGCGCTATCCCCAAGGATGGTGGATACAAACCAATCCATGGATCAATCGACTTCTAAATGACCCAGCATTTGTTGCTAAGGTAAAAACCAAGTTTGAATTTTATCAAAACAATGAGCAATATATACTTGATAAAATCGATGCCTATGCAGAAAAGTTACAATGGGCTCAGCAAGAAAACTATTCTAGATGGCCAACTCTCGGTCAATACGTATGGCCCAATCCGGTGATATTTGACACGTATCAAGAAGAAGTTGATCACTTAAAGCAATGGTATCAAGATAGAATGGATTGGCTAGATAACGCCATAGATTCCCTAGATGGCGAATCTCAAGCACCAATAACCACGCCAGATAATATTTATGTGACCTTCCAGGTTGATATGAATGCGGTAGAGACGAATGCTGAGGGTGTTTATCTAGCAGGTGGCGATTTGGGTCAGGCTGGGTATTTGATGACCGATAATGGCAACGATATTTGGTCAGTAACACTTGAGCTAACTCCAAATACTCGTTATCTCTATAAGTTCCGTAATCAGCCTTCATATGGCACATGGAATGGTTTTGAAAGCGGAGAAGGCCTAGCTGCCGGTGGCTGTAATACAGGAAACTGGGATGATCGTTTTATAGATGTCGGTGATTCCGATATGGTACTGAATGTTGTCGCCTATGGTAGCTGTACCTCGCAACCTTATTAAGATCAAAACAGATGGTAATTTATTCACAGGCATAAAAGTTTAGCTATAATCTGTAATGAATTAACATTAAAGATCGTTTTAAATTAAATCAGATAAATTTTATAGGGTAGCATTTATGTCAAATCACAAAGCTTTGGAAATGTTTGGTCGCTCAGGTAACCCCTCATTAAACGCACAAACTTTTTCTAATAGTGCTAAAGACGCTAGCTTCAGTAACTATGCGCCTACAGCAACTATGACACTAGAAGGCACAGTCAACAAAACTGGTATCTTGTTGGCACTGGTGGTTATTTCAGCCTTTTATACCTGGTCAATGTTCTTTTCTACAGGCAATCCCGCAAGCGTTATGCCCATAGCAATAGGTGGCGCCATTGTCGGCTTTGTATTAGCGTTGGTAACCATATTTAAAAAACAATGGTCTGGAATAACGGCTCCTTTATACGCCATCGCTGAAGGTTTATTTCTGGGTGCAATATCCGCAATTTTCGAAGCGCAATACCCAGGCATTGTGATACAAGCAGTAGGGCTAACTTTGGGTACATTAGCCTCATTACTCTTTCTTTACAAAACTGGTATTGTAAAACCAACAGAAAACTTCCGATTAATGGTGACTTCAGCCACCATGGGAATTGCTATGCTTTACCTTGTAAGCATATTAATGAATATGTTTGGTTCGGGTGGTATTGGCTTTATCCATTCCAATGGTCTATTCGGTATTGGTTTTAGCCTATTTGTGGTCGGCATAGCCGCGTTAAATCTAGTGCTAGACTTCGACTTTATCGAACAGGGCTCAGAGGTAGGAGCACCTAAATATATGGAATGGTTCGGCGCCTTCTCATTGATGGTCACGCTAATATGGCTGTATCTTGAAATGCTGCGCCTGCTAGCCAAACTGAGAAGCCGTTAATGGATGCCAATACCCTTATATTTGGCGGTATATCCGTACTGTCTTTAGCGGTTTTTTTCTATTTAGGGCGCTTTAGAGCCTCATCAAAACAAAGGGATCGAGAAGACCGTATCGACTGGTCCTCTCGAAAGTTTTCCCTATGGAAAATGTTTCTTTACAGCCTTGTGGCGGTTGGTGGCATCGTTTTGCTAACCCAGTTTATTTAATAAAGCGCTGTCTCCATAAACATCTAAATCCCAGCCATAAAAAAACCTCCCGAAGGAGGTTTTTCTAATATGGCGGTGGGATAGGGATTGATGCTTTTCAGCCTAGGGGCTGAACGCAGTCTTTCAGAACGCCTTTGGCGTCCAAAATGCGCTGCATTTGTCGAACCCAGCTAGGTTTCTCACCCTAAATCCCAGCCATAAAAAAACCTCCCGAAGGAGGTTTTTCTAATATGGCGGTGGGATAGGGATTCGAACCCTAGATAGGCTATTAACCTATGCCAGTTTTCAAGACTGGTGCATTCAACCGCTCTGCCATCCCACCTTATTCTTTTGTCAAAAGCTGATTTTGAATCAAGGGGCAGATTATACCGCGCCTTTCTTCGGTGACAAGCTAGAATTGCTATTCTGGTGCAATTTCTTGTGGTTTTTCTTCGACTTTACGCTTTTGTCGTGGATCATTAGAAGCGCGTGCCACAGTTTTAGGCTTTTCTTTGACCTCTACAGGCTCATTTGAGGTTGTTGGGGCGCCTTTTTTAGAGGTTCGACCTTCAGAGCTAACTTCTACAGTAGTGGCTATTTTGGGCTTAGTTCTTGGGTCATTGCTTGCCCTTGCTGGTGCATTAGTCGCCTTTGGTTCAGCTTTTGGCACAGGCTCTGATTCTGGCTTTGACTCTGCTTTTGTCTCAGGCTGTAATTCTGCCGGTGGTTCAGACTTTACTTCTGCCTTTGCCTTTGCCTTTGGTTTTGCTTTGGCTTTTGCCTTGGGTTTGGGCTTTGATTCCTCAGATTCCTTTGATTCAATTTTAGCCTTCGCTTTGTCGATATTATTGTCAATAGTATCGTCAGAAGTATTGACTACTTCCTCAGTTTGCTTGGGTTTTGTTGCTCTTCGCTTGCGCTTTGGTTTTTCAGCGGCTTCAGTTTCAAAGCTAGCTTCTTCTGTAGTTACTACAGATGCTGTTTGTTCAACTGTTACTGTTTCAGCGGTTTCTTTAGATTTTGAACTTACAGGGCGTTTGCGACGTTTGGGTGTAGCCTCTTTGTCAGCATTTGCAGAATCATTGGATATTTCCTCCGGTGCAGTGATGCCTGACTCTGGATTTGGTGTGTCTAGATTGTTTTCTAGCATCTCTTGAGGGACATCTTGTCTGCGTCTACGTCTTCTAGGCCCGCGTTTGCGCTCGTCTGGGCGACGATTAATGCCTGATTCTTCTTTTTTATTGTTATCAGTAGCTGAGGTATTCTCAGTGGCATTATTGTCCTTTTTAACTTGATCATTGCGCTGGTTGCGTTGATTGCGCTTTTTCGATCGATTGTCATTTTGGCGCGTTTCATTTTTTGAATCACGCTTTTGATTGTTGTCCGATTTTCCTTGTGTGGAATTCTCACCGCGACGTGATCTGTTATCATTATTGCGACCGCGTTGGTTATTTTGCTTGCCACGCCTTTGCTGAGAGTTACGTTGATTTCTATTTCGCGATCTCTTTTTGCTAGGCTCTTCTTTTTCTTCAACCTCACCAAACATACTGTTCCACAGGCGCTGAACAAGACTTGTAGATTTCTTTTTAACCTCAACCTGAGGTGCAGGGGTGTTGGGAACAATAGTTTTAACCGCAGGTGTAGGAATATGCTGCACAGAATGAGTGCTATCGGCTTCTACCGAAAGATCGGGCTTGCTTAACTCTTCTGCCATTTTATAGCTAAAGTCTGAGTTGTCCTCGTCCTGTGTTCTAATTCTAACCACCTCGAAGTTCGGCGTTTGCATTTCTGAATTCGGAAGCACAGTGATCTTGATGCTGTTTCTTGACTCAATAGCGGTGATTTCGCTGCGTTTCTCATTTAACAAGAAAGTCGCCACAGGGATTGGCACAATTGCTCTAATTTCACGGCTAAATTCCTTTTGCGCTTCTTCTTCAACAAGTCTTAGAATTGAGAGAGCGAGTGATCTGGTGCCTCGAATTGTTCCTTGACCGTTACATCGTGGGCAAACTTTAGACATGGTTTCTTCAAGGGAAGGACGCAGTCTTTGACGAGACATCTCCATTAAGCCAAAGCGAGATATTCTGCCAACCTGAACTCTAGCGCGATCTATTTCTAGAGCTTCACGCATTTTGTTCTCGATTGATTTTTGATGACGATTATTAAGCATATCGATAAAGTCGATAACAATAAGACCGCCAACATCTCGCAAGCGCAATTGACGTGCAATTTCTTCCGCTGCTTCAAGGTTGATTGTGTAGGCTGTTTCTTCGATATCACCGCCTTTTGTAGCGCGCGACGAGTTGATGTCAATAGACACCATTGCCTCGGTTATATCGATAACAATTGATCCGCCAGAGGGGAGTGCCACTTCGCGCTCGAATGCAGTTTGGATTTGGTTTTCAATCTGATAACGATTAAATAGTGGGATTTCATCCTGGTAGTATTTAATTTTACTCTTAAAATCAGGCATCACTGTGCCGATAAATGCCGCTGCTAGGGCATAGGCTTCTTCATTATCGATAATAACCTCACCGACATCTTGGCGAAGATAATCACGTATGGCGCGAACTATGACATTGCTTTCTTGAAATAAGAAATGGGGCGCTTTACTGTTTTTTGCTTCTTCAGTAATCGTACCCCACAATTGTAATAAGTAATCCAAATCCCATTGAAGTTCTTGCGCAGCACGACCAATACCAGCAGTTCTTACAATGGCACCCATGCCTTCAGGAATCTTCAGCGCTCGCATAGCTTCTTTAAGCTGAGCGCGGTCTTCGCCTTCTATTCGTCGAGAGATACCGCCTGCACGTGGGTTATTTGGCATTAATACCAGATAACGGCCTGCAAGACTGATAAAAGTAGTGAGTGCAGCGCCTTTTTGGCCTCGCTCTTCTTTTTCTACTTGGACAAGTACTTCTTGACCCTCTTTGACTGCATCTACAATTCGCGCGCGTCCATTATCAGAAGATTTTTTATTGAAGTATTCACGAGAAATTTCTTTTAGAGGGAGGAAGCCGTGTCTTTCTGCGCCAAAGTCGACAAATGCTGCCTCTAGGCTTGGCTCAACGCGGGTGATTTTACCCTTATAAATATTAGATTTTTTTTGTTCTCTTGTTCTATTTTCGATATCGAGGTCGTAAAGTCTCTGACCATCGACCATTGCTACACGCATCTCCTCAGTGTGAGATGCATTAATTAACATACGCTTCATATTTAACACCTTAAATAATTAAAGTGATCAAGCTGCAGTAGATTGGTAAGAGAAGATAGAGAAACAAAGCAGATACCGACGTTAAGCGGTGTAGTGCTTTTAAGGCAGTGATCCATCTGCAAACCGAAAGGGTTTTTGGGGCCGTTAGGTTAGCCAATAATCCTTTACAAAGCGTTTTAAGGCGCTACATAGGTCATCTTAAGCAGATGTAACCAGTTACCAAGGGCGTTATTTAAACGACCCATTAGAGTTATCGGATTGCTCGATCTCAACCAGAGACTAAAACAATTGATAACGCAATTCTCATGTTGTGATTCTGCCGGTATGAGACACATTGCTCTTATTTTCTTCGGCGTATTATGACCACAAACGTTTATCTGTACTTAATGTAATCTAACTGAGCTTTCTCAGTTTATCTTTTATTGCCTGCCGCTTTATGTATGGCAAGCAACTACAAATTCTTTCTTAAATAATAATGATTCTTTCGGTTATGTGCCCTTTATTTGCACTTCAATTAATCCGAAATCGGCATTATTGTAGCAATGATGGGGCATATCTACAATTTATATGGTTAATTTACCCTTTTATTAACATAAAAAGCTGTAAATATTTGGAATTACGTGATTTTTTCTTATATTGAAGGCTGTTTGTTGGTATTAATCTTTAATACTTGTTTGATAGTTTTTATGAATTATAAAAAATTCATGGGTATAATTGGGTTTAGTCCCTAGAGTAATAAATCTTGTCATATTCTCAGCAAAATAATCCTTTTGGAGCCGTTACCTTTCATACTGTTGATGCCGAGTATGATGGGCAGAGGCTTGATAACTTTCTAATTAGGCTGCTAAAGGGTGTGCCTAAGTCCCGTATATATCGTCTTTTGCGAAAGGGAGAGGTGCGTATAAATAAGGGGCGTGTGAAAGCAGATACTCGATTAAAGACGGGCGACATTATACGAGTAGCACCAATTAGAGTCTCGCAAGATCAATCAAACGATAAACCTGGCAGTCAAATGCGTAAGCGCCTCAATAATAGTATTGTGTTTGAGGACGATGGCATCATAGTTGTTGATAAGCCAAGTGGTATTGCTGTTCACGGCGGAAGCGGGGTTTCTTTTGGAGTTATTGAGGGACTTCGCGCTGATCGCCCTGAAAGTCGTTTTTTGGAGCTTGTACACCGCCTTGACCGAGAAACCTCTGGTTGCTTGATGCTGGCTAAGAGTAGGGCTGTTCTAGTTAATTTACAGCAGCAGATGCAAAAAAATCAGATTAAAAAGACCTATCAAGCCTTGGTATCAGGACGTTGGCCGAAAGGCAAATCAACGATTAATGCCCCTTTAAGGAAAAACACGCTCTCTTCGGGTGAGCGTATGGTTAGGGTTGATGCTGAGGGTAAGGCATCAGTGACTCACTTCAAGGTCGCTGAGTCATTTGATCAGGCAACATTGCTTGATATACGACTTGAGACAGGCCGAACCCATCAAATACGTGTTCACTGTCAATTTTCAGGGCAGGCAATTGCCGGCGATCCAAAATATGGTGATGCTGTATTTAATCAAAATATGCGTGAATTAGGTTTAAAGCGTTTATTCTTGCATGCGAATTCACTGGCATTTATCCATCCAATTTCGGGTGAAAGACTATCTGTTGATTTGCCATTGGCAAAAGACCTCAAAAATCTTCTCGATAAGCTAAAATAAAAAATATGATGGGTAAATATAAGTTATTAATTTTTGACTGGGATGGCACTCTTAGTGATTCAGTGTCGCGAATTGCGCATTGTATGCAAGAAGCAGCACGATTGAATGATCTTCGTGTGCCGACCTTTGGTGAAGCCGCTGATATTATTGGCCTCGGGCTTAAAGAGGCTGCGTTTCGATTATTTCCCGATGCTGATGAAGAAATGATTGGCAAGATAACAACTAGCTACTCAGATTACTATCGATCCAAAAATGCTGGCCCAAGTGACTTTTTCCCTTTTGTGTTAGATGTTTTATCTGATCTAAAGTCATCGGGTTATAAATTGGCAGTAGCGACAGGTAAAAGTCGTGCAGGTCTCAATAGGGCATTAAAGGCGTCGAATATTGATACTTTGTTTCACGATTCTCGCTGTGCTGATGAAACCGCGTCCAAGCCAGATCCGCTTATGCTTGCAGAATTACTTGATGTTTTTGGTTTGCCCGCCAATCAGGCGCTTATGGTGGGTGATACTGAATATGATATGGATATGGCAGCGCGTATCAATATGCCAAGGTTGGCGGTGAGTTATGGTGCGCATCATGCTGATCGTCTTACGCAGTTTAAGCCAATAGCCTGTATTGATTGCTTTTATAAAATAAAAAAATATTTATAAATCAATAAAATAAAAGTATAAATTAATCTATATTATTAGGTATTGATACGTTAAACCTTTCAAGAATTGAGCAAAGATCTATCAGCGGTAAACCAATTAATGAGGTTGGATCATTGCTCTCTATACTGCTAAATAAACTGATCCCCAATCCTTCTGATTTAAATCCTCCGGCGCAATCATAAGGTTGTTCAGCCTTTAAATAACGCTCGATTTGCTGCTGATTAAGCTGTTTAAATTTAACTTTTGTCGTATTTACAGTTGATTTCTGTTTAATTTGCCCATTTTTTTGTTTTCTAAGTACGCAAATTGCCGAGTGAAAATACACTGTTTGCCCCGACTGA
Organism: Porticoccaceae bacterium; assembly: GCA_049890135.1. Classification (GTDB taxonomy): domain Bacteria; phylum Pseudomonadota; class Gammaproteobacteria; order Pseudomonadales; family Porticoccaceae; genus HTCC2207. The sequence continues at coordinate 74,291 of JBMHCB010000003.1, forward strand.
TTACTGATTTGCTCAACAGCCTTGTCGAAGGTATAGGGTTTGCTTAAAACTTTACCCTTTAGTTCGCCAGTTTGATCTGAACCGATAACAAGGGTTTCAGGGTTGTTAGCCGCTACAGCAATGGCTTTTTCTCTGGCTAGCCTAATAGCCAGAGCTTTGGGCGTTTCATTCAGCAATGACTCTTCATCGGTGTTGGGTGAAACGCAGGTAAAGCCTATTTCTAGTCGTTCTAGAAGCATTTTTTTATATACTGAAGTCGATGCTAATATTATAGGGTTCGTCATTACCTAGTTTCACTTTGAGTTATAAATCTTATATCAGGTTATTTTAAGCAATTTTCTTTGACTATTCACGGTCTTAACCCTATTATGCGCGCCTAACTTGATACCGTCTAATACTATGTCATTGCCGGCTCAGATAGATCCACGGAAATTAGCACTTCAGGGAATTGTTCTTGAGGGGGAGTTTTCTGCAAGTGATTTAACAAGGCTAGGTGTCTCAGTGGAAGCGATTACAGGGGGTTTAAAGGCATCTCTTAGGTTTTCACTCGATGAGTCGCGACAGCCTTTGATAACCGGTGAGGCCAGTGTTTGTGTTGATATGGTTTGTCAGCGGTGTTTAGATTTGGTCAATGTAGAGATTAAAGCTGATATTGCTCTACAGGTTGTTTGGTCTGAAGATCAAATAGCTAATGTTGCGCCAGACTACGAACCTTGGATCGTGGTTGATAAAATAGCAGATTTAAATCTTGTGATAGAAGATGAAGTGCTTTTAGCCCTGCCAATCGTCAATTATCACAATATTGAAGATTGCACTGGTAGCGCCTTTATTTCACAGGCTGATACCGATTTGGAAGAGACTGTTACTGACAGTCCCTTTAGTGTTTTACAGCAGCTCAAGAATTAGTAGCTGTTTTTATTTTTAAGGAGTGTAAGTCATGGCTGTTCAGAAAAGTCGAAAAACTCGTTCTAGACGTGGTATGCGTCGTTCTCACGATGCCCTTACTGCGGCAACTGTATCTACTGATGCAACTAGTGGTGAGAAGCACCTTCGTCACAATGTGACTGCTGACGGTTTTTATCGTGGTCGCAAAGTTGTTGAGACAAGCGCAGAATAATAAGTCGGTCTTTTGACCATGAATGTTAATATCTCCATAGATGCAATGGGCGGCGATTTTGGTCCCATAGTAACTATGGAGTCTGTTATTCGATTGCTGACGGATTATTCTGATGTCTCAGCACTCGTTTTTGGCGATTGTTCTTCGTTGCAGGAATGTATCGATAAAACACTGTGCCCGAGTATTACGTCTCGCCTTGAGCTTTATCATTGTGAATCACCGGTTGATTGCAATGACAAACCATCCCATGCCGTTCGATCAAAACAAAACTCTTCCATGGCTCTTGCTCTAAAATCACTGAGTGAGGGAAAGGCACAGGCTTGTGTTAGTGCGGGCAATACTGGGGTGTTGATGGCTTTAAGTCTATTCATTCTGGGCAAATTGCCGGGTATTTCTCGTCCGGCTATCTGTGCTGAAATTCCAACAGACAAAGGTAACAAGCTGATGCTTGATCTTGGTGCAAATATTGAGTGCTCTGCGGAGCAGCTCTATCAATTTGCTGTCATGGGCTCTCATACAGCTAATTTAGCCCTAGAAATTGATAATCCAAGTCTTCGTTTGTTAAACGTTGGGCTAGAGTCAGGAAAAGGCAATCATTTGGTTCAAGCGACAGCTGAAATGCTTGAGGCTGACAAATCTCTTAATTATGAGGGTTTTATTGAAGGCGATGGTATTTTTCAGGGTATTGCCGATGTTATTGTCTGTGATGGTTTTAGTGGCAATGTTGCTTTAAAAGCGAGTGAGGGTGTTGCAAGGCATATTTATAAAAAGCTTTCTGAGTTATCCGCTGAAAATGAGCAGGGGTTTGCTAAACTGGCATCATCTATACAGCCTTCGTTATTTAATGGTGCTTACCTGCTGGGTGTTAATGGCGTTGTGTTGAAAAGTCATGGCGGCGCAGATGAGCAAGGATTTGCCTGTGCTTTGGAAAGAGCGGTTAATGCAGCTCGCCACCAATTGCCGGCAGCATTATCACCTTTATTAGATCAAAATAATCACTAAACTTTAATTGAGTATCTTATATGACTAATTTAGCTTTTGTTTTTCCCGGTCAGGGCTCGCAAAAAATAGGTATGCTCGCTGACCTTGCTGAGCAAAACCCTATTATTGAAAAGACCTTTAGTGAGGCATCTGAAGTGCTTGGTTATGATATGTGGGATTTAATACAGCAAGGCGCTCAGGAGGATATTAACCTTACTCAGCGCACTCAACCCATTCTTCTAACCTGTAGTTTTGCTATATGGCGACTGTGGAATGAAAAGCTTGGCGCTACCCCAAGCCAGATGGCGGGGCATAGTTTGGGTGAGTGGTCAGCCTTGGTTTGTGCCAATGTGATCGATTTTGCGGATGGGCTTAGAATTGTAGAAGCGCGTGGAAAATACATGCAACAGGCTGTTCCTGTTGGTCAGGGTGCTATGGCGGCTATTATTGGCCTTGATGATCAGGCGATTTTAGATGCTTGTGCTGAAGCTGGAGATATGGGTGTGGTTGATGCGGTCAACTTTAATGCGCCTGGTCAGGTAGTAATTGCCGGTTCGAATGATGCTGTTGAGAGGGCTATGGACATTTGTAAGGCTGCTGGCGCTAAGCGGGCTTTACCACTGCCTGTCAGTGCACCATTTCATACCTCGTTAATGAAACCGGCTGCAGACAATCTTGCGGAAATGGTCAATGCTGTTTCGTTTAGAGCGCCAGAAGTGCCTATAATGCACAATGTTCATGCTAGAAATGAACAGGATCCTGAGGCAATTAAAGCGTTGATGCTTGAACAAATTTATAGCCCAGTAAAATGGGTGGATTGTGTTAAACAGTTAAAGGAAGGCGGTGTAAGCACTTTAGTTGAGTGCGGCCCAGGTAAAGTTTTAAGTGGTTTGGTCAAGCGAATTGATCGTGATTTAATATCAGTAGCCACTGAGACAGTAGCTGATTTTGACGCTGCACTTACAATAATTTAGTCACTCACAGGAGTAGAGCATGACAACAGAAGCAAAAGTATGCCTTGTAACAGGTGCTAGCCGTGGTATTGGTGCGGCTATTTCAGATCAGTTGGGCAATCAGGGCTATACAGTTATTGGAACTGCTACCTCCGCATCTGGTGCAGAAAAAATTGATCAGCGTTTTAAAGATCAGAGTATTAATGGTGCTGGAATGGTACTAAATGTGACTGACAGTCAATCCATTAGTGATTTATTAGAGCAGGTGAGTGAAAAATATGGCGCACCTACTATTCTCATCAATAACGCGGGTATCACAAAAGATAATTTGTTATTGCGAATGAAAGATGAAGAGTGGTTTGATGTTATAGATACAAATCTATCATCAATTTTCCGTTTAACTAAAGCCTGTTTAAAGCCTATGACCAAGGCCCGTTGGGGTCGTATTGTTAATATTAGTTCGGTGGTCGGCTCTATGGGCAACGGTGGTCAGACTAACTACTCTGCCACAAAAGCAGGCGTTGCAGGCTTTGCCAGATCATTGGCCAAAGAAATTGGCTCTAGAGGGATTACAGTCAATACTGTGGCGCCAGGCTTTATAGCTACGGATATGACGAAAGATCTATCAGATGATCACAAACAGACTATGCTTAGACAGGTACCTTTGGGTCGACTGGGTGATCCCAACGAAATTGCCTCAGTCGTTAACTTTTTAGTAAGTGACTCTGCTGGCTATATTACAGGTGAAACTATTCATGTAAATGGTGGTATGTACATGGGTTAAACCCCTTTTTGGCGTAAAAAAGTAATTTTTTTGTGATCTGGGCTAGCATTTTAATATTTGTACGGTAAAATGCGCGCCCTGAACATAACGTTTTTAATAAAAAGAGATGAAAAAATCTTTTTTTTAATAAACCATCTGATTCCTTGAGAGGAGATAAACAACGATGAGTAACATTGAAGAACGCGTAATTAAAATGGTCGCCGAGCAACTAGGCGTTAAAGAAGATGACATCCAATCAACTTCATCTTTTGTTGAAGACCTAGGGGCGGATTCACTGGATACTGTTGAATTGATTATGGCTCTTGAAGAGGAATTTGATGCAGAGATTCCCGATGAAGATGCTGAAAAGATCGCTACTGTTAAAGATGCGGTTGATTATATTCAAGCAAACGGGTAATTCCGATTCCCAAAAAACCGCTCCCAAAAGGGGGCGGTTTTTTTATGCATCAAATATTTGTCATAATAGCCAAAATATCACACCGTGCTGGCTATAATGTTAATGTCTAATTCTTCTTTCAGCCTCAATGGTCAGCTTATAACTGACCTACATGCAAATTTTCTCAATGATCGTGGTCTTGCCTATGGTCAGGGTGTTTTTGAAACCATCTTAATCCATGAGTCCAAAATCCCGTTGATTAGTCGCCATCTTTTAAGGCTTATCGATGGCGCTATAGCGCTTAATATTTCTATCGAATCTAATATTATTTTACAGTACGTTAATTCATTTATAGAGCATTTGAGAGCTAAGTCTGTAACCGATGGTGTACTTAAAGTTATTGTCACTGCAGGCCAAGGTGGAAGAGGGTATCAATCACCAAATATAATTAACCCTGCAGTTATTTGTAGTTATTCTAATCTACCCGAAGACATTTCCTATTATCGCACTCAACAGATTTCAGTTAGGTTCTGTCAGCATAGATTGGCTGACAATCAGCCTCTTGCTGGTATTAAGCACCTTAATCGGCTTGATCAAATTATTGCTCGAAATGAGTGGAGTTTAGAAAATTTTCATGAAGGCTTAATGTTTAATCAGTCTGATTGTTTGGTTGAGGCAATATCAGCAAATGTTTTTATTAGAAATAATCTTGGCCAGTGGATAACACCTGATCTTAATCTGGCTGGTGTTTCAGGAGTTATGCGATCAGTGTTGATCGAAGAAATATTCCCTGCCTGTGATATTCCAGTTTCTATTTCCCAAATCAGCAAAGATGAACTTGTTCAATCCCAGGCTTTATTGACTTGTAATTCAATTAGAGGATTAGCAGCTGTAGGTTCAATTTTTAATCATCAGAATCAATTGGTTAAGTCTTTGCCAATAGATGAGCAAACTCTTGTGCTGTGCAAAAAACTAATTGATTTATATCCGCAATACCAATGAAAAAATTTCAATATCTCTTCGTATTTATTTTGCTTTTACCTGTTGTTCTGGGTGCCGGTTATATGCTCGTATCAAAGGTACTTAATCAACCGGTTAATCTCTCAGATTCCCTTAATTTAGATTCTAAGGGTAGATATTTGTTATTAATTGAGAAAGGCAGCAATCTTAAACGTGTTAATCATATGCTTTCACGTCATGAGATCATAAACTACCCGCAATTAGTTACAGCATGGGCTAGGTTCAGTAAAAAAGATCAGGTTCAGGCGGGTGATTATTGGATTACTGAGTTAGATACACCAATTACGCTCATTAATAAATTTGTTGAGGGTGATGTGGCTCAGTATAGCGTTACTTTTCCTGAGGGCTGGTCATTCAAGCAGTGGATATCAAAGCTTGCTGATATTCCGCAATTTTCATTCGTCAAACATATGAATCAAGACGAACTATTAGCCAAAATTGATTTTGATTTAGATCATCCAGAGGGTTGGTTTTTTCCAGATACCTATTATTTCGGCAGTAATGATAATGTTTTTTCCATTTTGAAACAGGCTCATAATCGGATGCGAGCTGAACTTGATAATACGTGGAAGTTAAGGGATAACAATCTACCCTATACATCTGCCTATGAAGCATTAATTATGGCCTCGATTATCGAAAAAGAGACCGGTCAAGCTAGTGAGCGCCGAACAATTGCAGGTGTTTTTGTACGCCGGTTAGAACAGGGTATGCGATTACAGACAGATCCAACTGTTATTTATGGTATGGGAGATCGTTATCAGGGTGATATTCGTCGAAATGATCTGAAGGAGTTCACAGCTTATAACACGTATAAAATCGACGGGCTTCCTCCAACACCGATTGCAATGCCAGGTCTAGCATCACTTGAGGCGGCTGTTCATCCAAAGTCTGGTTCTAGCCTCTTTTTTGTTGCTCGAGGTGATGGTAGTCATCATTTTTCTGATACTATGACAGAGCATGTTAACGCTGTGAAAAAATACCAGATTGAACATCGTGTAGAGGATTACCAATCCTCACCACAATAACCAATATTCTAGAGTTAGGTATCTATGAGAGGCAGGTTTATAACCATCGAAGGCACTGAGGGTGTCGGCAAGACCACAAATATTGCATTTATTAAGCAGTGGTTGGATGATAATAAGATCTCATTTGTGAGTACCCGAGAACCTGGTGGCACTCCTTTAGCTGAAGAAATTAGGCAGTTACTTTTGTCTAACAGAGAGGAACAGGTTTGCAGTAAAGCTGAGCTTCTGATGATGTTTGCTGGAAGAGCGCAACATATTGATAAGGTTATTGAGCCTGAGTTGGATAAGGGTCACTGGGTGCTCTGTGATCGCTTTACCGATGCTACATATGCCTATCAGGGTGCAGGTAGAAAAATGGGGGATGAATTAATTGCCAGTCTTGAGACTATGGTTCAGGGAAGTATGCGGCCAGATTTAACCTTATTACTCGATATTCCGGTTGAGTTAGGTCTTGAGAGAGCTGGCAAACGAAGTCAACCGGATCGATTCGAGCTTGAGAAAACAGATTTTTTTAATCGTGTGCGTCAGGCTTATTTAACCATGGCCAAAAATAATCCACAGCGCTACAAAATTATTGATGCTTCTCAAGCCTTAGAGGATGTTCAGCAGCAAATTTCTAATACGCTGAATAATTTTTTGGAAAACCATAATAACGGATAAGTATTTTTGTGACTGAAGCTTCAGCTAATCTAAGTAATTTCTTATTGCCGCTTCCCTGGCAAAAAGAGCTGTGGCTATCATTAAATGATCGCATTGAAAGTCAGCGTCTTCCTCACGCTATTATTCTCAATGGGCTTGAGGGTGTTGGGGCGGAGCACTTAGCCTACGCATTGGCTTTTAGGATGCTCTGTAGTCAAGTTGATAAGGGTATACCCTGTGGTCAATGTAGCGGTTGTTTAACGCTCAAGGCTGGTTCTCATCCTGATTTTTATCGTCTATCACCGCAAGAGAAAAGTAAATTTATTAAGGTTGATCAAATTCGCAAGCTCTGTGAATCAGTTGCTAAAACGTCTCAACAGGGTGGTTGGAAAGTCGCGGTTATTGTTCCGGCAGAATCAATGAATATAGCCTCTTCAAATGCGCTTTTAAAGAGTTTAGAAGAGCCCGAGCCAAATACATTAATTATTTTAGTTTCAAGCAGGCTGAGTGCAATACCAATGACTATTCGCAGCCGTTGCCAAATTGAGTCATTAGCCATTCCTTCATCAGATATAGCTCAATCTTGGTTGTCAGAACAAGTAAAGGATGAACAGGTGAATATCTCTGAGGTGCTAGCGATTGCCAACGGTAAACCTCTCCTTGCGTTAGACTATATTAATGGGGCTGGATTTGAGAGTCGACGGCATGTTGAGTCATTGCTCGATGCTATGCGACACTCAGATGAAACGCCTTTTGAAGCGGCTCAAGCTTGCCAGAAATATCCGCCAGAGGATCTTGTGGCATGGATACTGAGCTATGTGCACCGATTATTGGTGAGTGAACTGCAAAACAATCCAAAGCCAGCATTATTTCTTTTTTTAGATAAATTAATTAAAGCGCGTGCATGGCTTTTATCTGGTTCTCCCCTTAATACTCAGTTACTTTGGGAGGAGTTATTTATAGAATGGGTACAGATTTTTCAGGTCAGAAAATAAGTTTGGCTTAAAACTAAACAAATATAATAGGTAATACATGTTAGTTGATTCTCACTGCCATCTTGATCGCTTGGATCTCTCAAATAGGGAGGGCGGGCTTGAGGCTGTTATAACTGATGCTCAAAATCGGGGTATTTCGCATTTATTAACCGTCGCGGTTGATCTCGATAGCTCTAGAACATTAACCGAGCTAACCTCTCAATATGATCATATTTATTCCTCAGTGGGTGTTCATCCGCTTCAAGATGAAGAGTTACCCCTACCCACAGTTGAGCAAATTACGGATTTAGCAATTTTGCCTAAGGTCATTGCTGTAGGCGAAACTGGACTAGATAATTTTTATAGTGCTGACAGTTATGATTGGCAGCATGAAAGTTTTAGTCGTCATTTACTGGCGGCAAAACAGGTTCAAAAGCCAGTGATTGTTCATACTCGTGATGCTCGTGAAGAGACGATTAAGCTGCTTAAACAACATCAGTCAGAGGCAGCAGGGGTACTGCATTGTTTTACCGAGACCTGGGAGATGGCAAAGGCTGCTATGGCGCTTGGTTTCTATATTTCAATCTCGGGTATAGTAACGTTTAAAAATGCTGGTGATTTGCGTGATGTTGTAAAAAAAATTCCACTTGACAGGATATTAGTGGAAACTGATTCACCTTGGTTGGCACCCGTTCCTTATCGCGGAAAGCAGAATGAACCAAAAAATGTTTATGAAGTAGCCGAGTGCGTGGCTGAAATAAAAGGCATTAGTATTGATGAATTGGCTGAGATAACGACCAATAACTTTTTTAAGCTGTTTAATATAACTCAATCTTAGAGTTTCCTATGACTGATAATCAAACAACACAGCCACAATTTATAATAAGGACATTTCCTGTTGGTCCATTACAATGTAATTGCTCAGTTATTGGCGATTCCCTATCAGGTCGTGCTCTGGTTATTGATCCTGGTGGCGATGCCGACCAAATTTTAGCCCTAGTTAAAGAACTTAATTTAACGGTGGTTGCCATTATTCACACCCATGCGCACCTTGATCATATATTGGCTGCGGGTGAAATAAAGAAAGCCACAGGGGCGCCTATATTTCTACATGAATCTGATCAGTTTCTATGGGATATAGTGGAGCAACAATGCGCTATGTTTGGCGTGCCATCAGTTTCACTGCCAGATCCTGATCATTATTTACATGATGACCAAGCGCTTGACTGTTGCGGTGGTGTGGCTATTCACACCCCAGGTCATACGCCGGGTTCTGTAAGTTTTTGGTTTGAGCAATACAAAACACTTATTGCTGGTGATACGCTTTTTTTGGGAAGTATTGGACGAACAGATCTACCCGGTGGAGATTTTGATCAGATAGTGACCTCGATAAAAGAACGAATCTACAGTCTCGATGATGAGGCAGTAGTAGTAACTGGGCATGGCCCTAATACAACAATTGGTAGTGAAAAAGTCGCAAATGGCTTTGTTCGCGCTTAAGGATTTATTATGAAGCAACAAATTTCAACCATGCTAAACCTTCAAGACAGCATGAATTCAAAAGTTAAAGACGATTGGCGTGAGCAAAATTTTGAGTGGTATCGTGCAATCTGGATTGAGTGCGCTGAACTACTTGATCATCACGGTTGGAAATGGTGGAAAAAACAACAGCCCGATGTCAATCAAATTGCCCTAGAGCTTGTTGATATCTGGCACTTTGGTTTAAGTTTATTATTGCTTAAAGATCAAACTCAGGATGTTATTTGCGATTCAGTTGTTACAGCCTTTAACGAGGTTGAAGCAGCAGATGATTTTGCTACTAGTTTAGAGGAATTTACGACTAATACATTAGTTACCAAGGATTTTGATATAAATGGCTTTGTTGGCTTGGTCAAAGGCATCAATATGCAGTTTGATCAACTATATATTGCTTATGTCGGCAAAAACGTTTTGAATTTCTTTAGACAGGATCATGGATATCAAGATGGTAGCTATCATAAGCAATGGGGTGGGAGAGAGGATAATGAGCATCTAGTCGAAATTGTGGCTAAGCTTGATACTAATTTACCCAGCTTTAAAGATGATCTTTACGCCGAAATGAAAGCTGTCTATGAAAAACTTTGTAAATAATATGAAAAAACTACATTAGTCTATCTATCTGAACTGGGTTTATAGTGCTTTTTTTTTAATCAGCACTATAATATCCAGCGATTTATAGCCTCACTCAAGATTAACAATTTTTTTGGAGATATACTTTGAATTCACCCGTTCGCGTCACCGTTACTGGTGCTGCAGGTCAGATTAGTTATTCACTATTATTTCGCATTGCTGCTGGCGAAATGTTAGGTCCTAATCAGCCTGTTATATTACAAATGCTTGAAATTACTCCCGCTCTCGATGCTCTCAAGGGTGTTGCTATGGAGCTTGAAGACTGTGCTTTTCCATTAGTTGCCGGAATTGTCTGTACCGATCAGGCTGATATCGCCTTTAAAGATTCCGATTATGCATTGTTGGTTGGAGCGCGGCCGCGCGGTCCCGGTATGGAGCGCAAAGATCTTCTAGAAGCTAATGCTGCAATTTTCTCTGCTCAAGGAAAGGCTATTAATGACAATGCAAGCCGCGATATCAAAGTGCTAGTGGTTGGCAATCCAGCTAATACTAATGCTCTTATTACTCAGCGAAATGCACCAGATATAGATCCTCGTCAATTTACTGCAATGACAAGGCTTGACCATAATCGTGCGATGAGTCAAATTGCTGAAAAAGCGGGTAAATCTATCAATGACGTCAAATATATGACGATCTGGGGCAATCATTCAGCAACTCAATACCCTGATTTACATCATGCTAAGGTAGAAGGACAGCTAGCGATCGATATGGTCGATCAAGCTTGGTATGAACAAGAATTTATTCCTACAGTACAGCAACGAGGTGCTGCTATTATTAAAGCACGCGGGGCTTCAAGTGCTGCGTCTGCTGCCAATGCGGCGATTGCGCATATGCGCACATGGGTTCAAGGCACAGATTCAGATGACTGGGTCAGCATGGGTGTTTATAGTGATGGCAGCTATGGTATTGCTGAGGGTCTAATTTATTCATTCCCTTGTACCTGTGAAGCGGGTGATTGGAACATTGTTCAAGGTCTCGAAATTAATGATTTCTCCCGTGATAAGATGTCAGCGACCGAGCAAGAACTTACAGAAGAGAAAGAAGGTGTTGCTCATCTTCTTCCTTAACTATAGTCTTTAACACATACGTGTTTATAACAGAGGTATTACAGTGGGATTTGCAAAAGTTGGAACCCAAGCGCCAGCATTCACTCTTTTAGATCAAAGAGGTAATAGAATTTCTTTAGCTGATTACGCTGGTAAAAAGAATGTGGTTATTTACTTTTACCCAAAAGCAATGACACCTGGTTGTACTGTTCAAGCCTGTGGTATTCGCGATACCTATGCAAAATTTGAGGCGCTTGATACAGTTGTATTGGGTGTAAGCCCTGATTCTGTTGATCGGTTGGTAAAATTTGAAGATAAGCAAGAACTTAATTTCAAGCTGCTATCAGATGAGGATCATTTAGTAACAGATTCCTTTGGTGCATGGGGCCTAAAGAAATTTATGGGTCGCGAGTATATGGGTGTTATGCGCTCTACCTTTGTTATTGATAAACAGGGCGATATTGTAATGGTGATGGAAAAAGTTAAAACAAAATCTCATCATGAAGACGTATTAGATTGGATAAACAACAATCTTAATTCTTAATAATTAATTTAATTAAAGGAAGTTTATTATGTTATTTGCTTCAAATGCTTATGCCGATGTTGCTGCTCAAGCTGAACCAAGCCCACTTTTTACATTTATTATGTTCGGCGGCCTTTTTATCTTTATGTATTTCATAATGATAAGACCCCAACAAAAGCGTCAAAAAGAGCATAACAACCTTATAAATTCACTTTCCAAAGGTGATGAGGTTGTTATGACTAGTGGATTGTTAGGAAAAATTACCAAGCTAGAGTCAGAGTATTTGATTCTTGAGGCAGGTAACGGTCAGGAACTTAAGTTTCAAAAGGTAGCTGTTCATGCAGTATTGCCAAAAGGAACGTTCAAAGCTATCTAATATAATCTCCTTATTAGTCGAAATAGTCGTCTAATTATTTGCGCAAAATGCCCATATCGATTCTCGATATGGGCATTTTGTTATCTATGTTATAAGTTTGTAGGGTTAAAAATTACTCGATTTCACTGTGTGACTGGCATAGTATTTAATTATTAAGCTTTAATTGAGATGGCTTTAAACTTAGAAATAAAAACAAAGGACAGTGTGTAATAATGTTTGAGCAAATTGTTGATTTGGTAAACTCCGTTGTTTGGGGCCCGGTAATGTTGATTTTATTACTGGGAACAGGTGTTTTTTTAACCATTGGTTTACGTGGAATCACTATAACTCGCATACCCTTCGCTTTTGCGCAATTACTAAAAGGTCGTAAAGGCTTAGGCGAAGGGGAGATAAGTCCCTTTAATGCTTTGATGACCGCTCTATCTTCCACTGTTGGTACAGGTAATATTGCGGGCGTAGCCACAGCGATCGGCATTGGCGGTCCCGGCGCTTTATTTTGGATGTGGTGTACCGCATTGGTTGGCATGGCCACCAAATATGCCGAAGCAGTTCTTGCAGTGAATTACCGAGAGACGGATGCCGCAGGTAAAAAAGTCGGTGGGCCTATGTACTATATAAAAAATGGTCTTGGTAAACGCTGGAGGCCGCTAGCATTTTTATTTGCGCTATTTGGCAGTTTGGCCGGTTTTGGCTTAGCTAACACGGTGCAATCAAACACAGTGTCACAAGTGCTATACAATAACTTTAATATCCCCACTTTAATGAGCGGTTTAGTTATGGCGTTTATGGTGGCATTGGTGTTGCTGGGTGGCATTAAAAGGATAGCTCAGGTTGCCGGTAAACTTGTTCCACTAATGACAGCTATTTATTTGTTATCCACCTTAATTATTTTATCGATTAATATAGCTGAAATACCTGCGGCCCTGATACTTATTGTCAAAAGTGCTTTTAATGGTACAGCAGCGACGGGCGGTTTCGCCGGTGCTACTATAATGCTTGCCTTGCGAATGGGTGTTTCTAGAGGCATTTTTTCAAATGAATCAGGCTTGGGTTCAGCACCTATTGCCCATGCGGCAGCCGAAACAAATAGTCCTGTTAGGCAGGGTACTATTGCTATGTTAGGCACCTTTATTGATACGTTAATAATATGCACTATGACGGGCTTGGTATTAATTGTTTCAGGTGTTTGGAGTTCTGATCTACAGGGCGCAGCTATGACCCTGAGCGTGTTTGATGCAACACTGCCCTTTGGTGGCAATATATTATCCCTGTGTATCGCTTTATTTGCATTTACCACGATGCTGGGGTGGAGCTACTATGGCGAACGTTGCGCTCAATTTTTACTTGGATCAAAGGTAGTTATTCCTTTTAGAGTATTATGGGTTTTAGGGGTTTTTATTGGGACTCAGATGAGTCTTGGATTAGTCTGGAAAATGTCTGATGCGCTAAACGGTATGATGGCAATTCCTAACTTATTGGCGCTTTTACTACTATCGCCTGTTGTATTTAAGCTGACCAAGCAGTATTTTCAGCAAGATAATACAGCCCGTGAAATGGAAACTAATTAGTTATTATGTCAAACAAATCTTCGCCAAAGTTAGTGATCGCTATATCTTCAACTGCATTGTTTGATATGCGAGATAGTCATGAAATATATGAACAGCAGGGTGTTGCTGCCTATGCAGAATATCAACGCCAACATGAGGATATTGTTCTAGAGCCGGGTGAAGCATTTCCTTTAGCCTCTAAATTACTTCGTATTAATGAAAAATTGGGAGGTGAACCAAAAGTTGAGATTATCCTCCTATCACGCAACTCAGCTGATACCGGATTGCGCGTATTTAATTCCATTGAGCATCATGGTTTGAAAATTACCAGAGCAGCTTTTTCTGGTGGTGATAGTCCCTACAGATATGTATCGGCATTTGCTTGTCATTTATTTCTTTCGACCAACGCGGGTGATGTTAGAAACGCCCTTGATAATGGTATGGCTGCGGCGACATTACTACCTTCTCAGGGACAAACTAAAAATTCAGATGAATTGCGCTTTGCCTTTGATGGTGATGCGGTATTGTTTAGTGATGCCTCAGAGCGGATTTTTAAAGAACAGGGCTTAGATGCTTTTACAGAAAACGAAAAAAACTCTGCGCACAAACCAATGGATGCGGGCCCATTTAAAAGCTTCCTAGAAGCTTTGCAGGGGCTTCAGGCAGAGTTTCCTGTAGGTGAGTGTCCGATTCGTACAGCGCTCGTTACAGCTAGGGCAGCACCTGCTCATGAGCGGGTGGTAAGAACATTGCGTGACTGGAATGTACGCATCGATGAGAGTCTATTTTTAGGTGGTCTTAGTAAAGGAGACTTCTTGAAATCATTTGGTGCCGATGTGTTTTTTGATGATCAGCAGGTACATTGTTCATCTGCAAGTGAATATGTAGCAACTGGTCATGTGCCACATGGTGTTGCAAATGAGAAGCCTAAAGCCCCTTAAAAATTAGTCTTAGCCAACTATAAATTTAGTGCCCAACCCCAACAATATCAACGCAATCAATGTTTGCAGAAGATCACTTGGCATGCGTTTGGCTAATTTTGTGCCAAAGTGTATGGCTGGTAATGAGCCAATCAAAAGACTACCAAGCAATATTAAATCCACATTACCTAATACAAAATGACCTAAACCGGCTATTAGTGTTAGAGGAACTGCGTGAGCTATATCGGTCCCAATAATTTTGATGGTTTTTAAATAGGGATATAGCAGCATTAAAACTGCTGCACCAAAAGCTCCAGCACCCACAGAAGAAAGCGTAACAAAAACACCTAAAAATATTCCGGCAAAAAGAACAATAATATCTGAATATTTTTTTGGTTTTAGGTTTTCTTTGGGTACATCTGTACTTAGCCTTCCTCTAAATATAATCACAATAGAAGTTAGAACAAGCATAACGCCTAGACTCAAAGTGAGTATAGATTGGTAGTCCGATGAATCGGTAAACACACGGCTTAAAAAATGGGTGGTTAATAATGATGCTGGGATACTTCCAAGCGCAAGAAGGCCCATAATTCGCCATTCAATAGTCTTTTGTCGGGCATGAGTCACCATACCTCCAGCCTTAGTAATGGCGGCATATAAAAGGTCTGTACCAATAGCAACGTTGTAAGGTATGCCAAAAAGGATTAAAAATGGCGTCATTAGCGATCCTCCGCCAACACCAGTTAATCCCACGGCCAAGCCTACAATAGCGCCTGCGCTTATAAAATAGAGTAATTCAATCATAAAAATTTAGATTTTTTCTCAGTTGAAGCTACTTTAACAATTGGCAACTATTCAAAGAAAGAATAAAATTATATAGTTTTATAGCTTAAACGAATAACAGATTTAATTTCTTGTTAATTTGAGGGGTGTTCATATGAAATTACAACAACTACGTTATATTTGGGAAGTGGCTAATCATAACTTAAATGTGTCCGCTACAGCGGCTAGTCTTTACACCTCTCAGCCTGGTATTAGTAAGCAAATAAGATTGCTCGAAGATGAATTAGGTGCTGAAATATTTTCACGTAGCGGCAAGCATCTAACCAAAATTACTCCGATTGGTGAGGAGATTTTATCCATAGCAAGCAATATTCTTCGTGATGTTGAAAGTATAAAACAACTTTCTCAAGAGCATAAAAGCCCTAAATCTGGAAGTCTAGATATTGCGACAACCCATACTCAGGCGCGATATGCATTACCTGATGTGATAGAAAAATTTATTCATAAATACCCACAGGTTGCTCTTCATATGCATCAGGGTACACCAGTGCAAATTTCAGAAAAGGCAGCTGAAGGTACCGTAGATTTTGCTATTGCAACTGAGGCCTTAGAGCTATTTTCTGATCTTATTATGATGCCCTGTTATCGATGGAATCGATGTATCTTGGTGCCCAAGAATCATCCCTTAGCCAAGCTTGATCACGTGGCATTAGTTGATGTTGCTAAATATTCTATTGTTACCTATGTGTTCGGTTTTACTGGGCGTTCAAAGCTTGATGAAGCATTTGCCAAGGATTCATTAGAGGCAAATGTTGTATTTACCGCTACGGATGCTGATGTTATTAAAACCTATGTACGCCTTGGTCTAGGTATTGGTATTGTGGCGCATATGGCCTACGACCCTGAAGTCGACACCGATTTAGTTGCTATAGAGGCTAGCCATCTTTTTGATTCTAGTGTGACTAGTATTGGATTTAGAAAGGGTGCCTATTTGCGTGGCTATATGTATGACTTTATAAGTGAGTTTGCACCACATTTAACAAGGGATGTTGTTGATCGGGTAATGGCTATGCCAAATAAACAGGATAGAGAGACTTTTTTTGCAACTCTGAATTTGCCGATTCTTTGAAAACATAGGATCTAGCGATATTTTGCCGTTAGATCCTATATTCAAATTAGCTGTCTGATTGAATGTTGACCGCGTGTAAACCACATTCTTTTTTTGTTGCTTCCTCCCACCACCAGCGGCCCTCACGTTCATGCTGGCCTGGCCCTGTAGGGCGTGTGCAAGGTTCACAACCAATACTTGTAAAACCACGATCATGAAGTTCATTGTACGGTACTTCAAACGCTCTAATATAGTCCCAAACTTGTTGTGATGACCAGTTAGACAATGGATTAAATTTGGTTAAAACACCGCCTTCGCGAGCAAAAAATTTATCATCTTGTATAACAGGTACATTAGCTCTTGTTCCAGGGCTTTGATCTTTTCGCTGGCCAGTAATCCAAGCATCTAGAGTAAGTAGATGACGGCGTAATGGAGATATTTTCCTTATGCCACAGCACTCTTTGTGATCATCTTTATAAAAGCTAAATAACCCTTTTTCCTTAACTAAGGCTTCAACCTTATCGTTTTCAGGCATGATAATATCAATATCTATCCTGTAGTGATCGCGAACAATATCGATAAACCTATAAGTTTCTGAATGAAGTCTACCGGTATCCAGAGAGAATACTTTAATATCCGATCGTATTTTGTGAGCCATATCGATTAAAACCACATCTTCAGCACCGCTAAAAGATACTGCAATATTATTGTGGTTTTCTAATGCATAACGTAGTATCTGTTGCGGTGCTTTTAACGCTAGCTCGTTTTCTATATCTGTAATATTTATTGAATCATTCATAGTTAATGTGGGCTTTAAGTGTCTAAAATTATAATTTCGGGAAATTCTTCCGAAAACGATTTTTACTAAGAATAAAATTATATCAAAAACCTTAGTTAATCGGTAGAACATCTAGTCGGTATGTCGTAGGATCTTGATATGAGTGAATGATTTGCAATGCTTCGTTGCAGGTAAAATATATTTTAAGTAGAGTACCTACTTACTATTTTGAGGATATGTTGTGGAAATTGCTTGTTTAGATCTTGAAGGTGTATTGGTTCCAGAAATTTGGATAGCATTTGCTGAAAAAACTGGTATCGAAGAGCTTAAAAAAACAACCAGAGATGAGCCGGATTATGATGTGCTAATGCAATATCGTCTTGATCTTTTGCGCCAGCACAAACTGGGGTTAAATGAAATTCAAGAGGTTATTGCAACATTATCGCCTCTAGAGGGCGCGGCCGATTTTGTCGACTGGCTTCGAGAACGTTTCCAGGTAGTGATTCTGTCAGATACCTTCTACGAATTTGCCAGTCCTTTAATGAAGCAGTTGGGCTATCCAACACTGCTATGCCATAAGCTTGAAACTGATGAGAGTGGCAATGTGGTGAATTACCGTCTTCGTCAGGCCAACCCAAAGCGTCAGGCCATTGTTGGTTTTAAAAGTATGTACTACAGGACTATAGCTGCAGGCGACTCATACAATGATACTACTATGCTAGCCGAAGCAGACGCAGGCATTTTATTTCATGCACCTGATAATGTTATCAATGAATTCCCACAGTTCCCTGCGGTTCAGACATTTGCTGACCTAAAAAAAGAGTTTATTCGTGCTAGCAATCGTAACCTCAGTCTATAACTATGTTTCTTATTGGCAAAGTTGATGCAAAGTAATAATTCAAGTGCTGATCGAATTCGTGAGAAAAAGAAACTATTTCTCGCAAGAGAACAGAGAATTATCGACGCTGCCATAGAGCTATTTTTAGAAGAAAGCATCGATCGTATTACGGTATCTAAAATCGCCGTGAGAGCCGGTATTGGAAAGGGTACTGTGTATAAGCACTTTCTGACCAAAAATGAAATTTTAATCAGAATTATTCTGGATTATGAGCACAATATTACAACACGTCTAACCGATGGAATTAAACGAGCAGATTCTGGTGATTCAGGTGCTGCGGCAAAGTCTTATTTTCAAGCTCGATTAGAAAATCCAAAGCTTGATAGGCTTGTACAGCAATTAGAGGATCGATTGATTGAGTCTGGTGATGTAGCTGACAAAGTTGAAGAGTTATATCAGCTCCGTCTTTCCAATGAAGATGCACTCACAGGTTTAACCACAAAGTTGATCGATCGCGGTGTTCTTGAAGATGTGCCGCCACATTTTCATTATCTCGCATGCTGGGCCCTAGCTCAGGGTGCTGTTGAATTATGTTTTAATAAAACATGGAATCACAGAATTGATAATACCGCGCTTATGGACTTTATAACCAATATTGGTATCACTATGGGCAACCAAGGCCAGTATCATCCAAATGACAGTGCCACTAGCAAAAAAAGCAAATCTAAGTGAAGCCCTTGATCAGCTTAGACCAATTATTTGCTGATCTTTTCCAACACACCCATCAGCACTCGGATCAATTGCCCCCAGTCCATTTGTGGCATCCAAAAAAATCGGGTGATATAGATCTTCGCATTGATAGAAAGGGCAGGTGGATTCATGAGTCAAGTGAGATCAAAAAACCAGCAATAGTTAAACTCTTCTCCTCATTATTAAAGATGGAAAAAAACGCTTATTATTTAGTAACCCCCAAAGAAAAATGGCAAATTCAGGTTGATGTTGCCCCTTTGTATATTGTCAGTGCAGAGCGAATAGTCAGAGAAGGTGTTCAGGTTATTTCATTTTCAACAAATACTGACGATCATATTTTATTGGACAGGCACCACCCCTTATCGATGCAGAAATTTTCTGGGTCTTTTCTACCCATAGTTACTGTAAGAGACAACCTTAACGGATTAATTAGCCGTTCAGTTTTTTATCAATTAGTGGAATGGGGTAGAACCAGATCAATTGGCCATGAACAGAATGAACTTATAATTGAGAGTTTAGGCTGTGATTTTTCGCTTGGACAGTACTCAGCGTAAATATTGCTTACATATTTGGATAATTTGGGCCGCCGGCTCCTTCAGGTGTCACCCAGTTTATGTTCTGGCTGGGTTCTTTAATATCGCACGTTTTACAATGGACGCAATTTTGCGCATTAATTTGAAATTTAGAGCTTCCATCTGACTCTTCAACTACCTCGTATACGCCAGCAGGGCAGTAGCGTTGTGCTGCTTCATTGTAGCAGGCTAAGTTATGCTTGATCGGTAGATCAGAGTCGACCAGCTGGAGATGGCAGGGTTGATCCTCTTCATGATTAGTATTGGATAAAAAAACTGAAGAAGGTTTATCAAAGCTTAATTTTCCATCATATTTTGGATAGCTGATAGGTTTAGACTCATCGATCGTTTTCATGGTTTGGTGATCTGCTACTTTATCTCTAAAAGTCCAAGGTAGACGACCGTTAAAGAGATTAATGTCAATAAATGCGTAGGCAGAACCCCATAGGTAACCAAATTTATGTTGAGCAGGTCCAAAGTTTCTTTGGCTGTATAATTCTTTGTAGGCCCAAGATTGTTGATAGAGATTAGCATATCCGTCTAAATCTGTTTGGGACTCATTACTTGATAGTCCATCAGCTACAGATTCAGCAGCCAACATGCCCGATTTCATGGCCGTATGACTACCCTTAATTTTGGCAAAGTTTAATGTGCCAGCATCATCACCAATTAATAACCCCCCGGGGAAAGACATTTTTGGCTGAGACTGCAACCCACCCTTAGTAATGGCACGAGCACCATAGGTGATTCGCTCTCCATTTTTTAAGTATTGCTTAATGCTAGGGTGATGCTTGTAGCGTTGAAATTCATCGTAAGGACTTAAATGGGGGTTGCTATAGGATAGATTAGTAATTAGCCCAACAGCCACCTGATTATCTTCTAGATGGTATAGAAAACCACCGCCTAAGGTATTGCTTTCACTAAGAGGCCATCCGGCAGAATGAACGACCAATCCGGGTTTATGTTGATCTGTAGGTATCTTCCATAATTCCTTAATTCCAATGCCATAGTGTTGAGGGTCTTTGCCACTATCCAAACTAAACTTATCAATTAATTGCTTACCTAAATGCCCACGACAACCCTCAGCAAATAATGTGTATTTAGCCTGTAGCTCCATGCCCTGCATGTAGCTATCTTTATGATTGCCAGTTCGACTTAACCCCATATCGCCAGTAGCAATACCAGATACTGCGCCATCTTTATTATAGAGAATTTCTGCGGCTGCAAATCCAGGGAAAATATCAACTCCAAGATTTTCGGCCTGGGTAGCCAGCCATCGACAAAAATTACCCAAACTGATGATGTAATTGCCATGATTTTTCATGGTTTTGGGGGCAAATAATTCAGGCACTTTGATATGTTTTGAGTCATTGGTTAAAAGCAAAATATGATCATCAGAAACTGTAGTGGTGACAGGCGCAGATAGTGACTTCCAGTCAGGAAAAAGCTCATTCAAAGCGGTTGGTTCAAAAACGGCACCTGATAAAATATGCGCACCAACTTCAGAGCCTTTTTCGACTACACAGACTGAATAGTTTGGATTTATCTGTTTTAGTCTACAGGCAGCCGAAAGCCCAGCGGGACCGGCGCCAACAATGACGACATCATATTCTATAGATTCTCGAGCCAATATAATGCTCCTTATTATCAAAAACTTGTATATTAAATAGTCTTTAACCCCTGCCTACAATGTCTAAAATTACGTGTAAAAGCTACCCTTAAGGTTTTTATTAATGTGACTGATGGGTCGCAATGAAGCCCCTGTTCGTTTGATTTATAACAAATCGTTGGGCAAACTAAAGTTATATAAATCTTGTGCTATAAATTAAAGATGGAGTTCCAATGAGAGCATTAGTGGCAATTAAGAGGGTCGTTGATTACAACGTTAAAGTGAGAGCCAACACAGATAATTCTGATGTTGATCTTGCCAATGTCAAAATGTCTATAAATCCTTTTTGCGAAATAGCTGTGGAAGAAGCAGTGCGCTTAAAGGAAAAGGGTCTAGTGAATGAAATAGTCACAGTCACTATTGGTTCACAGCAGTCTCAAGAGCAATTGCGAACATCTCTAGCGCTTGGTGCCGATAGATCTATTCTTGTGCAAACTGAACAGCCTCTAGAGCCTTTAGCACTTGCTAAATGTCTTAAGGCAGTTTGTGATAAGGAGACCCCAGATCTAATCCTAATGGGTAAGCAAGCCATTGATGGCGATAATAATCAAACAGGACAGATGTTGGCGAGTTTACTCGATTGTGCACAGGGAACATTTGCATCTGAAGTTAATGTGGAAGATGGCAAAATAGCTGTTACACGCGAAATTGATGGTGGTCTTCAAACTGTGAGTCTGTCATTGCCAGCGGTAGTTACAACAGATTTACGACTTAACGAGCCTCGCTATGCATCTCTGCCGAATATTATGAAGTCAAAACAGAAGCCATTGGCGACAATCTCTCCAGAGGAGCTTGGAGTTGATATAAACGCTCGAACCAAATTGCTTGGTGTAGAGCCCCCAGCTGAGCGTCAAGCGGGAATTATGGTCAGTGATGTAGACCAGTTAGTGGATAAGCTAAAAAATGAAGCGAAGGTGATCTGATGAGTATTTTAGTTTTAGCTGAGCATAATAATAAGCAATTAAACCCTGCCACATTAAGTGCTGTATCAGCCGCGACACAGTTGGACGATACAATTGATCTTTTGGTGGCCGGAAATGGTTGCCAGAGGGTGGTAGAGCAGGCGTCTAATATAATCAGTGTTAATAAGGTACTGGTTGCTGATAATGCCGTTTATGATCATTTTTTGGCAGAAAATATGGCACCTTTAATTGCTGATATTGCCGATGGTTACAGCCATATACTTGCAACAGCTACTACTATGGCAAAAAACATTATGCCGCGTGTAGCAGCATTACTTGATGTTCAGGCTATTTCAGACATTTGTGCGGTTGTTAGCGAAGATACCTTTAAGCGACCGATTTATGCTGGCAATTTAATCGCCACCGTTCAGTCGATAGACACAGTTAAAGTGATTACCGTAAGGGGAACTGCCTTCGATGCAGTATCAGCTGAGGGTGGTGATGCAACGATTGAAGTCATTGATCAGGTTCATGATAAGTCAATATCAACTTTTGTTGGTGAACAGCTTGCTGAATCTGATCGACCGGAGTTAACTGCAGCAAATATAGTTATTTCTGGTGGTCGCGGCATGGCCAGCGGCGATAACTTTGATATGCTCTACAGAATAGCCGATAAGCTAGGTGCTGCGGTAGGAGCATCAAGGGCTGCGGTAGATGCTGATTTTGTGCCCAATGATATGCAGGTAGGGCAGACAGGTAAGATTGTTGCACCCGATCTCTATATTGCGGTCGGTATATCTGGTGCTATTCAGCATCTAGCTGGTATGAAAGATAGTAAAGTGATAGTAGCGATTAATAAAGATGAAGAAGCGCCAATCTTTTCTGTTGCTGATTATGGATTAGCTGCTGATTTATTTGCTGCATTACCGGAATTAGAGTTAAAACTTTGATCGCAAATGCTTTAAAGCTCTAAATCAATCCAAATAGGGCAGTGGTCTGAGGGTTTCCCATGACCTCGTGCTTCAAGATTGATGCCAGTGTCACTACAAAGCGCCATAGCTGCAGGCGAGGCGAGTATAAGATCTATTCTAAGGCCTATTTTTGGATCCTGATCATATCCTCGAC
The DNA here is from genome assembly GCA_049890135.1 of Porticoccaceae bacterium. Taxonomy (GTDB): domain Bacteria; phylum Pseudomonadota; class Gammaproteobacteria; order Pseudomonadales; family Porticoccaceae; genus HTCC2207. Next base: position 97,266 of record JBMHCB010000003.1, read on the forward strand.
TGCGGTAGTCAAACCAACTATAGGTGTTATCTTGGGGGTTATCGACTCTATAGCTGTCTATTAGTCCCCAGTCTAAAAGGGCTTGTAGCCAATCTCTTTCTTCTGGTAAAAAGGCACTTTTTCCGGTTTTAAGCCAGCGTTTAGCATTTTCAGGTTTGATACCTACATCAATATCTTTGTGCGCGACATTCATATCACCCATAACAATCACAGCATCGTCTTGGTTGAAGTTATTGTTTAAATAATCCAATAAATCCGCATAAAACTTCTTTTTTGCTGGGAATTTAGTCGGATGTGCGCGTCCTTCACCCTGAGGAAAATAGCAATTTATAACGTGAAACGTTTGATTGTTGACTTCAAATTGACCATGAATCATGCGTCGCTGACTGTCATCCGTGTCAGAGGGAAATCCGCGCTGAATATTTGACGGCGCAATTTTGCTTAAATAGGCAACGCCATAATGGCCTTTTTGACCGTGAATGCTGGCTTTATACCCTAATGCTTCTATCTCAAAAAAAGGAAACTCCTCATTGGAAACCTTTGTTTCTTGCAATCCAATAATATCAGGATTGTGCTGGCTTATAACTGAAGAAAGTTGATTGATTCTTGATCGTATGCCATTGACATTGAAGCACATTATTTTAATTTTATTGGTCATTATACTATGGCTAGTTATTAATGTGAGTTATTATTTCATTGTTTATTTGTTTGTTTTTTTCGTTAGAAAACAAACGAATTTGGTCGCTTAGTATAAAGCCTGTTTCGAACAGCATCGGATCGGTTTCTGCAATAGGCATTTCATCCCGATCTTCCGCCTCTTGTGCCAATTCCCAAGCGTCAGTATCTGGATATGGTTTTAACCTGTTACTTAGACGGCGATTATTTTCAATATCCAGAAGAGAATTATCGAGGTTGATATCGCGTTTTTTGCGCTGAACCAAGTTTAGACTAGTATATTTTTCCTGTCTCCACTGCTGGTTTAAGGCAATTTGATCGGTCAAGCTGGAGAAATTAGCATTAGCATATGCCCGTTTTTTGTGGGCATGGGTTAATGGTTTGATAAGCTGGCTAAGCTGATCGGAATATTGGTGTGGAACAGGATGAATTTGGTCCCAGGGTAGAGCGCTTTCTAGGTGACTCTCGCCAATTTCATCAAAGTTAAATTCTGAAGGGTAAGTTATATCAGGGATAATGCCGCGATGCTGGGTGCTTCCGCCGGATACCCTATAGAATTTAGAAACGGTGAGTTTTAAAAGACCACTGCTCAGTTCGCTCATAGTTTGAACGGTGCCCTTGCCATAGCTTTGGCTGCCGATAATTAATCCACGGCCATAATCCTGTATAGCACCAGCAAAGATCTCTGAAGCAGAGGCACTTAGACGATTTATAAGAACCATCATGGGTCCATTATAAACAGCCTCCGAAGTGGCTCGCTGATTGCGATAGATTTTTTTATTGGCATCGCGAATCTGAACGACTGGGCCATAATCGATAAATAAATCAGTGAGGGCAGTGGCTTCATACAGCGAGCCGCCTCCATTACTCCTGAGATCAAGTATTACACCATCGACAGATTGCGCCTTAAGTTCTGTAAGTAATTGTCTAACATCGCGAGATGTGCTTTTGTAGTTAGGGTCACGTTTTCTGTAGGCCTCAAAGTCCATATAGAAAGTGGGGATCTCAATAACGCCAATCTTATAATTTCTTTCCGCATTCTGAATCTGAATAATATCGCTTTGTGCAGATTTTTCCTCAAGCTTAACAGTATCTCTAACAATCGATATAATTTTCTCATTATTAGCCCCTGAATCAATTTGTAATCTGACTACAGTACCTTTTTCCCCGCGAATTAAGTCAACAACATCATCAATACGCCAGCCAATAACATCAACTATTTCTGCATCGCCTTGACCAACACCGATAATTTTATCTTTTGGTTTTAAAATACCCTGTATATCGGCTGGGCCTCCAGTGATTATATCAACAACTTCAGTGAATTCGTCTTCTGTAGTCAGTTGTGCGCCAATCCCCTCAAGAGATAGGGACATATTGATTTGAAAATTTTCAGAGGATCTTGGGGTGAAATAGGAGGAGTGTGGGTCGTATAGGGATGCGAAAGCATTGGCATACTGCTCAAAGACATCTTTGCTATTACGTTGCGTATAACGATTTAAAAGAGCTTTGTAGCGCTTTATAAGGAGTTTTCGAGCCTCTTGCTGCTCTTTGCCGCTTAGCATTAAACGGATCATTGAGTCTTTCATAACCCTACGCCAAAAGTCGTCAGCTTGTGCAGAATCTTTAAACCACTCGCGTTGATCACCATTTATTAAAAGCGACTCATCAAGAGTGAAGTCAAACTTATACTGCTTGCTCTCAAGCAATTGGATATTACTTTTTAGGCGAACAGTTGCACGTTCTCGTAGACGATTAAAGATATAAAAACCCGCAGTTACATCACCGCGTTTAGCCAGATCATCTAGTTTATATTGCCATTTTTTAAATTCTGCTATATCCGAAGCTAAGAAAAAGCGTTTAGGGGAATCTAGCCTATCTATATAGGTATTTAAATAATCCTGAGATAACTGATCATCAATAGCTTGAGAAGAGTAATGTGTTGTAGCTAGTTGTGTAACTATTTCACGAAACAGCTTTGTATGATGTGATTCTGGCGTTATATCCGAAAGCTGTTGCTCGCTTGAAAAAGCAAGTGTGACGAGCAGGGCAGATATAGATACTGTCAGAAGTGTTAGCTGGCGCATGATTTCCTTTTTAATGCGGTTGCTTCACTATGATTATACGAGATAAAACAATGATTGATAACATCTATGGCTTATTTAAACATGTTTGATGTTGTTATCTAACAGTTTAGTTTTATTCTTAATCATTCTTATTATGATTAAAAGGGCTGTACTGAGTTATTTTGATAGTTCCTCTAATCTCAATTAGTGGACATAGCTAGACATTAGATATTATAGTTGATACAGTACAATCTACGCTATTAGTGACTTCCAAGCTATTTTAGAAATTGTGAGCAACTTTATGTCAAAGTTTACAGCTACACCCTTATTTGATGCGCACAAAACCTTTGTACGGTTATCTATGGGCATGGCTATGCTTAATGATTATCCAGATTCTAAAACGTTTATAGAGAATTTGTGCAAAGGCAATTCAGATATTATTCAGGACTTTACACAGACCCAGGCGTTTCTAAAAAGTTACAGTCGCAAAAGTGAAGCCACCTACCGCAGCTACCGCAATGAAGTTGAGCGATTACTGCTTTGGTCATGGACTATCGCTAATAAAAGTATTATTCAACTAAAGCGGCAGGAATTAGAGGCTTTTTTTGATTTTATTCATAATCCGCCGGCTAGCTGGGTGGCTGAATCTGTTCAGGATCGCTTTAAACAAATCGGCGGAGAGTATCGTCAAAATGATAATTGGCGGCCATTTGCCGCAAAAATCAGCAAGGAAGACCGTAAAAAAGCCTTAGTAGGGGGTTTAGATGTTAGTCCAGATAAAGGCGCTCATAAGCTGTCTGGTGAGGCTATGAAGATCTGTTTTTCTGCTATTTCTTGCTTTTACGACTATTTGGCTGATGAGGGCTATGCGTTTGGCAACCCTATTCCCGCCATTCGCAAACAATCGCCCTATTTAATTAAAGGTGCAACGCAGAAATCGATTAAGCGTTTGTCTGATCTTCAATGGGATTACGTGCTTGGTTGTGCCGAGTCTGCTGCTAATTCAGATGCCAGCTATGAGCGTATGCTGTTTGTAGTTTCATTGCTTAAAACGCTGTATATGCGAATCTCTGAGCTTTCAGATCGTCCAAATTGGCAGCCAGTCTGGCAGCATTTTTGGGAGGATTCAGATGGTAACCATTGGTTAAAAGTGTTGGGTAAAGGTAATAAATTGCGGGATATCTCAGTACCAAGTGCCCTTTTTCCCTATATTAAGCGCTACAAGGCTTATCGAGCTGAAATAAGTAGTCAATTTAATACCAACGCCCCTTTAGTCGCTAAAAATCGCGGTTCAGGAGGAATGACCTCGCGTCAGTTGCGGCGAATTGTGCAGGAGGCATTCGATATGGCTTACGATAAAATGTTATCAGAAGGTTTTGCTGATGAAGCCAGAGCGCTAAGAGAAGCCACAACCCATTGGTTGCGCCACACAGGCGCTTCACAGGATATTGCTACTCGACCTCTTAAGCATATGGCCGATGATTTGGGGCATGCCAGTATGGGAACAACAGATCAGGTCTATATCCAATCAGATATGAAAGAGCGTGCCAGAACGGGTAAAAACAGAGAAGTTTAGATTTAAAGTCATTATATTACACGTTTAACTTAATAAGTTACATTAAGTTAATATATGTTTTTTAGAGTTTTAATTGTACGCGCAGAGAAAGTGCTGAACCTGAATTGCCACTTTCAAGACCTGTTGCCTCTGTATCAATGGCGTTAAGCATAAATTTTATGCGCTTAGATAAGTAATAGTTAATACCTAAAACCGTGGTTTTAATTTCTATCTCAGAATTCTTGTTGTCAGTTCCGATTTCAACAGACTGCAATGCACTTTTTCGTAATGTTAACTCCCAAGCGCCTTTCTTTGAGCTGGGCTTTACACCTGAAAAACGTCCTTTTTTATAGGGGCGATGATCATCGGTTAAGAAGTATGATAATTGGGTGTAGTATCCCTGATAGCTTGCGCTTTCTTCTATAGGGTCGCCATCTTGATTAAAAACAGGTAATCCATATTCGTCGGTATTTGTGGCATTAATTTGGAGATGTTGGTATTCCCCCTGAAACGAAATTGGCCCCCTACCCCAGGCTAACTCTGCTCCCTTTTTAACAATTTTATCTGTCGCAATATTTCGCGTATCTAAAATACTAAGCGCGCTATCTACACCACCATTGGTTTTGATTTCATATTCAGCGCCCTGAAGATTTCTGTTTGTATATGCTATACCGAAATGGTTGTAACTATTATCTTTATTGACTGGGCTAAAGGTAACTCTAGCGGTGTGGGCTATATCGCCATCAGCTTTAACTTTGCCATTTTGCTCGACTATATATCTTCCTAAACTCCAACTATAGTTGCGATTAGCGTCAGAAAAATTTATTCCTTTGCTTCGACCTAAGGCAAAGGTTGAGAGTGCTCTTTCGGTAAATAGCGTATTAGCAGAGCTGGTTAAATTTTCAAGCCCAAAAGGTTCTTTAGATTGACCTATTTTAATGTCGGTAAAATCAAATCCTTTGTAGCGCAAGTATAGATCTTTGATTTCATAGCTATCATCACCCTCATTTATTGCTACCTGAAGTTTGCTAGACCAGTCGCCGCTGATGGGTAGCTTTATTGATAGTCTCGCTCTGCGTAGCTGTGAGTCGTGATTGTAGCCATCTAGACGTTGTTCTTGCCCATCGGGTTGATAAAAGCCGTCAAAACGATTTGAGTCAAGATGGAACCTTAAGCTGACATCTAATTTCTGTGTTAAATTGTTTTGAAAATTATTGGACTCTATATTGAGTTCGTTAATATCAAGCGCAGTTGCTGGGGATGCTAGGCAACAATTTATAGCTATTGCTGCGTAAAGCATGATCAGCCATTTGTTAAGCACTTTGTTCAGCCTCAGGCGTTGAAGTAGTTTTATTGTCTGATACTTGATTATAGGCTCTTTTATCTTCTTTATAAGATACTTTTAAATTTGCTATGTCACTTAGGAAGTCGATATTTGAAATTTCAATATTTTGTACATCTAAACCAGTACGCTCAATAATATCCTCCACTAAAAGATGGTAATTTTCAGGGCGAATATTGTGAATGTTTTCATAGCGTATGCTTTTCTCAAATATTCTTGGAGCAAAAAGGCTGGATTCACCAGCAGCGACAATAAGGCATAAAAGAGAATTGATAAAGGCCGCACTGACTGCTGTCAATGGCCCTACTCCGTTAAGAAGGGATATAACGATTACAAGGAAAAGGTAGGTCATATCACGGATAGAGATTGATTCTGTTCTATAGCGCAGCATTGCAAATATGGCGAACAGACCAAAGGCAAAGCCCATAGAGATTTCAACGCCTTGTAAGAGATGAGTGACTAGGAAGACTCCTGTGCCAAACATAAAGAAGCCAAACATAGAGTTTCGTTTAGGTGAATGACGATAGAAAATGCCACGCAATAGAATACCCAAAAACAGGGTATTAATAAGCAATAGCGAAAAAAAATGGCTACTCAGTGGCCCAAAAATGTCATTCATCAATTATGCTCCCTTCTTAAGTCTTAACAAATTCTTTTTAAAACGATTGGATTTGATATGTTTGTTATTAGTGAGTGATTGTCCCATACAGTATTTGCTAAAGCCACCGGATCTAAAGCTCATTTCACGCATCAAACGATAAAATGGCGAATGTCTATTAAGTTTTTCTTGTTTTAGTTCGGCGATAAAGAAATCTGTGAGTATAAAGCTATCATCGGCTTTAGCGTGTTTTAGCTTATTGGTAAAGTTGATATTTAGATCAAGTGTTAGCCTTTCTTTTTCATTGTCGTTCGCCAGACTAATTCTTTGATAGTTACAGGCTAAAGCTGAGATTAATTGAGCTTTCGGGTCAATGCCATGATTGGCCAAAAAGTGATAGTTGGCAGCAAGCGCGATACTTGGATCTTGATCTGCAATGCAGCGATTCTTGATTGTGCGCCCTTTGTTGTTCTTAAATTTGACCTCTAGATAGCTAGTGCCAACATCAGCGTAATGACGATGCCTTACCTTATGGCGGTTAAGCTTGCGATTATGGTGATTATTATAGAAATCAAGCAAGTTGGTATCGAAGTAAATATTATCGTATTGAAAGATGGTGGCATTTTCTATCTTCAATAATGAATAAAAGGCGTTACAGCTATTTAAAACCTGTAAAAGAGCACTGGTAGGCAATAAAAACTTACTGTCTACACGATCCATAAGGCTAGAATTAACAAGCCCAGAAAGATCATGGGTTGAAAACCGCTTAATGGTTTGCTCAAGCTGAGTATTAAACTCTGGCAATAAATCTTTGTTGTTGAAGTCAAACAGCATCTGTAAATCCTGACCCAAAAGTGAAGCAATTCTCAAGATACAAAAAAAGAAAAATTAATGAGTTCGCGTTCATTAACCTGAACTTCGTATAGGGGCTTTTATGGTTATTTAAACAGCAAGACGGATTTTTTATGAGAGTTATACCGCAAATGCTTTATTTATTTCTTATATAGATTATCGATTTTCGATAATAATTGCAATTTTTTTTACTTCTAATCCCAGTTATTTACTGGTGTTGCATTGATTTGTAATTGAATATTTTAAAATTTATTTGAATAAAAGCTCAATTTTTATTGAGTTTTTATTCGAAAAATAGTTTACTTTGATTTAATACTGATAAATAGAACATTACAGATGACAAAACGATTAATTCCTAGAGCAAATCCTGTGCAAAATCGCGCAAGGATGCAGCGTGAAAAAATCCTTAATGTTACTTCCGAGCTACTAAAAACAGTGGGTTTAGATGATTTGACAACAATTCTTATTGCGAAAAAGGTAGGTATATCGATTGGCACTTTATATCATTACTTCCCTAATAAGCATGCGATTCTTTATGCATTATCAGAGTTGTGGGTAGAAAAAATTATTGCGCTATTTAATGTTATAGATTCAGAAAATATCGAACAAATTGAGCTAAAACCTTTCGTGAATTATTTATTAGATGAGATTTCCAAGGTATATAATTCAAATGCATCGCTACTGCCGCTAGTATCTGTAATGCAGTCTACGCCTGAGTTTGAGGAAATATATAACCAGTATCAAACAAACTCTAACATAAAGCTAAAAGCAATCATCATGCGACTGCCTATTTCTTTAACTGAAAAAGATGCCAGTCACGTCGCAGTAATTTATTGGCAGATATGTCATTCAGTCATGCAGGCTATAAATCTGGGTATTGTAGATAACGATAAAGCTATTGCGGATTTGAAATATATATTACTCTCAATGCTCGAACACGCCAGAGTTAGTTTTTAATTCTATTTCTAGAAATAGATCATAAGCTATTGATATAATTATTATTTTAAAGTAACTATCTCTTCTGCAATTGTTGGGTGAATCCCCATGGTTTGATCGAAGTCTGTTTTGGTTGCTCCAGCCTTGATGGCAATGGCTATTCCCTGGATAATTTCTGCGGCATGATCACCTACCATATGACAACCAACTACCTTATCAGTGTCGCTGTCAACTATTAGCTTGATAAATACTCGCCCTTCTCCTTGACCTAGGGTCTCGAACATGGGTCGGAAATCCGATCGAAATACCCTAATATTGTTGAATTTATTGCTTGCTTGTTCCTCTGTAAGACCTACAGTGGCTAATTCTGGCTGGCTAAATACTGCGGTAGGAATATTGGCATAATCCATATGCGGCTTTGTATCACCGTATAGCTGCTCAAGAAGCAGCATGGACTCCTGTATGGCAACTGGGGTTAGCTGTACACGATCAATTACATCACCTAGTGCAAAGATGCTGGGTTCGGCTGTTTGAAAGCAATCATCAACTATAATGGCGCCATTGGCCTGAGTTTTAACTGCTGTATTTTCCAACCCGAGATTGTTGGTGTTGGCCCTACGTCCAGTGGCATAAAGGGCAATTCCAGCTTTAATTGATTTGCCATTATCCAATTTAACGATTAAATCATTATCTGCGCCACTGATTGATTCCACTTGGGTATTTAGATGAATATTAACCCCCTTAGCGATCATTCCTTTAATCACCCAATCGGAACATTCTGAATCAAAGGATTTAAGTAACCGCTTGCCACGGTAAATAAGGTCTGTTTTAACGCCTAACCCGTTAAGAATACCTGCAAATTCAACCGCGATATAACCACCACCTACAATCACCGCATGCTCAGGGAGTTTCTCAAGGCCAAACATGTCATTTGAACTAATAGCCAGTTCACTGCCTTTAAATTTGGGTATATAGGGCCATCCACCCGTTGCAATGAGTATTTTTTCAGCTGAATATTTACTGTCATTAATAATTATCGTCTGAGGGCCTGTTAATTTCGCTCTGCCTTGAATTATTGATGCACCGCTACTATTTAATAGCTTTTGATAAATTGCGTTTAAACGGCTTATTTCTTGGTTTTTATTATCTTTTAGGGTATGCCAATTAAATGTTGCATCTTGGTTTGTATTCCAACCGTATCCTACGCTAGCATCAAATACCTCAGGAAACTGTGAGGCATAGACAAATAATTTTTTGGGTACACAGCCAACATTTACACATGTGCCGCCCAGTGCTTTGTTCTCAATAACAGCGACACGTGCACCAGTTTGTGCAGCCATTCGGGAAGCTCGCACACCACCAGAGCCTGCGCCAATCACCAATAAATCATAGTCGAAAGGCATATGCCCTCCCGGTCATCAAAAAGTAGAAATGTGAATAACGGTCAGACGGTTGCTGACCATATGCTGGGATTTATCGGGTAAGTGTTGCTCGCAAATTGGCGCGTCCCGATTTATCCTGACGATCAATGTTAATCTGTGCAGCAAAAATCCCCTGCCTGCTCAGGTCGTCTATTAGTTGGATCGCTGCGTCAAACTCCGCATTATCAAACCATACGCGCAGATTGCTATTATCCTGCTCATAACGAGATAGCGTTACTTTTCGGGAGCGAGCACTGCGACTGACACTTTGCAGAATTGTTTGGTTGCTACTGGCGATCGTTGACCCCGTAGAAAACCGATAGCCATTTTCGGCCATTTTATTGTAGAGGCGCATCTGCTTAGTAATGCTTTCGTTAAGCTGCTGGTTACGCTCATAAAGCGGTACAAGTGTTAACTGAATAATGACAAAAACAAATAGAACCA
>JBMHCB010000004.1:0-6592 GCA_049890135.1 Porticoccaceae bacterium
CGATGTCAGCTTCAGCAACATCTACGAAACGATCATTGTACTGACCAATATTACACTCACCAGCAATCAGACCCGCTGCATCTTCAAATCCGTCCCATGTGCCATATGAAGGCTGGTTACGGAACTTGTACATGTACTGAGTATTAAAGTCTAGATCAAGTGTTACTGACCATACATCGTTGCCATCGTCAGTCAATGCATGACCGTCTTGACCGAACTGACCACCCGCTAGATATACACCATCAGCGTTAGTATCAACCGCAGACATATCAACCGAGAAAGTTACAGACGCAGATGTTGGTGCAGGTAATGCAGGATATAACTGAGTTCCATTGACCGAAAGGGCGTCAAAGCGAACATCAGCACTAGAAAATTGAAGTTTAACAGCTCTGTCAAAACCAACGCTGCCAACTGAAATGTTATTTGCGCCGTCAACTAATGCTACAGCATTTCCAAAGAAATCACTGCCATTTGCTGTTGTTTTATAAACTCTGTAATTTGCGCCGCCTTCAGGTAATGCAGTCACGTTCATTGAAAGGGTCTGAGTTGCTTGACTAGAGGCACCATCAGCAACAAGCGCTAGATCAATAACTTTAACCCAAGTTGCATGACTTTTATCATAAAAATCTGAACTATCACCTATTGTGATTCCAGCAGGCGGTTCATCTGAAGACTCTTCAGGATATAACTGGTTTCCATTTACGGAAAGGGCATCATATGTAATATCAGAACTAGAAAGCTGAATTTTTACAGCTCTATCAAAGCCTACACTACCAACTGTGATGTTATTAGCGCCAACCGCTAATGCCTGAGCATTTCCAAAGAAATCGCTCCCGTTGGCCGTTGTTTTATAAACTCTGTAGTTCGCTCCACCGTCAGGCAGCCCAGTAATATTAATTGATAATGTCTGAGCACCTTGACTGGAGGCTCCATCAGAAGCAGCAGCCAGGGTAATGACCTTAACCCATGTCGGGTTAGTGGTATCAGCAAATTCTGAACTATCAGCTACTGTAGTAGAAGCTGTAGCAGAAACACTGAATGAAGTGAAGAGAACGGCCGCTAGAATTACTTTTGCAACAGAACCAACACGCGAAATAAAGCTTGAGAAGATACTTTTTAAGTTTGATATTAAATGGCACATATTATTATTTTCCGTACTTATTTACTTTTTGTGATCGCGGGCAAAAAATTATCCATAACTAAATAGATTGTGAAAATTTGCTCGGATACCCCTCTTATTACTAATTTTTTGTTACTTTTTTTATTACTTTAACGACCCAATTAAACAAAACTACAACCATCAAATCGTTGTTTAAAATTTTTATCGACCTAGCAAAAGCTAAGGCCTGCGGCGGGTTTGAAGCGAAATAAACGTCTAAATTGACAGGAAATTACGGCAACTTTACCTATACCAGTACCCTATACTCTAAGATTTAAATCAAGGAGTCAATAGTTTAGTTGGTAATAAATATAATTAGCAGACTGTAATAATGTTGCAGTCTATCTAAGATTAGTGATTAAAACTTGTCAGCGGATACCAGCTTAGAATCACCCAACATCACACTTATCCAATGGGTATCTTCATTGGCGGCTAAAGCAATCTTAACCATAATAGTCAAAGGAATTGATAACAGCATTCCAACAGGACCTAGCACCCAGCCCCATAGAACCAAGGATACAAAAACCACAAGTGGTGAAAGGTTTAACCCTTTACCCATCCAGCGTGGTTCGATAGCACTTCCCATTAGGAAGTTAACCAACACAAAGCCTAGCAAGGTTAAGCCTGCACTGCCAAAACCCAACTGGACCAGCGCAAGCAATACCGCCGGTACTGCCGCTATAAATGAGCCTACTGTAGGCACAAAGTTAAGTAAAAAGGCGATTAAACCCCATAAGACGGCATAGTCGACGCCCAGAATTGTTAACCAGATATAAATCAACAAACCGGTTACCGCGCTAATAGCAGCTTTTATAGCTAAGTAGCCATGAATACTGGACGAAAACTCAGCTAACCATGCCTGAGAGCTTTTATCACCCCGAGCCAAGCGCAGCTTGTCGCCAAAACTAGTGTTTTCCGCAAGAATAAAAATAACGGTTATCAGTATTAACACCGAATTAGTCATCACATTGCCAAAGGAGGCCAGCGCACCGCCCACCCAACGCATTACTGCACTGGGGTCAAAACTGTTTTGCCACTGCTGAGCATCTATTTCTATTCCCTGTTGCGCCAACCTTTGCTGAAGTGCCTGACTCATATCAGCTAATTTGGCAGAATAAACTGGAATATCCTGTCGAAAGCTATCTACTGAGGAGCCGATAACTGCTCCCAGCACTAAACCGATTAGCAAAATTAATGAAATAATCAACAATATCGCAATACCACCCGGCACACGCCGTTGCTTTAGCCAAGCCAATAAAGGCGAGACAATCATGGCGATAAATACCGCCAATAAAAACGGAACGACTAACGAAGAAGCCATTTTTAGCCCAGAGACAACAATTACAAAGGCGGCAAATACAATAAGAAACTTGGCAATAGGTGCTTGTTGTGTGGTCATAGGTTATTCCGAAGCCTCAATTTTTAATTCAACCTGCCCTAACAGATTAGCTAATGTGTGACGGCTAGGCTCTGAAAATACCAACTTGCCCTGCCGCTCAGTGATTTCATCCGCTAACATAGCACATTCACATCTTATTTTGTCTAACTCAGCATCATGGCGTATGGGTATACTAATAAAAACATCCCAATCTGATGGTGTTGCCTGCCCTGACATGGCCAACTTTAGAATAGCTTGAACATTAACCGCTTGCACCTGATAAACCGGCACCCCCACATAACGAAATAGCACCAGTGCAATCACTAGGATAATAAATGACAATAATACTGTCACTAGAAAGCTAATCATAATTAAAACTGATCGGGGAACTTACCTTGAAACTGGGTATACCACTGTTTGATATTTTCTATGTCCGCTTGATTATCACCGGTGGGCTCATACAGATCACCCAGCACAATACGCTTATTTTTAAAATCTAGGGCACCCATCTGGATTTTGCAATCATTAGCCTCAGCAATACGCAAAAAACCGCTTTTCCATTTTTCAGCTTTTTTACGCGTACCCTCTGGGGCAATCACAATCACAATTCCCTCATACTTACTAACCAACTGATTAACATGGTCAATCACACCCTCTGGGTTTTGACGATTAACCGGAATCCCCCCCAGCCAACGCATAAACCATTTAAGGCCCGGCACAAAAATAGTATGTTTACCCAAAAAATGTAGGCGGACATTCAAACCTAAGACAGCGGCAATACCAAAAACCGCATCCCAGTTTGAGGTGTGAGGTGCCGCAGTAACTAATACTCGTTCGGCATCAGCAATACTGCCCTCAACCCGCCACCCAAAAACCCGCAAAAACGTTTTACCAAACCAGCGGGTAAAAGCACTGCGATCAGCGCGCAAATGCTCTGGTACCTGATGCTTCTCAAGAATGGGTGATTTTTTAGCCATGTTTACCTCAGATCTGTGTATTAATGTTCCCGCGTTGCTCTAAACTCAATATCGGGAAACCGCTCCTCAGCTAGGGAAAGATTCACTCGGGTTGGTGCCAAGTAGGTTAGATGCCCACCGCCATCAACGGCCAAGTTCTCTTGTGCCTTATTTTTGAGGGCTTCTATATTTTTATTATCTTCGGCCTCAACCCAACGCGCGGTATAAACATTGACCGGCTCGTAGATTGCCTCAACACCATATTCTTCTTTTAATCGAAATGCCACCACATCAAATTGCAGCTGCCCAACGGCACCCACAATAATGTCATTATTTTTAAGCGGGAAAAATACCTGCGTGCTACCCTCCTCGGACAACTGGCGAATACCGTTTTGTAATTGCTTAGCTTTAAGCGGGTCTTTTAAACGAATCCGCTTAAATAACTCAGGGGCAAAATGAGGAATACCACTAAACTTAAGCGCTTCGCCATCAGTAAAGGTATCACCAATCTGAATCGAGCCATGATTATGCAGACCAATAATATCCCCTGCCACCGCTTGCTCGACCGAAATACGCTCCCCCGCTTTGAAACTAAAGGCATCGGATACGCGCATATCCTTACCGGTACGCACATGCTTCATTTTCATGCCTTTAGTATAGGTACCCGAACAGATACGCATAAAAGCAATGCGGTCGCGGTGCTTAGGATCCATATTGGCTTGAATCTTAAATACAAAACCGCTGAATTTAGTATCGCTTGCCAATACCTCTCGCTGTTTGGCTTCTCGCGGCTGAGGCGGCGGCGCCCACCGGACAAAATCATCCAGAAGCTCGCGCACACCAAAATTACCTAGGGCGGTACCAAAAAACACGGGGGTTAGCTTGCCGGCTAAAAACTCATCCATCTCAAATTGATGGGTAGCACCTTTTACCAACTCTAATTCTTCGATCACATCATCTGCAAAATCGCCCAATGCCTCGCGCGCTTCGGGTGATTCCAAGCCTTGAATCTGAATATCGTCCATCAACTGATGGCCTTTGCCCTGTACATAAACATGAATAGTATCGGTATACAGGTTATACACCCCACGAAACCCGCGGCCCATACCAATAGGCCAGTTAATGGGTGCGGCTTTAATCTTTAGAACGTCTTCGACTTCATCGAGCAAATCGATGGGATCGCGAATATCCCGATCCATCTTATTAATAAATGAAAGTATGGGCGTATCACGCAAACGACAGACTTCCATCAGCTTGATAGTGCGCTGCTCCACACCTTTAGCGCCATCGATCACCATTAACGAGGAATCCACAGCAGTTAAGGTGCGATAGGTATCTTCAGAAAAGTCCTCGTGCCCCGGCGTATCCAATAAATTGACAGTACAATCGCGATATGGGAACTGCATCACCGACGAGGTCACCGAAATCCCCCGCTCCTTTTCCATGGTCATCCAATCAGAGGTCGCATGGCGATCGCTTTTTCGCCCCTTTACCGTACCCGCCACCTGAATAAGGTTGCCCAATAGCAACAGCTTTTCGGTAATGGTGGTCTTACCCGCATCGGGGTGAGAAATAATGGCAAAGGTACGCCGATCGGAAACTGGTTGAGTCATGGGTAAATGGTCACAGGGTTAAAAGCTGCGCATTATACCCTTGGCTTGGCTTGGTTTCAGCTAATGATTTTACAGGGGATTTTCAGTGTAATTGAATTAATCGAACTGCAACCTTTTTTAACCTATCCAAGACCCAGCCTGGCCTTATCTATTTTTATTCAAAAAAGTATTTTTTGTGGTTATTTTGATGTTACAAACAGTCTAATTCACTCGTATTAACCCATTCCAACTAGTTGTGTAGGCTGGCGACAAATGTTCGCGCTTCATGGTCCAGCTTCTTTTTATACCCTGTCTGGCAAAAAATACTTTACCTCGTCCACTGTGATTAATGGTATCCATGACATGCATCAGTTGACGACTATTGGTATGACCCGAGGGTTGATCAAATAACCCTGCTTGATAGGTGCCAATATCATAAAAATCAGAGAGAACAACACCGGCTTTTGCGTATTGATAACCATCGCGCCATAGTGGGTCGAGCAACCTCATAGATAACTGGATAAGATCCCGAGTATCGTCACTAGGTCGCGGCAGTTCGGCAGTAAGAGCATTGCTATATTGCGGACTATTCTTTTGATAAGCACTGGTGCGAATAAAGACACTGAGTAATTTGGCTTGCTGTCGCTCTTGGCGCAACTTTTCTGCGGCTCTGGTGATATGTTCGCATACGGCTTGGCGCATCTGCACCAGCGATGTGACTCGTGCGCCAAAAGAACGACTACAAATGATCTGTTTTTTGGTGGCGGGTATCTGCTCTAATTCTATACAGGGTTCGCCATTGAGTTCTCGCACTGTTCGCTCTAACACCACTGAAAAATGTTGGCGTATTGATTTGGCAGAGGTATCGGCTAGATCTAGCGCTGTGTATATACCCATAGCCTGTAGGCGTGCTGATAACTTGCGCCCCACACCCCAGATATCTTCTACGGGGGTTAATGCCAGTAGCTTGCGCTGTCTTTTACGATCGGTTAAATCCACCACCCCTTGAGTCGCTGGGTATTTTTTGGCGGCATGATTGGCGAGTTTGGCAAGGGTTTTTGTCGGCGCTATACCGACACAGACTGCAATGCCTATCCAGCGGTTGATGGTGTGTTTAACCTGTTGGCCAAAATCAACCAAAGAAATAGCTGATTGAATGCCGGTAAGATCTAAAAAGGCTTCATCAATGGAGTAGATTTCAATAGCGGGTACACCTTCTGCTAGTATACTCATTACGCGATTAGATAAATCTCCATAAAGGGCGAAATTTGAAGAAAAAACGTGAACTCCATTTCGATCAAATATGGATTTCATTTTAAACGCTGGAGCCCCCATTTTGATGCCTAGTGCTTTAGCTTCATTACTCCGGGCTATGACACATCCATCATTGTTGGATAAGACAACAATGGGCTTGTGTTCTAACTTGGGCTGAAAAACACGTTCACAAGAGGCATAAAAATTATTACAATCGACTAATGCTATCATACCTTATGGATAATGTGTGTGA
>JBMHCB010000005.1:0-5314 GCA_049890135.1 Porticoccaceae bacterium
CGACAGCTTGCAAAAGAGTTGGGCGTAAGCCTTGGAAAGGCACATTATTTAATTAATTCACTGATTCAAGTGGGTTGGGTTAAGTTGGATAACTTTAAGCGCTCAGATAATAAAATGGGCTATATCTACTTGCTTACCCCAGCAGGAATGGTTGAAAAAACCAAGATTACGCGAAGCTTTTTAGCTCGCAAAGAAACAGAGTATCAGCAACTAAAGCAAGAGATACAGCGTTTAAAATCTGAAATTGAATCCTTCTAATGTTATTTATTAAAAAAGCGTAAAAAAATAGTATGGCAAAGTATCAAATTTATGCAGTAGGCGCAGCACTGGTCGATACTGAAGTATCTGTAAGTGATGAGTTTTTAGTGAATCATGCTATAGAAAAGGGTGTGATGACGCTGGTAGAGCAATCGCGCCAAGCTCAATTGCTAGATAGTTTAAAAAATGATGGATCAAATTTACTGCGGCAAAGTGGTGGTTCAGCCTGTAATTCGGTGGTTGCCGCAGCGCAGCTAGGGGCAAAAGCCTGCTTTGGTGGGAAAGTTGCCAATGATGATGATGGCGTATTATTTGCCGCTGATTTAATTCAGGCTAATGTGCAATTTTATTCATTAAAAGCTGAATCTGGCGTTACTGGAAAATGCCTAGTTATGGTCACCGATGATGCAGAGCGCACCATGAATACTTATTTAGGGGTTAGTGATAGGTTTTCACAGAGTGAAATCGATCAAACCGCATTACTAAATGCCGAGTGGTTTTACATTGAAGGCTATCTTCAAACAGATGATGCGCGCACAGCTATTGTTCAAGCAGCAGTAAAAGCCGCCAAGCAACAGGGTGTTAGAGTAGCACTTAGTTTATCTGACCCCTTTGTAGCCCAATTATTCTCCGATAATTTGCGCGCAATTATTGGCGAGGGTATTGATCTTATTTTTTGCAATAAAGATGAGGCGCTGGCTTTTACGAACACAGATTATCTTGAAGCTGCGGCAGAACAGTTAAAAACCTATGCAAAAACCTTTGCCATTACAGATGGTGCTAATGGCGCACTAGTTTATGATGGAGAAGAATCATTTAAAGTTCCTGCAATGAAAGCCAATGCTATAGATACCAATGGTGCCGGCGATATGTTTGCTGGGGCTTTTCTCTATGCAATAACTGCGGGAAAAGATTACCTATGGGCGGCAACATTAGCCAATAAGGCGGCGGCAATGGTAGTCGAGCGTTTTGGTCCAAGATTACAGGCGGCTGATTTTGATCAGTTAAAAGCAGGCTAAGTCATTATAATTGAACCAAATTAGTTACAATAAGTCCTATAAATCACTTAAATAGAAGAAGTTAATAACCATGTGCGGAATTGTAGGTGCGGTCGCCGAGCGACCCATAACAGAAATTTTAATTGAGGGCCTAAATCTCCTTGAATATCGCGGCTATGATTCCGCAGGTGTAGCTGTGCTAGATCAGCAGGGCAATACTACCTGTGTTAAGCGTGAGGGCAAGGTAGAGGCTTTGGCTGAGGCAATCAAGGATCAAGCGCCTTTGGGCAGCACGGGGATTGCTCATACACGATGGGCTACTCATGGTGTGCCCTCAGAGCGCAATGCCCACCCGCATCAGTCGGGTAACCGTTTTTCGGTGGTTCATAATGGCATTATTGAAAATCATCAGGAACTGCGTGATTCATTAACCGCCGAGGGTTATGTATTTAATTCAGATACAGATACTGAAGTAATTGTGCATTTAATACATAAGTTATCAGCAGATCACAAGGATCTAAGATCAACCGTTTTTGCCGCCACTAAACAATTAGTTGGCGCCTATGGCATGGTGGTAGTGGATAGTGAATCATCTGACGAGTTAGTGGTTGCTCGCTCCGGGAGTCCACTAGTAATTGGTTATGGTTTAGGTGAGCACTTTGTGGCCTCTGATCAGCTAGCATTGTTGCCGGTGACACGTCGTTTTGCGGTTTTAGAAGAAGGTGATGTAGCGCAGGTTACCAAAGAGGCGGTGAATATTATTGATGCCTCAGGTGAGCCAGTTCGACGCGCTATTGAAGAGTCAGATATAACAGCCGATGCCGGAGGCAAGGCGGGTTATAAGCATTACATGCTTAAAGAGATCTTTGAGCAGCCAGAAGCCATTCGCAGAACATTACATGATAGAGTTGTTGACGGAAAAGTAACCGATAATGCGTTTGGTAATGGCTCGTTAAAGCTATTTAAAAACATTAAGCATGTTCAAATTGTTGCCTGTGGTACAAGCTATAACGCGGGCATGGTGGCGCGCTATTGGATTGAACATTTTGTAGGAATTAGTTGCAGTGTTGAGATTGCCTCAGAATTTAGATATCGACAATCCTTTGTGCATAAAGATTCTTTGTTAATTACTCTCTCCCAATCGGGCGAGACAGCTGATACCTTAGCCGCACTCAGACTGGCTAAATCTCGAGGCTACTCTGCCTCATTAACCATCTGTAATGTAGAAACCTCCAGCTTAGTTAGAGAGTCGGACCTAGTGTATCTAATGAAAGCTGGTCCAGAGATTGGTGTGGCCTCAACCAAGGCCTTTACGGTTCAGCTCGCAGCGCTTTTATTGCTATCCAAAGCGCTGTGTGAAGCTAAAAAAATCAATCAAGAATTTAGTATAGAAGCGTCCCAAGCATTAACTGCCTTGCCCGCACAAATGGAGCGAGCCTTAAGCTTAGAGCAACCGATTAAAGTACTTGCCGAACAGTTTGCCGACAAACATCATGCGCTATTTTTAGGGCGTGGCGATCAGTACCCAGTTGCCATGGAAGGGGCGCTAAAGCTGAAAGAAATTTCCTATATCCACGCTGAAGCCTATGCCGCAGGCGAGCTAAAGCATGGTCCACTAGCTCTCATTGATGCTGAAATGCCAGTGGTGGTGGTCGCGCCTGATAATGATTTGCTCGATAAGCTCAAGTCTAATATTGAAGAAGTTAGAGCAAGAGGCTCGGTGATGTATGTGTTTGCCGACAGTGATGACCAATTTGAATCAGAGCCTGGCTTAGATGTGGTGAATATGGCCCATGCCAATCACTTAATTGCACCGATACTATTTATCATCCCGCTACAATTTTTATCCTACTATGTGGCGCTGGTTAAGGGGACCGATGTGGATCAGCCAAGGAACTTGGCTAAGTCAGTAACAGTGGAGTAAATTTTAAATTCGTAATCTTAAAAATAATAAAGGATATAAATTATGTTAAAAGACAAAAATTTAATTCAAATGTTAATTTGGTTTGGTGAGCAGAGTTTATTGTTAGTCATTTCCTTAGCCACAATCGGTGCTGGATTAATTGAGGTTATTCGTATTTTCAGTGTCATGTCAGTTCACTTAAGTGATCTATTTCTGTTGTTTATCTATGCCGAGGTGCTTGGCATGGTGGCGGTTTTCTATAAGGATCACCGAATACCCGTAACACTTCCCATTATTATTGCCATTACAGCGCTGACAAGGATGATTGTCTTACAAACCAAAGGGCTTGACTCGATTAATATCATCTATGAAGCCTCTGGGATACTACTATTAGCTGTTGCGGCTTATATTATGAGTGCGAAAGAAAAGTTGAGCTTGGGCAAGCTTGAAGAGAAGAAAGCGGCTGGCAAGGTATAACGTCAACGCGAGGACAATGCACTAGTTTATGGATGTAACATTTGCAATCTTGGGCCTTGTATTCGGAATAATGGGCTTTGCTGTGGCAGTTGTTTGTATGGTAAAAATGCAAAGGATGCAAAAAATGCTAAAAGAAAAAGGCATCGTCCAATGAAAGCAAATAAAGAGCCAGAAAAACCTAGCTATGCCGGAAATTGGATTGGTGTCAGCGTGGCAATGGGTGGGCTAGTTTTTGTCTTGACCAGCGAGCCAGTTTGGATAGCCGTTGGGGTTGCAATAGGTGCGGCACTTGATTGGAAGCGATCAAAAAATAAAGAGTGATTCTCAGGGTCTATGAAGGCTTGTTTGGTCACTGATAATAGCTCTTATCGTATTTTAAAGGGTAGTTTTCGGAGTTTCTGGAGTCTATAAAAAGAAACAATAATCAGTTATAAATTCCTAGAGTAAACCAAACAATTAACATCAAATTAAAGGTCTAAATTTGACGAACAAAACAAAAATTACGGTTGTGGGTTCTGGCTATGTGGGCATGTCCCTCGCAGTGCTACTTGCCCAGCACAACGATGTGGTTGTGCTTGATGTGGACGCATCCAGAGTTGAAAAAGTTAATAACAAACAGTCCACCGTGGCTGATGCTGAGATTGAGGCCTTTTTAGCCCAAAAAGAGTTATGCCTCACAGCAACATTGGATAAGCAGGCTGCCTATAAGGGTGCCAGCTTTGTGGTGGTGGCAACCCCTACCAACTATGACCCTGACACCAACCGCTTTGACACCAACTCCGTCGATAGCGTAGTAAGTGACGCCCTAAAGCTTAATGCAGATGCCCTTGTGGTGATTAAGTCCACCATCCCTGTGGGTCACACAAAATCACTGCAACAAAAGCATGCAACAGACCGTGTGATTTTCTCGCCGGAGTTCTTACGAGAGGGTCAGGCACTCAAAGATAACCTGTATCCATCACGAATTATTGTGGGTAGCCAGCTCGAGGCTGGAAAAGCCTTTGCTAACCTCTTAGTTGAGGGTGCTGAGAAAAGCGAAATAGAAACACTTTTTATCCGCTCAACCGAGGCCGAGGCAGTCAAGTTATTCGCCAACACCTACCTTGCCATGCGGGTATCCTTCTTTAATGAGCTAGATTCCTATGCACTGGCACATGACCTAGATACCATGAGTATTATAAACGGCGTGTGTCTGGATGGACGAATCGGAGAGGGTTATAACAACCCATCCTTTGGTTACGGTGGCTACTGCCTGCCAAAGGATACCAAGCAGCTTCTGGCAAACTACGATCAGGTGCCGCAAACCCTTATTCAGGCGATCGTGTCGTCAAATACGACCCGCAAAGATTTTATTGCAGACTCGATTATCAAATTGAAGCCGAAAGTTGTTGGCATATACCGCCTGGTAATGAAACAAGGATCTGATAACTTCAGGGCAAGTGCTATTCAGGGCATCATGAAAAGGATAAAGGCGAAGGGTATCGAAGTAGTTATTTATGAGCCAACCTATGATGCGGCTGAATTCTTTCATTCAAAAGTTGTAGATTCACTTGATGAGTTTAAGAATAAGTCAGATGTGATTATCTCAAATCGCATGAGTATTGAGCTTGATGATGTTGATGAAAAAGTATTTACAAGAGATTTATTTGGTGACAACTAACAGATGAGCATTGCAGTA
>JBMHCB010000006.1:0-253846 GCA_049890135.1 Porticoccaceae bacterium
GTTAGTAGATATTGTGATGTTACATTTACCTGAACCACTTTGCTCCAAACATCATGGCGATAGCTCGACAAGGGTGTTCTTTGACCAAGAATACCCGCGTTAAGAAGAAGGCCGTCGAGTCTACCAAACTGTTTATCAATCTGATTGGCTAGTTCATTAAAATCATCTTCTGTGGCGCCTTCAAAGTCCACGGGGTAAATCAGTGGTTCAATACCTCCGCCGGCTATAATTTGATCGAATACCTGCTCTAGTTTTTTTATGGTTCTGCCAGCAAGAATTAGGGTTGCTCCCGCTTTTGCATAGGCTAGGGCCGCAGCTTTACCTATACCGTCCCCTGCGCCAGTTACCAAGATGATTCGGTCTTTGAGTAAATAGTCGCTAGCTTGGTAATTGATAATATCTTGAGCTGATAACAATGTAGCCATCCTTTATTTATTAGAACAAAAGTGAGTTCAAGTCGGTTGATTTTTTAACGATCCAGTTGGCTTGCCACTGGGTGATATTTTCAGATTCTTCGATATAACCCCATCCAGCAGCAATGGTTCGCATGCCGGCACTTTTTCCGGCTTGAATATCACGAATATGGTCGCCGACATAAATACAGTCACTGGGTGTTATATTGATTTGTGAGCAGGCCAGTATTAGTGCCTCTGGATCAGGTTTAGGGTTGGCAACATGATCGGGGCAAATGGTGGTTGCTGACTGTTTATCTAATCCTAATTCTGATAAAAGAGGTGCGGTATATTTTAGTGGTTTATTGGTCACAATTCCCCATGGGATATTATGCTGAGCACAGTTATCAAGAACATGTTTGAGCCCATCAAATAACTGGGTTTTTTCGGCTACATTAGTGAGATAAAGTTCTAAAAATTCGTCTTTTAAGCTGTCAAAATCTGCATCGCCCTGTTTGATTTGGTAAACACTTTCAATAATACCAATAGAGCCATGGGTGACTGAAGTTCGGACAGCATCACCCTTCAATGGCTGGCGGCCATGCTTATGAAGTTGTTTATTGATGGCAGTTATAAAATCAGGTGCTGTATCAAGAAGGGTGCCATCAAGGTCAAATAGCAGGGCTTTAAAATCTAGCATTTTTGAGTGCTAATCATATAGTTAACGTCCATATCAGTGTTGCTAAGCTTATATTTTTTGGTGAGGGGATTAAATAACAAGCCAGTCATTTGGTTGACTTGTAAATTAGCCTCTCTTGACCAATTGACTAGCTCTGATGGGCGTATAAATTTAGCGTATTCATGTGTGCCGCGCGGCAACAGGCGCAAAATATATTCAGCGCCAATAATTGCAAACAAAAAAGCTTTTGGGTTGCGATTGATAGTGGAGAAAAACACATGACCGCCGGGCTTTACCATTTTGGCGCAGGCGCTAACCACCGAGCTAGGATCGGGGACATGCTCCAGCATTTCTAGACATGTTACAAAATCAAAGGCGTTTTCATGGTCCTTGGCAAAATCTTCTGCGGTGGATTTGTGGTAATCAATGGATAACCCTGATTCAAGCTGATGCAGTTTAGCGACACCCAGCGGGGCGTCTCCCATATCGATACCTGTTACCATTGCGCCCCGTTGAGCAAGTGCCTCTGCTAGAATACCACCGCCACAGCCGACATCTAGAACCTTTTTCTCGGCGACAGGAGAAAGATTATCGATCCAATTGGCGCGCAGTGGATTGATATCATGAAGTGGTTTAAATTCGCTGTCTTTATCCCACCAGCGACTGGCTAGTTCTTCAAACTTGCGAATTTCATTTGGATCAACATTCTTTGTGTTAGTCATACTAATTTTGTATTACCTGCTTTGAGTTTACTGTTGCTGGTTAATTAATTAGTCTCTTACCCCAATCTTTTGCTGATTGGATTAGTTTTTGCTCATCAAGCGTGGATAAATTGCTAGCTTTTAGTAGGGGTTGGCCAGCCACCCAGCTATGAGTTACAGGGCTACTTTTTGAGCTGTAGACTAATTGTGAAGCCGGATTATACAGTGGTTGGTGTTGAATAGAATCTATTTCTATGGCAATCAAATCTGCACTTTTTTGTGCTTCAATACTGCCGATTTGGCTTTCCCAGCCTAATGTTTTTGCACCATTAATCGTTGCCATGCGCAATGCTTCATGAGCTGAAGCCTGTTGTGACGAATGCGGCTTACTTTTATGCGTTGCGATAGCTGCAGCTTTTGCCACTGCCATAAGGTTTAAGCCTGTATTGTCTGAGGCATCGATAGTACCGAGACTTACATTAATATCCGTCTGTTTTAATGTTTTTAATAAGCTATTTTCATCTAAAAGATTTTGATTTTTCTCGGGATGCATCACCACATGATTTTTAGTTTTTTCTAGCAGGCTTTGATCTTCTAAATTAAGATGATTGATTCCAGTTAGGTGTGTTTCAGGCAGTAATAAGCCCATATGGTTTAGACGCTCCAAAGGTCGATGACCTGTTTCTTTAATGCAGTCTTCAATCGCTTCTGGGGCTTCATTGCACTGGATTTGAATAGGCAAATCTAATTCATTGGCGAAAGCCGCTAGACGCTCGAGAGTTTTATCCTTAATTTTACTAATGCTAGATAGGCTGCAAGCCACTTTAATCAGTGGATGACTGGAGTGGTTGTCGCGCAGTTTTAACCCCTTGTGAAGATAATCATTAGCGTCACTTCCAAAAATAGATGGTTTTTCTTGAAGGGTGAAGCCTGCTTGGCACCTTATTCCAGTATGGCGCACTATATCGATAAATAATTCTCCGGCACTATGTATTTCAGCAAAGCAAGTTGTTCCTGTTTTGATCATTTCGGCAATAGCAAGTTTGGCACTATCTGAAATGAAGTTTGGATCAGAAAAAATAGGGTCAGGTTTTGCGTTATTTGTAGCTAACCAATGTGCTGGCTGCAGGTTGTTTTCAAGGCCGCGAAAAAGTCTTGAGCTGGTATGGCAGTGAGTGTTAATCAAACCAGGCATTACAATCTGGCTATTAAGCTCTTCAGTCTGAGCCGCAATATATTTTTGTTTAGCATCTACTGTGGGCAGCACCTCAAGAATAAGCCCGCCATCAACGGCTATACTGTGATTTTGATGTATTTGGTTGTGAGGAACTATGGGAAGCACCCATTGGCAATGTAAAAGAAGATCGATTGAAATGGGTTTCATAGCTTTTCCTTTGTTTGGTTGAAGAGTATACCCATTTTTGTATTATTTTGAGTGAGTTTGGCTAAAAAAATTAAACTTTTTCAGCCTAATAAATCTGATAATTCACAGTTTAATAATAAACCTATATTCGACTGTAATATTAATGGGTTATAGCGCATTTTCTATGGTAGAATAATTTGCTTAAATCCTGTTGCTAGAGGGGGTTGATCAAAACTTTTTAGTGATGGTCTATCTGAGTCATAAAAAGGCACTGCAACAGTAAAATAAAATCGAATATTTAGAGATAAATTATGGTTGATCCAGCGAAGGAAATCCTTCCGGTAAATATCGAAGATGAGCTTAAACAATCTTACCTAGATTATGCAATGAGCGTGATTGTCGGCAGGGCGTTGCCTGATGTTCGCGATGGCTTAAAGCCGGTACATCGTCGTGTACTTTTTGCGATGAGCGAACTCAATAATGATTATAACAAGCCTTATAAAAAATCTGCTCGTGTTGTAGGTGATGTCATTGGTAAATATCACCCTCATGGTGATTCAGCGGTCTATGAAACCATTGTTAGGATGGCTCAGCCGTTTTCATTGCGCTATATGCTTGTTGATGGTCAGGGTAACTTTGGTTCTATTGATGGTGATTCTGCGGCAGCAATGCGTTATACCGAAATTCGCATGCAAAAGTTGGCTCATGCACTTTTAGAAGATTTAGAAAAAGATACGGTTGATTTTGTTCCAAACTATGACGAAACAGAATCAATTCCAAATGTGTTGCCAACACGTATTCCCAATCTCCTTGTTAATGGTTCGTCTGGTATTGCTGTGGGCATGGCGACCAATATCCCGCCCCATAATCTTGCTGAGGTGGTGAAGGGTTGTCTGGCAATTATCGAAAACTCAGAAATCACTATTGATGAGTTGATAGATTATATCCCGGGTCCTGATTTCCCAACGGGGGCGATTATCAATGGTAAAGCTGGAATTATTCAGGCTTATCGCACCGGAAGAGGCCGAATTTATCAGCGCGCTAAAGCAGATATTGAAGTCGATGAGAAGACTAAACGTGAAACTATTATTATCTCTGAAATTCCCTATCAGCTAAATAAGTCACGCTTAATTGAGCGTATCGCTGAGCTGGTAAAAGAAAAGAAAATTGAGGGTATCTCTGAACTTAGAGATGAATCAGATAAAGATGGTCTACGTGTTGTTATTGAATTAAAACGGGGTGAGATGGGTGAGGTTGTACTTAATAACCTCTATGCTCAGACACAGCTTCAATCGGTATTTGGTATCAATATGGTTGCTTTGGTTGACGGACAGCCAAAGATCTTGAATTTGAAAGAAATGCTTGAAGCCTTTATTCGGCATCGCCGTGAGGTGGTTACACGTCGAACTATTTATTTGCTGAAAAAGGCAAGAGAAAGAGCGCATACCTTAGAAGGTTTTGCGATTGCTTTGGCTAATATTGATGAAATTATCGCTCTCATCAAGAAGTCGCCAACGCCAGCTGATGCTCGTGAAGCATTGGTCAGCAAGGGTTGGGCTCCAGGAACTGTAGTGGCTATGTTAGAGCGAGCTGGTCCAGAGGCGAGTCGTCCTGAGTGGCTTGAAGATCAGTATGGTTTAAGAAAAGGAAAATATTTTTTAAGTCCCGAACAGGCCAAAGATATTCTTGAATTAAGACTGCACCGACTAACCGGCATGGAGCAGGATAAAATAATTGACGAGTTTACAGTTAAGCTGGAAGAGATTGCGGATTACCAAGATATTCTGGGTAATATCACTCGCTTAATGTTGGTAATTCGTGAAGAGCTTGAAGCAGTTCTAGAGCAATTTGGTGATGAACGTCGCACTGAAATCACCGAATCTCAACACGATCTTACAGTCGAAGATTTAATTACTGAAGAAGAGCGAGTCGTTACTATTTCTCATGGTGGTTATGCTAAAACGCAGCCACTTACTGATTATCAGGCTCAGCGTCGAGGTGGAATGGGTAAGTCTGCTACAGCTGTTAAGGATGAAGACTTTGTCGAACACCTTCTTATTGCTAGCACCCATGCAACTATCTTATGCTTTACTAACTTTGGCAAGGTATATTGGCTCAAAGTTTATCAAATACCTGTGGCTGGTCGAAACTCAAGAGGTCGGCCGATGGTCAACCTGTTGCCATTGGACGAGGGCGAACGAATTAGTTCTATCTTGCCAGTTGAAGAGTACAGTGCAGATCAGTATGTGATCATGGCAACGGCTAATGGCACAGTGAAGAAAACGTCACTGGATCAATATTCAAGACCGCGAAGTGTTGGCTTGCGCGCTGTTGATCTTGTTGAAGGTGATCATTTGGTGGGTACTGCTATTATTGATGGTAGTAAAGATATCATGCTGTTTAGCTCAGAGGGTAAAGCAGTGCGCTTCTCAGAGACAGATGTTCGCGCTATGGGTCGTGTTTCTAAGGGTGTTAGAGGTATGCGACTACCAGATGAGCATTCGGTCATTTCGATGGTTGTGCCAGAGCAGGATGGACTATTGCTAACGGTTTGTGAGAATGGCTATGGTAAGCGCACTCATATCACTGAATTCCCGACTAAAGGTCGTGGTGGTAAGGGTATGATTGCTATTCAGGCAAGTGAAAGAAATGGCCCTCTAGTCGGTGTGACTCAGTTGTTTGATGGGGATGAAATTATGTTGATTTCCGATCAGGGAACCATGGTGCGTACTCGTGGAGATGAGGTATCTATTGTGGGTCGAAACACTCAGGGTGTAAGAGTCATCCGTTTAAAAGAAAATGAAAAGCTGGTTAGCTTGGCAAGAATTGCTGAGCCAGAGGAAGATGATCAGCTTGAAGTAGAAGAAGATTAATAAAAGGCTAAATGATGGCGAAAAAGCATACTTTAGAGTCATTGAGAAAGAAAATTGACGAAATCGATTCGTTGCTAATCAAAACTATTAGCGAGCGTGCTCGTTGTGCTCAGCATGTTGCTGAAGTTAAAGAAGATCAAGGTGATAAAGCCTATTACAAGCCAGAGCGAGAAGCTCAGGTTTTAAGGCGAGTAATGGAAAAAAATGAAGGTCCCCTTGATAATGAGGATCTAGCCCGTCTTTTTCGTCAAATAATGTCAGCTTGTCTAGCTCTAGAACAGCCTGTCAAGGTGGCTTACTTGGGCCCAGAGGGAACATTTACCCAAGAGGCGGCACTAAAACACTTTGGTGATTCTGCTGTAAGTATTCCTCAGTCTGCTATTGATGAAGTGTTTCGAGAGGTGCTTTCTGGCTCCTGCGATTATGGGGTTGTGCCTGTAGAAAACTCTACTGAGGGCGTGATTAGTCATACTCTTGATAGTTTTATGGATTCCTCGTTAAAAATTTGTGGCGAAGTTGAATTACGCATCCACCAGCATTTTATGGTGGGTGAAAATACCGATAGAAAAAATATTTCTAGGGTCTATTCTCACGCCCAATCACTTGCTCAGTGTCGTCAGTGGCTTAACTCTAACTTTCCGGCCATCGAGAGAGTTGCCGTTAGTAGTAATGCTGAAGCGGCAAAAAGAGTTCAGGGTGAGTGGAATTCTGCAGCTATAGCGGGTGATATGGCCTGTGAGTTATATAGTCTTGAAAAATTGCATGAAAAAATTGAAGATAATCCTGATAATTCCACAAGATTTTTGATTATTGGTCGTGAAGAAGTACCTAAAAGCGGTAAAGATAGAACATCAGTGGTGGTTTCTGTCCGAAATAAGCCCGGTGCATTGCACGATCTGTTAGAGCCATTTCAGCGTCATAATGTCGATATGACTCGTCTTGAATCAAGACCTTCACGAAACAGTAATTGGACCTATGTGTTCTTTATAGATTTTGAAGGGCATATTGAAGATCAGTCTGTAAGCAATGTTCTTGATGAGCTAAATTCGCAGGTTGTTGAGCTTAAAGTACTGGGTTCATACCCCTGTGCGGTGCTTTAGATAGAGCTTTTAATCTGAGTAAAATATTTCTGGTAACCCCATGGCAAAGAAAAAACCGGCAAAAGTAGTCAACCGTTTGGTTGTGATTGGTTTGGGTCTAATAGGCTCCAGTCTTGCTGCGTCTGTTCGAAACAGAGGTTTAGCAAATGAGGTTATTGGGATTTCTAGACGACAGTCGACACTTGAGATTGCCTTAAATAACGGCATAGTTGATCGCTGTGCTGATGATCTAGCACAGGTTGCCAATGAACTTGAGGCCGGCGATATTGTAGTTATTGGCGTGCCTACTCTGAGTGTCCCTCAAGTTTTAGAAGACTGTATTTCACTACTTTCTCCAGATGTCACTATTACAGATGTAGCCAGCGTTAAAGAATCAGTGGTCAATTCAGCCAAGTCATTATTTGATTCTGTGCCACCACAGCTTGTGCCAGGTCATCCCATCGCAGGCTCGGAAAAAAGTGGTGTTACAGCAGCAAATTCTGAACTATTTGTAGATCACAGAGTCATCTTAACACCAGTTGAGACAACAGCTGATAGCCATGTAGAACTCACTACAAAACTTTGGCAGTCGGTCGGTGCTCTAGTTTCATCTATGAGTGTTCAGGAGCATGATCAGATTTTAGCGGCAACCAGTCATTTGCCGCATTTTTTAGCCTACTCTCTGGTAGATACATTGGCTGGAATGAATGAAAAAACAGATATATTTCGTTACGCAGCGGGCGGCTTTCGTGATTTTACCCGTATTGCTGCAAGCGACCCTATAATGTGGCGAGATATAGCGATAGCTAATAAAGATGCTGTGATTCAAGTAATGGATAATATGATGGAAAACTTGACTGCATTGCGTGCGTCTATTGAAGCAAAGGACAAGCAAGCTCTAACGCAACTATTTATCCGATCTCGCGAAGCGAGAAATCATTTTGGAAGCATGCTTGAAAGCACTAAATCAGATACTGGATTACAAAGCCCTATGAATGAAAAAGTAATTAATTATATTGTGTCCCCAGGTGGTAATGCTCGAGGAGATCTGCGTGTGCCGGGCGATAAATCAATGTCGCACCGATCGATAATGCTTGGCTCCCTGGCAGATGGCATGACTGAAGTAACAGGCTTTCTTGAGGGTGAAGATAGCTTGGCGACACTTCAAGCATTCCGTGATATGGGTGTTGAAATTGAAGGACCAAATGAGGGGCGCTTGGTGATTCGAGGCGTTGGTCTACATGGGCTTAAAGCGCCCAAAAAGCCTCTTTACCTAGGCAATTCCGGCACATCTATTCGCCTTTTAAGCGGGCTTCTAGCTGGTCAGGCTTTTGATGTGGAACTTCAGGGTGATGCATCATTATCAGGAAGACCTATGGGTCGAGTAGCAACGCCATTACGAGAAATGGGCGCTGTTATTGAAACTGAAAAAGATGGAACACCGCCATTGCGAATTAAGGGTGGTCGTAAGCTCAAAGGTATTAATTACACCATGCCAATGGCCAGTGCTCAGGTTAAGTCCTGTGTGCTTTTAGCAGGCCTTTATGCTGAAGGTGAGACCTCAACTATCGAGCCAGCTCCGACTAGAGATCATACTGAGCGTATGTTGAGAGGATTTGGTTATCAAGTTGAGTCTAATAATGGCACTGCCAGTTTGAGAGGTGGTGGTCGTTTAACCTCGACCAGAATTAATGTACCTGCGGATATTTCGTCAGCAGCCTTTTTTATGGTTGCTGCAGCAATTGTGCCTGGTTCAGATATCACATTGCGTCATGTGGGTGTCAACCCAACGCGTATTGGGGTTATTAATATTCTTCAGCAAATGGGTGCTAATATCGAGTTATTTAATCGAACTCAGGTTGGTGATGAGCCGGTAGCTGATATTAGAGTGCGCTACGCACCACTATCTGGAATCGCAATTCCTGAAGATCAAGTCCCTCTTGCTATTGATGAGTTCCCAGTATTATTTATTGCTGCAGCCTGTGCAGCAGGGCAAACTATACTTACTGGTGCAGAAGAACTTCGTGTTAAAGAGAGTGATCGCATTCAAAGCATGGCAGATGGTCTTGTGACACTTGGTGTTGATGCGGTAGCAACTGATGATGGAATACGTATTCAAGGTGGTGAAATAGGCAGTGGTGAAGTTGAGAGTTTTGATGATCACCGAATTGCTATGGCCTTTAGTATTGCCGGTCTTCGGGCTAGTGGTCCTATCATCATTAAAGAGGCTAATAACGTAGCCACTTCATTTCCTAATTTTATTTCATTGGCAAGACAAGTTGGTATTAATATCAAATTGGCATAGATTGCTGATGACTAACGATTGAGTAATTCATGGTAAAAATCATTACAGTTGACGGGCCCAGTGGTGCTGGAAAGGGTACTGTAAGCCGCATTTTAGCTAAACAGCTTGGTTTTCATTATCTAGATAGTGGGGCTCTTTATCGCCTTTTGGGACTAGTTGCTGTTCGGCATGGATTAGAAATTGGTGCTAGTAGTGATCTTACGCCTTTAGCTGAAAATATGGATGTTCGCTTTGAAGCTTTGCCCAACGGGCATAATATAGTCTTATTAGAGGGAGAAGATGTAACCGATGAATTACGCACTGAGCATGCCGGCGCCCTAGCGTCAAAGGTTGCCGAAAATCCTAATGTGAGAAAAGCATTATTGGTTCGACAGCATGAATTTGCTAGATCTCCCGGTTTAGTTGCTGATGGGCGCGATATGGGCACAAAGGTCTTCCCTGATGCCCAGCTGAAAATCTTTCTAACCGCCAGTATCGAAGAACGCGCCAACCGGCGTTATAAACAGTTGCTAGAACAGAGGGAAAATGTTAGTCTGCGCGCCCTCGAAGAGCAAGTACGCTTAAGAGATGAAAGAGATATGAATCGCAAGGCTTCACCTCTTACCATTGCAGAAGATGCAGTTGAGGTTGATACTTCCGATTTATCGATACAAGAATCCGTAGATAGGCTACATAATTTAGCTGTTCTACGTGGGATAGCCTAGCTATCTAATTAACCGGTGTATTAGCAATCGCCAGCCTTAATTGCTAAACACCTAACTTTAACTGACCCACGTAAACTGGCCACGTGGAAAAAAGAGTTTGACGTAGAAATACTTCTGTCAAAACTCTGTCAATACTCAGGAAAAATCCATGAGCGAAAATTTTCAAGAACTATTTGAGCAAAGTCTAAAAACCGTAGAAATGAACCCTGGCGCCATTATTACTGGCGTAATTATCGATGTTGATAAAGATTGGGTAACTGTTCACGCAGGTTTGAAATCTGAAGGTGTAATTCCAGCAGAGCAATTTTACAACGACAAAGGTGAGTTAGATGTCAACGTCGGTGATGAGGTACAGGTATCTCTCGAAGCAGTTGAAGATGGCTTTGGTGCCACTCGTCTTTCACGTGAAAAAGCACGCAGAGCAGAATCTTGGATTGAGCTTGAAGCAGCACATAATAAAGATGAAATTGTGACTGGTATGATCAGTGGCAAGGTCAAAGGTGGATTTACTGTAGATGTTCGTGGTTTGCGAGCATTCCTACCAGGTTCACTCGTTGATGTTAGACCTCTTCGTGAGATCACGCATCTCGAAAATACAGAATTAGAATTTAAAGTTATTAAACTAGACGTTAAACGCAACAATGTTGTTGTTAGCCGTCGCGCTGTTATGGAGAGTGCAAACTCTGCAGAGCGTGAAGAGCTTCTAGCGAACATTGAAGAAGGCGTTTCGTTGAAAGGTATCATTAAGAACCTTACCGATTACGGTGCCTTTGTTGATCTTGGTGGTGTAGATGGTCTTCTTCATATCACTGATATGTCTTGGAAGCGCATCAAGCATCCATCAGAAATGATCAATGTTGGTGACGAGATTGACGTTAAAGTGCTTAAGTTTGATCGTGAGCGTAACCGCGTGTCTCTAGGTATGAAGCAAATGGGTGAAGATCCTTGGGGCGATATTAAAGGCCGATACCCCGAAGGTGCTCGCGCTAAAGCTAAGGTAACCAACCTTACTGACTATGGTTGTTTTGCTGAGCTAGAAGACGGTGTTGAAGGTTTGGTTCACGTTTCAGAAATGGATTGGACAAACAAAAATGTTCATCCATCTAAGATTGTTGATCTAGGTCAAGAAGTTGATGTTATGGTTCTAGAAATCGATGAAGAACGTCGTCGTATTTCATTGGGTATCAAGCAGTGCTTCACCAACCCTTGGGATGATTTCGCAGGAACTAAAGCTAAGGGTGACAAGGTCACTGGTAATATCAAATCTATTACAGATTTTGGTATCTTTATTGGTCTTGAAGGTGGTATTGATGGTTTGGTTCACTTATCAGATATCTCATGGAACGAAACAGGTGAAGACGCGGTTCGCAACTTTAAAAAAGGTGAAGAGGTTGAGTCTGTTGTTTTGAGCATTGATGCTGAAAGAGAGCGTATCTCACTAGGTATAAAGCAACTAACTGACGATCCATTTAACAGCTATGTAACATCAAATGATAAGGGTTCTATTGTAACTGGTACCATTAAAGAAGTTGATGCCAAAGGCGCTGTGATCGATCTAGGTAACGATATCGAAGCCACATTGAAAGCATCTGAGCTATCTCGCGAAAGAGTAGAAGATGCACGCAATGAGTTAACCGTTGGCGACACTATCGAAGCTAAGATTATTAACGTTGATCGCAAAACCCGCGCTATCAATCTATCGGTTAAAGCGAAAGATATTTCAGACGAAAAAGAGGCTGTCAAAGCTCACCGTAAGTCTGAAACTGATACTTCGTCACTAGCAACTATTGGTGATCTTATTAAGGCACAGATGGATAAATAATCTGTTGTTTTTTAAAAAAAGGGTGGCTTTGCCACCCTTTTTTTTTCATATAATTTGACCTGTTGTAAATAAACACTTGTATTCAGCTGAAACTTCAATAAAATCAATCACTAGCGTTCGATGTTATTGAGCGTATTTCAATGAAACCTAGGTAATAGACAGTTGCACCCATGACCAAGTCAGAATTAATAGAAAAGATAGCCATAAACCAAGATCAACTGCCGCCTCGCGATGTTGAGCAAGCGGTTCGAATGATTTTGGAGCGTATGGCCAAAGCGTTGGTTAATAAACAACGTATTGAGATTCGTGGGTTTGGTAGTTTTTCACTGCATTACCGTGCACCACGTACCGGCCGCAACCCAAAAACCGGTGATTCAGTAACTCTCAGTGGTAAGTTTGTGCCGCATTTCAAGCCCGGTAAAGATCTTCGCGATCGGGTTAATAGCAGCTTTTAGTTAATTATTTATTCCTGTTTTAATCTCTACTACACAGTTGGTGTTTGTCAAATACCATCGACTTTGTTCATATTGAACAAAGCAACCGGTTATATTTTTAAACAGCCAAAAATAATGTGGTTTTTCAGTTTCCGATAAAAACCTAGGGCTAACTAATGAACTATCTGTCTTTCTCTGAATAATCAATTGACTACTTTTTGTAAATACAGATTGGCTAATAAGAACATTATTTGACTTAAGTGCTTGCTCAATAATCGTTTTAACTTGTTTAGTATTGTCGCTATTGTGCTCAGCGAGTATGGCAGGATGATGGATAAGTGCCGACTGGCAGCCCCACAGCAATCCTAAAAGAGTGGCAATAAAAACTAATTTCATTGAAATAATAATCCTGTGCCAGGAAAGCGATTAATAACCTCACCGCGCATTCTAGATAATGGGTGCGCAGATTTGCTATTTGAATTTTGGGCGCTAACAGGACATTCATTATGTTCTATATGGTGAAGAGCTGTAGCCAACATTCTCTCATTCTCATCGCCTAATAGATGGCTTAAATCATCCGTTACCACACAGCCTCGTACCCTATCTCTGCCATTATCGATTGCAGAAGGTATAAAGCCATAACCAAAGTCACTAAAACCTTTAGCATTTTCTCCTTTAAACTGTATGGTAGAGTAAGTGGTGCCGCAGTTATCTGTCGCTTGCCAGCCATAGGGTTTTCCAGTGGTTGTAGTGCCAATTAAAATTACTTCAATATCTACGCCGCGTAATCCATTAATAAGATACTCACTGGCTGAAGCCGTATTAACACTAGATAAAATATAAACTCGTTGTAGGTCTAATTTAGGTAATAAAGTTCCCATTGGTACAGTAAGATTAGAACTAGAGGTTGATAAAAATCTAAAGGTGGTATTTTTATTGTTTAGTTTGTCATTAAAGATAATTTCGGTAAAAACAGAGCCTAATGCGTTATTACCCGCTATCATAGTACCAAGGTCGGCTGAAATACTGATATAACCACCTGTGTTATAGCGAAGATCCAAAACCAGCTCATTGATTTGGTTGCTTTTAAAATAATTTGTCGCATCAACTAGTTGCTTTTCTGCTGAGGCAACAAAAAAAGTATTAAGGGCTAAATAACCTATTTTTTTATTTACATGATTAATGATTTTTTGAGTATGCACAGGCACTGTGACTATTTCACTGCTTTGAAGAACAACGCTTCGCGTGGATAGGGCATTAAGGTCTTTAATTT
Organism: Porticoccaceae bacterium; assembly: GCA_049890135.1. Lineage (GTDB taxonomy): Bacteria > Pseudomonadota > Gammaproteobacteria > Pseudomonadales > Porticoccaceae > HTCC2207. The sequence goes on from JBMHCB010000006.1 coordinate 13,626, forward strand.
CAAAAGTGTGGTTTTCGTCTAATGTTTTAGGTATCAGTCCAGCATTTAAAATATCTGCATTTCCGTAGGCGAAAGACTCCCCATCGATACCCATAATTTCTGCACCGCGCCTGATATTATTAATTGCAGCAGGACTGTTTGGTTCAGAATAAATAATAACTGCCTTTCTTGGAGGTGTGCTCTGGATTAATAGATAAGTAAAACCATAACCGGCAGATACACCAGTTTCAGCGAACTGATTGTATTCTTCTGTATTATTTGCATAGTGAAATCGATCCTTAGGCAGTCCATTGCTTGTTCTGGCATCGGTTTTCATTTCTTTAAAGTAATCGATTGGGTCTGCAAGGCTGGGTGTGGCGGGATCTATATCCGGTAGTTCGTTATACCAAAGATAGGTCTCGTGGCTCCAAGAGCGTATCCAATTATTTTCATCCACAGAGGTACCGGCAAGATCCTGATAATCTTTATTTTGACGGGGATTTCTACAAATATTAGCGAAATTTCCCGAGGGTAAGTACTCTCCCTCTATCCATTCATTGGTAGCCTGGTTTTTTGATTTACCACCACAAGCGGTGATAAGAATGCATACAGTCGCTAGAGTCAATACTCTCATAAGTAAATACTTTTTAAATTAGAGATATTTCATCTTATTAATTATAGATTAATTATTAACATAAGGTTGTTCACCTTAGATGGATCATTGCGTCTTAAAAGCATCCAATGTCAGTGATAGGTGACACTCTACAATGAAATTGTGAATAAACTGAAAACTTAGGCAAATAACGACTTAAGCGCATCCAGGGATTCTTCCCCGGCGGCTTGATTTTGCTCGGCACTGGCTTCACTATTGGTGCCCATGCGCACCAAATCATCCTGGGGTAATTCATCGATAAAACGACTGGGGGTAGTGGCGCTGGTTTCACCAAACTGAGTTCTTTGGGCGGCACTGGTCATGGTTAGAGTACGCTGGGCGCGTGTAATACCCACATAGGCTAGGCGGCGTTCCTCTTCGATGTGATCACCTTCAATACTATTGCGATGGGGCAGAATATCTTCTTCCATACCAATAAGAAAAACATGCAGAAACTCCAACCCTTTGGCGGCATGTAGGGTGAGCATTTGCACCTTATCATCAGCTAATTCTTCTTGTTCGCGATCCAGTATATCGCGAAGAATTATCTTTGAAATAGCCGCTTCTATGGGATTTTTATCCGCAGTAACCGTATCGCTGTCGCTGTCTTTAAGTGCGTAGTCAATTTGACTGATTAAAAGATTAATATTTTCCCAGCGTTTATTGGCTGCGGCTTCGTTGCTAGCGTTTTGCCGCAACCAGTCTTGATAGTCCGCATCCTCTAGCATCTCGCGAATGGCCGCTATAGGCTGATTGCCATAGATATTGCGCTGTACAGATTCAACCCAACGCTTAAATTGTTGCAAGCGCTGTAAGTTGGCGCTGGGTACGGTCGCACTTAGGCCGACTTCATCAATAGCCGCTAATAGGGATACCTGACGTTTATTGGCGTACTCACCCAAGCGCTCAAGGGTGGTGGGTCCTATTTGGCGACGTGGGGTATTAATAATCCGTAAAAGGGCATTATCATCATCTGAGTTAATCACCAGTCGCAGATAAGCCATAACATCCTTAATTTCGGTTTTCGCATAAAAGGATTGGCCACCGGTAATATCGTAGGGGATATTTTGTGTCTGAAGTTTAAGCTCGAGTAGCTTTGACTGATAGTTGCCTCGATAGAGAATCGCAAAATCACTGTATTTACAGCGTCTTTTTAGGCGCATATCAATAATTTCATTCACCACCCGTTCAGCTTCCCGCTCTTCGTTGTCGCTAATAATAAATCGCAATGGATCACCAGGGCCAAGCTCACTCCACAGTGCCTTTTGTATTAAATGAGGGTTATTGTCGATCAGCTGGTTAGCCGCGGCCAAAATACGCCCTGTTGAGCGGTAGTTCTGTTCTAGTTTAATCACCTTAAGCGCGGGGAAGTCTTCCTGCAGTTGCATTAAATTTTCCGGTCGTGCACCACGCCAAGCGTAAATAGACTGATCATCATCGCCCACCACAGTAAGCGCCTGTTTTTCTTTTACCAAGGTGCGTACCAATTCATATTGGGCCAGATTAGTATCTTGATACTCATCCACTAGCATATAGCGAATACGCTGTTGCCACTTGGCTAGCACCTCAGGCTGTTCACGAAATAGGCAAACGGGAATCATAATTAAATCATCAAAATCAACCGCATTATAGGCGCGAAGGGCGCGCTGATAACGCTCATATAACATGGCAATGGTTTGTTCGCCGGTACTGTTGGCGGCACTGACGGCCTGACCCGGTTCTAGCAGGGAATTCTTCCAATCAGAAATGGTGTATTGAATATTGTCGATCAGTTTCTCATCTAAATCGGAATGACGAACCAAAAGCTCTTTAAGAATATTTCGGCAGTCTTCTTGATCCATAATCGAAAACCCGGGCTTAAACCCAAGCTTTTTGATTTCATGGCGAATAATATTGAGGCCCAGATTATGAAAGGTAGAAACTGATAATCCCTTTGATTCAGAGCCCGATAAAATTTTACCGACCCGATCTTTCATCTCTCGCGCGGCTTTATTGGTAAAGGTTACCGCATAGATATTTCGGCTTGGAATACCGCATTGTTCAACCAGAAAGGCAATCTTGCCAGTAATCACACTGGTTTTACCACTGCCTGCGCCCGCGAGTACCAGCAAGGGTCCATCAATATACTTTAATGCCGCCTGTTGCTGAGAATTGAGGTTGTGGGCCATCTAAAAATTCATCTTTTAGGCCATCTCAGCAATGGCAGTCTGTTTGGCAGTAAGCTGTTCAAGAGCACCCTGCATATCGGATAGCTTATTACGCTCTTTGGTAACAACCTCTTCAGGCGCATTAGCTACAAATTTGTCATTACTCAATTTGCCAGACAGCTTCTGGACATCGCTTGATAGTTTTTCAATTTCTTTAGAAAGGCGCTTAAGTTCAGCATCCACATCAATTAAACCCGCCATAGGCACCAAGATTTCCAAGTCACCAGCCAATGCAGTCGCGCTTAGCGGCGCATCTTCAGGGTTATCCAGCCAAGTAATCGATTCAAGTTTGGCCAATTTACACAGATACTGACGATTTTCTTCCAGTCGACGTTGATCGTCGCTATCGCCACGGGCAAAATAAATATTGAGAGATGTGGCAGGGGATATATTCATCTCGCCGCGCACATTACGCACCCCAACAACCACCTGTTTTACCCATTCAATATCATCAATCGCCGATTGATCGACCAGCGACTGATCGGCAACAGGGAAGGGCTGAAGCATAATGCTATCGCCACTCGACTTAAGCTTAATACCGGCAAGTGGTGCAATACTGTGCCAAATTTCTTCGGTGATAAATGGCATAATTGGGTGGCTTAAGCGCAAGATGGTCTCTAATACCCTAACCAAGGTTCTTCGTGTGCCCAGTTGCAGTTCTGGATCAGCATTTTCATCCCAGAGTACCGGTTTTGATAGCTCCAGATACCAGTCACAGTATTCGTTCCAAATAAAGTCATACAGGGCCTGTGCCGCCAAATCAAAGCGGTAATTTTCAATCGCCTCAGTCACCTCAGTTTCTGCCTGTTGCAGGCTAGAGATAATCCAACGATCAGCCAGGCTTAATTTGTATGATTCGCCATTTTGACCACAGCTATGTTCCTCGCCATTCATCAGCACATAGCGGGCGGCATTCCAAATTTTGTTACAGAAATTACGATAACCCTCAAGGCGTTTCATATCCCAATTAATATCACGACCCGTAGAGGCAAGGGCGCAGAGGGTAAAGCGCAGTGCATCGGTGCCATGGGGCTCAATGCCATCTTTAAATTCTTTGCGGGTGCGTTTGGCAATTTTCTCTGCCTGTTGTGGCTGCATCATATTGCCAGTGCGTTTTTCCACCAGATCATCAATACCAATACCATCAATCATATCCAGAGGATCTAAAACATTACCTTTGGATTTAGACATCTTCTGACCCTGCTCATCGCGGATCAAGCCCGTTACATAGACCGTATGGAAAGGCACCTGAGGCTTGCCATCCTCATCTTTAATTAGATGCATCGACATCATAATCATACGTGCCACCCAGAAGAAAATAATATCAAAGCCAGTAACAAGAACATCAGTAGGGTGGAAATTCTTTAGTCGTTCCGTCTGCTCAGGCCAGCCCAGTGTGCCAAAGGTCCACAGTGCCGAAGAAAACCATGTATCCAATACATCATCATCTTGGGTTAGCGGTGTATCGACCAAATTGTGCGCTGATCTAACCTCAGCTTCACTATTGCCCACATAGGCATTGCCCGCCTCATCATACCAAGCAGGGATACGGTGACCCCACCATAGCTGACGGGAAATACACCAATCTTGAATATTGCGCATCCAAGAGAAATACATATTTTCATATTGCTGAGGCACAAACTTAATCTGTCCGTCTTCTACCGCAGAAATTGCAGGGCCGGCCAGCTTTTTAGCGTCTACATACCATTGGTTGGTCAGCATCGGCTCAATCACCACACCGCCACGATCGCCATAGGGAACCGTCATATCATTTTCTTCAATTGACACTAATAGCCCTAAAGATTCCATATCAGCGACAATCTCACGGCGTGCCGCAAAGCGCTCTATGCCCTGATATTTTTCCGGCAAGCTATCATCCATCTCAGAATTTTGACTGCCATCTGAATTACAGCATTCGGCAGTTTTACGAATATCCGCCTTAAAGGTCAGGATATTCACCATGGGTAAACTATGTCGTTGACCCACTTCATAATCATTAAAATCATGGGCAGGGGTGATTTTTACACAACCGGTACCCTTATCCATATCCGCATGTTCATCGCCGACAATTGGAATCAATCGACCCACCAGTGGCAATTCAACAGACTGACCAATTAAATCTTTATAGCGAGGATCCTCAGGATTAACCGCAACACCCGTATCGCCCAGCATAGTCTCGGGGCGCGTGGTTGCCACCACAATATAATCCTTACCATCCGCCGTAACCGCACCATTGGCAAGGGGGTAGCGCAGATGCCACATCTTGCCCTTAGTGTCACGGTTTTCAACTTCTAAATCTGAAATAGCCGTATTGAGTTTAGGGTCCCAATTCACCAAACGCTTACCGCGATAAATTAAGCCCTCGTTATACAGGCGGATAAACACTTCCTGAACTGCGCCAGAAAAACCCTCATCCATGGTAAAGCGCTCAGTTTCCCAATCGACCGAATTACCCAAACGACGCATCTGCTGAGTAATGGTGCCACCGGATTGCTCCTTCCACTCCCAGATTTTTTCAATAAACTTCTCGCGGCCCAACGCATCCTTACCCGGTTGATTTTCCGCCGCCAACTTGCGCTCAACTACCATCTGCGTCGCAATGCCCGCATGGTCAGTACCCACCTGCCATAGCGTATTCTTACCCTGCATACGCTGATAGCGGGTTAGGGCATCCATAATGCTGTGTTGCAATGCATGGCCTATATGCAGACTACCCGTCACATTCGGCGGAGGAATCACAATACTGTAAGCATCACCCTCACCACTGGGGGCAAAATAACCACTGTCTTCCCAAGTTTTATACCACTTGTCTTCAATAGCTTGGGGGGCGAATGTTTTATCCATTACTTATCTCAGTTAATTTGTAAATTGTGGTTATTTTTAAGATCGGCAATTATAAGTGTTGCAGATACTTGGGGCTAGTCCATCAGCTTCATTATTGTCTTTTGTATTCAATGCTTAAGGAAAACTTTTGCTTAGGTCATGAAAATCCAGCGCATAACCACGCTCTTTGTAGAAGCGGAAGTTTTCCCGTTTAACCTGTTCATGCTCTGATTCGGGTTGGACTAGTTCAATCACGCGTTCAAAGCGGCTAAACCATGTGGGTATTTGCCCTTGTAAATTAATAAGAATCTGGTGGTGCTCGCCGGGCTCTGCGGTTGCGCTGATGGCGATGGGTTGTTGATCAACGCCAATACCATGAGGGATAAAGGCCTCTTGCTCAAATTCCCATAACAGTTGATCGAGCTGTTCGGCGGTTTGCTCATCGTCGACCAAACACAGCACCTGTTGTTGGGTGGCACAGGCTTTTTTTATCAGCTGGCAGACAAATTTTAAGCTGGGGGCGTTACTGGCAAGCTTGTAAAAGGTAACTTTTGTCACGAGTTATTTCGCTTTTTGCCGTAGGTATTCCATTAATAAGGGCACGGGTCTTCCCGTAGCGCCTTTATTGGCACCAGAAACCCATGCAGTGCCGGCCACGTCTAAGTGTGCCCATTTGTAGTCTTTGGTATAACGCGCCAGGAAACAACCGGCAGTAATAGTCCCTGCTTGGGGGCCACCAATATTGGCCATATCGGCAAAGTTGCTTTTTAATAGCTCGTCATATTCTTCCCATAGGGGCAGTTGCCATACGGGGTCGGCACTTTGGGTGCCCGATTCGATAAGGTCATTGGCGAGCTGTTGGTTATTGGATAAAACGCCCGAAGCGACTTTGCCTAAGGCGCTAATAACGGCACCAGTGAGTGTGGCAATATCAATCACTGTATCGGGGTTAAATTTTGCCGCATAGGTCAGTGAGTCACACAAGATTAAGCGTCCCTCAGCATCGGTATTAAGAATCTCAATGGTTTGCCCCGACATACTGGTCACTACATCGCCGGGCTTGGTGGCGCGGCCATTGGGCATATTTTCGGTGGCTGGGATAATACCCACGACATTGATGGGTAATTGCAACTGGGTAAGGCTATTCATTACGCCTAAAACGGATGCGCCGCCGCACATGTCGAACTTCATTTCATCCATGCCGCGTCCGGGTTTTAGACTGATGCCCCCAGAATCAAAAGTTACTGCTTTACCCACCAGTACTACGGGTTTTTCGTTAGCACTAGTACCTTGATAATTTATCACTATCAGCTTGGGTGGCTCATCTGACCCTTCGGCAACCGAGAGTAGGGAGTCCATTTTGAGTTTTTGCATATCGGCGCGGTCTAAAATTTCGGTAGTGATACTGGCTTTGTCGAGCTTTGCCTTACCTAAGCTAATAGCTTGCTCTGCAAGGTAGCTGGGGGTACAGATATTGGCAGGTAGGTTGCCCAACTGTTTGGCGGTATTCATACCATCGCCAACGGCAGCACCATAGGAAAGACCGTCTTCAACTGCACTGGTGTCTGTATTTTTGGCGGACCAAAAAGTGAGAGACTCAAGCGCAGGTATTTCACCTTTTTCTTGTTTTTTATAGTTGTAAAGCGAGGTATTAATTGATTGAGCGACAATAGATGCTTCAGCTTGGATATCTTGCGTTATATTGCCGCCAATCCATAGGGCGCTTTGGGACTTGGTTTTATTTAATGCACCACAGGCTGCGGTAACGGCTTTTTTAACCTGTCTTTGATTAAATAGTCCATCAGTCCCTAACAGGATTATTCGTTGAATAGATAATTCAGGAAAATTAAGCACCATGACTTGCCCTGATTTTCCGGTAAATTCGCCAGATTCGATAGTTGAGGAAATCGCATTATTCGACCATTGATTAATGGTTTCTACGCTATTTTCAAGCGTTGGGCCGGTAGGTAGAATAAGTGAATCTGCTTTTAAACCTGACAGTTCGGCGCAAGATGCAGTAAACTTCATAAAATATCCATTAGGTAACTAAGTTGAAAGAGAAAAATGTTAGCAGAACCATACCACTTAGTACGATTACACCCAAGAGTTTAAGCTGAATCTTGTGATTATTTTTCGTTATTTAAGTCGTGAACTTTTATCAGTCACTGTTGCAGTCTGTGTTGTGCTGCTGATGGTGCTGATTAGTGGGCGATTTGTAAAATATCTAGCTAATGCGCTTTCGGGTAATATGGACCCAGAAGTTATTTTTGCGGTTATTGGCTATCGCATTCCCGGGTTTTTAGAGCTTGCCTTACCTTTGGCCTTCTTTTTGGCGGTTTTGCTAACCTTTGGTCGCTTGTATGTCGAAAATGAGATGAGTGTTCTTAGGGCTTGTGGGTTTTCTGAGCGAAAACTATTGTCTTTTACTTTTATTGTGGCTTCTTTTTTAGCATTGGTGGTTGGTTATCTTAGTTTATATGTTACGCCGGTAGGTATAAAAAAAGCTGAGGCAATTTTTACTATTCAAGAGCAGAAGAGTGAGCTGGATAGAGTGACTGAAAAAAAATTCTACTCCCTTCGCGGTGGTAAGGGCGTAACTTGGGTAAATTCTATCTCTGAAGATCGAGAGCTTGGCAATGTTTTTATGTCGGCCACTTCGGAGGCGACAGATACTTCAGAAGGTAGCCTAGTGTTGGTGATTGCTGATAGTGGTTCTCAGACCAAAGCCAGAGATACAGATGATCGCTTTTTATCCCTACAAAAAGGTTATCGAGTTGAGGGAGTCCCTGGCAGACATGACTATCAGATCACCTATTTTGACGAGTTTGGTACACGACTGGCTCCACCTGAGGAGTTATCTGAGGATACTGCCACTGATGCAATGACTACTAGAGCGCTGATGAATTCATCTGAAGTTGGGCATCGTATTGCCTTGCAATGGCGTTTCTCAATACCGATTATGATGTTAATTGTCACCTTGTTAGCGGTACCTCTAAGCCGAATTGACCCAAGGTCTGGTCGTTTTGCACGAATTTTACCTGCTGTATTGTTATATTTTGCTTATCTGGTCTCTCTTAATACTCTGCGGGGTGCTATTGAGGCAGGGTCTATCCCGATAGGAGTCACATTGATACCAGTGCATCTTGTATTTTTAGTCTTAGCACTGGGGCTTATATTCGCTGAGCAAATAGGATCTTATTCTCGTCGCATATTGGGCTTAACCCACCAAGGTGGCAATGAATGAATAAAAAGCTTTCAAGTTATATTGGTATCAATGTCTTTTCTGCAATCGCGGTGTCATTGACAGCAATAGTCGGTTTGGACATTGTCGCTGGTATTATTGATCAAATGGGAGATATAAGACGAAATTATCAGTTCACTGATGTTTTGATTTACACAGCGACTAAATTACCCTCGACTATCTATGAATATATTCCCTTGGCCTCACTAATTGGCTGTTTAGTCGGCTTAGGTATGCTTGCGACCAATAGTGAAGTAGTGGTTATGCGCGCCGCAGGTGTTTCTTTGATGCGTATTGTGTACCTTGTATTCAGGCCCGTTATTTTATTTATTCTTGTCGCTGCCTTGATTGGTGAATACCTTTCACCCTATCTAGATCAATTGGCGGATAGTAAAAGAGAATATTTGCGTAAAGGGGAGTCCGCATTAGATTCAACCTCAGGCTTTTGGGCGAAAGAAGGTGATGAATTTATTCACTTTAATGCTGTTTTCCCCGGCGGTGTTCTGTTTGGTGTGACTCGATATAAATTGAATGAACAGCGCCAATTAGAAGAAGCCAGTTTTTCATCTAGGGCAACCTTTAATAAAACGGAAGGTTTTTGGGTTGAAGAAAATGTTTCCAGTACGTTGTTTGTTGAGGAAAAAACCTCTACTAAAAAATGGGTTACTAGACAATGGCGGACCGAATTAACCCCAGAGGTTTTGTCGCTTAATATTCTGCCAGCTGAAGCATTATCTGCAGGCTCTTTGAATGATCATATTGGTTATTTGGAAGAGCGAAATGCTGACTCTGCAAAATATAGATTGGCATTTTGGAGCAAGGTGCTTCAACCCTTGGCGATTTTTAGCTTGGTGTTGGTGGGTATTGCCTTTGTTTTTGGTCCTTTGAGACAGGCTACCGTGGGCTTCAGGGTTTTTGTAGGCGTCTTATTTGGTATTAGCTTTAAGTTGCTTTCAGATATTTTGGGGCCACTGAGTATAGTGTTTCAAATATCGCCTATTCTGGCTGTTTTAACTCCCATAATTATATGTATTTCTATTGGCCTAATCTTATTGAGGCGTGCCGGATAGAAGTCATTTTTCCTTAGCTTTTGTCTAAAACCACCACGGCTGTTTGAGTGAAGATATCATGGGCGCATGATTTTTTGGGGGGCATCAAGCAATAAAAGTAACCCAAACCGAAAGTGATTAATGATAAAAGTGCCAGTGGACAGCGTTTTAGGCACTGCTCAGGAGAGACCAGACTGCCGTCAAGTTGCTGAAGTCTGAGTCGCCATGCTTTCATGCCGAGCGTTTGCCCCTGCTTACGCCAACAAATATAGTAATAACCCACCAGGCTTGCTATCCAGCCGAAAAAGCTAAGCCACTGAAGAAAAGCATTGGGTTGTATATCTTCTAGCCCCTCCGTGCCAAAGACTATCATCTTAACAATGAGGAGCAATGCACCGTATCCAAGAGTAATGGCAAAGAGTAAAAATGCATCATAGACAAAGGCTGCAAGTCTTCGGAAAAGGCCGGCGCGGGGTAGTTCATGGAATTCTAGGCAGGGTTTAATGTTAAATCTCCAAATTCTTCATTAGATTAATAGCAGGATTCTGCCCAAAGCCAGTACAATGTGCAATTGATTATATAATGTAACTACAAAAGTACTCTAGGAGAGCTAAGTTGGATTGGATTTTCGGCATTCATGCGGTGCAATCAATACTCAAAACGTCACCCCAGCGGGTCAAAGAGCTTAGAGTGGTTAGGTCTCGTCAAGATACAAGATTACAAAAGGTGCTAAACTTAGCTGATCAGCATGGCGTTGCTTTGCAGTGGGTGACTACTCAGCAATTAGATTCTCTGGTTGAAGGTCGTCATCAGGGGGTTGTAGCACTGTGTAAAGAGGGTGAAACCTATGATGAAAGCTACTTGGCGAAGCTGGTTGATCAGCATGGACAGCAGGGTTTTTTTTTGATGCTCGATGGCGTCACTGACCCTCATAATCTAGGTGCCTGTTTGCGTTCAGCGGAAGGAGCAGGGGTTCAAGCAGTCATTGTGCCTAAGGATAATTCAGTAGGGTTAACGGCGGTTGTTTCTAAGGTCGCATCGGGCGCTGCAGAAGCCATTCCTTTAGTTGTAGTGACTAATCTGGTTAGAACTTTAAAAGATTTACAGGGTCGCGGTGTGTGGGCGGTAGGTACTACTGGTGAAGCAGAGCAAACAATTTATGATCTGGATCTTACCGGTCCAATTGTGATCGTGATGGGCTCAGAGGGTAAAGGAATGCGTCAATTAGTGACTCATCAATGTGATTATTTGGCAAAATTACCTATGGCGGGAAAAGTCAGTAGTCTTAATGTGTCCGTAGCTGCAGGTGTTTGTCTGTTTGAGGCAGTAAGACAGCGTAGTTAGAAAGGTTTATTGTTAACTTCTTTAATACTAGAATTGTTTGTAATATTGGAATAAATCTAGAATTAGTGGCTATGGATAAAAATATTTACTCTATACCAAATTTACTAAGTTTGTTAAGGCTGACATTGGTGCCGGTGTTGGCTGTTTCAGCTTATTTAAATGAAGCAAGTCTATTCCTTTTATTGCTCGCAATTTCACTTATAAGCGATATGTTGGATGGATTTTTTGCCCGTAAATTACATCAGGTTACTGAGTTTGGTGCGCGTCTAGATAGCTGGGCCGATATGGCGACTTACGCCATGATGATAGTAGGCCTATATGTGATATGGCCGACTATTTTTGATGAGCAGTTTATTTATTTGGTTGCAGCCACGCTAAGTTATATTCTACCAGTTGTTATTGCCCTAGTTCGTTTGGGTAGCTTTCCAAGCTACCATACTTGGGGTGCAAAGCTTGCTGCTGTATTGATTGCACCAGCTTTTTATTTGTTAATACTTGGTGATAAGCAGCTATTTTTTAGAGTTGTAATTATCCTTCATGTACTGGTTGCTCTGGAAGAGATAGCCATTACATTTTTACTCAAAAAATCCAAGACTAATATTGCATCTATTCTAACAATTCTCAGTTCACGAAAAGATAAGTCTCGCTAGCAATTAAGAAGCCTAAAGCTTTGTGTTGCAACCTGAGGCGCAAATCTCTATAATCGCGCGGCTTGAAGGGTCTGAGAGTATACGATTAAGTCTTCTTAGTTTAAGCTATCTCAGGCACTCCTTGTCTCACTGTATCACCAGATTGGTGTTGGCGGGAGACTTTTTAATCCATGAGGAGATACAATGCGTCATTACGAAATAGTGTTCCTGGTCCATCCAGACCAGAGCGAGCAAGTTGCGGGTATGGTAGAAAGATACACTTCTGCTATCGAAGCTGGAAAAGGTTCCGTTCACCGTCTTGAAGACTGGGGACGTCGTCAACTGGCTTATCCAATCAATAAAATTCACAAGGCACATTATGTTCTTATGAACGTAGAGTGTGATCAAGTTATTCTTGATGAGTTAAATTCTTCCTTTAGATACAACGATGCTGTAATAAGAAGCATGGTTATCCGTCGCGATGAAGCTATTACCCAAGAGTCGCCTATCATGAAGCAAGAAAATGCTGAAAAAGCTGATAAAGAAGCTCGTGAGCGCCAGAAGGCAGCTAAGGCTAAAGAATCGGCTGATAAAGAAGAAGCGCTAGCTGAAGTTGAAGAAGTAGAAGCAGAAGCAGTGGTCGAGGCAGTAGTTGAAGAGGCTCCTGTAGAAGAAGCCCCAGCAGCGGAAGGAGATGAATAATGGCTAGATTTGTTCGAAGAAGAAAATTCTGTCGTTTTAGTGCTGAAGGTGCTACCGAGATTGATTATAAAGATCTTGATACCCTAAAAGGCTACGTATCAGAAACTGGAAAAATTGTACCTAGCAGAATTACTGGTACAAAAGCACGCTATCAGCGTGAGTTATCAGAAGCTATTAAGCGTGCACGTTATATCGCTTTATTGCCTTACACTGATAGCCATAGCTAAAAAGGTCGAACACCTTGAAGGCCCTAGCTGAATTTATATTGCGCGGGCGGTTGCAGGCCTTAGTAGTGGCATTAATTGGAAGTTTTTTTCCATTAATTAGCTCGGCTGCAATAGCTTTGGTATCCTTGTGTAAAGGTGCCAAAGAAGGAACTCTTTTGTTCCTTTGGGTGTCCTTAGCACTGGTACTTGCGCAGCGAGCTGGTGCAGAAAATTCGTTACTGACTGCTGTTTCTATTTCATCCTTAGGGGTAATGGTTTTTACAGCTTCTGTACACAGGGTTTTGGCCTCATGGCAATGGACCTTGTTAGCAACGGTTTTAGTCGCTGTTATTTGTGCTCAAGGTTTTGGTTTATTTATGGGCTCATCGGTAACTGCTTTAGTTGCTACAGCACAAGAAATGCTCAATGCTGTGACTAGCGAAGAGCAAACTCGGTCAAGTGTCTCACTTACTGAGTCTATGGTGCTTGGACTAATTGCCACAATATTGGCTGTTGGTTCGGTTATGAGTTTAATGTTAGCTCGCTGGTGGCAAGCTGGGATTAAAAATCCCGGTGGATTCCAAAAGGAATTCCATAGTTTTGCCATTGATGCAAACATCGCTGTGATGTTGATTTTAGTTTTGATTGCTGGGCAGTTTTTTTCGAAAAACACCCAGATATGGGCAGATTTAGCAGCATTGCCTTTGTTAATTGCTGGTATCGCATTGGTTCACTATGTGGTCAAGCTGTTTAACCAAGGCAAGCAGTGGTTGGCATTTTTATATGCCGGAATAATTATGTTGGGAAAGCCAGTAACACTGATATTGGTAGTTCTGGGTTTAACAGACAGTTTAATTGATTTACGCTCAAAATTAGAAGGTTATAAGAAACCTAAAGTTTGAGTTATTAATAGATAAAGAGGTGTAAGTGATGGAAGTTATTCTATTGGAAAAATTAGGTAAGTTAGGAAATATTGGTGATATAGCCAATGTTAAAGCTGGCTATGGCCGCAACTACCTCATACCTCAGGGTAAGGCATTGTATGCTACTAAAGCCAACCTCGAAGAGTTTGAAACTCGTCGTGCTGACTTGGAAGCTGCAGCTGCCAACAAAATGGAAAAAGCCCAAATTCGTGCTAATAAATTAGCCGAAATTGCTTCAGTTACAATCACAGCGAATGCGGGTGATGAAGGCAAGCTTTTTGGTTCTGTTGGAACTCGTGAGATTGAAGAAGCAGTTAATAATGCCGGTGGTGAGATTTCGAAGAGCGAAATCAATATGCCTGAAGGTGCTATTCGCAATGTCGGTGAATTCACCGTTGAGATTCAGTTACACACAGATGTCACTCAGCCAATCACTGTGATTGTTGAGGCAGAAAAAGCTTAGTCTTTCTGTTTAAAGTAGACTTCAAGACGGCATTGGCTCCAATCGGGTCAGTGCCGTTTTAGTTTTAAAAAAATATTTTCAATTGCCTGTGTTAATTTATCTTCTAGTCGCACTATAATCTATGTCTGTAATTTAAAAAAATCATATCTATGAACGAAGCACTTTTTGCCGAGCCAACAATTAGTCAGCCCCTGCCGCACTCTCTTGAGGCGGAACAGGCGGTTCTGGGCGGCTTAATGCTAAAGAATGACGCCTTTGACTCTGTTGCTGAGGTTCTTGGTGAAAACGATTTTTTTGGTGCAGATCATCGATCTATCTTTAATGCTATGGCCGGATTGGCATCAGAGGGTCAGCCTTTTGATCCAATTACTCTGACTGAGTATCTGCAAAATTCCAATGAATTGAGTGCGGTAGGGGGTGCCGAATACCTTGTTGATTTGGCGCAAAACACACCTAGTTCAGCCAATGTTAAAGCCTATACCCAGATTGTTTTAGAGCGTTCAATTGTTAGACAGCTAATTACAGCGTCTAGTGAGATTGTCCGAAAAAGTTACAATCCTGTAGGTTGGGATAGCGGAAAACTTTTAGCGGAAGCTGAGGCTCGGCTTCAAGAGATTATTGAAAATCGACCTAAGCAGGGCGGTTTTAAAGATGTAAACAATCTTATTAAAGACGCGGTTTCAAGGCTTGACGAGCTATTTAAAAACGATGCTGATATTACTGGTTTAAGTACTGGATTTTCTGATTTAGATAATATGACCTCTGGTTGGCAAAAATCCGACCTTATTATTGTTGCTGGTCGTCCATCGATGGGTAAAACCTCATTTGCCATGAATATGGTAGAGCAGGCTACACTTCATCAAGAGCGCCCCGTTTTAGTGTTTTCACTAGAAATGCCGGCTAGTCAGCTTATTACTAGAATGCTGTCTTCAATGGGAAAGATCGATCAAACTAGAATGCGTTCGGGTAATCTTCAAGAAGACGATTGGCCTCGCTTAAGTAGTGCGGCTCAAAGACTCAAAGATAGACCTTTATTTATCGATGATTCTGCAGGTATAACCCCATTAGAAATGCGCAGCCGAATTAAGCAATTTACTCGAGAGCGTGTAGAGCAGTTGCGTCAGCAATGGCACCAAGAGCATGGCTCAGATTCACAGCCAGATAATGATGAGCTCTATAAGCAAGCTCAGCCTGGTTTAATTATGGTGGATTATCTTCAGTTGATGAGCGGCAGTAATGCGACTGAGGGCAGGGTTCAGGAGATTTCTCAAATATCTCGAGAATTGAAGGGCTTGGCAAGGGAATATGAATGCCCAATGATTGCACTATCGCAGCTGAGTCGTAATGTTGAACAAAGACCTAATAAGCGTCCAGTCAATGCCGATTTGCGTGAATCTGGTGCTATTGAGCAGGATGCTGATGTTATTGCATTTATCTATAGAGACGAAGTGTATAACGAAGATAGCCCTGATAAGGGTACGGCTGAAATTATATTGGGTAAGCAACGCAATGGCCCAATTGGTACCTGTCGTCTTACGTTTATGGGTAAATACACCCGCTTTGAAAATCTTGCTGTCGATAATTTTTCTGAGTACTAAGCAGAGCATATAAGTAGGGGAAAGCAATGCAGGTATTCCATACGGTAAATGGTCTCAGAGAGGTACTGCGAGAACACCGCAATAGCAATAAATCTATTGGTTTTGTCCCAACTATGGGTAATTTGCATGATGGTCATTTAGCCCTTATTAAACAGGCGAGAGAAACCAATGATATTGTAGTCTGCTCGATATTCGTAAATGCACTCCAATTTGGCCTTAATGAAGATTGGGATAAATACCCACGAACCTATGTTTCTGATTGCGAAAAGCTCGATCAGGTAGGTTGTGACTACCTTTTTTATCCTGAAGATAGCGAAATGTACCCAAATGGTCTAGATACTCAAAGTCGTGTGGTTTGTCCCACCATGACTGATGTACTCTGTGGTGCTAGTCGACCCGGCCATTTTGAAGGGGTTACTACAGTGGTAAGCAAGCTGTTTAATATTGTCCAACCTGATGAGGCGATTTTTGGCATCAAGGATTATCAGCAGTTAGCTGTTATTAAGCGTATGACTGAGGATCTTTGTTTGCCGGTTAAAATAATTTCTGCACCTATTCATCGTGAAGCTGACGGATTAGCAATGAGTTCCAGAAATATCTATATCACTGAAGATGAGCGTCCTAAAGTAAAAGTTTTAAAACAAGTTCTTGAGCTAATCGCCCAAAAAATTCAAGCGGGTAATTTAGATTTTCTAACCCTTGAGTTGGAGGCGAAAAAGCGCATTGAATCTGCAGGCTTTAGGCCAGATTATGTGACAATTAGCAACAGTAAGACACTTGAGCCTGCAGCCATGGACGATCATCAAATAACTGTATTAGGTGCCATGTACACGGATTCAGCACGCTTAATTGATAATATTAGTATCAGTTTGGGTTAATTCAATAATCATTTTTTCGCAAACAATCTTCTCTCTTGGTATAATTAAGTTAACGAAAAAATTAGGACAATACTGTGTTATCGGCCCTTTTAAAAGCTAAATTACATATGGCCTCCGTTACTCAAGCGGAGCTTTGGTATGATGGTTCCTGTGCTATTGATGCTGACCTTCTCAAGTTGGCAGGCATGCGCGAGTTTGAACAAATCGATATCTATAATGTCGATAATGGCGAGCGTTTTACTACCTATATAATTTCGGCTGAAGCGGGCTCAGGGACTATTTCTATCAATGGTGCTGCTGCACGTCTTTGTCAGGTAGGTGATCGCATAATCATCGCTACCTATGGTCAGTTTAATGAGCAGGAAGCTGCAGAACACAAGCCAAAACTTGTTTATCTAAACAAAGATAACTCAGTTGAGCGTACTTCAAATACCATACCAGTCCAATTAGCTGGTTAATCTTTAAGCAATTTATTTCGGTTTTAGTTGACTACTTGAAAAAAAGTGGTAAATTACTCGCGAATTTACTCGTATTGAGTTAATTTTAAGTCCAAGTACCAGACAGGTGTTACCCATACCGCTGGTCATCATAAGAGATGGTGCTATTACCCATAGCCCCTACGAGCAGTCAAAACACTTACCGGTGTGACTGTAACTAGCTACTTCGGTGGCGTCCCTATTGATGTTTCAGCCTAGTTACCACTGGGAAAGGTTCTTTTTGCTCTTAGTTATATCTAAGAAGTAAGTATTCAGAGGACAAATTATGGAACATTTATCCGGCGGCGAAATAGTTATTCGCGCCTTAAAAGACGCAGGTGTAAAGCATGTTTGGGGTTACCCAGGCGGAGCTGCGTTGCATATTTATGATGCGCTTTACCGACAAGAAGATGTTGAGCATCTCTTAGTTCGCCATGAGCAGGCGGCGGTTCATGCGGCTGATGGTTTTTCAAGATCAACAGGCGAAGTAGGTACAGCCCTTGTAACCTCAGGGCCTGGTGCAACCAATGCTATTACTGGTATTGCCACAGCCTATATGGATTCAATTCCATTGGTTGTTATATCTGGTCAGGTTCCAAAAATTAAAATTGGACAAGATGCCTTTCAGGAAACTGATATGGTGGGTGTTTCTCGTCCTATCGTAAAGCATAGTTTTTTGGTGACTCGCACTGAAGATATAGCTGAAACCATTGCCAAGGCGTACTACATTGCGTCAACAGGCAGACCCGGTCCGGTTGTTGTTGATATCCCAAAGGATGTTACTGATCCAAATTATAAGGTTTCATACAATTGGCCATCCACGATTAAGATGCGCTCTTATCAGCCAACCAATAAAGGACATCGCGGGCAAGTTAAGCGCGCAGTTAAGACCCTTTTGTCTGCCAAAAAGCCAGTTATATACTCTGGTGGCGGCGTTATTATTGATAATGCTTCTGAGCAATTAATTAAATTGGCTCAGAGATTCAATTACCCAGTAACCAATACTTTGATGGGATTGGGTGCCTATCCGGCAACTGATGGTCAATTTATTGGTATGTTGGGTATGCATGGTACCTTTGAAGCGAATACTGCAATGCATGAGGCTGATGTAATTTTTGCTGTAGGTGCGCGTTTTGATGATCGGGTAACCAATGATCTGGATAAATTTTGCCCTAATGCAACAATTATCCATATTGATGTTGATCCCACGTCGATCTCTAAAAATATCAATGCGCATATTCCGGTTGTTGGTACCTGTACATCGGTTCTTAATGAGATGCTGAGTATTGCTGATGAGTTGGACACTAAACCTGATGCTAAAGCTATTAAGGACTGGTGGGCTAAGATTGATCAGTGGCGAGCAGAGAAGGGCATTTATACGGCTAACCGCTATGAGCCAAGCTCCGGTGATATTATTAAGCCACAGGATGTTATTAAGGCGCTGTATAAAGAAACAAATGGCGATGCCTTTATCACATCAGATGTAGGTCAGCACCAAATGTTTGCGGCTCAGTACTATTTGTTCGATAAGCCGCGTCGCTGGATTAACTCTGGTGGCTTGGGAACCATGGGTTTTGGGTTACCTGCAGCCATGGGTGTTCAATTAGCTTATCCAGAAGCACAGGTTGCCTGTGTAACTGGTGAAGGCAGTATCCAGATGTGTATTCAGGAGCTATCAACCTGTAGCCAATATAAATTGCCAGTTAAGATTATTAATCTTAATAATTCGGCATTAGGTATGGTTCGCCAGTGGCAAGATATGAATTACAGTAGTCGATACTCCCAGAGCCTTTATGAGGATTCTCTACCCGACTTTGTTGCTTTGGCTGAGGCTTATGGTCATGTGGGTATCAAAGTGACGCGTTACGAGGAGCTTGAAGAGAAAATGCGTGAATGTTTTGCATTGAAGGATCGCGTGGTATTTATGGATATCTGTGTAGATAAATCTGAGCATGTATATCCTATGCAGATACCGGGTGGCTCAATGGGTGACCTGTATTTGAATAAAGCGGAGAAAAGCTAATGAAACGCATAATTTCTATTTTACTGGAAAATGAATCCGGTGCGCTTTCAAGAGTAGTCGGGTTATTTGCTCAAAGAGGTTATAATATAGACACTTTGACCGTTGCACCGACGGATGACGATACGCTTTCGCGTCTAACCCTTACGACTGAGGGTGATGATCAGATGGCGGAGCAGATTGTTAAACAGCTACACAAGTTAATCGATACCATTAAAGTGGTCGATATAACGTTGGGTTCTCATGTTGAGCGTGAGCTGATGGTCATGAAAATTAAGGCATCAGATCCTCAAACACGCGCTGAATTAAAGAGCTGTGTAGAAATATTTAGGGGTCATGTTGTTGATGTAACAGCTTCGACCTATATAGTGCAGCTCACTGGTGACAGTGATAAATTAGATGCATTTATCGATGCCGTTAGAGAAATCGGCATTATGGAAGTCGTTCGCAGTGGTGTTTCTGGCATCTCTCGTGGCGATAAATTTTTACGTGTATAACTATTAACTAGGTGAAATCAATGCAAGTTTATTATGATAAAGACTGTGATCTTTCAATTATCAAAGGAATGAAAGTATCCATTATTGGCTATGGCTCGCAGGGCCATGCGCACGCTAACAACCTGAAAGATTCGGGTGTTGATGTAACTGTAGGCCTTCGTCAGGGTTCGTCCTCTGCCGCAAAAGCGAAAGCGGCTGGCCTAAAAGTTTCTGATGTGCCGAGCGCGGTTGCCAGTGCTGATTTGGTTATGATTTTGACGCCAGACGAGTTCCAGTCTCAACTATATCGTGACGAAGTAGAGCCAAACCTAAAGCAGGGTGCAACACTAGCGTTTGCCCATGGTTTTGCCATTCATTATAACCAGATCGTACCTCGTAAAGATCTGGATGTGATTATGATTGCACCTAAGGCGCCAGGTCATACCGTGCGTAATGAATTTGTTAATGGCGGTGGTATCCCTGATTTAATTGCTGTTTATCAGGATGCCTCTAATAAGGCAAAATCTGTAGCACTATCTTACGCGTCAGGCGTAGGCGGTGGCCGTACGGGTATTATCGAAACGACATTTAAAGACGAAACCGAAACTGATCTATTTGGTGAGCAGGCTGTTCTTTGTGGTGGTGCTGTTGAGCTGGTTAAAGCAGGTTTTGAAACATTGACTGAAGCCGGTTATGCCCCTGAGATGGCCTATTTTGAGTGTCTTCACGAACTTAAATTGATTGTTGATCTGATGTATCAGGGCGGTATTGCCAATATGAACTACTCAATCTCTAATAATGCGGAGTACGGTGAGTATGTGACTGGTCCTGAGGTAATCAATGATGAGTCACGTGCAGCAATGCGCAATGCGCTTAAGCGTATTCAAGATGGTGAATATGCCAAAATGTTTATCTCTGAAGGTGCGTTAAACTACCCATCTATGACAGCTTATCGTCGCAATAATGCGGCGCATCCTATTGAAAAAGTGGGTGCAGAGTTGCGTGGTATGATGCCTTGGATTACAAAGAATGCATTGGTAGACAAAGATAAAAATTAATTGATGAGTAATTGTTGATTATTTTTGAAACGGCCCTTTATAGGGCCGTTTCACATTTTAGGTCTGAATACCCTATAATTGAGCAACACTTTTTGAGTATATACCTATGAAAAACCCTGAAAATTCAGAAAAAATTGTTGAGATCGATAGCTTTTCAGACGCAAAAACTGCTGAGACTAGTCGACCTAGAAAAGGTATTTATTTGCTACCTAACTTGCTTACTACTGGGGCACTTTTCGGTGGTTTTTATGCAGTTTTATCAGGATTCAGTGGTAACTTTGAGGTTGCTGCAATTGCGATCTTTGTGGCGATGGTATTTGACGGCCTTGATGGGCGTGTTGCCCGTATGACTAATACTCAGAGCGATTTTGGGGTTCAATATGATAGCCTATCCGATATGGTTTCTTTTGGTATTGCACCCGCAATTGTTATCTATGGTTGGGGTTTGACTGGTCTTGGCAAAGTAGGTATCGCAGCGGCATTTGTCTATGCATCCTGTGCCGCGCTTCGATTAGCCCGTTTTAATGTTCAGTCGAGCGTCAATAGTGGCAAGCTCTTTATTGGTTTACCCAGTCCTGCTGCTGCAGCGCTTATAGCTGGATTTGTTTGGTCAGCACAATCTATGCAGCCAACCCTACTAATATCCAGTTTAACCTCAATTTTAACCGTTGTAGCTGGTTTGTTGATGGTGTCTAATTTTAAATATCCAAGTTTTAAGCAGATAGATTTGCGTGGAAAAGTACCATTTGTGGTTATTCTCTCAATTGTGATGTCGTTTGTGGTAATTACTATAGATCCTCCGCGCATTTTATTTATGCTAGCTCTCGGTTTTGTTATTTATGCTCCGGCTAAGTTTTTCTTGGCAAGATTGCAAAACTAATAGCATTTTAATGTTTTTTAAGAATCGATGGCTTGATCATTATCCATATTTCATAGTCTGATTTCCGTCGCTTTTGTTGACCGAACAGCCACCCCAAAAGGGTAATTTCTTTAACTTTGACAGCCCCTGTGTATGTTTTATTGACGATTGCTGCATCATGCCGCCAAGCAAAATAAATTCACCATTATTGACAGCAACCTGATTAAATACTTTGTGTTTTATAAGCTGTAGATACCCATCGCCACCGACGACTAGATCGCTGACGGAGGCATCGATAATATTAAGGGTTACAGCGTGTCGATCCATAATATGAGAGCCGTCCTTAAAAAGTAGTAACTATTCATATATATATTAGTTTAGTTTATAAAACCCAGAAGAGGCGTGTTTTTCTACATGTAACCAATCATTTTTTTGGCACTAAACTCGATTTTATAAAGCTTGTTTGCTACCATTAATCCATGCTTATAAAAGATTATTCAAAAACCCCCCATAACAACCAAGCTTTTCACGGTTTAGTTGTTCTACTTGTTCGCCTCCTGCCCTGAGGGGCGACTATCTGTTACACCTTATAAATCTCATTTTCGTTGGTAATACATATATTATTCGGCGGAATACTATGCCCTTATGGGTAAATTAGTTTTACAATACTGGCATTCTTTACTGATGCTAGTGAATCAGGAATACAATCATGAATTCAAAAGACAATTTAGTAATTTTTGATACTACCTTGCGCGATGGTGAGCAAAGCCCCGGTGCGTCGATGACCAAAGATGAAAAAGTGCGTATTGCCAAGGCGCTTGAAAAACTTCGTGTGGATGTCATTGAGGCAGGTTTTGCCGTGTCCAGTCAAGGTGATTTTGATGCAGTACAGGCCATTGCTAATACGGTAAAAGACAGTCGAATATGCAGTCTTTCTCGAGCGGTACAAGGGGATATAGAAGCTGCTGCAGAGGCACTTAAAGGTTCTGAAGCGGGACGTATTCACACTTTTATTGCTACTTCGCCAATTCATATGAAATATAAGCTGCAAATGAAGCCCGATCAGGTGATGAATCAGGCTATTTCCGCGGTAAAATTGGCGCGCGGCTTAATTGATGATGTTGAGTTCTCCCTAGAAGATGCCAGTCGCACAGAATTTGATTTTATGTGTCAGATTACCGAAGCAGTTATTAATGCAGGTGCTTCCACTATTAATTTGCCCGATACCGTCGGCTACACCGACCCTGGGGAATATGGTGCAATGATTGAGCGGTTATTAAATACTGTACCCAATGCGGATAAAGCCATTTTTTCTGTGCACTGTCACAATGATCTTGGTCTTGCCGTTGCCAATAGTCTTGCGGCTGTCAAGGCCGGTGCTAGGCAGGTGGAATGCACTATCAATGGTTTGGGTGAAAGAGCAGGTAATGCTTCCCTTGAAGAGCTAGTTATGGCGATTCGCACACGCAAAGATATTTTTCCGGTACAAACTAAGATTGATACTACGCAGATTGTACCCACATCGCGGTTGGTGTCCTCTGTAACAGGTTTTCCTGTTCAGCCTAACAAAGCGATTGTCGGGGCCAATGCTTTTGCCCATGAGTCGGGTATTCATCAGGATGGTATTTTAAAGTTTCGTGAAACCTATGAAATTATGAAGGCAGAAGATGTTGGCTGGAGTACCAATAAATTATCGCTAGGTAAGTTATCTGGGCGTGCAGCATTTGCAGCACGATTAGAAGAGCTTGGTATTAATTTTGAAAGTAAAGAAGCTTTTAATCAGGCGTTTGTTCGATTTAAAGACTTGGCTGATAAGAAACGAGAAATCTTTGATGAAGATCTTCAAGCTTTAGCATCTGATGTTCAAGTAAGTGCAGAGGATGATGCCATCACGGTAAAAGACCTAGAAGTATTAAGCAAAACGGGTCAATTACCAACGGCTAAAATCTGCATTCGCTACAAAGACAAAGATCATCACTCAGAAGCCAGTGGTGACGGTGCTGTAGATGCTATTTTTAATGCGATAGAAAAACTCATTAATAGTGAAACCAAATTACAGCTGTATTCAGTGAATGCCGTTACTGAGGGCACTGATTCTCAGGGTGAAGTGACTGTTCGGCTAGAAAAAGAAGGTCGAATTATTAATGGGCAAGGTGCAGACACTGATATTCTTTTAGCCAGTGCTAAAGCCTACGTAAACGCGCTTAGTTTAATGCGTAACCCTGGTAGGCTTCATCCTCAATTAGGTGGTGTTTAGTGGCAGAAAATCAGGGGATATCAGCTAAGTTGCGTGATCACTATCTACAAACTTTGGGTATTGTGCAATATGTGCCCAAAGACCATGTGGAAGATATTGAGATAGAAAATCGAGTTGAGCAAAACCCTGCTACTGAAAGTTCGGCTCAAGTTTTAGATTCAAAGGCCAGCCAGCAATCTGCAATTGAGACTTTATTGCAAACTGAGGCTGAAGAAAAGCCGAATAAAAACCCCGTTAAAGTTGCTGTAAATTCTACCATAGTTCAAGAAGATACACCGACTTTAGCCCTTCAATTTGCCCTTTGGCAGCCTGCTGATGAGTTATTAATTGCAACATCTGTTGAGGGTCAGTTACCCAATAGTCAGCAGGTTAATCTTCTAGCGAGAATAGTAGCTGCTATTGACCATCAGTCGTCAGGATTACCGCAATTTGAAGTTATAAATTGGCCACCTCATGCGAGCATGCAGGGTGATGAGCGTGAGGTAAGAGAGTTTCTATCTACTCTAATTAAAGCCAGATTAGCGGCAAAGCCAACCAAATTGCTTCTAATAATGGGTGATTCAGCCGAAAATTGGTTCCTTTCTCCTGAGCAAAAAAATACTGTTAAAAATGGGTCGTTTCAGATGACTCCAGATGTGATAGGGCTGGTTACACCATCTTTAATCGAAATGCTCAATCAGCCACAGTCAAAACAACTAACATGGCAAATTATTAGTCAGTATTTAAAGCAACATGGTGTTTAAGTTAGAACATGAATGGTTTTTTGGTTATGGATCATAGCATTGCTAATCAACTTTTGGCTCAATCCAAACTCTCAATTCGTCAGGCTAACCAGGACGATCTTGCACAAATTATTACCATAGAAAAACTTACCTCAGCACACCCTTGGTCACACAAACAATTCACTGACTGTGTTGAGCAAACCTGCGTCCTGATTCACGACACGAAACTAATAGGCTTTTCGGTTATTGCATTAATTGAAGATCAAGCTGAATTACACAGCATTGCGATTAATCCAGACAGCCAAGGGCAGGGTTACGGCAGCCTTTTTCTAGAGGCTCTTATAACAGCTTTACCAGCAAAAATTGCACAATTTTTTCTAGAAGTCAGAGTGAGTAATTATCGTGCTATCCGCTTATACCACCAAATGCGCTTTAGCAAAATTGCAGAGCGCAATGACTATTATCCCAATGGTTTAGGGCGTGAAGATGCAGTGATTATGGCTAGAGAATGCAATCAGTAAATATTACTTGCTAGGCTTTTTTTGTAGTTTACGTTGCAGCGTTCTGCGATGCATACCTAAACTTCTTGCCGTAGCAGAAATATTACCCTCATTATCATTTAATACCTTTTGTATATGCTCCCACTCCAGACGGTATACAGAGATTGGTGCACTAGGGACTGGCACCTTTTTAGCATCTTTATCGCTACTTTCTGGTGGTGAAAAAGCCAATATAATTTCATCCGCAGAGGCTGGTTTGCAAAGATAGTTAATCGCCCCCAATTTGATAGCTTCAACGGCCGTAGAAATACTGGAATAGCTAGTTAATATCAGGATATCTACGTTGGGAATAAGTTTTTTAATAATCGGTAAAATTGATAATCCAGATTCGTTGTCCAACTTCAAATCAAGAATAATGCGTTCAACATCATCATGAGCTTCGCAAAGTGCAAATGCCTGTTTTCCATCAATAGCAGTTAGCACCTGATGATCCTTGCGCTTCAGAACTCTAGCTAGGACAGAGCAAAACGCTTCATCGTCATCAATGATTAGATACTTCACACTACAGCCTCGGTTTTAATGGTTAGATCGAGTGGTAGGCTAATAGTAGTTAATGTACCCCCACCTGCAAGACTTTTTAAGTCTATCGAACCACCAAAGCGAGTAACTGTGCTTTGCGATAAAAACAATCCAAGCCCAAGTCCATCCGATTTATTAGAAAAGAACGGTTTGCCGATATTATTTATATCTGTGGTGTCAACCCCAACCCCTTGATCCTTAATTTGAATTTGAATATCAAAATTAGTCCAGTTTATAGATACGTCTACAGATTCAGGGCTAGCATCAGCGGCATTGTTTAATAGATTCAAGATCGACTGAGCAATGGTGGGGTGAAACTTGAGTTTTGGGCTGGCTTCAGAGCAATTAGCATAACTGATTTTAGCATTAACTTCTGGCCGCATTAACTGCCAGCGTTCGAATAATTGATCAAAGTACAATGTTAGTGGTTGTGCCGAATAGTCTTCAGATGATGACTCCTCCGCAGTAGTTTGCAGTTGTTTTAAGGTTATTTTACATTGATCAATTTGTTGGCTTAGCAGCTTTAAGTCAAGGTTCTCTTCTTGTTGTAATTGCATTTCGTCAACCAATAACTTCATAGTGGTTAGCGGTGTTCCCAGCTCGTGTGCAGTCCCTGCAGCTAATGTGCCTATAGCTAAAAGTTGTTCAGCCTCAAGTTGTTGTTCTCTGTGCCTAGCAATTTTTTGTTGTTGTGATTTCAATTCACTTGCCATACGACTGACAAAGTAAGTAATAATCGCAGCGCTGATGGCAAAATTAGCCAACATGCCCAAAATATGTAAATTATTCCCCGCCATTGAATGTTCCATACCTGAGGGGGCAATGGCTGATACAGGAATATGATAAATAAGCAACAAGCTGTAGCAAACCAAAGCAATAACGGCAATTATGGCTGTAAAAAACCCAGGTAAAGTAATGGCAGAAATACTAATTGAAATCAAATAATAGGATATAAATGGGTTTGAAGCGCCACCACTAAAATAAAGTAAAATACTGAAGAAAAAAATATCAACCAACAAATGAACAAAAAATTCTTTTTCGGTAATTGGTATATTAATTCTGCTTCGGTTGGCTGTTGCAATTGTGACTGATGCATATATAGCCAGTACTAGCGCGATAGAGCTTACGGGGATATCAATAGGCCTTATTAGGCTAAAGTATACTAGCGCAAGCCCCTGACCCATTAACACAACGGCACGAATGAGGCCTAGTCGAAATAGGTTGTGGCGTGAAGCTGAATCAGTCCGATAAATGGCATCGTTTTTCATTCTGTTCATATTACCAAAATCCATGCCCAACAGTTCAAATTAATTTTGCATTATTGCATCATTTCTTATCTAGTTATTTCTTGCCATTAAAAGGCATAATTTCCGGGTGATATAAAAGCTAATGGTCTAATATATAGGCATGGGCTAAGAGTTTTTAGTTTAATCTGGGAAATAGGATTTACCAAACGAGTTAACAGGGATGTAACAATGAAATTTTATCGATATAGTTTTCGTAATTTTCACACGGAATCAACGGTTATCGGTTTCTTATTGATAGTTTTTATCGTTGGTTGTGTCAGTATTATAGTATAGAGTCTGTCGGATACACCCTTCAAAATTTTATTATGACCTCAGACAGTCAGCGATCTGATATTAGTAGTAAGGTGATGTTATTCAGTCGTGATTTTAGCCAGGCTAGCGCAGCTAAAGATGTCGATCTTCGGCTAATTAGTGTCACCAGTGATTTAGCAATTGATACCTCTGATAGCAGGGGTATACAGTTACTAATCGATAAAAATTCATTGTTAGACTAATTAATCTAAAATTTTGGTTACCGGAAAGGTGGCAGCCTTATTCTAAAGCGGTTAACATGGCGCCAATCTATCTATTCGTTTAAAGAAGCCATAAATGCAACCATTGTCAGACAATCTTCAAGAGAATTATGATCGTCTAATTATTGAAAGCCTCGAGCAGGGTTGTATTTGGGGTTTGAGAGATGAAGAGGATAATTGGGCAATGGTTGAATCCAGTGTTAACTCAGATATAGGTGTGATTCCTTTTTGGTCTAATCGTGATTTAGCCATTGCATTGTGCCATGACGATTGGGCGATTTATAAGCCGGTAGCGATTGCCATAGAAGAATTTATCGATGATTGGCTTACAGGTATGCACGAGGATGTCCTGCTCGTTGGCATTAACTGGAATACTGATCTTGAAGGTCAAGAGCTTGAGCCGTTGGATCTACTAGAAGAATTTGAATCAGAGTTAGAGTAGCAAATGTTTTTACAATCTTTTTTCTCCCGAAGCAGCAATCATTTAAGTATTAGTGCTGAACAGGGTAGTCAATTTGCCAAGCAAGTATGTAATGATTACAACCCAATACATGATGTTGAATCTAAGCGTTTTTGTGTGCCTGGCGATCTTCTATTTGCATTAACCCTAGATAACTATGGTTTAAGTCAGCAAATGCAATTTGATTTTCAGGGGTTAGTGCCTGCCGATAAGGCACTTATATTTCCAGACTGGAATACATCTGAATTAGCGATTGCTGACGATCGTGAAAAAATTTATCTGAATGCCTATCGTGAAGGAAATGTTTCGCAAGAACAGTCGATGATTGAGCAGCTGATCCGAAGCTATGTGGCCTTTTCTGGTCATAGTTTTCCTTATATCTTGGTGCCATTAATGGAAAAGCATCGGGTAATGATTAATACCGCTCGACCACTTGTGATGTATCAATCTATGTCATTAAGTCTAGATCATTTAGATATATTGTCGCCAGAGGTGAAATTTTTAGAGGCTAAAATGCAAGTTGATGGCAAGCGCGGTAATGTAAGCCTACAGTTTTCTATCAATGACGGTGAAAAAGCCGTTGGCCGTGGTGAGAAAAAATTAGTTTTAAGCGGCTTGAGAGAATATGATCAACAAGCGATGGATCAACTAATTCTTGATTACGAAGAAAGAAAAGCCTAGTTACAATATTTTCTTAAGAAAAGCACCCGTGTGAGACTTTTTAACCCTAGCTACTTTCTCTGGGGTTCCTGTTGCAACAATAGTGCCGCCGCCAGCACCGCCCTCGGGACCTAAGTCTACAATCCAATCTGCAGTCTTTATCACATCTAAGTTATGCTCGATGACAACCACGGTATTACCATGATCGCGCAGCCTATGCAGAACGCTTAACAGCTGTTCTATATCATGAAAATGAAGGCCGGTAGTGGGCTCATCAAGGATATAGAGAGTTTTTCCAGTGTCGCGTTTAGACAGTTCTTTAGAAAGCTTTACACGTTGTGCCTCACCACCCGAAAGAGTAGTTGCTGCCTGACCTAACTTGATATATGAAAGACCAACATCCATTAATGTCTTGAGTTTTCGTGAGACACTGGGGATAGCTTCAAAAAATGAACTGGCATCCTCAATAGTCATTTCCAATACCTGATGAATATTTTTTCCTTTGTAGGTTATATCTAGGGTTTCGCGATTGTAGCGTTTACCCTTACAGACATCACAGGGGACATAGATATCTGGCAGAAAGTGCATTTCTACCTTAGTCACACCATCACCCTGACAGGCTTCACATCGACCTCCTTTGACGTTAAAGCTAAATCTTCCAGGGGTATAACCGCGAGAGCGCGCCTCTTGGGTGCCGGCAAATAATTCTCTGACCGGAGTGAAAATACCCGTATAAGTCGCAGGATTTGATCTAGGAGTTCGACCAATTGGGCTCTGGTTGATATCGATACATTTATCAAAATACTCAAGGCCAGAAATTGCCTCGTGAGCAGCAGGTTTTAAAGTGGTAGCCTTATTCAGCGCCACGGCCGCAGCAGGGTAGAGAATTTCATTAATAAGAGTGGATTTGCCAGACCCCGAAACACCAGTGATACAGGTAAAGAGGCCAAACGGTATAGTGGCATCAATTGACTGTAAGTTATTAGCTTTTGCGCCACTAATATCGAGAGATTTACCATTGCTTTGATGGCGCTTCTTAGGCACAACAATGCCTCTGGTACCCGATAAGAATTGTCCAGTGATAGATTTAGGGCTATCAATGATAGTTTGACTGTCACCCATAGCTACAATCTCACCGCCATGAACGCCTGCGCCGGGGCCAATATCAATAATATAGTCCGCTTCTTTTATAGCATCCTCGTCGTGTTCTACAACAATAACCGTGTTGCCGAGGTCGCGTAGTCGAATCAGAGTTTTCAGAAGTCGCTCATTGTCTCGCTGATGAAGACCAATACTGGGTTCATCCAGAATATACATAACGCCAACTAAGCCAGCACCAATTTGGCTTGCAAGTCTTATACGCTGTGCTTCTCCGCCAGATAGGGTATCAGCACTGCGATTTAAAGATAGATAATTAAGCCCTACATCAACCAAAAAGCAAAAGCGATCACGGATTTCTTTTATAATTTTTTCCGCAATTTCACCCTGTCGGCCAGGCAAATCTAATTGTTCAAAATATTCAAAGCACTCGCCCACAGGCATAGAGACGATATCCTCGATGCGTTTATCATCAACAAACACATTGCGCGCTGATTCACATAATCTCGTGCCTTCGCAGTCAGGGCAGTCAGAGGTCGCCATATACTTGCTAAGCTCCTCTCTAACCGAGTTGCTCTCAGTATCCCTGTAACGACGCTCCATATTGGGTATAACTCCCTCAAAACTATGTTGCCGCCGAAATACAGTGCCGCGATCGTTTTCATAATTAAAGGTAATTTCTTCTTCTTCGCTACCAAATAGAATTTTCTGTTGATGCAAAGGGGATAGCTTTTTCCAAGGGCTTTCAATATCAAAATCATAATGCTCAGCTAAACTGCGTAGCATGTTAAAATAAAATAATGAGCGTCTATCCCAGCCGCGAATAGCACCCTCTGCAATAGAAGCTTCTGGATGCTGAATAATGCGATCCACATCAAAAAACTGATGAATACCAAGACCATCACAAGTTTTACAGGCACCGGCAGGGTTATTAAATGAAAATAATCGAGGTTCAAGCTCTGTTAAACTGTAATTACATATAGGGCAGGCAAATTTCGCACTAAACATTAAATCTTGCTCTTCGCCATCCATATAGCTTATTAGTGCAATTCCCTCAGATAAGCCCAGAGCAGTCTCAAAGGATTCTGCCATGCGAATTCCAATGCCTTCCTTAACCTTAAAGCGATCAACCACAACCTCAATACTATGTTTTTTCTTTTTATCTAGGGCAGGGGCTTCGTCTAAATCACATATTAGCCCATCGATTCGAGCTCGAATAAACCCTTGTCGACGCAAATTATCCAACAGATGAATATGTTCACCTTTTCGATCCTGAACAACCGGAGCCAAAAGCATCAGCTTGGTTTCCACAGGCAGTTCAAGTACCTGATCAACCATTTGGCTTACCGTTTGTGCTTTAAGCGGCAGATGATGATCAGGACATCGGGGCTCGCCGGCACGTGCAAATAGCAAGCGCAAATAATCGTATATCTCGGTGATGGTTCCAACCGTAGAGCGTGGGTTATGGCTCGTCGATTTTTGCTCAATTGAAATAGCTGGAGAAAGACCTTCAATATGATCAATGTCAGGTTTTTCCATCATTGATAGAAACTGGCGGGCATAAGTAGAGAGAGATTCTACATAGCGTCTTTGCCCTTCGGCATAGAGCGTATCAAAGGCCAAGGATGATTTTCCAGAGCCAGACAGACCGGTGATAACAATCAATTTATCGCGGGGTATATCTAAGTCGATATTTTTAAGGTTATGGGTTCTTGCGCCGCGAACTTGAATTGTATCCATTAGCACTACTTTTATTTAGGTTAAAAGGTCCATTATACGACTCAAGCTCTAAGCCGAGCAAAGTGAAATCGAAATAACTAAAAATATATTTACTCTTATACCGACAATACAGATGAAGAAAGATGAATAAATAGCCAAATAAATTGAACGATATTTATTTTCCCATGCCGATCTGACTGTTACTATAGGTAGCTTTACAGTAACTAATTCAATAAGCGATTACATTGGCCAATAACCCCCAAAATCTAAACCAATTTTCCAAGATAGAAAAGCGAGCAGTATTCTCTATTGCCAGCCTCTACGGCTTTCGTATGTTGGGTTTGTTTATGGTGTTGCCTGTTATGTCGCTTTACTTTGAAGGCTATCAGGACTCCTCTGCGTTTATGCTTGGTCTAGCCCTAGGGATCTATGGTCTTACCCAAGCGGCTTTGCAAATACCATTGGGTTTGTTATCTGACAAAATAGGTCGTCGCCCAGTGATATTGGGCGGTCTTGTATTATTTATCCTTGGCAGTGTAGTTGCGGCAACTGCAGACAGTGCGATCGGTGTTGTTGTGGGTCGGGCACTTCAAGGTATGGGTGCTATAGCTAGTACACTCATGGCATTAGTCACCGACCTTACTGCTGAGCAAAATCGCACCAAAGCCATGGCCTCAATAGGCGCTAGCATTGGTATTTCTTTTGCTGCAGCTATGGTGCTAGGCCCTATAGTGGCTTCACACTTTGGCATGGCGGGTATATTTTGGCTAACAGCGCTACTTGGTTTGATTGGTGCAATGATAATTTATAGAGCCATTCCTAAAACCTTTTCAATGCGAAAAAATCGTGAGACACAAACTGACCTACAGCAGCTAGGCCATTTACTGCGAGAGCCATCATTGATGCGCTTAAATATTGGCATATTTTTCCTTCATTTTACCCTAATGGCGGCTTTTGTTGTGATACCAACTATTCTGGTTCAACAGCTTAGTATTAGTCCTGATCAGCTTTGGTGGATCTATTTAAGTCTTCTAGGTGGCGGCTTTATTGCAATGTTGCCGGCCATGATTTTTGCAGAAAAGCACAATGCCCAAAAGAAAATTTTTGTCATAGCAGTATTGCTAATGACAGTAGCAATGATGATTTTAGGAATTACACGAAGCACTTTGATAACCTTATCAATGTTATTTGTCTACTTCGCCGCGTTTAATTTTTTAGAGGCATCGCTTCCTTCATGGTTAAGTAAGGTCTGTCCTGTAGGCAATAGAGGGACTGCTATGGGGATTTATTCAACCTGTCAATTTTCAGGAACCTTTGCTGGAGGCGTTCTCGGTGGTTTTGCATTAGCAAGTTTGGGTGTTGACGGTTTATTTTTACTATTGGCTTTGATGTTGTTATTTTGGTGCTTTGTGGCACTTGCAATGGCTTCACCCAAGCCTCTTCAAACATTAATATTTCAAGTGGGCGAGACAAAACCCAATGAATTTGTAAAAAGTATTTCAAATATAGTTGGAGTAGAAGATATACTCCTGATTGAGGGTGAGGATCTAGCATATGTTAAGGTGGATAAAACCTTAATAGATCGAGAAAGTTTACAGCCCTTTTTAAATCGTACATTAACAGGGGAAACAAATGGCACGCGGAATCAATAAAGTAATTATAGTGGGTAACTGTGGACAGGACCCAGAAACAAGATATATGCCTTCAGGCGGCGCAGTGACGAATTTAAGTCTTGCCACATCAGAAACCTGGAAAGACAAAAACACAGGCGATCAACAAGAGCGCACCGAATGGCATCGCGTGGTGTTTTTCAACCGCCTTGCAGAAATTGTTGAACAGTATGTCAAGAAAGGCTCAAAAGTTTATGTCGAAGGCTCATTGCGAACTCGAAAATGGCAGGGTCAAGACGGCCAAGATCGCTACACAACCGAAATTGTCGCTAGCGAAATGCAAATGCTAGATAGTCGCGGCGGTCAAGGGCAGGGTGGTTACGACCAGTCTCAGCCAGATTACGCGCAATCAGAGCCTCAACAGAAGCAATCAGCCCCTCAGAAGCAAGCCGAAGCTCAACCATCAGCGCCAGCTGGCGGAATGGGTTTTGATGACGATATCCCATTCTAGAAAGCTGGGTTTAAATTAAATTATTTGGAGTCAGTTATGACAATTAAGGTTGGAGATACATTGCCTGAGGGCGTGTTTACCATTATGGGTTCAGAAGGACCAACAGGATTAACCACCTCAGAAATTTTCGCAGGTAAAAAAGTGGTACTATTTGCCGTGCCCGGTGCCTTTACCCCCACCTGCGCAATTGCTCACTTACCCGGTTTTGTCGTGAAATATGATGAAATTATTGCTAAGGGCGCAGATACAGTAGCCTGTCTCTCCGTCAATGATGTATTTGTAATGGATGCATGGGGAAAAAGTTCCAATGCAGAAAATCTACTGATGCTAGCCGACGGTAACGGCACCTATGCAGCTGCTCTTGGGCTTGAACTTGACGGCACAGGTTTCGGTATGGGTGTTCGCAGCAAGCGTTTCGCCATGATCGTTAATGACGGAGTAGTAGAATTGCTCAATGTTGATGAAAGCGGTTTTGAATTATCCAGCGCCGAGGTAGTCCTAGAAGCATTGTGATATCAAGTGTTAGGACTAAAAAAGGCACCCATTGGGTGCCTTTTTTGTGACGCTTAATTATCTAATTAGCCGGAATATTTTTCCATAACCAAGGTAGCGTTGGTGCCGCCAAAGCCAAAGCTGTTAGACATCACACGGTTAAGCTGTTTGTCTTTACTCTTTAGGACAATTGGCAAGCCCTCTGCTTTTTCGTCAAGATTGTCGATGTGAGCTGAGCCAGCAACAAAGTTATTTTCCATCATTAGCATGCAGTAAATCGCCTCATGCACCCCAGCCGCACCCAAGCTATGGCCAGATAATGACTTGGTTGAGCTAATGTCTGGGCAATTATCGCCAAAGGTATTGTGAATAGCACCTAATTCAGCCAAATCGCCTACCGGTGTACTGGTACCATGAGTATTTAGGTAATCAATAGGCCCGTCGATATTTTCCATTGCCATCTTCATGCAACGCTCAGCGCCTTCACCAGAAGGAGCAACCATATCAGCTCCATCTGAAGTAGCGCCATAACCGGTGATTTCACAGATAATATTAGCGCCTCGGGCTAAGGCATGCTCAAGCTCTTCAACTACGACTGTCCCAGCACCCAATCCAGGGGCAAAACCATCGCGATCGGCATCATAGGCGCGCGAGGCAACTTCTGGAGTCTCATTATATTTGCTAGTCAGTGCACCCATAGCATCAAACATGCCGGCCATAGACCAGTGCATATCTTCAGAGCCACCGGCTAAAAGGATATCTTGCTTGCCAAGCTGAATCAGTTCTGCCGCGTGACCAATACAGTGAGCACTGGTAGCACAGGCCGAGGCGAGGGCGTAGTTAACGCCCTTAATTTTAAAGGGTGTAGCAACACAGGCTGAAACAGTACTCGCCATAATTTGCGTTACTCGATAAGGCCCTGCGCGTTTAATACCGCGTGCGCGCATTACATCGATGGTTTCGGTAAACATTTCACCCGAAACGCCGCCAGAACCCATTACAAGGCCAGTTCTGGGGTTTGAAACCATGTCTTCGGTGAGGCCTGCATCAGCAATGGCTCGATCAGTGGCTATATAGGCATAGGATGCAGAAGGGCCCATAAAGCGCATAATTTTTCTATCTATATGCTCACTTGGATCTATATCCAAAGTGGCGCCAACGTTGCATTTAAGGCCCATTTCAGCAAAATCTTCGCGATAGCGAATGCCTGAAATACCTTCTTTTAATGATTTTGCAACAGTTTCTCTGTCATTCCCAAGGCAAGAAACTATTCCCAATCCAGTGATTACTACGCGTTTCATTGGTGGTCCTCTAATTCAATAGCTAACAGATAAATCTACTAGAAATTTTCAGTATTTTCAAAAAGACCTACTTTAAGATCTTTTGCTGTATATATTTCACGACCATCAACTTCAACGCTGCCATCAGCTATTCCCATAACCAATTTGCGTTGAATAAGGCGTGTTATATCAAGCTTATAAGTAACTTTCTTAGCATCAGGCAAAATTTGGCCAAAAAATTTAACCGTTCCAGCGCCGAGCGCTCGCCCTCTGCCTGGATTACCATTCCACCCAAGGAAGAAGCCTACCAATTGCCATAGTGCATCAAGCCCAAGGCAGCCAGGCATAACTGGGTCACCCTTAAAGTGGCAGTCAAAAAACCAAAGGTCTGGCGTAATATCAATTTCCGCGATAATTTCACCGAGACCGTGGGAGCCGCCAGTATTGTTGATGGTAATGATTCTGTCGATCATCAGCATATTAGGCGCAGGAAGTTTTGCATTGCCAGGGCCAAATAATTCGCCGCGGCTACATTTTAAAATCTCTTCTTTTGAATAAGAAGATGCAGGTATAAAAGTCATGGGATCCTTATTGATCTACACAATGAAGGCGCATCGTAACTAGTTATTGTCTCTTCATCAATAGTTAAATACATAGAGTGCCTCTAATACCCATATTAGGGTTGACAGTAAGGGGTCGTCTGCCTAGCATGCGGCATACATAAATTTAGTAGGTAGCCCAGTAAAAAAATGGCTTTTTTCCATAATTCTGTCGCTGAAGAATTCCAATCGGTCAATCAACTTATTCTACAAAGCCTTAAGTCTGAAGTTGGTCTGGTTGAAAATATAGGCAGTTATATTGTTGATTCAGGCGGCAAAAGACTGCGACCTGTGCTTGTCTTGCTGAGCGCCATGGCCAATGGCTATTCTCAGGGTAAAGATCATATAAAAATTGCAGCAATTATCGAGTTTATCCATACAGCAACCTTGCTCCATGATGATGTGGTTGACGTGTCTGCGTTGCGAAGAGGGCGAGAGACTGCCAATGAGATATGGGGTAACGCGCCAAGCGTTCTAGTTGGAGACTTTTTGTATTCTCGTGCCTTTCAGATGTTGGTTGAAATTTCTGATATGACCATTATGAGTGTTTTTGCCGATGCGACAAATGTTATCTCAGAGGGTGAGGTTCAGCAGATGGCAAATGCAGGAAATCCCGATCTTATGGAATCAACCTACAAAGAAGTAATATATCGCAAGACAGCAAAGCTATTTGAAGCTGGTATGGAGTGTGGAGCTATTCTAGCTGGATCAGAAAGGCAGGCAATGAAAGATTATGGCATGCATTTAGGTATGGCATTCCAGATTGCTGATGATGTTTTGGATCTTCAAGGAGATGTCAGTGTCATCGGGAAAAATATCGGTGATGATCTTAGCGAAGGCAAAATGACGCTTCCAATGATCTATGCTCGAGAACATTCAAGTCCAGAGCATAAAGATATTCTTCGAGACGCAATTAGCAACAAATCATCTAAAGATTTTGATCAAATTTTAAAAATAGTCTCAGAAAGCGGAGGTTTAGACTATAGTTTGAAAAGAGCCAAAGAACATTCAGATCTCGCGCTTAAATCCCTTGAGGGTTTGCCAGAAAGCCAATACAAAAAAGTTTTGACCGAATTGGCAACCTTTGCCGTATTAAGAAACACATAATAATTGATGAAGCTACAATTTGTTGTCAGAACTTCAATCACTTTCTGATAACAAACAAGGCCTTATATTCATAACATATTCTCACTCTCAGGTATTTTATTTAGAGTGATTTTGATAAACTTAGACTAAAATAAGAGTTCACATGAGTGAACGTTTTATCATTAAGGAGAATGACGTGATCATTGCAGTAACACGGGAACTAGTAACAGGAGAGAAAAGGGTTTCTTTATGCCCTAATAATGTCCAGTCGCTAATCGAAGCAGGTGCAGAACTGTGGATAGAGCACGATGCTGGTGCTCAAGCAGGTTTTTCAGATACAGACTATCAATCAGTGGGTGCAAAAATTATCTCTGACCGAGATAAGCTTTTTGCCGGTGCCGATATCATTCTACAGGTTCAAGGTTTTGGTTCTAACACCGAAAACGCTGAACAAGATCTTAAACGACTTAAAGCTAAACAGCTTATTATCGGCATGATGGACCCATTAGCCCAACCGCAAGCAGCCAGTCAGGTCGCAAAAACAGGTGCTACAGCCATTGCTTTGGAAATGGTGCCGCGTATTAGCCGCGCCCAAAGTATGGATGTTCTTTCATCCATGGCAACTCTCGCCGGTTACAGATCAGTCCTACTTGGTGCAGAAGCGGCGCCAAGAATTTTACCTATGCTTATGACCGCAGCAGGCACGCTTCAGCCCGCTCGTGTACTTATTATGGGCGTCGGCGTTGCCGGCCTTCAGGCCTGTGCTACTGCTAAGCGCTTAGGAGCAGTTGTTGAGGCTTACGATGTTCGTCCTGCGGCCCGTGAACAAATTATTTCAGTTGGTGCAACGCCTGTAGAGTTGGACTTGCCAACCGAAAGTTCAGAAGGTGCTGGTGGCTATGCCAAAGAGCAGACCGAGGAGTTCCTTGAGCTACAAAGAAAATTAATGACTGAGGTGGTTGCTAGACAAGATATCATTATCACTACTGCCGCTGTTCCTGGCGCTAAATCACCTATTCTAGTTACCGAAGAGATGTTGAAAGCGATGAAATCTGGTTCAGTTGTTGTCGATATGGCTGCTGAAAGGGGTGGCAACTGTGAGCTAACCAAAATGGGTCAGACAGTGGTTGAGCATGGCGTCACCATCTTAGGGCCAGAAAATATGGCATCAGATGTCGCCTATCATGCAAGCCAGATGTACGGAAAAAATATACAAACCCTTCTAGAGTTAATTCTTAAGGATGGAAATATTAACCTAGACTTTGATGACGAGATTATAGCTGGAACCGTGGTCGCTCATGATGGCGAAGTACCTCACCCGCATATGAGAAAGTTATTGGATTTACCGTCGCTAGATGTTGAACAGCAGAGCAAATAAAGGACTTAGACAATGGAAATTTTAATTTTACTACTCGCATTATTCGTATTGTCACTTTTTTTGGGGGTCGAGCTAATAGTAAAGGTTCCACCTACCTTGCATACGCCATTAATGTCTGGCACGAATGCCGTATCAGGTATTACCCTTGTAGGTGCACTTTTAGCGGCTGGATCAGACACAGCTCCCATGCTGGTTAATGTATTGGGCTTTTTGGCAGTTACCTTTGCCACCATTAATGTAATTGGCGGCTATTTAGTGACTAACCGCATGCTCTCGATGTTTAAAAGGAAGTAAGCTATGAGTTCATCTATTGTAAATTTGGTTTATTTGATTGCTGGTATTCTGTTTATACTTGGCATCAAAGGCCTGACAAAGCCGTCTACAGCGGTTAGGGGTAATATGTTGTCCGCCTTAGGCATGCTGATTGCCGTGGTGGTTACATTACTTAATTCTGAGATTGTTAATTTCACCTACATTGTCGCAGGGGTTTTATTTGGTGGTGCAGTGGGTGCCTTTATGGCATTGCGCATACAAATGACCTCAATGCCACAAATGGTTGCCTTGCTCAATGGCTTTGGCGGTGGCGCATCATTAACGATCGCTTCAGCTGAATATTTTTCAGTATTGGATATACAGGCGCAGTCATTTGCCGACCTTTTAGTGCCGATGTCTGTTGGTCTAGACGCATTTGGTATAGGTGCAGAAGCACAGGTAACCCTAGTTTCTATCGGCTTAACTATTCTTATTGGTGCAGTTACGCTGACCGGAAGTCTTGTTGCCTTTGCAAAATTACAGGGTTTGATTAAGAAAAATATTGGTCTTCCTGGAGGGCCAACAGGTAACGCACTATTGCTAATTGGCGGTCTTACTGCACTGGTTTGCATGGTAATTAATCCAGGGCAAGCAATCACAGTGATAACTTTGGTTGCGCTTGCATTGTTGCTAGGCTTGTTCTTGGTATTGCCTATTGGCGGTGCAGATATGCCGGTAGTGATTGCATTACTTAATTCCTATTCAGGACTGGCTGCTGCATTGGCAGGCTTTATTCTGGGCAATACTGTTCTTATTGTTGCAGGTTCTCTTGTAGGGACCTCTGGTCTGATTCTGACAAAGATTATGTGCGTTGCCATGAATCGTTCTCTGGGCAATGTATTATTTGGCAAAATGGCAGCCGCGGGTGAATCGGTTGATGCCGATGAAATTTATGCGGGTAAGGTTACCAGTGCTCAGCCTGAAGAAGTGGCCATGATGATAGAAATAGCAAAGCGCGTGGTTATTGTTCCCGGTTATGGAATGGCCATGGCACAGGCTCAGCATGCAGTGCGCGAACTAGCTGATTCTATGGAAAGTAGAGGTATAGAGGTTGAGTATGGAATTCACCCTGTTGCAGGTCGTATGCCGGGTCATATGAACGTCCTTTTGGCAGAAGCAGAAGTACCCTACGATAAATTAGTAGAGATGGATAGAATTAATCCAACCTTTGAAGAAACTGATGTGGTAATTGTGATTGGTGCCAATGATGTAACCAATCCAATGGCGCGTGAAGCAGAGGGAAGTCCTATCTATGGTATGCCGATTCTGAATGTCGATAAAGCTAAAAATGTCGTGGTTATAAAGCGCTCGCTAAGCCCAGGGTTTGCCGGATTACCCAATCCATTGTTCGC
This sequence comes from Porticoccaceae bacterium, assembly GCA_049890135.1. Lineage (GTDB taxonomy): Bacteria > Pseudomonadota > Gammaproteobacteria > Pseudomonadales > Porticoccaceae > HTCC2207. The sequence continues at coordinate 53,643 of JBMHCB010000006.1, forward strand.
AATGGATCATACACTCATGGTTTACGGTGATGGAAAGAAAGCAGTCATCGAAATGACTACAGCTTTAAATCAGAGTTAAATCCTTACGCTTGTGGAGTCTCAACCAGAAAGGGTTCAGGCTCCATAAATACCAATCGCACTATAATGCAGTCAGTTTGTGGTTTGACTGCCATCATTAAAACATTAATATCCCCATCAATTTGAACGCCGCTAGGTATATTAAATAAAACCTCACCGGTGTCTTGATTGGTTAGTGTGCGCAATGTTTTAAGTTCTTTGTCTTTGCGAGCCTCAGTTTCAAACTTTTGGAGTAGAGCGCGAAGAGCCACATCGAAATTGGGAAAGTTAAATTGACCAGAGTATTGCGCTTTATCTATTTCAATTTTTATGGGCACCACTTCCCCAGTTTTGTCCGATCTAAGTTGCCCACCCTGTAATACTTCACCCTGTTTAAGTTGCTTAAACAGTTTTTTTGCATCATTTGGATTTTGCTTAATAAAACCGGCAACAATAAGATTTACCCCGATATTAAACAGCTTTCTTGGGTCAATATTAATATTCTGTTCGATTTCCATTATTGGCTACTCAGGTAATCTAAAAGGCTCTTAGAGAGCTTTATTGCTCAGTTTAGTCGATAAGATTATATTGACTACTCAAAACTCCAATAATTTCAGCTTTTGGATTAGATGATAGTGGCAGTGGTTGCCCAGTTATCTTCTCAGCTAGACTCACATAAGTGTTAGATACTTCCATCATCATAGACTCGGGTAGCTCATTATCTCTAGCAAGAGCATAGCGTTCATCCATACGATTTTTATCCAATAGGATATCTGCGTCATCGAAGTGATTTAAAAGCAGCTGACGGAATACCTCTTTAGAGTTTTCCACAACAGAACCTTCTCTATATTTTGGGCCATCCCAAATCCGCGATGAATCAGGCGTGCCCACTTCATCCATGTAAATAAGCTTCTCATTGCCAGAGGCATCTTTTACATAACCAAATTCAAACTTAGTATCAACAAACACCTGATCCAGTTTGGTTAGTTCATCACTGATAACATCGAACCCTTGCTCAAGTAATTTTTCGTACACATTGATATCTTCAAGGGAATTAAAATTAAACGCAGCATGATTATTTTCGATATCAGAGCGCGAAATATTCACATCATCAACTTCTGGAACACCTGGTATACCAGTAAGGATACCCTTAGTGGATGGGGTGATTAGAAGTTCAGGTAGTTTTTGATCCTTTTCAAGACCGTCAGGCAGTTCGATACCACAGAAGTTGCGCTCACCCTTAACGTAAGAACGCCACATAGAGCCAGTAATATACTGACGACAGATAGCTTCAATCATTACAGGCTTAGCTTTCTGAACAATCCACACCAATGGATGAGGGATATCTAGGATATGGCTATCAGCCAAACCATTTTCGCGAAACAATTTGAACCAATGATTAGAAATAGCATTTAGCGCCGCGCCTTTGCCCGGCACACCCTGCATATTGCCTTCGCCTTTCCAGATGCATTCAAACGCAGAAATCCGATCGCTAATCACCATAATTGCCAACGGTGAGTCAGGCGCGACATCATAGTTATTTTCAGCAATCAGTCTGCGACTGTCTTCTTCAGTCAGCCAATAAACAGAGCGGACTTTGCCACTATGTACAGGTAAATTTGTTCGGATTGGTAAATCATTGTTTACCGACAACACTTTGTCAGCGAGGCTCATAGTTTGTACCCAGATATAATGTTAAAAAAGATAAGTTAGAACTACTTAATCCATTATTTTATCAACACAACTGATGGCACGCAAAACAATCTAGACAGAATTCGATCTAACTGCGTACTATATTTATTAAAATCTCTATTTAAAGGGTAAGAATGAAAACAATTTTAGTGACAGGTGGTAGTGGGTTTATTGGAAGCCAATTTTGTAAAAAGGCTGCAACTAAAGACTGGCAGGTTATAGTACTAAGTAGAAAGCCTGTAAAGGCGGCAAACGTATTGCCCGAATCAGTACAGGTAATAAATGATTTAACCCAGATAAATCAGCCAATTGATATTCTAATTAATCTTGCGGGAGAGCCCATAGCCGATCGGCGCTGGAGTGATAAGCGCAAAGCCACCATCATTCAAAGTCGCATTCAAACCACGCAAAAACTCTTTGAATATTTCAAGCATGTCGATATGCCACCCTCGGTTGTTGTCAGTGGTTCAGCCATTGGTTATTACGGAGGGGGTATAGCTAATAATCAACCTGTCACCGAAGAAGGTTCTGTAGAGCCTAATTTTTCAAGCCAACTCTGTGCACAATGGGAGAAGACTGCACAGCAGTTTGAGCAGTTAGGCGCCCGAGTCTGTCTGTTGCGAACAGGTATAGTACTTGGAAATCAGGGCGTACTTAGCAAGCTTTTACCGGCGTTTAAGCTTGGTTTAGGCGGGCCAATCGCTACAGGCAAGCAGTGGATGCCGTGGGTCCATATCGAGGATATGGTCGAGATTATTGCCTATGCAATGCAAAATGACCTTAGCGGCCCTATAAATTGCACCGCACCAAACCCCGTTACTAATTATGAGTTTGCCAAAATATTAGGCAAGGTGCTTAAGCGGCCCGCCATAGCGCCCATGCCAGCCGCCATAGTTAAATTGTTGTTTGGTCAAATGGGCGACGAGTTAATGGTTCAGGGGCAATGTGTTATGCCGCAAAAACTTCATCAATATGGATTTAAATTCTCCCATACCATCTTAGAGTCCGCATTATGTAATATTCTTAAATAGCCTATTTCATCAGACAGCCAGCAACATCCCAGATGCTGGTGAGCTTGAGGATGATAAATTGTTTGTTAAAGATGGGCTTGATGCCTTTGATACCCTTGGGCTAATGCCTAAAGATAATATAATTAATGATGTTAAGCCATCGGTGATTCATGGTGAAATTATCAATGATCCATCACCTAATGCAAAATAGATCTGCCTTTAAATAGTCATACTGGCAAAGTAAAACAAAAGACCGACCTGTAGTTCATTAAATAATGTAAACTATGGGTTGGTTTTTTTTGTAATGAGTTTTGCTTTTTTATGCTGCTTAATTATTCAGAACAGGGTAGTGGTCATCCTGTTTTTCTTATTCATGGCTTGTTTGGTTCTCTGTCTAATTTGGGTAATTTAGCCCGCCATTTGGCAGCTGATTATCGCGTTATTTCGGTGGATCTTCGCAATCATGGTGACTCGCCTCATGATGATGAAATGAGCCTATTTTCTATGGCTGAAGACATTGTCGAATTGATGGACTTGTTAAAGTTATCAACTGGACATTTTGTCGGACATTCTCTGGGTGGCAAGGTGGCGATGCAATTGGCAATGACTAATGCTGATAGGGTTAAAAGCCTGATTGTCGTCGATATAGCACCTGTTATTTATGAGGATAATAATATAAATATAATCAATGCTTTATATAATTTATCTAATGTATTGATTGAAGATAGAAAGGCAGCAGATTCTTATTTGTCTGAACAAGGTGTTGAGCTTTCAGTGAGAGCTTTTTTGTTGAAAAACTTGTGTCGTTTATCTGCTGGTACGTTTGGTCTTAAGCTGAATATTAAGGCGATAAAACAGCATTACAAGACTCAGATTGCTGTTGCACCAAAGGGTGAAAATTTTGTAGGGCCATGCTTATTTATAAAGGGTGAAAATTCTACTTATATTGAGTCGCAACACCTGCCCGTTATTCAGTCTATTTTCCACGAATCTTCGGTGCATATTGTTGAGGCTGTGGGTCATTGGTTACATGCAGAAAAACCAGAATTATTTAATCAACTTGTTTCGCAATTTATTGGTGAAATTTCCTGAACAAGCTGATCAATCCGTAGTAAAATGTCGCGATAAATCTTCGTAGTTAGGAGCTACTAAAATGTTTGAGAGTTTAAAGCCTGTTGCAGGTGACCCTATTTTAGGACTAATGGCAGCCTATAGAGCTGACAGTAGAGAGCATAAAATTGACTTAGGTGTGGGTGTCTATCAGGACGACAGTGGTCGAACCCCAGTTATGAAATCGGTTAAATTGGCTGAAGCTAAGTTGATGGAGCTGGAAAACACCAAGGCTTATCAGGGTATTGCCGGTGATGCTGGCTATAATCAGTTGATGATGGCGCTTCTGTTTGGCACCGATCATAGTATTTTAACCTCGGACCGTTTAGTTACTCTTCAGGCTCCGGGTGGCTCAGGCTCATTGCGTGTGGGCGCTGAGGTTGTTCAACGCGCGCGTCCTGATGCAAAACTTTGGGTAGGTGTGCCTACTTGGCCTAATCATATTCCACTAATGGGTAGTGCGGGCTTCGAAATTAAAGAATACCCTTATTACGACAAATCCACTCATAGCATTAATATTGAGGCTATGATGGAAACCTTAAATAAAGTACCTGCTGGTGATGTGGTCTTATTACATGGTTGCTGTCATAACCCCACAGGTGCTGATTTACAACCTGAGCATTGGGATAAGATTGCTGATATTGCGCTTGAAAGAGGCTTTATCCCGTTTATTGATATTGCTTATCAGGGTTTGGGGCAGAGTTTAGATGCCGATGCCTATGGTTTGCGTATGATGTCTGAGCGCTTACCTGAGCTTTTGGTTGCTTCTTCCTGTTCTAAAAACTTTGGCCTTTATCGTGAACGAACGGGTTCAATTACGATGATTGCCGAGTCAGCTGAACAGGCTAAGATTGTCTCTGCGCAGTCTATGTCTACGGCACGTCAAATTTATTCTATGCCACCTGCCCATGGTGCACTCTTGGTTTCACTTATTTTGGGTGATGATCAGTTGCGAGCTAACTGGCAAACTGAACTTGAAGAAGTTAGATTGCGAATTAAATCAATGCGCACGCTATTTACTGATGGTATAAACAATAATGCTGCTGGTATGGACTTTAGCCATATTAAGCAACAGCAGGGCATGTTTTCTTTCTTGGGTATTACCTCTGATCAGTTAAACCGATTGCGTGAGGAGTTTGCGATTTATATTGTAGGTTCGACTCGGGTAAATTTGGCAGGCATTAATTCTACCAATATTGATTATCTGATTCAGTCGATAAAAACTGTATTGGATGCCTAATTTAATTGTTGATTAGTTGAGTTCCTATCAAAAAAAACCTCCATTGTAGCTGCTATGCAATATGATGGAGGGAACAATTCCTTTATAGCGATCACTTGCATAGCCAAAGACCAATGATGGTAGGAAGGTGCCAAGCGTCATTATTAGCTTATGTTCAAAAAGGTGTAATAGAGCAAAAATACAACTAGTTATAAGATTGGCCTATAGATATTTCACTAATTCTAATACTATTTTTAATTAGGCTGTTTAATTATCAAAATTGTCGTATTGATGATGATTAGTTGATTAAAAGATATCAAGTTGATCGCTGACTTGATACGCTAGTAAAGCACTCGTTTTCATTTCAAAAAAATATCTTACTTGTTACTATCTTGTTATAAATTTTATTTAAGGATTGTGCATCAATAGGGTGCTAATCTGTATAATCATTGGATTATTATCGGTGCCAAATATTATGCCTTATTTTCAACGAATTGGATTGCTTAGTAGCATTGACGCAGAAGAAGTTAAGCAATCGATCCAAAAACTGGATGCTTTTCTGCAGTCTCAAGGGCGTGAGGTTGTCTATGAGGCAAAAACTGCACATTTGGTTGAATGGCCGGTAGAAAATCCGCTGATCATTAAAGAATTTTTGGCCGCCATTGATTTGGTGATAGTTATTGGTGGCGATGGCAGTATTTTAAGTGCCTGTCGTAAAATTGCCGCTAGTGATGTGCCGCTGTTGGGTATTAATTTAGGTAGACTGGGCTTCTTGACGGATATAACCCCCGACGAAATTGAAGATCGTGTTGCGTCTGTTTTAGCTGGTGAGTTTAAACAAACAGAGCGCTTTATGCTCAATACTAGTATTTCCCGCAATGGTAATGAAATTGGTTCTGGTACTGCATTAAATGATGTAGTTCTTCACCCTGGTATGTCAGTTAGAATGATGGAGTTCGAACTCTATGTTGATGGTGAATTTGTCTACAGCCAGCGTTCTGATGGATTAATTGTAGCAACCCCAACTGGGTCCACAGCCTATGCATTATCTGCTGGCGGTCCATTGATATGTCCGGAACTTGATGCAATGGTATGTGTTCCTCTAAACCCGCATACATTGAGCAGTCGACCAATCGTTCTTCATGGTGATTCTGAAATAGAAATCAGGGTTAATTCAAAGCATGAACTGCATCCATCGGTAACCTGTGATGGTCAAGATGATCTATCAACAGAGCCGGGTGATACCATTCGAATTGTAAAGCATCAGCATGCTATTTCTCTTATTCATCCTAAGGATAACAATTTCTATAAGGTTTCTCGTTCAAAGTTAGGCTGGGGCAGTCGTTTGGGCGTAAAAAAAGAACGATAACTCAATGCCGGCACCAGTAAGGAATATTTGTAGCTATGAATCTTTGGAATGTTTCTAGTTTGCGTTATGGAATAGGGCGCAATCCCGTTGTAGCAATTTTAATTCTGGGATCATTGATTGGCGCGGCGATTGTCGAGTTGAGCCCATCCCTAACCAATAGACTATTTTTTCCCAATCCGATTCAGGGGCAATACTTTCAACTTTTAAGTCCTATTTTTTTACATTTTGGAATCATACATTTGGTATTTAATTGTCTTTGGTTAAGTTTGTTGGGTTCTAAGGTTGAATCTGCTGATGGATCAGTTCATTTGTTACTATTGGTTTTAGTCACCGGTGTTGCGTCTAATATGTCTCAGTACTATTGGTCAGGGACTATTTATTTTGGCGGTATGTCTGGTGTGATCTATGCTCTTTTGGGTTATCTTTGGATTAAGAATAAAATTGCACCTCAGAATCATGCGCCATTGCCTAGCGGTTTAATGGGGTTTATGGTGGGTTGGCTAGTTCTCTGTACGACTGGTGTTTTAGAAGTTGCCCTAGGCATTGGTGTTGCTAATGCCGCCCACTTAAGCGGTTTAACGTCGGGGCTGTTTATTGGCCTGGTATTTGCGCTGAAAAGCGTGGCCTTGAGTCAACATGGTGAATAGCGAGTAGGTATGGATTTACAACAGCTTTTAAAAAGTATTACCCCAGAAATCTATCAACAGTTACAAAAAGCGGTAGAGATTGGAAAGTGGCCCGATGGAAAGAGTATCACCGAGGAGCAGCGTTCCCTTTGTATGCAGGCTATTATTGCCTACGATCAGCACAAGCCAGAACATGAAAGAACAGGCTATGTGCCAGAAAAAGAATCCGCTTGTGCAACGGATGATAAACCCAAGCCAATTAAGTGGGATCATTGATGTCTATTTCTGTATCAGGTCATTTGGCAAAAATGCAGGCTGAACTCAATCAGCTGGTGCAATATTTTTTGCCTCTTGATGATCATCGTGAACCGCTTAATTCGCTGCTAGGCAAACCGATTCGATTGGAATATTTGGGTGATATTCACTGCACCCACTGTGGGCGACGTTCCAAAAAAAGCTTTAGTCAGGGTTATTGTTACCCCTGTTTCACTAAATTACCTCAGTGTGACACCTGTATTATGAGCCCTGAAAAATGCCACTATGATCAGGGTACCTGTCGTGATCCCAGTTGGGGTGAACAGTACTGTTTTACAGATCATTATGTGTACTTAGCCAATAGCTCTGGCGTTAAGGTGGGTATCACGCGAGGCTCTCAGGTGCCAACCCGTTGGATTGATCAGGGCGCGACTCAGGCAATGCCAATTTTTCGGGTTAAATCACGTTACCAGGCCGGTTTAATCGAAGACTGCTTAAGAGAGCATATTGCTGACCGAACCCACTGGCAGAAAATGCTTAAAGGTAATTCAGAAGCTGTGGATTTAGAACAGATTCGAGATGATTTATTAGTTCAGTCAGAGGCTGGATTAAGCGAGTTAAAGCAGAGATTTGGCTTGTTAGCTATACAGCGGCTTTACCATCAAAAAGTAGTTGATATTAATTTCCCTGTATTGGAGTTTCCAGAAAAAGTTAAAAGTCTAAACTTTGATAAACAACCTATAGTTGAAGGAGTACTTCAGGGTATTAAAGGCCAGTATTTGATATTAGATACTGGCGTAATCAATATTAGAAAATTTACTGCATACAACGTGCAATTTTCCGCATAATTAAGGCGTAATCACTGTGAAAGATGCAACACCTCAAACTATTTATCTCAAAGACTACAGAGTTCCAGAGTTTGTTATTGATAAAACCAATCTGGTTTTCGATTTAAATGATCAACATTGTCGAGTCAGTAGTTTTCTTGCTATTCGTCGTAACCCTCGAAGTCAGCAAGCAAAATCTGCTTTATTTCTTCATGGCGGTCCTGAGCTTGATCTACAAAGCATACATATTGATGGCCGTGAACTCACTGATAGTGAATATCAGCGAACAGATGATGGTTTGGTTATTGGTCAGATGCCAGATCAAGGTGAAATCAATATCGAGGTGCTGATTAAGCCGCACCTAAACACTACCATGATGGGTTTATATAAATCTCGAACCATGTTCTGTACCCAATGTGAGGCTGAGGGTTTTAGAAATATAACCTTCTATCTCGACCGTCCCGATGTGATGTCTGAATTCACGACTAAGCTAATCGCCGACAAACAACAATTTCCAGTATTACTTTCCAATGGGAATCCAGTAGAACAGGGTGAATTAGATAACGGGCGGCACTTTGTAACTTGGCACGATCCATTTAAAAAGCCCGCTTATCTATTTGCGCTAGTTGCGGGAAATCTAGCTGTGGTTGAGGATAGTTTTACTACCTGTTCTAGCCGAGATATTTTGTTGCAGATTTATGTGGAAGAAAAAGATCTCAATAAATGCGATCACGCCATGTTGTCCTTAAAAAATTCCATGGATTGGGACGAAAAAGTCTATGGCCGTGAATATGATCTAGACCGTTTTATGATAGTTGCGGTAGATGATTTCAATATGGGCGCTATGGAGAATAAAGGCCTTAATATCTTTAATACTTCAGCTGTCTTAGCCAACCCCAGAACCACAACAGATGCAGCCTTTCAAAGGGTTGAGGGAATTGTTGCTCATGAATATTTCCATAATTGGTCAGGCAATAGAGTTACCTGTCGAGATTGGTTTCAGTTAAGTTTAAAAGAAGGCTTTACTGTATATAGGGATAGCCAGTTTTCTGCCGATATGAATTCGCCCGTGGTTAAGCGCATTGAAGATGTGGTCTATCTTCGCACTTATCAGTTTGCCGAAGACGCCGGTCCTATGTCTCATCCTGTTCAGCCTGATGCCTATATGGAAATTAATAATTTTTATACCCTTACCGTGTATGAAAAAGGTGCAGAGGTCGTGGGTATGATTCATAGCCTTCTAGGTGATAAGAAATTTCGCGAGGGCAGTGATCTATATTTCTCTCGGCACGATGGACAAGCCGTTACCATTGAAGAATTTGTCGGTGCTATGGAAGAGGTCAGTGGTTTGGACCTTAAGCAATTCCGTCGCTGGTATAAGCAATCTGGGACACCTCAGGTCGATGTAAAAAGTCATTATGATTCAGAGGCTAAAACCTATAGTTTAACTTTTGAGCAAAGCTGTCCTACAACTCCTGGCCAAACTCATAAAAAGCCCTTTGTTATTCCTATTAAGCTCGGTTTGGTGGGCGTAGATGGGGAGGATTTGCCGCTTAATAGTCAGGGTGATACCAGTCTTGTCTTCTCTCTTTATGATACAAGCCAAACACTGGTTTTTGAGAATATACAGCAACCAGCAGTACCCTCGCTGCTTAGAGGATTTTCAGCACCGATTAAGCTTAATTATGACTATACATCCGATCAATTAGCTCATCTGATGGCTAATGATTCAGATGGCTTTAATCGTTGGGATGCGGGACAAAAACTGAGTTTGATAGTTCTTAATAAGTTGATTGATGATGCCATGGCCGAGCGCGAATTAGTGATGGATCAGCAGCTAATCAATGTTTTTGGTGACTTGATTACTGATCAAAGTTTAGATCCCGCCATGGTCAATCTAATGCTCCAATTACCTAGTGAAGCGCAGTTGCATGAGCAAGCAGAAATGATTTATGTGGAGCCTATTCATCGCGCTCGTGAATTTGCCCGTCAATCAATAGCTAGTGCGCTAGAATCAGACTTGATTGCCACATATCAGCGATTAACCGAAACTCAGGACTATGCACCAGAAGCCTCTCAAATAGGTCGGCGTGCGCTACGTAACTGTGTTCTTGGATACCTAATGCAGATTGAAGCGGTGGGGCCAGAATTAGCTTGGCGGCAATTTAATGATGCCAGTAATATGACTGATAAGGCGGCAGCTCTTAGTGCATTGGCTAACTGCCAAGCCGCAGATAGGCATATCGAAAAGGCGCTTAAAAGTTTTGAAGAACAATTTGTCGATGAAACCTTAGCTATGAACCTATGGTTACAAATTCAGGCAACCAGCAAGTTAGAAAATGGTCTTGATAGGGTGAAAGCGCTTATGGATCATCCCGCATTTAATATTAATAATCCCAATAAGGCTCGAAGCCTACTGGGTGCTTTCTGTAGTGCCAATCCAGTTAATTTTCATCACGTAGATGGCTCAGGATACCGTTTCTTACAGGAGCAAATTATTGCGCTAAATGCCTTAAATCCACAGGTGGCAGCACGCTTGGTAACGCCGCTAACCCGATGGAAAAAACTACCTGAGCCCAATTGTCAACAAATGCGCGATGCTTTACAGAAAATCGCCAACCATAAAGGGTTAGTCAAGGATATTCAGGAGATTGTGACTAAGTCGCTGTGATGCGACTTAGCGTCTAGTCAAAGTCATTGGTTGGATACAGCGGCTTCAGTTCAATGCCACGTCCTTTTTTGCCGCTTGCGGGCTTAAAGTTCTTAAGTAATTTAATGATTACTGCTGTATCTAATTCTGAAGATTTTTTACTATCTGGTTTAAATAGCTCTTGATCAAGTAAATCAAATTGCTGTTTTAACTCAGAATTAGCCATAAGATCTGCCAGTTGATTAAGGGATCTGGATGGCTGTTGCGGGAAAACTTCAGCACCCCAGAGTAAAATACTGTCGCGCATTGCGCCCAAATTATTATCTGCCGCCTGTTTGGCTGTTTGATTTAGCCAATATTTGGCATTGGTAATCTTGTTTTTTTCTTCTATAACCGGTCTAGATGGTGTGTTTTTTCGCCAGTATAAAAGCCCAACAATTAGCGCAATAAAAAGAGCGTTCAGTGTAAGAGACCACTGAGTAAGCCTAGATAAAGTATTTTCACCAACTGGGCTTTCGGCTCCTGCTGTTTGGTTGCTTATGGCATTGTTTTCATAGCTTATTTGCGGTGTATTTTTAGCTGCCATTACGGTAAATATGCGCGAAGGCAAGCGGCTAGTTTGTGATCGATTATTGACCGTATCCCACCACTTTATTTCTATGGCTGGGAGGGTTAATTGACCCTCTTGATTGGGGACTATGGCAACGCTTTCAGATCGTATACCAAGAATGCCGCGATTGGTTTGATTATCCTCCAAAACCGCTTGGTCGGGATAGAGTTTAACCGCAGTATTTTCAAGGGTTGGTAGGGGTTGAATTTGCGCCGCAGTTAACCCCAGTGCGCTGATTTTGATAGTTCTGGTAATAGGCTCACCTGCGGTCAGAATATCTGATGTCTGACTCCAAGACTCCTCTAATCTAACTTGACTACTGGGCATCCACTGGCTTGCACTGATATGGCTTGGTTTTGGCACAATATCAATAGTCTTTTCTTCAGTCAGTCGGGCTAAACGATTGCCGCGTGAAAAGAAACCGCCAAATTGCGAACCACTGGTTTCAAATGCCGTAAAGCGCTGGCTAGGAATGGTGAGCTTGCCAACAGCTTGAGGGAAAACAGCAAATTTAATATCGATAATGGAGTAATTTTTATCATTGATACGTTTATTAAAGCGCTCCTCGGAAACCTTTTGAACAACCGCATCGGGGATATCAAATTCTGATATTGAGATATCCTGAAGCGGAACAGAGTAATGCAGTCGATGAGAGAGTATTATCTGTTCTTGAATATAGGCAGAATTTTTATTCACCGTGGTTTGGATATAGACAGGTTTATTTGCGGTTGCAGCGTTGGTTTTATTGGCTGCTCGCACTAAAACGCTAATAGACTGACTGGTATGACCTTTAAAGTTTAATTGAGGGATAGTTAGTTGACCTTTTCGCTTAGGTAACAATAACAGCTTCCAATCAGTAGATGATTTTTGTTTGCCATTGATCCATGAAAGCTGCTGTTGCTGACTATTAGAGATAATCTCAAAATCTCTCTGAAGCTGATTGAAGTTTGGTTTGCCCGTCGCCGACTGTCCCGAATAGGTCACAGTGAGCTGAAGGGTTTCATCAGTCTCTATTTCAGTTCTATCAACCTGAGAAATTAGCGAAGCCCAGCTGGGTGCTGCCATAACAATTAGGCAAATAGTTAAGATATTATTTAAAAACGGTCTACTCATCTACCAACGCTCTTGCTGATTAGGGGGTGGCGGGCGACGTTGCTCTGACGCTCGCTGCTGTGATTGATAACGAAATTTTTGGCGCAATAAGCCACCTGGGTCGTCGGGTACTCTGCGCAGCCATTGCTGTAATTCCTGTTGTTGCTGTTCTTCGAGTTTCTCTTGATCTGATTTTTGCATTTCACTCATTTGTTGCTCAGCAGAATCTTTATTTTCTTTTTCTTCTGCTACTTGATTTTTTTGCTCTTCAGTTTCAGATTCTTCTTGATCTTTATCGGCCTGTTGAGCCTGATCTTGCTGCTCACTTTCTTGGTTTTGACCGTCCTTTGACTGACTTTGTTGCTGCTGACTATCTTGAGATTGGCTCTGCTGTGATTGATCTTGTTGCTCACCATTTTGCGATTGATTTTGCTGTTGTTGCTGTTTTAATTGTTCAATAAGGGCTTTGTTGGCAATCGCGTCTTCCATTTCAGGCGCTAAATCTAGTGCCTGATCGTAGGCTTTAATAGCACCATCTAAGTCACCCATATGGGCCAGAGTATTCCCCAAATTATAATAATTATCTGCACTATTACCCAGTTTGTAATGCTCAGCCGCGGATTCATAATCACGATTTTTGTATGCAGCGCTGGCCTGCCATTGTGGATTTTTAAATAGTGACTGTGCTGTTTTTGTATCGCCATTATCAAAAGCATTTTGACCCTGTTGATCTTGGGTGTACCATAAATCTTGCCATAATGAGGCTTCTGTGGGCTGTGTGGTCAGTAAAGTAGGGCCCAAAATCAGAACATACACAGCACCCTTTCTAAAGCTAGCCAATAAGAACGGAATAATTAAAAGAGCAATCCAAAACCCGCGATCTTCCCAAATATCAAATGATCGATCGTCTAATTCTGTGGTGTTGGGGAATTCTTGCGCTACAGCTTCAGCAATAGCAGAAATATCAGTATCATCATTGGTTATACTGAAGTAACTACCTTTGCCAATACTAGCAAGTTGCTGCAGAGATGAAGGCTCTAGTCTTGGCAATATAATGCTGTTATTTTGATCCTTAACAAAGCCTCCATTACCCAGTGGAATAGGTGCACCCTGAAGTGTGCCTATACCTAGGATATGTAAGCGTATATTTTCTTCAGATAACTGAGCAGAGATATCTCTAAACGCTGATCTTGCAACTCCGTCGGTAATTAATAATAAATCGGCCTGTTGATGACCGCCGTTATTAATAAGTTCAATTGCCGTAGCTATGCCATCTTCAGTATTACTGCCATAACTGGGTAAGAGTGTAGGATTCAAGGTGGGTGCAAGACTAATGATTGTATTGCTATCTTCAGTTAAAGGGGATACCACAAAAGCCTCACCTCCGTATACCACAAGGCCAGTGAGACCCTGTTGTCGAGCCTTTAGAATATCAATCATTTTGTATCTAGCTCTTACCAGTCGACTGGGAGATATATCCTCAGCAAGCATTGAAGGAGATAAGTCAAAAACGATAACCAAGGCTGAATCTTCTTTGTGGACCGGTTGTGGTAATTGGTTCCATGATGGGCCCGCCAAGCTTAAGCAAAATAACAGCCAGCATAGTGCTAAGCATCGGTGAAAATATTTAGCATAGCTATTACTATCCAATCTATCTTGCATAAGGTAGGGCAGAAGAGTGGGATTTATAACTTTTTCCCAGTTGCCTGTTTGTTGATTAATTTTCTTTATTAGGCCAAAGCATAATACTGCTGGCAGTAACCCCAATAGCCATAGTGGTCGAATAAAGTGGAAATCTGTTAAAAACTGCCAATCAGCCATACAAAGCGCCTCGCTGGCGTAAAACAGCAATAAGCAGACTAAGTCCGAAAGCGATACCCAGAGGCCAATGATAAAGAGAAATGGTTGGGCGTATAGTTTCAGCTTCTTGATTCACAGGCTCCAGTCGGTTTAATTCCTGATAAATAGCATTGAGCTCAGCGGGATTTCTTGCTCTAAAAAACTGACCTCCAGTAATTTTGGCAACTTCAGCTAGGGTTTGCTCATCTAGGCCATTTGCACCTCTAGCGCCTACACCAATAGTGTAAATTTTTACCTTGGCGCGACTGGCCAGCTGAGCTGCTTTGATGGGTTCCAGTACACCAGCATTGTTAGCGCCATCAGTTAATAAGATAACAACGCGATGGTTTTTTGGGCGATCCTCTAGTCGTTTAACCGCTAGACCAATAGCATCACCAATAGCGGTACCATTACTACCAGCAAAACCCATTTGCGCCTCATACAGCAGGGTTTGCAATGTTTTTCTATCAAAGGTTAGCGGCGTTTGAAGATAGGCTTGTTCACCAAATAAAACCAAACCTAAGCGATCCCCCTCGCGTTGTTCGACAAAATCACCCACCACAGATTTTACCGCGACCAAACGATTAACTATTTGACCCCCAATACGCATATCGCGTTGTCGCATACTGGGAGAAATATCCACTGCCAACAGCAAATCGCGACCGCTAGTGGGAAGGGCAACGGGATCCCCAATCCATTGTGGTCTTGATGCGGCGACAAGAGTGCAAAGCCAACATATAAAAAGTAGGATTTTTAAAATATTAGTTACCCAAGATGCACTTTTAGCTGGCTTATCCTCAGAGTCGACAATGGCCAGCATAGCGGGCGCTCTCAATGCGCTAAAGGTTTGGTTAATAGGTTTACGCCAATATCGATAAATAAGCGGTATTGGCGACACAATTAGCACCCAAGGCCAGAGAAAGGTTAACATGGCTTAACCTCCAGTTTCGTGCCAACTGGATGTTGTTTAATCCATTGATAAGCCTCATTAAATAAACGGTCAACTAGCTCTGAAGTAACAGATTGCTGTTTGGCGTATAAAAGTTGCTCCCAATTAGCGGGAAGTTCTGAAAAAAGTACTTTGTTAGTACTATTTTGCAGAAACTGTATAAATTCCTGATGACTTAGACTGGCAAGATTTTGTCCTGGATAGGCGCTAGTTGCTACTTGCTTAAGAAGATAAAGCAGTTCAATTAAACGCTGGCGTTGATCTGAATGAGCAATGTTTTTTAACCGGGCAAGAGCCTGTCGTCTATAACGCTGATTAAAAAAATAACTCAAACCAAAGCGCACACCTAAAAACAGGCCAGCAAGGCAGAGAATACCGGCAATCCACCATCCCAGAGCCAATGGCCACCAAGAAATTGCCTCAGGTAAATGAATATCTTTTAATTGTGCTAGGGGATTACTTGGATTCACTCAAAACTCCCAGCTAATTAGCTTTTCGAGCCAAGCGACGTTTACCGTAGGCTTTAGCTAACAATTGCATGACAGGCTCTGAGGTATCAAAGGGTAATAATCCAGCTGAGAGTTGTTCGCACAACTTTTGCAAAAGAGTTTGCCGTTGACTGTATTGATTGGCAAATTTATCGCGTAATTGTTGATTTCTGGTATCAAGAATGACCTGTTTTTTTCCATTAGTGACAGCATACTGAGCTGGATCAGGCAATCGACGTTCCAAGTGATCAGTGACTTGGCAGAAATTAATATTGCAGTGCTTTGCTAAAGAAAATAGATGTGGTTCGCACTCACTGTCGAGGTCATAAAAGTCACTCACAATAAATACGGTGCTTCCCGGTAGCGCAAGACGTCTTGATTCTTCGAGAATAGTCGCCAAATTTAATCTATCTGTTTGAGGCTTCAAGAGAGCTTCGCTGAAATTTTGAAGACCATGAATAAATTGCAGTGCAGTGTGATGGTTTCGCTTGGGTTTTATATCTAGTTGTTTTTGAGCACCAAAGATAACACCGCCAACGCGGTCATTAATGCCAAGCCCTGCCCATGCAAGCGCAGCTGAAACCTCACAGGCAACCACCGACTTAAGTCTTTGGCTGCCAAAAAACATCGAGCTTCTTAGATCGGATATTATTAGGATGGGTCGTTCGCGTTCTTCGATAAATACTTTAGTGTGGGGTACCTGCGTACGAGCGGTCACTCGCCAATCAATACTGCGAACATCATCGCCCGCTTGGTAAAGCCGCACCTGATCAAAATCCATTCCTCTGCCACGAAAATGTGATCTATGCCCACCCGCTAGCATTTGCCTGGCTTGAAGCTTTGGAAAGTTAGTTAATTCCCTAGCGGCATAACGAAGTCTAATTAATGTATTAGAATCAGCTATTGCAGGATTAGATGACATAGCCAAAGTTCCAGCTTTATCTATTTAGGCTGAGGGAACTGTGGAGAGTAGGGTATCGATAACTTTATTAGCATCAATCCCAGCGGCCTCAGCTTCAAAGCTTAGTATTAATCTGTGACGAAGCACATCGTGGGCCACGGCACGAACATCATCTGGTGTGACATAGTCGCGATTATCTAGCCATGCAATAGTGCGACTGCATCTGTCCAGTGCAATGGTTGCCCTTGGACTGGCGCCATAGTCTAACCAAGCGGCTAGATCACCGCCGTAGGCTTCAGTGCTTCGAGTCGCAAGAATAATCTGTACCAGATATTCCTCAACAGCTTCATTCATATGCACTGCCAGCACTTCTTTTCTGGCGGCAAATAAATCTTGTTGAGATATGGTGTTAAAATCAAATGTCTGTTCGCCCTGAGCCTCTTGTCGTGATAGTTGTAGGATACTTTTTTCGCTATCAGGTGAGGGATAATCGACAGACACATGCATCAAAAAGCGGTCCATTTGAGCTTCAGGCAGTGGGTAGGTGCCTTCTTGTTCAATCGGATTCTGGGTTGCCATAACAAGGAATAAATCAGGCAGTGGATAGCTATTTTTGCCCACAGAAATTTGTCTTTCAGCCATGGCTTCCAAAAGGGCTGATTGCACCTTAGCAGGTGCGCGGTTAATTTCATCGGCTAATACCAGATTATGAAATAAAGGACCTGCTTGAAATTCAAAAATTCCCTGTTCAGGACGGTAGATGTCGCTACCTGTGATATCTGAAGGTAATAGATCTGGCGTAAATTGAACCCGATGGAAATTTGCATCTAACCCTTCAGAAACTGTTTTAATCGCTTTGGTTTTTGCTAATCCTGGCGCGCCTTCAACTAAAAGATGGCCATCGGCTAAAAGAGCGATAATAATCCGTTCAATTAGTTGTTGCTGACCGACAATTCTGCTGTTTAGCCAAGTTTTCAGGCTATCTATATTCTGATGCAAGTTGTACCTCTATAAAATT
Source organism: Porticoccaceae bacterium (assembly GCA_049890135.1). Lineage (GTDB taxonomy): Bacteria > Pseudomonadota > Gammaproteobacteria > Pseudomonadales > Porticoccaceae > HTCC2207. The sequence goes on from JBMHCB010000006.1 coordinate 71,355, forward strand.
AAAGCTAAAAAAACCGAATGTCGATTTTAGTGAGTCTCTTGATAAGAAACAATTAACGATGAAAAATATTTAAAAATTAAGTCTGTTAAATAATAGTTTAAAATCGTTCTAAAGATTACTTACCTTTTGTTGCAGAGCTGCTTGGCTAAGTCCACTCCAATAATCAGCTCGCCCTTGACGCCAGCCCGAACACCAGTGAAAGCCCAGAACTGATTCGGTTTGATAGGGGCAGGTTGAAATTGAGCGCTGTTGAATAGCAGTTTGATAGCCTTTGAGAAAGGCGCGGTGGGATAAATCTTTTTTATGTTTTTTCATAGGTTTCTCCATGTGTAATATTCCATCTTCAGACTGAAAAGAAATAATTTATAGCTATTTTTTAACAATCTGCTTGTAAAGAGAGATAGAATGACGACCTATATTCGGTGCTGACAGGCCACATTCTGTTAAAAAGCTACCCTAATATTTTTATGACCGTTAATTTTTTTGATGGTTCCATACTTTTCAGGACATATAAAGCGTGCCTTTGATGACAGATATTACTGCTTGGTTAGCAACTTGCCCTAAAGGTATGGAGCAACTTTTAGCTGACGAGCTTGAAGCTTTAGGAGCTTCAGAGGTCAAGCAAACCCTAGCGGCAGTGCATTTCCAGGGTTCACTAGAGATAGCCTATAGGTCATGCCTTTGGTCCCGTATAGCTAATCGCATTCTTCTGCCATTATTAAGCTTCAAGCTCGATAGCACGGATGATCTCTATAAGCACTCAGTTGATATTCCATGGGAAGATCATCTCACTGTGGATAACAGTATAGCCATTGATTTTATTGGCACCTCAAAATATATCGACAATAGTATGTATGGTGCGCAACTGTTGAAAGATGCTGTAGTGGATCGAATTAGGCGTGCTGCAGGTGGACGCCCTAATGTAGATGCAAAGTCACCAGATATTCGTATACAGGCGCGTCAGCACAAAGGCCAGGTCGTTGTATCTTTGGATATATCGGGCGAAAGCTTGCATAAGCGAGGGTATCGAACTGGGCAGGGCAGTGCGCCACTGAAAGAGAATCTTGCCGCGGCATTGCTAATGCGCGCCGGCTGGCCAAAAATTGCCGCGCAGGGCGGCGCTTTAATTGATCCAATGTGTGGTAGCGGTACCTTCTTAATTGAAGCGGGAATGATGGCGGCGGATATTGCGCCAGCGATAATCCGCCAAACTTTCGGTTTTACCCATTGGTTACAGCATGATGAAGCGCTTTGGGATTCGTTGCTAAAAGAGGCGCAGCAAAGACGAGAAGCTGGTTTAAACACATTTGCCAACGATATCCGTGGTTATGATGGCAATAATCGCGTACTGGATGTTACTGTTACCAATATTGAAAATGCCGGTCTTGATGAACATATTCGTATCGCTCACAAGCCGCTCGATCAATTTGGCAAAGCAACAGCCGACAGTGGCTTACTCATTACCAATCCCCCCTATGGCGCCAGAATGGGCGAGCAGGAGCAACTCGTGCCGCTTTATCAAAAGTTAGGTATCGTGCTTCAGAAAAGCTTTAATCAATGGCGTGCCGCAGTCTACACTGGAAACTTAGATCTAGCTCGCGAGTTGGATTTATCGCCTACAAAGCAATACAGTCTTTTTAATGGCTCTATTCCCTGTAAATTATTAGTATTTGACAATATGCAGTCTAAGTCAGAGCAGATTGCAGAACGTTTAAGTAAGCCGGCACCGGTTCAGCCTCTATCAGAAGAGGCCAAAATGCTATTTAACCGTTTGCAAAAAAATCAAAGACGCCTAAAAGGCTGGCTTAAAAAATCGGGTATTAGCTGTTATCGCCTGTATGATGCTGATATCCCAGAATATGCCGCCGCCATTGATATCTATGAGCAACGTATCTATGTTCAGGAATATGCGGCACCCAGCACTATCGAGGAACGTATCGCCAAGCAACGATTTGATACTATCAAGCGTGCAATCAAAGAATTTGCTGGTGATAAATATGAAAAAATTTATTACAAGGAGCGCCGTCGTCAGAAGGGTGACGCTCAATATCAGCGATTAAACCAAGAAGTCGCTGAAACAATTGTGGTTAATGAGGGTAGGGCGTGCTTTGAGGTTAATCTCAGCGATTATCTGGATACGGGGTTATTCCTCGATCATCGACCAGTTCGGGCAATAGTTAGCGAGTTAGCCTCAGGGAAGTCACTGCTTAATCTATTTTGCTATACCGCGTCTGCCACGGTACAGGCGGCTTTAGCAGGGGCTAAGACCTCTCTGAGCATTGATATGTCTAATACCTACCTAGACTGGGCGCGGCGCAACTTTGAGCTTAATAGTCTAAGCACATTCAAGCATCAGCTACTGAGAGCCGATTGCCTCAAGTGGTTAGAAGAAGATAGTCAAACCTTTGATGTAATCTTCTTAGACCCGCCAACATTCTCCAATTCAAAGAAAATGGAATCAGTGTTGGATGTTCAGCGTGATCATCCTGAACTTATTCGTCAGGCTATGGCCAAGTTAAACCCTGAAGGCATATTGGTTTTCTCTAATAATTTCCGCAAATTTAAGTTGGATGAATTAATATCACGTCAATTTAATTGTGAAAATATTACCCAGCAAACTTTAGATAGTGATTTTGAGCGCAACCCACGTATTCATAATGTGTGGTTGATTAGTAAACGAAGCTCATTTGGATAACCCTGATGGAGAAAAAAATTACCCTAATAAGCGGCCCAAATTGCCATCTTTGCGACCAAGCAAAGGCGATGCTTTATCCGCTATTAGAGGTTAAAAATATTCAACTAAATGAGCTAAATGTAAGGGATGATGTCGCGCTTTTTGAGCAGTATGGGGTGCGAATTCCTGTGGTAGTTTTTGCTGATGGCCGTGAAAAAGGCTGGCCATTTACCACAGCGCAAATTGCTAGAATGATAGATTAAAATATAACAATATCAATAATTTAAAGTGCAATTATTATAATTTACTTTATGAGTGGATTCAGGTAAGAATCCAGTGCATTAGCAAAATCCATTCTATCTCTTTGGCTTAATGGAGGCGGTCCGCCACCCACCTCAACACCACTTGATCGCATAGAGTCCATAAAGTCGCGCATATTGAGTCGAGCGCGAATATTTGAGCTTGTATAAAGTTCACCCCGAGGGTTCAGTGCCTTGGCTTGTTTTTCGATCACTTCTGCCGCTAGAGGGATATCTGCAGTTATCACTAAATCGTCTTTTTCAACCAGGCTAACAATATGATCATCGGCCACATCAAAACCCGAGCTGACACATATGGATTTAACCGTAGGTATTCTGGGTGTGCTAAGGGGGTGATTGGCTACTAAAATAACTTCAATACCGGTGCGTTGAGACACACGGTATAAAATATCTTTTATCACCACTGGGCAGGCATCAGCATCGACGTATATTTTCAAGGATGTTGCTCATATTAGTTCGTATTTTGTTATTGTAACTGATTCTTTCTTTTTAAGACTAAATCTAGTACTTGAAAAGCCCGCAGTAGTGGGTAAAATGCCGCCCCTAACAATAAATTATTATCATGTGACCTCTAGTATGGGCCACCACTGAAAGGAAAAGCTATTATGCCTGTTATTACTCTCCCCGATGGCTCTCGCCGTGAATTTGATTCTGCTGTTTCTGTGCTTGATATAGCCACAGATATAGGCCCTGGTCTTGCTAAGGCAACCATTGCTGGCGAGGTCAATGGAAATTTAGTTGATGCTTGTGACCTGATTGAAAACGATGCCAATATTAGAATTATCACTGAACGAGATGCCGAAGGCGTCGATATTATCCGCCACTCCTGTGCTCATTTGTTAGGTCATGCAGTCAAGCAGTTGTATCCAAACGCCCAAATGGTGATTGGCCCTGTGATTGAAAATGGCTTCTATTATGATATTGCCTATGAGCGCGCTTTTACCCCGGATGACTTAACGGCTATTGAAGAGCGTATGAAGGCGCTTATCGCAACAGACTATGATGTGGTTAAAAAGGTAACTCCACGCAACGAGGTGATAGAAACCTTTGAGGCGCGGGGCGAAAGTTATAAGCTACAGTTAGTTGCAGATATGCCTGATGAGCAAACTATGGGTTTGTATTATCATCAAGAATACATTGATATGTGTCGTGGTCCCCATGTGCCCAATACGCGTTTTTTGAAGCATATGCAGTTAACCAAAATTTCTGGCGCTTATTGGCGTGGCGACGCTCAAAATGAGCAGTTACAACGAATTTATGGTACGGCTTGGGCCAATAAAAAAGAGTTAAAAGCCTATATCATCCGCATGGCGGAAGCGGAAAAGCGCGATCATCGTAAAATTGGCAAAAAGCTTGATCTGTTTCATATGCAGGAAGAAGCGCCGGGTTCTGTGTTTTGGCACCCTAAAGGCTGGGCGATTTATAACGGCATTATGGACTATATGCGCCAAAAACAGGTTGAGCATGGCTATACTGAAATTAGAACACCTCAGGTAGTAGATTACAGTTTGTGGGAAAAGTCAGGCCATGCGGATAAATTTGGCGACGATATGTTTTCGATTTCTTCTGAGGACAGGCAGTACGCAGTTAAGCCAATGAACTGCCCCTGTCATATTCAGGTATTTAATCAGGGTCTGAGAAGTTATCGCGATTTACCTTACAGAGTTACAGAGTTTGGTGCCTGCCATCGCAATGAGCCATCGGGCTCTCTGCACGGCATTATGCGGGTTCGTTCATTTACACAGGATGATGGTCATATCTTTTGTACTGAAGAGCAGATTCAATCCGAAGTGTCTAACTTTATGGATGTTTTGCACGATGTGTATGCCGATTTTGGTTTTGATGAAATTATTTATCGCCTATCTACCCGCCCTGAAAAGCGTGTAGGTACAGATGAAAGTTGGGATCGCGCTGAAAAAGCATTGGCGGAAGCGCTGGATGCTAAAGACTTACCTTGGCAAGAGTTGCCGGGCGAGGGTGCCTTTTACGGTCCTAAGATAGAATTTTCGCTAAAAGATTGTATTGGCAGAGTGTGGCAAATGGGAACTATTCAGGTAGATTTCTCTATGCCAGGTCGCCTTGATGCCGAATATGTTGCTGAAGATGGTAGTCGACAAACACCGGTTATGTTGCACCGAGCAATACTAGGTTCTTTTGAGCGATTTATCGGTATTTTGATCGAACAGCATGAAGGCGCATTTCCATTTTGGTTAGCTCCGCAACAGGCTATTGTGATCAATATTACCGATTCTCAGGCCGAATATGCCAATTTAGTCACTCAAACCATGCAAAATAAGGGATTTAGAGTGAATTCGGACTTGAGAAACGAGAAGATCGGCTTTAAAATTCGCGGTCACTCTATGCAGCGGGTTCCCTATCTTCTCGTTGTGGGTGATAAAGAGATTGAAAATGGCACTGTAGCAGTGCGAACGCGCGATGGCGAAGACTTGGGCAGTATGACGATTGAAGAGGTTATTTCTCTCTTTGAACGCGATACAGAAAAGCGCAGTCGTGAACTTTAAACGGGTACGGAGTATTACTTATTAAAAAAGACAGTAAGCGGGCACGCCTAAACGAAGATATAACATCTTCAGAGGTAAGGCTAATTGCAGCAGATGGTGCGCAGGTGGGTGTGGTTTCAATAGAGACTGCTTTAGAAACAGCGCAAAAGGATTCATTGGATTTGGTAGAGATTTCTCCCGATTCAACTCCTCCCGTTTGTAAAGTAATGGATTATGGCAAGCATGTCTTTGATATTAAGAAAAAAGCCGCTCTGCAAAAGAAGAAGCAAAAGCAGACCCAGGTTAAAGAGATTAAATTTCGTCCAGGAACGGATGTTGGTGATTACCAGATTAAACTGCGTAATCTGATTAAGTTTTTGGAAAATGGTGATAAAACTAAAATTACTCTGCGTTTTCGCGGACGTGAAATGGCTCACCAAGAATTGGGGATGGAAATGATGAAGCGTGTTGAAGCTGATCTTTCCGAGCTAGCTCAAGTAGAGCAGCACCCAAAATTAGAAGGCCGTCAGATGACTATGGTCATGGCGCCTTTTAGTAAAAAAAGGTAGCAAAAAGCTACAGCAATAACAGTAAGAAAAACAGCGTGACCCGCGTTCAGCCAATGTTTTTGGCAGGCTGTCCGGGCGGCTCTTACTGAACATTAACCCTATTTTTAGGAGAACTAAAATGCCAAAAGCAAAGACTCATAGTGGCGCTGCCAAGCGCTTCAAAAAGACGGCTGCGGGCTATAAGCATAAGCATCAGCACAAAAGCCATATTCTTACCAAAATGACCACCAAGCGTAAGCGTCAACTTCGCGGTACCAGCATCTTAACTGCTGCTGATAGCCCTCGAGTAGACCGCATGTTGCGTGGCCTGTAATTAACTGAATTTGGTAGGAGAATACTATGCCTAGAGTAAAACGTGGTGTCGAAGCTAATCGTCGACACAAAAAGATTTTAAAGCAAGCTAAAGGTTACTACGGTGCAAGAAGCCGAGTTTTTCGTGTAGCTACACAGGCTGTCACTAAAGCAGGTCAGTACGCATACCGCGATCGCCGTGCCAAGAAGCGAACTTTCCGTAGACTTTGGATTGCTCGAATTAATGCACAATCTCGTGTAGAAGGTTTGAGCTATAGCAGACTTATTAACGGTCTAAGTAAAGCCAAGATCGAACTCGATCGACGCGTGCTTGCAGACTTAGCCGTTTATGATAAGCCTGCCTTTGGTGCGGTAGTTAAGAAAGCAAAGACTGCCCTAGCCAAAGCTGCTAAGTAATATCTAACAGCTATTTATTCATACAATGGATAATATGCTGGCGAAATAGGGAAGGGGCTTTTGCTCTTTCCCTATTTTTTTACAGTTAGAGTAGAATAGACGTTTAATAAAAGCTGTATTAATAGCTATTTGGTAAAAATACTAATGATTGAATTGGAACAGATTACCCAGCAGGCCCAAACTGCCATTTCAGAAGCCACTGAGTTGACGGTATTGGATTCACTGCGGGTTGAGTATTTGGGTAAGAAGGGTCGGTTAACCGGTTTGCTTAAGGGGCTTGGCGCGCTTTCTGCTGAAGAGCGCCCAGCAGCTGGTGCAAAAATCAACGAAGCCAAGCAGGCTCTGATGGCGCTAATTACCGAGCGCAAACAAACTCTTGAGTCAGAGGCATTGAATCAAAAGCTTGCTCAAGAAACTATTGATGTTACCTTGCCTGGGCGCGGCGAAGATATGGGCGGGCTTCACCCTGTGACCCGAACTATGGAACGCATACAGGCTTTTTTTACCAGTGTTGGCTACACCGTTGAAGTAGGGCCAGAAGTTGAAGATGACTACCATAACTTTGAAGCGCTGAATATTCCCAGTCATCACCCTGCTAGGGCGATGCACGATACTTTTTATATAGATTCCAATACCGTATTGCGTACTCACACCTCGCCGGTTCAAGTTCGCACTATGGAAAAGCAAGATCCTCCTATAAGAGTGATCTGCCCGGGTCGAGTTTATCGCTGTGATTCTGATCTTACCCATACCCCAATGTTCCATCAGGTAGAAGGTTTGGTGGTTGATAAAAACACCAGCTTTGCCGATTTAAAAGGTGTGGTAGACCAATTTCTTAAAGCCTTTTTTGAGGCTGATTTACCCGTGCGGTTCCGTCCATCTTACTTCCCGTTCACTGAGCCATCGGCTGAGGTCGATATCCAGTGCACTAACTGTAGGGGCGAAGGTTGTCGAGTTTGCAGTCATACAGGATGGTTAGAGGTTATGGGGTGCGGTATGGTGCATCCTAATGTGTTTGCTAGCTGTAATGTAGATACCGAGAAATACAGTGGTTTTGCCTTCGGTATGGGTGTAGAGCGACTAGCGATGTTGCGCTACGGCGTAAATGATTTGCGATTGTTTTTTGAAAATGATCTGCGTTTTCTTAAGCAGTTTTAAGTAGAGGGATTTATGAAATTTAGTGAATCGTGGTTACGTCAATCAGTAAACCCCTCCATCTCAACTGAAGACTTAGTTGCCCAAATTACTATGGCTGGTCTAGAGGTCGATGCTGTGGAATCTGCTTCACCTGATATAAGTGGTGTTGTTGTGGGTGAAATTATCGCAGTAGAGCAGCATCCAGATGCGAATAAGCTCAGAGTCTGTCAGGTGGCCGGTAATGGAGACACTGAGCTGCAAGTGGTTTGCGGTGCAGCCAATGCTCGGGTGGGTATAAAAGTACCTTTCGCGACGGTTGGCGCTAATCTGCCTGAAGGTTTCAAAATTAAAAAAGCCGAGTTACGTGGGGTTGAGTCCTTAGGTATGCTTTGCGGTCAAACTGAGCTTGCGTTAGGTGATGATGACACTGGCCTATGGGAGCTACCCGCCGATGCAGTGGTGGGCCAAGACCTGCTTGAATATCTTGATTTAAATGACAATATTATTGAGGTGGATTTAACTCCAAATCGTGCAGACTGCTTAAGTATTCGCGGCCTGGCTCGCGAAGTGGGCGTACTAAATTGTGAGCCAGTCAAGCAATTAGAAATTACCGCGGTTAAGCCAACCATTAAAGAGTCATTAAAGGTATCTATTGAAGCACCACAGGCCTGTGGCCGCTATGCTGGTCGTGTTGTGCGTGGCGTAGATTTAACGCGCCCAACCCCCTTATGGATGCAAGAGCGTTTGCGTCGTAGCGGTATTAGAACCCTAGGACCAGCAGTTGATATTACCAACTATGTATTGCTTGAGTTAGGTCAACCCATGCACGCCTTTGATCTGTCTAAATTAGAGGGTGATATTGTCGTGCGTATGGGGCAGGGTGAAACCCTTGAATTATTAGATGACAGTAAGGTCAAGGTAGCCAAAGATACCCTAGTAATTGCTGATCAGTCACAGTCCTTAGCGTTGGCAGGGATTATGGGTGGCGCACAATCAGCTGTTTCTGATACTACTAGCGATATATTTTTTGAAAGTGCTTGGTTTGATCCGATTGCTATAGCGGGCAAAGCAAGAAATTATGGCAAGCATACAGATTCATCGCATCGCTTTGAGCGAGGTGTTGACTCCGATTTACAAATTCAGGCGCTAGAGCGTGCCACAGCCCTTATGTTAGATATTTGTGGTGGTGATGCCGGCCCAGTTACAGTAGCCGAAGCATCAGATTATCTGCCTAAGCCTGTTACTATAGCGTTGCGCGATCAACATCTTGCCCAGCAATTAGGTGTTAGTATCGATGCTAACATCGTTGACGATATGCTAACCCGCCTTGGTCTAACCCAAGAGCAGCGCGATGCCGATCAAGGTCTATGGCAATCACCCAGTTGGCGCTTTGATTTAGCGATTGAGCAAGATCTAGTTGAAGAGGTGGCCAGAGTTTATGGCTATAACAACTTGCCCGTTACAACTCCAGCTATGGCGGTCGATATTCAACCCAAAAAAGAAGCTGTGAAACCCCTTGAGTATTTTAGAGATCGTTTGGTTTCCTTAGGTTATCAAGAGGCTATTACCTATAGTTTTGTCGATCCTCAGTTGCTCGAGTTATTAGATCCGCAGCGTCAAGGCGTTAAGGTGAGTAATCCGATATCCCAAGATCTTTCAGTTATGCGCACAAGCCTATGGCCTGGCCTAGTCAATGCAGCAGTACATAATCTTAATCGACAACAAGCTAGAGTGCGTCTATTTGAGGTAGGGCAGTGTTTTATTCCATCAAAAAGTGCATCAGCGATTGCAGGTCTAGAGCAAAACCTAGCGCTAGGTGGACTTATTTGTGGTTCAAGGCTGCCTGTAGGTTGGAGCAGCGGTAAAGAGCAAGTTGACTTCTATGATCTTAAAGGTGATTTAGAGGCTATACTGATAGATAATCAGTGTGATGCAAAGCTATCTTTCACTGCAGCTACCCACCCTGCATTACATCCTGGGCAGTCGGCAGAAGTGATGTCTAGCGGTGAATCTGTGGGATGGATAGGGCGATTGCATCCGTCGCTAGAATCTAAATTAGAGATTAATAAACCAGTCTATTTATTCCATGTAGATATTGGCAAGATTAACGAATTTGGCGACTTAAAGGCTAAAGAAGTAAGCAAGTTCCCCGAAGTTAGGCGAGATTTGGCGTTTATGGTGTCCGCTTCGACACCTGCTCAACGATTGATCGATGAGGCTAAATCAGTGGCAGGTGAATCCCTTAGTGATTTAAAGTTATTTGATGTTTATCACGGCAAAGATGTTGAAACTAAAGGAAAAAGTATTGCTTTGGGCTTGACCTTTCAGCACAGTTCGCGCACTCTTACGGATCAAGAGATAAATCAGTCAATTGATAAGGTTATTAATCAACTGAAAAAATCTCTAGGGGCCGAATTAAGAAGTTAATTGGGTTAGGATAATTTCGATATATAGGTAATGTTTGATGAGTGCACTTACAAAAGCTGATCTAGCCGAAATGCTATTTGACGAACTAGGCCTCAATAAACGTGAAGCTAAAGAAGTTGTCGAAATGTTCTATTCCGAAATTATCCACGCACTCGAAAACAATGATCCAGTTAAATTATCTGGGTTTGGCAACTTCGAATTGCGGGATAAAAAAAGTCGCCCCGGTCGAAACCCAAAAACCGGTGAAGATGTGGCTATTTCTGCAAGGCGTGTAGTTACCTTTAAACCCGGTCAAAAATTAAAGAATCGGGTAGAAATGCATGCTGGAACCAAGTAACAACAATCAGCTTCCAACTATTCCTGGAAAACGCTACTTTACTATTGGTGAAGTAAGCGAGCTGTGTGCGGTAAAGCCTCATGTTTTAAGATACTGGGAGCAAGAATTCCCGAGTCTAAATCCGGTTAAACGCCGAGGTAACCGTCGTTACTATCAGCGTGAAGATGTTGTTCTTATTCGTCAAATTCGCTCTTTACTCTACGAGCACGGCTTCACCATCGGTGGGGCCAAACAGCGTTTAGAGGGCGAAACCACCAAGAAAGAGAGCACACCCTATAATCAATTAGTCGCCCAGACTATTTCAGAATTAGAAGACGTTTTAGAGTCTCTTTCGCGCAAATAAAAACTATAGCAACTAAACTATCGGTATTGGTTGCAATAGTCCAAAGGTAATGTATTATTGCCGACCTCAAATCGGGGCGTAGCGCAGCCTGGTAGCGCACTACACTGGGGGTGTAGTGGTCGCAGGTTCAAATCCTGCCGTCCCGACCAAATAAATAAAAAGGCCTTCCTTGTGGAGGCCTTTTTTGTTCTTTACATCAAATTATGTGTCGGTGCTTTTCAGTTTATAATGCCGGATCGCTGGGGCACCGTCTATGAGAGAAGCCTTTGCGATCACACACAGCTAGCTCGCTTTTTATCCCCATATCACCTTGTTGATGCATCCATGTAGTTAGTTTTTGTTTTAACACAACCAGTTGTTTTTGATGCTGCGGCTGATTGATAATATTGATTCGTTCGAATGGGTCATTAACCATATCGTACAATTCATATTCTGGTCGTTGTAGATAGTTTGAAAAATTTTCTTTTCCCTGTTTTTTTTCAAGCGCAAGTTCTTCTTTAAACCATTTTCCTGCGGTTAAAATATTGGAGAAGCTATTATTTGGCATTAAATTGTGGATTAGTTTAAGGCGTTTGGTGCGAACTGATCTTATGGGGTAGGGTGCTCCTTCATGAATGTTAAAGCTTGTTTGAATGCCATAAACATATTCTTTGTGTTCTGTTTTTTTGCCAATTAAAACCGATTTAAAGCTTTTTCCATCTAGATTTTTTGGCACTGTGTTACTCACTATATCAGTCAGTGTTGGAATGACGTCCACATATTCAATCATTGCGTTGCTGACGGAGTTTGGTTTTATATTATTTGGCCAGCGAACAATAAATGCTGTTTTTAGACCGTTGTCATAATTAGTCCACTTGGCAAATGGCAGAGCGCTGCCTTGCTCGCTGGTGAAAATAAAGATTGTGTCGTTTTTGATACCGAGTTTTTGAATTTCGGCTTCAAGCAAACCTACTTCGCGATCTAGGTCAGAGACTTCGGCAAGATATTTTGACAGTTGCTGACGCAGTGCTTTGGTATCATTTAAAAACTTTGGTATCTGTAATTTATCCGGTGGATACTGCTTTGTATCTCCTCGACTCCAAGGGGTGTGGGGGTTTGCAGATGCAGCAACTAAGAAAAAGGGCTGAGTCTTATTTCGAGAGATAAATTTTCGGGTAGTTTCTATACCAAAGGAGGATTCTCCTGAGGCTTCTCTGTTTGGTTTGCCGACACGCTCAAATGGAAATGACTTTCCTGGAAAGATATGGCCCTTTCCAGCTAAGCCAACTCGATAGCCCAATGCTCTAAAGTAATGAGCGGCACTTTTTACCCCATCATAGACTCGAGTATGATTGCCGTAGGCCCCGTTGCGAATTGGGTAAATACCTGTATAAAGCTGCTGTCGGGTGACGCCACACATAGCTGTTGCGGTAAATGATTGGGTAAATAGCATGCCTTCTTTAGCTAGCTTATCAATATTAGGTGTAATGGCATTTTTAGGCGCATAGTCATAGAGTTGATGATAGGCGCCAATATCAAACCAATTTAAGTCATCGGCAAGAACAAGGATAATGTTGGGTGATTTGCTGGCTTCTGAGGGTTTTGCTGATAGAGAGTTATATGGCGTTAAAACAGCAATCAAAAGAAGTAAATTGGCCAATCTTTTTTGAAATTGATTCATCATCTTACTTCATATTAGTCAGGCACCTAAGATATAGGGGCTAGACTATTTGAGTGTTTTAATTGATGTTGATTCGCGCATGATAATCTCAGTGGGAAGTAGTTCCATATTTGGATTTTCATCTGATTCCGCACGGCATTTTTCAATCAATATTTTTACCGCTGTCGCTGCCATTTCTTTGATCGGCTGACGAACAGTGGTCAGTTGAGGCCAGACAACAGTGGCTACTAAGCTATCGTCAAAACCAGCGATAGAGAGATCATCTGGTACTGAGAGTCCAGCTTTGTGAGCGGCGGCTATTAATGCTGCAGCCATTTCGTCATTGCTGGCAAAAATAGCGGTTGGTCGTTGGGGTTGCTTAAGCAGTTTTTCACCAGCAATTAGTGCAGATCGGTATTCAAAATTACCTTCCTGAATAAAGCTATCTGGAACGGACAGATTGGCGTCTTTCATCGCCGATAAAAATCCTTCTTGTCTTCGTCTGGTTGTTGCAGTTCCTTTGCGACCGGTAATAAAACCAATTGATGTATGGCCCAATTCAATCAGTTTTGTTGTCATTTCTTTTGCGGCTTGGTGGTCATTTATCTCAACACGAAGTCCCAGCTCCTCTGAGATACTTGGTGAGATTCTTGCAAATGGTTTACCCGCTGACATAAGGGCTTTCAGAATTGATGGCTCATCGCAGAGTGGGGGAGGCAGTATCATACCGTCTAAATTAGATTGAACTATAAGGTTATTAATGTCCTCTGTGATGGTGGCTGAGGATAAACTGACTGGCTCAACAATTAGGTGATAACCATCTTGCCGTGATTGCTCCATAGCTCCTTGTAATAACTCGACAATATAGCTTGCATTTGGGTTATCAAATATAAGGCCTAGCACATAGGAGCGAGAGCCAACAGCTGCTCTGGGTGCAACACTGGGTCGATAGTTTAGAGTTTTGATAGCTTCCTCAACCGCAGCTCTAGTTTTAGGGCTAACTTTTGGTTCCTTTCGGACCACACGTGAGGCAGTTTTAATGGAGACCTTTGCTAGTTTTGCTATATCACTAAGTGTTGATTTACTTTGGATCATTTCTTCCTCTGAATTTCTAAATATACACCAATAAAAAAACAGGTAGTTTTATTCGCTGTCTATTATGCAGTTATGTTCATTAAAATTAAAATTTAATAATAATGTGAAGTGCTAATAATACATCAAGGTTCTTTTAGCGATTTTATTTGATAAATCTCGGTTGGCCATAAGGTTTCTAATTGCAGCGTTTGTAACTGCTGATTTAGTATGATTAAACCCTAGATCCGCCTCTTTTCCCTTGATGATGACAATATAATCATTATAATCAAAAAATTAAATTTTAGGTAGGTCTTATTGCGATGCAAAAGAATGTTATGGTTTTTGCGTTCTTGGTTTTGTCTGGGTTGCTGGTCAGTCTAGACCTGTATTCGGATATTCCGTTGCCTGCTAAAAAAAGTGATCGGCCGAATGTTTTATTTATTTCTGTCGATGATTTGCGCCCTGATATTGGTAGTTATGGTCATCCTGTTGCCAAAACTCCAAATTTGGATAACTTTTCTAAGTCTGCTGTGTTGTTTGAGCAAGCCTATACTCAACAGGCAGTTTGTGGTCCTTCTCGTGCTGCTTTGCTAACAGGATTAAGGCCCTCTACCACAGGGATTAAGCGTCTTGATCAAACTGTTTCAGGGACTTTGCCTAGCATTACAACAATGAATATGCTGTTTAAGCAAAGTGGTTATGAGACGGTATCTATTGGCAAAATATACCATCATTTTAATGACGATGCCGATGGATGGTCTAAGCCGCCCTTTGATATTGCCTATGATGCTAGAAGAGACCGCAAAAAGCGCGGTTTGCCAAATCCGCCTTATGATGTTTGGGCATCTGAAGAATTATTACCTGATGCTAAAAATGTTGCATATGCTGTCAATGAGCTTGAAAGGCTTAGTCGGCGAGATAATCCTTTCTTTCTAGCCGTAGGCCTGCATCGTCCTCATCTACCTTTTAGAGCGCCTAAAAGTGATTGGGATAAATATGACCTAGAGAAGGTGCCATTGCCGAAAACAACAGAGCAGCAAATAGGTGCTCCAGATTGGGCGGTAGTTGCTTGGGAAATCTGGAACTATGATGACTTACCTCCAAAACCCGGCCCTATGCCGAAAGCAACAGGGGATCGGTTAAGGCATGGTTACCTAGCATCTGTTTCATTTGTTGATGGCTTGGTGGGACAGCTAATTGCAAAAATTTCGTCCTTAGGTTTGGATAAAAACACAGTCATTGTTATTTGGGGTGACCATGGGTTTAAGTTAGGTGATCATGGCGGTTGGTCTAAGCACTCAACAGTAGAGCTTGATATCCATATTCCTCTAATAATTCGAGTGCCGGGCATGAAAACACCAGGTGCGCGAACGGATGCGCTGGTTGAAACGGTCGATATTTACCCAACACTTATTGATATTGCCGGCCTTGATCAACCACATGCTTTAGAGGGTATATCTTTAATGCCGCTTATTAATAAACCAGATCGTCCCTGGAAAGAAGCGGTTTTTGCTCAATTTCCTCGTTACGTTAAAAGACAGTTAGCAATGGGTGAGACTGTTCGAACTCATCGTTATCGATATACAGCATGGGTGGGAACTGCCAATGGCCAAATTATTGATCAAGAGCTTTATGATCATGAAAAAGATCCCATTGAATCGATAAATGTTGCTAAAAATACTGATTATCGTCTTGAGCTTGAGCGTCATGAAAAATTAAGAAATGAGGGTTGGGGTAAGGTTCAAAAAGAATTGATAAAAAAGTTGACTCAAAAATAAATTAATCATTTAAACCATTAAAAATAAGGAAGCTATAACAATGAAAAAACATATTAAACTTTCCTGTCTTTTATTTGTTCCAATTGTCTGTACTGCCGAATCTAAAGAGGCCTGGCAAGCGTTCGATAAGAATAAGGATAATGCCTTAACCATAGCTGAATTCGCTAATTATAAAGCAGATCAATATGCTGATTTAGATGTGAGTGGTGATGGAAAATGGTCAAAATCAGAATTTGTTAAAGGGCTCAGAGATATGAAGGATATGGACCCACATTGGCTTAGAGAAAAATTTAGACGTTTTGATAAAGACGATAATGGTATTTTGACAATAGAAGAAGCTGAAAAAGAAATTGCAGTAAACTTTAAATGGTTAGATAAAGACAAGAGTAAAACAATTACTAAAAAAGAGATGCCAAAAAAGTTCTAGCTTCTTTTCAGGATACAAAAAAATAGTTGCTTAAACGACCATAGTGACATTATTGTCACTATGATTGCAAGATGTTACTATTTAGCAGGAATTTAGTTTATCTATGCTTTTGCATGTTCAGGGCCAATATTTGTCTGTGAGGCTAAGCTAGTTAGAGTATGATCGACATCATAAGTCATTTCCGGAGAGGGGAGATTGCAACGGGGTATTGGGCTACTTAATCAATAAGTATGCTTTTGAATTACCGTTGTCAATAATTGGAGAAATATAATGAAGTGCAATATCTCAAAGATTTTTATATCAATAATTACAACGTTTAGTCTTATCTTGTTGAGTACTTCTGCTATGTCAGAAGAAGCTAAGCAGGATGGCAAGATTGTTGATGAGTCTGTCGACGAGGTCATCGTATTTGGAATTCGTAGAAGTCTTGAAACTGCCCTAGAAGCAAAGCGTGAGATATCTAACTTAACCGAAGTCATTAATGCAGATGATATCGGTAAACTTCCCGATGAAAATATCGCAGAGGTTCTTGAAAATATTCCTGGTGTGCAAATTGATCGATCGGGCGGTATCGGCTCTAATGTTTCTGTGCGTGGCAGTACCCAAAATCGGGTTGAGATAAATGGTCGAAGCACCACGCCATCAAAAGATGCTCGCGGCGGCATAAGTTTCTCTGACTTGCCTTCTAGCTTAGTTCGCTCTCTTAATGTGGTAAAAGTACCAACAGCAGATATGGTTGAGGGGTCGCTTGGTGGTACGGTTAATGTTAAGACGTATCGTGGCCTTAAACTTAAGAAGCCTTTACGCGTTGTGCGTGGTGTTTCTGAATATGCGGAAAATGCTGATAAATGGAATGAGAACTTTTCTGGCACCTATGGGAATAAATTTTCGACAAGCAACGGCGATGTTGGCGTTATTTTGAATTTGTCACACTTTGATAAATTTGTTCGCGAAGACCAACTGCGTGTTACCCCGGGTATTCGTCAATCTTCACAGAGTGAGATTGATTTTGACGGTGATGGAACTAATGACCCATATTATAAACCTGGTTTTAGTGATCTTGAATTTGGCTTGCAAAATCGTGTTAATACCGCCTTCTCTGGTTCTCTTGAGTGGCAAGTAGATAATAATTTCAAGCTATACAGCGAAGGGTCATTCACTGACTTAAACCAACAAAGTCTAAAGCAGTCTGCCTTTATTGGAACAGCGGCTTCAGATATCGAGCTAGATGATCCTAATGCTATATTTAAGATGGTTGAAGTTGCGGGCTATCCAGTGTCAATGCTTACATCTGGTATTGTTGGTGGCGGTATTAGAAATGGTCGTGTTGACTTACCTTCTGATAATGCAGAGCCTAATGATGGGGTTCAAATTCGCTCTAATAACAAAGCGGGTAATCGTGATACTCAGTCTTATGTTGCAGCTATTGGTGGTGAGTGGGATACGGATAATTTGAATATTGTTGCTGAGTTGAGTGCTGCTGGCTCAGATTCAGTCGAAACAGCCTTTGTTACGGTTATGCAGTTTAATGATCCCACTTCAGCAAATTTCCATAGTTTGGGTGCAAGATTACGCGTTCCTTTCTTCTACTCGCTTGATGGTGATGTTATAGAGTACGGCCCCTATGCCAATACTGTTAGTAGTGAGCAGCTACTTGATCCTAGTTATTGGTCTATGTATTTAACCAAGGATCAGGATTTCTTTTATAATAATAAAGAGCTTGCGCAAAAAGTTGATGCCACTTGGTTTGTAGATAATGATTTTTGGACAACCATTAAAGCGGGGGTTCGCTTAACTCAGCGATCGAGTGATAGATCGCGTCAATCACAGCAAACTCAACCTTGGCCAGGGTTTTCAGGAACAGATCTTGAAAACTACTTACTAGCCACTCCGGGTGATTTTTTTAGTTTCAATAATGATGGAAGCTATTTAGATGATTTCCTCACGCTAGACCCCAAAAAGGTCCACAGACAACGCGATGAACTTCGCGAGATGTTCGCGCTGGATGAATCGGGGGTTATTGATCCGTTACAGGGTTTTGGAGTTGAAGAGGATACAGCCGCACTTTATGTTCGCGGTGACTTTGATGCGATGATTTTTGGTATAGAGGGAAGGGGGAATATTGGTATACGTGGCGTAAATACCGATCAGGTTGCCAGTGGCAGTGAAGTGATGCCAGACGGCTCCTTACGTGATGTCTCATACACACAAAATTATACTAATTATCTGCCAAGTGCCAGTTTGGTTTTGGCGCCTAAAGAAAAAATTCAAATTAGATTTGGGTATGCCGACATTATGCGTCGTCCAAATTTTAGCGATCTTTCACCTACGGTTCAGTACCCCCTCAATATCGGACAAGCGGTCAATGTAGGTGACCCCACGTTAAAGCCAACTAAGGCTAAACAATTTGACGCGACTTTAGAGTATTACTTCCGTAAGGGCAGTGTTGCAAGTCTGGGGTATTACCACAAGAAATTAGAAAGCGTTATTGGTAAGGAGACTAGATGGAACAGTATCTGTAATCCTCGAGCAGAAGACCCCTATGCGGATGTGCCTGAATTGGCCGCTATGACCTGTACTATTGATGGATTGGATGGTGTGATGGTGAATAGAATTTCACCGGTAAACCTTCCAGGTGGCAGTATTGAAGGGTTAGAGTTGTCCTTTTTACATTACTTCCGCAATATACCCAAACCCTTTAGAGGTCTGGGTATTATTGCAAATTATGCCTATCAAAAGGGTGATCGCGACCAAACCTTTGCAACTCCTGCGTTTTTAAGAAATGATGGTGAGGCTCAAGAGTTTCCGCTTAACTTTGTACGACTATCTGAGAATTCTTACAACTTCACTGTTTTTTATGAAAGATACCGTTTGAATGCCCGCCTGAGATATACCTACCGAGATAATTTTTTGCTCTCGGAGTCCATTGATATAGCTAATGGTCAACCTCTATATACTGAGGACAGAGGACAGCTTAATGGCTCTCTATCTTACAAAATTGATAAAACATTTGCGGTTACCTTAAGTGGCGTTAATCTTTTGAAATCACGCAAATCAAATCCGGGTGTTTTTGCTGAAGGACCACTCGCCAGAATGTCAGATTCCGATCGTAGAATATCTTTAGGTTTGAGGGCGAAATTTTAGAATGATGATTGAGTCGCAAACATTCTGGCGCTGTTTTAGGACGGTTTTTGTTGCTGGCATTATGCTGGTTTTCCATTCTATCGCGATTTGCAAGCCAATAGATTATTTTGTCAGTTCGTCAGAAGGCAATGACAAAAATAACGGTCTGTCTGAAAATAGTCCTTGGGCCACCTTAAAAAGAGTTAAAAAACAAAAGTTGCAGCCTGGAGATACGGTTCACTTTAAATCAGGTGACTTGTTTAAAGGGCAGCTTGTGGTTGACGAGTCTGGAACTGTAGAGGCTCCAATTCACTTCACAGCTTATGGCGATGGTGATTTGCCCATTATTGATGGTGCCGCCTTAGTTAGAGGTGCTTCACTTGCGGCCATTTTAGTAATAGATCAGGATCACCTTGAATTTAGTAAATTGAATATAAGAAACTTTCGCAAAAAGTCACGTGATTCTGTATCAGATTATGATGCTTTTGGCATTCTTGTAAAGAATACAGGCAAGCGAAATTTACGCGGATATAACCTTCATGATCTAGTGGTTGAAGAGGTTTTTCCAGTAAGAGCAAGAGCAATTAACAATAAATCTGGTGAAAATTCTTTTAATAAGACACAAGTTTCGGGTATTCGTTTTGAGACCCTTCCTATTACATCTATAGATCAAGCTTTTAATACTGGAGATATCTACATTCATGGTAATTTCTTGCGCTATACCGCTAGGTTTGGTATCGCTATTCGTCACAGGTCGTCAAAAATTGAAAGCATTATTGGTACATCGGCAAATTACGATACTAATGTTCGCATTATAAATAATCGCTGCGAAGATACTGGCGGCAGCTGTGTATTAATGAGTGGCGTTATGAATGGGCTTCTCGAAAAAAATAGCTTTATTCGTTCCGGCGCCATGGTTGAGCCGGAACTATCTGTCAATCGAGGCAGTGGTGCATGGTTCTTTGGCAGTAAAAATATTGTTGCTCAGAAAAATTTTTCTTATGGCTCTCGGGGGCATAATGATTCTGCAGGGATGCACGTTGATTATGGTAATGAGAATGTACTTGTTCAGTATAACTTCACACTGATGAATGAAGGTTATGGTACGGAAATTCTGGGTAAAAATAAGAATATTATTTGGCGGCATAATATTAGTGTTCATGATGGGACTAGAGTTGTTGGTGTTGCTCGGCCAGAAGGCGGCAAAAGTATATTTCCGGGTAAAACCATCCATGTGAGTAACTTTTCTGTTCCTAAGCGAATTAAATCAGAGGGTGTTTATATTTATAACAATACCTATGTTATTGCCAGTGACTCAGAGCCATTAATTGGCTTTATAGGTAAGGATATGCATCTTTGGAATAATATTTTTGTGGTTGAGGATGGTGGCTTATTGGCCAAAAATCTTAAAGCCGGATGGTCTAGAAAAAAGGACTTGGAAATAAGGGGTAATGTTTTTTCTGGGAATATATCAAAGAACTTTATTGACTCTGATTTAAGTTCAACAATTTCTAAGATTAAATTTGAAGGTAATATAGGTAGTCCAGCGACTTACGCAGTGGCCCCCTCGGCAATAAAAAGTAATCATGATTTAAAAATAAGTCATCCCCGTTTTCCTTCTGCTGGAAAGGGGATTTTTAAACATATTTCTGAAATACCACAATTCGATATATTTGGTAATGCTTTAGATTCTGAAATTGCCTCATATGGTGCAGGGTACTAAGGCCATGAATACAAGAAACAGCAGGGTTCAAGATATGCATACTCAAACGATGGCTTTGGGTTTTTTTCGTAGGCCTTCTTTAGTTATATGCCTAGCCCTAGTGGCTTTATTCATTGCGCTAGTGACAGCCTGTTCCTCAAAGCCTATGAGTAGTGTTGTTAAGGAGACTATAAAGTCACCTAATTTTATAGTTATCCTAGCCGATGATTTAGGCTGGAGTAGCTTATCTGCTTCGATGGATAAAAATTACCCAAACGCAAAGAGTGACTATCATAAAACACCCAATATTGACGCCATAGTAGAAGGTGGTATGCGCTTTTCCAGTGGCTATGCTGCCGCTCCTGTTTGCTCTCCAACGCGTTACAGTATTCAATTTGGTAAATCGCCTGCGCGCTTAAAGCGCACCAGGGTTTTGGGTAAGAGTCATGTTGATCACAATCAGGTTGGTATCCCCCAAGTGCTTAAATCTATCGATAAGTCTTATCGTGCCGCCCACATAGGTAAGTGGCATATCGACAAAGATCCATCTGCTTATGGTTATGACGTTCACGATGGTATGACTAAAAACAAAGAGGGTGATTTTGATAATAATCAGACTCAATGGCATGGTTATTCTGATGAGGATCCAAAGCGAGTCAATTCAATGACCAAGCGCGCTGTAGAATTTATGCGCGAATCAGTTGAGCGAGAACAACCTTTCTTTCTTCAGCTCTCTCATTATGCTGTGCACTCGAACATTGTATACAGCGATGCATCATACGCTGGAGTAGGGAAGCGCGATAAAGGTAAGTTGCATAAGAACCAAGGTTATGCGGCTATGTTAGAAGATATGGATTTATCCATTGGTTCTTTACTTGAGGCGTATACTGAGCTTGATCTTGCGAAAAACACCTATATCATTTTTCTTTCAGACAACGGTGGCATGCCAGTACTCCCAATGCAGGTCAACAGAGGTAGACCCTATCGTGACGGGCTAAACTCGCCGCTTCTTCGTGGCAAATGGGATCTTACGGAAGGTGGCATTCGGGTTCCATTTGCAATTACTGGACCTACTATTAAAGCCGGTGGACAAAGTGATACGCCGGTTATGAGTTATGATATTTTGCCTACCGTTGCTGACCTTGCTGGATCGCAGAAGGGGTTACCTAAAAACCTTGATGGGGTAAGTTTCAAGCCACTATTTGAAGATCATAAGGCAGATTTAAATCGTCCTTTTGATGGTCTTGTATTCCACTTTCCACATTACAACAGGGTAGGTATGAATGAGCCGCATTCAGCAATTAGGTATAAAAATTTCAAGTTAATCCATTTTCCAGCCTCTGGCCGCAATTTACTCTTTGATCTAGCAAAGGACCCTGGTGAGCTTGTTGATCTATCTAAAAAGATGCCAAAAATGGTTGAATCATTGAACATCAAGTTAGATGCCTATCTTACGTCAGTTGACGCCGAGTTACCTGAAGACGCTGGCAGTTGGAAGAGAGTAGGGAACAATGGAAAAGTGAGAACTAAATTTTTTAAACGCTATGACCGTATTTTACAGGACAAGTAAAGCACACATAGTAAATATATAACTTAAACAAGAATTTTAATTTTATGAAAAATGTATATTCCCTATCAATACTGACTATTGGAATTTTCACTTCAATTATTTCGTATTCTTCAGAGCCCTACAAGAATCCTGATCTCTCTGATGGGGCCCGTGTTGATGATTTGCTGTCAAGAATGACACTAATCGAAAAAGTTGGGCAGATGTCACAGTTTGTCGGTCCCGAGCATATAGCCCGCTCAGAAAAAAATATGACCATTGAAGAAATGCAGGCTGGTGATACGTTTGGGATTTATCCGAATTTACACTCTTCCCAAATTCCAGATGTTATTAAAAAAGGAAGGGTAGGATCGTTCTTGCATGTGAAAAATCCTAAAGAAGCTAATTTTCTTCAGAAGCATGCTATTCAAAGTCGCCTTGGAATTCCGCTTTTAATAGGTATTGATGCAATTCATGGTAATGGCTTAGTAAAAGGGGCGACAATATACCCATCGCCAATCACCATGGCTAGTAGTTGGAATCTTGACCTTGTTGAGCAAGCCAGCATTCAAACTGCAAAAGAGGTGAGGGCAAACGGCGCTCACTGGGCGTTTACTCCAAATATTGACATTGCAAGAGATGCGCGCTGGGGAAGAGTGGGTGAAACCTTTGGCGAAGATAAATTTCTTGTCTCTGAAATGGGCGTTGCGGTTATTAATGGTTTACAGCAGGGCGATTTTTCAAGCGATACCAGTGTTCTTGCAACAGCAAAGCACTTTGTAGCGGGTAGTGATCCAATAAATGGACTTAATTTATCGCCTATGGATGTGTCAATTCGGTCTCTGCGAGAGGATTATTTCCCGCCTTTTGAACGGGCAATTGATGCCGGCGTTTTCACTTTAATGGCAGCGCATAATGAGGTAAATGGTGTACCAGCTCATGGTAATCGTTTTTTATTAACCGAAGTGCTTCGAGATGAATGGAATTTCAAAGGGTTCGTGGTGAGTGACTGGTTGGATGTTGAGCGATTAAAAACTTATCATCGGACAGCGCCAACGTTTAAAGAAGCGGTTTATCAAAGTGTTGATGCGGGAATGGATATGCATATGCATGGGCCAAAATTTTTAATGCCACTTGTAAGGTTGGTAAAACAAGGTCGAATTCCTGAATCAAGAATAGACGATGCGGTAAGACCAATACTGTTGGCTAAGTTTCGTTTGGGACTTTTTGAGAACCCTTTTGTCGATTTATCCGATGCCAAGAAGCTAATGTTCAATAAAGATCATAAGCAAACGGCACTTGAGCTCGCCAGACAAGGTATTGTATTGCTTAAAAACTCGGACAAAATTCTGCCTTTATCCGATGAAAAGCGTATCTTTATTACCGGACCCAATGCTAATAATCATTCGATTATGGGTGACTGGGTATTGCCACAACCAGAAGAAAACATCACCACCATTGTCGAGGGCCTAAAAGAGGTAGCTAAGAGTTCGACCAAGATCGATTATTTTGATTTAAAAGGTAGCGTAAGAAGGATTCATTCTGAACAAATTTTGAAAGCGGCTAAAAAGGCTAAGTCTGCTGATGTAGCCATTGTGGTAGTAGGCAGCAACCCTTTGAGATATGACAGAAAGGGTAAAACATCTGGAGAAAATGTTGCTCGTAGTTCTATAGGACTATTTGGTAACCAATTAGAGTTGGTGAGGGCTATTCAGGCATCTGGAACACCAACGATCGTTGTTCTTATTAATGGCAGACCTCTCGCAGAGCCTTGGATTGTTGAGAATGTTGACGCTCTGATTGAAGCTTGGGAACCGGGTGCAATGGGCGGTAAAGCCTTAGCAGAAATTGTATTTGGTGATGTTAATCCCAGCGGAAAACTACCGATTACAGTTCCATACAGTGTTGGGCATATGCAGGCTATTTATAATCATAAACCAAGCGCTTTAGTCAGAAAATATGCAGATGCACCTACTCATAACCTCTATGAATTTGGATATGGCTTAAGTTATTCTGAGTTTGAATATAATAATGTCAGATTATCCAAGTCTAAGATTGAAAATAATGAATCAACACAGCTTTTTGTGACTGTCAAAAATACAAGCCAGTATGCGGGTGATGAAATTGTTCAGCTCTATATTCGCGACAAATTTTCACAAGTCACAAGACCTGTGAAAGAGTTAAAAGGATTTAAGCGAATATCATTAAAACCCGGTGAAGAGCGTGTGGTAAATTTTGCTATTACTCCAGATATGCTTGCCTATTATAATTTGAAGATGAATTGGGTTACAGAGCCTGGCGATTTTAGAATTATGGTTGGCGGTTCGTCTCGTAAAAGCGATTTAAAATCAGTTAAGCTAAAAGTTAAAAAAACTAACAACTAGGAATCAGTCACAAAGTATTGAGTTCCCTTATTAATAAAAAAGGAAGAAAAAGAAATGCATATATTTTCCTCAACACATAAAAGTTGGACTAAAGTGATAAAATTCATATTAGCCATTGTTTGTGCTAATTCTCTATTATTTTTCGCTAGCAATTCGGTTGCTAAAGAGCCACTTAATGTCATTTATATCCTAACGGATGATCAAAGATACGACGCTTTGGGTTTTATGAACCCTGAAGTTGATACGCCACATATGGATAAACTTGCAGAAAGAGGTGTGCATTTCAAAAATAGCTTTGTGACAACAGCACTTTGTTCGCCAAGTCGAGCGTCTATTTTAACTGGGCAATATATGCATACCCATGGGGTGGTTGATAATAACAAGCCAGCTAAGGAAGGAACCATCTACTTCCCAAGTTACTTACAGCAGGTTGGTTATGAAACCGCTTTCTTTGGTAAATGGCATATGGGCGGTCATCACGATGATCCTCAGCCTGGCTTTGATCATTGGCTTAGTTTTGCTGGTCAGGGAGATTATTATCCTGTCCGTAAGCATGGTGGCGGATTCAGTCGTTTTAATATCAATGGTAAGCGTGTTAAGCAAAAAGGTTACATAACAGATGAGCTTACAGACTATACATTGCAGTGGCTAACTGCCGAGCGAGATAGCAGAAAACCTTTCTTTGTGTATCTATCACACAAAGCAGTTCATGCCAATTTTGATCCGGCCAAGCGCCATAAAGACCAATACAGTGATGTTGAAATTAAAGTACCTGCTAGTCAGGCCGATACCCCAGAAAATTACAAAGGCAAACCAATGTGGGTTAAAAATCAGCGCAATAGCTGGCATGGCGTTGATTTCCCTTACCACAGTGACTTAAATGTTACTGAATATAAGCGGCAATATAACCGCGCCCTTTCAGCAGTAGATGACAGTCTTGGTAGAATTACAGCTTGGTTGAAAGCCAATAACCTTGATCACAATACAGCAGTAATTCTTATGGGTGATAATGGCTTCTTATTCGGTGAACATGGGCTGATTGACAAGCGAAATGCTTACGAGGAATCTATGCGTGTTCCTCTGGTTGCTTACATACCGGGCGCCAAGCAAAATTATGTTGTTGAAGAGATGGCCGCTAATATTGATATTGCGCCTACGATTCTTGATATCGCAGGTATCAAGGAGCAACCGCCACAATTTGTTGGTTCGAGCTTATTACCACTAGCCAAGGGTGAAGTCGTTAATGATTGGCGCGATAATCTACTCTATGAATATTATTGGGAATTTAACTTTCCGCATACGCCAACAACATTAGCTATTCGCTCGGATGATTTTAAGCTAATTCAATATCATGGTGTATGGGACACGGATGAGCTTTTTGATTTAAAAAATGATCCTAAAGAAATGAATAACCTTATCGATGATCCTCGCTATTTAAAAATTAAAGTTGAATTGCGCAAGGCTTTGTTTGCTCGTTTAGCTGAAGATGGTGAGCATTCTGTTCCCTATACAAAGAAATTTAGTCGCGGTGCGGTGTTGCGTCATGGCGATCGTTCAAAAGCTGCCGAATTTCCAGATGATTGGTTGCGACAAGGGAATGAAAAGGATCTGAGAAAGTTTTTCACGCCTGATGATAGGCGATTAAAGCGCGGTAATGATTAGGACGATTCTTTTTAGGGTCATCCTTAAATAGGGGAATCTTATGAAATCACCATTTAAGCTTACGTTAGTAATTACGGTTACTGCTTTTTCTGCTGGTTGCAGTAAAAATATTGAGCCTATGGTGTGTTTATCCGATTTAGATGCCGCCGCTACACAAGATATTAATGGTGGTCAGTTTAGTTTTGGCGAAAATCGATATTATGCCAATGAGAAACCGGTCCAATTAATTGAGGTTAAAGATTTTAATATTGATCGTGCAGAAGTGACTAATCGGGAGTTTCAAGCGTTTGTTGAAGCCACCGGTTATGTGACTGATGCAGAACGAGGTCTTTCTGAAAAAGAGTTTCCAAATGTACCAGCAGAATTTCGTGTTCCAGGTTCAATGGTGTTTGTTTCGCCAGATTCCGAACAAAAAAATGCATCTGCTTGGTGGCAGTTTATAGCCGGTGCTAACTGGCGACATCCCTTAGGACCAAATAGCTCTATTGACGGCAAAGATGCTTTCCCTGTAGTTCAAGTGACCTATGATGATGCCTTAGCCTATGCCAATTGGATTGGACGAAGATTGCCCACTGAAGCGGAGTGGGAGTATGCATCCAGAGGTGGATTAGAGCGTGCATCATATTCATGGGGAGAAGAACCACCTCATCAAGGTATATCCAAAGCCAATACTTGGCAGGGAAATTTCCCTTTCAATAATATGAAAGAAGATGGCTTTGTGGGTAGTTCGCCTGTTGGTTGTTTTCCTGCAAATGGATATGGTTTGTATGATATGACAGGAAATGTATGGGAATGGACTGAAACTGCCTATGGTCCCGATCATCAAAGAGATTATGGTCAGAAGGGCTATGACCCTCTACAACCAGGCATAGAAGTAAAAACCCTGAAAGGCGGGTCTTTTTTATGTTCAGATAACTACTGTCAGCGTTTCCGTCCTGCATCTAGGCAGGGACAGGATCTTACTGTTGCCACATCACATATAGGCTTTAGGACCGCAAAATAGCGATTATTAAATAGCTCCTATAAAATACTTATTAAAAAAAAGTACCCATATAAGCATGAGTTAGTTTTTAATTGGCTTAATAGTTATTACTATTTTGTTAGACCAAAAAAATGGCCGCATTAGCGGCCATTTTTATTTTTAGTAGACTCTCTAAGCTTTGAAAATCTAAATAACAGTTTGTTGATTAAGGCATAAGGCTAATGATATAAGCTTCAACATCTGCCGCTGATTGACGAGATGCTCCAGTCGCAACAGCTCCATCAATCAATGACGCGCCTCGCAAACCAAATAGATAACGTAACATCATCAAACCATCTGTCAAAGCATCAACATTATCACTACCATCGATATCAGCAAACGAAGTAGTAGAGTCGGCAACATTTGCTTCCACTTCTTCTAGCGTTAATGATGAGCCTGAGGCTATAGCGCCATCAGTCAGTGATGCACCACGTAAACCAAAGGTGTATCGAAGCAGTAGCAGGCCGTCGGTAAGTGCGTCAGCATTACCATCGTTATCAAAGTCCCAGCTACCCTCTGAAATTGGCATATTATATGCCTCAGGCGCAAATCCATGACTGGCAGCTGTGCTTACTGATGAGAAGCCAATAGTAGTACTCTCAACAGAAACCTCTTCAGCAGTATTGAAATTAATGGTTAACAAAGACTCTGGTAGTTGGCCCGGCCAGTCACCAAACAATGCAGCCCAACTAGCAGATAAATACATGTCTGTAGATGAATCATTATCAGCATCATCAGTATCTTCAAATGGACCACTAGCATCAATATTATCAGCAGCGAATACTTCTGCAAATTCTACAAAGGTTAACACTGAGCTATTGTAGTGAACTTTTAAACCAAGACCAGTAAGTGTTTCATCGTTATCTGAAGCGTTATAACTAACCGTTACAGAAGTAGCCTTTCCTGGCATTGCTGAAGGGTTACCAGATACCGATATCATTTGTTTTGGAAGTTCACCAACATTTGGATCCAACGGATCACCATCAAGGCCATCTTCAACGCCATCACCATCATCGTCAGTGTCCGAATTATTACCTATACCATCATTATCAGTATCAACTGATTCAGCAGGGTCGTCTGGAAAGGCATCTTCATCATCAAAAAAACCATCATTATCAGAATCAATTCTCTCTGGTTCTGGATATATCTGTGTTTCATTGATAGAAAGTGCATCAAATCTTACATCAACACTGGATAGTTGAACTTTTACAGCTCTATCAAATGTTACAGCTGGAACTGTAATTGTATTATCACCAAGCACTAGGTCTTGAGCATTAGCAAAGAAATCACTGCCATTGGCTGTTGTTTTATAGACCCTATAGCTTGCACCGCCTTCAGGTAATTCTGTGACATTCATTGATAATGATTGCTCAGCTTGGCTAGAGGCACCATCATTTATAAGGGTTAAGTTAATAACTCTAGGCCAATCCGCATTGGTTGTTGGGGTGAATGCTGAGCTTTCGCCTGCCGTGATGCCAGCCTGAGGATCTTCCGGATCAGTAACCCCCGGATAGAGCTGGTCTCCATTGACAGATAAAACGTCAAATCTTATATCAGAACTAGAGAACTGAAGTTTAACGGCTCTATCAAAAGCCACACCGGCAACTGTAACAATATTATTGCCAAGTACTAATTCTTGAGCATCGCCAAAGAAATCATTGCCATTAGCAGTGGTTTTATAAACTCTATAGGTCGCTCCGCCTTCTGGAAGCTCAGTGATATTGATTGATAATGTCTGAGCACCTTGACTAGAAGCCCCATCCGCTACAAGTGCCAAATCAATCACCTTAACCCAGGTTGCGTGATCTTTGTCATAAAATGCTGAACTATCGCCTAATGTGATGCCCGCTGCGGGTTCTTCTGGAGCAGGCGCTTCTGGGTAAAGCTGAGCTCCATTAACAGAGAGGGCGTCAAATCTTACATTAGCGCTAGACAGCTGAATTTTTACAGCTCTATCAAATGCAACAGCTGCAACGGTAACAGTGTTATTACCCAGTACTAAGTCTTGTGCATTGGCAAAAAAATCACTGCCATTAGCTGTTGTTTTATAGACTCTATAACTCGCACCACCCACCGGCAAATCTGTGACATTCATTGATAGTGTTTGCTCAGCTTGGCTTGAAGCACCCTCAGATATAAGTGTTAATGTAATAACTCTGGTCCAGCTTGGATTAGTTGTTGGACTAAATGCTGTGCTTTCGCCTGCGGTGATACCTGCTTGAGGATCGACTGGATCAGCCATTTCAGGGTAGAGTTGATCTCCATTAACTGAGAGGGTGTCAAAGCTTATATTGGGACTAGATAGTTGAATTTTAACGGCTCTATCAAAAGCGACCCCTGCAACAGTAATAATATTGTTGCCAAGAAATAATTCCTGAGCATTGCCAAAGAAATCACTTCCGTTAGCTGTCGTTTTGTAAACCCTATAGTTTGCTCCGCCTTCTGGAAGCCCAGTAACATTGATTGATAATGTCTGAGCACCTTGACTAGATGCGCCATCAGAGACACGTGCAAGCGTTATAACATTTGTCCATGATTCATTCGTGCTTGATGTAAATTCAGAGCTTTCGCCTACAGTAGTCGAAGCTATAGCAGAAGCAGTGAATGTTAAAAAGAAAACTGTCGCAAACAATACTTTGGCCGCAGCACCTATACGTTTAAGTAAGTTCGAAAAGAAACTTATATTAGAAGTTAGATGATACATATTATTTATTACCCCTTATTATTAGATTTATTCAGATCAGAATATCATAGCCCTGAGGAATGACAATAATGTCTTTTTTGTTAGATTACCCCTTTATTCACGTACATGCAACTGTTGTTTGTAGGGTGAGAAAAAAGTGTCAATATTGTGTCTCAAGCCTATCCCAGTTAATAAAAATTATCTTGAGTAAGTGATTATACGAAAAATAGTTGTGATCAATAAATGATACGTTGTAACATATTTATTGGTAACCAACTATGCCCCTGTATTTCTTCAAAGGTTTATCCCTATGACACAAAAACTTCCTGTTACAGTGATTTCTGGTTTTCTTGGCGCTGCCACCGAATGGTTACCCCATCATCTTGCTGATAGAAGTAAATTAGGCACTGTAAATAAAAGAAAACCCGACGAGTTTTCCGAGATTTTTGAAAGAAGTAATAATATAAGACAGTTGAGTGTTGGTGATTTTGCACTACTCAAAGGCGAACTTTGGTATAAAAATGAGGGTGCAGGGCTTATTCATCGCTCTCCACAGCTATAAAGTAGTAATCGTCGCTTACTGTTAACCATTGATTTTATTGATGATTCATATAGCAATAGCTATGGAGAAAAAAATGAAAAAACCTTTTGTTAATATTGTTTCTTTGGTAGTGGTTCTTATGGGAGTCGCACCTTCTATTTATGCAGAAAAAAATGAAACGAACCTCGATGCACATGTTCATGGACTATCTGAGTTAACAATTGCCTCAGAAGGTGAGGATCTCAAGATTCAACTTACATCTCCCGCCATGAATATAGTGGGTTTTGAATATAAGGCCGTTAGCAAGAAAGATATCGAGGCTATTAAGAATGCTGAGTCAATTTTAAATCAGCCAGAGGTACTATTTTTGTTCTCTGATAATGGTTGTAAGCCTATTAATATTGATTTGGATATATCAGGTCTTGTTGAGGAGGATGATCACGGGCAGCATGATAATAAACAGAATCATCACAAAGATCATGACGACCACGAAGATCATGATGATCATAAAGAACATGATGACCATAAAGATCACGAAAATGACAAACATGAGGATCATCACAAGCATGATAAGCATGAAGATCACAGTGAAATAGTTGCTAACTACAGTTACCGCTGTATGGACATTGCCAAGCTGTCTTCAATACAAGTCTCTTTATTTGAAGCTTTCTCAGGCATTCATAAGATTCATACAATGTGGCTAACGCCTTCAAAGCAGGGCTCGGTGACGCTCACAGCAAAGAATCAGATGGTAGAGTTTAGATAATTAATATGAATAAACTCGAAGATATGATTCACCATGCAGAGCGGCAATGTAAAGCGCGTGGCGCGCGTTTAACTGTTAAGCGTAAACAGATTTTAATGGGACTTATACAGTCCAATAAGGCGCTCTCAGCTTATGATTTAATTAAATATTGCAAAGATGAGTACGATGAAACCATTCCTGCAATGTCGGTCTATCGCATCTTGGAATTTCTACAAGATCAGCTTCTGGTACATAAGTTAAATCTCGCTAATAAATATGTTGCTTGTATGCATATCAGTTGCGACCACGATCATGAAGTACCGCAATTTTTAATTTGTAGAAATTGTAGTAAGGTCAAAGAAGTCAGTATCAACCAATCAACTATTTTAGACATTAATGAAACAGTTAAGAATGCAGGCTATGACCTCTATAAGCCCCAAGTGGAATTAAACTGCTTGTGTGAAACTTGTATTACCACTAACGCATCCACTTGAAGCATACCTGCTAACAATGACTAATATTGAATACTATTGGTTTAAAGATGTACATAGTAAAATTACGCATGTCCATAGTGCAGTGTTTAATGTTTAAAAATAGACTTTGAACAAACAGATATAAACATTGAAATTAGGGGGTTTAACCAATGAATTTCTTTAACGATTCAATGCTTTATTATAAAATCCATCTTGTAACCACCAGATAAGGCATTAAATATGGAGCATAGTGTAATCACAGCATTATTTGACGAATGGAACAATGCGCTGCAAACGGGAGACCCTAAGCAAGTTGCCTCACTCTACGCAGCAGATGCCATACTTCTGCCAACTGTTTCTAATAAGGTTCGTCATAACCATGATGAAATAGAAGACTATTTCTTTCATTTTCTTGCCAAGGGCCCAAAGGGTAAAATTGATGAATCAAACATTCGTATCTTTGATGAAATAGCCATTAATTCAGGAGTATACACATTCACCTTTAAAGATGGCGTTTCGGTTCAGGCACGATTTACTTATGTGTACCGATGGAATGGCCAAGGCTGGATAATTATTGAGCATCATTCATCGGCTATGCCTGAGTAAGCTTAATACTCACGCCTCCTAAATTAATAAGATTACTAAACCCAATATGGCTCGATTATTTGTAGACAATTTGACCGTAATTGATTTTTCATATCTCGACAACATACGTGGTGTTGTCGGTGAATCTTGGATTGTTGATATTGAATTGGCAGGGGACTTAGATGATCAAGGAATGGTGTTTGATTTTGGAAATGTTAAGAAACAAATCAAACAATTTATTGACGCAGAAATTGACCACCGTTTGTTGGTGCCAACAAAATCATCAGGGTGCAGTATCCTTGGCGATAATAACCAGTTAGCAGTTGAATTTCCGTTAAAAAATGATGGAATAATTCGTCATCAATCACCAAAGGATGCTGTTTTATTAGTCGATGCTCAAGTGATTGATTCGAGCAGTATAGCTCAAGAGTTACAAGCGAAAATAAAGCTATTCCTGCCTGAAAATGTAACCGATGTGTTTATTAATCTGCGCTGTGAAGACATTATTGGTGCTTATTACCATTACACCCACGGACTTCAAAAACATTTAGGTCAATGCCAGCGAATAGCGCATGGTCATCGATCGCGAATTGAAATTAAAACCAATGGTAAGCGCAACTCGCAGCTTGAAGCCGAATGGGCAAACAGATTAAAGGATAGTTATATAGCCACTGAGGCTCACATTGATAATGAATTTCAAATTAATGGTATTGCTCATACAATTATGGAATACAGTGCTCAACAAGGCGATTTTTCTATAACGCTACCAAGTTCAAACATCTTTGTAATGCCGATAGAAAGTACTGTTGAAAATATTGCAATCTTCTTGGCAAATCTTATTTCAGAAAACAACCAATTAGATATAGAAGTCAAAGCATACGAGGGGCTTAATAAAGGTGCTTTTGGTGCGGCGAATTTTCCATCTACTGGTTAAAGCCTAATATAGAGATAGTTCAATGAAATCACAGGTGTTAGATATTCGCGCTGTTCCTACTAATATTATCACCGGTTTTCTAGGTGTAGGTAAGACATCAGCTATCTTGCATTTGCTTAAGAGTAAGCCAAATAATGAGCGTTGGGCCGTACTGGTTAATGAATTTGGTGAAATTGGGGTAGATGGTGCATTAGTCCAAGGCCAACAGGCAGAAGAGCAGGGCGTATTTATTCGTGAAGTACCTGGTGGCTGTATGTGTTGTGCTGCTGGTCTCCCAATGCAAATAGCATTAAATCAATTATTAGCCAAAGCTAAACCCGACCGACTGTTGATTGAGCCAACTGGTTTGGGACATCCAAAAGAAGTACTTCAAATTCTTTCTGCAGAGTACTACCAAGATATTTTGTCATTGCATAAAACATTTAGCTTAGTTGATGCACGCAAGCTAACAGATGAACGTTATACCGAGCATGAAACCTTTAATCAGCAAATAGCAATTGGTGATTTTATTGTTGGCAATAAGCAAGATCTATATCAGAATCAAGATAAAACTAGACTTAATGACTACGTAAAAAAAATAGGTCAAAGCCATGCGGAGGTTATTTTTACCCATCAGGGACAGATTCCATTTACATTATTGGATGGTTTAGCTCAAAGTTATCCTCATTTAGGCCATAGTCACCATCACCATCATGAAATCAAGCCACTAGCCTCTGAATTACCAATACCAGAGCAAGGTTTTCTATTTGCACAGAATCAAGGAGAGGGTTTTCAAAGTGCAGGTTGGCGATTTGCACCTAACAAGGTCTTTAGCCATAAAAAATTATTTTCATTGTTAACAGGTTTGTGTGTTGAACGTATGAAAGCAGTTTTTATAACCAATCAAGGTGTCTATGGTTACAACCTAACAGCAGATTCTCTAACTGAGATTCAATTAGATGACTGCTTAGAAAGTCGTATAGAAGTGATTTCAGATGCCATAGATAATAGCTTAGAAGCAGAGTTATTGGCCTGCCTATTAGACTAGGTTATTCCGTGTAGGCCTCGTAAGATGCCATCTCCAGGCTGTAGGCTGCCGTAGCCATAAAGTTTTCAACCAGTGTTGTACTTAGTTTTCCAGATATCCAGAAAGGGTCATACAAAGTCTCTAGCTTTAATCCTTTCGCTGCTTGCACGTATATAATCTGATTTGGTGGTGGTGGTGGTGAATGAATACAGGCACCAAAGTAAGGCACTAAAAAAAACTCAGTGATAATCTCTTCATCAAATTCCACCGGTACAACAAATCCTGGAATTCGAACAGCCCGACCATTCAGATCTTTAATAATATTTGTAGAGACTAGTGCCTGTTGGTAACGATCATCACTGGCAGTATCCAGAAAATTCTTAATCTCATTGCCAATATCATCCTCAAATCCACCGTCCTCTATATCATCGATATAACCCGGTGGGTTAAGTAAAGCATTTAAATCATCTTGCGGGATTAAGTCGTCCCACTCAAGAGTATCAAAAGTGATGGGAGTAGGTTTAATTGATACTGTTTTATCAATCGAAATCTGTGGCTGCTTGTTAGTGGATGGTTGAGATCTTTTAGTGTTTAAATCACTTCCCATTGCATTAAATGCAATAGCGAGTTGGGTTATTATCAGTGCTATAAAACTAATTTTTCTTAACATAATTATTTAACATATAAGGTAAACAGCCAGAGACTAATTATGGTGATTGTAGATTCACTTACAGCAGTAAAAATAGAGTATTTTATAAGTCTAGCCTAGCTTCTAATTATAGGTAAGTAGTATAACATTCTAAATTTAATAGTTTGCGTTAAGCTTTGATGTTACCAAAACCATTTAGCTGATTTTATTTGTAGGAAACCCAGTGTATTATCCTGCTATGTCACTGTAATCTGAGCATGAAAAGCTAGGCTTTGAAGGGGTAAAATGGCCATTGAACTCAACGATATTCGTTTCTATTATTTGGATCGGCCTGAAAACATAGTATTAAATATACCTTCATGGTCATTAAGCGCAGGTGAACAAGCCTTTGTTCAGGGTCCCTCTGGTGGAGGGAAGTCTACACTGCTGGGTCTTCTTAGTGGAATGCTCGTTCCGAGTGAAGGAAAAGTCACGGTTCTTGGACAGCGCCTAGATAACATGAGTAGTCGACAGCGTGATCAGTTTCGAGCAATGCATATCGGCTATGTGTTTCAACAATTCAATTTGATGCCCTACCTCAATGCAATCGACAATGTGTTACTAGCCACACAGTTCTCAAATCGAAAAAATACTAGCCTATTAAATGAAATTAAGACACTATTCATTGGGCTTAATATCCCAGAAAAAGAATGGAATAGGCCAACTCGTGATTTAAGTATTGGGCAACAACAAAGGGTGGCAATTGCTAGGGCATTAATCATCAAACCACAGATATTGATAGCCGATGAGCCAACGTCTTCCCTCGATAGGGAAAACAGCGAAGCATTTATGAGGCTATTGATGCCAATCGTAGCTGAAAACCGGATGACCTTGCTATTCGTCAGCCACGATCAGTCATTAGCTACCTACTTTACAAAAGTTGAATCTTTAGATGACTTTAATCGCGTGGAGG
The DNA here is from genome assembly GCA_049890135.1 of Porticoccaceae bacterium. Classification (GTDB taxonomy): domain Bacteria; phylum Pseudomonadota; class Gammaproteobacteria; order Pseudomonadales; family Porticoccaceae; genus HTCC2207. The sequence continues at coordinate 107,295 of JBMHCB010000006.1, forward strand.
GCTTAGGCTAATGATCGCTAAACTGGCACTGCAAAGCCTAGCAGATCGAAAAGGTTCGGTTATGCTCTCTCTTTTAGCAATGACGGTCAGTATTTTTGTACTGTTAGGGGTGGAGCATATTCGTCATCAAACTAAACAAAATTTCTCTAGCACTGTTTCTGGAATTGACCTTATTGTTGGTGCAAGAACCGGCAGCTTAAATTTACTTCTATATTCTGTGTTTAGGATTGGATCTCCAACAAATAATATTCGCTGGCAAACATATGAGAATATTACCAATAATAACCAAGTAAAATGGGCTATTCCGATCTCGCTCGGTGATTCACACAAGGGTTATCGTGTGCTGGGGACCACAAAAAGTTATTTCCAACATTTTAGTTATGGCAAGAAGCGTCATTTAGCCTTTTCTGATGGCCGAGAATTTGATCAAGTCTTTGATTTGGTTTTGGGTTCAGAGGTTGCCAATAAGCTAGGCTACAAGTTAGGGGATAAGGTCGTATTAGCGCACGGAATTGCAGCAACAAGCTTTAGTATGCATGATGATCGACCCTTCACTGTTGTAGGTATCCTGGCCGCTACGGGAACGCCTGTTGATCAAACCCTGCATGTTAGTTTACAGGGTATTGAGGCCATCCATATCGATTGGCAACAGGGTGCAAAAATACCTAACAGTGGACTTACTCAAAGTGAATTAGAGCAAGTGGAGCTTCAACCCAAAAGCATTACTGCATTTATGTTGTGTCTTAAGTCAAAAATTGCGACTTTTCAGATTCAAAGAAATATTAATGAGTATAAGTTAGAGCCGGTGGTAGCTATTCTTCCAGGTGTTGCACTCTCTGAACTATGGCGCATGATAGGTGTATTAGAAAATGCACTGATATTAGTTTCGGCTTTGGTTTTTATTGCTGCATGCTTAGGCGTTAGTTCAATGCTGCTAGCATCAATTCGCGAGCGTCGATATGAAATACAATTACTGCGTATTATCGGAGCGCCTCCATACTTTCTATTTCTATTAATTGAACTAGAAGCCTTTCTGATTACTCTACTCAGTTGCGTTTTTGGATCAGGTCTTTTAGTTGCTTGCTTGGCATTACTTCAGGATTATTTGGTCTATCAATACGGCATACATATAGAGAGCAATCTTCTCAATCAGAATAGCTTATATTTGATTGCGGCTATACTCAGTGCCTCAATTGTTGTTTCAATAATTCCATCGTTTAATGGATACCGCAAAGCTAAGTCCACTTTGTTATAGAAAGCTTATCAATTGAACTAATTGTTTATGGTGAACTTCTGGTTTCAATTAGTATACAACGTTGATTGTTACCTATGCCCACGGCTTTTATTACTTGTGACCCCAGCCAAAAGCTGGTAAGAATTCTCCGGTTTAAATGTGCCGTGATTAAATAAATTAGCTTGGTTTATTTGCAACCATGAGTAAAATTTTAATATTTCAGAATTAAGACTCATACCCACATTAAAGTTTTTTGATATCCACTCGTTGTGTAGTCTATTTATTTCAGTGATTGTTTGTGTTTTGTTCATAAGCTCCCATGTCCCTTAGGAGATCAAATTTAGTTAAGTCCAACACTAAGTCTAGATCACCAAAAGACACTTTTTTGAAAATTAAACACAGTTTTTAATAATCTTGGTTGCCAAGTCAGTATAGACAACCGTTTGATAACCTTCTGATACTATTTCACTTTTTTCATTAAAAAATTTAAGTGAGGAAGCTCACTCCTAAAATATAGTGGAAAGGACTGAGGATATGTACACGAAGCTATAAAACGCCAAAATTAAAATTAGTTTCTTAAATATCAGGTTTGCCCCGTTCATGTGTGAGCGGGGTTATAGCTACAATTTTTTCAAATTAGAACTTGGCGAGTTTTGACCCTTTGGGCTTCGCGGCTATTGGCGGCTCGGTCTAAACATACTATGTCAAGTATGGTACCTGAGAAGATTCTCAACTCATTCGAGCAGCCAATAAAAAACCCCGCCAAAATGGGCAGGGTTTTTGTATATGGCGCACTCGGAAGGATTCGAACCTTCGACCGCTCGGTTCGTAGCCGAGTACTCTATCCAGCTGAGCTACGAGTGCGTAATGGTCTCATTTCTGAGGTCGCGTACTATAGGTGAGCGCGATCATTGAGTCAATATAAACCATGCTTTGTTGATGTTTTTTTATCGAAGTTATGTGTGTTTTTTCTATGAGGCTGGTGCTTCTGCCACAAACACCGCTCTGATGGGTGCCGGATGACCCTCAATGGTTTTATTTGAATCCTTTGGATCTAAAAACGTTTCCAGTGAATCAAAGGTCATCCAGTCAGTTGAGCGTTGCTCTTCAGTTGACGTTTTACATTGATCGACTAATCGCGGATTATGGAACCCCATTTTCTTCATCCAGCCAATTAGGGTGTCTGCAGAGGGTAAGAACCATACATTTGGCATTTTGCCATAGCGCCCCTGAGGTACTAATGCTTCACCGTTTTGACCTTCAATAATCAGTGTTTCTAAGACTAACTGACCACCATTTCTGAGTAATTCTTTTAGCTCTAAAAGATGATCCATAGGTGATCGTCGATGATATAAAACACCCATCGAAAAAACGGTATCAAAGGCCTTTAATTTTTTCGGCATATGCTCTATACCGAACGGCAGAACATCTACCGGATGCTGTTCGCCTGCAAAGTGTTTGATGGCATAAAATTGATAAACTGATTTAGGCGAGGGATCTATGCCAATGACTCTATTCGCACCTTCACCTAGCATGCGCCAACAGTGATAGCCATTACCACAGCCTACATCTAAAACCAGTCTATTTTTAAGGGACTCAATATGTGGCAAAACACGATCCCATTTCCAATCGGACCGCCATTCAGTATCTATATTTAGACCATACAGATTAAAAGGCCCTTTACGCCAGGGGTGAAGGTCCATCAGAGTCGCCTGTAGCTGCAGTCTCCGACCCTTATCCATTAAACCAGGGTCGCCAATACTGACTTCATGTTTAAAATCCATGGTTAATGGGTCGATTTCAGGCAGTCTTTCAAGACAACGATTCCAGCTCGGCATGTCACCCCAGCGTTCAATGCGAAGCTGTTCATTAATTTCATTAGCTATACTTGGAAGCCATTGTGAAAGCGGTGAATTGGGCAGCCAATCAATCAGAGACTGGTATTTTTGCGATGGATCGGTCATATTGGCACTCTTGAAATAAGCCAGAATTATAATTGATTTTGAACTAATAAGATAAAATTACTGTATACAACTGGAATCATATATGAGTGATAAGAGATTAGATGCACTTGAAGAAAAACTAGCCTTCCTAGAAGCTAGCAATGCAGAAATGAGTGAAGAAATATTTCGTCAACAACAAGAGATAGCTGCATTGACAAAAGCGCATCATCATGCGCTATCGCGCCTACAAAATCTTGAGGATGCCGAGGCAGATATGGTTGCAGGTCAAGGTGGTTCTATTGCAATGGATAAGCCACCCCATTACTAATTTTATGTTCGGAGTCATTTATGACCGAAATAAATCACGCCCTTGAAGCTGATATTGATCGTACTTTTGCGGAACAGCAAACATACTCTCTTAGTCTAAGAACATCGACCTGTGAACAGCGACTAGCTGTTTTGGCGAATTTTGAAAGGGTATTTAAAGCCTCCTTTGAGAAACTTTACAAAGCGGCAGCAGAAGACTTTTCTAAGCCGGAATCTGAGGTGGATACAGGTGAAATTTTAACCGTCCTCTCTGAGTTAAAGCATGTGCGTAAAAATCTAAAGCGTTGGATGAAACCAGTTTCCGTAGCAGCAACGGCGACTATGGTCGGTACTAAATCGAAAATATTAACCGAGCCCAAAGGGGTTGCTTTAATTATATCTCCCTGGAATTATCCGTTTAATTTAAGTTTTAGTCCGATGATTTGGGCGATTGCAGCGGGTAATACGGTAATTTTAAAGCCCTCAGAAATGACTCCGGCAATGTCTTCTGTGATTCAAGATATCGTTGAGCAGGCTTTTGATCCCAAGCAGGTTAGTGTTTTTCAGGGCGATGCAGCTGTTTCCAGTTATTTAACCGCTAAACCGTTTAATCATATTTATTTCACTGGCAGTCCAGCAGTTGGTAGACATGTTATGGCTGCTGCGGCGAAAAATTTAGCCTCTGTGACACTTGAGCTGGGTGGGAAAAGTCCGGTTATTATTGATCAAACAGCAGATGTAGATAAGGCAGCAAAATCTATTTGCTTTGGTAAGTTCGCTAATAATGGTCAAACCTGTATTGCTCCTGATTATGTGTATGTTCACCGCAATATTAAGGATGAATTTGTCTCTACAATGATTCGAACCATTAAAAATCTTTATGGTAGTCCTGCGGATATAACCAGTAATCCTGATTACTGTCGTGTGGTCAATCATTTGCATTATCAGCGAATTAACTCGTTGGTTGATGATGCTGTTAGTAAGGGAGCAAAGGTCATAACGGGTGGTGAGACTATTGAAGATCAACGCTTTATTGCGCCAACCCTTTTAGGAAATATCAATCCTGATTCTAAGATTATGCAAGAGGAAATCTTTGGCCCAGTATTGCCAGTTTTGGATTTCATAGATATTGCAGCAGTAATTGCAGAAATTAATAGCCAACCAAAACCATTAGCACTGTATGCGTTTTCTAAAGATGATCGATTTATTGAGAAGGTTATTGATGAAACTAGTGCTGGAGACAGCGCAATTAATGCCACGGTAATCCACGTTTTGCATCAGAATTTACCTTTTGGTGGAGTTAACAACAGTGGCATCGGTAAGTCAGGTGGTCTTTGGGGATTTCAAGCATTCTCTCATCAACGCAGTATTGTTGAGGATAAATTGGGGCTAAGCGCTATATTGAGCCCGCCTTATACCAACAAAGTCAAGCGGCTGATTAAAACTGCGCTTAAATTTTTATCTTAGTTATTTAATGGCAATAAGTGAGCCAAAGTTGTAGCACTGAAACCATGGACTTGCTGATTTAAAGCCACAAGCTTTTAAGCGTTGTATATGGGTGGCCAATGTTTCAGGCAAAAGCACCTTATCGATAGCATCGCGTTTTTGACTAATTTCTAGATCACTGTAGCCCTGATCGCGTTTAAATTGATGATGCAGTTCAGTGAGTAATTGATTGAGTGATTCTGGCTCAAAATGGAGTTTTTCAGAAATAATTAAGCAGCCATTAGGGTTTAGTCCATTGTAGATTTTACTGATAAGCTCAGAGCGTTGTGCGAGTGGGACAAATTGAAGAGTAAAGTTTAAAACCACCAGTGAAGCGTTGGTTATTTGGATATTGCAAATATCATTTTTAATTAATGTCGTCTCAATATCCGATGGTTGTGCCTGTAAAATATTGATTAATTTATCCAGCATGGCTTGAGAGTTATCTATTGCAAAAATACTGGCATTGCGTCCCTCAATTCGTTCTCTGATAGCCAAAGTTGACGCACCCAGAGAGCAGCCTAGATCATAACAGTGACTATTTTCTTGCACAAAACGATCAGCTAATTCGCCCGTGTGGTTAATGATGGTCTGATACCCAGGCACAGAGCGTTGAATCATATCTGGAAATATATCAACTACCGAATCATCAAACACAAACTTTGGGATCTTTCCCAAAGGTCGTGCGAATAAGTTATCTCGATTAAGATCAGTCATATTAGCTAATAATTTTTAAGCCAGTGGACTCTGCTAAGTCGCTATTTGTTATTACCGCAGTGGTTGCCTTTTCTGGGCTGAGATACTCTTCGGCAACTCTTTTTAGGTCAGCCTCATTCACTTTAAGTATGCGTTGTCTAAACTCAGTTTGAGTCTGCTTGTTGCGACCATTAAGTTCGTTGTAAAAAGCTTGAATTGCCTCGCCAGCTGGTGAGCTGGGTTTATCCATATTACCAATAACACCTAATAGTGATTCCTCAATTTTATCACTGCCAATAGGTTGACTGAGAACCCATTTAATAGAGGCATCAAAGTCCTCGAGAGTACCTTCAATTCTTGGGTCACGGTATGAGAAAAAACGAAATGCGCCTGACTGGCTATCTTGGGACGCGCCTGCACCATAGGCGCCACCCTGTTCGCGGATAGCACGATGTAAGAAGCCATTGCGCAATATGCCGCCTAACAGTGTAAGAGCTGCTGAATCTGGATGACTACCAGCAACTGTAGGGAACGCCTTTGCACAGAAGCTGACCTGTGTGGAAGCAGTCCAGCAGTGATTTTCCGGAGAAAGTTGTGGTTGGTAATCAATAAAATTATCCCTTTGCAGTTTATTTTTGTCGCTAGCGAGGGAAGAGGCCATTACATGGCTAAAGTTATCCAGTCGTTGTTTTTCCGATACTAGTAAAAACTGACGAGGTTGATTGAGTACCAGCTGGTGTATAGTCTTTAATTGTTCGGCAAGGGTCTGTAACGCAGTATCAGATGAAATGGCCTGATTAAGGGTTTTTAGCAGACTTAGGCTGCTCATACCGCTCCAAAGTTGCTTAAGATGGGCATAGGGTGAAATCTCGCTACTTGCTGCCATCATAGCCAGTACATGCCCATTACTAACTACAGTTGATTCTTTATAGGTAAGAATTTGAGCAATTAATTCTCTTAATCGCTCTAATTCATCAAATCTAGCAAAGTGAAAGGATTCCTGCATCAGTTCGCTCATTGCTTGCTGATTGCTAGCTAATCCTTTGCAGGCTAGGCTAATATTTCCATGGAGCTTGGATAGGTCATTGCGATGGGAGCGCACAGATGCAGAGCCAGTATAAGAACCCACAACACTAGAATGCCAAAGTTGAGTTTCTTGGTAATTTCGATCGCCCACACCCATTTCAGTCACACAGGTACTATAAAGAGGTAAAAGGTCAAATTGTTCTGCCGTTAACTCAGGAACTGGCATTATTAGCTGTTGGTAGACCAATCCATTGGTCCCCGCAGCATAGCTAGTCAAAGGAAATGGTTGCGCTTGCTGAAGCTGAGGCTGAGAAAAATGAATATCCTCAGGGATATCATCAAGCCCAACCTTGGGCAGGATGTCTAAATCCTCTGTCATTTCTTGTCGCTGTTTTAGTGCGACTGCAGAATCGACTATCGCCTGTTTTTGTTCATCCGTTAAAGAAGCATTTATTGCTAATAAACGATCTTTTTCAGCACGATCTTTGATATTAGCAAGGTTTGGATCTGGAGTTAGAATCAATCGAATACGGTGTTTATTATCCAGAAGAAGCTCGCGAACGAGAGATTTAATGTAGTCTGGATCCAGAATTTTTTGCTTGAGTTTTTCTAATACTGGGTCTAAATCAAGAAGGGATACAGGATCTCCTCGATGGGTGGCGCTAGTCAGTGAGGTCAAGATCAAATTTAGGCCATAGGGGTATGAGCCCCCAGTGATTTCCCGTTGAGAAAGCTCAAGTTGATGAAGACTAGCGGCAACCTGCTCATAGGGCAAGCCATTTGCAGCTACTTCCTCTAAAAGCGTCAATACTAGGGCTTCAATCGCATCAGCTTGTTCAGGATTTGAGCCTTCAATACCACAGGAGAAACATAGTTCTAATTGAGAGTCCTCAAGCCCACACATGGGTGAGGGCGCCGTCCCAAGATCTGTTGTTTCAAGCAGGTTTTGCAGGGGAGAGCCACTATTATCCATTAGTACACTGGCCAATAATCTAGCTTGCATAGTGTCTTCGAGATTAGTGCTATTTCCGAGAAGCCATGCCATAACAATATGCGTTTTATCCGAGGTATCAGCATTATCTTGTTCAGCCTCAAAGGCATAGGACTCCTCGAAATATTGAGGTTCCAGATAACGTTTCTCATCAGTTACAGCAATATGATTGTCCATGGCTTCAAATCTATAAAGCGCTTGTTCCTCAAATCTTTGCTGATGCTCGATAGCCGAAATATCACCAAAGGTAATAAATATGGCATTACTCGGATGATAATGGGTTTTATAAAACTGCTTAAATTGATCATAGGTAAGATCAGGAATATCTGCCGGCTCGCCACCACTGTTGTAATGATAGGTGCTGGTAGGGTACAGATACTTGCTCATAGTCTGCCAAAGAGTTGAATTAATAGAACTCATAGCACCTTTCATTTCATTAAATACTACCCCTTTAAAGGTAAGCTCCGAATCACTATTGTCGGCCGTTGCATACTCTAATCTATGACCTTCTTGAGCAAAATCCAACGGATCAAGGCGGGCAAAAAATACTGCATCCAAATAAACTTCTAGTAAGTTGTTAAAGTCTTTCTTATTTTGACTAGCAAAAGGGTAGGCAGTCCAATCGGAACTCGTGAATGCATTCATAAAGGTATTGAGCGAACGCCGAATCATCATAAAAAAAGGGTCGCGTACGGGGAATTTTTCACTACCGCAGAGGGCAGTATGCTCGAGAATATGAGCTACCCCAGTTGAATCCATGGGTACAGTTCGCAGGGCGACTAAAAATACATTTTCAGCATTGTCAGCAGCTAGATGAATATGTTGGGCGCCAGTGACTTTGTGACGATATTCTTCGAACTGAATTTTAAGTGAGGGGATTGGTTGAACTCGTAAAAGCTCAAAAGCACTGTGAACATCTGGGTTCATATAATCTGTTTTCTCATGATGGTATTGAATAGGTCTATTTTACGCTAAATAGATTGTTTAAACATTATTGTTATGAGTTTGTCGATACTCTATAGGTGTCATACCTTCCCAACGTTTAAATGCGCGATAAAACGTACTAGGTTCTGAAAACCCTGTTAAATAAACAATTTCAGAAATTGATTCGTCGGTTTGGCTTAAAAGTTGTTTAGATAATGATTTTCGATAGTGATTAATGATTTTTTGCAAGCTAGTTCCGGCTAAATTTAGTTGATGTCGAAGTTGGCGCGGACTAATGTTTAGTTGCTGTGAGATTTGTTCCAAACTGATATCACCAGATTCCAAAAGTGCACCTACCTGATTGCGTACTTCATGAATAAGATCACGCTTTTCAAGGATCTCCATATGTTGGTCGGCACTTTGCATATGCATAGACAAAAGTTCAGGCTCTGCATAAGGCGATCTATAGCTCAGTATTTGTGGTTCAAAATAAAGTTTGAATTGTTTGTCACCAAATTCTACTGGGCATTGAAAGACACGTTCGTATTCTGTGGTATTAGTTTGTGCATCATGAGTAAAACAAATTTTAGTGGGAGTAAATTTATCATCACTGACCGATCGTAAAAACCGTATTAAACTTACCACCATCGCTTCGGCTAAGTGAGGCGTAAGATATTGGTGCTCCGAGAAATAGTTGGTTAAAAACGGCGTCGGTGACTCAGTAATTTGCCCATGCATGGCATCGCTAATTAAGCGTTGATAACTTAATACTCGTTTTAATCCATCACCAAAAGTAGTGCTACTCAAAAGCAGATATTCTAGAATTTGCCCCTTATAGACCGGCATATGTTCACCCAGATGCAAACCAATACAAGGATCCCCAGAGAGCTCTACAGCGGCTTGCCAAAATAATGGTTGGGCCGAAAAATGGGTGCGTAGATTTGGCTTGTAGAGTTGCGCAGGGTCCAGACCACAGCGACGCAAGACTTCATCTGCATCAACATCTAGATTAATCAGGCCCTGATAAGCCATGCGTACAAGTGTGCCTGAATCGGTTAAAGCTACCATATCTCCACTTTTTATCTAAAGGTATCCCATCATACCTAATTGACTCAAATGACAAAATGATTTTTTTTGATGCCAATGTGAAGTCTGGATGAAAGGAACAGAATGATAGCTATGGATGATCTAAGTACAAAAACAGAGTCTCCGCTTCACAGTGTAACTCCTTTGCATTTAGAAGGGCCGCCTAGTATGGCTCTTCTACTTGCAAAGGCTTTTTTTAAAACTGGGCAATACAAAATTGGAGATAGCCTACCTGCTTTAACAGCGCATTGGGAAAATTTACACATTAATACTGATCATCTTCATAGCTACAACAAAATTTGTGGCTTTGATTCAAATCACGTGCCTGCAACCTATCTTTGGGTCCGAGCCTTTCCCTTAATTATGACGGTACTTGTATCAAAGCAGTTTCCGCTTAAAGCGATGGGGCAGGTACATTTGCGTAATCAAATTTCAGTTCATAGTCCCTTAGATAGGGATAGACCCTTTAATATTACAGCAGCCATAGACTACTCTGAGCTTTCCTCAAAGGGCTTGGAGTGGACTATGAAAATAGGCGTTAAAACTGATACTCAGGTTGTTTGGTCTAGTCGATCGACTTTTTTATACCGTTGCCATACGGGTATTTCGCGCGATTCTAAGGCTTTAATTAATCCGCAGGGCGATGCTCAAAGCTGGGCTTTGCCTCATGATTTAGGTCGTCGCTACAGCTCTATTTCAGGTGATTATAACCCCATTCATCTCAGTGCCTTATCGGCAAAACTGTTTGGGTTTAAAACATCCATAGCACACGGGATGTGGAGTAAGGCGCGTTGCCTAGCGGCTATGGGTTCAGTTATACCAAAAGCGGAATATAGTATTGATGTAAATTTCTTAAAGCCAGTTTTTTTGCCGTCAAAGGTTAATTTTTACTCCGATTTATCGGATAGCAAGCATCATTTTTCTTTATTTAATGCTTCGACCAATCAGATGCATTTGCAGGGTTCTATTTCATAGGTGATTAACATGTCAGATTTTAAAGTACCAGTTAACGATTATTTGTTTCTATTTAATGATGTGATGGATATGCAGCAAAATTATCAGCACGTCAAAGGGGGAGATCAAGCTACACCCGATATGATAGAAGCAATTTTCACTGAAGGTGCTAAATTCTGTGAGAATGAATTATCACCGCTTTACCAATCAGGCGACGACGGCTGTCAATGGCATCAAGGTGAAGTTACGACACCTTCTGGCTTTAAGCAAGCTTATCAAAAATATGTTGAGGCGGGTTGGCCCTCGCTAACGGGAACACCAGACCTTGGCGGTCAAGGTTTGCCGCCCTCTGTTAGTTCCGCTTTTAATGAAATGCTAAATACTGCAAATTGGGCTTGGGCGATGTACCCCGGTCTGAGTGAAGGTGCGGTCGCCACACTCGAAGATCATGGCACAGAAGAGCAAAAAAATATTTATCTATCAAAACTGATTAGTGGCGTTTGGAGCGGCACTATGTGTCTAACGGAAGCCCACTGTGGAACCGATCTTGGTCAAATGAAAACTAAGGCAGTCCCTAATGATGACGGAAGCTACAATATCAATGGGACTAAGATATTTATCAGTGCCGGCGAGCATGATCTTACAGAAAATATTGTTCATATTGTTTTAGCAAAATTACCAGATGCCCCAGAGGGTACTAAGGGTATCTCACTATTTATTATTCCCAAATTTCTGCCTGCTGCCGACGGCTCTGTCGGTGAACGCAATGGTGTCAACTGTGGCTCCATCGAGCATAAAATGGGTATACATGGCAATGCCACTGCGGTGTTGAATTTTGATGATGCCAAAGGGTTTTTGATCGGTGTTCCCCATTCCGGTCTAAGCGCGATGTTTACTTATATGAATGTTGCTCGCATTGGTACTGCGAGTCAGGGCACGGCAGCAGCAGAACGCTCTTATCAGGGGGCTTCGGCTTATGCGATTGAGCGACTGGCTATGCGCTCTATTTCAGGGGTTAAAAATCCTAATGGGCCCGCTGATCCTATTGTTTGTCATCCAGATGTTCGCCGTATGTTATTAACTCAACGGGTTATTGCAGAGGGGAGTAGGGCGATGATCTGTTATGCCAGCCAATTTGCGGATTTATACACTTGCGCAAAAGATCCTGTTAAAAAGAAACTGGGAGAGGATCGTTTGGGGTTTTGCACGCCAATATTGAAAGGCTTTATTACTGAGCAGGGGGTTGTTGCCGCTAATTACGGCGTTCAAGTTTTTGGTGGTCATGGCTACATAAAAGAGTGGGGTATGGAGCAAATACTTCGAGATAGTCGTATAGCGACCATTTATGAAGGCACAACAGGTATCCAAGCATTAGACCTTATTGGTCGAAAAACTTTGATGGATAAATTTTCTCAATTGAAGGTTTTTACCTCAGATATGCGTGCCTATGCAATGCCATTATTATTATCGTCAAAAACATCTAAGACCATGCGTAAATACGCTTGGAACACAGTTAAAATGGCATTTAAGTGGCGTTATCTTGCCTTTCGTATGGGGTTGCAAGCGAAAAAGGATCGTGACGCTATTGGTGCGGGATCTGTCGACTTCTTAATGTTTTCTGGCTATGCATTTATGGCGTATATGTGGATGATGATGGCAGCTACCGCTGAGAAGAAGTTAGAGTCAGGTGAGGGCGATTCTCAGTTCTATAAGGATAAATTACATACTGCTGAGTTTTTCTTTGAAAGGTATCTGCCTCAATCTAATGTGCATTCAAGGACCATTACCTCTAATTTGGCTTCATTAATGGCTATGCCTCCAGATTATTTTGATTATTCTAAATAGCTTGTATCGAACCAACAGCACTTGTGACAAGAAGTATCCAGCCTATATTGCGGTAAAAACTGCGATTATCTCGTTGCAGTAACCACTGATGTGTCCTCAGGCCGATAATATGCCCAATGGCGGCAAATGGTAGTAACTTAAGAGCATTGATAAGTTGTAAATCTACACCAGCAAGGCTAAACCCTATCATTTTGATAGCAACCAGAACAAACCAAATAACAAATAACGTTGATCTAAATTGGTGTGATTCAATATGTCTCATGGCAACAGCAATAATTAATGGACCGCCAACCAGCGATGTGCCGCTAATATAGGCACCAATAACAAGAAATATAACGTCCATAACAGGGCTTTGACTGCGCATCGGCTTATCAAATATATAGGTTAAGGCATAGGCACCAATTAACGAAAAAATTATTAAATTTACTAAATCAACAGGAAGGACTAAAAGACCAATAACACCTGCAATTTTGGGGATTATCATAATGGCCATGCTATAGCGTATAAACCACCAATTAACTTCTGTTTTAATCCTAGTACTCTGTTTTGCGCGACTAAGATATTGATCGTTGAATAGGGTTGTGCTGGCAAAAAACAACAGGTGTGTAGAAATAATCGGAAGAAAAATCAGTGGATCATTATGTACGAGTAACAAAAATGGCAAGGTAAATAATGCACCACCAAAGCCAATGCCAGAGCGAACAAAACCACTCCATGCAAAAATTAGGGCGATTAGAGCAAATTGAATTATGCTGAGATCAGTCATAGATTAGTCCATCAATCTTCTGCAGTTTGAACGCTCCCTTTCGATATTTCACTGGCAGTCGCTTCGCGAATATCAATAATTTCAACATCAAAGTGTAAATTTTTACCGGCCAATGGGTGGTTCATATCAACATCAGCATTAAACTTACCAACTTTGATAATGGTGCCATGGCGAACGCCTTCATTAGTATTAACTTTGATCTGTTTGCCTATGGTTAATGTGCCTTCATGCTTAAGATATTTTAGTGGAATGCGCTGAGTATTATTAACGTTCTTTAAACCATAAGCCTCTGAGGGCATTAAGCTAAAAGATAGTTTTTGTCCTTTTGTTGAATTGCTTAGGTTGGATTCAAAACCACGAATCATTAGATTTCGTCCATGAAGATAAACTGTTGGCTTCCCTATATCGTAGGAATTCTCAATAATATTTTGGTTGTCGTCTGAAAGGATATAGTGGACAGTGACTACCTTGTTTGATGAAATATGCATTAGGCATCCTTTAACTAGTAAGTACAATTTTAACATTAATCATATGGTCTAGGGCAGATAAAATGTCATCTGAAAAAGTAGATAATAATTCCGATACTGATGATGATATTTTTGAGTCAATGCTCGGTGATGATGTAATTCCACTTTCTAATAAAGGTGCTTATAGAGCTGAGACATCACAAAAACAAACACCGGGAATGGCTGAGCGAAGAAAAGCAGCTCAGCGCGATGAAGTGTTATATGCCAATGAGCTCGCTACTGGTGATGAAATCATGCAGCTAGACCCCTTTGATATGTTAACTTTTGCACGTCCTGGCGTGCAGCATGGCGTGTTTAAAAATTTGCGTCAGGGTAAGTATGAAATTCAATCTGCGCTTGACCTGCATGGCAAAACAGTTGAGCAATCCCGACAAGCAGTGTGGGCGTTTATCAAAGATTGTAATAAACAGGGCGTTCGCTGCGGCATAATTACCCATGGTAAGGGACATGGTCGTCAAGAGCCGGCAAAATTAAAAAGCTGTGTAAATCATTGGCTTCCTCAGATTGAGTCAGTACTAGCGTTTCATTCAGCGCAAAAACAACATGGTGGTCTCGGTGCTACCTACATTTTGTTTAAGAAGAGTGCTGCATCTAAGCAGCGTACAGCGGAGCAGCATCAACACCGAGGCAAGCCTATTTAATTATTTTTCATCCATTTCCATTTTCTTTTCGTAGCATTTTTAAAAAAGAGGAAGGAAAAATATCCCGTGAAAAAGGCATATTCATGTATTAAGAGCAAACTATTACAAGCTAAGTGGATGCCACTTGCCTTGGCATTTTCACTTGTTTTTATGCCTAATTCACTGTTGATTGTTAAGGTGCTGGGTGGACTGATAGCTCTTGTTCTTTTTTATTATTCCATCGTTTCCAGTAACAGCATATCCATCAAGGATCTTTTAAAATGATCCTTGAACCGAATAATATTGCTCTTTCTTTGGCGATCTGTTTTGGTGCAGTTATTATAATAGCTATGATGGGCTGGTTGTATAGTCTATGGGCGGATGAAGTCAGTATTGTTGCTCCTTTATGGCCCGTAATGGTGTTAATCTGCACCTTAGTTTTCACTAACTTTTCTGGCGCAGATGGTCCTTTGAGCATGGCTGTTCAGGCTATGGTTTTCTTCTGGGCGATTAGAATGGCAGTGTTTCTTTTAATTAGGGATCATTATCGTCCGGAGCAAAGACAATATCGATTAATGCGTATTGAGTTTTCTTCGTCATTTTATCGTAAAAGCCTTCCTAAAATTTTCTTCGGTCATGCTATTTCAGCTTGGATTGCCAGTACTCTCTTTGCTATTTTGCTGTTTGATATAGGCACTGGCAATACACATTGGACTGGTGTTCATTCGTTTGCTATCGGTGCATTTGTAGTTGGTTTAGTTATGCAGACTATAGCTGACTACCAGCTTTTATGTTTTAGTCGAAGCGTGCAAAAAGTCAGCGGAACTTTTGAGCAAGGTTTGTGGAAATATAGCCGACATCCCAATTACTTTGCTGAGTGTTTTATTTGGTGGTCTTGGGGTGTTTTTTCATTACCAACAGGGAATATTTTGGCCATTATCTCACCAATTTTTATCACCTATCTTATGGTGAAAGTGAAGGCAGCTCAGGAGATTGAAGAGGAAATTGCCTCTCGCAGACCAGATTATAAAAAATATATTCAAAATACCAGTTTTATGGTGCCCTGGAGATCAAAGCTGTAAACAGTTTAGTGGGTTATTTCTAGGTAGATAAAACTCTGTAAATCCCTTGAATTAATTGCTCTAACTCCTTATTCGACATAATAAACGGTGGCATAACATAGACCAGCTTGCCAAAGGGGCGAACCCATATACCTTGATCGACAAATTTCCGTTGTAACTCTGCAAGATTGACAGGATGTGTCATTTCTATAACACCGATGGCGCCGAGCACTCTGGTCTCTGCGACATTATCTAAATGCTCGAAAGGTTTAATCTGTGTGTTGAGCGTCGTTTCAATTCGGTTAATGTTAGTTTTCCAGTTATCGCTGAGTAGCAACTCAATACTTGCATTGGCGACCGAACAGGCCAGAGGGTTACCCATAAAGGTAGGGCCATGCATGAAGCAACCGGCTTCACCATCACTAATACCATGGCTAACTTCATCGGTACATAGCGTGGCAGCAAGTGTCATATAACCACCGGTTAATGATTTTCCAAGACATATGATATCAGGACTAATATCAGCCCACTCACAGGCGAAAAGCTTGCCAGTACGTCCAAAGCCCGTCGCTATTTCATCAGCTATTAAAAGCACATTATGTTTTGTACAAAGTGCGCGAACTTGTTTTAGGTAGTCTGGTGAGTAAAAGTTCATACCCCCAGCGCCTTGAACGATAGGTTCTAAAATAACGGCGGCTATCTGTTGATGATTGCTTTCGATAATGGCTTTAAATTCTGCTATATCTTCTTTTTGACAGGGCTGATCAAAAGGAGTTTGGGGTTTGGGGGCAAAATAATGCTCTGGCAATACCTTGTTAAAGATATGATGCATACCATTCTTAGGATCACAAACTGACATGGCGGCAAAGGTATCACCGTGGTAACCACCTTTAAGACTTAGTAGCTTGTTTTTTTCTGGTTGCCCTTTGGAAATCCAATATTGAAATGCCATTTTTATGGCGACCTCAACACTCACTGAACCGGAGTCTGATAAAAAAACCTTGGTTAAGCCCTTGGGTGTTAATTCAACCAGTTTTTCGCAGAGTGTGACGGCAGGTGAATGGGTAATACCGCCAAACATTACATGACTCATGCGATCAATTTGATCTTTGGCCGCTTGGTTTAGGGTGGGGTGGTTATAACCATGGATAGCACACCACCATGAAGACATGCCATCAATTAATTGGTTGCCATTTTCTAAATGCAGGTGGACACCCTTTGCGGAGTTAACCTCATAGGCGGGTATAGGGTTAGTTAAAGACGAATAGGGGTGCCAGACATATTGCTGATCTTTGCGAATAATATCTGATTCATTGTTTTTGATCGCCACCTAGTTTGTCTTCCTTATATTTTATTTGAGTTGCAGAGTGTTATGATTTACGGGCTAGTGGCGCAATTGTAGCAAATTATATGTTTTTTTTGTTTTTGGTTGGTGGATAGTGGGTTTAGCACTACAATGACGGCCTCAAAAATAGTGAGAAATCAAATGCGCAGCAAGAAAAATCAACTCGAAGCTAATAAGTTGCAAAAGCGGTTACGTCGCAATGTGGGCAATGCCATCGCCGATTACAATATGATTGAAGCAGGCGATAAGGTAATGGTCTGCCTGTCCGGCGGTAAAGACTCATATGCCATGTTGGATATTTTGATGAATCTACAGGCCAGTGCGCCGATTGATTTTGAGCTTGTTGCAGTTAATTTAGATCAAAAACAACCTGGATTTCCCACTGATGTTCTTCCCAGTTACCTCGAAGGTTTGGGTGTTGATTATCATATTCTAGAAAAAGACACCTACAGCATTGTCACTAGTAAGGTGCCTGAAGATAAAACATACTGTGGTTTATGTTCGCGCTTGCGTCGGGGAACCCTTTACGGATTTGCGCAAAAGATTGGCGCAACTAAGGTGGCTTTGGGGCATCATCGTGATGATATTGTTGAAACCTTGTTTTTAAATATGTTTTATCAGGGCAAGCTAAAAGCTATGCCGCCTAAATTGTTGGCCGATAACAAGCAGAATATGGTTATAAGACCGATGGCCTATTGTCGGGAGTCAGATCTACAGGCACTGGCTGACCTTAAAGAATTCCCAATTATTCCTTGTAATCTGTGCGGCTCTCAAGATGGCTTACAGCGTCAAGTTGTTAAAGAAATGTTGAATGCTTGGGAGCGTCAATACCCAGGTAGAATAGATACCATTTTTAATGCGATTAAAAATGTTTCACCCTCCCAGTTGGCAGATTCGAATTTATTTAATTTTTCTGAGCTTATGTTGCAGCGTAAAGGAGAAGACAAAAGTTTAGAAAAAATCTCTGCATTATCGCTTTAAAAGCATCTCTTTAAACCATAGCTGTATTTATATGATTAATTACTTTGAGTTAATAGCTATAGAATATAATTTAGTAAATACAGGTGACCATACTTAAAGAAACCATCTTAATATTTAGGTGATTTCTAAGAAGCTAGATTCTGTTATAAAATCCCAACACAAAACATTCCCTCAGTTTCTAGTACTTTTTTTTATTTTGCTTATTTCCGTCGCACATAATCGCTATGGAGTTTGGTGTTGGCGCACGAAATTTGGGATTTATGTATGAAATTGGCAATAAATTTAGTGACAATTTTAACTTTCGAATGGCATTGAGTGGGTTTGATATTGAAGCCGATGAAGGAATAAATTCAGCTAGAACGCCTTCTATGGAGGACATTATTTTAGCTGAATCTGTCAATATAGAGTCGAAACAATTTTCAGCACTGATAGACTATCATTCCATCGGAGGGCGGTTTCCGCTTTACTAGTGGTGTTACTCATAGCCTGTTGGTATTTGAAGTTGTCAGTTTTGGTAATCGCGGATTTATAATCGCTAATAATATATTTAACAACAGGGTTGTTGACTCAACAGAGTTAAGAGTGCAACTGGCTGATGGCATTTCACCCTATTTTGGCTTTGGATGGGCTACTGGATTTTCAAAAAAGAAAGGCTTTTCGTTTAATGGTGATATTGGGTTTATTTTTTCTAGCAATATTGATGTCGATTTTATTGCCCAATGCTCCGATTCAGCGAAAGAATATCAATGTAAAAAGCTTCAATCAAGTGCTAGAAAAGAGCGTTTGGGTTTGGAGAAAGATTTTCAGCTAAACTTTTACCGGTGGTCGGTCTAGGCCTATCCTACAAGTTTTAGAATCGAAGGCTGGGTTTTGCAGTAAGCTTTAACCTACATCTTTTCCATAACTTCTATGCCCAGAAGATCTAAGCCCTTTTTCAAAATACAAGCACTGTAAGCGCACAGCTGGAGCCTGCTTTGGGCAGTTTCGTGTTCTATGTCAGATTTTAGAATTGGACAATGTTCATAAAAGCTCATAAAAAGACTTGATAGCTCAAAGAGGAAGTTACAAAGGCTATGAGGATAACAATCTATAGCAACTTGATTTACGACTTCATTAAATTGAAGTAGCTTTAATGCCAGTTGTTTTTCCTCAGATGTGGTTAATTTTACCTTAGCTGAAAATGTGTCTAGATCAATGCCTGCTTTACGGAAGATACTAAAAATTCTGGTATAAGCATATTGCAAATAGGGTGCAGTGTTTCCTTCGAAAGACAGCATCGCATCCCAATCGAAAATATAATCATTGGTTCTTGTTTTACTTAGGTCGGCATATTTAACCGCACCTATGCCAACTTTATGTGCTATTTCAGTGATTTCTTGATCGTTAAGATTAGTGTTTTTCTCTCTTACCAATTTATCCGCACGTTCAACAGATTCAATGAGTAGATCTGCCAGTTTAACCGTGCCACCTGTTCTGGTTTTAAAAGGTTTGCCGTCCTTGCCCATCATGGTGCCAAAGGCATGGTGCTCTAAACTGACATTCTCTGAGGCGTAATTGGCTTTTCTGCTGGTGGTAAATACCTGTTTCATATGCAGTGATTGTCGCGCATCAATAAAATACAGTATTCGATCTGCGTTAAGTTCTTCAACTCTGTACTTTAAGGCGGCTAGATCTGTTGTGGCATACAGAAAACCGCCGCCAGATTTTTGCACAATCATCGGAGAGGGATCTCCATTTTTATCGGCCAATTCATCAAGAAAGACAACTTTTGCCCCATCAGATTCTACCGCTAGTTGTTTAGTTTCAAGATCCTCAACAATCCATTGCAAGTCATTATTGTAAGCGCTTTCTGGTTTTATATGTTTCGCAGTTAAACCTACATTTAAGTTTTTATAGATTTCTGAGTTGTGGGCAATAGAAACGTCAATAAATTGTTTCCATAGCTTTATACAATTTGCATCACCAGACTGAAGTTTAACCACGTAGGCCCTTGCAGTGTCGGCAAATTCTGGGTCAGCATCAAAATGCTTTTTTGATTGTTGGTAGAAGACTTCTAAATCGCTTAATGCGAGCTCGGCTTGCTCACCTTGACTAAGCTCTAGCTCCAGTTCAGCAATCAGCATGCCAAATTGCGTTCCCCAGTCACCCATATGGTTTTGACGAATAACGTTTTGTCCCTGATATTCAAGAACTTTGGCTAGAGCGTCTCCAATAATGGTAGATCGCAAATGCCCTACGTGCATTTCCTTTGCTAAATTGGGTGCTGAGTAATCAATAACAATATTTTTTTGTTCAATTACTGGTATATCTAAACACTGTTCCAGTGATTGTGTAATAAATTCATTTTTTAGCGTGATATTGATAAACCCTGGCCCTGCAATTTCAATTTTTTCTGCAATATCTTGAAGATCTGCTTGATCCAAGATTTTTTGCGCTAATTCTCTTGGATTGGTCTTCATTCTTTTGGCGGCACCCATCGCACCATTAGCTTGATAGTCACCAAACTGCGGTTTGCCACTTAAGTTAAGTAATGGCGAGCATTCACTAGGTATTTTTAATGTCTGCATTGCTGTTTTTAGGCGCGAATTTAAGGTTTTTTTAATGCTCATGAATACCAATTGGTCTTTTAGATTAAATTTTATAGTTGCGAATTGTAGTTTTTGGCGTCAATAAAGCAAAGCCAAACTTGCAAAAAATGGTTACATTGCTATCATTTCGGCCTTAAAGCCAAACCTTTTCTGAGTTTTGGCAGTAATTTGATGTGATTATACGGACTATTGATGGACGCTTCGCTTATTTCTCAGGGTTTAGATCTAATGTTATACGGTATGGGAACGGTATTTACCTTTCTCACTTTGCTGGTTGGTTTAACTGCTCTGATGTCACGCTCAGTTATGCGCTTTTCAAAGGAAGAGCCAGTCGCGGCAGGAGCAAATTCGGTTAACCATCAGATACATGATAGTGTTGTCGATAAAAGAATAGTCAAAGTAATTCAAGCTGCAATTGATCAGCATCGTGGGAGCTAGCAATTCTTTTTAATGATTGCTAACAGCTCTGTATATAGATTTTAAAATTTAAAAGGACATATTTATGCCCTCTGCAAACTCTGCGCTAGGAATAACTGAAGTAGTTCTTCGTGATGCCCATCAGTCACTTTTCGCAACTCGTATGCGTATTGATGATATGTTGCCGATAGCTGAAAAGCTCGATCAAATTGGTTATTGGTCTATGGAATCATGGGGTGGTGCAACGTTTGATTCTTGTATTCGTTTCTTGGGTGAAGATCCCTGGGATCGTATTCGAGAAATTAAAAAGGCGATGCCTAATACGCCGCAACAAATGCTATTTCGTGGACAGAATATTTTAGGCTACAGACATTATGCTGATGATGTTGTAGAAAAGTTTGTTGAGCGTGCAGCAATTAACGGTATTGATGTTTTTCGCGTATTCGATGCGATGAATGATATGCGCAACCTAGAAACTGCTTTGCGTGCGGTTAAACAGGTAGGCAAGCATGCGCAGGGTACTATCTCATATACTGTAAGTCCGGTGCATACGATAGACCTTTGGGTTGATCTTGCGCGCCAGATTGAGGATGCAGGTGCTGATTCCATTTGTATTAAAGATATGGCTGGGCTGCTGAATCCTTATGTTGGTTATGAATTGGTAACCAAGCTTAAAAAGGCTGTGGCTATTCCATTACAGCTTCATTGCCATGCGACTACCGGTATGTCTACGACAACTATCACTAAATGTGTCGAGGCGGGCATCGATAATGTTGATACTGCTATTTCTTCTATGTCTATGACTTATGGTCATTCAGCCACGGAGTCTGTTGTTTCAATTTTTAAAGACTCAGAGCGCAATACTGGTCTGGATATTGGTAAGTTAGAAGAAATTGCGGCTTACTTTAGAGATGTGCGAAAAAAATATTCGCAATTTGAAGGTTCTCTGCGCGGCGTTGATTCACGAATTTTGGTCGCTCAGGTGCCTGGTGGCATGTTGACCAATATGGAGTCTCAGCTTCGACAGCAGGGCGCTGAAGATCGATTGGATGAGGTGTTATCCGAAATCCCACGTGTACGTGAAGATCTTGGCTTTATTCCATTGGTGACTCCAACTTCGCAAATTGTTGGTACTCAAGCTGTACTTAATGTAATGACCGGTGAGCGCTATAAGTCTATCTCTAAAGAAACTCAAGGGATTTTGAAGGGTGAGTATGGTGCTACACCTGCACCAGTTAATAAGGACCTTCAAGCCGAAGTGCTCGAAGAAAGTGAAGAGCCAATAACTTGTCGTCCAGCTGATAATATTGAGCCAGAGCTTGAAGCACTCACCGTGGAGCTTGAGAGCCTGTCGTCAGAGCATGGTTTTAGTTTGACCTCCAATGAGGGGCAAATTGATGATGTTTTGACCTATGCATTATTCCCGCAAGTTGGATTGAAATTCTTACAAAATCGCGATAATCCCGGTGCTTTTGAACCAGTGCCAACAGGTAAACCTGCGGTACCTACTAATGAGGCCGGCGAAGAGATATATACGGTTGATGTAGAGGGTAAATCTTATACGGTAACTGTTGCTGCTGGCGGCGATATTAGTGGCATAGCTTCTATTGGAGGGCAGTCAGATTCGGCCGCTGCAGATATTCCTGCAACCGGTGGTGAGCCAGTAACTGCTCCATTAGCTGGTAATGTCGTTAAAGTGCTTGTGAAACCCGGCCAAAGAGTTTCTGAGGGTGAGAGTATTCTTGTTCTTGAGGCAATGAAAATGGAAACCTCAGTCAGTGCGCCTTCAAATGGCACAATTGTGGAAGTCAGGGTTCAGGCAGGGGATAGTTGTTCTGTCGGTGATGTCCTAGTGACTTTGGCATAGGAATCTAAAGCATGGATAATCTAATTAGTTTGTGGGCCAGTTCTGGTCTTGCTCAAGTGGCTGGTGGTCAGGCGATAATGATGCTGGTTGGTTTTGTGCTTCTCTACTTAGCCATCAGTCGAGGCTTTGAGCCATTGCTACTCGTACCTATTGGGTTTGGTACAGTTTTAGCCAATATGCCTGGAACAGATTTCCTTGAAGCAGGTGGCTTGCTGTATATGATTTACCATGCAGGTATCGAGACTGGTCTATTCCCATTGCTTATTTTTATGGGTGTAGGTGCGATGACTGATTTCGGTCCATTGCTTGCAAATCCAAAAACACTTCTTTTGGGCGCTGCTGCTCAGGTTGGTATCTTTACTACTGTGATTGGCGCGGTAGCAATGAGTTACTTTGGCATTTTAGATTTTAGTATTGGCGATGCGGCTTCTATTGGAATTATTGGTGGTGCAGATGGCCCAACAGCTATCTTTGTGACTAGTAAGTTGGCGCCTGATCTACTTGGCCCGATTGCCGTAGCCGCGTACTCATACATGGCATTAGTTCCTATTATTCAACCGCCGATAATGAAGGCATTAACCACTGAGTCTGAGCGTCGGATTGCAATGGTTCAATTGCGTCCTGTTTCTAAAGCTGAGCGAATTATCTTCCCGTTAACGCTATTGGTATTGGTAGCTATGATATTGCCAGCTGCAGCGCCGCTTTTAGGTATGTTTTGCTTTGGTAACTTAATGCGTGAGTGTGGCGTTGTTAACCGGTTAAGCGATACGGTACAAAATGCTTTGATCAATATTGTAACCATCTTCTTAGGCTTAGGTGTTGGCTCAAAAATGAGCGCAGAAAAGTTTCTTAACCCAGAAACAATGGGGATCTTAGGGCTTGGTGCGGTAGCTTTTTGTATTGGTACTGCCTCTGGTGTTTTGATGGCCAAGTTAATGAACATGTTCTCAAAAGAGAAGGTCAACCCCCTGATAGGTGCTGCAGGCGTGTCTGCTGTGCCGATGGCGGCTCGTGTTGCTAATAAAATAGGGCTTGAGGCTAACCCGCATAATTTCTTATTGATGCATGCTATGGGACCCAATGTCGCTGGTGTTATTGGCTCTGCTGTTGCTGCTGGCGTGATGATTAACCTTGTAAATGGTATGTAATGGGCCCTGTTGAATCTACTGTTGTAGAAAAGCTTAAAAAGGCGTTTTCACCTAGCCATCTCGAGGTGATTAATGAAAGCGGGTCTCATAATGTCCCGGCTGGATCGGAGAGTCATTTTAAGGTCGTTATTGCGGCTAAATTTTTTGAGCAAAAGTCAGCTGTTAAAAGACATCAAGCTATATATGCTGAGCTCTCTGAAGAGCTTGATGGTTCGGTTCATGCGCTTTCTCTTTTTGTCTATTCTCTAGAAGAGTGGGAAAACGTTAAAACCATACCAGAGTCACCCAAGTGCTTGGGGGGATCGAGGTCCTCCAAGTAATCATACCTTAGTGATTAATTGACCTGTATTTTTGTTTGCCATACCCAATAAATTCTTATATTTTATACCCCTAAACCGATTCACCGCATATATATCCCTGTTTAACGAATAACACTGGTTCTACCGCCTGAAGACGAACAAAATCGAGGGTTGAAACCAGTTTATCTCCAAGTTTTTTCTTGGAAAATTATAAAAACTCATCTAGGGGGAGTTATGCGTCAGCAATCTACGTCAAATTCATTTATTTCACTACCAAATCATTTTGGTGCGTTAGTAGCACTTTTCTTAACACTTGTGCTTACTGCATGTGGCGGTGACGATAGACCCGTATTGCCTGAACCAACAAGTAACTATAGCGGGGTCGGTTGTGAAGGTAATCAATGTGACGGTGTAGCTCCTGAATTAGTTGAGTTAAGCATTCTTAATCAATGTAATAGTCAGCCTCTGGTAGCACTGGATGACGTTGTTATTGTTAGCTTGGTTGGCAGTGAGTCGTTAATGCAGCCCCAAATAACAATTAACGGTAATTCTGTTACTATGAATGGTCCCCATAAGAATTGGTCTGGTGAGTACACAATTACTCAAGCTGATATTGATGCGCTCGGTGGCCAAGACAACGCTGTCATACCGGTAACTATTAGCTTTGCTGATCCTAGTGGCATGAGTGGTTCTGATATCGTTATTGATGCGAATGGTAACAATTTGCCATCAAATCTTTCCAGTGTAAGAGATTTAAAGCTTTGTACGGAAAACTGTCAGTGTTTCCCTTCTTCCATCGAGGGAGAGTGGGAAAACGCTAACGTTATCAATGCAATGGGGCTTGGACCATTTCAGGGTTCTACTGAGTGGTGGAGAATTGATAATGCTGATCTAGAAAAAAGATCATGCGTGTTTGACGATACCTATACGTTTCTTAAAGATGAATCCATTCGTCAGGGTGGAGGCTCATTCACACAAGATATGTATGATGAGTCTCTTGGGACAACGTGGACATGGCTTGAGTCATGGGCAAGCCCATCAGGTCAAGAAAGTTGCGGTGATCCAAGTCTTTTAACTCTTGACGGTGGTTCTGATTACAAATGGGATGGTTTGGATGAAACCAATATTCCAGGTAACCTTAATCAAAGCCTTTCGTATAAGTGGTCACCGGAAACAGGCCAACTTTTATTGTTTGGTGAGGGTGCTCACATTGGTATTCCTCGAGCCAGAAATGGCACTAGTGCAGAATATGCTGGTCCTGCAAGCTCGATTGTTTATGAAGTTGCCCAAGCTTCCTATTGTGGTTTGAAGCTTGATGTTCAGTCAACAACCGACGCCAGCGGCACAGTTGCATGGTGGCACTTTGAGCTAAACAGACTTTCATACGTTGATGACAGTGGAGCCCTTGTCCCAGTTGAGGGCACTGATTACTGTTTAGTAGGACCTGATGGAGAATCTGGCTCAGATAGTTCAGGTGGCTCAGGTGGCTCAGGTGGCTCAGGTGGTTCTGATGATGCTGATGGAGTCTTCACTGCCAGCTTCTCTGAAGCCTTTGGTGGCGCAGCTATTGGCGAGAATAGTGTTTACAGCTTCCCAACTGGTGCAGAAGCTTGGGGTGGCTTTGCCAATATGAATTCTGATATGTATCCGCTTAGCTTCTCTGAAGCGGGCAGCATTTCATTTAAAGGGTCAGTTCCAACGGGTGATTCAGTTGAGGTTCGATTTAGACTCGAGTATCTACCACATCCAGATGTTGATCCGGCTTATGACACAGCAGTTGTGACTGTAACAGGTGCTAGTGAGGCTACCTATTCAGTTGAAATTCCATCACAGGGTGCTAATACCTTTAGTTCTTTAATTATGTATGTTGTGACTCAGGATGTTGGTGTTGTAGTGACAGATCTTCATGTTACAGCTGACGAGGGAAGCGGTTCAGATGGATCAGATAACTCTGATGGTTCTGATGGTTCTGGAGGATCTGCGCCCGAGGTTCCTGCAGATAATGATAATAATTTGCTGTCTGGTAATTGGACCTTAGCTCAAACTGGTTCTGCTGTGGCTATCGGACCATCGCTTGGAAATACGTCATGGTGGCCAGGTGATCCAGCTACTGTATTTGATGAAAGAGCATGTTTGTTCGATGACGTTTATAGCTTCAATGATGATACCAATGGCTTTAGTAAGGATATTCAGGATGCAACTTGGATGGATCCATGGCAGGGTGCTGATGCAGCAGGCTGTGGAACCCCGGTTGCCCCCTATGATGGCTCAGTGGCTTCAAGCTATGCCTATGATGCTGATGCTGGCACTCTAACGCTTTATGGTAAAGGTGCTCATTTTGGTTTAGGTATGATTACTAATGGTGCTGAAATTGGTGATATTGCAGATGCGCCTGATTCAATAACTTACATAGTCACAGAGTTAACAAACTCATCAATGACATTAGATATTGAGGTTGTTACTTCAACAGGTTCGGATGCTTTCTGGCGCATCAAACTAGTATGTGCTGATGATTCATGTGTTGGCAACAACGATGAAGGTAGCACTGCTGTTGGTGAAGTTGGTGGTACAGCAACCTTTACGGGTGTGTTTGATGGTTTCTTAGCTAATGCTGAAACTAATACCTTCGAGTGGCCATCTGATGCAGCTAGCTGGGCGGGTGTAGCTAACGATAATCAAGCCT
The DNA here is from genome assembly GCA_049890135.1 of Porticoccaceae bacterium. GTDB lineage: Bacteria > Pseudomonadota > Gammaproteobacteria > Pseudomonadales > Porticoccaceae > HTCC2207. The sequence goes on from JBMHCB010000006.1 coordinate 134,087, forward strand.
TGTATCCAATCGTTGTTCCTGAAAATACTCAGATTAACTTCTTAGCATCATCTGCTGAGCCTGCTTCTGTGTACTTTAGACTTGAATACAAACCGTATCCAGATGTTAATCCGTTGTATGAGACTGACAGTGTAGTTGTTAATGGTGCGTGTCAGGCCTACTCGATTAATCTTCCATCGCAAGGAAACAATACCTTTGAGTCTTACTTGTTATTTATTGAAGAGAGAGATATTCCTGTAACAGTCAGTAATGTGGTTATTGGTGGTGAAGTTCCAGTGTGTCCGGAAGCAGATCCGGTTGCTCCGGTCATTACATCCGGTGATTCAGCGTCTATCGATGAAAATGCGGGTGAAAATCAGGTTGTATATACTGTTACTTCAGATAACCCAGATGCTACTTATATGATCTCTGAAGGGGATAATGCATTATCTATTGATGCTAGTACGGGTGAGGTTTCCTTAAGTATAAATCCTGATTACGAAACTACTGCTGGATATATCTTTAAGGTTAAGGCTACTGCCAATAATTTAGATAGTGATGAGCAAAGTGTAACTCTACTTGTCACTAATCTAGATGAGTCAGCACCAAGTATTACATCAGGTGATGTGGCTTCGTCTGTTAGAGATAACTCAGGTGCTGGTCAGGTTATTTATACAGCGGTTGCTGATGATAGTGGTGATGCAAATGCTGCTACGCCAATTACCTATAGTCTAACTGCGGAAAGTGATTCTGCATTAAGTATCGATGGTACAACGGGTGAAGTATCGCTTGCTGATAATCCAAATTATGATGCCCAAAGCCAATATAGCTTTGGTGTTATAGCAACGGATGGTGCGGATAATGCGAGCGACGCTCAAGCTGTTACACTGACGATAAATAATCCAGCTGTCTCGCCACTAAATATACAAGAAACTAGTTCTCAAGCTGGATATACTTTTGTACCTGTAAGCTGTGACTCAGTTGATAGCTGTCAGGCTGCTAATGTTGATGGCATAACAGATTATCAATCGGTTTATGTTTCAAGTAGCACGATGAATGGTAACGAGAAGATTGTTACTATTTCTTACGCCTCTGATGATGACACCACAACAGGTGTTGGTGTAAAGATCTTTTTTGATAGCAGTGAGATGACTCCATCTGGGGTAAAAGATATTTACACTAATGACAATATTGCATCACCAGCGACTGGCTCAGAAGAAGATGTTAATAATGAAGATGGAAACCCTGAAACAGATAGATATTATGTAGCTGCCTGGGCTTCTTTGTTTGGTAGCTTCCCGGGATCAAATTCAGTTGACTTATTTACTCTGTGCTTTAACGGTACCGACCCAGATGCTTGTGATGCAGTTGTAGTTGTTGATGAAGCTGCACCTGTATTCACATCCTCATCAGATGCTGGTTCTATTGAGGAGAATAGTGGCGCAGGTCAGGCGATCTACACTGCTTTAGCAACGGATGATTCTAATGTTAGTTATAGTTTATCAGGCGCAGATGCAGGAGAATTTAGCATCGACTCAGCAACGGGTGTGGTTACTCTGACGGCTGACCCTGTTTTTGCAACAAAAGCATCTTACAGCTTTGATGTTGTGGCGACTGATGATTCCGCTAATGCTAATGCATCTCAGCTTACGGTTACGTTAGCGGTAACCGAAGCTGCTGCTGCTGGACCTGTTGAAACTATTGTTATCAGTGCTCCGAGCCAAGCGGCAAGTACACAGCATGTTTATGTGTCAGCAGGCTCATTGTCAGAGAATGGATCACAGCTTTCAGTAACAATCGGATATCTTTCAGATGATCCAACAACAACTGGTGTAGGCTTTACGGTTGATTTTGATTCTAATGTTTTCACGCTTAATGATGTAACTATGATTGCGGGTGATGTTATTGCGCCTGGTAGTTTAAATGAAGATGGAAATAGCCTAACATTTGGTTTTGCCTCATTGTTTGGTTCATGGCCTAATTCATCAGACACTGACCTCGCTACAATAGTGTTTGATGTTAACGCAGGTGCTTCCGGTTCAACGACATTAAATATCGTTGAAACAAGCAAGCAGGCAGGGTTTACTTTTGAGGGTCAGAATCAAGAGATCAATCTTCCTTGATGATCAATTTCTTAGTATAAAAAAACCGGGCTTAGCCCGGTTTTTTTATATCTATTTTTTTAGCGACCGCTTATCACCAAAATATATTTTTCTGATTTCCATGGCTTATAAATTCTGCGAGTAATAACCTCGCTATCGAATTTTTCAGCGCACTTTTCTGTTAATTCCCAAAAAGGGGGTCTTCCAGGGTCAGCAATTAATATCTTTTGTACGCCTGTTAATAAGGCACGATCGACAAGATTAAATAGTGGCTCGGTCATCTCATCCCAAAAGCAAATATCACTGCCAATGATAGAGTGATAGCTTCCGAGTTCATCTGGCTTTAAGGATTCAAAATTTCGCTGTTGAAAGTTTACATAACATTGATTAATGCGGTTTTGAAGCTCGAAATAGGGTTTCACACTATCATCAATATCAATTGCGGTTACATCTGCTTGTTGATATTTGGTGAGATAAAGGCTAGATAGTCCCCAGCCGCAACCAATTTCTAATACCTTAGAGTGTTGTTTGAGTGGATAGGTTTCAAGATAATCGATTAGGGCAAAGCTGGAGCGCCATACCTTATTGCCATGGGCGCTATGACCCAGTTGTTGGCGTTTTATTTTGCGAACATCAGGGTGAGATGACTTTAGAATTTTTAATCCTAGATGATGAATAATATGCGGTTCAGTCACTTGTGTTCTCATAATTTTATAAGCGGTTATTTTATATTTAACTCAGGGGTTATTGAAATAGGGTAGTTGCTATAAATAACTTTTTGACGTTAAATGACCGCCGTTCAAGTTTATTAAAACAAAAGGTTGTTATGTCAGATACGGTTTATCATCCGTTCTTAAATGCTATTTATCGCAATACAAATGTCCAATTCTGGCTATTGCAAATTATTGGTTGGTTTGGTCTATCTTTGATTAGCTTTTTAAGTTTAACCCTATGGTATGACCAGCGGGGAAGTGGCTATATAACCCATACAATTTTACAGTCAGCGCTTGGTGTGCTTGTTTCCTGGCCCCTTCGCACACTTTTTCATTACTTTTGGAATGATATATTAATTTTTCGAATATCCTCGGCTATTGCAGGAATTATCGGTTGTTCACTGATCTGGACAATCCTTAGAATAAGTACTTTTATGTCGCTGACTGGGGAACAGGATGTTTGGTCAGATTTTGGCGGTTGGTTGTTTGGATCGTTTCTAATCTTTCTTTCATGGGTCGCATTTTATCACTTGGTGAAGTACTACCAATTGTTGCAAAACAAACACCAAGCCTTAATGGAGTTGGCCTCTGATACGCAAAAAGAACAGCTAAAACGTTTACAGGCTGAAGCTATTGCCCATGAGGCCCAGTTAAAAATGTTGAGGTATCAGTTAAATCCACATTTTTTATTCAATACCCTCAATGCTATTTCAGCATTGGTTAAGGTAAAAGAATCCAATAAAGCCCATGAAATGATTGTACAATTAAGTCGATTTTTGCGCTATTCGCTAGAGAATGATCTGGTTCACACAGTTAGTTTAAGGCAAGAAGTTGATGCGGTTAAACAATACCTTAATATTGAACAGACTAGATTTGGCAATCGCTTAAAGTTACACTTTGATATACCAGCAGTCTGTGAAAGTGTTGATGTCCCAAGTTTGATCCTTCAACCTTTAGTAGAAAATGCAATTAAATATGCTATCGCGGCATCTGAATCAGGTGGCCAAATTTCTATACTTGCGTCCACTGAGGGCTCTTATTTGACGATTAAAGTAGTTGATACTGGACCTGGTACTACCAAGGTCAAAAGTCCGATTATTTCTGTAGGTATTGGCTTAAAAAATACTGATGATAGATTAAAGCAATTTTACAATGATGATTATGAGTTGCGACTGATAAACACCTCAGCGGGTGGTCTCTGTGTGTCTCTAAAGATACCTTGCGATCATTTGAATGTTTAAATTATAGAAGGATACTATGCAAAAATTACGAACAGTCATTGTTGATGATGAACCGCTAGCATTAGATCTCTTGCGTGCAGTATTAAGTGAGATCAGTGATATTGAAATAGTAGGTGAGTGCAGCAATGGTAAACAGGCTGTAGAGGCCGCGATTAAATTGCAGCCAGAGCTTCTATTTTTAGATATTCAAATGCCAGGGATGAATGGCTTTGATGTTATTCGTTCTTTACAAACTGACATTATGCCAATGGTGGTGTTTATTACCGCTTATGAGCACTATGCTGTTGATGCTTTTGACCTTCATGCCGTTGATTATGTTTTAAAGCCATTAGATGCGGAAAGAATAGCTCGTTCAGTTGACCGAGCGGTTGATCGTCTTAAAAATGATGTTGATCGTAGCTTTAAAAGCCCTCTTATTGGTGCTATTGAAGAGATATCTGAGCGCGCATCTAAGGAAGAGAAATCTGAAGAGCCTGAAAGTAATATCCCTGATGGTATGAAAAGAAAACTCCTAGTGCGTGACTCTGGGGTAGTTAAAGTTATTCCGTTTGATGATATAGATTGGGTCGATGCAGCAGGTGATTATATGTGTGTTCATGCGGGTGGTGAAACCCATGTTATTAGAAGCACTTTGCGCGATTTAATGACTAAGCTTGATGATAATCTATTCGTAAGAATACATCGCTCTACCATTGTAAATGTCGAACGAGTGGTAAGTGTAACGCCGCTGCAAAAGGGTGGTAGTCTTTTGCATCTTACACAAGGTGAGTCCTTGAAGGTTAGCCGTAATTATCGCGACTCTATTAGGAAATTTTTTAATTAAAGTGCGAAAAATTTTTTTGCGTTAGCGCGAGTCTCCCGAGCTAATATTTCAATCGTTTCGTGTCGGTAGTTAGCGATTTCCTTAAGTACCCAAGGTAAAAAGCTGGGTTCATTGCGCCTATTTTTCGGCTTGGTTTGCATGTTTTTTGGCAATAAATAGGGTGCGTCTGTCTCTATCATTAATCTATTGATAGGTATATTTGAAACTAAATCGCGTAAATCTTTGCCTCGTTGTTGGTCGCAAATCCAACCGGTGATACCTATATGCAGGTCGAGATCTAAATAGTTATATAAGGTCTCGCGACCTCCGGTAAAGCAGTGAATGACTCCCTGTGTAAAATGGTCTCTGTAATCGCGCAATATCTCAAGTTGTCGTTTAGAAGCATCTCTTTCATGCATAAAAAGCGGCATTTGTTTTTTTACAGCCAGTTCTAGTTGCGATTCAAAGGCGGCGGTTTGATCTGTTTCTGAGGAAAAGTTTCGGTTAAAATCCAAGCCTGTTTCACCTATTGCTACCACGCTTTTATGCGCTGACAATTCCTCAAGAATTTTAGTCGTATACTTATCGTATTCATTAGCATTATGCGGGTGAATGCCTACAGTTGCGAAAAGCATATTTGGAAATTGTTGTTCATATTTTTCGCACAGTTGAACAACTGCCTCACTTTCCGATATAGAAGTGCCCGTTAATACTAATTGAGTGACATTGGCATTTTGCGCTCGCTGAAGGGTTTGTTCAATATCATCTTTAAAGCGACTATTCGAAAGGTTAACGCCTATATCAATTAGTGATTCACTCATGATCTGCCTGTATTTGTATTTATAAAGCCTAATATTACCCTAATGGTTCCGTCAAAGTTAATTCAGTTGACCTATCATTAATAATTAATGTTTATAATAGGAATTTAACCAAGCAATTCATATATTTCGGGGTGCCTCGATGGTTTGGCTATTGATAATCTTTTGTTTGGCCGTTGCCGTATCACCGCTGATGTGGATGAAAACTTCGCCTCGCCAGCAACAGGTTATGGCCTGCCGCAAAAAGGCGCGAAGTCTATCCATCAATGTCAGTTTGTGTAAGCAACCTGATGCTTTTGACTCAGATAAACGGCTGGATGCGACTCTATATTGGTTATCTTGGCAAAAAGATCAAGTAAGTGAAGCATGGGTTTTACAGCGACGAAGCAAACGTGGCTGGTGTTCGGATTTTGATGGATGGCGTTGGGTCAACTCACAAGCTGATATAGCATGGTACAAAATGATTGATGCTACTATTCATAATCTCCCCACTGGAGTGAGCGCCATTATTGCTAATAAAGAGGGTATAGGTGTGGTTTGGGACGAACGCGGTGATACTTTTTTGCTGGATAATTTGCACCAATGTTTAATCGAATTACGTAAAAAAGGTGAAGAAATTTGCATTTGAGGCTTGACCAAAGGGGTCTCTTGCAAGTACTTTTGCGCACCTTTACTTTAATCATTTGCAAAAACTTGGCAAATTTAAACTAAAATTTTGATGTGGAAGCCTCTCTTAAAATGGGTAAATCATTAGTAATTGTAGAATCACCAGCTAAGGCTAAAACGATTAATCGCTACCTAGGCGATGACTTTATCGTTAAATCAAGTGTTGGACATATCCGAGATTTACCAACGGGTTCAAATCGAACTCCCTCTGATCCCAAAGAGCGCGCTAAACAAGCAGCCCTGACTCGCAAGATGTCACCTGAAGAAAAAGTATTGCATCGCGAGCGCAAAGCGAAGGCTCAACTTATCAAAAGCATGGGTATTAATCCTGATGATAATTGGTCTGCTCAGTACGCAACTTTGCCGGGTAAAGAAAAAGTTGTTTCTGAACTTAAGAAATTAGCAAAAAATGCTGATGCTATTTATCTCGCAACTGATATGGATAGAGAGGGAGAGGCTATTGCATGGCATCTAACCGAAGTTATCGGTGGTGATGATAGTCGTTACAAGCGTGTCGTTTTTAATGAGATTACTAAAAAAGCCATTCGCACAGCTTTCGAAGATCCCGGCATACTTGATCAGCACAGAGTCGATGCGCAACAAGCCCGACGATTTTTAGATCGTGTGGTTGGGTTTATGGTATCTCCATTACTTTGGGAAAAGGTAGGTCGAGGTCTTTCAGCAGGCAGAGTGCAATCAGTCGCGCTAAAAATGATTGTTGAAAGAGAGCGTGAAATTCGTGCTTTTCTTCCGGAAGAATACTGGACAGTTCAAGCAGACCTAGAGCCTAGTGAACAAAATGGCGACAGTCTGGTTTCTAGATTTGATGTCAAAAAATATCAGGGAAAAGCCTTTCGGCCATCAAATAAAGAGCAAACTGATACGGCTTTGGCATTTTTGCGAAATGCCGATTACATGGTTTCAAAGCGTGAAGACAGGGCGACAAAGTCAAAACCCTCGGCACCATTTATTACGTCTACATTGCAACAGGCTGCAAGTACCAAGCTGGGCTATGGCGTTAAGAAAACCATGACTATGGCCCAGCGTTTATATGAAGCTGGCTATATTACCTACATGCGAACTGACTCAACTAATTTGAGTGATGATGCCATTGCTAACTGTCGCGAATATATTCAACGTCAACATGGTAAAAAATATCTGCCAGAACAGCCTATTGTATATGGCAGTAAAAGTGGTGCTCAGGATGCTCACGAAGCGATTAGACCTTCTAATATAGATATTTCACCGGGTAGCTTAAGTGATATGGAAGTCGACGCTCGTCGCCTTTATCAATTAATTTGGCAACAATTTGTTGCTTGTCAGATGTCGTCCGCTGAATTTACCTCATCTACTTTAACAGTGACTGCGGGTGAGTATGAAATGACAGTCAAGGGTCGCGTCACTAAGTTCGATGGTTACTTAGCGGTTATGCCAGCCAGAGATGAAGATGCGGAGCTACCGGACTTACAAAAAGGTGATTCTCTTAAATTACTTACTTTGTTGCCTCAGCAGCACTTTACTAAACCACCAGCGAGATACTCTGAAGCTGCCCTAGTAAAAGAATTGGAAAAACGTGGTATTGGCAGACCCTCAACCTATGCTTCAATTATTTCAACCATCCAAGATCGCGGTTATGTGCGAATTGAAAACAAGCGTATGTTTGCTGAAAAAATAGGCGACATAGTCACTGATCGTTTAAGTGAGAGTTTTACTGACCTTATGGACTACGGCTTTACGGCCACTATGGAGCGTCAGTTGGATGATATTGCAGCGGGGTCTCTTAACTGGAAACAGTTACTTGATAAGTTTTACAGCGAATTTAATCAAAAACTATCTAATGCCAAGGATCCTGAGGGCGGTATGCGCCCAAATACGCCGTCTGAGACCGATATTGAGTGCAACCTATGCGGCAGACCTATGATGATAAGAACAGCCGGCACAGGCGTTTTTTTGGGCTGCTCTGGTTATTCTTTACCACCAAAAGAGCGTTGTAAGAATACTATTAATCTTACTTCAGGTGATGAAGCCATCAATATTGATGAAGATGACGAGGCAGAATCTAAGTCATTGCTTCACAAGCATAGATGTAAACTATGCAATACTTCAATGGATAGTTATTTACTGGATACCACGCGTAAACTACATATATGTGGTAATAACCCAGACTGCTCTGGTTTTGAGGTAGAGACGGGACAATATGTTATCAAGGGTTATGAAGGGCCAACCCTAGAATGTGATAAATGTGGCAGTGAAATGCAGCTTAAAAATGGCCGCTTTGGTAAATACTTTGGTTGTACCAATGATAACTGTAAAAACACGAGAAAACTCTTGCGAAATGGTGAAGCAGCTCCCCCTAAAGCCGATCCAATTCCAATGCCTGAATTGCAGTGTGCTAAAGTCGATGATCATTATGTATTAAGGGATGGAGCCTCAGGTATTTTCCTTGCGGCTAGCCAATTCCCTAGACATCGTGAAACAAGGGCGCCACTTGTATCAGAACTTCTGCCTTACAAAAATGATATTGACCAAAAATATCAGTTCTTGTTACAGGCACCGGTTAAAGATTCTGAGGGCAGAGACACTGTTGTTCGTTATAGTCGAAAGACCAAAGAACAGTATGTTCGCAGCGAAAAGGATGGAAAACCCACAGGATGGAGTGCCTTCTACGCGAATGGTAGCTGGTCTGTTGCTGAAAAGTCTGGCGGCTGAAGATAGTGAGCACCTGTTCCTATTTATCAGCAGTCAACCAAAAATTGCTTTTTGCTAAGAAGCTTATAAGGCTCGTTGAGGTCAATCCTTATGCGTTTGAAGATAAGCATTTACAGGTGTCCATAGCTCAATCTATCACGCTGCATTTGGGGCAGTCATGGGCATGGCACTTACAAGATGTAGCCAGTAACTACAAGGTAAAAGACCCATCAATTATTCAATCAGTTGATGATCTTGAGCAGAGTCTTATGTCTGACGGTAAACAACCCGCAGAATCAACCGAATTAAAACAACTTTTTTACACGAATGGGTCATGGGCCAATAATATGCTCTACGCTTTTGGTCAATTGTCTAAATTACCGGTCATTCGCAAAGCTGAAATGGACACTGACCGCTTACCTATGTTGTCACTCGATGATACATCCAATTCTCAGCGAAAAGCGGTTGACTGGGATTTATCAACTGCTATCGACTGGTCTAAAAAAATGAATGAACTCGTAGAAAGACATAGAGACATGATGATTGAATTTTAATTCATATCTCAACCCTCCATCTATATATAGTGAGAATAAATCTAATGAGTACACCAACATTTGAGTTAATTATTTTGGAGAACGGTGATATTGGGCTGCAGCGAGCGGGCAATAATGAAACCTTGGTTCAAGTTAAATTCTCTTCAAAGGTGAAGCAATACTTAGGCGAGCAACATATCGAAGTCGCTAAGCAAATGATTGATTCTGGCATACAGGCTGTGATTGACTGGGAGCAAGCTGCAGAAATAGCTGAACAACAAGAACCCAGTAAAACAGTTCACTAACCTCGGTACAATTGGAACCCAGATATGTCAGATACTGATGCTTTAAAAAAACTGACTGAACATTTTCATATTTCAACTCAACGCCAGCATCTTCTTTTATGTACAGCAGGAAAGTGTAGTTCCCCAGATTTGGCTGAAGAGTCATGGAACTATTTAAAGCACCGAATCAAAGAATTGGGGCTAATGGATGTAGAGTCAGGGGTGTATAGATCAAAAGTCGACTGCCTAAGAGTTTGCCGGCAGGGCCCTATAATGGTTAGTTATCCTGATGGAACTTGGTATCACAGTTGCACGCCGCAAGTTATTGAACGCATACTCCAAGAGCATGTGTTGCAAGGCAAACCGGTTGCTCAATATAAATTTGCTGTGGGTGATTTAGGCGCTTCATTAAGTCCTAAATAGCCACTCTGACGACGCCGACAGCAAGGCCTTCAATGGCAAAATCTTGATGACGTAAATCAACCAAAATTGGCGAGTATTGCTGGTTTTCGGGCAGTAATTGAATTTCGTGCTTACTTCTGGTTCTTTTAAGACGTTTTACTGTAACTTCACCATCAACTCTCGCAACAACAATCTGTTGGTTTTCAGCAGTTGGTTGTTGATGAACCGCCAAAAGATCACCATCCATAATGCCGACATCTACCATACTCTGTCCTTGAACGCGCAAAAAATAGTCTGCATGGGGATGAAAGGTGCTTGAGGGGACTTCTTGATAGTCTTCGATATTTTGCTCGGCAAGAATAGGTTCACCAGCAGCAACTCGACCAACAATAGGAATACCAGATACCTGTTCGGCAATGCGAATACCCCTTGAGGCGCCAGGAATCATTTCAATTGCACCTTTTCTAGCCAATGCCTTTAAATGATCTTCAGCCGCGTTAGCCGATCGAAAGCCAAGCTGTTCAGCAATTTCAGCTCTGGTCGGTGGGTATCCGGTCTGATCTAGGTTGTCTTTGATTAAATCAAAAATTTGTTGCTGTCGAGCAGTTAAGCGTTCCATCTAAGACTCCTGTATATTTATAACCTGTAATTATATACAGTATTATTTATCATGCAACCCCCAAGTTGAGTTGGCGTCTAAAAAAATGGATAAAGTTATAATTGTCCGTTGCACTTACATACGTTTAGAATGCAGGCTGTATTTGTGAATACTGGATTATAACAATGGGCAGAATGATATACGGGCGCCTTATGCTTGATATAGCAGGAACTGACTTATTACCTGCAGAGCGTGATTTATTGGCAAACCCTCATGTAGGAGGTGTAATCCTATTTGCTCGAAACATTGTCTCTAAACAACAGGTATGCAAGCTTGTAAAAGATATTCGCAGTTGTTCTGAAAATATACTTATTGCCGTCGATCAAGAGGGTGGTCGCGTTCAGCGTTTTAAACAGGGATTTACCCATTTACCACCGATGCAAGTACTAGGTGATTTTGTGGCCTCTGAGCCAGAACAAGGGCTTTTACTTGCTGAGAATGTGGGGTGGCTGATGGCTTCCGAAGTAATAGCCTGTGGATTGGATATTAGTTTTGCTCCTGTTTTAGATGTAGATAGAAATCACAGTAGTATTATTGGCGATCGTGCATTTTCAGATTCAGCTGATCAGGTTATATCAGTGGCAAAAGCGTTTATTAAGGGCATGACTACAGCAGGTATGGCAGCTACAGGTAAGCATTTCCCTGGGCATGGTGGTGTGGTAGCGGATAGTCATCTTGAGGCGCCGGTTGATAATCGAACAATGGCTGAGTTAGAGGCCAGAGATTTAAAGCCCTTTGAATTTCTATGCAATGATCTAACCGCTGTTATGCCTGCCCATATTACATTTCCCAGTATAGATTCATCTTCCGTTGGCTTCTCTGAATATTGGCTACAGCAAATACTGCGAGATAAGCTTGGCTTTGATGGGGTCATTTTCAGCGATGATTTAACCATGAAAGGGGCTGATGTTGTTGGTGGTTATATCGATAAAGCTGAGGTGGCGCTCAGAGCTGGTTGCGATATGATACTGGTTTGTAACTGTCCCGAAGGCGCTATGGAAGTTTTGACGCATTTAGAAAAATTAAAGGTGAAAGGTTGTGAAAAAATTGCCACAATGAGAGCTAGAAATACCCTTGATTGGGACGATTTAATAAAAAATACGCGCTATCAACAAACAATAAAAAAACTTCAGCAGTTAACTGCTACAGGACATTAAGATGAATGCACTTGAATCTTGGCTAATCAATTTAACCGGTGAAACCTATCTTTGGATAGGCGAACTTTTTTTGATTGTTTTAACAGCTCTGTTTGCTGGATTTGTATTAAATAAATTACTTAATCGTCTTCAGGCGAAAGCCGCCAAATCAACTACGGTGTGGGATGATGCTTTACTTGAGGCCTGCAGAGCTCCGGCTATTTGGTTAATTTGGATACTGGGTATAAATTTTGCTCTGAGCATTATGGCCCAGCGAATTAATTCGCCATTACAGGATTATATTGACCCTTTAAATAGTCTAGCGATTATTGTGTTGGGTGCTTTATTTATTAATGGTTTTATTAGGCGTGCAGAATCAAATTTGCTCAATCCAAAATATATGAAAAAGCCAATGGACCCGACCACAGTAAAGGCGGTGTCTAAACTTTTTCGAGCGGCTGTTGTTATTACCGCGATCTTGGTCATTATGCAGTTCTTAGGTTACAGCATCTCTGGTTTGTTAGCCTTTGGTGGTATTGGTGGTATTGCGGTTGGCTTTGCTGCTAAAGACCTTCTAGCTAACTTTTTTGGTGGTCTAATGATCTACCTAGATCGTCCGTTTTCGGTTGGCGATTGGGTGCGTTCTCCGGATAAGGAAATTGAGGGAACAGTTGAAGATATTGGCTGGCGTCTTACTCGAATTAGAACATTTGATAAGCGTCCCCTGTATATTCCCAATGCTGTTTTTGCCAATATATCAGTAGAAAACCCATCGCGTATGACCAATCGAAGAATTTATGAATCTGTGGGTATTCGTTACGATGATATCGCATGTATGACACCGATTGTTGATCAGGTTACGACGATGCTGCGTGAGCACAATGAAATTGATTCTGATCAGGTTATTATTGTTAACTTTGACAAATTTGCGCCAAGCTCATTAGATTTCTTTATCTATGCTTACACCAATACCACTGATTGGGTTAAATATCATGAGGTCAAACAGGACGTATTGCTCAAGGTGTCTGCTATTATTGAGTCGAATAAGGCTGAAATTGCCTTCCCGACCTCAACCCTTCATATAGCACCGCCAGGACTTGAGTCTCAATCAAGTTAATAAATGCGGGTTATATTTCCTGAGGGCCTACTAATGCGATATTTGCTAATTTTATTTAGCTTATTGCTAATAAGCTGCCTGTCTGTGCCCAAAGGTGTTGTGCCAGTTAAAAACTTTGAATTGGATCGTTATCTGGGTCGTTGGTATGAAATCGCGCGTCTAGATCATTCCTTTGAGCGTGATTTAGATGCTGTTACTGCCGAATACTCTCTTAGAGAGGATGGTGGTATTAAGGTGATTAATTCCGGTCGTAATATTGAATCTGGTATTACCCAACAAGCCGAGGGCAGAGCTTATTTCGTTGAAGAGCCTAGCGTAGGACATTTAAAGGTGTCTTTTTTTGGTCCTTTTTATGGCTCATACGTAATTTTTGAGTTGGATAAAAAAGACTATCAATATGCGTTTGTCGCTGGTAATACTACAAATTATTTATGGCTTCTTTCAAGATCGCCAAAGATGTCAAAAGATGTGTTAGAACAATTTAAAACTAGTGCTGTCGAACTTGGCTTTGACATAGACGCGCTTATTTTGGTTAAACATTAGCTTATTGAAGTGCTTCTTCTAAAACCTCTTCAATTTGGTCTTTTTCAGGTGGCAGATTAATTGCAATTGGCTGGTGAGGTTTAATGCTAATCAGTGCCCCCATATGTGGGTGATCTATATAATATACTTCGTCTTCTTGAATGCGCTTTGATTGGCGAATTGGCCAGATTTCTTTTATTGGTAAGGAATTGAGATCTGCTTTTTCAGTGGGATGTATAGGACTGTATTTAGTCGAATCAAGTATAGGTATTAGGCTGCTGAGATCGTAACCCCCAAGGGCCTCTAATAGACTTTCTGGTTCATGTCCCAAATCTTCGCTATTGCTATTTACAAAAGATGTCAGCGATGAGAATTGTTTCGAAAATTGAAGCGCTCTGAGTAAAATTTCCTCCTCATTGTTAAGCGCTTGCTTTGGGAATTCAGGCAATTTTATTGCCATACTGTCTGATGGAGAGAAATTAATTCGCCATAAGTCACTTTCAAAATGCAAATATCTGGACTTATAAAAGCGCAGTGACCCCTCGATAATCTGTCTATTGAATAAGCTTGTTTCAGTATTAACCATTATCCAAGGGCTTTTTTCTTTGGAGGTTATTTGAAATCGCCATGCTTCGTGGAAGCGAACCTTATATTGACGCCTATCAAGCCCTCTAGCCGTATCATTTAAATCTCTAAACTCTCTACTAAGCTTTTGAAAGGGTTGTTCGTAGACTGGTTTAAAGTCAATTTGAGCGGTTTCAGTAAATGCCTGAACGACTTTAGATTCTTCATTAAATTCGGATTCATTTGTTTGTAGCTGTGCATCTTTTACAATATTTTCATTACCCGTTGTTTGATAGGGTATGGTGGCTTCGGGAATGAGTGTGGAGCCATCATTATAATGTTTGGATCGGAATCGTTCAGTGCCTAGTAAAACAGATAAATTTCGTGATAAATCTGTGTTTTTTGGATTATTTATTGATGCTGTAGAGGAGCGGTCAAATACCGGGCGCCGCATAATGCCTATTGCTGGATATTCCGTGCCTAATTCCAGCCAGTTTGCAGGAAAACTAAGGTCTAAAATTTCTGGTGCTTCCTCAGTGCCAGTAATTGTTTTTTGATCAAATAAAATAACCTCTACTTGATACCAATTTTCAGCTGCTGGGTCTGTTTGCTTAGTGATTTGCTCGGCATTAATAGAATTGCCTATAAGTAAAAGGGAACTCATAGCAACCAGCAGAAACCTGTTCAGAAGTGCTTTGTGGTTTGAAAAAAACATTCAGAGTCCTTTTGGCTTTAATTACAGCGTCTCAGTCAGCGATGAAAGCATAGCATAAACAGATGCCAGCCTGAGTTCTGGGCTTCCCATAGGCATTGTGAAACTCAATTGATCATTATTCAACAATTTATATTTACTTGGATTTTGCTGTACCATTTTAATAATAGTAATGGGTTCGATTTTGGTGTTTTGAAGGAATTGCAATCGACCATTGGTGGGACCAGCCTCAATTTTCTTAAGACCAATTTGTTCACCTATTTGTCTAATTTCAGCTATTTGGAACAGTGCTTTTACCGATTCAGGCAATAGTCCAAAACGGTCTATCATTTCTACCTGTAATTCGTGTAACTGTTGTTTGTCTTGACAGTTTGCCAGTCGTTTGTAAAAAGTCAGTCGCATATTGACATCGGGTAAATAGCTCGAGGGAATTAAGGCAGGAATATGTAAGTTAACCTCAATTCCCTGATCAAAGGTCAGTTTTTTATTGGGGCTTTCGCCACTGCGTATAGCTTCTACAGCTTGATCTAGCATTTCAAGATAAAGTGTAAAGCCAATGGTTTGAATATGGCCACTTTGTTCTTCGCCTAGTAATTCTCCAGCACCGCGAATTTCAAGATCGTTGGTCGCCAGTGTAAACCCAGAGCCGAGATGCTCTGCTGCTGAAATTGCTTCTAAACGTTTGGTAGCGTCGGTGGTTAGTTTTTTCTCGGGATGGGTCATCAGATAGGCATAGGCTTGGTGGTGAGAACGCCCAACTCGGCCTCTTAGTTGATGAAGCTGAGCTAAACCAAACTTATCAGCACGCTCGATAATAATGGTATTAGCGCTTGGAATATCAATGCCTGTTTCAATAATGGTAGAGCAAACTAGGACATTGAATCGCTGATGGTAGAAGTCAGACATAATTTTTTCTAATTCACGTTCACGCATTTGCCCATGGGCAATATTAATTCGCGCTTCAGGAACGAGTTCGGCTAGCTCATCGGCAGCGCGCTGAATCGTTTTGACATCGTTATGGAGATAATAAACCTGCCCGCCGCGCAAAATCTCTCGCAGTATGGCCTCTTTGGCGACTCTTGATTCTTTTTTACGGATAAATGTTCTTACCGATAATCGCTTGGCTGGCGGTGTAGCAATAATTGATAAATCCCTAATACTATGCAATGACATATTTAGTGTTCGAGGAATGGGCGTCGCCGTCATAGTTAGCATATCAACCGAACTTCTGAGGGCTTTTAGTTGCTCTTTTTGACGAACGCCAAATCTATGTTCCTCATCTATGATCATTAAGCCTAATTGGCTAAAGTCGATATTTGCATGAAGAAGTTTGTGAGTACTGATAAGAATATCAACTTTGCCGGCTTCGACTTGCTTGATAACCTGTTGCTGTTCTTTGGCGGTTTTAAATCTTGATAACTCTTCTACCTGAATCGGCCAGTTGGCAAATCGATCGCGGAAATTTTCCAAATGCTGGTGAGCCAGCAGGGTGGTTGGAACTAAAATTACTACCTGTTTATTACTTGAAACAACAGTAAAGGCAGCACGCATAGCAACTTCCGTTTTACCGAATCCAACATCACCACAAACCAACCTATCCATAGGTTGTGAGCTCAATAAGTCCTTTCGAACTGCTTCGATGGTAGTCAACTGATCTGCAGTTTCTTCAAATGGGAATTCACTACAAAATTGACGGTATTCTTCTTCATTATCCTTACATGAAAAGCCTTGTTTAGCAGCGCGTCGTGAATAAATGTCGAGCAGTTCTGCCGCAGTATCTCTTACTTTTTCTGCTGCTTTTTTCTTCGCTTTGTCCCATTTGTCCGAGCCTAAACGATGCAAGGGAGCCATTGTTTCATCACCACTCCCGCTAAACCGACTTATCATATGAAGTGATGATACCGGCACATAAAGTTTGGCATCATCGGCATAGATCAGGGTGAGGAACTCTTGCTCAGAGCCATCGACAGATAGCAGAATTAATCCATTGTAGCGACCAACACCATGATCCAAGTGGACTACCGGTGCGCCAATTTTTAGTTCAGCTAAGCTTTTAAAAATATAATCAGGAGATTCAGAGGCAGATGATCGCCTTCTGCGTTGCATAACCTGCTGGCCAAATAGTTCACCCTCTGTGATCAGGCATATTTTACGTTGATTGCAATAGAAGCCCTGATCAATGGGGTAGATGCAAATGCCGATTGTTTCATCTGACGCGTTGAATTCGTGCCATGAGTCAAATGTTTTTGGCTTGATACCATTGCCAGCCAGTAACTCAGTTACTGCCTCTTTTCTTCCTGCTGATTCGGCGCAGAATAATAGGTGGGTATCTGTCGGAATGCTCAAAATAAACTGTTCTAATTGCTCTAATGGATTGCTCTGTTTGCTATTAACACTTATTTCTGGGATACCGGACTTAATACGATCTTGCAGTTCAGAGGCATTGGCTTCTTTGTAGATAATATTAAGCTGTTTAAACTCAGCAAAAAGATCTTCAACCGTTATAAAGATTTCTTTAGGTTCTAGAAGTGGTCTTTGGGGATCAACGCCATATTCGGTAAAGCGTCGATTAATATCCTGCCATAGGGTATTTGCTGTGGTGTATAGATCACCTTGCATAAATACCTGAGTTTGATTTGGTAGATAGTCAAACAGGGTGGCTGTTTGGTTAAAAAATAGGCTCAGATAATATTCGATACCCTGAGGGGCAATGCCTTGCTTCACATCTTTATAGACAGGACAATCAATGGTTGATTGATCAAAGTGATCGTGCCAGCGATTAAGGAACTGATTGATTCCCTCTTTATCTAGCGGAAATTCTCTTGCGGGCAGGAGCCTTAGTTGCTCTACACTGGAAAGAGTGCGCTGTGTCTCTGGATCAAAAATTCTCAGTGATTCAATGTCATTGTCGAGTAGATCTATTCGAAAAGGCGCTTTTTCTCCCATAGGGAAGATATCAATAATCGATCCACGAAACGCATATTCGCCATGTTCATAGACTGTATCTACACGCTGATAACCGGCCTTATTTAATTGATCATGCAGTTTATCTCTATCAAGTGTTTCATTAACTTGATAATCAAATAACCGTGAAACCAAAAAGTCGGTTGGCGGCAGTTGATGAATAAGTGAGGGTAGGGGGATTACAAGAACCCCTTGCTTAAGGTTCGGTAGCTCACTAAGTATCTGAATTCGATCGGAAATAATATCTTGGTGAGGTGAAAATAGATCATAGGGCAGAGTTTCCCAATCAGGGAATACTCTAGTTTCTATGGTATTACCCTGTAAGAAAAAATTTATAGCTCTGCGAAGTGCTGAGGCTTCAGCGGTAGTAGCAGTTATAACCAATGAAACACCATTAAAGTTAGTAGCGCTTTCAGCAATGGTTAAAGCCTTTGCTGTGGAACCAAGAGATACCCAATCAGATTGGTCTTTTTTGGCTTTGCTCATAATGTGTTTTTTCTCTAAACGGATTTGGGTGATTTAGCTATATCACCTAGGCCTAGATATTTTACTCTACTTAACAAATTTGTTTGTGAAAAATATTGATTAGATAACTAATACTATTGAATTTTGTCTATAGTTTACTAGGAGTAAGCATAAATAATGATTAAAAGGACTTAATAAGGTGAAGAAAGAAGTTCGCCCATCACCCGAAAATTTTTTTCTAGACTGGAAGCAAAGGGAAGCACTGGCCGAGGGGATGATTCCCCTAATTGGTAAACTATATAGGGGATCTAATGTATCCACCTATATGTAGGGTAAAAGCATGGTGAATAAGTCTGTTACTGATCTTATGAAATACCATCGCTTTATACGTCAGGTCGAAAAAAATGAGTTATCTGGATTTGATACAGCGCCAACGTTAAAAGCGATCAGTCAGCTGAGTTTGGGGCCCGCACATATAGATATTGGTAAGTTGGTGGTTAAATTTCAGAGCTCAGACAAATCACTTTCGATTGAAGACTTTGTTTCGGCGGAGTTAGACGGTTGCATAGTCCCTTTCAGCAACAAATAGGCTATACCGTATCGACCGAAGCTGTATCGACAGACTTTGTGGGCTCTAGACAGGCTTCTGTCGTAGATTCAGAGCCAACCATAGTCTCTGGCAAAAATACGGTGATTTATTGTTGGTATGACAATGAATTTAACTACAGTTGTCAGGTTGTGAGATGCATTGAAAAATTTGCAGGTGTTGATTGGCAACGTTATTCTAAGAAGAACTAATAACTATCTACAAAAAGTACTTTTCATGTTGATCGAGCAAATTTGGACCAATAATGCATGGCGAAATTTTAATTACCTTGTTGCCTGCCCTAAGACCGGTGATGCGCTTGCAATTGATCCTTTAGATTACAGGCAATGTCTCAAAGTAGCCGGTAATAGGGGCTGGAATATTACCAAGATCCTTAACACCCATGAACATCATGACCATATTGCAGGTAATAAACCGCTTCAGCAGCATACAGAGGCTAAGATTTTAGCTCATTGTGATGCCCTTGGCGTTATTTCGGATGTTGATAAAGCGCTCAAGGGTGGTGAAGTTATCGATGTGGGAAATAGCGTAAAATTGCAGGTATTGGATACGCCCGGTCATACTATGAGCCACATATGTTTGTTATCCAAAACGCCAACCCCTAAGCTTTTTAGCGGCGATACCCTATTTAATGCGGGGGTGGGGAACTGTCACAGCGGCGGTCATCCTGAAGCTTTATTTGCAACATTTTCTGATATTTTTTCAAAGCTTCCCGATGAAACAGAAATTTATCCGGGCCATGATTACATAGTTAACAACTTGGAGTTTACTCTTGATCGTGAGCCCAGCAACAGTATGGCTAAAAAAATGTTACAAAAAGTTAAATTTCAAGATACCAATAATCCATTGGTTACAACGATTGGATTAGAAAAACAAATAAACTGTTTTTTGCGTTTGGACAGTCAAGAAATCATTGCTGGGCTGAAACGTTCATTGACTAATTTCCCAAAGCAACCGACTGCAAAAGATATATTTCTGTCTTTGAGAGTAATGCGCAATGATTGGTAATTTTTGGACACTTATTCACTCGATACTACTAATAAATAAAAAAAACACCAAAAAATCGCCAATTTTTGGACGTTAAACTGGCATCAAAACCCTAAGAAGATTATACTCCCGCGCGAAAATGTTGACCTGATATGATTTATAATTTTTGTCGTATCTTGGTTAGTGAACTAGATGTTTTTGAGTGCTAGTAAGATAAAGGGTAAGCCGGTTTGATCTTTATTAGATATTCACTCATTAAATGTTTTTAATCTCGTCAATGGTATTTCCTATGATTAAAATTCGCCGCGGATTGGACCTGCCCATATCAGGTGCGCCAAAGCAAGAAATTCACGATGGTCCTAAAACCAGTCAGATTGCCATTATTGGTTCTGATTTTCATGGCATGAAGCCCACTATGGAAGTAAAGGTTGGGGACAGTATTAGTAAGGGGCAGCTTCTCTTTACAGATAAAAAGAATTCGGGTGTAAGATTTACATCCCCATCATCGGGCACAGTGGTTGCTATTAACCGTGGCGACCGACGAGTCTTTCAGTCATTGGTTATTGATATAGATGGCGATGAAAAAATATCTTTCTCCTCCTACGATGAAGGTGAACTCTCATCCCTTAGTCGTGATCAAGTGGTTGATAATTTAGTCAACTCAGGCCAGTGGATTAGTTTTAAAACTCGACCCTATTCAAAAGTGCCTGCGATAGATAGTATGCCCGCTTCAATCTTTGTTAATGCAATGGATACTAATCCATTGGCGGCTGACCCACAGGCAATTATCGCAGAGCGCAAACAGGACTTTGCTAACGGTCTAAGCATTATTTCAAAACTAACTGATGGTTCGGTTAATCTTTGCATTGAATCTAATGCATCTATTAATTCAGATCATGTTCAGGTCCATAAATTTTCTGGGCCTCATCCAGCCGGACTTTCGGGCACCCATATCCATCATATTGACCCAGTGAGTGTTGATAAAACAGTATGGACCATTAATTATCAGGATGTTATTGCTATTGGTTCGTTGTTCATCACAGGTGAAATTGATAACCGTCGTGTTATAGCGCTTGGTGGTCCTCAGGTTGCCGAACCTCGCTTAATTCGCACGGTATTAGGTGCAAACCTTAATCAACTTGTTATTGGTGAGCTTGCCAATGATGAAAATCGTGTAATTTCTGGTTCAGTTCTCAGCGGCAGACATGCGACAGGCAATTTTGCTTTCCTTGGAAGATACCACAACCAAGTTTCTGTTATTCGTGAAGGCCGAGAGCGGGAATTCCTTCACTATTTAAGAGCAGGGTTTAACAAGCATTCTGCATTGCCAATTTTTGCAGGTGGTCTCAAGGAAAAGTTATTTAATATGACCTCTAGCACCAACGGTAGTGAGCGAGCAATGGTTCCAGTTGGTGGCTATGAAAATGTCACTGCTTTAGATATTTTACCTATTCAGTTGCTAAGATCGCTGATTGTTGGTGATACAGAGATGGCTCAAAAATTGGGTTGTTTGGAACTTGATGAAGATGACGTAGGGCTTTATACCTACGTTTGCGTCGGTAAGTATGAATATGGTCCGATTCTTCGTGAAAACCTTACCAGAATTGAGAAGGAGGGTTAGCCCACATGCGTAAATTCCTTGATAAATTAGAGCCTAATTTTAAGAAAGGCGGCAAGTGGCAGGGCTGGTATGCACTTTATGAAGCGATTGATACCGGCTTGTTTAAACCCTCTGATGTTACCAAGAACAGCTCCCATGTAAGAGATAATATTGATCTTAAGCGTGTAATGATTACTGTTTGGCTTTGCACCTTTCCAACGATGTTTTTTGGCATGTGGAATATAGGCTTCCAAGCTAATAGCATTATGGCTGATATGGGTATGGCAAGTCAGGAAGGTCTTAGAGCAGTCTTTATTGGTTTACTAGCAGGCTATGATGCCAACAGCATATGGGACAATATGGTTCATGGTGCTGCTTACTTTATCCCGATCTACGCCACTACCTTTATAGTCGGTGGTTTTTGGGAGGTACTATTCGCCAGCGTTAGAGGCCATGAAGTTAACGAAGGCTTCTTTGTAACCTCGGTTCTATTTGCTCTCTGCTGCCCGCCAGATTTACCACTATGGATGGTCGCTGTTGGGATTAGCTTTGGTATTGTTATCGGCAAAGAAATTTTTGGTGGTACAGGCAAGAACTTCTTAAATCCTGCCTTAACGGGTAGAGCATTCCTGTATTTTGCTTATCCCGCTTATATGAGTGGCGATATGGTGTGGACCGCTGTCGATGGTTATACCGGCGCGACGATGCTTTCTATTGCAGCTGCAGATGGTGTAAATGCTTTGTCGCAAACCGCCACTTGGATGGACTCTTTTGTGGGTACTATCCACGGCTCTATAGGTGAAACATCTACCCTGGCTATTTTGATGGGTGCAGTAGTGTTGATAGCTATGAAAATCGCCTCATGGCGCATTATTGGTGGCGTCTTGGTCGGGTCTGCTGTTGTCTCATTACTATTTAACAGCATTGAATCGACTAACCCAATGTTTGCACTGCCATTCTATTGGCACTGGGTGATTGGTGGCTTTGCGTTTGGTGCCATCTTTATGGCAACTGATCCTGTATCAGCCTCTATGACCAATACAGGTAAATATATCTACGGTCTTTTAATCGGTGTTATGGTTATTCTTATCCGAGTGGTTAATCCAGCATTCCCAGAAGGAATGATGCTAGCCATTTTATTCGCCAATCTATTTGCACCATTAATCGATCATTATGTTGTTGAGTCCAATATCAAGAGGAGACTAGCACGTGGCTAATGAATCTGTGACTAAAACATTTACCGTTGCATTAACCCTGTGTATTGTTTGCGCAGTGGTAGTATCTAGTGCTGCTGTTTTTCTGCGTCCTGCTCAGGAAGCCAACAAACTACTTGATCTAAAAACTAATATTCTCGCTTCTGCTGGGTTACTGGAAGAAGGTGTTGATGTTGAAACTCAATTTGAAAAAATCAGTGTAAAGTTAGTTGATATGCAAACCGGACGGTACACTAATGCGATTGATGTTGAAAGCTATGATCAACGAAAAGCATCTTCTGATCCAGCACTTTCAGTTGCCTTAAGTGCATCAGAGGATATCGCAAAAATAAAGCGTAGAGCTAATTTCGCTAAGGTTTATATTGTTGAAAATGCAAATGGTCTAGAAAAGGTAATTCTACCCATTAAAGGCTATGGTCTATGGTCAACTCTTTACGGCTTTATTGCGCTTGAGTCAGATCTTCAAACTGTTGCAGGTATTGGTTTTTATGAGCATACAGAAACGCCTGGTCTCGGTGGTGAAGTCGATAATCCTAAGTGGAAAGCTAGCTGGATAGGGAAGCGTGCTTATGATGATAATGCCTTACTTATTGAAGTGATTAAAGGTAAGGTTGATGTCTCACGTGATGGTGCTGAGTCTCAAATTGATGGTCTAGCGGGAGCAACATTAACCACCAAAGGTGTTGATAATCTTGTCCAGTATTGGTTGGGTGAACAAGGCTTTAGGCCGTTTATCGAATATCTTAAAACAGGGGAGGCGTGATAGATGTCAAAAACTAAGGATATCTTACTAGAGCCAATTGCTAGCAATAACCCTATTGCGTTGCAGATATTGGGTATCTGTTCGGCACTAGCGGTAACTACGAGTATGAAAGTTGCTTTCGTTATGTGTTTAGCGCTGACAACGGTATCAGCATTTTCTAATCTCTTTGTGTCATTAATTCGCCATCATATTCCCAATAGTATCCGCATCATTGTGCAGATGACCATTATTGCTTCGTTGGTAATTATGGTTGATCAGGTCTTAAAGGCGGTTGCCTATGATATCAGTAAGCAATTATCGGTGTTTGTAGGACTTATTATTACTAACTGTATCGTTATGGGGCGATGTGAAGCTTTTGCTATGAAAAACCCACCATTACCAAGCTTTTATGACGGTATAGGTAATGGCATTGGCTACAGTGTTATTTTGATGCTGTTAGCCTTCCTTCGAGAGTTATTTGGTGCAGGTAAAATTTGGGGTATACAAGTTCTTCCTGTCAGCACAGAAGGCGGTTGGTATATTGCCAATGGCATGATGCTTATGCCACCTAGTGCTTTCTTTTTGATTGGTCTATTTATCTGGGCGCTTCGTGTATGGAAGACAGAGCAAGTTGAGAAGCCAGACTTTAAAATTACCAAGAACAGTCGCAAGAGTGAGGTTGCCTAATGGAACATTATCTTAGCTTATTAGTAAGGTCGATTTTTATCGATAACATTGCCTTAAGTTTGTTTTTGGGAATGTGTACTTTCATAGCTGTTTCAAAAAAGGTGAATGCGGCTGTTGGTCTTGGTATTGCTGTTATAGTGGTACAAACCATTACGGTTCCCGTAAATTATTTGCTAATGAACTATTTGCTTGCTGATGGAGCACTCGCATGGGCGGGGCTTCCGGATGTAAATCTTAGTTTTCTGGTATATCTATGCTTTATTGGCGTAATTGCAGCTTTGGTTCAAATATTAGAAATGGTACTAGATAAATATGTGCCAGCACTTTACAGCGCACTAGGCGTATTTTTGCCTCTTATTACAGTGAATTGTGCCATTCTGGGTGGTTCATTATTGATGGCCGAGCGAGGCTACAATTTCACTGAAAGTGTGGTATATGGTATTGGTTCAGGAACATCTTGGGCACTTGCTATAGCAGTGCTTGCTGGTATCAGAGAAAAGTTAAAGTACAGCGATATCCCCGATGGACTTCAGGGTTTAGGTATTGTGTTTATTACTGTAGGTTTGATTTTCTTAGGCTTTATGTCGTTTGGCGGCATTGACCTTTAATAGCGGAGAAATAAAGTAGTATGACGACTGAAATTATTCTTGGCGTAGCCATGTTCACAGCTGTGATCTTGGCCCTTGTAGCCTTTATTCTTGCAGCCCGAAGCAAACTTGTTGCTTCTGGTGATGTAAATATAGAAATTAATGGTGAAAAAACAATCACTGTTCCTGCTGGTGACAAACTTCTGCAAACGCTTTCAAATGCGGGTTTGTTTTTGCCATCAGCCTGTGGCGGTGGTGGCAGTTGCGCTCAATGTAAGTGTGTTGTTTCTGATGGTGGAGGTTCTATGCTACCCACCGAAGAAGCACACTTTACTCGCAGAGAAGCCAATGAGGGCTGGAGACTTTCATGTCAAGCACCTGTAAAACAGGATATGAAGGTTGAGGTTCCTGAAGAGGTATTTGGTGTTAAGCGCTGGGAATGTACCGTTGAGTCCAACCCCAATGTTGCCACTTTTATTAAAGAGCTTACCTTGCGGTTACCCGAGGGTGAAAATGTGGATTTCAGAGCTGGTGGTTATGTTCAGCTTGAGTGCCCCCCTCATGTGGTTAACTATTCTGACTTTGATGTCGAAGAGGAATACAGAGGTGACTGGGAGCGTTTTGGCCTCTATCAGTATACATCTGAGGTAAAAGAGCCTTTAATTCGTGCATATTCCATGGCTAACTATCCTGAAGAAAAGGGTGTTGTTAAGTTTAATATTCGCATTGCGAGCCCACCACCAGGCTCAACTGATATTCCACCGGGTAAAATGTCATCCTATGTGTTTAATCTTAAGCCGGGAGACAAAATTTCAGTCTATGGTCCATTTGGTGAATTCTTTGCCAAAGAAACTAAAGCTGAAATGGTTTTTGTTGGTGGTGGTGCAGGTATGGCGCCAATGAGATCACATATCTTTGATCAGCTTAAGCGTATCAATTCTGACCGTAAAATTAGCTTTTGGTATGGTGCCAGATCACTTAAAGAATGCTTTTATGACAAAGAGTATGATCAATTAGCTGCCGAAAATGATAATTTTGATTGGCACTTAGCACTTTCAGACCCTCAACCCGAGGATGATTGGGATGGTCTAACAGGCTTTATTCACAATGTGCTTTTCGAACAGTATCTAAAAGATCATGAGGCCCCTGAGGATTGTGAATTCTATATGTGTGGGCCGCCAATGATGAATGCTGCAGTTATTAAGATGCTTGAAGATCTTGGTGTTGAACCTGAAAACATCATGCTTGATGATTTTGGTGGCTAGGCACTCTGTATTGAGTTGCGGGTGGCAAACTTCGCTGTTTGCCTCATGGCGCTCGATCATTCTTTTCGTTATACTTCTATTAAGTGGTTGTGGTAATAAACCTGAGATATTAAATATTTCAGGCAGTAAGATGGGTACAACCTACCAAATTACTGTTATTGCAGATCAATTACCCCCCGAAGACCTAGAGCAGCAAATTGAACAGCTGCTGTCAAAGGTTGACAATTCAATGTCTACCTACAAGAAGGATTCGGAAATTAGTCAATTTAATCGTCTGTCAGCTGGCAAGACTATGACTATTTCTCAAGAATTTGCCGAGGTTGTGAAAATCAGCCAAAAAGTATGGCAATTAAGCAATGGTGCTTTTGATCCAACGATAGGTCCGCTTGTGGATCTATGGGGCTTTGGTCCGGGTGAAAGGCACGATTCAATCCCCTCATCTAAGATCATAGCGCTGACTAAAGCGAAAATAGGATTTGATTCTGTTGTGCTTAAAGAGCAAACATTATCAAAAACTAAAGCCGTTGAGTTGGATTTATCCGCAGTGGCAAAAGGCTATGCGGTCGACAGGGTGGCTGATTTATTAGAGATGCTTGCTTTGCCAGATTACTTGGTCGAGATAGGCGGTGAGATCCGTGTAAGTGGTTTAAATGCTGACAGCGTTGCTTGGCGAATAGCTGTAGAGCAGCCGCAATTATTTGCTGAGGTAGATCGGGTTTTAAGTATTACTGATATTGCTGTTGCAACATCGGGTGATTACAGAAATTATTTTGAAAAGGATGGTGTTCGCTATTCACACACTATCAATCCAAATACTGGAATGCCTGTAAACCATAATTTAGCCTCAGTCACTGTGTTTGCTGGTTCTTGTGCCGAAGCTGATGCATGGGCTACTGCGTTTTCAGTTATAGGAGCGGAGCAAAGCTTAGAATTAGCAGACAAGCATAATTTAGCTGCTTACATGCTAGTGAGAGAGAATGGACAATTTGTTCCCAAATTGAGTGCAAATTTTGGTTTATTAATAGAATAGATCTAAAAGGTTGATAGTTTAGTGTTAGAAATTTTATTTGCAGTTATAGGTTTCGTGGTTCTAATCGCTATTATGGCGATTGGTGTCATGCTCGGTAAAAAGCCAATATCCGGTTCTTGTGGTGGCGTAGCAGCTGCCCTTGGTGAAAATGATTATACCTGTGAAATATGTGGTGATGATCCCAATAAGTGCGATGAAATATCGCAAACTTCAAAACCTCTGTATACAAACGCCGCTGATACAAACAATAAGGAATAGTTATGGCAGATTTCTCTTACGACCTAGTTGTTATTGGAAGTGGTCCAGCGGGAGAGGGGGCTGCCATGAATGCAGTAAAACAGGGTTGGAGAGTTGCTGTTGTTGATGATCGAGATCAGCCTGGTGGCGGCTGTACTCATTTAGGGACCATTCCCTCTAAGGCTCTACGGCATTCTGTTCGGCGGATGGTTCAATATAACACCATGCCAATGTTTCGATCGGTTGGTGACCCTAGGTGGTTTTCATTTCCTGAGGTGATGAAAGCTGCTGAGGATGTTATTACAAAGCAAGTTGAGGGGAGAACAAAGGGCTATGCTCGTAACCGAGTTAAAATTCATGTCGGTAGAGCTAAGTTTACTAATCCTCACCAGATTGTCGTGTCAGACGCATCTGGCAATCAAGTCACGATTGCAGGAAAGAATTTTCTTATAGCAACGGGCTCAAGGCCTTATCGTCCAGACGATATTGATTTTGACCATCCCCTAGTATTTGATAGCGATTCCATACTTTCTCTCGATCACTCCCCACTCAATGTCATTATCTATGGTGCTGGGGTTATTGGTTGTGAATATGCCTCAATTTTTGCCGGACTCGACGCTAGAGTTGATTTGGTTAATACCCGAGAATGGCTAATGAACTTTCTTGATGACGAAATTTCTGATGCACTGAGTTACCATCTAAGAGATCTTAGTGTAAGTGTTCGCCATAACGAAGAATATGATCGTGTTGAAACCACTGATGGTGGCGTCATATTGGTATTGAAATCGGGTAAACGTATTCATGGTGATGCACTACTGTGGTCAAATGGTAGAACCGGCAATACTCAAGATTTAGGCCTAGAGAATATAGGTTTAGAGGCAGATACTCGCGGCCAAATAAAGGTTAATAGCGATTATCAAACAGCGGTACCTCATATCTATGCAGCCGGTGATGTTATTGGCTGGCCAGCCCTTGCTGGTGCTGCCTATGATCAGGGTCGATTCGCAGCCTCACACATGTGTAATACCCCAGATAAATACCGTGTCGAGGATGTTGCAACGGGAATTTGGACTATTCCTGAAATTAGCTATGTGGGTAAAACTGAAGCAGAATTAACAGAGCAAAAAATTCCTTATGAAATTGGTCGTGCTTACTTTAAAGATCTAGCGCGTGCGCATATCTCTGAAGAAGAAGTAGGAATGTTAAAAATTCTATTTCACCAAGGAACATTGGAAATCTTGGGTATTCATTGTTTCGGTGCCGAAGCAGCTGAAATTATCCATATCGGCCAAGCCATCATGAATCAACAAGGTGAGGCTAATAGCATTAAGTACTTTTTACGGACAACTTTTAATTATCCAACAATGGCCGAGGCTTATCGCGTAGCCGCTCTTAATGGATTAAATCGTGTGAGTCGCGAAAGTAGAAGAGCAGATCCAAAACAACAAAATCTTTAATTTGTGTTCAAATCATCGGTTATACGCACCCAAGAGTTGTAGCCTTATAGCGTTTGCTGTTTAATCCCCTGCATGAAATCAAATTTATCATTATATATTGGGTTAAGGTATGCCCTAACTAAGCGAAGAGAAGGTTTTTTATCGTTTATTTCTGGCTTTTCATTTGCTGCAATGGCCATTGGTGTGATGACGTTGATTGTTGTTCTTTCAGTAATGAACGGCTTTGATCGTGAAATCAAACAGCGCCTCTTGCAGGTTGTTCCTCATATTACCTTAAAGCATGACCTTAGTATTACCCCTGATAAAATAAGCCAACTATCTCGACAATTAAAGATTAGTGATCATAGAATTCAATCAGTTATCCCTATGCTAGAAAGTTACGCTATGTTGGCAAACAGTTCGGGACAACAGGCAGTGTTGCTCAAAGGTATAGATACTAAATGGCCTTCGGCGAGTCTTTTAGCTGACAATATGCTGATTGGTAATCTATCACAGTTGCAGTCTGGTGATTATGGTATTTTACTGGGCAGTCAGGCCGCAAGTCAGCTTGGTGTTGGTGTCGGTGATAGTATTGAGGTTATATTGCCAAAGCTCTCTGTGACGCCGGTAGGAACATTTCCACGTCTAAAAATAATGGATGTTATTGGAATTTTTGAGGTTGGTGCTCAGGTTGATTTAACCACCGCCTATATCCATCACAAAGATGCTCAAAAACTCCTTCAGCTAAAGGATAATTATCAGGGTGTTCAGTTGGTCTTAAATGATCCTTTTATGGCCCATTCAGTTCTTGATTCTATCCCGCTTAGCTTATCAGAGAATATGCAGTCTAAAACATGGGTTGATCAAATGGCGACCCTTTTTCAGGCTATGCGTATGGAAAAGTTAGTGGTTGGTTTATTGTTGTCTGCCATTATTGCTGTTGCAGCATTTAATATTATTGCTTGCTTGGTATTAATGGTTGCAGATAAGCGAAAAGATATTGCTGTTTTAAGAACGCTAGGTGCAAGATCAGATCAAATTGTGAAGATATTTATTATTCAAGGTTCTGCCATAGGCTTGGTGGGTGTAATATTAGGTCTTGTTTTGGGGTGTGTTATTTCATTGTTTATTGGTGATATTGTTTCATTTTTTGAAAGATTGATGGGTTCTTATGTGTTTGATCCATCGGTCTATATGATTAGCTCATTACCTAGTAGGCTTGTATTGTCAGATATTTTATTAGTGGCTATAGGGGCGTCTGCAATCAGTGTTTTAGCGACTATTTATCCGGCTTGGCGCGCAGGCCAAGTTTTACCTGCAGAGGCCCTTCGATATGACCAGTGAAGTAATTTTAGAGGCAATAAATCTAAAGCGAGATTATAAGCAGGGCGAATCTACGGATGTGCTCAGTGTTATTAAGGGTATTGATCTGCAAATCATGCAGGGTGAAAAGCTGGCAATTGTCGGTGTTTCTGGCTCAGGTAAATCAACGCTGTTAAATCTGATGGGCGGTCTAGACGATCCAACCAGTGGCTCAGTGGCGCTTAAGGGAAAGCAGTGGTCTGATCTCGACTCTACCCAACGCGCTGCATGGCGCAACCAGCATATTGGTTTTGTTTATCAATTTCATCATTTGCTAGAGGAGTTTAGTGCGCTAGAGAATGTTAGTTTACCTGTTCTAATAGGGGGAGACTCTTCTGATGGCAAGGAGTATGCCAAAGAATTATTATCCCGAGTAGGTTTATACGAGCGGTTACATCATCGCCCATCAGAGCTATCAGGCGGCGAGCGCCAACGTGTTGCCATAGCTCGAGCATTAGCTTGTAAGCCATCTTTGGTGCTAATGGATGAGCCAACAGGGAATCTTGATCCAAGCACGGCAGAATCGGTTTTAGGGTTGTTAAAAGAGCTTAATACCGAACTTAACATAAGTTTTGTTATTGTTACCCATGATCCGCATTTAGCTCAACAATTAGATCGTACAATTTCACTGGTTGATGGAGTTTTGGGGTCAAGTCTTGATTAAATATTTACCGGTTTTTGTTGGTTTACGTTACTTTGCATCTGGTGGTCGCAATAATAGATTGGTGTCTTTTATCTCAATGCTGGCGCTATCAGGTTTATCGCTGGGGGTCGGCTTACTGATTTTGGTGCTATCGGTCATGAATGGCTTCGATCGGGAGATGCGAGAGCATATATTATCAGTGATACCTCATATTCAGGTTATTACTCCAAAAACAAGTCAGGAGTGGAAACCTAATCAAGACTTAATAGGTACTATACCTAATGTTATCGAAGTAACACCATTTAAACAGGTCGATGGTGTTATTTTTTCCCAAAACGATACACGGCCTATTCAATTAATGGGATTGAGCTCGCTGGATGTGCCCGAGGGCATTGCAACTGTTCTTGAGGCTGAAAATCTTTCTATTCCCGCTGATGGAGAATTGTTGTTGGCGAAACCCATTTTTGATGCGCTAAAACTAAATACAGGCTCAAAGATAAATATTATTTTGCCCTCAGAGGGGAATCGGCTCGCTAAAGTTGCTTCATTAGTTCTCGTGGGAGTCTTTTCTACCAGAACAGAAGTAGATCAAATACTGGGTATTATTTCGCTTAATCAAGCTGGTATTATGACATCTGAAGCGGGTTCTGTTGATGGTTATAGGGTTCAGGTGGATGATCTTTTTCAAGCTGGTCTGATCGGTCATCGAATCATAGCTCAGCTTCCCTATGGATATAGCGCTCGTGACTGGACTCAGAGCTATGGCAATCTTTTTCAAGCAATCCAGTTATCCCGAAGCATGGTATCACTGCTAGTGTTTATGATTATAGGTATTGCGGCATTTAATATTATTTCGATGCTTATGATGATGGTTATCAATAAGCGCAAAGATATTGCTATTCTGCAAACTATGGGTGTATCTAAAAAACATGTGCTACAAATTTTTCTGGTTCAGGGCTCGTTTATAGCGATGGTAGGTATTTTTTTTGGCGTTGCTCTGGGGTTGATGGGGTGCTATTGGGTGAGTGATTTAGTTTCGGTTGTTGAAAACATCCTAGGGTCTCAGCTCTTAAATACATCCATTTATCCAATTGATTATGTGCCTATAGATTTACGTTGGCATGATGTTATTTTTGTTGCTTTTTCGGCCTTAACCCTAACACTTTTAGCGACTCTCTATCCAGCTCTAAAGGCGAGTAAAATAGTTCCTGCTCAAGCCTTGAGATACCAAAGTTAGATGTCTTTCTTGATATCTTGGTAGCGCTGTTTTCTGCGCTCATCCCAGTTTTTAAGTACTTTCCAACGCCATAGGTGAAAAATAGTAAAGTAGCTAGCAATCGATAGAATGCTTCCACAAATTAAACTTCCAAGGATGAGCGGCTTAAGAATATCGGAACCGAGACCTTTTAACCATTGCCAATCCATTTGGGCCGAAAACGCAACCGATTGCGTATCCAATAAGGTCGAACCTAGCTGGTAGGTAAGAAAAAACATAGGCGGTATAGTAATCGGGTTACTAATCCAAATTAAAATGACCCCTATGGGAAGATTGGCGCCAAGCCAATAACATAAGGCTACTGCAATCAATGTCTGTCCAGGTAGCGGTAAGAAGGCGCAAAAAACACCAATTGCAAAGGCAAGAGATACTGAGTGTCGGTTAAGATGAATTAGGTTAGGGTCCTTCGCTAGGAATTTAATCCATCGTAAAGAGGGTCTTTCCAATAATTTGTTGGTATTGGGCAAGAAGCGATGAATTACTTTTCTAGGCATAGTGTTAAGTTAATCTGTATGTTGGCAGTCAATTTTATGCGGATTATAGCGCTTAGTCACGAAGTATAATGTCAAAACTGCGGACAGACAGAACCGAGAAGGCTACAATACAACCATAATTTAAATTATAGACTTAGAGATAACATTAATTGGAAAATCATCAAAATAGCGCTCTTCAGATTAAGGGTTTGACGAAAATATACGACAACAACTTTAAAGCGCTTAAGGGAATTGATCTTGAGGTCGAGCAAGGGGATTTTTTTGCGCTACTTGGTCCAAATGGCGCCGGAAAGTCGACTACTATAGGGGTTATTTGCTCCTTGGTCAGAAAATCCAGCGGTAATATCAAAATTTTCGGCATTGATATTGATGATGATTTTAGTGCTGCTAAGCAATATGTGGGTGTTGTTCCTCAGGAATTCAACTTTAACCAGTTTGAAAAGCCTATAGATATTTTGGTTACACAAGCTGGTTATTACGGTATTCCAGCGCCAATAGCCACTGAGCGTGCGCATAAATATCTAAAGTTGTTAGGTTTGTGGGAAAAGCACAATGTTCCCTCCAGAAGTCTTTCTGGGGGAATGAAGCGACGCTTAATGATCGCTCGTGCCTTAATTCATAAGCCCAAATTACTGGTTTTAGATGAACCCACTGCTGGTGTTGATATTGAGCTTCGTCGATCAATGTGGAGTTTTCTTGAAGATATTAATCGTCAGGGTACTACCATTATTTTAACTACCCACTACTTAGAGGAGGCTGAGCGCTTATGCCGTAGCGTTGCCATTATAGATAAGGGTAAGATCGTAAAAAACACCAGTGTTAAAAACTTAATAAAACAGCTTAATAAAGAAACCTTTATTCTTGATTTAAAAGGAGAAATTAAATCAATAAAAGCACTTGATGGTTATCCGTTCTCTATGATCGATAATAGTACCCTTGAGGTTTGTATCGATAAAGATATGTCGCTTAACCTGCTTTTTAAGCACCTTAGTGCAGAAGGTGTTGAGGTTTTAAGTATGCGAAATAAGGCTAATCGGTTAGAAGAGTTATTTATTGATATGGTAGAGAAAAACCTAACGGCTAATGAGGTTTCAAACAATGAATAACCAGCAAAAGTGGGTAGCCTTTACCACTATAGTTCGCCGTGAAATTCGTCGTTTCATGCGTATTTGGCCGCAAACTCTGGTACCGCCCGTTATAACTATGGCTTTGTACTTTGTTATTTTTGGTAAATTGGTCGGTTCTCGTATTGGTGAGATGTCTTCTTTGCCCTATATCCAGTTTGTTGCCCCCGGTTTAATAATGATGTCGGTTATTACTAATTCCTATTCTAATGTTGTGTCATCATTCTTTGGTTCAAAGTTTCAAAGCAATATTGAAGAGTTATTGGTTTCACCAACACCTAATTGGATTATATTGCTTGGCTATATCGTAGGCGGCATGGCCCGTGGGCTCGGTGTGGGTTTAATTGTAACCATATTATCGATCTATTTTGCCGACTTTAGTCTTTATAGCTTACCGGTCACTATCGGTATTGTATTAATGACTTCGTTGATGTTTTCGCTCGCGGGTTTAATCAACGCCATCTTTGCTTCTAGTTTTGATGATATTTCAATCATACCCACTTTTGTTTTAACTCCGCTTATCTATTTAGGTGGCGTTTTCTACTCAATTGAACTTTTAACAGGTTTCTGGAAGTCCTTAACTCTACTAAACCCAATACTTTATATGGTTAATGCCTTTAGATACGGCATGGTTGGTATTACAGATATTAATATTATCGGATCTTTCGCAATGGTAGGGCTATTTTCGGTTGTTTTATTTTTTATCGCCCTGTGGCTCCTTGAAAAGGGATCGAGGTTAAGAACTTAATGAGTGATTACACGTTTACTGAGCTGGGCAAAGAAACCCGTTATAGTGATTCTTATGATCCTAGCCTGCTTTGTCCTATACCCAGAGTAAAGGCCAGGCAGTCTGAATATAAGGCTGAATCTCTTCCATTTATTGGCGTAGATGTTTGGACAGCCTATGAGCTGTCGTGGCTCAACCTAGATGGTCTTCCGCAAATTGCTATTGTTGAATTTCTGGTTCCCTGTGACAGCGATGCCATAGTTGAGTCAAAGTCCTTTAAGTTATATCTAAACTCGTTTATTCAGACTAAATTTGCCTCTATGGAGGCTGTTCAATCTACTCTTACTAAAGATTTATCAGCCGCAACGGCAGCAGTTGTTGAAGTTATCCTTTATGAAGTATCTGAATATCAAGGTATACAGCCTATTAGCGAGCCTCAGGGCCTATGTATTGACCGGCAATCATTGGTGATAGATGCCTACACTCCCGACTCAAGTTTGTTGCAGTTAGAAGGCGATATGGCGGTTAATGAAACCCTTTACTCTCATTTGCTAAAAACTAACTGTCCGGTTACCGATCAGCCAGATTGGGCGTCAGTCTATATTTTTTATAAGGGTATAAAGATTGATCAGGCGGGTTTACTTAAATATATCGTCTCTTATCGACAGCATCAGGATTTTCACGAGCAATGTGTTGAACAAATATTCACCGATATTATGTCAGCTTGTTCGCCAACTGAGCTTTCGGTCTATGCGCGCTATATGCGTCGCGGAGGGCTTGATATCAATCCTTTTAGAAGTACACATTTAGATCGTCCACCTCTGTTTAGACAGGTGCGGCAGTAATTAGGCTATACTTGTCCTTAAGAACTCAGCGAGCAAATCAATTGCCTGATTTTTTGTGCTCTTTCTGACCTTTATTAAACTAATTCCAACCGAGCCCAGATCTGGGTAGCGCTGAGAGTAGGGTATTACCTTGAGGTTTTCTGGTACAGTGCTTTTAGCTAGAACGGTTACGCCCAATCCCTCCTGTATAGCATATTGAATCCCAGTAAGATCAGGAATGTTATAGACAATTTGCCATGGCTCTCGAATCTTATTTAAAACCTTGGTTGCCCGCTGTCGATAAATGCAGCCCTCAGGAGCGACAATTAAGGGAATAGGGGACGGTTTTTGAGTATTGTATTCAGGCCCTGATACCCAGACTAAATTATCGGTTTTTACTAAATCGTCGGATTCTTCCAAGGGATTGTTCTTAAGCGCCAAGATTAAGTCATGAGTAGCCCTGCCAGCGCGAGATAAAAGCGTCTTACTTAATTCACTATTAACTTCAAGGGTTACATTGGGGTAAGCCTTGGTAAATCGGCCAACAATTTTGGGTAAAAGAATGGTTGCAAACTCACTTGGAATACCAAGTCGCACCTTGCCCATAACGGTACTTTTTGTGCACTCGCTAATGGCCAAATCATTAAGTGAAAGAATTTGTTTGGCATAGTCATAAATCGTCTCCCCAACATCGGAAAGGATTAGATTTTTACCATCTTTAATGACTAGCGTCTCATCCAGCATGCTTTCAAGCCTATTGATCTGAAGGCTTATAGCTGGCTGGGATCGGCCCAGTAGTTCACCGGCTTTTGTAAAGCTGTTGAACTCAACAACGGTCACAAATGCACGAAGAAGATCCATGGGTAAATTTTTCATTTATGGCTACTTTTATAGTATTTATAAAATTAATGTATACATTATATCTATTAATTTAACTTATTCCATATCTGGTTATATTATTAACCCATTCTTTGCTCTGATTAAGCTATTTTTATGTCAATAATCGAACAGTCGAAAATTACTCGTTTCCACGATTATCATGTCGAGGCTGGCGCTAAAATGGTTTCTTTTGCAGGTTATTCAATGCCTATCAATTATCCTGATGGGATCATGCAAGAGCATCTTCATACTCGAGATGCAGCAGGTTTATTCGATGTGTCTCATATGGGTCAAGTTGTTATTAGCGGTAGTTCTGTTGCTGAGCAGCTAGAGAGATTAATGCCGCTAGATCTTAATACTCTCGCCAATAATGACATGACTTATAGCACCCTTATGAATGATCAGGGTGGAATCCTAGATGATCTTATTATTACTCGCTGGGATGAAAACACATTTTTTGTCGTTGTTAATGCGGCGTGCAAACATCAAGACATTCGGCATTTCAGAGATAATTTAGAAGACGCTGAAATCACTGAGCTTGAAGATCAAGGCCTATTGGCATTGCAGGGTCCAAGTGCGGTTGCAGTTTTAAGTGAATTAGCGCCAGAAGTTGCTAGTTTGAATTTTATGCAGGGTTGCTCCGCAATGATTAATGATTGCGCATGCTTCGTTACACGATCTGGTTATACCGGTGAGGACGGTTATGAAATTTCTATAAAGCCTCAAGACTGCCACAAAGTTGCTGATACTTTACTTGCAAATAAGAATGTTCGATGGGTTGGGCTTGGTGCTAGAGATTCACTACGTTTAGAAGCAGGGTTATGTCTTTACGGCCATGATATGGATAACAATACCACCCCAATAGAGGCGAGTTTATTGTGGAGCATCAGCAAGTCCAGAAGAGAGGGCGGGCAAAAACAAGCTGGCTTCTTAGGTTCGGATACTGTGTTAAAACACATCAAAGATGGCATAGAAAAGAAACGTGTTGGCTTTATTGTAGAAGAGCGAGCACCTGTACGTGAGGGTGCTGAGATAGTAGATAAATCAGGCACTGTGATCGGTATTATTACTAGCGGTGGTTTTTCGCCCAGCCTACAGCAGCCTATTGCCATGGGCTACATAGCAACAAAATATTCGTCAACAGGAACGCAGGTTAATGCCTTGGTTCGAGGTAAATCGCGTCCACTTGTTGTTTCTTCAATGCCATTTGTACCCCAGCGATATTATCGAGGATAACTCAGGAGAAGTTATATGCTTCAAAAGAAACGAACACTCAATGATCTGCAACATGCTGAGCAATTTGCTACTCGTCATGTAGGCCCAAGTACAGATGATCAACAGGCCATGCTTAGCTTGCTTGATTGCAATAACTTGCAGCAACTTATTGAACAGGTCGTTCCTGAGTCCATTATTAGTGATCAACCTCTCAAGTTGCCCACCCAGTGTACTGAGGCACAGGCCCTGAAAGAACTTCGTCAAATAGCGACTGGTAATAAAATTTTTAAAAGCTTTGTGGGTCAGGGCTATTATGGCACGCTAACGCCCAACGTTATTCTTCGTAATATATTAGAAAATCCAGCTTGGTATACAGCCTATACGCCTTACCAACCTGAAATTTCTCAGGGTAGGTTAGAGGCACTTATTAATTTCCAAACCATGGTCACAGATCTTACTGGTCTAGAGATTGCTAATGCTTCAATGCTTGACGAAGGAACAGCCGCCGCTGAAGCTATGACGCTTTCACGTCGTGTATCAAAATCAAAATCAAATCGTTTTTATGTTGATAGTGACTGTCTGCCGCAAACGATCGATATTATAGCTACAAGAGCTGAGCCCCTTGGTATTGAAATTATTACCGGTAAGCCACAGGATTGTGATGCTGATGTATTTGGTATGTTACTGCAATATCCTGGCGCTAGCGGTGAAATTATTGATCATAGAGAGATCATAGCTAAGGTACATGAGCATAAGGGAATTGTTGTGATGGCTGCCGATATTCTCAGTCTCGTACTGCTTGAGTCTCCCGGCTCCTTAGGCGCTGACATAGCTGTAGGCTCAACACAGCGCTTTGGTGTGCCGATGGGTTTTGGCGGCCCTCACGCGGCTTATATGGCCACTAAAGACGCTTATAAACGAAATCTCCCCGGAAGAATCGTTGGTCTTTCACAAGATGTTCAAGGTAATCCTGCTTACAGGTTAGCACTGCAAACTAGAGAGCAACATATCCGAAGAGAAAAGGCTACATCAAACATATGTACTGCACAGGTGCTATTGGCCGTTATCGCTGGTATGTATGCGGTTTACCATGGTCCTAAAGGCCTAACCAATATCGCCAACCGCGTGCATATGCTAACGACAGTATTGGCTCAGGGTCTAACTCAGCACAACATTGCTATTAAAAACAGTAGTTGGTTTGATACTTTAACCCTTAATACCGGCGCTAATACTGAGGCTATTGTTGAAAAAGCAGAATTAAATAAGGTTAATTTACGCATCATTGATGAAACTCATTTGGGTATTTCAATTGATGAGACTACCAGTGCGGAAGAAATTGTTCTCTTATGGGATATTATCATCGGTGATCATAATCTTTCTATAGATCATTTAGCTGAGCAAGTAGTGCAAAATATTCCTGGCAATATGATGCGCACCCAAAGTTTCCTCGATCATGAGACATTTAATAGCTACCATTCAGAAACGGAAATGCTTCGCTATATTCGCAAACTATCCGATAAGGATATAGCCCTTGATAGAGCCATGATTCCGCTAGGATCATGCACTATGAAGCTCAACGCTACGGCTGAAATGTTACCCGTAACTTGGCCGGAATTCGCCAATATTCATCCTTTTGCACCTGCCGGTCAAACACAGGGATACCAAACTCTTATCAAAGATTTGGAATCTATGCTGTCCGAAATTACTGGCTATGATGGTATTTCGTTGCAACCTAATGCAGGGTCCCAGGGAGAATATGCTGGATTACTGGCGATTAAGTCTTACCATGAAAGTCGAGGTGATAGTCATCGTGATATCTGTTTAATACCCAGCTCTGCGCATGGTACTAACCCTGCCTCTGCACAGATGTGT
Source organism: Porticoccaceae bacterium (assembly GCA_049890135.1). Lineage (GTDB taxonomy): Bacteria > Pseudomonadota > Gammaproteobacteria > Pseudomonadales > Porticoccaceae > HTCC2207. The sequence goes on from JBMHCB010000006.1 coordinate 173,261, forward strand.
GGTATGAAGGTAGTAGTTGTCGCATGCGATGATCAGGGAAATGTGGATATTGACGATCTAAAACAAAAAGCCGAACAACATAGTGAAAACCTTTCAGCCATTATGGTGACCTATCCATCTACCCATGGTGTATTTGAAGAAAATATCACAGAACTCTGTGAGATAGTTCATCAACATGGTGGTCAGGTTTATATCGATGGTGCGAATTTAAATGCAATGGTTGGCATCTGTCAGCCAGGAAAATTTGGCGGTGATGTTTCTCATTTAAATTTACATAAAACTTTCTGTATCCCCCATGGTGGCGGCGGCCCAGGTGTAGGTCCTGTTTGTGTAGGCGCTCATTTAGCCGAGTTTTTACCTGAAGATAATTCTGCTAGCCGTCGCGGCGGACGAATATCCGCAGCTCCCTTTGGTAGTGCAAGTATCTTACCGATCACTTGGATGTATATCAGAATGATGGGGTACACTGGACTAAGACAAGCAACAGAGGTCGCAATACTAAATGCCAACTATATCGCCAAGCGACTAGAGTCAAAATACAGCATTTTATTTACCGGTGCTAATAATCGTGTTGCACACGAATGTATCGTGGATACTCGCGATATTAAAGAACACACTGGTATTAGTGTTGATGATATTGCCAAGCGTCTTATTGATTATGGTTTTCATGCGCCAACCATGTCATTTCCTGTGGCTGGAACACTAATGATAGAGCCTACAGAAAGTGAATCTAAACGTGAAATAGATCGTTTTTGTGATGCGATGCTATCCATTGCGGATGAGGTTGCTGAAGTGGCTGATGGTAACTACACATTAGATGATAACCCGCTTGTAGGTGCGCCACACACAGCTGCTGTCGCTACAGCCGATAACTGGGATCATAGTTACAGTCGAAGTAGTGCAATCTATCCCTCAGAGTTTACCCGTGCTAATAAATATTGGCCGCCAGTAGGGCGATTGGATAATGTATTTGGAGATCGAAATTTAGTCTGTTCATGCCCATCAATAAAAGATTATCAATAAGTCTAAGCTATCGTCTTATTGGCCTTTTTATCGGTAATATTTTGGACTGTATATAGATTTAATGTATTTGAAAAATTCTTGAGGGAATCGGCTTAAAGATATTGGTAATCATTATCATAAACTAGCACCAAAATATCGTATTTGCCTGATGTAGAAATAGATTAAATTACATTGCTTTTAAAACAGCCATTGTGTAAAGTTTCGCGGCTTCAAAACGGTGAGGTGTCCGAGTGGCTGAAGGAGCACGCCTGGAAAGTGTGTATGCGTTAATAGCGTATCGAGGGTTCGAATCCCTCTCTCACCGCCAATTATCAATCCCAATAAATTGGGCTTCTTTATTTTTTAATTATTAATTTAGGTAATTTTCGTTATTTATAAAAGTCATTGGTTGATTTTATAGCACAAAAGTATAGTTAAACTATTAAATAGCCGCGCTTGAAAATGACAACATTCCTAATAGCACTTAGCTTTTTCTTTGCTTCTTATGCCGCAACCCATGATTTTGAGGTATCAAGGCAGCCGACGAGGTTTTATTCTGAGATTATTACAGTTAAAACTGAAAAATAATCTCAGAATAAGGGCTCAACACACAATAGTTTTAGTTTTCAATGGACTGAAAAACGGCCTGAATACTAGCATTTTGCGATGTTGTTAAAGATGTAGTGCTATCCGTTGTATTTACAGACCCTTGCCATCGAACAAACTCAAAACCCTCATTAGGTATAGCGGTTAATGAGACAGGGATAAAGTCGAAATACTCACCTTGCCAGTTGGTGCTATCGATCGTTAGAGAGTTTAACTTTACCGAACCAGCTTCAGTATTATTGATCGAAATATTAAGATTAAACATGCCATTGATACCAAAATAACTTCTAAAATGTCCTGCTAGTGAAGGTATTCTGTTGTCGGTAAAGTCTATAATTTTATCTACTTCATTTTGCCATTCGCCATAGGAAGATAACATATATTGATTTTGCCAATAGGGTGATCGGTTTTCCCAGTTACTCCAATGTGCGAAGTGTCGAGGAATCTCAGAATCGACCGAGTCAGCAATGGCATTAATATGATTTCGAGTATTATCTGCACTAAAACGACCATTCATTTCATCAGCAAATTGATTAATAAATTTATTTTTGAAGGTTGTATTTTCCATCAACTTGCGAACAAGAAGGGTAGACCATGGTGGATTTGGCCAACCTGGTCCATTAGCGTCTAAGGCGAATGATAGAGTGTTGTTGTCATAGAACGGTGGCGCTTCCCAAGGGCGACCAAAGGCGAAATCGGTATCGTACATGATCCAGCGCCATTTGGTTTCTGGGGAATTCCAGAATTTAACATTATTACCCGGCCAGTCGGTATTATCTAAGTATATATTGGCGATTTGGTAGGTAATAAAATTATCTATATCAATCTGATTTGCAACATAGTCATAATTCGATTGATTAGACAGACTATTGTTCGAGACGAAATTGATTAGCTCGTTATAAGAAGTATTACTTCCCTCAACGACCTCCCCATTTCCTGTCAGGATATTGATTTCACTCTTATCAACATTGATCTTATCATCCAGAAAATGCTCATTGACTTTTTCACGGATATTATAAAAACCCCAATACTGCCCATTAAGATAAACAACCGCCGATCTATGTGCTTGATATTCAAGCCCGCTGCCTTCCATAAGACTGGTGGCTATAACATCCTTGACGTTGGTTTTCATCCAATCATTACCAGAACTTCGCAGAACAATTGACTCAAACTTGTCATAATCTAAAGAAGGAAAGATAGGATATTTAAGCTTGCTAAAGCCATAACGGCCTCGGGCAAAAATAGCCATTGATCGTTGATCATTAGCTCGACTCCAAGCACCAAAGATTTTTACACCTGCATCAATGGCTACACCCAATTCACCGGTTGGCTCATAAAAACTAAAGTGAATATCGCGTTCCCAGTCCTGCCAAAAGTTAGCACCAAAGAAGGGGAGTGAATTTTCATAGTTTTCTTCAGGTCCATAGGCGTAAATACCTGTTTGCTGATCAAATAAATTATTTTGATCCGAAACTAGAGTAACGATTGGTAACTCATGTGTGTTTGATGTGATATAGGTTCTGCTTTCTGTTCTAGATGGAATATAGTTAGTTTTGAAGATTTTGGTACGTATAACAGTATCTTCACTAATTATAATTGGTGCGGTATAAAGGCTAGATAATCTACTTGGGACACTCGCATCTAAGGTATATCGAATCTCTTCACCATCAGCGGCACCACTTAAGCTAACACTTTGGTCATTAAATTCACCACCATCATGAGAAAAAACAACTTCACTTTGAATGACACCGATGTAACCAATACTTGGATTTAAAACTCCAGGGGTAGGGGTTTCAAAAAACATGATACTTCCATCGATAGGTGAACGACCAATACTATTGTCAGTATCCATAGCGACCACATTCATATAGTCAACTTGAGTGCCATTACTTGAGTAAAGCGTTAACTCCTCACCATCTGATGATATTTTAAAGTTAGTGTGAAGACTTGGATCTTCAAAACCTAATAAGCTGGGTGGATTGACGCCATCATTAGATGAGCCCTGATAAAAAGCAGATAAAAATGGAATCAAGGTCATATCAGATGAATTGGTATTATGATTATGCACCTGAATACACAGTACATTATCCCCATCGTTAAGTAATGTTTGTATATCATTAATAGGATAACGAACAGGGCTTCCACTTTGCCACATAGTTGCCTCTCGGTCAGTAATAGTACCGTCGTTAAAGTTAGGGCGATCCCCCACAATATTAGATCGAGCTATTTCTACACCATTAATATAGGCAACGAAACCATCATCAAAATCTATGTCTAGCCATAGATTTTGCATAAACTCTAAATCATCGACTGTGAATGTTTTTCTTACATAAACCGACCTTGTCCCATTAGGAACAATGGTTGAATCATCACCGTCTGCATAGCCAAAGCCACTGGTTCCTTGCTGCCAACTACTATCATCGTAATTTAAATTAATCCATGAGTTACTGGGGTTAGATGTTGGAATAATATAGCGAAAATTATCACCCTGATTGACTAGAGTTCTATGAGTGCCGCCAGTTACTCTATCTTTATTTGAGGCCCAGACACGTAAATAGGCTCCAGGCGCAAGAACTGTTTCAGGAAATACCCATTTGGTTGGCTCTAAACTATCATCAGTAATACTCCAGCCAGTTAAATCAACAGCAGTATCACCATTGTTATAAAGTTCAAACCAATCTGGACTATCACCATCTTCATCATCAAAAAAGGAATTTGATGATGCTACCTCGTTAATAACAATTGTATTAGGTATCTCACTAGAGGCTCCTGGCATATTATCAAGTAGATACTGGGTTATAGCTGCGGGAGTGGTTCTTACCGCACCAGTAGCCACGGCGCCACTGGTTAATGATTCACCATTTAAGCCAAACAAATAGCGTAAAAGTATTAGGGCGTCTGTGAGAGCATCTATCTGGCCATCACCATCAATATCAGCAATGGAAAGGGTGGCTTCAAGTTCTGCTGATACTTCCGATGAGGATAGCGTTGATCCTGTTGCAATAACATTTTCTGTTAGTGCGGTATCTCTTAGGCCAAAACTGTATCTGAGCATTAATAAGCCATCAGTTAGAGCATCGGCATTACCATCTTTATCAATGTCCCAACTTATAATCTGACCTGATGGCCCTGTTGTTGATTGCTGACTTAAGGTTTTTGATACTGTTAAGGTATCAGTAGGTTGGTTTTCTTGAGGTGCATTTTCATTGGCCAAAACGAGGCTGTTTAGCGAAAAAAACACTACTGCGATTAGTATAATCCTAGAGAAAGAAGCCATTAATACTACCTTTTTTATTGTATTTAAGTACACAGCGTAGTTCTATATTAAGTCATTTTTAGTGCAGACAACACACCTAATATATCTTAAAAATACGTTTTGTGACCTGTTGGTCGATTTTAGAAAGTTTAATTACTCACTTTAGTATAAAAGCAAATACCCCAATTGTCTGATGATACAAATATAAAACCACATCGTAATGAATAACTATAACAATCATGAGTAAAAATATGTCAATCTTAGGGACTCAGTTTTCATCAGATGAGCTATCTCGAATTATAGAGATGGCTTGGGAAGACAGAACGCCTTTTGAAGCCATTGAATTTAACTTTGGACTCAATGAATCCTCGGTTATTAGACTAATGCGACAACAATTAAAGCCTAATTCTTTTAAGTTGTGGCGAAAAAGAGTTACCAATCGAAGCACCAAGCATCTATCAAAGCGGTCACCGGATGTCATTAGAGGTTACTGTCCTACTCAATACAAGAATAGATAGGTAATTATTATGTCTTTAAAGCGAATAGTGCAGATGGTTGCAATAAATCTGGTTTTTGTCATCAGTGTGAGGGCTGAATTTATGTTACTGGATAACTTTGACAACAAAACTCAGCGCTGGAAGTATGTCAGTGATCAAGTGATGGGTGGCGTTTCTGAGGGCGATCTCATTTTTAATCAAGATGAAGAAGAAACATTTGCCCATCTTACCGGTGTAGTTAGCACAGAGAATAATGGTGGCTTTATTCAGTTTAGAACAGATATAGAAACAACTAAAAACCAAAATATTGAGGGAATATACCTCAAAGTTAAAGGTAATAATGAAGCTTATTTTATTCACCTGCGCACTAAGGGAACTTTTTTACCTTGGCAGTATTACCAAAGTGAGTTTATTGCTTCGAAAAATTGGAAAATAGTTAAATTACCGATCAATGAGTTTAGGGCTTCAAGCAAATGGTTAAAAAATAGGCCTGCAATCAATAGTTTAAAAAGCATAGGCATTGTTGCATTTGGAAGAGAGCACAATGCGGATATCAGTGTTTCAGAGGTCGGTTTTTATTAACTTTATATTCAATCTATATCGATTTATCAGCTTAGTTAAAATGACACATCGGTTATATTTACTAAAGTTCCACATTAATAAGTTAGCTATAGGCTCAAAAAAAGCATATAGTCTTTTTAACACCTTGAATATTATATATGTGTCTATTGAGTATCTGACTAAAAAAACATAAATAAGAGGTAATTAATGTCATTATTTAATATCAAAAGTACATCGATCAGAGTAGTGAAAGCGATTTCTCTTTTTGCAATGCTTTTACTTTCAATTCCTGCATACTCTCAGGATTCGACAACCTATGTTAGGTTAAATGCAAATCCTTTTGCCGCGCCATTTTATATCTTTTCATCTACTCCTAATGGAGATTCGATTGAGGTTAAACTCGAGAAAGGCTTTACACATACTTTCATAAGAACTGACGGTGGACATGCGTTTAATATTGGCGACGGTTGGAAAGAAGAAAATTCCCAGATACAAGCTACAAGTAATGGATCTGGGGGTGTTGTCGGCGGTGCTGCCTCTATTGTTAGTGGTGAGCAACTAACTATAACAATCCCTGAAGATTTTAGCGGCGATTCTCTGACATATTTCTGTTATGCACATTCATCTATGGTAGGCAGTCTATCGGTTGTTGAAAATACAACACCTGATGTAGATTCGACCACATACGTTAGACTTTACGATAATCCATACTCTCCACCCCATTACATCTTTTCAACATCTCCCAATGGTGAATCAATTGATGTTGTTCTAGAGAAAAATTCTACACATACATTCATTAGAACTGATGGTGGACATCCGTTTAATATTGGCGATGCATGGAAACAAGAAAACACTCAGATACAAGCCACAAGTAATGGATCTGGGGGGGTTGTTGGTGATGTCGCCTCTATTGATAATGGTGAACAACTGACCATAACAATCCCTGGAGATTTTAGCGGCGATTCTCTCTCATATTTCTGTTATCCACATTCATCTATGATAGGAAGTCTGTTGGTTGTTGAAAATTCAAGCTCTAATACCGATGATAATCTAGGACAACCCAATCAAATTTTAAACTGGGATTTTGACGCAAATGGTGAAACGGATGCGCTAACAGATGGTTTGCTTCTGTTACGCTACAGCTTTGGTCTACGTGGTGATGCACTAACTGACAATGCAGTCGCCATCAATTCAACCTTGACCACCCAGCAAATCATGAACTCAATGAGCACGGTGTCTAATATTGCTGATATTGATGGCAATGGTGAAATAGACGCACTGACTGATGGTCTGTTGTTATTGCGATATTTATTTGGCCTCAAGGGTGACTCACTGGTAGCAGGATCGCTGGCTACAGATGCAACACGAACTACTTCACAAGAAATTGAACAGTATCTAGCCTCTCACGAACCAACTCAGTCTATGGCCCAAACTTCTGGCTTGTTGGTACCTATGAGCGATAGTTTAGAGTTTTCATCAAAGCTTACACAAAGCTATGACGCACTGTTCGGTGTGCGCTCAGATGTAATGGTTGATGCTATGCCAGAAATGGCAATGGACGCCTCTGCATCTGATAGTGGCGGAGAGTCATTTACAACTACCTATACCCTTGAGAAAACCATTGATGAGCATGATTTTGTCAAATACGATGGAGACAACAAGCACCTATTTATTGCACCTAGCTATAGTTTGTATGATGACTGCTGTTTCATCTTTGAAGAACCCATTGCGTTATCAAATGATGCTATTGAAGTGGGAGAAGAATCGGTTGTAGCTGATGAGCCAATCAATCCAATTACTCCAGAACAACGCTCAATAAAAATAATGGCTACAAATCCTGACCAAGCATCGGTTGAGCAGGTGGGTAGTATTTATGTTGATGATAACCAAACTATTGAAGGCCTTTACATTAACGACAATCAGCTTGCCTCGATTAATAGCTCAGGTTGGTGGGGTATGTATGGTTCTGCATTTATGGATGCAAGCAACTGGCGAGGTCAAACAACAGGTTTAACTGTTTATGATATATCAGATGTTACCGATCCACAGTTGGACTGGAAATTTGAAATAGATGGTGGCTTTGTAACCAGCCGTAAGAAGGGTGATGTTGTATACCTAGTTGCTCGACACACACCTCAAATTACTAACTATGTTGATTTTCCTACTGTCGAACAAGAAGAGCAAAACCAGCAAATAATAGATGATGTCTCGCCATCAGATTTATTGCCAAAAGGCTATATCAACGATCAGCAATTTGATCTTTTATCAACGGCAGATTGCTTGGCAATAAACGATAGTCATGATTTGGCGCCAGACCAGTCTGGATATCCAACCATGACTATGCTTGTTGCTATTAATGTAGCGGAAAAAACTGTGGTTAATAGTTCTTGTTATTTAGAGTCCACATCCGGTGTCTATGTCAGTCAAAATGCTATCTATTTTATCCAATCAGAAGGTTGGGGGACGAATGCGCGAACTATTTTGCATAGATTTAATCTCTCGGCAAATCTTGGATATACAGGGTCTGGTGAGGTTCAGGGTCATTTATTTGGATCCGGTGAAATTGATTTTCGTATTAATGAATATAAGGGTTACCTTAGAGTAGTCAGTAGTCTATGGACCGGTGATTCTGAAGACTCAAGAGATCATCAACTTACCGTGCTAAAACAGTCACCTGAATCCTATAGTATGACTCAGGTGGCAACCTTGCCTAGTGCTGAGCATCCCAGTGAAATTGGAAAGCCCAACGAAGACCTCTATGGCGTCAGGTTCTTTGGTGATACTTTATATCTTGTGACCTTTGAGCGAACCGACCCGCTTTATGTGCTAGATTTATCTAATCAGGAAAATCCTATTGTCGCCGGTGAGTTAGAAGTGACTGGTTTTTCAGATTTTCTTCATCCAGTAAATGATGATCTGCTGCTTGGCTTAGGGCAAGATGAAAATGGTTTGGTCAAATTAGAACTATTTAATGTTTCATCTATGGATAATCCAGTATCTCAAACAGCTTTAAGTATTGGTTTAGGCTCAAACTGGAGCTATTCACCCGCGAGATACAATCGACATGCATTTACCTATCAGAGAGTGAGTGATACCACTGACCGATTCTCAGTTCCGGTAACACTCTCATCACCGAGTACGGGTTATTACCAAGAAAATCGTTTATATACATTTAGTATATTTAATAAGCATCAGGCCGATGCTGCCTCTATCTTTAGTAATGGCTATATCTCAGGCGGTAGTGGCAATTGGTGGAATAATGACCGTCAACGTGCAGTATTCCATGGTGAGTCAATATTTTATGTGAATGGTGAGAATGTTATTTCCTCATTCTGGGAATACCCCGAGGATTAATTATTTATGGCGATCTAAAAAAACACCCAAATGGGTGTTTTTTTATGTTCGATAATATTTCACCCTCAAATAGAGTGAGAGAAAGTTTTTTTTATCGTTGAGATACAAGTCATTTTGGTCTAGTTTTAAAGTAGCGCCTCAAATCAATCGAATTGTTAAAGTTGTAATTTGGGTGATTGGTAAATGGATTTAATAATAATGAGCGGAGTCTCAATATTGATATGGCTGATTTAAATACAGTAAAACAGGATGCAACAAACAATGCTTGGATTGAGCGCAACAGCTTATATCAGGCCGTCAGCAACGTTTTAGAGTGGCACTGGGATCCATTGGGGCAATCTGATTCAGAATTGCGTCAAAACAGTTATGATGGCTGTGTATCTATGGTGTATAACGCCGCTTTAAAGTCTGATTGTAAAGAGCAACTTATTAAGTATTTAAATACACTTGCTCGAGATAAATTTGGTATTAATACTAATGAGCACAACGATATGCGTGCCTGACAAATAATCTTTGCAGTAAGAGATTTTTATTTTACAAATGTGGTGTTAATGGGTGAAAAAGATTCAACAAGCCTCAAGACAAAATATCTCAAGGCTTCAAATCCTTAGAGCATATAGAGAACGCCAAGAAGGCCTACAATAGTCAGCACAATGGTATAGGGCAATGCCATAATAACCATGCGCATGTAAGACAGCCCGATAAGTGGCGCTAGAGCAGAGGTAAGCAGAAACAAGAATGCTGCTTGGCCATTGGGAGTTGCTACGCTAGGTAGGTTTGTGCCTGTGTTGATCGCGATAACTAACTTATCAAATAGATCGCGATCAATTATTCCGGAATCAAGAGCAGCTCTAACTTCGTTAATGTAAACCGTTGCGACGAAAACATTGTCACTAATTGCTGATAATAAACCATTCGCTAAAAAGAATATGCCCGGTTGAGATGCAGGATCCATTGCCAATACCCATGTAATGACTGGCGAAAATAGATGTTGTTCATGGATAACCGCTACGATTGCAAAAAATACCACTAATAAAGCTGTAAATGGGAGAGCCTCTTCGAAAGCCTTACCAATTTGATGTTCTTCTGTAACGCCGTTAAACGCAGTAAGGAGAACAATAATCATCAGTCCAATAAGTCCAACCGGTGCCAAATGAAAAGCAAGAGCTAGCGCTAGGATAAGCGCGACAACGGCTTGGGTAATCAATACTGCAACCTGTTCTTTTGTGCGATTTTTTTCATCTTCAAGACTATATTCAGTAAGTACTTGTCTAACTGCTTCTGGCAACTGGGCGCCATATCCCAGAATTTTAGTTTTTTCTAAGATGACACAGCAAATAAGACCGCAAATAAAAACAGGAATTGTTACAGGGGCCATTCGGATAAAGAATTCGATAAATTCCCAGCCAGCCTTTTCAGCGATTAAAAGATTTTGCGGCTCGCCCACAAGAGTTGTCACACCACCCAGTGCCGTACCTACCGCACCATGCATAATTAGGCTTCGAAGAAATGATCGAAACTTTTCAAGATTGTGACTATTTGATTCTAATACGCTGCTGTTGTCATGATGATTATGAGTCGCATCATCGAGTGCTTTACCTGAAGCCACTCTGTGAAACACCGTATAAAAACCAACGGCGACGGTAATAAGTACAGCAGTTACCGTGAGTGCATCAAGAAAAGCGGATAAAACAGCGCCCGAGAAACAAAAAAGAAAAGAAAGTAATGTTTTAGATCGAACATTAAGAAGAATCTTAGTAAAGGTAAAAAGTAGCATGTCTCGCATAAAGTAAATGCCAGCAACCATAAACATCAATAATAGAATAACTTGGAAGTTTGCTACTGTCTCAAGATAGACAGCTTCAGGGCTTGTAAGCCCCATCATAACTGCCTCAATAGCGAGGAGGCCTCCGGGTTGGAGAGGGTAGCATTTAAGCGCCATGGCTAATGTAAAAATAAATTGACCAATTAATAGCCAGCCCAATACAAATGGTGATGTGACCATCAGCAAAATAGGATTTACAATCAAAAATAAAATAATTAATTTCTGGTACCAACTAGGTGAATTGCCTAGAAAGTTGTTTTGAAATGCATTTGCTAATGTAGCCGTCATATTTCTATCCCTTTTGAGCTAGATTGTTGTGGCGAAAATAGATCCTTAAACCAATAATTCAAATTTTTTAGACCGCCATATTGGAATTGCGCAAACCTTATCCGCACCTAGTGATTTTTGCAACATAAACATCCAGATATCCAACAAATTACTGAGTTTTTTTAAAAAGTTGCTGCTAAATTTTTTCAGCATTGTTCAATTAGAAAATTGGTCTATAATCCATCTGAATAATAATGGGTTATATTGACGCAAAAGTCTGTTTTACAAGTAGCCTCTTTTAATACGTAAAATATGGAGTTTAGTTTGGAATTTTTAGCAGAATATGGTTTATTTTTAGCCAAGACGGTCACGGCGATAATTGGTTTTGGTTTGATAGTTGCCATCATCACAAGCGCCAGTCAAAAAAATAAACAGAGTGGCGATAGAGGTCAATTAGAGATTAATCCACTCAATGAACAGTTTGATGAAGTGAGTGAGTCTATGTCTATGGCACTGCTAGATTCTGCATCTCAGAAGGCTGAGGCCAAAAAACGCCGGAAAGAACAAAAAAAACGTGCTAAATCAAATAATAAAAAGGTTCAGTCCGAAGACAATGAAAACAAAAGAGTTTTTGTTTTAAAGTTTAATGGAAATGTAAGTGCCTCGGCAGTTTCAAATCTCCGCGAGGAGGTTACGGCTATCCTTACTCAAGCAAAACCTAAGGATGAAGTTGTTGTTAAGCTTGAAAGCTCAGGTGGAATGGTTCATAGCTATGGTTTGGCAAGTAGTCAGCTTGATCGACTTCGCAAGAAAAGTATTCCTCTAACCGTATGTGTTGATAAGGTAGCAGCAAGTGGTGGTTATATGATGGCCTGTGTCGGGGACAGAATACTTGCAGCGCCTTTTGCCGTTATCGGCTCTATAGGTGTTGTTGCTCAACTGCCAAACTTTCATCGATTATTAAAGAAAAATGATGTTGATTTTGAGTTGCTTACCGCCGGTGAGCATAAAAGAACTCTTACTATTTTTGGTGAAAATACTGAGCAGGGTCGAGAAAAATTTATCGAAGATCTTCAAGATACCCATCAACTGTTTAAATCCTACGTTGCCGAGCGGCGTCCTAGCATTGATATCGACAAGGTAGCAACAGGTGAGGTGTGGTTTGGTTTACGTGCTTTGGAGTTGTCATTAGTGGATGAGCTGATGACCAGTGATGAATACCTTACACAATGCGCCAAAGAATCAAAGGTATTTGAAATAAATTATGTGCAGAAAAAGAAACTACCTCAGCGTTTGGGAATTGCTGCAGAGGAGAGTGCCGACCGATTGCTTGTTAAATGGTGGGAACGCCTTACTAACAGTTCCAATATCTATAAGTAGCTTTAATCCCGTCGTAAACGCTCACTGACGGCTATGGGATTCGGGAAATTAAACACTACAATGTAGCTAGAAATTAAGAAGGTAATGATGGCTGTTGCTTGGATTAAATGCGACGCATCATTGCCGATCAATTGAGTGCCAAATGCCATATAAGCAATCAGGAGTGAAAATTCACTATTCTGTCCCAATCTAAAGCCTATATCCCACGACAGGCTGTTGTTTTCACTTTGAGACCTAAGAAGATATCGATAAATAATAGGTTTGAGAGAAAGCATTACTACGGCTAATAAAATGGCTGGAATAGCTATTGATGCAAGTAATGAAAGGTCAAACCCGCCGCCAAGTGAGAAGAAAAATAGTATTAAAAAGAAGTCCCTTAACGGCTTTAAATTTAAAGCAATGTATTGGGCAATTGGGCTAGTGGCCAAAGAAATACCAGCTATAAAAGCGCCTATTTCCTTGGATAAGCCAATCACTTCGGCTAATTCAGCAATGCCCAAGCACCAACCAATAGTCAGTAGAAAAATATATTCGCCAATGCGATCAAACCGAGTAAACAAAGGCTGCAATAGATAGCGAACCAAGAACATCGAGAAGGCTACTAGTGCTGGTAGGGCGACTATACCCATGGCTAAACTAGACAGACTATTTTCGCTGGAACTTGCTGATAACAAAACAAGTAGTACTGCAATAGCCAGAAAATCCTGCATTAACAACATACCAACCATTAATTCACCAGAATGCTTATGATGAAGGGCTGTTGTGGGTAATAATTTAATACCAATAATGGTGCTAGAAAACATCATAGCGGCACCAATAATTAAGCATTCAATCATGGCAAAATTGAAGCTGTAGGCGATACCAAAGCCAATTAAACCAAACAGTAGGGAACTGATGAGGGTTATATGTGCAACCTGTTTAAGTACTTTTAGTAGTGATTGCGGTTGCATATCTAAGCCTAGTAAAAACAGCAAAAATACAATACCTATGGATGATATCTGGGCGATAAGTTCAAGATCTGAAACCCAGCCAAGGCCATAGGGCCCCAAAAGTGCCCCTAAGGCGATGTAGGCAACCAAAAGAGGCTGTCGGCCGAATAGAGCCAGTGATGCTAGAAGCGCACCGCCAGTGAAAATAAGAAAAAAGATAAAAACAACGTGCTGATCCATGGGTTAAACCTGCTTGTTGATTAGGTTAGATTTACTTATCGTCTTCTAAACAGAGGATTTTCTTGGTCTGCACTCACTTGATAGGTTTCAGTGAAATCCTTCAGTGAGTTTGCAGCCTGAGTTATATCTGCATCATCGGAAAATTTAAACGCATTAAATCCGCAGCGACTAAGTAAATATAACTGATCGCGAATAAAACCACCAACGGCTCGAATTTCGCCCTGATAGTTGTAGCGCTCACGCAGTAATCTTGCGACAGAAAAGCCACGGCCATCGGCAAGTTTTGGAAAATTAATAGCGATTAATGGAAGATTGAGCAAGGGCTCAACAATATCTTCAATTTCAGCATTGCCCTCGATGATTACCCCAAGGTTACCCTTGTGTGAAGATAAATCGTCTGAATATTGTTGCCATTGATCATAGGATAGTAGGATATCACCCTCAGGGATGGTTTCTGCAGATTCATCTACTACCAACCAGTTATCTTCGATGACACAATTATCTTTAAGTACTTGGGGCATAAACTCTTTCCTTAAATTTCTCAATACCAATACGCTGATAGGTGCTGAGAAAGCTTTCATCGGCAATTCGATTTTCGACATAGACATCAAGTAATTTTTCAATGCCATCAGTAATTTGGTCGCGAGATAGAGAAGGGCCAAGAACCTTAGCTAAAGCGGCGTTTTTGTTTGCGCTACCGCCCAATTGTATCTGGTACCATTCTTTACCTTTTTTATCCACGCCTAGAATACCAATATGACCGATATGGTGGTGCCCGCAGGCATTCATGCAGCCTGAAATATTAAGTTCCAAATCACCTAGATCATAAACATAGTCAAGATCTGAAAACTTTCTTTGTATAGCCTCAGCTACAGGGATTGATTTGGCATTTGCTAACGAGCAATAATCGCCTCCCGGACAGCAGATCATATCGTTAATGGTTCCAATAGTTGGAGTGGCCAAACCAGATTCTTTGGCTTTTTGCCAGAGCGCAAATAGATCAGAGTAAAGGACATCGGTTAGCACTACATTTTGGTTGTGAGTGGCACGAAGTTCACCAAAACTATACTGATCGGCAAGATCGGCAATGGTTTCTAACTGTGCATCAGTTACATCACCGGGAGCAACTCCAGCAGGCTTAAGGGATAGGGTGACCGAGCGATAACCAGATTGTTTTTGTAACTCGGTATTCCGGTCGAGCCAACGACTAAAGGCATTATTTTCTGATGCCAGAGTAATCAGTGTTTGGTCTGCAATATGTGAGTCTATTTCTTGATAGTCTGGCGCTGAGAAGAAGCTTTTAACGCGTTCTACTTCATTATCAGTCAGCGTGGAGGGACCCTCTTTAATTTTTGACCATTCTTGCTCAACTCTTTGTGCAAATACTTCAGGCGTCCAAGCTTTAACCAATATTTTAATCCGTGCTTTGTATTTGTTGTCTCTATTGCCGTAACGGTTATAAACTCTAAGAATGGCATCCAGATAGGACAAAAGGTGCTGTTTGGGCAAAAACTTTCTAATAGATGAACCGATAATAGGCGTGCGACCTAAGCCACCGCCTACAAATACTTCAAAACCAAGTTCTCCGGCATCATTTTTAACCAACTGAAGACCTATATCATGCAGTAAAAAGGCTGCACGGTCCTCTTCAGAGCCGCAGACTGCAATCTTGAATTTTCGGGGTAAAAAAGCAAATTCAGGATGAATCGTTGACCATTGTCGAATAAGTTCACACCAAGGGCGTGGATCTTCGATTTCATCTTCAGCAACACCAGCAAATTGATCAGTGGTGGTGTTACGAATACAGTTGCCACTGGTTTGAATGGCATGCATTTCAACTTCGGCTAATTCTGCCAGTATATCTGGAACCTGTTCTAGAGCTGGCCAGTTAAGCTGGATATTTTGTCTTGTAGTAAAGTGAACATAACCTTTGTCATAAACTCGTGCTATATGGGCCAGTTTTCTAACTTGCTTGCTCGATAGCATGCCATAGGGCACAGCAATCCTCAGCATTGGTGCCAAGCGCTGAACATAAAGACCATTTTGTAGCCGCAAGGGAAGGAACTCTTCATCAGCAATTTCGCCAGCTAAATAGCGTTGTGTCTGATCTCTAAATTGCTCAACTCTCTCGTTGACAATTTTATGGTCATAATTATCGTATCTATACATCGATTGACTATTGTCACTTAATTAAAAATGGAAAGTGGCAATGATACAGATTGAAACCGTGGTTTTAAATTAATATTTCCCTATATGTCCCAAATTAAAAGGAATAAAGTCGATTTATCAATTGGAGCACTGTTTTGGCAAGACAGCCTGTTAAATGCTTGTTAGAATGCCGAAATTTGAATGCAAGACAATCAAATTACCCATTAACCTTAAAGGATATTATTAATGACAGACGTAAATAAACAAGATGATGGTGATGGAAAAGCTGATGCGATTGCCGCTGTTGCTGTTGTTCTTATTGTAGTAGTCGGCGTTTTCTATTGGTTAACCACCGTATAAATTGCACCTCTCATGCACCAAGATCAAAATTCCATCACTAGCAGCGATAAAAGCGCTTTAGTTGAAGAATACCTCAATAAAGTATCGATTGAAGAACCTTTGCCGGTGGAGCAATTGGCAATAATTCGTCAGCAAATTAAACAGCTTTTGATCGAAAAAAACGCTGTTATTGTGGCCCATTATTATACAGACCCATTGATTCAATCATTGGCCGAAGAAACCGGTGGTGTTGTTGCGGATTCTTTGGAAATGGCTCGATTTGGCAGTAAGCATAGTGCTGAGACGCTGATTGTTGCCGGGGTTAAATTTATGGGAGAAACGGCAAAAATTCTTACGCCTAATAAGAAGGTATTAATGCCGACCCTTGAGGCGACCTGCTCTTTAGACGTAGGCTGTCCAGCTGATGAGTTCAAAGCTTTTTGTGATCAGCATCCAGATCGCACCGTTGTTGTTTATGCTAATACCTCTGCCGAGGTAAAAGCGCGTGCGGATTGGGTTGTCACATCTAGTATTGCGGTAGATGTTGTTGATCATCTCGATTCTTTAGGCGAAAAAATTATATGGGCGCCTGATAAATATCTTGGCGCCTATGTTCAGACGCAAACCGGTGCCGATATGCTGATGTGGAATGGTAGCTGTATTGTCCATGAAGAATTTAAAGCGAAGGGGATAAATGATCTAAAACAGGTGCACAAAGATTGTGCGGTTTTAGTTCATCCAGAATCGCCGCAGTCTGTAGTTGATATTGCCGATGTTGTCGGATCTACATCGCAATTAATTGCAGCGGCTAAAAATCTCCCACAACAGCGTCTTATTGTCGCCACTGATCAGGGTATTTTTTATAAGATGCAGCAGGCAGTTCCTGAAAAAGAGCTTATTATAGCCCCTACGGGTGGCAGTGGAGCAACCTGCAGAAGCTGTGCAAATTGCCCATGGATGGGAATGAATAGTCTGCAAAATCTTTTACAGTGCTTGGAAAACGATAGTGGTGAAATTGAGGTTGATGCTAGGGTTGCTCAATTGGCAACAACCGCTCTGGGCAGAATGATGACTTTCAATAAAACTGCCTAAAGTTTGCTGAGACTTTGCTCCATTTCGTTTATATCTAGTAATCGCTGTTGAACAATTGATAGACCTTTAAAGTCAGATTTTAAGAGTTTCTCGGCATACTTTAGTTGCCTTTTTGCATTTCCTAGAGCACCTATTAGAATAAAATATTCTGCCCTAGCTATGTGTACCCCTGAAATATTACCAGCAAGGCCTCTTATTTCCGCCAGTTTATACCAAATAAAGGGGTCTTCAGGTCGCTGTTTACTTAAAAAATTTAGGGTTTTTGCAGAAGCCTCATATTGATGTGATTTCCATAGTGCGTCAGCTTTCAGGACTGTTAATGGGTAACTGTGCTGGTTGAGCTCAAGTTGATGTTCTAATTTTTTTAATGCGACAGTGTAAGCTTCAGCCGCTATATCGACTTCAATATCGAAATGTATATAGGGCCTATACTGTGGCTTTTTCTTGAGCAGCTGAACGATTAGGTTTTTTGATTGAATATAATCGCCAGCTTTAAAGTGGGCCATAGCAAGGCCATAGCGCAATGCATCTGGGTTTGGGCTGTTAGCTGTTAATTGTTGGCTAAAATATTTAATAGAATAACTAGGATTATCCTGAAGCAAAATTCTAACTCTTGCCTGCATAATGTAGTAATCAAAGTTATCTGGATAATGCTGTTGACTGATGTTTAGAGTACGTGACTTTGTATCGGAAACGCGTTTTTCAGTAATGGGGTGAGTTAACAAAAACTCCGGTGGTCTACTTCCTCTGAATCTGGTGAGAGCCATCATCTTTTCTAGCATGGCAGCTGACGCCCTCGGGTCGCGACCCGCATTTGCCATAATTTTTAAGCCTAGGCGATCTGCTTCTTGCTCATTGCTGCGGCTATGACGCAGTTGCTTATCAATTGAAATTGCTTGTGTAGCAGAAAGTGCCGCCATGCCAGCATCTGATCCAGCTTTTGAGCTAACAATGATGGTTGCTAAAAGAGCTGCCATAGTGAGAGCAGAGGAGGATCTTCTGGCCTCAATACCTCTAGCAAAATGCCTTTGGCTTAAATGCGCTAATTCATGACTAATAATACTGGCAAGTTGATCTTCATTGTCAGCATAGGAAAAAATACCTGTATGGATACCTATAATACCGCCGGGAACTGCAAAAGCATTTATATTGGGGTTGTTGACAAGAACCAGTGATAGTCTCGAATCATCAAGATCGCTATGAACAGCTAAATCTGTACAGAGTTGCTCTAAATAGGATTGTAATAAGGGGTCATCATAGGGTTCAACTTGGCGTCTAAAGGCTTGGAGCCAAGCCTTACCCAGTTTGTATTCTTGTTTTTTAGATACTATTCCAGAGCTGCTATCACCGAGAACAGGTAATTTAATATCAGCCCCAAGAGCTTCATGTATAAAGCCAAGCAGGGCGGCGATCATTACTAATGATTTTACAAAGGATCTTGATATTAGCTGATCTTTAAAAAGGTTGAGCATGCCATGCCTTTTTCTTGTTTAATAAGTATCCAATAAGAAACCCTGCCGAACAGTCGAATTTGACCGCTAAAAAACAGATTGGTTTCATCAAAGATATCTGTATGATTTGCATATAATATGACATATTTAAAGTATAAACTTCTAATTTAATCGCGGGGTCGTTATGAAGAAGGTTTTGCAAAGATGGATGGCACAATATTTTGGTACAGAAGAAGCAGTCCTTTTAAGTATTTTTGTAATAGCTTCTATCCTTATTCTTGCCACTCTTGGCGATGTTTTAGGCCCTGTAATTGCAGCTTTAATATTTGCATTTTTATTGCAAGGTGTTGTCAATAACCTTCAAGCTCAGGGTGTTTCAAAGATCGTGGCTGTACTATCAACCTATCTTTTGTTTTTGGTAGCATTTATCACGGTTCTGGTTGTATTAGTGCCTATAGTTGGCAGACAAACATCGCTTCTTTTAAAAGAGCTGCCTAATATGGTGGCTCAGTTAAAGCAGTTGCTCAGCTCACTTCCTGAAAAGGCTTCAGAATATATAGGCCCTGAACAAATACAGCTGGTTGTTACTAGAATTTCAGAGGAAGTGGCTAATCTTGCTGAGCAGTTATTAAGTCTCTCAATCAGTAGTTTTCCAAGCTTATTGGCTATTATGATCTATCTTTTCTTAGTTCCTTTATTGGTATTTTTTATGCTGAAAGACAAGGATATATTGCTAAGTTTTATTTCTAATATGCTTCCAAAAGAGCGAAAGGTCATGACGGTTATATGGGATGAAATGGATATTCAGTTTGCAAATTATATTCGAGGAAAAGCTATCGAGATTCTTATTGTGGGGTTGGTCTCATTTATCGTATTTTTATTTCTCGATTTAAAATATGCGGCTCTTCTAGCCTCGCTTGTAGGCTTGTCGGTTTTAATTCCCTACATTGGTGCAACGGTGGTAACTATTCCTGTACTCCTTGTAGGCTACCTTCAATGGGGCCTGACAAACGATTTTGCTTGGCTAGTTGCTCTTTATGCTCTTATTCAAATTATCGATGGTAATGTTTTGGTTCCACTGC
This sequence comes from Porticoccaceae bacterium, assembly GCA_049890135.1. Lineage (GTDB taxonomy): Bacteria > Pseudomonadota > Gammaproteobacteria > Pseudomonadales > Porticoccaceae > HTCC2207. Next base: position 193,290 of record JBMHCB010000006.1, read on the forward strand.
TTTTCTCTGAAGTTGTTAATTTGCACCCCGTTGCTATTGTTATCGCAGTGCTTATTTTTGGTGGAATATGGGGATTTTGGGGACTGTTCTTTGCTATACCCCTAGCGACGCTGGTGAAGGCCATCTATAACGCCTGGCCAAGAACCTCGGTACAGCCAGAATAGAATACTTTTTTGATATTGTTTTAAATTAGTTGATCAAGATTATGGGCAATAAGGCATTCCGTCATTTTTCTTTCTCTAATTTTAGGTTAATTATTCTCTTCTGTTTATCCACTGTTTCCTGTAGCTCTGGTCTATATGAGTCCTTTCTGTCTGAGAGGTCATCTCAGATTATAAAAAGCGCTAATGATCAGCGTCAGTATCAACGCATTCTCTTGTCGAATAATTTAGATGTACTGCTGATATCAGATCCAACCACAGACAAAGCAGCTGCGGCATTAGATTTATATGTGGGAAGTTATCAAAATCCACCGCAGCGAGAAGGATTGGCGCATTTTTTAGAGCATATGCTGTTTCTTGGTACTAAGCAGTACCCTCAGCCTGACGCCTATCAAACTTTTATTAGTGAGCATGGTGGAAGACATAATGCTAGTACAGGGCTTGAGCATACCAATTACTTTTTTGACGTAAATGCTGATTATCTAAGTGATACTTTGGATCGCTTTGCGCCATTTTTTACAGATCCGTTATTTGATGAAAATTTTGTCGACCGCGAGCGCAATGCTGTTGAATCTGAGTACCAATTAAAATACAAAAGTGATGGTCGTAGACAGTGGGATGTATTAAGAGAAATCGCCAATCCAAATCATCCTTTATCTAAGTTCAATGTTGGAAATCTAGAGACCTTATCAGATAGCGAGTATTCCAATGTTCGCGATGAGCTAATTGATTTTTATGATAAGTATTACTCAGCTAATCTTATGAAGCTGGCTGTGTTAGGTAAAGAGCCAATCAGTGAGCTCGACGCCATGGTGCGTGAGAAATTTTCATCTATTGAAAATAAACAGCTAAACATACAAGGCTATCAATCCGGTTATTTTAAAACGTCTGAACTTCCAATAAAGGTTAATATGCGACCGCTCAAAGATATCAGAGGACTTGAGTTATTATTTGAGCTACCTAATTTAAGCCCTTATTGGGCGTCTAAGCCGGCAAATTATTTAGCATCAATGATTGGCTACGAGGGAAGGGGGAGCCTACTGCAGGCACTTAAAGAGAAAGGTTGGGCAAATTCTCTCTCCGCCGGTTTGGTGATGGAGGATCGTTCAGCAGGGCTTTTTTCAATTGATATTGGTCTTACTCCTGAGGGGTATAAGGCTCGCAATCAGATCCTAGTCGAGCTTTTTTCTTGGATAAACCTAATTAAAAATCATGGAATTGAAAGTTGGCGTCATCATGAATATGCCGCAATGGGTGATATAGCTTTTAGATATTCAGAAAAAAAGGCTCCTGCTTCATATGTGACCTCTATCGCCAGAAGAATGCACCAATATAAGGGTGAAGAGCTATTGAGAGGCCCCTATGTTACAGAAAAGTTTGATGGTGAAATTATTAGGCAGCTGGCTGAGCGGCTAACTCCGACTAATATGGTTGCATTTATGGTATCGCCAGATGTAGAGGTTGCTAAAGATTCAAAGTATTACCAAACTGCCTATTTGTCGACACCTTTTGATCAAAATGCTGTGCAAAAAATAGCGTCAGATAAATCAATTCTTAATTTAAGTTTAACGGGTAAAAATTCCTTTATACCTCAGAGCTTAAATCTGATTAAAACTACTTCCTATTCAAAGCCAGTACTTTATAGTCAAACTTCAGGTTTGCGAGTGTGGCATTTTCCAAATACAGAATTTAGCGTACCTAAGTCTGATATTTCTATTTTATTGACCTCTGATAAAACTATTAGTTTGGCCGGCTTGTCTAAAGCTAATCTCTATGTGGCCTACGTTCTGGATCAGCTAAATGATGCGTTATATCCAGCGCTTATGGCAGGCCTAAATTACACTATTTCTGCTAGCAAACATGGGCTTTTGATCGAAGTCGGGGGTTATTCAGATAAGCAGGAGCTTTTATTGCAAAAACTTTTGTCAGTATTGGCCGCCCCTACGTGGGATGAGGGTCGTTTTGAGGTAGTCAAGCAGCAGCTAATTAGAGACAAAAAAAATAGTCAAAGGGACTACCCGTTCCGTCAGATCATTTCCTATTTATATTCAATATTAGATGGTAGATGGATGGCTGTTGATCAAGCTAATGAGTTAGAACAGGTTGATATTAGGGGATTGCAACGCTTTGTATCAGAATTGTTTATTAATATAAAAGGCGAAGTATTTGTTGGTGGCAATCACAATTCAGTTTCTTTGGAAAGAATAATCAAGCATCTTGATATTATTGAGTTTAAGAATATTGATGCGGCTAATAGCGTGGCAAAATTAGGTGAATATGATTCAAGACGAAGCCTGAGCGTGGATCATAATGATGCTGTGCTTATTCAATATATACAGGCAGACAGCGATAATATTGGGGAGAGGGCAGTCACCAGTTTGATATCACAAATGATTTCTGCACCTTTTTATAATAACATCAGAACTCAAAAACAACTCGGTTATGTTGTTTCGGCTTTCCCTTTTCATATCAATAGAGTCCCTGGTATTTGCATGATTGCTCAATCCCCTGTAGCAACTGCAAGTGAATTACACCTAGAATTTAACAAATTTAATCAGGATTTTACCAAACAGGTAGATCAATTATCGCTCGAACAGCTGGAAAAGCATAAAGCTGCGCTATTAGTGAATTTGGAAAAAGCCCCTAATAATCTCTCCGAATACAATGCTTGGCATCTAAAGTCGCTTAATTTAGGTTATGAAAGCTTTGATTATCGGATTCAATTTGCTAACGCAATTCGTGCGTTATCGATTGCTCAAGTGCAATCAGGATACCATCGTTTAATAATTGATAAGCCTCGAAGATTATGGGTTCAGACTCAGGATAAAGGCAGTATAAATAGTCAACCTGATGCACAAGGGCTTATTAATCAGAGCTATATGTTTCCTAATTAGACCTGAAAATGCAATTCTGTAGTTAAACTAACTTAAAAATAAAAATTAATAATATTATATATTTCAATATATTGAGTATTATTATTAATGTTAAATATTACTAAAAAATCAATTTCAAATCTATTCAATTTCATTGATTTTGTAGCCTCACTACATTATGATATGCGCCTTCATTCGGGGGTCATAGCGTCTCTTTATAAAGGGCCGCGTTGCTAACAAAGTAAAACCCCTTTAAATTGAATCTATTACAATTATTGGTGCCGCATGTCTCAGGATTTAGATCCAACAGAAACCCAAGAATGGTTAGAAGCGTTTGACTCAATCTGTCGTGCGCAGGGTAGCGATAGAGCTTCCTATATCTTAAGTCAACTTCAAGCCCGAGCCACTAATACTGGTGTAGGTTTACCTCAGTCAATAACTACACCTTACTGCAACACAATTCCAGCTAATAAAGAAAAGGTAATGCCTGGCGATCTATTTATGGAGCGTCGTGTGCGTTCTTTGATTCGCTGGAATGCACTTGCAATGGTTATGCGTGCTAACAAGCAGAGTGAGGGTATCGGTGGTCATATCGCTAGCTTTTCCTCAGCAGCAACGCTGTACGATATCGGGTTCAACTATTTCTTTAGAGGTTCTGAGGGTGAGAATCTCGGTGATTTAGTATTCTTCCAAGGACATAGTGCTCCCGGTATGTATGCTAGATCTTTCCTCGAAGGCAGGCTTTCGGAAGATCAGCTTGATAGCTTCCGTCGTGAAGTTGATGGTAATGGCCTATCATCTTACCCACATCCCTGGTTGATGCCAGATTATTGGCAGTTTCCAACTGTTTCCATGGGCCTTGGTCCTATTCAGGCGATTTATCAAGCCCATGTTATGCGCTACCTTTCGGCTAGAGATCTTGTGGCACGTGGTGATCGCAAGGTATGGGCCTTCCTAGGCGATGGTGAGTGTGATGAACCGGAAAGTTTAGGCGCTATCTCGCTAGCAGGTCGTGAAAGTCTCGAGAATCTTGTATTCGTTATTAATTGTAACCTACAGCGTCTAGACGGTCCGGTGCGTGGTAACGGTAAAATAATGCAAGAGCTTGAGGGTGTCTTCCGAGGTGCTGGCTGGAATGTAATTAAAGTGGTTTGGGGTCGTCACTGGGACCAACTTCTTGAAAAAGATAAGTCTGGCTTATTGATCAAGCGCATGAATGAAGTATGCGATGGTGAGCTACAGAACTACAAATACAACGGTGGTGCTTATACTCGAGAGCATTTCTTTGGTAAATATCCCGAGTTGCTTGAATTAGTTAAAGACATGACTGATGAGCAGATTATGGCACTCAATCGAGGTGGTCATGACCCCTATAAGGTTTACGCTGCCTATGCTGAAGCCTCAGAATGTAAAGGCAAGCCAACAGTTATTCTAGCGCAAACGGTTAAAGGTTACGGATTGGGCGGTGCTGGTGAAGCAGCTAATGATACTCACTCAGTTAAAAAGTTAGATATGGATAGTCTGCGCAAGTTCCGCGATCGTTTTGGTATCCCAATACCTGATGACCAACTTGAAACAGTTCCTTATTACAAGCCAGCAGAAGATAGTCCAGAAATTGCTTATATGAAGAGTCGTCGTCAAGAGCTAGGTGGTCCATTGCCTGCGCGTAAGGCCGACTTTGAGCCTATGACTACACCACCATTAAGTGCATTTAAGAAGCAACTTGAAAGCTCTGGTGAGCGTGAAATTTCGACCACTATGGCGTTTGTAAGAGTTCTATCTTCCTTAGTTAAAGATAAAAACATCGGTAAGCGCGTAGTACCTATTGTGCCTGATGAAGCTCGTACCTTTGGTATGGAAGGCATGTTCCGTCAGCTAGGTATTTATACCTCTGCAGGTCAGAAATATGTTCCCCATGACCATCAGCAGATTATGTATTACAAAGAAGACAAGAAAGGCGTTATTTTAGAAGAAGGCATTAATGAGGCCGGTGCTATGTCGGCATGGCTAGCCCTTGCGACTTCTTACAGCACAAACTCTTGCCCAATGATTCCGTTTTATATTTTCTACTCAATGTTTGGTTTTCAACGAATAGGTGACTTAGCCTGGGCCTCAGGTGATAGCCAAGCAAGAGGCTTCCTGATTGGCGCCACTGCCGGTCGAACCACATTGAATGGTGAAGGTCTTCAGCATCAGGATGGTCATAGCCTTATTTTGGCTAATACTATTCCTAACTGTAAGAGTTATGACGCGACCTTTAGCTATGAATTAGCTGTGATCGTTCAAGATGGCGTTAAGCGTATGTTTGAAGATCAAGAGAATTGCTTCTACTACCTGACTACTATGAATGAAAACTATACTCAACCTGCTTTGCCTGAAGGAGCAGAAGAGGGCATAGTTAAGGGTATGTATAAATTTGCAGAAGCAGATAAAGGTGATAAGAAAGTTACTCTAATGGGTGCGGGCACTATTCTGAACGAGGTTATTGCAGCGGCAGAGATTCTTAAGGATCAGTTTGATGTTCAATCTGATATTTGGAGTCTAACCAGCGTTAATGAATTAGTTCGTGAAGGGCAGTCCGTTGATCGATGGAACATGTTGCATCCAACTAAAAAGGCTAAAACATCTTATATCACCGAGCAGTTAGGTGATTGTAAGGCACCTGTTATAGCCTCAACTGACTATATGAAAGCCTATTCCGAGCAAATGCGTGCCTACATCGAACAGCCTTTCTATGTTCTAGGTACTGATGGCTTTGGTCGAAGTGATAGCCGCGCTGCATTGCGTCATTTCTTTGAAGTTGACCGTAATTTTGTTGTAATCTCAGCACTTAAAGCATTGGCAGATCAAGGTACTATTAAGGCAACGGTTGTAGAAAAAGCAATTAAGACATTGGGTATAGATCCAGAGAAACCCAATCCGTTGTACTTGTAAATGTATTTGTAATAGTTGAACCTGTATTTAACGAATAGAAAGACTATCTATAAAGGACAATTTAAGTGGCAATAGAAACTGTAACAATTCCTGATTTAGGCGGCGCAGAGTCGGTAGAAGTGATTGAGCTATGTGCAGCAGCAGGTGATGCTGTTGAGCAAGAAGATTCTCTAGTCGTTTTAGAGTCTGATAAAGCCTCTATGGACGTCCCCAGTCCAGTTGACGGTTCGGTTGTTAAATATTTAGTTGCTGAGGGTGACACCGTTAAAGTCGGTGATGCCATTGCTGAAATAGAGACTTTAGCTGCAGACACTGTCACAGAAGAGGTTGTTGAAGCACAACCAGCGCCTGAACCCGAACCCGAACCTGTAGCAGAGAAAGTTGAAGCCCCTCAAGCAGCAGCGGTTTCCGAAACTTCTGAACAAATTGCCCTGGTTCCAGATATTGGCAGTGATGACAAGGTTGAATTGATAGAGGTTTCGGTCGCTGTTGGCGATCAGGTAGAAGAAGGTGAAACCCTAGTGGTACTTGAATCTGACAAGGCTACAATGGATGTTCCCTCTACATTAACCGGTACAGTTGTATCTATGATTGCCAAAGAAGGTGATAAGTTAGGAACTGGCGATCAAGTCGCGGTGATTGAGGTCAGTGGTAGTTCTGATAGTGCAGTTCAAGAAACTGATCCTAAGCCGCAGTCGCAAGCTGTTACAGAAACCGTTCCACCAGCTACAGCACCGGAGATAAAGCCTGGACCTGTTTCTGTTCCCTCAGTCGAAACATCAGAGCCTGTGGCCAATGGGTCTGCTGAAATCTACGCAGGTCCATCAGTACGTCTTTTATCAAGAGAGCTTGGTGTTGATTTATCTCAGGTTGCTGGAACCGGGCCAAAAGGACGAATTCAGAAGGATGATGTCAATAATTTTGTAAAAGCCGCTCTACAGTCGGGTGGAAATGCAGGATCAACTTCAGGTGCAGGTATTCCAAATATACCGGCAGTAGACTTTAGTCAATTTGGTGAAATTGATACGGTTAAACTCAGTAAAATTCAGAAAGTTACCGCTGATAATATGCAGCGTAACTGGCTCAATGTGCCTCATGTTACTCAGTTTGATGATGCCGATATTACAGAACTCGAAGTATTCCGTAAGTCATTAAAGCTTGAGGGCGAAAAGAAAGGTATTAAGGTAACCCCAGTTGCTTTCATTATTAAAGCAGCAGCGGCGGCATTGGCGGCTAATCCAGAGTTCAATCGTTCACTTGTTGGTGATGGCGAAAACTATGTTCAAAAACACTATATCAACATTGGTATGGCTGTAGACACACCGCGAGGCTTAGTGGTTCCTGTAATTAAAGATGCTGATAAGAAAGGTATCTGGGAAATTTCAGCCGATGTTATTACTATGGCAACCTTAGCTCGTGAAGGAAAACTTAAGCCCAGCGATATGCAGGGTGGTTGCTTTACTATATCAAGCCTTGGTGCTATCGGTGGCAATGGCTTTACGCCAATCGTTAATAGCCCTGAAGTGGGTATTTTAGGTGTTTCTAAATCACAGATGAAACCAATTTGGAATGGTTCTGATTTCCAGCCAAAGCTAATGTTGCCTCTTGCACTATCTTATGACCACCGTGTTATTAATGGTGGTGATGCAGGGCGTTTTATGACTTATTTGGTTAAGATTCTAAGTGATATTAGGCATATGACTTTATAGCTTTAAATAGACCCTATCTTAAACAAGATTTTTAAAGGCCCATTTTGGGCCTTTTTTGTTATCTAAGCCTAATTTTTAGGGTATAAACTTTCATGATTGTTAAAGTTTTAAGGTATGATAGACAGTTAAGAATTAGTCTATATTCTCAAGTTACATCATTATTTTAATTGGAGAGAAATTGATGATCATTAAACCTCGCGTTCGCGGCTTTATGTGCATAACTACACACCCAACAGGTTGTGAGGCTAATGTAGTTAATCAAATTAATTATATAAAATCTCAGCCAAAAATTGAGATGCCGAAACGAGTATTAGTTATCGGATCCTCTACAGGCTATGGTCTTGCGGCACGTATTTCTGCGGCCTTTGGTGGCGGTGCATCAACACTGGGTATTTTCTTTGAAAAACCGGGTACGGAGCGTAAGCCAGGAACAGCTGGCTGGTATAACAGTGCAGCCTTTCACAAAATGGCTGATCAAGACGGTTTATATGCTAAAAGCATTAACGGTGATGCGTTCTCCAATGAAATAAAGCAAAAAACTATTGAGACAATCAAACAGGATTTAGGTCAGGTTGATTTGGTTATTTACAGCTTGGCTGCTCCGAGAAGACAGCATCCAGACACAGGTGAGGTGTTTAACTCCACCCTTAAACCTGTGGGTAAAAATGTCAACATGACAGGTATTAATACTGATAAAGAAGAGATTCAAGAATTTAGCTTAGAGGCAGCCAATCAACAGGAAATCGATGATACGGTTGCCGTTATGGGTGGTGAAGATTGGCAGATGTGGACCGATGCGCTTCAGGAAGCTGGGGTTCTCGCTGAAGGTGCTAAAACAACGGCATTTACTTATATTGGTGAGAAAATTACTTGGGATCTGTATTGGGACGGCACCATTGGTCAGGCTAAAAAAGATCTTGATAAAAAAGTACTTTCCATTCGTGACCAGCTTGCATCTTCACATGGCGATGCACGTGTTTCTGTGCTTAAGGCAGTGGTAACTCAAGCAAGCTCTGCTATTCCTATTATGCCTCTGTATTTGGCGATGCTTTTTAAAGAGATGAAAAAGGTTGGTACTCATGAAGGTTGTATTGAGCAACTTTATCGACTGTTTACAGAATGTCTTTATACAAATAATCCGCGCTTAGATGATGAAGGTCGTTTTCGCGTTGACGAATTAGAGCTTGATCCTGCTATTCAAGATGCAGTAACTCAAAGCTGGGCTGATATCAGTAATGAAACCTTGAACGAGTTGACTGATTTAGAGGGATATAAGCAAGAATTCTTGAACCTGTTTGGCTTTGAGATTGATGGCGTTGACTATGATGCCGATGTTAATCCCGATGTGCCTATCTTGCAGATGGTTTAATTAGCCCAGAGCTATTTTATGATTGCTAATAGTGCCAAATTTCAACTAAGTTTTCTAAAGCCAAGGTTTTTAAAAACTTGGGTATATTTTGGCCTTTGGCGCCTTGCTTCTTTCCTTCCTTATACTGGGCTTCTTGTTCTGGGTAAGTTAATTGGGTTAGCGCTATTTAAGTTGCCAACAAATCGTAAATATATTGCTAAGCGCAATATTGAGTTGTGTTTCCCTAAACTTGATGCAAGTCAGCAGGCCGTTTTGTTAAGAGATAATTTTATCAGCATGGGTATTGCCATAATGGAGCTCGGAATGGCTTGGTGGTGGTCTAAAAAGCGCTTTGCTAAGCTGTTGCAGTTTGAGGGTTTAGAGCATCTTGAGCGCCCTGAAGGTCAAGGCATAATACTTTTGAGCATACATTATACAACACTAGAGATTGGTGCCGCAGCTATCTCTACAGTCTGTAATAGGGATGCAATGTATCGCGCTCATGGAAATGCTGTTTATGATTACATGCAAATAAAAGGTCGGTTGCATAAAAGTACTGTAGATAGTCGGCTCTATGAGCGAAGAGACGTGCGTGGCACTATGAAGGCATTAAAAGCAGGCCGAATGGTTTGGTACGCTCCGGATCAAGACTATGGGATTAAGCAGGGCGTATATGCGCCATTTTTTGGTATTCAGGCAGCAACAGTTTATGCCACAGCGCGATTAGCTGAAAAAACAGGCGCTAAAGTTGTGCCATTTACATCTATAAGATTACCCGGCAGCCAAGGTTATAAAATTACTGTGCATCCTGCGCTTGAAAATTTCCCTACTGCTGATGATGTTGCAGATGCCTCTCGAATAAATAGATTGGTTGAAGAATTTATTAAAGTGCAACCAGATCAATATCTCTGGGTGCATCGACGGTTTAAAACTCGTCCGCCGGGAGAGCCGAATTTTTATACAAACATACAGTAGCTATTTGCTAATATAGTTATTAGTGAATGATCAGTAAGAGTTGAACTCAAAGGAAAAAACATGATTACTGGAAGTATTGTTGCTCTAGTGACCCCGATGAAACCTGATAACCAAGATCTTGACTGGGATGCTTTAGATCGACTTGTAGAATGGCATATAGAGCAGGGAACTCACGCATTAGTGGCCGTGGGAACGACAGGTGAGTCAGCAACTTTAAGCGTAGATGAGCACAGCCGTGCCATTAAAGCGGTTGTACAGGCATCTAATGGACGTATTCCAGTAATTGCTGGAACTGGTGCTAATTGTACTAGAGAGGCTATAGAGCTTACTAAAGCGGCACAAATAGTAGGTGCAGATGCCTGTTTATTAGTGACCCCATATTACAATAAACCAACACAAGAAGGCTTATATCAGCACTACAAAGCTGTTGCTGGAGCTGTTGATATTGATCAAATTTTGTATAACGTTCCGGGAAGAACAGCTTGTGATATGTTGCCCGAAACTATACTTCGTTTAAGTGAAATAAAAAATATAGTCGGTGTTAAGGAAGCAACGGGTAATTTGGATCGTGCTGCTTGGTTAATTGACAAAACAGATAAAGATTTTGCTATTTACTCTGGCGATGACCATACAGCTCGACAATTAATGCTTTTAGGTGGTCATGGTGATATTTCTGTTACGGCTAATGTCGCACCAAAAATGATGTCTCAAATGTGTGAGGCAGCATTAAATGGTGACTCCGAACAGGCGCTAGCAATCGATCAGCAACTGCTTCCTATCCACGATGCAATGTTTGTAGAGTCTAATCCGATTCCAGTTAAATGGGCGGTCAGTCAGCTAGGTTTAATAAGTGAAGCAATTAGGCTACCACTTACACAACTTTCTGAAGATAACCAAGTCCAAGTATTAAATTCACTTAAATCTGCATCACTAATATAAAAAAACGACGATAAAGGGCAGTAGGATTAGACGCTATGAAACGTATTTTGCATTTTTTTGGCATGGCCTGTTTGATCACCAGCGGTTGTAGTTGGCTTGGGATTGGGGATAACAGCGGTGACTACCTTGATTCTGAGGAGACACAGGTTATCGTAGTGCCAGAAAATTTAAGCTCTTCTAAGCTGGGGCAAATATATCCAATACCTCAACTTTTAGGTGGCTCTAAGCGGCAAATTTCATCTGAAGTACCAAGACCCCAACCCATCTCAGTAAATACATTTGAGCAGTTGGTAAAAATTCAAAGAATAGATGAGAAACGATGGATTTTGGTCAATAACACACCCAGTGAGCTATGGCCTAGAGTGCGTAGCATATTGAATAGAAATGGTATTCCATCGATCAAAGCTGACGGTTCAGAAGGTGTGATTGAGACTGCTTGGTTAAGCTATAAGTCTGATCAAGACAATGAGCACAGATTTCGTTTCAATATTTCGCCAGGCGTGCAGTTAAATAGCACCGAAATAACTATTCTTCATCATGCCAAAACCAAAGGTGACAGTTCAGAGCTTAGTTGGCCCGAAACATCGGATACAAACCTTAAAGAGAAAGATATGATTTCCTTTTTGGCTAATGAATTAGTAGCTCAGCCGGACTATGCTAGCGTTTCTTTGCTAGCCCAAGATATAGGTGGCGAATCAAAGGTTGATGTAATCAATCCAGACGTTGCAGAGCCTTATATATTGGTGAAGCTCACTTATGATCGTGCATGGGCATCTATTAATTACTCAGTTTCCCGTGGTGGTTTTACTCTTGTTGATAAAAATCGTAGCGAGGGATTACTGCTTGTAAATTTCTCAGATGAAAACCTTGAGGATGAATCAACAGGGATTGCGAGTTGGTTTAACTCTAAATCAGCTAATAACATTGTGCAGGCCAATTATCGCATTTTGGTAAAAGTTGTTGAGAATAGTGTTGAAATACGTGTCGTTACTCTGGATGGCGATAGTTTAGACAAGGAGTTAGCTCTTAAGCTGCTAAATATTGTTAGAAGCAATATGTCCTAAAGGAGTTGATTTGGTGCGTTTTGCCTCCCTGGGTAGTGGCAGTAAAGGTAATGCTACCATCATCGAATCCAATACCACCTGCATCATGATAGATTGCGGCTTTTCCGTCAAAGACTGTGAAAGACGGCTTGAGCGACTGGGTAAAACACCAAAGGATTTAAATGCCATCTTAGTAACACATGAGCATAGTGATCACTGGAAAGGGGTTCTTCCTTTGGCATCTCGCTTCAATATTGATATATATATTACTGCAGGCTGTCTTCGAGCTGCTGGCTTAAACTCTAATGACTATCAGGGCGTTAAAATAGTCGATAGTCATCAATCATTCAAAGTAGGGGATATGGATATTGAACCTATTCCTGTGCCGCACGATGCAAAAGAGCCTGTTCAGTATATTATCTCTAGTGGTGGCTTTAAGTTTGGTATTCTGACGGATTTAGGCTCTATTACACCTTACATTATTCAGCAATACGGAGAATGCCATGGGTTACTTGTTGAGGCAAATCATGATCTCGGGCTTTTAAATTCTGGAAAATATCCTAAGTTTCTAAAAAACCGAGTCAGTAGTCAGTGGGGGCATCTAAACAACAATCAAACGGCGGATTTAATCAGTCAGATTAATCAATCCCAGATTCAACAATTAGTTATTGGGCATATTAGTCAAAGCAACAACAGTAAAGAGATTGTTAAACAGACGATTGATAACGTTTTTTTCGGCTCTGCTGAAATAATTTATGCAGATCAAGATGAAGGGTTTGACTGGTTGCATTTGAGTAAGCTATAGTTCTACTAAGTTTTTTGTTTGCAGTTACTTGGCAGAAGTACTACTTTTTTCTAAATAGATAGACTTTTTTCCACAGATAGGTCTTTTTTTTAAAACTCTTCTTTAATACTAAGCTCTAAGTCATTGATTTTTACTTGCAATATTTTTAACTTATTGATTTTTATAGTATTTTTTTACTGTACAAAAAATAACCAATCTGTATAAATCCCGTGTTTTTTCTGGGTTAAATACACTTGCTATACTAGTAGTCCACAAAGTTATCCACAAGTTCTGTGGACAAAAAAATGCCCTAATTTGGGGATCTTTGCATTAGCAAACAATCCATCTAAAAAATATTGCACTAATATGAAACATGCTTAAATATAGAGCTTGGTTTTTACATTCTTTTGTTATGTATTGATTTTTCTGCAAGTTATAGGAATTTCAGGTTTTTTATCAACACATCCTTACAACTATGTTTAAATATCGCAATGATAAAAATTATTATTACCTATTCTTCTAGTGAGTTTAAACAGGCTGCAAAGTCTCTTTCTGATCTTATTGGGATTCCTATAGTGTCACCCGCTCAGATCAATAATGACCTCTCTTCAGTAGCAGACTATTGCTTATCCTTTTCAGACCAAGGTTTAGCTTTTATTTCACTTTCTAATAGCCATGGAGCTATTCGTTGTGATTTTGTTTCTGGTGTGCATAAACATCGTAGAATTCATGGTGGCGGTAACGGCCAAATGATTGCAAAGGCAGTCGGTGTATCTGGTAAATTTTCTCCCAATGTTTTGGATCTTACGGCTGGGCTTGGCTCTGACGGATTTGTTCTGGCTAGTTTAGGTTGTAATCTTGTTATGCTTGAGCGCAATCCTATTGTATTTCAGCTATTAAGGAATGGTTTGGATAGAGCTAGAAATGCTGGTTTAGAGGATATGGACCTCGCTACTATTATCAAGCGAGTAACATGTTTTCAAAAAAATAGTTTAGATTATTTAAAGACTATATCTGTGGAAAATTATCCTGATGTTATTTATATAGATCCAATGTTTCCTCTAAGAAAAAAATCGGCTCGGGTAAAAAAGGAAATGCAGGCCCTGCATCAAATAGTAGGTGCTGATGAGGATGCATCAGAAATCCTTGAAAATGCCCTAGATAAAGCTATTTATAGAATTGTAGTTAAAAGACCTGCTCACTCTGAATATCTTGGAATGATAAAACCGAGCTATTCCCTTGAGGGGAAATCAACGCGCTATGATATTTTTGCCAAGCAAAAAATACCCAAGTAATCGTATTAGAGATCAAATAAAAAGGTGCTTAAGTAACCTCTGATAAATATCGGTAAGCTTATTTAAGTCGTCCACTGAAGCACGTTCATCAATTTGATGAATAGTTGCATTTACTGGCCCTAGTTCAACGACCTGAGTACCCATTGTCGCTATAAATCGACCATCAGAGGTGCCCCCTGCGGTTGAAAGCTCAGTATCTATATCTGTAACCTCTTTAACAGCTTTAACAGCTGCATTAACCAATTCACCTTCAGCGGTAAGAAAAGGTTGACCACTAAGATGCCAATTCATTTCATAGTTCAGCTGATGTTTATCCAGTATTTGGGTTGTTCGATTTTTTAGTTCTTGGTCAGTTACTTCAGTTGAGAAGCGAAAGTTAAAAACAACTTCAAGCTCACCAGGGATAACGTTTGTAGCACCTGTACCTGCATTAATATTTGATATTTGAAAACTTGTTGCAGGAAAAAAATCATTGCCTTGATCCCATTCATGTGCAGCTAATTCTGCTAATGCAGGCGCTGCGTTATGAATCGGGTTGCTTGCCAGTTGAGGGTAGGCCACATGTCCTTGTTGACCGATAATTCGCATAGTACACCCCAACGAACCTCGACGACCATTTTTAATTGTATCGCCACATTGCTCGCTGCTTGAAGGTTCGCCAACCAAACAGTAATCAGGGATAAGACTGTTTTGCATTAGCCATTCCACTACTTTAACAGTGCCATTTGCTGCAATGCCTTCTTCATCACTGGTGATAAGAAAAGCAATACGACCGTTATGATCAGGGTTTTCTTTAACAAATTGTTCAACCGCTACAACCATAGCGGCTAGCGATCCTTTCATATCGGCAGCGCCACGCCCATATAAATACCCATCTATGATGGTGGGTTCAAATGGTGGGGTTTTCCAATTACTTTCGGGCCCAGGGGGAACTACATCAGTGTGCCCAGCAAAACACAGTATAGGACCTGAATTGCCACGAATGGCCCAAAAATTATCTACATCATCAAATCGAAGATTATGTATTTCGAAGCCAATAGCGGCCAGCCTATCTGACATAAGATTTTGGCAGCCGGCATCCTCCGGTGTTACTGATGCTCGTGAAATAAGATCTTTGGCTAAAGAAATTGTTAAGCTGTCATTGGGCATTTTAGAAACCTTTGGATACCAAGCGTCATATTGTAGGGTTGATTTAACTTACAAGCTAGAATGTTTTTTGGATTAGTCTTTATTTTATTAGCTGATCTTTAGCCGCATTAATTTTAGCTGCTAAATAATCACTTCCACCTCGATCAGGATGCATTCTTTGCATTAATCTTTTATGGGCCTTTAAAATTTCATCTTTTGAAGCGGTTTTGGGTATTCCGAGTATATCGAAGGCTTCATCATTTGAAAGGCCATTAAAACTATTTGGCTTGAACTGTTCATTACTTTGATCGGTTGATGAGCCGCTTCGAATTAAATAAGCTTGTAGAAGTATATATGATTCTTTATCAGAAACTTTGTATTGCTGCAGCAGGTCCTTTAATTGATCTTGGCTTAGCTCGCTCAACTTGTTGCCCGTAAAATCTCCAGAAATAATCTCACCGTCAATCTTGCTGTTAGCAAAGTTGATAGTTACAACAAGAAATTGCGTTTTAAATTGAGAGGGTGTTGTCTTAAAGCGTCCAAATAATCTTAGCAAGGGTCGGACTCTCATTCCCCAAACAAACAGACTGCGCAATAATGGAACAAGAGCAGCGATACCCGCACCCAGCCAATGCATTCGACCGGATACAACCAAATAAATAGCTACAATTAGGATAAGCCAAAAACCACTTCTCCATAAAAATGGTTTTCGTTGAGTAATATCTAAACTTTTTTGATAAGACCACCAATACCAGAGGCCTACAATAACGGCTAATACAAGTAAAAGCTTTGGCATAGGGTAGTACTATTCCTTATCGACTTTTTAAGACCTCACGGAGTTTTTCGGCCATTTCAACCAAAGAACTTTCGGTTGTCTCCCAATCAATACAGGCATCAGTCACTGATACACCGTATTTCATGTCTTCTGGGTTAGATGATAGTTTTTGATTGCCACTGTTAATATGGCTTTCTAGCATGACACCAATAATAGATGTATTACCCTCTAGGATCTGATTGCTAACATTATCTAAAACCAAGGGTTGCAGATTATGATCTTTATTTGAATTAGCATGACTGCAATCGACCATAATATTTGGTTTGATATTGGCTGCTTCTAATTCTTGTTCGCAAATAGATACGCTGACAGAATCATAATTTGGTTTGCCATTTCCGCCACGAAGAACAACATGTGCATTTGGATTGCCACGAGTAGTGACTATAGAAACCTTGCCGTCCGAATTAATGCCTAAAAATCTATGAGGATTTGCAACTGACTGAAGTGCATTAATCGCAACAGTTAATCCACCATCTGTACCATTCTTGAAACCGATAGAAGAGGATAATCCCGATGCCATTTCTCTATGGGTTTGAGATTCGGTGGTGCGTGCACCAATAGCTGACCAAGCAATAAGATCTTGCATATATTGTGGAGAAATTGGATCTAGAGCTTCTGTTGCTGTTGGTAGACCAATTTCAAGAATATCACGCAGTAGTTTTCGACCAATATGTAAACCATCTGTAATTTTGAAAGAATCATTCATATAGGGGTCATTAATCAAGCCTTTCCAGCCCACGGTTGTTCGTGGTTTTTCAAAATAGACCCGCATAACGATATAGAGACTATCGCTTACTTTTTCAGCAAGCTTTTTAAGGCGCAAGGCATATTCTTGTGCGGCGTCTAAGTCGTGTATGGAGCAGGGACCAACAACCACAAGTACGCGGTGATCCTTGCCTGAAAGAATATTTTCAATGACTTGACGACCTTCGGCAACGGTTTGTCGGGCTTTTTCTGTAAGAGGTATCTCGCGCTTCAATTCTGCGGGTGTGATCAAAATTTCTGGCGCTTCGATATTTATATTCTCAACTGCTTGAGTATTCATTTTATAATTCCTAATTAATAACTTGTTCCCCAATATTTATATTGTACTTGAAAATTGACGAAGGGAAAGATTAATTGCCTGTAACTTCAATGAATACGGCTGTTTGAGGAAAATAGAGCGCGCAACGTACTTTATTCTGTTCTAACTGTTGGTAAAGCTCAGCATAATGATCTAACTGCGGTCTATAGATTTCTATTTGACGCTGAGTAAAACTTTGTTCAGATTCATTGTCTACAGGTGCAGTGTATTTATAATCGATAATCCAGCGAATATCTTTATCGACAAAGGTTCTATCAATTATAGAGGTCTTAATCGATTGGCTGCCACTGTCATAATAAGATAGTTCTTGCTCGCATTGGCCGTCATTATGCGTATCGAGTATCCACTGGCCTTTAGGGTCGCTAAGCATTGTTTCCACGGCATTTTTTAGCTGACAAAGCTCTTGATTAGTTGCCATTATTCCAAGCTGTTTAAGTGTTGAAAGCCAGCTATTTTCTAGTTTATCTCTTCTTTCAATGGGCCATAAGTCTATACCATCTGATGCAATTTGCTTAAGTGTTCTATGCAAAACAGTACCCAGATGACGTGCCCTGTAATCTAAAGAATCACTTTTGTTATTATTGGCATGCTGATCGCTTACACCCAGACTCATCATATTGCTGGGCATAGAAATAGCATTGAATTGAATCGGTAACCTACGATAATAATTTGCCAAGGTTTCATCATTGCTTGTTAGATCATTATCTTCGTTGATATCACTTAATTGATGAACTGAATAGCCTGGTTGATCAATCAGTGCTTTTAACGAAGGCCAAATACAGGCTAATAAACTTGTTCTTGAGGGTTTTTGCCAGCTATCTTTTGTCGCATTTAGCTTTCCGAAAAGATGTAGTTTTTTAATTGCTCTGGTGGCAGCCACATAAAGCACTCTAGTATTCTCAACAATTGATCTAGACAGTTGCTCATGTTTTAAATAGTTGTATATTGGGTCATTATCTTCATCATAAGGGCCCAGCGTTGCTAACAACAACGATGAATTATTGTGTTCATCTACTTGTTCCTGCCAGCGCAAAAGAGGGTTCTCATTTGATTTAGGACTTTTACTTAGTCCGGGTAAAATAACGTGATCGAATTCCAAACCCTTAGACTTATGAATCGTCATTATTTGTATCGGTTTTGATGTTGGATTTGAGATATTGGAAATGGGTTGTGCGTACAAATTATCCACTGCATGTCTAAATTCATTCCAGTCTTTAATGGTCCCAGCTTGCTGCCAAGATTCAAGTAGATCTAAATAACAGCGTATATCATGAATATCTCGTTGGTTAATCAGGGTTGCCGCTCCACCAAGTTCAATCCACAATTGTTCGACATGATTTCGTAGGTTATCTGTATTTCGTTGCTCCCATGCCATTAACAACAGAGGAGTTACACGAAATAGTATCTCACTGCCTTCTTGTGTTAAATCAGTGAATTTAGTTGGATTTTGTTGCCACTCATAAAGTGTTTGTAAAATACATTGCGGTTCTTTGTTAGTATTTTCTTTGATATTTGTTAATAAAACTAAGTCCCTTAGGCTAAGCCCGCAAAAAGGTGCTCGCAAAACAGCTAGCCATGCAATTCTATCTGCTGGCGATAGTATTGCACGTGTAATAGACATTAAATCTAAAACCGGCATACGGTCAGCAAGCGGATCAATATCCACCGCGTCCCAGTTTAATTTTGCTTCTATTAGCGCGGGTACAATTTGTTTGAGGTGACCACGATTACGCACAAGGATTGCAGTAGTTTCATTTGGCTTTTCATGAGCTATTTTTTGACAGATTGTGGCAATATGCTCAGCCTCAGTGCTGTTATATTGTTTATTATCTTTACAGCTATACCCATGAAAATAAACTGCCTGTGAGGGCTCTTCTGGATTAACTGAGCTTGATTGATGATAGGGAACAGCACCACGGTTAATATTAGCCGTAGCAGGAAATGAACCCTGAAAATGATCATTAACCCAGTCGACAATGCCTTTTGTCGATCGAAAATTACTACTTAATGATAATGAACGACATTGAACAGGTCCAATTGGATCATGTTGGGCGTTGATAAATAAACCAACACGGGCATCTCTGAAGCTATAAAGTGATTGCATAGCATCGCCGACTAAGAATAGTGTTCTTCCATCATCGGGCTCCCATCCAGCAACAAGGTGTTCAAGCAGGCGCATTTGTGAACCCGAAGTATCTTGAAATTCATCAACTAAAATATGCTTTAACTGATAATCTAATTTAAGGGTAATATCAGAGACGGTATCGCTATGGTTATCTGGAGCTAATGCCTCAAGAGCTGTAATAGTAGTTTCAGAGTAATCTGACTGACCCTGCTGTTGAAAAAGGGTTTTCAAAATAGCCGTTAGCTGAGGCAATAAAAGACCCAAAGCATTCAACATTTTTTGCTGATCATCGCTTATTTCAGACTCAGGAAGATGCATAACATCTATTACAAGAGATTGAAGATATTTGTCTTTTCGATAATCGGCAAGAAGCTCCATCATTTTTTCTTTTTCTTTTTGGTTTGAAGCAGGGAAACCCTCACGTACAGTGACTGTTTTGCGCGGCGAAAAATCCTTATCTTTCTTCACCAGCATTCGGAGAATATTTTTCCATTGATGAAGGCCTTTTTGATTAAGGCTAGGAAAATCAACAATACCTTTTAAACTTTGCAGGCTGAGATTGTCATCAGGCGCATTATTTGCAGCAAAGTCTGCTAATTCAAGCAGGTCGCCGGCAAAAGGGATGATTTGTTGCTGTATATTTCGGAGGTTATTTTCAACTAATTGGTCAATCACTGCTTGAAAATAATCGCTATTATTGGCGGCAACAAAAATATGGGGCAACCATTGATCGCGCTTAACCAGCATATCGGCAAATAGTTTTTCACAGCGGGATAAGTCATTGCCCATATGAGTGGCCACGGTAGCTAATGCCTTGCTTGTCGCGCTGTTTCCTTCTATTTGTTTTAAAAGTTCACGCGCCGCTGATTGGTATAAAGCCTGTGGAAATTCTGATTGATCGGGTAATGTTCCATTACCTTTATCAAACATAAATTGTTTGGCTACATAGTGGCAAAAACTATCAATTGTTTTGATGCGCAACCTAAAGGGAATATCCAAGAGATTCCAATTGAGATTGTTATTTCGCAATAATGCATTGGTAGCTAAATCCCATGTCTGAGCCTCAAACGGTTTTGCTGGTCTCGGATTTTCATTGGCAAACAATAGGGCGCTATGGATACGATGGCGCATTTCTGCAGCCGCTTTTCGGGTAAATGTAATACAAAGAATTTCTTCAGGATTATCAACAGTACTTAAAAGTCTTAGTAGTCTCTGAGTAATTAAACCTGTTTTACCAGAACCGGCAGGCGCAGATACGATATAGCTATAATTTGGGTCAAGTGCCTGCTGGCGCGCTCTAGCATCACTTAACTCAACTGTTTTAGCTTTAGATTGATTCATTTTTCTACCTTTTCCTCAATCAGTCGCTTTATATCCTGTTGTTCATGCCAGCGGTTTAATGGCAATAAATCAGTTTGATAGTTAAATTCAGTGGTATTAAAGTTGTGAAGTATAGCTTTGCCTTGTACAAATTCTTGTGCAAGATTATTGCAAGCCTGTTGCCATTCTTGCTGCTGTAATTCCCAATCATCCGATGGTTTTACACCCGGTAATATTGGATCTTCTGATACCCCTAAGAACTTTTGCTCATTACCCTTCAAGCACGCAAAAGCACAGCCTATTGGTTGTGGTTTGGTGGCTAAAATATACAGGGGTAACTGGGGATCTTTTGGGCGTTCACCCAGCCATATATTGGCTTTAACTGACCCAGTTTTATAGTCAATAACTAATGACTTTCCATCGACTGAATCAAGCCGGTCCATAATTAAAGAAATACTAAGCTCGCCAAATGAAATTTTCTTTTTTTGTTCTGTGGCAATAACTTCAAAGGGTTGACGCTGTCTTTCTATTTCAAGCCATTGAGCAATTATTTTACATAAGCGCTGCTTTTCTAGCTGTCTAAAATTATCGCCGAGCAAAATTGGGTTATTGCTTGCTTGTTCAGTTAATACTTTATCCGTGGTTTTTGATATTTGCTCTTTAACTTGTATATCAGTTAACGCACAAAATACTTTAGAGCTTTTCCAGCTATTCCATAATCTGTACAAAATTTCATGCACGATACTACCTCTATCTATTGCCTCAAGACCCATTACGGGTTGCTCCAAAGGTGTAGCCCATAATCTATGCTTAGCAAAAGCATTAAAAGGGCAGGTTGATTGATTTTTTAGGATTGATGTACCGCCGCGAATAGGCTCGATATTAGCGTTATAGGGATGACCAGGGTCTTCAATAATATTACTTTGATTAAGTTGATTTAGCCATTTAGGTAAACTTAAATCGCCCACTTTGGAATATATATCCTGCTGATTAAAATCTTTTATTAAAGGACTTTGATCCAGAGGCGTTTTGCCATCTGTTATTGGATAGCTAAGAAATAATTGATGGCTGTGACTCGCAAAACCCGTCAAAAGGTTCTTGGCAATACGAAGTTCATTTTCTGGAACGCTAAACGGCATTGCATGCTGGCGTTGAAAGCTTGCTGGCAGCACTGGATTCATTGAGCCTGACGCTGGAAAGTTACTATGATGCATGCCAGTGATCCAGAGCTGATCAAACTGAAGTCCTACAGCCTCAAGCAGCCCTAAAACCTGTAATGGTGTATCGCCCGTTTGAGGGTGAAATAAATGCTCGCTTGCTAATTTATTGATATAGCTAAGCGCCTTGGTACATCCTATTTCTATCCCAAGATTATCTAACTGGCTAAAAAAGCCCAATAATTTCTGCCAGTACTGAATTTGCTGATATTCAATACTCGTGGGTTGTTTAATGCCAGGCCATCCAAGTTGATTTATATATTGGTTGAAAAATTCAGCCCATTGTGAAAATGTTTTGGTGTTTGATGGGGTTTGACGAAGCGTTTGCTGTAAATCATAAAGTGGCTGAAGTTGGGGCTGAACAGTATCTGGATTATCAAGAATAGCCTGTTGCCCGCGTATTATTTGGATGAATTTATCCAAACCTATTTCAAACATTTTTGTATTGCGAAGCTCTAGTTCACAATTTACCCGAAATTGAACAGGTAGGTTAGTAAAATGGGAGTAGGGTGAGTTTAAAACAGCTAACCAATGTTCTATGGGTAATTGGTACTCCATTAATTCCAATAGCGCCAGAGCTGATTGTAGTATTGGGGTTTCTGACAGCTTAATACCAGCAGTTATGTTGACAGCTATGGAGCAATCATTTGAAGCTAAAGCTTCATTAATAACCCTAGCCGTTTCTAGTACTTTGTTATTAAGATCAGGTATCACTAAGCCAATTCTCTGTTCTGGATTGCTTTTGAGCTCTTTAGCCGCCCAGTGAGCCGCGGCTTCAAGTTCTGTTTCTGGCTCAGCGAACTCGAACTTGCTGACAGTAGCTGACATGCTGGTTGTTTCGATATTTATGATTTCTTCGCTGGCTGACTCAAGAATCCATTGCTGAAGTGGCGGTATTGACTGAAATCCATACAGATATATTGTGGTCTCTGTTGTTAGTGCGTTCTGTAAAAAGCCTTCACCTACGGTTTGCCAGCCAGAAGCTGACGTAACAATTTTATTTTCCTTCAAGATTTTCAAATAGGTTTTAGCCCAACGTTTAAATTTACTTACAGCAGGGCTCGGGTCATCTAAATTGTCGATACTTATTCGCCAACGCTGTAAAAGATCAAAGCAGTCATAAGCCATATTGGCAAAGCTATGATCCAATGAATCATCATGACGGTTAATAGCCTGTTCCCAGTAAAATAGATTTTGTAGTTTACCCGCTAGCCCACAGCCATTAACTAAAGGGTGATTTTGGTCCTGAAGCTCATTCCAGCAAAAGTTAAGCCAGTGCTCCAGTGACATCACTCTCGGTGCCTTCCATACCTTAGATTTGTGATTGATAGACTTGCCCCAAGCCTGCTGTATCTGCGCAGCAAGACGCTGATTAGCCGTCAAAATCAGTTGATTCTTTTCAATGGCATCGCAAAAAGGAGCGATATTTATTAATGGAGATAACATCTACTTAATATTAGACTTATTTAAATTTAGATTTAAACGCTATAATCTCAGAACCTTTGAGTAAATAACAGCTAACTGGATAAATTAGCCGATGGAATCCACTATTTTTACAAATACCGTTTTTATGATTGTAGCTTCATGCCTAATTGGGTCCATATTTGGCATACTGTTAGGTCGTATATTAGGCAGAAATGAATTATCTAATGATATTGCAAAGCTTAATGCCCAGAAGCTTGTTCTTGAAGAAAAGCTATCCAATCAGCAATCAAACTTTGAATCTCAGCTTAAGCTTGTCCAAGATGCAAAGCTTAGTCTAGGTCAAGAATTCGAAAACTTAGCCAATCGTATTTTTGAAGATAAACAAACAAAATTCTCTGAGCAGAGCAAGTTGGCATTGGAGACATCACTGAGTCCGCTAAGGCGTGATCTTGGTGATTTTCGCAAACAGGTTACAACGGCTTACGATAAGGAAAATGCCGATCGAAATCGTTTGGCAGGTCAGATTAGCGAATTACAAAAGCAAACCATGAAAGTCTCATCTGATGCCGCCAGTCTTGCCAGTGCACTAAAGGGCGATAACAAACAGCAGGGTAATTGGGGTGAATTTGTTCTAGAAAAACTATTGGAGGATTCGGGTCTCAGCAAGGGGCGTGAATATGAAACTCAAGTTGCTCTTAAAGATGAAGATGGCAACCGACGTAACCCCGATGTGATTATTCATCTTCCAGAAGGCAGGGATATTATCATTGACGCCAAAGTAAGTTTGATTGATTACGAGCGTTACTTTCATGCGGAAGATGGCGAAGTACGAAATCAAAGCCTAAATCAGCATCTCAATTCATTGCGCAATCATATTAAAGGTCTAAGTGTTAAAAATTACGAAAAACTAGAAAATGTTAATAGTCTAGATTTTGTTTTAATTTTTATACCCGTTGAGTCTGCATTTATGCTGGCTTTGGATAATGACAGAGATATTATGCGAGAAGCTTACGATAGAGGTATTATTTTAGTGAGTCCAAGCACATTGATGGTGACTTTAAGAACCATCAAAAACCTATGGCGCTATGCTGATCAAAATATTAATGCCCAGCAAATCGCGGAAAAAGCTGGTGCGCTCTATGATTTATTTGTCCTCCATGTCGAAGCTTTAGAAGATATTGGAAAACATCTGGATAAAAGTAAAGATGCCTATGAGACAGCCTTTAAGCGCCTTTCTAAGGGCCGCGGCAACCTAGTTAAACGCAGCGAAGAGTTAAAAGCATTAGGTGCTAAAACCAAAAAGGCATTAGCCGATAAACTACTACCTGATGGTGATACGTAATAGTAATTATTAAATGCTAAGGGTTTTGCGTGTCTAATTTTTATTTAATGTTAATTGCGGGTGGTGGAGTTACTGCTCTATTGTTTGTCTACGCTTGTTTTCTTACATATAAGTTAAAGGATAAGGATAAGCGAAGATCTCAGCCAATAGAATTTAAACCGAAATCTGAGTCCCAGTTAGATGCCCAGCTGTCGATAAGAGTGATCGCTCAAGCTTTATTGCAAAATGACTTATCGTCAACAGAAGCTGCAATGCGTATTGGTTTCTTAGCCCAAGAGCTCAATGATGAATTTAAGCAGGATCAGTCGATAAAAGTATTTGAAACTTTGGCCATGGAAGCCTCTCACTTACCCATACTAGATGCATGGAAATCACTGCCAAAAGATGAAAAATTACGCTTAGAAAAAGAGCGATTAACCATCGAAAGTAAACATGCAGAACAAATCAATATTGCCGCCAATGCTCTAGCGACAGTTAATTAACGGCGTTTAAGCAACACACCTGATTCAATATGCTTTGTCCAAGGAAACTGGTCAAAAATCGCTGTAGAGACGATTTTGTGGGTTTTGGTTATCTCTTTAAGGTTATCTCTCAGCGTTTCTGGATTACATGAAATATACAGAATAGTGTCAAATCTAGTGACCAGTTTTTCTGTGCCCTTATCCAGTCCCGCTCGAGGTGGATCGACAAAAATAGTCGAAAAGTTAAATTTATCTAAGTTTATATCAGCTAAACGTCTAAATTCTCTTTGTTTATTTAAGGCCTGAGTCAATTCTTCGCTTGATAGGCGGGCAATGCTGATATTATCAATTTTGTTAAGCGTAAAGTTATAGTTAGCTGAATTGACCGACACCTTTGAAATCTCTGTGGCTAGAACCCTATCAAAATGTTGCGCTAAAACAGCAGTAAAGTTGCCATTGCCGCAATACAGCTCAACCAAGTCATCGTTGCTATTTTCTAGGCAATCACTGGCCCAAGCCAGCATCTTTTGGTTTACCTCTGCATTGGGCTGGGTAAAGCTTGCTTCAACCTGCTGGTAGCTATATTCTCTGTTATTAACCAATAATTTTTCAGTGACAAAATCATCGGTTAAAACAACTTTTTGCTTACGGCTTCTACCAATAATTTTAATATTTAATCGTTCCGCAAGTTGACTTGCCTGCTGCTGCCATTGTTCATCAAGGAGTTTATGATAAATTAGTGTTACCAAGGCTTGATTGGTTGTGGTGGTTAAAAATTCCATACTAAATAACTTTTTACTTAGCATTTCATTTTTATTTATCGCAGACAGGATCTCTGGCATCAATTGATTAATCTTTCTGGCACCAATAGGAAAGTCATTAATAGTATAAGGGCGCTTTTCCCCTGGTTTATTCATGGCAAAATAAGCTTGACCCTGTTCATGCCATACGCGGAATTCGGCTCGCATACGGAATCCAAACGGCGATGAAGTATGAATAGTTAAATTAGGTAGCTTGATGCCGGCCTCAAGCATAAGAGATTTAAAGTAATCGACCTTAGCTTCCAGCTGCTTTTGGTAGGCTAGTGGGTTATCCGTATACTGTGGATTCATAGCCTGTCAGCAATTTCTTGACTATTAAATGCCAGAATAAAATCATTGATATGCAAGCCTTTCAGCCAGTGAGACCACCAATACACAGAAACCTTGCCCCATTCAATAATGAGCGTAGGGTGGTGATCAGCCTGTTCTGCAATGTGGGTTATTTCAGAGGCTAATTGCATTGCTGAAACAAAATTTTCACATTTAAATTGGCAATAAAGCTGATCGACATTATCTTTATTTATAATTTGCCACTCGGGTAATTGCTGCATAAGAAGCTGTTGTTCAGGCTTGTCTGGCGAAACCTTAGTTGACGGCAAATTATCTAGGCTGTAATCGCAGAGTTTCATTTAGATACAATTCTTTGGTTTAGGAAGTCCAGCTAGTTTAGCAGCTAATTTCGCCGGACTACCGGGGAATAATTTATTTAAATACAGACTTCGCCCTTTATCGGCACCCAGTTTGGCAGTTACCATTTTACATAAAGGTCTCATTGATGGAGAAAAGCCGTAATCTGCATAAAAATTACGCGCAACAATTAATATCTCAATTTGCTCTTTTGAAAGTGCCAAACCCTCTTGGAGTCCTAGCTCAAGAGCTAGGTTCTCAGACCAACATGGCAGATCATTAAGATAATTATTTTGTTCGGTCATAAGGTATTGATTTTTTGTTCGTTAAATATTAAAAAAGCCCCACATTAAGCAGGGCTTTGCGCTAGAGCGACGAATATTGTTAATCGTCACTCATAACCCCAAAAATTTGCAGAAGACTGACAAAAAGATTGTAGATCATAACAAATAGGGTCACTGTAGCTGAAATATAGTTTCTTTCACCACCGTGAATAATGGCACTGGTTTGCCACATAATAATACCAGCAGAAAGTAAGGCGAAAACAGAGCTAACCGTAATGGCTAGGGCAGATATTTGTAAGAAAACATTAGCGATGCCTGCAACAAAAGCGACAAGTATTCCGGTCATTAAAAATCCGGTCATAAAATTGAGGTTTTTACGAGTCGTTAATACATAGGCTGAAGCACCGAAGAAAACCAAGGCAGTAGAGCCGAGGGCCATCATAATTGGGCCTGATCCCACTGCGGCAAGATACATGCTAATGATTGGACCTAATGTAAAGCCCATCCAACCTGTCAGAGCAAATACCCAAGCAAGACCTGATGCGTTATTTTTATTTTTCTCGACCATCCACAAGCAAACAAAGTAGGGCAGTAATGTCCATAATCCAAAGTATGGTGCATTGATAGCCATTGATAAACCCGCCATTAGCGCACTAAAAGCAAGGGTCACACCGAGTAAGGTATAGGTGCTTCTAAGGACTTTAGCAACCGCTGGATCAAGACCATCGGTAGGAATGCCAGCATTTGTTGTTGCAGAAGTGTATTTATCTGGATTTGTGTTCATGGCTTATATCCTGATTATTTAAATAAAAGATAAGTTAATGATACCCTATAGCGGATAGTTTTCCAGTGAGAGTTATGTATTAAAATAAAAATAATCGATTGATAGTCGATTTACATCTCAATTATAAAGCTTTTTAGGTCGATGCCATTAGTGTCCCATAGAGCATACCAACCCACATCATGCCAATCACCAAGTACAATTCTTTCGCCCTTGGCATGTTGGTGGCGATCAGGTCTATGGGTATGTCCATGTAT
Source organism: Porticoccaceae bacterium (assembly GCA_049890135.1). Taxonomy (GTDB): domain Bacteria; phylum Pseudomonadota; class Gammaproteobacteria; order Pseudomonadales; family Porticoccaceae; genus HTCC2207. The sequence continues at coordinate 221,058 of JBMHCB010000006.1, forward strand.
CAGCGTTTTAACCTGATGCTTTGACATAACGGCTTCAACAGCATCCCTATTAACATCCATAATAGCACTGGGTTTATTGGCATTAGCGGCTTTGCTTCTAGCGCGCATATTATTGGCTAATTTTTGTCGAAATTTTAATGGCAGAAGTAGTAGCAGAGACTTAATAATCGGGTGGCGTATTTTCTTTCTAAAACGAATATAGTCAACGTCATCAGTGCAAAGTGTATCGCCATGCATTACTAGTAAAGTTTGATCCGCATATTCAACAATATGTTCATCAGATAATAGAGTCGCACCAGTAGCTTTGCAGAACCTTTTACCTATAAAGAAATCGCGGTTTCCATGCTGAAAAAAAAGTACAACACCTTTGTCAGTCAGTTGCTTAAGGGCCGTTTGAACTTCAATACCAGTGGGGCACGTATCGTCATCGCCAATCCATGCTTCAAATAGATCACCTAAAACAAACAGTGCCTTTGCTGTAGTTGCCTGTTCTTCCAGAAAACGCAAAAAAGCCCGGGTTACCTCCGGGCGTTCAGGGGATAAATGGAGATCTGAAATAAACAGGATAGCCATAAAGCTAGGTTATTTCGCAGCGTATTCGTCGCTGATTATGGTTTCAGTAATCTCGATTGGGTCAACCGGTACATCCTGATGACCAAAGGCACTACCCGTTGGTACGGATTTGATTTTTTCAATAACATCCATTCCTTCAGAAACTTTACCAAATACTGCATAACCCCAGCCCTGCATAGTTTTACCGCTGTGATTTAAGAAATCATTATTCGATACATTGATAAAAAACTGTGAAGAGGCTGAATGAGGGTCAGCAGTTCTAGCCATTGCCAAGGTGCCAATATCATTTTTTAGGCCATTATCAGCTTCATTTTCAATAGGTGCTTTGGTTTGTTTTTGCTGCATATCAGAGGTCATACCGCCACCTTGAACCATAAAGCCATTTATAACACGATGAAAAACCGTATCGTTATAAAATTCATCTTTGGCATAGCTTAAAAAGTTTGCTGACGAGATAGGTGCTTTATCAAAATCTAACTCTATTGAAATATCGCCCATGGTAGTGCGGAAAGTAATCATATTAAGGTCCATTAAATTATTAGGAAGCTATTGTTTATTTTAATTTGTAACGCCAGTAAATCAAAGAGAACTTTGCGTTAAATGCAAAGTAAGTCAAAAATGGATCGGTTTTTTTACATTTATTTTGTCTTCATTAAGGGTTTAGGTTTATTGAAAGGCCTCTGAGAGCTATACTTCGCACCTTATTCTGCCTCCAAGCGATTCAATATGACTGACAGCGATAAACCGATAAATTTTATTCAGCAAATTATTACTGATGATTTAGCCTCAGGTAAGACCTCTAAAGTGGTTACCAGGTTTCCGCCCGAGCCTAATGGTTACCTGCATATTGGTCATGCTAAGTCTATTTGTGTCAACTTTGGGTTAGCCGAAGCATTCTCTGGTGAATGTAATCTTCGCTTCGATGACACTAACCCTGAGAAGGAAAGCGATGAGTTTGTTCATTCAATCATTGAGGATGTTCAATGGCTTGGTTTTAACTGGAGCGGCGATATTCGCTATGCTTCCGATTATTTTGATCAGTTCTATCAATGGGCTTGCGATTTAATTGATCAAGACAAAGCCTATGTCTGTGAGCTTAACGCTGAACAAATGCGTGAGTATCGCGGAACATTAACCGAAGCGGGTAAAGATAGCCCCTATCGCACAAGGACTGCTGCAGAAAGTAGAGCGCTTCTGGAACAGATGAAAGCCGGTGAAATTGCAGAGGGTAAAATGACTCTGCGCGCAAAAATTGATATGGCCTCGCCCAATATTAATATGCGTGACCCTGTACTCTACAGAATTAAGCGTATTTCTCATCATAGAACAGGAGATAAGTGGAATATCTATCCTGCCTATGACTTCGCCCATGGCCAAGAAGACGCGATAGAGGGCGTAACTCATTCCATCTGTACGCTGGAATTTGCTGCCAACAGACCATTGTATAACTGGTTTATTGAAAACCTAGATGTGCCATCAACGCCGCGACAGTATGAATTTGGTCGTTTAAATCTCAATTACAGTATCACCAGTAAGCGCAAGCTCAAACAACTTGTTGATGAGGGCCATGTTGATGCTTGGGATGATCCTAGAATGCCAACTATTTCTGGGCTTAGACGTCGTGGTGTCAGTCCCCAAGCTATTCGTAATTTCTGCGATAGTTTGGCGGTCGCTAAGACAGATGGTGTGGTGGATATGGCTCAATTTGAGCATTTTATTCGCGATGATCTAAACCATAATGCGCGCCGAGCTATGTGCGTGCTTAAACCGCTTTTGCTGACATTCACTAATTACAATCAGTCTGAATTGTTTTCTGCATCGTCTCATCCGCAACGAGATGATCTTGGTTCAAGAGAACTGCCATTTGACCGTCAAATTTATATCGATCAAAGTGATTTTTCTGAGGATACAAGCTTATCGCGCAAGAAGTTTAAGCGTTTAGTGTTAGGAGAATATGTCAGACTTCGCGGTGCCTATATTATTCGAGCAGACCATGTTATTCGCGATGCTGCCGGTGAAATAAAAGAGATTAAAGCCTCTGTCGTCGAAAATACTGTGGGTGAGGATGCACCAGAAGGTATAAGACCTAGAGGCGTTATACACTGGGTTTCAGCGCTTAATACTGTAGACTGTACCGTCAATCAATATGATCGGCTATTTAATCAGGCGCTACCAGATGCGGGTGAGGGTGATTTTACGGATTATATTAACCCAGAATCACTCAAGGTGCTAAAGGGTTGTAAGGCTGAGGCTAGTCTGGCTGATGCGAAGCCTTCTGATCGCTATCAATTTGAGCGAGAAGGTTACTTTTGTCGCGATAGTAAAGCAGAAACCCTTGTATTTAACTGCACCATTGGATTAAGAGACAACTGGAAAGCCTAAATGGAACTAAAACTCTACAATAGTTTAACTCGCCAAAAACAGGTATTTGAGCCCATAGATTCGGAGCGTATTACTATGTATGCCTGTGGCCCTACGGTTTATAACTATGTCCATATTGGCAATGCGCGTCCAGCGGTGGTATTTGATACGGTTTACCGTGTACTAAAAACTGTTTATCCGAATGTGATTTATGCCAGAAATATTACAGATATTGATGACAAAATAATAAACAAATCCAATGAGTTATCTGAAGATATTAATGTTATAACTAAAAAGTATTCAAAGGCTTATGCTGATGATATGCAGGCGCTTAATACACTAGCGCCGGATCAAACACCCTATGCCACGGATCATATCCCAGAGATGATCGAGATGGTTAAGGCTCTGGTTGATAAAGGTCATGCCTATGAAGCGGATAGTCAAATGGAAGCTGAGAAGGGTCATGTTTTGTTTTCAGTGCCTTCAATGCCCAATTACGGCGAACTCTCTAAGCGCAATCTTGATGAACAGGAAGCCGGTGCTCGAGTCGAAGTAGCTGGTTATAAGCAATATGCGGGCGATTTTGTATTATGGAAGCCTTCTGCAGACAGTGAGCCCGGTTGGGATAGCCCTTGGGGTCGGGGTCGCCCGGGCTGGCATCTCGAGTGTTCAGCAATGATTAAAAAACATTTGGGCGATACCATTGATATTCATGCTGGTGGTCATGATCTTATATTCCCACACCATGAAAATGAAATAGCCCAAAGCTGCTGCGTCAATGATGGCAAGCCTTTGGCTAATTTTTGGATGCACAATGGCTTTATTAATATCGACGGCGAAAAGATGTCCAAATCTTTGGGGAACTTCCGCTTAGTTAATGATCTTTTAAAGCAGTACCCTGGTGAGGTGTTGCGATATGTGATTTTGTCGGCGCATTATCGCTCGGAACAGAACTTCAGTAAGGAATTACTTGATAGTGCATGGCGTACCCTAGATAGCCTGTACGGCTTTATACGCGGCATAGAACCTCAAGAAGGGGCTTTAAATCGCTCAGGAGATGGCTATAAGGCTCTGCTTGATGATATTAATACCCCAGTGGCTATTAGTGAGCTTTATCGCTTAGCAAAAGCAGTGAATATGGCCGACGGTGTAGAGCAGCTTGCCCTTATGCAAGAGCTTAAGGGTCTTGCAGATATATTGGGTTTGCTGCAACAGGACCCAGAACAGTGGTTTACTCTTGCTAGGGGAGACAATCAGCTAACTACCGATCAGATAGAAGCTCAAATCGAAGCGCGACAACAGGCAAAACAAGATAAAGACTTCGCGAAAGCGGATCAAATTAGGCAGCAATTACTGGATGCCGGTGTTGTATTAGAAGATAGTCGTGAAGGCACCCAATGGCGTAGAGCCTAAAATTATTCGCTTAACTGCCTTAAATTATACGTTTCAAGCAAAGAAATACCCTTGGTTAATAGTTGCCGCCCAAGCTCTTTATCGCCCACTTCAAAGGCAACAAAACAGGAACCATTGAGTAACATCTGTTCTGGTGTGTCGGGAATGATGTCACAATCGACAAATATATAATCTGAAGTGATATTTTTAAACATATCTGATTCAAGGTCTTGCCAGTACCTTAGAACCACGCCTACGCAGGGCCAGCAATTCTCACGAGCTTGCCGCATTAATAAGTAGTCATAACTAATAAGCACAACCTGATGCTTAACGGAGTCTAGGATCGATTGCACTGAATTAAGCATCGTTTCTCTGCCGCAATGCCCGATAGATTCCTCTTTTAGCTCCACAAAGGCAGTGACCAGAGGGTTTTGCTGTAAAAGGGGTACCAATGCCTCTAGAGCGGCAATGGATTCCGTTTTAAAGCGGTTTCCCAGTCTTTGGGGCTCATACGCGGGTAGTTTTAATAAATCGTGACGCGAATAGTCAAGGATATTGCCCTGTTTAGCGCTGACACGATTAAGATCTGCGTCATGATAAATAATAGGTAAACAATCACCACTAAATTGAATATCTAGTTCAATGTATTTGGCGCCGTACTCAATGGCTTTATTTAGGGAGAGAACGGTATTTTCAGGGTAATCAGATTGTAAACCTCGATGTGCAACCAGTTTATCCAAGCTAAGTGGTAAATCTGCCATCAAAAACCCCTAAAAATTAAAGAATAGTAATTAACAATTGGCAATTAGCCTAGTTTCTTCTCAGCAGCCATAACTGACTGTAATATAAGGGTATTAATAGTCATGGGGCCAACACCGCCCGGAACTGGAGTAAAGGCAGAGGCGCTTTGCATAATGGGCTTAAGCTCAATATCACCCACACCACCGGGATGATAACCAGCATCAACTACCACAGCACCGTCCTTAACCCAGTCAGCCTTGATAAATTCAGGACGACCTACAGCGCCCACCAGAATATCTGCTTGCTTAATAAGACTAGGTAGATTCTGAGTTTTAGAATGGCAAATGGTTACCGTTGCGTTGGCATTTAACAACATAAGTGCCATAGGTTTACCTAAAATAGGGCTTCTACCAACCACTACGGCATGTTTACCTGCTAACTCAATATCATAGGCTTCAAGAATACGCATAATACCTTGAGGCGTTGCAGAACCGTAGGCAGGTTCATTCATTGCCATACGGCCAAAACCCAGGCAGGTAACGCCATCGACATCTTTTTCTGCGGCAATGGCATCAAAACAGGCGCGTTCGTCAATTTGCTTAGGAACAGGATGCTGTAACAAAATGCCATGACAGTTTGGATTAGCATTTAATTCATTGATTTTGGCTAATAGTTGCTCGGTGGTTGTTTGTTCAGGCAGTTCAACCGCAATACTCTCCATACCTATACGCTTACAGGCATTTTGCTTCATCTTTACATAGGTTCCAGAGGCAGGATCTGAACCCACTAAAACGGTAGCTAGAATCGGCGCTTGCCCGTTATTAGCTTGCTTTAAGGCAGATACCCGTTCACTGAGTTCAGCTTCAGTTTTATTTGCTAGAGATTTGCCATCAAGAATAAGAGCAGACATAAAGGGTTAACCTATTTACTATTGATATGGATCATCTTAAAAAGGAACATGTATATTACCTGAAAAATTAATTCAGATAAAAACAATGATGCTAAAAATAGATAAAAAATACGGAGAGGTAATGGGGTGGACGACGGGGATTGAACCCGCGACCACCGGAATCACAATCCGGGGCTCTACCAACTGAGCTACGTCCACCATCAAACAAAATAAGACCGTTATCACGCCAATCATGCCAATTGCTGGGTATCTAAAGACTTAAATGGCGCGCCCGGCAGGATTCGAACCTGCGACCCACGGCTTAGAAGGCCGTTGCTCTATCCAGCTGAGCTACGGGCGCATTCAGAGTCAACCAATTCAGCCTAACTCCACAGCCGGAAAGTGGTCGGGGATGAGGGATTTGAACCCCCGACATCCTGCTCCCAAAGCAGGCGCGCTACCAGACTGCGCTAATCCCCGAATGTCTCACCAAGCGGTCTCTTATGAGAGGGCGCATAATACTGACCATGATCCATCTCGTCAATCTGAAATCGGCCACAAAGTGGTATTTATTTTACTAAATTTCACCAAAGCCTCGATGCATAGTCAAAAACTAAGGGGTTCTTCATAAAATTATCAGTAAAACCAGAGGGTCAGGTTTTGTTCTAGACTGAAATTAAAGAAAGGTTACACTAAAAAATTAATGGAGGGGAGAAGTATGTTTGCTGGTGAGACATTATGTGTAAAAAAAATAGAGAATCATTTTTTAGAATTGATTTTTGATAGTGCAGTTGGTTCGGTCAATAAGCTAGATAAGCAAACCTTGGATGAGCTTAATCAGGCACTTACCCAAATCAAGCAAGCCAAAAATGTTTCAGGTCTTCTTATTACCAGCGGCAAGCCCGCTTTTATTGTCGGCGCAGATATTACCCAGTTTAAGCAGATGTTTGATGCATCTGAACAGACTTTTCTTGATTCAGCTACCCATATAAATAGCATGATGTCGACGATTGAAGATTTTCCCTTTCCGACAGTTGTTGCTATCAATGGTTATGCCCTTGGAGGTGGCCTTGAAGTCTGTCTTTCCTGTGATGCAAGACTCTTATCAACCAGCGCTAAAATTGGTTTACCAGAGACCGGTCTAGGTATTCTTCCTGGCTGGGGTGGTACGGTTCGTCTACCCCGAATAAGTGACTTTGCAACTGCCCTTGAATGGATTACCACCGGTCGTCAGTATTCGGCGAATGCCGCTCTAAAAGCGCGAATTGTCGATCAGGTGGTCGAGCCTGAAGCCTTGCGTCAAACAGCCCTAGATACATTAAAAGCAATGTCTGAAGGCAAAATTGACTACTGTCTTGGTCGTAAGCGTAAATTATCGCCTGTCGATCAAGCAGCCGATGAAATTAACACTATAGCTAATATGGCCAAAGCAATGGTAATGCAAAAAACCGCTGGTCATTATCCTGCGCCAATAAAAGCTATTGAATTGATGACTCAATCAGCCGCTCTTTCACGTGATGAAGCTATTGAGAAAGAAGCAAGTGTTTTTTATGAGCTTTCTCAGAGCGCCGAAGCACGCGCTCTTATTGGTCTTTTTGTGGGTGATCAATTCGTTTCTAGAAAAGCAAAAAGCCATGCCAAAGGCCTTTCACAACCAATTCCAAAAATAGATTTAGCGGCAGTAGTGGGAGCGGGGATTATGGGCGGTGGTATTGCTTATCAGTCTGCAACACGGGGCTGTCCTGTTGTTATGAAAGATATAGTGCAATCGGCATTAGATTTAGGTGTTAATGAAGCGAATAAGTTACTTTCCAAAGCCGTATCAAAGGGTAAATTAGACGAAGTTAGGGCAAATAAAATACTGTCGATGATCAAACCAACTCTCGATGATCGAGACCTTTCGGGCGCTCAATTTATTGTCGAAGCGGTGGTGGAACATCTGCCGGTTAAGCATGCAGTTTTGTCCGACTTAGATAACAGGCTCTCAGAGGACGCTATTATTGTTTCTAATACCTCTAGTATTTCAATTAACCAATTAGCTGAATCACTCAATAACCCTCAACGATTCTGCGGTATGCACTTTTTTAACCCAGTACATTTGATGCCCCTAGTTGAGGTGATCAGAGGGAAGCATACTTCGGAAAAAACCATCGCCGCAGTCTGTCATCAGGCCTTACGTCTGGGTAAAAAACCTATTGTGGTGAATGACTGCCCCGGTTTTTTAGTCAACAGAGTGCTGTTTGCCCAATGCTTTGCTATGGAGTTATTGTTGCGTGATGGGGTAAGTTTTCAACAGATAGATCAAGTAATGGAAAAATGGGGCATGCCTATGGGGCCTGCTTATTTAATGGATGTTGTTGGCCTAGATACCATTGTGCATTGTTACTCGGTAATGTCAGAGGGCATACCGGATCGTTTTAAAATCAATAAAACAACACCCACAGAATTATTATTAAACACTGGACGACAGGGACAAAAAAATGGCCTAGGCTATTACAGCTATAGCCCGGGCAAGGGCGGTCGTCCAGAAAAAACAAATGATATAACCAGTATTGAATTACTAGCCTCAGCCGCAGGACCCAGCAAAGAGATCGAGCCACAAACAATTATTGATAGATTATTGTTGCCACTGGCCATTGAAATGAATCACTGTTTAGAAGAAGGCATAGTTGGTTCAGCGATTGAAGCCGATATGGCTTTAATTTGGGGGGTTGGCTTTCCTCCCTTTAGAGGGGGAGTCTGTCGTTGGATGGACGAACAGGGTTTAGATGTTATCTGTAATAAAGCTGATAATTATTCCAGTATTGGAGAGCTATATCAGCCCACCCAATCGATGCGCCAAATGGCCAGTGAAGGTAAAAAGTTTTATGCCTAGCTTTTTGGGGCAGGATCGCCCTGAATAAACGGCCCATCGACACAGATACGTTTGCCTTCAGGCGTGGCACAGGCCCCGCAAATGCCAACACCGCACTTGGTCAAATAATCGATAGCACTATGAATCTGGTGATCACCACAGAACTCACGCTGAACTGCTGCAGCCGCGTGAACCATAGGTGCAGGACCACAGTTATAGAACATAATATTCTCTAGTTCTGACTTAGACATCTCCTGCAACCGAGCGCGCAGCATTTCGGTGACAAAGCCCTTAAACCCAAGGCTACCATCATCAGTGGCTATATGAACATCTGCAATCTTTTCACACTCGTCAAGGTAGTAATGACGTTCTGCAGTTCTGGCACCAGTAAAGATTTCAGCATTACCAAAGTCTCTGGCTAGTTGATAAACCGCCGCCAGACCTGTACCACCAGCAACCGCCATTATTTTTGCACCCTCATGGGGTTGCACAGCAATTCCATGGGGGCCTCTAACATAGACTTCCGTGCCTACTTTGAGATCCATCAGTGCATGGGTAAAGATACCCACATCAATAACCGCTAATTGAAACGGATCATCGGCCAGGGCAGAGAAGGGCTTTTCACCCACACCAGGAACCCATAAAAATACAAATTCGCCCGCTTGAATATTGATTTTGCGATCAAAGGTAAGAACGCAAATATCATCGCAAATACGCTCATTTTTAACCAGCACCACTGGATCAAAATTCATATCAATATCATAACGAATATGGTTTTCAGCTTTATTTGAATTAAAGCAAATATCTGATTCTAGTTGATTAAAATAATCAGCCATCTCAGCAGTGGTTAAACCGGTGAGTGCAGAACCAACACCAACAATATCAGCTCCTGCATCCATGGTCTCACGGACATCAGCAGCACTACTAATACCACCACAGCCAATAATGGGTAGATCGCATACAGCGCGAATTTCCCGAATACATTTAAGTGCAATAGGCAATACTGCTTTTCCAGACATCCCGCCAGCACCATTACTCAACACTGGATGACCATGAGCAGAGGTATAACCAGGTCCAAGGGTATTAATTGCACAGATTGCGTCTGCACCACCTTCAACGGCAGCAAGGGCAATTTCACTAATATTAGGTGTATTTGGTGTTAACTTTGGAACCACTGGAATATCAACAGCAGCTTTAACCGCCGCGGTGATCTCTTTAACCAACGCAGGATCCTGTCCCATAGCCATGCCGTAGCCCGTGGCATGAGGGCAAGAAAGGTTTAATTCTAGACCATCGGAAACAGGGGCCATAATCTTGGCAACTTCCACAAACTCTTCAACGCTACCACCAAAAATCGATGTCAGTAAAAATCTATCTTCTGGAACCTCTAAATCAGCCATTAGTTCCGCAGCCACCTTAGCACCAGGGTTTGTGAGACCTACTGCATTAACAAAACAGCCAGGAGCATACTGGCTATAGACAGGCTCTCGATTACCCGCTCTGGTCTCTAAACCCACACTTTTAGTAGTTATAACGCCAATTTGCGGAATATCATTAAAAGTTGCTTGGATTATTGAGGTTGCCGTCGTAACAATGCCAGAGGGAATTGTGAATAGGCCAGAGATGTTTTTACCGAGAAATTCTGTATTCAAGTTGATTAGCTCAAAGAAAGTTAAAAACAAATGTAATACGGGTAATTATACCGAATTTATTAAATTATCTCACTAATATCGAAACCAATTTTGTTATAGTTTAAGGATTATTTACAAAAGGATTGCGTAAAGTGAAAGTTTCTTCATTATTTACTTTGCTACCCATGCTAGTTCTCATACTGACTTTTCCTAGTCATCTGCATAGTGTGGAATTCACTAAAACTTCTTTTTTAGATAAAAACGCCCGTTTTCATCCGCAAATAAGCCATTTGGGGATGGTCGTTTCTCAAGAGGCCATTGCCAGTCAAGTAGGGGTAGATATTTTAGAGGCTGGGGGAAATGCCATAGACGCAGCTGTAGCAACAGGTTTTGCTTTAGCAGTCACATTGCCAAGAGCAGGTAATCTTGGTGGTGGTGGCTTTATGTTGGTTTATCTCGCCGAAGAAAATAAAACCATTGCCATCGATTATCGTGAAATGGCACCTATGGCTGCTAACAAAGGAATGTTTCTTGACTCACAGGGTAATGTCGATAACCAAAAGGCAAGGTTTAGCGCACAATCATCAGGTGTTCCTGGCACTGCTGCAGGATTAATCCATGCTTTAGACAAGTATGGCAGTATGAGCATTAAAGAGGTTATAAAACCGGCAATTAAGCTTGCCAGCCAAGGATTTCCTATCAGTCATGACCTTTCTGATTCACTACGCCTAACAAGTGAGCGTCTGCATAAACACAAGGCATCAAAAAAATATTTCTACAAAGCGAACGGAGATAACTTTCTACCGGGTGAGATATTTGTTCAGCACGATCTTAGTCAAACATTAGCCAGAATATCAGAGCAGGGGAGATCGGGTTTCTACGCAGGTAAAACCGCCAATTTAATTGTTGCTCAAATGAAACATACAGGTGGGCTTATAACGTCAAAAGATCTAGCAAATTATAAAGTGGTAGAAAGACAACCGGTTTGTGGTTCATATAGAAAAAACACACTTTGTGCGATGCCACCACCATCATCTGGCGGTATACACCTAGTACAGATGTTAAATATTCTAGAGAATTTTGATCTAAATAAGATGGGGCACAATTCAGCTGCCTACATACATCATTTAGTTGAAGCTATGCGTTCTGCTTATGCGGACCGAAGTCTATATCTGGGAGATCCTGACTTTAATGTGGTTCCTGTTAATCAGTTGGTTGATAAAGCCTATGCTAAAACCTTAAGTCAACAAATAGATCCAAAAAGGGCACGCCGATCAAACACTGTCTATCCTGGACTGGATAAGTGGATTGATTCAAAAAATTCAGAAAGCGAAGAAACCACACATTTCTCAGTTTGGGATCAACAGGGCAATATAGTCAGTAATACCTATACCCTAAACTTTGCTTATGGCAATGGTATAGCTGTCGATGGCGCAGGCTTTTTATTAAATAATGAAATGGACGACTTTTCAGCTAAACCAGGCTCAGCTAATGGCTATGGGCTAATTGGTGGTAGCGCCAACGCTATACAGCCCCAGAAGCGCCCCTTATCTTCAATGACACCCACCATCCTGTTTGATGAAAACGGAATACCAATGCTTGCAACGGGTAGCCCGGGAGGCAGCACGATTATAACCATTGTGTTACAGATGATTCTAAACTCATTAGAGTTCAATATGAGCATCGCTGAGGCTACAGCAATGCCTAGAATTCACCATCAATGGCTTCCCGATACAGTTAGCTATGAGAATGGTATTTCTCCAGATACACTCAATAATCTAACTTCAATGGGCCATCTAATAGCGCCTGACCATCGTGTGCTGGGTTCAACCCAAAGTATTAAATTAAATAATAAAAACCTAGAGGGTAGTGCAGACCCCAGACGTCAAGGCGCCGCGGCAATTTCACAAAAAAATTAAATCACAAGTTACTTAATTTTCTATTCGAGACTAATTAAAGTTAAAAAATTACCTGCTATTATTAAATTATGAATAGGTGATTTTTCGATCACTTACATATTCATAACCCTTCGTAGTTAGTATTGCGCATTTATTGACCATAGTATTAGCAATTCTAGATCGTTATCGATTATTTCACACTTCGGGTTTATGGAATGAAGTTGAGATGATTAATGAATATCGGTTTGATCATTTTATTAAGTTCAATAATGCTGGGAACTAATGGCAATAATGATTCTTCATATTCAATCACAATTAAACAAACAAATACTTACGTATTTGCTGATATTGATAGTGATGGAAAAATTAAGCTTTTCAAAAATGGTGATCTTTACACTGGCCAGTACGACCAAAAGAATTACAAATATGGGGAGCTTGTTACTGATTAATAGAAAGAAAACAGCCATAAAAAAGGTTTAAAAACGATCAACAATACAATTTTTTAGGCGAAACAAATCGCTTAATAAGATTTGTTTCGCTTAATGTTTTGAATTAATTGGTCTTACCATTGCGGTATGTTTTTTTTGTCTCTGAAGCAACACTTATAGTTGCCTCACGATTCTCGCCAGTATCATCTAACAGTTCTGGGTATTTGGGTTGTGTCATATACTGTGCAAACCAATTAAGCAACAACTCATCGTCATTAAGGGTTTTATTAAGTAACGATCTAATTTGCTCTAAATATTCACTAGAGATGGGTTGCTTTGCCATCTCTGGGGTTAACAGGGGGTCTTTAAGTACATCATTGCTTTCGCCCTGACTGATTAATTCGGTAGTTAGATCATCGAGCATCTCTGTGACAGTCGGTGCACGAAAGCCAATGGAATAGGTGGTACAGTCACCTATGGCCACACCATGGTGGCTATAGTTAGGGGGTATATAAAGCATATCGCCACAGTTTAATGTCCATTTTTCGGTAAACTTTTCATTGACAAGAATACGCAAATTTTCGTGGGGTAATAGGGAGCTACCTTCGCCACACAGACCACCGACAGACCATTGCCGCTGACCCTCACCCTGAAGCAAGAAAACATCATAATTATCGTAATGAGGCCCTACATTGCCACCGTCAGCCGCGTAACTGACCATAATATCGTCGATACGCCAGCGTGGTAGAAAATCAAAATGGCCCAATATATTAGCAACCTCTGGCACCCATAGATCTACTGCCTGAACCAATAAGGTCCAATCACGATCAGGTAGTGTTTTATAACGATGTTCATCGAAGGGGCCATGCTCTATTTGCCAGTCTTTACCGACCACTAATCGAGATTCAATTTCAGGCTCTAGAGATAAACCAGCTAAGTCATTGCCATCGACGGGGGGCTGAAAGTTTGGTATAGCATTGCGAATCAGCAGGGGCTTCTGCTGCCAGTATTCAGCCAAAAATTGCTCAGCAGAGATATCGCCAAGTACTGGGAAGCTCGACATGGTTGTATTTAGATCTTTTTCGCTTGATTTACCGCATTACCTATGTAGGTGCTAGGTAACATGGCAATAAGATCAGCTTTGACTTGATCGGGCATGTCAAGGCCCTCAACAAAGGCTTTAATAGTAGCTTGATCGATGGTATTGCCACGAGTCAGTGCTTTTAGCTTTTCATAGGGCTTTTCTATGCCATAACGTCGCATCACCGTTTGAATTGGCTCTGCAAGGACTTCCCAGCAGTTATCTAAGTCTTCCTGTAGACGTTGCTGGTTGATTTCAAGTTTACCTAAGCCCTTATCAAGGGATGCATAGGAAATCATCGAGTAACCCATACCTACACCCATATTGCGCAATACAGTTGAGTCGGTTAAGTCTCTCTGCCAACGTGAAATAGGTAATTTAGCGGTTAGATGACCAAATAGAGCATTGGCGATGCCCATATTGCCTTCGGCATTTTCAAAATCGATAGGGTTTACCTTGTGAGGCATGGTTGAAGAGCCTACTTCACCCACAATGGTCTTTTGCTTAAAGTAACCCAGTGAAATATAACCCCAAATATCTCGCGCAAAATCGATCAGAATGGTGTTAGAGCGGGATAGGGCGTCAAATAGCTCTGCCATATAGTCATGGGGTTCTATTTGCGTGGTATAGGGGTTAAAACTTAATCCTAGGCCTTCGATAAACTGCTGAGCATTATCTGCCCAATCAATTTCAGGGTAGGCGGACAGGTGGGCATTATAATTTCCCACAGCGCCATTAATCTTGCCTAATAGTGGCACTGAATTTATTTGCTCTAATTGACGGCGTAATCGATATACCACATTGGCGATTTCTTTACCCACAGTGGTAGGAGAGGCTGTTTGACCATGGGTGCGGGATAGCATGGGAACATCGGCAAATGTTTTTGCCATCTCTGCTAGTTTGCCAGTTATATCAGTGAGTGCTGGAACAACTACCGCTTCGCGACCTGCTTTTAGCATCAGGGCATGAGATAGGTTATTAATATCTTCAGATGTGCAAGCAAAGTGAATATATTCACTCACTGCATTTAGTTCAGCATTATCGGCAATACTTTCTTTGATGAAGTACTCAACCGCTTTTACATCATGGTTGGTGATTAGTTCAATTTCTTTAATACGCTGTGCCTGATCAACGGAAAAATTGTCTACCAAATCATTTAACAACTCGTTGGCGCTTGCTGAAAAGGGTTTTACCTCGGATATTTGTGGGTGCTGGCTTAGCTGTTGCAACCAACGAACCTCAACTAACACACGAAAACGTATTAATCCATATTCACTAAAAATATCACGCAATTGCGCGGTTTTTGACCCATAGCGACCATCAATGGGTGAAATAGCAGTTAAGGCTGAAAGAGATAAATCTTGCATAAGATAAATAATTCCAAAATTAAGTGAATATGTTAGTTTGTAATTATACCTATTTTGGGAACAGATTTCAGGGATGTATTAGTACTTTGGAATAATTCTTATAGTTTATTGATAACTTCGACAAAAGCTTTGCGCTGCAGTAAAAGATGTCGCCTTTTTCCACCTAATTGACGCCATAAAAAGGCATTTCTGATAGCTGCAAATAGCATACAACGTATTCTTGCGGCAACACCGGACTGCTGGAGGTAAACAGCTGAGCCCATCACCTGTATTCGCAGACGCATTTTACTGATGGTGTCCTGATAAAGTGCCCCTACATTAGTGACTACGTTATCGTGAATCATAGAAAAATGCTCTGCTTGAAGTCGCGCCTTATCAATACCATTTTCTATCTTAGAAAGTAACTGCTGATCGCTAGATAACTTACTTGCTAGATGAATTGAGGACATCACATAGCTGATCACTTCTTTATGTCGAGGTTCAGATATATTTTTGGCGTTTTCTAAGAACCTTTGCATGGTCGCTAAACCATCCTGTAAATTATCAATCGGACCATAGAGTTGTCCTAATGAATCAGGATTTTGATTAAGCAATGTAGACATCGAAAATTCCATTGTTTCAATATCTGAATCACCCGTATAGGCGAGCTTATACACCTGATTTGATGCTTGAAAAATGGCGGCTAGCGCAAGAGCTTGCTGTTTGGTTGGCTTAGAAAACACGTAATTTATCTCTCTACATTTTTAATCAGTCTTATGATTGCCATGCTTTATCAATAACACCGCCACCAAGACATTGGTCATCTAAATAAAACACCACTGATTGACCAGGGGTAATTGCTCGTTGAGGTTGATCAAATTTCACATGACAACTACCAGAGGTATCAATTATGACTGTGCAATGCTGATCTGACTGACGATAGCGAGTTTTAGCACAACATTTAAGTTCTTTTGTAGGTGCTTGATTTATCCAGTGGATAGATGAAGCGGATAAGTTGTCATTAAAAAGAAGAGGGTGTTCAGTACCTTGTCCCACAATCAAAATATTATTATCTAGATCCTTTTTAAGGCTAAACCAAGGTTCATCACTGCCATCTTTAACGCCACCAATACCTAATCCTTGACGTTGACCTAAGGTGTAAAACATAAGCCCCTGATGCTCACCCATATCGACGCCTTCTGGGGTTTGCATTCTGCCGGGTTGGGCAGGCAAATATTGCTTAAGAAAATCGCTAAAGCGTCGTTCTCCAATAAAACAGATACCGGTACTATCTTTTTTCTTTGAGGTGATAAATCCATTATCTTCAGCAATTTTACGTACCTGCGATTTATCTAATTCTCCGACGGGAAATAATGATTTACTTATGGCATCCTCATTGACTGCATGTAAAAAATAACTTTGATCTTTATTATTGTCTAACCCCTTAAGAAGAGTAGCTTGACCCTTGTGGTTGCCACGACGGACATAGTGGCCGGTAGCAATGTAATTTGCACCAAGCATTTCTGCATAGTCTAAAAATACCTTAAATTTAATTTCTCGGTTACATAATATATCTGGGTTAGGCGTTCGACCCACCTTATACTCTTCGAGAAAGTGCTCAAAGACGTTATCCCAGTAATCAGCAGCAAAATTTGCCGTATGTAAAGGGATACCAATTTTATCGCAGACCTGCTGGGCATCTTCTAAATCTTGAATTGCGGTACAGTACTCTGAACCATCGTCTTCATCCCAGTTTTTCATAAATAGCCCTTCAACCTTGTAACCCTGCTGTTGCAATAGCAGGGCCGCGACTGAACTATCTACGCCGCCGGACATACCGACAATAACTTTTTCTGAATGACTCATAGGGATATATGGAACCGTTTTTTAAAGCATGCACACTATAAGCGGTTACGAAATATTTCCAAAGGAAAAACCGTACCCTGATTAAAGTCTTTGATACATGAAAGTACTGACTCACTGCGAAGCTTTGTTGCGTCGCTAGTGATCTCCTCCTCGGATAACCATAATACCTCG
Source organism: Porticoccaceae bacterium (assembly GCA_049890135.1). GTDB lineage: Bacteria > Pseudomonadota > Gammaproteobacteria > Pseudomonadales > Porticoccaceae > HTCC2207. Next base: position 238,289 of record JBMHCB010000006.1, read on the forward strand.
TCAATATCTGAATCAATAGAGGCCTGTTTATCGCAGGAAATAGCTTTAGCTGAAAAGGCCAGACGATAATAGGTAATACCGCTGACTTCTGACTTACTGCTGTATATGCCAATAAGGTTTTGTATTTCAATATGCCAACCTGTTTCTTCATAGGTCTCTCTAACTGCAGCATTGACAATATCTTCACCAGGCTCAACATGACCCGCAGGTTGGTTAATCACAAATCGGCCAAACTCCGTCTCTTTAACCATTAAATAGAGATCATCACGTTTTATTACAGTCGCAACTGTTAGATGAATTTTATCGGGCATAGGGGTTTTATTCCTTTAAATACTGATTAAAAAGCTCAGTGGTGTTACGAGCTGTAAACTGTTTTATCTCACCCAGAGGGAGTTGTTTTAAGCTTAAGATTCCAATACGCGATCTAATTAATCGAAGTGTAGGCAAGCCAACCGCGGCTGTCATTCGTCGTACTTGACGATTTCTTCCTTCTGTAATGGTTATCTCGACCCAACTATCAGACACTGTTTTTCTATCTCTTATCGGCGGGACTCTATCCCAGACATTGGGAGGTTCTATGGGGCTACAGTTTATTGCCTTTGCACAACCATCTTTTAGCTCAACACCCATCATAAGTCTCTGACAATGTGATTGATCAACTAACCCTTCAACCTGAGCCCAATAGGTTTTAGTCAATTTATGCTTTGGATGACTGATTAGAGATTGAAGTCGACCATCATCGGTAAGTAATAGCATCCCTTCGGAGTCATAATCTAAACGCCCAGCAGGATAGATGCCTTTTATACCTATATAATCTGATAAGGTTTTACGGCCTTTTTCGTCAGTAAATTGACTCAACACCTGGTAGGGTTTGTTAAATAAAACCAATTTTGGCACTGATTTTCCTCAAAAACCGATATTCTATAGCAAACAGACTTAAAAAAGCGGATAAAAACGTGTAAAATCGCCGCCTTTAGAATTTCACTCACACAATATCACTCCACGGAGAATCTTAATGGGATACCAGCATATCCAGATTCCACAATCTGGCGAAAAGATTTCAGTTAATGGCGACTTCAGCCTAAATGTTCCTAACAACCCAATCATTCCTTATATTGAAGGCGATGGTATTGGTTTTGATATTACACCGGTAATGATCAAGGTAATCGATGCTGCTGTAAACAAAGCCTATTGTGGCGATAAGGAAATTTCATGGATGGAAGTGTTTTGTGGTGAAAAAGCCGCTGAAAAATATGATGGTGATTGGTTTCCTGCAGAAACCTTAGAAGCAATTAAAGAATATGCTGTTTCTATCAAAGGCCCATTAACCACACCCGTAGGTGGTGGTTTTAGATCACTAAATGTTGCGCTGCGTCAAGAATTAGATCTTTTTGTTTGCCAGCGTCCAGTGCGTTGGTTTGCAGGTGTTCCATCGCCTGTTAAAGAGCCTAATAAAGTTGATATGTGTATCTTCCGTGAAAATTCGGAAGACATTTATGCAGGAATCGAGTGGCGAGCAGGGACTAAAGAAGCAGGACAGGTGATCGATTTCTTGCAAAATGAAATGGGCGTCAAGAAAATCCGTTTTGATGAAAACTGCGGTATCGGTGTTAAACCTGTATCGGAGCAGGGCACTAAGCGTCTAGTTGCTAAAGCTATCCAATATGCAGTGGACCAAAACAAACCCTCAGTAACACTTGTACATAAGGGTAATATTATGAAGTTTACTGAAGGTGCATTCTGCGAGTGGGGTTATGAGGTTGCTAGAGAGCAGTTTGGTGCTGAACCCCTGGATGGTGGCCCATGGCATGTAATCAAAAACCCGAACAATGGTGAAGACATCATTATTAAAGATGTTATTGCCGACGCAATGCTTCAGCAAATTATTTTAAGACCTGACGAGTACAGCGTTCTTGCAACATTGAATCTTAATGGTGATTATATTTCTGATGCACTAGCCGCACAGGTAGGTGGTATTGGTATTGCTCCGGGTGCTAACCTATCTGATGATGTTGCAATCTTTGAAGCAACTCACGGTACTGCACCGAAGTATGCTGGGCAGGACAAAGTAAATCCTGGTTCGTTAATTCTTTCAGCAGAAATGATGCTTCGTCACTTGGGCTGGTTTGATGCCGCAGATCTTGTTGTTTCTGGAATTGAAGGTGCCATCTCAAACAAAACAGTAACCTATGATTTTGAGCGTCTAATGGATGATGCTGAGTTAAAATCTTGCTCTGCATTTGGCGACGCAATTATCAATAATATGTAATTACTAAAATTAAGCTGCCCTGATATTTCATTAATACAATCAGGGCAGCTTTCTTATTTTTTGAAATTTTCTTGCTTTAAATTCTATAATTTTCTAAAGAAATTACCCGATTTTTTCTTACGATCAAAAACTGGAACTACCTTTTCAGCATGTAATCCTTTTTTACCTTCCTTAATTTCATAATTAACAACTTGGCCCGACCTTAATTTTCTGTTGCCATTGCCAATAATTGAGCTGTAATGAACAAAAATATCTTGTGTTCCATTCTCGTCAATGATAAAGCCAAATCCTTTGGCATTACTAAACCATTTAATCGTCCCTGAATCTGCCATAATGTATCGCCTTAATCGTTATGTGTAAGCAGTTTGTATAGAGTGATAAAAAAACCACTTCACATTAAGTACAGCCCGCATTTAATTGTTTTTAAGTCTTAAGTATTCATTTTATTTTTTAAGCAAATTTATACCCAGCGGAACACTTGTGGTATAAAATTATTAACAATACGTAAAAAAGGTATCGTCTTCTAAAGTGAGCGAAATGAGTGAAAGTAATCCAACCCCGTATTTTGATCATGGGGATACAGCGGTTCAAGAAGCTAGACCACAGCTGAAAGAACCTTCTATGTATCAAGTCGTCCTTTTAAATGATGACTATACTCCCATGGATTTTGTGGTAGAACTTATTGAACTTTTTTTCTATCACTCAAGAGAAAAGGCGACTAAGATAATGCTTGAAATACATCATGCAGGAAAAGGTGTATGTGGTATATATACCGAGGATGCGGCAGCCACTAAGGTTGCTCTTGTCAATGAATATTCACAGAGTAATGAGCATCCATTGCGCTGTGAGTTTGAACCCTGTAATCAAAAAGAGTCTTAAACATGCTCAGCAAGGATTTAGAATTAACGCTCAATCGTGCCTATAAGAATGCACAAGAGAAACGTCATGAATTTATGACGGTTGAGCACCTTCTTTTAGCGCTGCTGGATGATAAGTCAGCGGTTGAAGTTCTTCGCGCTTGCGGGGTTGATCTTAGTATATTACGGCAGGATTTAATTGAGTTTATTGACGCAACAATTACTAAAATACCTAAAACTCATGGACAGTATGAGGATATTGAAGTTCAACCCACACATGGTTTTCAACGCGTTCTTCAAAGAGCTGTTTTTCAGGTTAGCTCCAGTACTAATGAGGAAGTTGTTGGCGCCAATGTTATTGTTGCCATATTTAGTGAGCAAGAAAGTCAGGCCGTTTATTTTTTGCGATTACAAAATATTGCTCGTATCGATGTAGTTAATTTTATAGCTCATGGTATTTCTAAGGTGTCAAATGAAAATATGTCAGCTGAGGGCATTGAGTCTGATTATCATCAAACTGATAAACAATCCACTGACCAAGCAACTGATGGGCAATTGTTAGCGCAGTTTACGATCAATTTGAACGAAAAAGCTGAGCAAGGAGAAATCGATCCACTTGTTGGTCGCTCCAAAGAGCTTGATCGAGTTGGTCAAACCCTAATTCGTCGGCGTAAAAATAATCCCTTATTAGTAGGTGAATCAGGGGTGGGTAAAACCGCTATCGCCGAAGGTCTTGCTCAGCTGATTGTTGAAGGCAATGCGCCCGAACCGCTGTTAGATTTCACTATTTACGCTCTTGATCTCGGTGGGCTTCTTGCCGGCACCAAGTATAGAGGTGATTTCGAGAAACGCTTGAAAGGTCTGGTCAACGAACTACTCGATCAAGGTAAAAATATATTATTTATTGATGAAATTCATACCATTATTGGCGCGGGCTCAGCCTCTGGTGGTGTTATGGATGCCTCTAATCTTCTTAAACCACTGCTTTCTTCGGGTGAATTAAGGTGTTTTGGCTCAACTACTTTTCAAGAATATAGAGAAATATTTGATAAAGATCGTGCGCTCTCTCGTCGTTTTCAAAAGGTAGATGTGATTGAGCCATCTACATCAGAAACTTATCTTATCCTTAAGGGTTTGAGAGAGAAATTCGAAAACCATCATAATTTGAAATATACCAATACCGCATTAAAGGCTGCAGCTGAACTATCGAGTAAACATATAACCGATCGCTTTTTACCTGATAAAGCTATTGATGTTATTGATGAAGCCGGTGCTTTTCAGCGTCTTCAACCAAAAAGCCGACAGAAAAAAACGATTGGTGTTTCTGATATTGAGCTGATTGTTTCTAAAATAGCTCAAATTCCTGCTAAAACAGTTTCTTCTTCTGATAAATCCAAGCTTAAGGGGCTAGATGATCAGCTTCGTCTAGTTGTATTTGGTCAAGATCCTGCAATTGATGCCCTTACAAGCGCAATTAAGCTCGCTCGTGCTGGCTTGCGCGAAGGTGAGCGTCCGATTGGTAGTTTCTTATTTGCCGGGCCTACAGGCGTTGGTAAAACTGAGATGAGCCGCCAGTTGGCAAAAATATTGGGAATTCCTCTAATTCGCTTTGATATGTCGGAATATATGGAACGTCATGCAGTGTCTAGACTTATCGGTGCGCCACCAGGCTACGTTGGCTTTGATCAAGGTGGGCTCTTAACTGAGGCTGTGGCTAAACAACCTCATGGTGTAGTTTTGCTCGATGAAGTTGAGAAAGCACACCCTGATATCTTTAATTTATTACTTCAAGTAATGGATCATGGGACATTGACTGATAATAACGGCCGTAAAACTGATTTTAGAAATATTATCTTAATTATGACAACCAATGCGGGCGCAGAAAGTCTTGATCGCACATCCATTGGCTTTGCCAAGCAAGATCATAGTTCAGATGCTATGGCAGACATTAAGAGAACATTCACTCCGGAATTCAGAAATCGCTTGGATACCATTGTGCAGTTCGGCAGCTTGCCGCTTAATATAATCGCTACAGTAGTCGATAAATTTTTGGTTAAACTTCAAAATCAGCTAGATGAGAAAAAGGTATTCTTAAAGGTTGATGATAAAGCTCGAAATTGGCTCGCTATTAATGGTTACGATGCCAAGATGGGTGCACGCCCAATGGATCGTTTAATTCAGGATAAGATTAAGAAACCCTTAGCAGATGAAGTCCTGTTTGGCACATTAAGTCAGCGGGGAGGGACGGTCTCTGTAACGGTTAAAAACAACGCGCTTGATATCAGCATAGAGTCCATGGAGCTCACTGAAGCATAGGGCTCCATTGTTTTTCTATCTTTCGCGGAAAGTAATACGGCCTTTGGTCAGGTCGTAAGGCGTCATTTCTACTTTGACCTTATCACCCGTTAAGATACGAATGTAATGCTTTCTCATTTTGCCTGAGATATGTGCAGTAATAACATGATCATTTTCAAGTTTTACCTTGAACATGGTGTTAGGCAAGGTATCAATAACCTCACCATCGAATTCTATGTGATCTTCTTTTGCCATAAGTAATCTTTAGTACCGTTTAAAAAGCGCGCAGTTTGCCTGAAATTACACAATATAGCAAAACCATTATTTATAAAGCGCGACCTCAATGAGGTATTATTTACCATGGGAGGTTAATAAATATTCGTCCGTCCACTTGATATCAAAATCACGATATTGATGAAGCCTCTTTAAAAAAACCGTCTTTTCTAATGACTCTCCACCCATACTCATTAAATGTTCAGTTTGTAACTGACAGTCAACTAACTTAAAGCCCAAATTGGATAAATGATGACATAAATAAACCAATGCAATCTTCGAACCATTAGTTTTGTGGCTAAACATCGACTCACCACAAAATATAGCACCAATAGCAACACCATAGGCGCCACCAATGAGTACTTCATCTTCCCATACTTCAATAGCATGGGCTTTACCCAGTCTATTTAACCTAGTATAGGCTAAAATCATCTCACTATTTATCCAAGTATCAGTCTTGTTATCACGTTCTGCACAAGCTTTTATAACCTGATCAAATGATTGATTAAATGTCACTCGGTACGACTGTTTTCGCAGTTGTTTTTGCAGGCTTTTAGAAATGTGTAAATTTAAAGGATCAATAACGCATCTAGTGCTTGGAGACCACCATAAAATAGGGTCATCCTCGTTATACCAAGGAAAAATACCTTGGTAATAAGCAGAGAGAAGGGTGTCTGGCTGAAGATTTCCACCGACAGCCAGTAACCCATCAGGATCGTCTAATGCCGTTTTAGGCTCAGGAAATATGGGATTCTGGGAATCTAATACGGCTAATTGCATTTATGTATCTAGAAAGCGTTCAGCATCGAGTGCAGCCATGCAGCCTGTACCCGCTGATGTAACAGCTTGTCGATAAACATGGTCAGCAACATCACCTGCAGCGAATACACCTTTAATACTTGTTTCCGTGGCATTTCCTGCCATACCACCAACAATTGTGATGTAGCCATCTTTCATATCAAGTTGCTCAGCAAAAATATCGGTATTTGGCTTATGTCCAATTGCAATAAATACGCCAGCCAATTCAATTTGCTTAGTATTACCATCATTATCGGCTAATTCTAGGCCTGTAACGCCTGCTTCATCGCCTAGAACTTCTTTGAGATTATGATTCCACTCAATACTTATATTGCCATCACGCTCTCTCTCAAAAAGCTTATCCTGCAGCATTTTTTCGGCGCGCAATGAGTCTCGACGATGAACCAAAACCACTTCTGAACAAATATTTGAAAGATAGAGTGCTTCTTCTACTGCTGTATTACCACCGCCAATGACCGCAACTTTTTTATTTCTATAAAAAAAGCCATCACAGGTAGCACAGGCTGATACACCTTTACCCATAAAAGCCTCTTCAGACGGAAGTCCGAGATACTGAGCCGATGCCCCTGTGGCAATAATTAAAGAATCACAGGTATAGGACTGAGTGCCCTCAAGTTTAAAAGGTCGTTGAGTTAACTCAACTGTTTCAATATGGTCAAAGATTGTCTGGGTATCAAAACGCTCTGCATGACGTTGCATTCTGGCCATTAACTCTGGCCCCTGAACACCTTGATCATCGCCAGGCCAATTATCAACATCGGTTGTAGTCGTAAGCTGCCCACCTTGTTGTATTCCTGTAATAACTACAGGGTTAAGATTTGCTCTGGCAGCATAAACGGCTGCAGTCCAGCCAGCAGGGCCTGATCCTAAAATAATAAGTGGAAAATGTTGCACGTCAGACATAATTTTTTTCTCTGATTTAAAGTTTAATGAATGGTTTTTATAAAACCCATTTTAGGTGCTCTATCATAATGATTACTAGACAAGTCACCAGTAAATTTTTTAATTTCTTTACTTACTTTAGCAATATACATGTTGAGCGTGGTGTTTAGACAAAATTAAGCTACAATTAGTGTTTTAATAGGGCTAATAGGGCTTAACCTTGAGTAATAAAAAATCAAAACAAAATAACTCGACCTCCATCAAACAGGCTGAAACAGACACAAGGTCTAAGCAGCTTCTTACTGAAGGTGCTCTTATTGGCTGTATTGCGCTTTGTCTAATCATGATGGTGGCTCTTCTTAGTTACTCTGCAGAGGATCCTGGTTGGTCTAAAACAGCAACCTCTCACCAAATTCAAAATGCCATTGGGCCAGCTGGCGCTTTATTTGCTGATATCTTCTTTAATTTATTTGGCGCCATGGCCTTTTTATTTCCATTACTACTGGCTGCAAGAGCGTTGCAAATACTACGTACCTGTATGCTTAAAGAGACAATGCCATTTGACCCTGTCACTTTTAGTTTGCGTTTAATAGGGTTCATACTGGTAATGGTAAGCGCCACCTCACTTGCCAATATTCAATTTGATGATGCTTTGATGGGTTATCCATCGGGCTTTGGTGGAGTACTCGGAAAAACCATCAGCGAATCAGTACTCGAGGTGTTTAGCTTCACTGGCGCCACGGTTATTTTACTTTCATTGTTCTTTTTTGGATTGACTGTATTCGCAGAGATTTCATGGATTGCTCTTATTGATTCTCTTGGCGTATCCGCTATCGCTTTTGGACATTGGGTAACAACCAATTTTAACGAATTTAGACGTATACAGATTGAAAAAAATATTGCTAAAGAAGCCAAAGCGGAACGCTCGATAAAAGTTGAGGCTGCAACGAAAAAGAGACAGCAACGAACACCTGTCACTATAAGCGCCCCTGAAGCAAAAGGAGCAAATAGCAAACGAGTAGAAAGAGAAAAACAACAACCATTATTTGTAGATGAAAAACTGGTTGGGGTTTTGCCTCCTTTAAACTTGCTTGATGCTCAAGACCAATCAAGCAATACTGGATTTTCAAATGAGTCTCTTGAACATTTATCTCGCCTACTAGAAGTAAAGCTTCAAGATTTTGGTATAAGCGCTACAGTGGTGGAGGTTTTACCTGGACCAGTTGTCACACGTTTTGAAATACAACCCGCGGCTGGAATTAAGGTAAGCCGAATCACTGGCCTTGCTAAGGATTTGGCGCGCTCTATGGCAGTCATTAGTGTGCGTGTAGTTGAGGTCATTCAGGGTAAGTCGGTTGTCGGCATTGAAATTCCTAATGAGACCAGAGAAATGGTTCGTCTTAGCGAGGTGCTAACTTCAGATGCCTATGATAGCTCCAGCTCCCCATTAACCTTAGCTCTCGGTAATGATATTGCTGGAGTACCTGTAGTTGCCGATCTGGCAAAAATGCCTCATTTATTGGTTGCTGGTACAACAGGTTCTGGTAAATCTGTCGGTATTAACGCCATGCTTTTGAGTCTTTTATTCAAAGCCTCGCCTGATGAAGTAAAGCTGATACTTATCGATCCAAAAATGCTTGAGCTGTCTGTATATGATGATATTCCTCATCTTTTGACACCGGTTATCACTGATATGAAAGATGCCTCTAGTGGGCTTCGTTGGTGCGTAGGTGAAATGGAACGCAGATACAAGTTAATGGCCGCACTTGGTGTTAGAAATATCGCCGGCTATAACCGCAAAATTGAAGATGCTATAAAATCTGGCAATCCAATTACTGATCCTCTGTGGGTTTTTAATCCAGATGAAATGGGGTGGGATGAAACCCAAGAGCCACCAGAAGCACCTGTTTTAGGTACATTGCCATATATTGTTGTTGTTGTTGATGAATTTGCTGACATGATGATGATTGTCGGGAAAAAAGTTGAGCAGTTGATTGCTCGTATTGCACAAAAGGCTAGAGCGGCTGGCATACATCTTATCCTTGCAACACAGCGCCCATCGGTTGATGTTATTACTGGACTAATTAAAGCCAATGTTCCATCTAGAATTGCTTTTCAAGTATCTTCTAAAATTGATTCACGAACCATTTTAGATCAGGGTGGTGCGGAACAACTATTAGGTCATGGTGATATGCTGTATTTACCCCCTGGATCAAGTGTTCCAGAAAGGGTCCATGGTGCTTTTGTTGACGATCATGAAGTTCACAAAGTTGTTGCTGACTGGAAACGTCGCGGAGAGCCTAATTATTTATCTGAAATTACCGATGAAGCCGCATCCTCTGGTGTTGTTGTTCCCGGCTTTAGCGGCGGCGATGAGTCTGATGATAACGGTGAGAGCGACCCCTTATATGATGAGGCAGTGGCATTTGTATTAGAAACGCGCAAAGCCTCAATTTCTTCAGTACAACGCAAGCTGAGAGTTGGCTATAACCGAGCAGCCCGACTAATCGAACAGATGGAAGCGAGTGGAGTGGTAAGCGAAATGGGCAGCAATGGTAGCAGGGAAGTATTATCGCCATCGTCAGGAAGTAACTAATAACCATGAATTTTATGATAAAGCCGGTTATTGTACTTTTGACTGCTAGCTTTATGATGTTGGCGGCTCCCGTTAAAAGTTCGGATCAAAAAATTTATAATTTTTTATCACCCATTAAGAGTTTTTCAGCTGATTTCACCCAACATTCTATAGATCCAAACGGAGATGTTTACCAAACTCTGAAAGGTGTTTTACATGCTAAAAAACCGGACAAAGTCCACTGGATAGTTTTTGAGCCAGTAGCGCAAAGTATCATTAGTAATGGTATTCACCTCTGGATCTATGATCCTGATTTAGAGCAGGTCATTATTGAGCCCTACAGCAATAATCCAGAAGCCAATCCAATCAGTTTATTGCTAGGCAACCCCGAGCAAATAAAGGATCACTTTCGACTTACTGCTCAATCAAAAACCAATGAATCTAATCAATGGTTTACTTTAGAGCCAAAACTGCCTAATTCGCTGTATAGTAATTTACGAATTGCGTTTAAAGACCAATTTTTATCTACCATTAGTTTTAAGGATAACTTTGGTCAAACAACACTTTTAGAGCTGATAGACTTTCAGTTGAATCCATTATTATCTGATAAGTTTTTCTATTTTGAAGTTCCTGATGGCGTCGATATTTTAAATCATGCCCTCTGATCTATTTAATCAAGAGTCCTACCAACCATTAGCGTCAAAAAGACGCCCAACTGCGCTTTCTAGCTTTTGTGGTCAACAGCATATTTTGGGCGAGGGTAAACCTCTCAGAAAAGCTATCAATACTGGTCAACTCCACTCAATGATATTATGGGGGCCTCCCGGTGTTGGCAAAACCACACTAGCAAAAATAGTGGCCAAAGCGGCCGATGCTCATTTTGAATCTTTATCAGCTGTTCTCTCTGGGGTAAAAGAGATTAGAGCAGCTATCGCTATTGCACAACAACAAAGAGAGGATCATGGTCGCAAAACAATTTTATTTGTCGATGAGGCTCATCGATTCAACAAATCTCAACAAGATGCTTTTTTGCCTTTTGTAGAGGATGGTACGGTTATATTTATTGGCGCAACTACTGAGAATCCATCGTTTGAATTGAACAATGCACTTTTATCAAGGTGTCGTGTCTATGTCCTTAAAAGTTTGACCGTCGATGAGATTAAAACCATTGCTTTAAATGCTTTGCCTCAACTAAATGCAATTAATAATACCAACATAACCATTGACGACGACACGCTTGAATTACTAGCTAATGCAGCTGATGGAGACGCTCGTCGGGCCCTCAACTTACTTGAAATTTCTGCTGATCTTGTTTCTGAGAAAACACCTGTTCTCAATGCCGAGATACTTGAACAAGTTTTGGTTGGCGATACACGGCGCTTTGATAATAAGGGGGAATATTTTTACGACCAAATCTCGGCGCTACATAAATCGGTGCGAGGCAGTGACCCTGATGCCTCGCTGTATTGGTTGTGCCGTATGCTTGATGGTGGCTGTGACCCACTGTATATAGCGCGGCGACTGGTTCGTATCGCCAGTGAGGATATTGGCATTGCTGATCCTAGAGCCTCGCAAATTGCTCTTAATTCGGCCCAATCACAGGAGCGTTTGGGCAGCCCTGAAGGTGAGCTTAGTTTAGCGCAAGCAACAGTTTATCTTGCCGTAGCTGCCAAAAGTAATGCCGTCTATAACGCTTTTAAGGCCACTATGGCAGATGTGAAATCCCTGCCCAGCTATGAGGTGCCAATGCATTTACGAAATGCACCCACAAAGCTTATGAAAAAATTAGATTATGGCAAAAATTACCGCTATGCCCACAATGAAGAGGGTGCTTATGCAGCTGCTGAGAACTACCTGCCTGAGGCAATTCAAGATAAACAGTATTATTTTCCCACAGAGCGGGGACTTGAAGGTAAAATAGCAGAAAAACTAGCATATCTTCGATCCCTTGATAAACAACAAAAGGAAAATAACTAATGCATTGGTTATCAATTGCTATAGGTGGTGCCTTAGGCGCTATGGGTCGCTACTGGGTAAGCAGCTCCCTTTTACCAGTCACTGCCTATAAGTTTCCCTATGCCACGTTTTCTGTCAATGTACTCGGCAGCTTTTTGATGGGTGTTTTGTATGTGATTATCGTTGAACGCACAGGTTTGCCAGATCAGGCTCGCCATCTTTTAATGGTGGGGTTTTTAGGTGCATTCACAACTTTTTCAACATTCTCGCTTGATGCTATAGGTCTGTGGCAAAATGGCGGGCAATTAATGGCATTGATCTACGTAATTTCTACTGTATTTTCATGCCTACTGGCTATAATTGTCGCCATTTGGCTTACACGACTGTTTTAAGGAATTAATTATGCTTGACCCGAAACTCTTGCGTTCGGACCTTACTAATATTACACAGAGCCTTAAAGTTAAAGGCTTTGAACTTAATTGTGATGAATTTTTATCCCTTGAATCTCAGCGAAAAGAATTACAGCTAAAGGCTGAAGCTATTCAACAAGAGCGCAATGCCTATGCCAAAAATATGGGCAAATTAATAGGTGAAGCCAAATCTAAAGGTGAAGATATTGAACCTTTAAAAGCTAAGGGTGAAGCACTGAAAAAAGCCAGTGCAGATGCTGATGCGGCACTCGCAACAGTTCAGACTCAGCTGGATGTGATGCTACAGGGTATTCCAAATATTCCCGATAGCGTGGTGCCAGAAGGTCAAGATGAAAACGATAATATCGAAATTAGACGCTGGGGAACCATTGCTGATTTTGATTTTGAGGTAAAGGATCATGTTGATTTGGGCAATGATTTAAAGGGACTAGATTTCGATAGAGCAGCCAAAATTACTGGTTCTAGATTTGCCCAAATGAGTGGCGGTCTAGCACGACTTCATCGCGCACTAACCCAATTTATGCTTAATACACATATTGAAGAGCATGATTATCAAGAGGTTTATGTCCCATACATTGTAAATTCAGACTCTTTATTTGGAACAGGGCAGTTACCCAAGTTTGAAGAAGACCTGTTTAAGCTAGACGATGATCGTAATTATTATCTAATTCCCACCGCAGAAGTACCTGTAACTAATATACATCGCAATGAAATTGTTGATAACTTGCCCATAAAATATGTATCACATACGCCCTGTTTTAGAAGTGAGGCGGGCAGCAGTGGTCGGGACACACGCGGCATGATTCGCCAACATCAATTTGAAAAAGTTGAAATGGTGCAGTTTGTTCATCCAGATCAATCTAAACAAGCACACGAAGACCTTACCGCCCACGCTGAAGCCATATTGCAAAAGCTGGGATTGCCTTATCGTACGGTTATTTTATGCGGCGGTGATCTTGGGTTCTCATCGGCGAAAACCTACGATATTGAAGTCTGGCTACCCTCACAAAATACCTACAGAGAAATATCCTCCTGCAGTAACTTTACCGATTTTCAGGCGCGCCGCATGAAAGCACGCTATAGAAATTCAGAGGGTAAAACCGAATTTCTACATACCATAAATGGTTCAGGCCTAGCCGTAGGTCGTACGCTGATTGCTGTTATGGAAAACTACCAGCAAGCTGATGGCTCAATTGCTATTCCTGAAGTGCTACAACCTCTGATGGGCGGAATAACCCATATTAGCTAATGGACTTTTTACCTCTATTTCACAACTTAAAATGTCGACGCGTTATTGTTATTGGCGGTGGTGAAATCGCTCTTAGAAAGGTTCGCTTAGTCGCTGAGGCCGATGCATTTATTACCATTGTCGCTAAAGAGTACTGCGCAGATCTAATTGAAATGAGAGATACCAATGCTAAAAAAGGTATCCATAATCTAGAGTTAATTACCGCACCCTATGAACAAAAGTACATAGAAAACAACCCTGATGCCGTGCTGGTGATTGCCGCTACCAATGATCCTGAGCTCAACCGCGAAGTGTCAAAGCATGCACAGCAGGCGCATATGCTTTCAAACGTGGTGGATGATCCCGGTTATTCAACGGTTATATTCCCATCTATCGTTGATCGATCACCAATACAAATCGCAATTTCTAGCGGTGGCGATGCGCCTGTTTTAGTGCGCTTGATTCGCACCCAGTTAGAAAGCCTTTTCCCAGCGGGTATGAGTAAACTAGCCGCCTTAGCCGGAAGTTTTAGAGAAAAGGTCAAAGCAAAATTTTCCAATGGCGCAGATCGCAAGGCATTTTGGGAAGAAGTGTTTGGTGGACCAATAGCAGAGCAGGCCTACAGCAATAATCTTGAAAAAGCTGAGAGGCTATTAAAGGATAAACTCGATACCACTGAGGAATTCAAAACTGGCGAGGTGTACCTTATTGGTGGTGGCCCCGGCGATCCAGACTTGCTAACCTTCAAGGCTATTCGCTTAATGCAACAAGCCGATATTGTTCTTTATGATCGATTGGTATCAAAACCTGTTCTCAATTTAGTACGCCGAGATGCAACTAGAATCTATGTGGGTAAAACGGCGGGAGATCACCCAGTCACCCAGGAAAATATCAATCAAAAGATGGTTGATTATGCACTTGAGGGCAATCGCGTGGTACGTCTTAAGGGTGGCGATCCGTTTATTTTTGGTCGTGGTGGCGAAGAGCTTGAAACTCTTGCAGAGCAGGGTATACCTTTTCAAGTTGTACCCGGCATTACGGCTGCCTCTGGTTGTGCAAGCTATGCCGGCATTCCCTTAACCCATCGCGATCATGCTCAGTCTGTTCGTTTTATTGCTGGTCACCATCGATCGGGAAAACTCGAGCTTAATTGGCAAGAATTAGTACAACCGAATCAAACACTGGTTTTTTATATGGGGCTTAATGGCCTAGAAGCTATCTGTGAAAAACTTCAGGCGCATGGGCTAGATACAGAAACTCCAATTGCTTTAGTAGAGAAGGGTACATCCGACAGACAACGGGTTTTTACTGGAAACCTAGATACTTTGCCCAATATAGTTCGCCAAGCAGAAGCCAAGGCGCCCACATTAATTATTGTGGGCACCGTGGTTAGCCTTCATCAAAAACTAGACTGGTTTAACCTAGATAATAAATCATGAGTAGGAAATATGACTTTGATCTGTTTGTTATTGGCGCCGGTTCTGGTGGTGTTAGAGCAGCAAGAATGGCCGCTTCTAAAGGTAAAAAAGTCGCCATAGCTGAAGTTTCTGATCTAGGCGGCACCTGTGTAAATGTTGGCTGTGTGCCTAAGAAACTCTACGCACATGCTGCCCACTATCGTGAATGGTTCGATGCCGCTCAGGGTTTTGGCTGGTCTACTCAACCAGGAGAGCACAACTGGATCGCGCTCAAACGCGGCACAGATGCTTATATTTCTCGGCTCAATGGTATCTATGCCAATCTGCTCTCAAACTCTGGCGCAGTCTTATACAGAGGAATGGCAGAATTTGTAAATTCAAACGAAGTAGTCGTCGACAATGAACGTCTGATAGGAACAAATATTCTCATCGCGACCGGCAGTAAAGCTGTTAAACCAAATCTCTCAGGTGTTGAGCTTGCTGGAGATTCCAATACATTTTTCGAATGGACCGAGAAGCCCAATACCGTCGTTGTCGTCGGTGGTGGATATATCG
>JBMHCB010000007.1:0-3412 GCA_049890135.1 Porticoccaceae bacterium
AGCAGCAATTAAAGTTTTATTAAAAGTTTTCATAGTATGTTTTAACCTCAAAGTTAAATTTTTGTTTTTGATAAAACAAGCCCCTAGTAGGCATGTATATCAATGCGACACACTTTATCCGAAAATAAAGGCGTGCGTGCATCTTATGACAACAAAATCGATATTACAAGTGAATGAGTTATGCTTATTTAGGCGATATACACTCTAAAAACGAATAACATTGACTGCAACCAAACCAAAAAAAAGCGGCTAGCGCTTTATGGCTTTGATCAACTGATCGGCAACAATAGCATCAACTGAATTAAACCACGTTAATTCTGGGTATTGCTTGCCCGCTGCTGCAAAGCAGTAAAGCAGGAAATCTCTGGGATTGCGGCCAGAATTATCACTGCCGACATGAAATGGTGTGGCTGTATTAGTTATCCAAATATCCCGCAGCTGACGAACTAAATTTTTCTCTACAAACCTAGTGGCGCGCTCTGCAGAGAAATCACTGCGTCCCTCGACTAATTTATCCAAGGTGTCCATCATGGTTGAAATACGATAGGCCATTTTCCCTGCAGGGTGGGGTAAGCCCTCGAGCAATTTCATCGATTTTTGCAAATGGAACTGTGCTTCAATATAAAGTCGACGGTGATCTTCAGTCTCAGCGCCAAGTTCTGATAGAGATACAAGCACATAATCAGAAAAAGCTTTTTGAACGGCGGCGTCAAACTCTACTGCTGTCATACGCTTAAAACCAAAGTTCTTGATTATGCCCTGAATCTCATCCGCATTGAATAATTTTTTTAAAACAAATTGATTGACCAATTAATAAACCTCGTATATATTAACCAATAGCAAAGGTATGCTATAAATGCCTCGCATTGATCATGCGTTAAAAGACCGCTTATTCCTTTACCAGAGCTCAACCAAAAAAGCTCATAGGAGAAGTGTTATGAATAACTCAAGAAACTCAATTGTATACCGTGGCGCAACTCAAGTGCGCAAGTCTCTTTCATCTGCTAGTAAGCGTCGCAGCATGTCTAAGACTTATCGCGGTTCAACTTACACAACTTTACCAACAGAGCAACACAAGCCATGTGCGCACACTTACCGTGGTAGTGTTTTTGTTGCATAAATCGCGCCAAGTGTTGCTTTACTGCAACCTAGGTTAGCATCAAAAAAGCCGAGATCAAAATCTCGGCTTTTTTGTTTAAAAATTGGTCTAAAACGACTAATTTTGCACCATATTTGTGCTTTTTTAGCATCAATTTTATATTTTACTGGATTAATCTTTTCTTAAAGACTGGATATAAGTTCTATATGTAATTAAAACTTATTAACATTAACCGAGATGACGTTATATCACAGAATAAATAAGAGATTGAAAATTGAGACAATTTTGTTACCCATGTGTTGATTTTCAGCACAATAATATTCGCTGTAGTCAGTTATGTTGTGCTAAGCACTATCGATCAACATGAAGGGTATACCAAAAGTTCAAGATGGGCGTTATACCCATCAAAACTCAGGTCTTTCAAATAGCTGGGTTTTAAAAATTGGTGAAACTAGACAGTACTAAAACAGTGAATTATCTAGTTAAATTACCGATGCAACTGTTAGTAGCTGCTCTAAAGATTGCTCATAGAGTTTATGCGCATACCCATTTGCACTTACCACTTCACCCATTATCAATAACGCAGGCGAGGCGACTGATGTCTGTCTTGTTTTTTCAGCAATATCACTGACCGTACCTACTATCACTTGCTGTTGATTTGACGTGCCCTGAGCAACAACAGCAAAGGGCATATTGGCTGATATACCCCGTTTAATTAACTGAGCGGTAATTTCTTCAATATTTGATAGACCCATGTAGAAAACGACCGTGCTATCTTTTTGCAATGCGATATCCCAGTTGATATGCATTTGACCATTTTGACGGTGACCAGTGATAAAGGTGACTGCGTGGGCGTGATCGCGATGCGTCAGCGGTATTTTAGTAGCGGCCGCACAACCAATGGCCGCGGTTATTCCAGGGACAATCGAACAGTCAATATCATTTTGATGAAGATATTCAATCTCCTCTCCACCACGACCAAAAATAAAGGGATCCCCACCTTTTAGGCGCACTACATTTTTGCCACAGCGAGCAAGTAGCACAAGTAACTCACAAATTTGATCCTGGGGAAGACTGTGCTGATCTTTCTTTTTGCCTACATAGATTAAATCACAGCTTGACTGCGCATAAGATAATAGCTCTTTATTGGCCAATCTATCATAGACAATTGCATCCGCCGATTGTAATAGCTTTAATGCTTTTACCGTAATTAAATCTGGATCGCCTGGCCCTGCGCCAACGAGGTACACTTTTCCGAACTCATCTATTGCAGCTGGCTTTGCGACCAATTTTGAAAAGTTTTTATTATCGATAAGCTTTAAATTTGTTGATTTCATTATATTTCCAGATTTAGATTAGACTTAATGTTTGTGTAATTAGATGATTTAGCTCGGGAATACAGGAGCCACAGTTAGTGCCGCACTTTAATTTTTGCCCCAAATCCTCGACTGATTGGCTACCAACTTTAATGGCTTTTACAATTCTTTGCTCACTGACGCGGTGGCATGAGCAAATTAATTTACCCTCTTCAACTGAGTTATCATCGGTCATAAGATCCCAATAACCGTCCAACTCTTGATAATCAAGAATACCTTTAAGGCGGGAATTAAATGGCAATAACTGTGGCTGACTATGACAAAAAATTGCCATTTCCACCTGTTGATCGCTGTAGCAAAGAAAGCGCTGGTCTAGGGTTTTAGTATTGGAATACTGTTCATAGGCTTGGGCAGGTCCCTGCTCTTCTAATCGCTTGGAGGCAATAAACCCTTGCCAGTCAAAATCAACCCCTAAACTTACCCGATAGATATAGCCTTGATCCCCTAATACAGTTCGATGCCAATAACTAAAGGACTGGCAGTTGA
The DNA here is from genome assembly GCA_049890135.1 of Porticoccaceae bacterium. Lineage (GTDB taxonomy): Bacteria > Pseudomonadota > Gammaproteobacteria > Pseudomonadales > Porticoccaceae > HTCC2207. The sequence continues at coordinate 2,962 of JBMHCB010000007.1, forward strand.
TTTCTGTACGACTAGCAATGACTGCCCAACTTGATACTTCTAACCTTTGGAGACATGCTGGAGTAAATTTAAACTCTGGCTGACCTGAGGTTTTATCAACTATGGGCGCTATTAGGGCATCCACCCTTGCACTACTGGCAAATTGATCATTCCAATGGATAGGTATAAATAGCTGCTTGTGCTTAATGCCTTGGTCTAATTCTGCAAGAACTCGCACCTTGGCTTGTGGTGTACTAACCTCAATCAAATCCCCCGCTTTTATATTTAATTTCTGAGCTGTATCTGGGTTGATTGCAACATAGGGGTGCTCAATATGCTCTAACAATCGCTCTGCTTTACCAGTTCGTGTCATGGTGTGCCACTGATCGCGAACACGGCCGGTGTTTAAAGTAAAAGGATAATGACTATTGATGGATTGCTGTGGCAATTGAGGTGAGATGGCCAGAAATTG
>JBMHCB010000008.1:0-5803 GCA_049890135.1 Porticoccaceae bacterium
TGGGGTAAGCAAGTAGATATAGCCCATTTTATTATCTGAGCGCTTAAAGTTATCCAACTTAACCCAACCCACTTGAATCAGTGAATTAATTAAATAATGTGCCTTTCCAAGGCTTACGCCCAACTCTTTTGCAAGCTGTCGCTGAGTAATATTAGGATTTTTTTCTAGCCAATTAAGTACTTTGTACTCAAGCTCTTGCTGGGACATAGGGTAACCAGAAAATGTTTTTTATGATAGATGAAAATAGCCGTACAGGCTACCGCAGGGAGAGTGCTTTTGCCCCCTACTTATGTTTCTTTAAAATGCTGATAAAGCATTGCATTTACTACATGTTCATATTATGAACATACAAGCTATTATAGGCACAATTATTACAAAAAGGTATATTAATGTGTCTAGTACTTAAGTATTAGCTTGAGTGAGATTTTCTAAAATGAAAACTGATAGCTAAGAAAATAAACAGCTAAAAAGGCGAATTTAATCAACAACTGCTTTCTCAGAACGGCTCAGATACAAGTAGGCGAGTAAATAAACCGCTACCTGCGCGCAAAAAACCCAGCCCCATTCACTATCCGTAGGTGATAATAATTTCCAGTGAAAGCCAATAAAGGCTACCCCAGTACTGCCGCTAGCAATCAGTAATCCAGTGAGTGAATTAGCCGCAACCCTTGATCGAGTATTCACCTTTAACCGCTCATGAATATAATTATGCAGATGATAATTATCTGGCTTAAACATAGAGCGACCGGCTATTTTTCGCCGCAAAATTGAAATAATAACTTCTAGGCAGGGATAGCACATCATTACTGCTGCAAATTCAATACCAATATAACCTGCATTGACTGTATAAAAACCCGCAAGAACCAGCGCCGCTCCAAGCCCATAGGCGCCGGCATCCCCCAAAAATAAGCGCCCAGAAATCACATTAAATAACAAAAATACTCCGGTCACTATACTCAATACTTCCCATACAAGAGCGCCAATAATCGCGTTATAAATAACCGCAGCAATGAATACAATGCCCGGCACTAGGCCATTAGCACCATCTGCCATATTAATTGCATTGATAAAACCAACACAAAAAATAACGGCAATAACCCAACCTATAATGGGCTGAGACATTATTGCATCGATGATTGCAAAACCAGTTTTATTGGGAATAACCTCTGGCCAAATAACAAAGGTTAAACCAAAAAATAACCCCAACATAGCCAGTCTAAGCTGCGGTGAAAGCAGGTCATTATCAATATCTTCTACCAAACCAAGAATACTACTGGCCAAAAAAGCCATCCACGCCCATGGATGAATCCCAAGAGGACCCACATTAGAAAATTGATAGCCATCAAAAGCTTTAATAATTAGAAAAGATAAACACAGGCCAATAATGACTGCCCCACCTAAACGAGAGGCATTTATTTCTGAAATACCATGCTTTGCTGTATCTTCTTTTGCGTATCGTTGCCGAGTCACCCATTGCATAACGAGCATACCAACCAAACCTGCCACACCAAACAGAACGGCTGCCATCAGCATCATGATGAAAAGTTTTCCAAGATCTTTGTCAGATAAAACTAGCTTCAAAATTAATTCCCATCACAATTTAAAGGCGAAACATTAAGGCTTAATTAAAGATTTAAGAACTAGTCCGAGTTTTTGTATTCATAGTTATAGTATCCGTAGTCATAATAGTAACTACTGGACTTTTTCTCCACAGCGTTAAAGACAATACCCTTGATATCCACCCCGTTTAGCTCAAATCGATGATTTGCCGCCATCACTTGCTTAAGCGTACAGGACTCAAAACGCGCAACCATCAATGAAGCACCACAATAGGTGCCAATAATAGAGGCATCTGTTACGGCCAGTATAGGCGGTGTATCAAATAATATTAGGTCATATTGAGATTCAAGCTGAGATATCATCTCAGGGAATTGCGAACTCATTAACAACTCGGAGGGATTAGTCGGGATATTACCTCGAGTAATAACATCTAAACCCTCTATGGGCGTCGACTTAACCGCATCAGCGGCCTTTAACGTACCCGCAAGGACCTCTGAAAGACCTTGATCCGGTGAAAAAGCAAAACGCTTGTGCAAATACCCTTTGCGCATATCTGCATCGACAATCAATACTTTTTGGCCAGTTTGGGCAATCACTGCCGCCAGATTTGAACTAACAAAAGACTTACCAACCCCAGGGCTTGCGCTACTTAGCATCACAACATGATTTGATGCATCAAGCATTGAAAAGTGCAAAGAGGTTCTAAGACTTCTTAAAGCCTCAATGGCCAAATCGGCAGGATGGTCTGACGCCAAAAGCGATTGTTTTATTTTCTGTTTGGGATTTTTTCTTTCTTTATAACGCTTAAGAAACTGCGTCTGCTGCTTATATGCCTCTTCATTTTCCGAATGTGGAATAGTGGCATGAACCATCAAACCATTATCGGTAAATACCTTAGGATCGGTGACGCCTGCTCTTAGAAAGTGCTTTAGGGCTACAATAATAACCCCCAGCATGCCTCCTAGCAGGACCGCCAACACCATAATAAGGGCTTTCTTCGGTGCAACCGTCTCTGGCATCACCTCTGCTTTATCGAGAATTCGAACATTACCCACTGTACTTGCTTTAAGGATAGATAATTCTTGACGTTTATTTTGTAACGCTAGAAAAATCGCCTGATTGACCTCAAAATCACGCTTTAATCGCAGAATTTTTTTCTGTGTATCAGGTAAGGCCTCTAATTTACGACTAAGCTTGTCGCGTTGACCTAGTAAATTACTTTGCTGTCGCTTAAATGAAATATAATTTGGGTGTTGCGGTGTGAAACGCCTAGATATATCTGCTTCATTAATAGACATGGTGCTTATATCAGCTTCAATTTGCACTAAGCTATCTAATGCAGATTGCGCCTCTAACGAAAGATCTACCGAGGTACGCTCACTACGATAATCGTTTAATGCCTCTTCTGAACGCACCAAATCTTTTTGAATCCTTGGTATTTGTTCATCCAAAAACTTTAGGCTATTCTCTGCCTCTGCTGCCATTCGCTGTACATTTTGCAGATAATAATTAGCCGACACCGAGTCTACAATTTCAACAATTCTTTGACGGTCAGCACCCTCTAATGAAATTTCAATAATGCCGGTATCTTTGCCCTTCTCGGATACCTTTATTTCTTTCTGAAGCTTAAGAACCGTACTTAGACGTCCAGCTCTAGTTAGAGTGAACTCTGCGCCCTCATTAGCTGCTAGCTCACTGAGCTTTATTTCAATTTTGCCATCATCGCTAATCGCTAAAACACCAACTCTTGATTGAATTAACAACTGGTCATCATGCCAAACACTATAATTTTGACCGCTCTCCACAAGCAATGTTAATGGCTGATTAACTAGGTAATTTGGTATGGAAAGTTCTGTAACGGTTACTTTTTCACCACCGGCCGCATAGCTTGATAGCCCAAGAGGCGGTTGACTAAGCTGATAAGGTGATGCACCCCTAGCCATTACCTCGCCAAAAATTGGAAGATAGTGCGGATCAACGGAAATAGCCAAACCTAACTCATCGACAACACGCCCTAAAACAAGGCGCGACTTAATGACATGCAATTCGGTAGCAGAGGAACTTTCGGACGCAAAAATTTCCGCCATATCATCCAATCCAGGGACCCCAGGAGTATTGTCTTCCACCTGAATAATGCCGTTAGCTTTATAGATTGGCGTCGCTAAAAACACATAAATTAATGCCATTATGGTGGCAACGGCAACCGCTGAGGCAATAATGTATCGCCCATCTAAAAGCATGCCAAATAACTGACGAAGATCAATTTCGTCATCTAAAGATTGCTTTGGATTATATGGTTGCGAAGGCTTTATAGCACTTTGGTCAGACATATTATTTTTAAAATCCTAACGAGTAATTTTTAGTATTTTTCCAATCAATACTTATTCTTTTGTAATTCTATCCAATTGATAAAGAGAGGTAACAGTCGGAATCAATTGACTAACAATTCTATTCCAGCGAGCTACTGGCGCCGATGTGACATAGACAATATCCATAGGCTGTAACTGGAACTGAGTGCTTAAAATAAGCATGCTGCCTACCTCGGCATTTAGTTGGTATACATCAACAAGTTTATCGGTATTTTCGCTAGCTCTTAATACAAAGATTCCGCTAGCATTGGCAGAGCCCTCATTAATGCCACCCACATTGTTTAGTGCTTCAGCAAGGGTTAGACCACTTCGATCAATACGTTGGGTTTCAGCTTTAATCACATCACCCATTACAAATACTTTTAGACCGTCATTTCTGGGCACATGAACAATATCGTTAGCCTGTAAAATTCTATTTTGACTCATATCCCCTTTTTGTAGCAAGGCATACAGATCAAGTACTTCTTTAACCGAGCCATGCTCGCTTTCAGAGGTTAAAACCACTGAACGCCAATCAGCATCAGCAGACATACCTCCGCAAGCAGTTAAGGCATCCATTAATGTTAAAGGCACATTAGTAATCGGCAACGCAGAGGGCTGACTTACAGAGCCAGACACAAATACACGCTGTGATCTGTAGGCGGCAACTGATACATCAACTTGTGGCGCCTCGATATAACGACCCAAATCTTTTGTAATTAACTCTCTTATTTGAGTCACATGCAGGCCATCCACCATAATCTTGCCAACATAGGGATAAAAAATTGTGCCATCAGGGTGCACTACATTACCTGTCTCACCAGCTGATCTAAACTGACCTGCAGGTATAGTTAGCTCTGGGTGATCCCAAACTGTTATATTTAAAACATCACCAATACCAACGTGATAGGTATATTTGTCAGACAGCTTCTGCAAATCACTATTAATTTTGGATTGAATATCAGCCGAACCAGCATTCAATTCCCTAAGAAGATCTGGGGTTATTGGCAGGGTATTAACTTTTTCAGAGTAGGATTCATTCAGCTGGAAAAGACCGCCAGAACTGATATGAGAGCCAGGGGCCGCGACACATCCCGCCACCAGAGGCATCAATATTAGAATAAGAATTTTTTGTCGCTTTAATAGGCTTGCGAAAATTTTCAAAGTTATTCCCTTGTACTGCAAGTATTTTATGCAATGCAGTTTATCATTATGTTATGCCAATTGCTTCAATTTAAGATCGATATAAAGTGCTTTATACTGTACTTAATTTTTGAGACCATGCCTCGCAGGCTCGCTCTATTTGATCAAATACCAATGCAAATGCCTCTGAGCTTTTTCGATAGGGGTCATTGATCTCTAGATTATTGAGCCATTTGCCTAAAAGCATTACCTTGCCCGAGGACGAGGGATAATCACGCATTAAACGACGCTGTTGAAATTCTTCCATCACAAGCACTAACTCGGCTTCCTGTATAAGCTGTTCAGTTAACTGTCTAGCACTGTGATTTTGAGAGCTGTAGCCATGCATATCCAACTGCTGAGCGGCATTTTTATCTATAGGTTTATCAACAAGTGCACTAATTCCTGCCGAGCTAACTTCAAGTTGCGGGGCTTTTGCTTGTAATATCTTCTCAGCCGACGGGCTTCGACAGATATTACCAATGCAAACAATTAAAACTTTTTGAAAGATAATCTTACTCCATTAAAAATCAGAGGTATCTTTTTATAAATAGATGTAACCTAAATTAGAACCTATTTGACAACTTTACTCCAGACTAAGAGGTAATTTTTTTTAAATTTCTGAGTAGTCCTTGCTTATTCAAACACTAAGTAAAAAAAAAGATTAATATGAACTAAGCCTGGACCCTAAAACACCTAAAAGGATAAGCTCT
>JBMHCB010000009.1:0-7416 GCA_049890135.1 Porticoccaceae bacterium
TTTATGACTTCTTCATTTTGTTATGCCATTTTATGCGGTGGTAAAAGTCTTCGAATGGGTCAGGATAAATCACTTCTTGAGGCTGAGGGCACGCCTATTATTCAGAGAATAGTTAATAATCTTGGGGCTATACCCGATAAATATGAAAAATTATTTATTTGTTCAGGTGATAAAAGATATGCTCAGTTGGATAATAAAAATTTATTTTATCTAGATGATTATTTAACCGATTATCAAGGGCCACTCTCGGCATTGGCCGCAGTTTTGTATTGTCTTAAAAATGATCAATCAGCAAAACAACAGTGGGTTTTTACTTTTCCAATCGATACCCTGTTGCTGCCTTCACAGACCTTTGGTCTAATCAAACAATCTATTGAGCAAAATCCGACTTGCGACATGGTGTATTTGCGTGGGGAACGGGACCATCCACTTCATGGGGCATACAGGATCGATATAGCTAAAAAACTTTTTGATTATTTGAATGACGGCGAGCGCGCTGTTATGAGATTTATTAAGCAGCTTGACTGCCAGATGATTGATATTCCCAAGTCTTGGTCGGATTATATTAATTTCAATACTGTTGAGAGCTTTAACAAAGCGCTTAAGGCCCAAAAACATGCCAGCTAATACCTTTATCTTTTTGAATTGCTTATTATTGTGATGATTTGATGGAATTTATTGCGGATTATTCTCGACAGCTATCCTTAAGCTCAATGACTGAGTCAAAACAAAGCCTAATTGTACAATCAAAAGTATTAATTTTTGGGGCTGGTGGTTTGGGGGTCACTGCAATTAGCTACTTAGCAGGTGCTGGTGTTGGCACTATAACTATCGTTGATTATGATCGAATTGAAGCAAGCAATTTGCATCGTCAAACAATTTATCAGGTTTCAGATATTGGAGACTTTAAAGCACAGGTTGCGGTAACCTATTTAAAACAGCGTAGCCCTGATTGCGATATTGCAGCTATAACTGATCACATGGATTTGCCATCCCTGTGCCAACTTTGCCAGCAATTCGATGTTATTTTGGATTGTACTGATGATCAGCCATTTAGTTATTTACTGAATGCGATCTGTTTAGTCGAAGGCAAAAAAGTGGTTTTTGCTAATGCAGTAAAATTAGAGGGGCAATTATTTATACTCGATCCAGATAATAATCAGCCTTGTTTTAATTGTCTCTGGCCTGAAACTGAGTCAGTAGCTGAAAGCTGCAACCAACTTGGAGTGCTTGGCCCAGTCCCAGGTATATTGGGGTGCCTTCAAGCTTTGGAAGCTATCAAGATTATTATCAATGAAAAAAGTCATTTGTTAGGCCATCTATTGCACTGTGACTTTATAACCTATGAGTTTTCAAAAATTAGCATTCCAAAATCTGATAACTGTGATCATCAGTTAAGCCATTTAGATCTTGAGCGTGCATTTAAGAGATATCAATCCCAATCAGTTCCAAGACTTTATGACTTAAGTCTAGAGGATAATATTGTTATAGATATACGATCTACAGATGAGCTGAGTCTTCAGCCTTCTGGATTTTCAGCGCGGCATATAGAGGCTCAACAATTAGTAGCCAACCCACAGGATTTTTTAGATAAGCAACAGTGTTATTTGCTAGTTTGCTCATCGGGTAAACGCAGTATTGATCTGTGTAATACTTTACAGAAACAGGGTTATAGAACCAATGCATGTCGACTTGGCCCAGGGTAGACTTTGTATTTGGTTGGGTGTAATAGTGCCATAAATTAGGGCTATTTTATGATTGGTTTGTTTTAATATGGTGCGATTTTAGGATTATATCCACACTAAATTTCAAAATATGCGCTGTTTTTTACATAAAAACAGGGTTTTTATAATGTTGGCATAGATTTTGTATTATTAATTTTGACACAGACTCAATTGGTTTGTGATTTGACGATTTTTAGGTAATGAAGCCTGCTCGTAGCAAATGCTATGAGCAGGTTTTTTTTGATTGAAGAAACTTATAGGAACCCCCTTATGAAAAAGCTTAGATTTACTTCTGCGGCGTTGCTTGTTGTTTTGGGCTTGCAACCTGCTATTGGATTATCAGAGAGTGCTACTTCTGTTTCAGAAATGTTTGGCGAAGGTGATACTTCGCTCAATTTTCGCTATCGATTTGAATTGGTTGATCAAGAGGGCGTTCCCAATAACGCTGAAGCATCAACATTAAAATCAAGACTCACATATAAGACTGCAGAATTTAATGGTCTTTCAGGAGTTTTGGAGGTCGATAATGTGTCAATTATTGGATCTGAAAAATATAAGACCCCCTCTAATGGTGTCTCTGGCTATCCTGTTGTTGCTGATCCTGATGGCACAGATTTAAACCAGTTATCGCTTGCTTATAAGGCAGACGATTTAATAGCTACCCTTGGCCGTCAGCGGATTTTACATGCAGGCCAGAGATTTGTGGGCGGGGTAGGATTCCGTCAAAATGAACAGACCTATGACGCATTGACTTTGTCGACAAAATCTTTGGGTTCTTGGGCTGTAGATTATAGTTACATATGGGATGTTAATCGTATTTTTGGACCTAAAGATAGCGCGGGCCAGGCCAAAGTATGGGAGTCAAATAGCCATATTATTTTGGGCTCCAAGTCATTATCCAAGGGGCATGGTATTAAGGCTTATGCCTATTTATTAGATTTTGAAAATGCTGCGGCGATGTCAAGCAAAACCCTAGGCTTTGAATATAGTGGTAAGTTTGATGGCTTTGGTTTGAAGGCGGCCTATGCCACCCAATCTGATTATGCTGATAACCCAGTTTCATATGATGTTGATTATCTAATGGCCGAAGTTACTGTGCCTGCAGATTCGGCTAAAGTATCTTTCGGGTATGAAGTGCTTGAAGGTGACGGCTCTGCGTCTTTCAAAACGCCGTTGGCAACATTACATAAATTTCAGGGTTGGGCAGACAAGTTCTTAGTTACACCCGCTACTGGTGTTGAAGATAAATATATTAAAGTAGTTGATAAGATTGGGGCTGCTAAGATTGCTTTTTTCTATCATGATTTCAACGCCGATGATGGCGGTGCTGACTTAGGGTCTGAGTTTGATGTAGTAGTAACTTATCCAGTCAAAAAAGGCGTATCTGCACAGTTCAAATATGCTGATTATAATGCAGCCACCCATGCTACAGACACTGAAAAAGTCTGGTTTACTATTAATGCAAAATATTGATCTGTTTACAGATTAAGTACTGTAGTAAAGTACAGGGGCAGTCGTTAGTTGACTGTCCCTGTTTTAATTTTTTAGTTATCAAAGTATTTCATGACAACTCTAAGTTCACAGTCTGTTCGAGTAATGCTGGTAGATGATCTGCCGGAGCGTGCGGCTGTAGTGGAGCAACATCTAGTGGCTGCAGGTTATGAGATCGTTTCCAGATTGCCTAATGCTACGGGCATTCTGTTTCAAATTGAGCAACACCGGCCAGATATTATTTTAATTGATCTGCAGTCACCTGGGCGTGACGTTTTAGAAAGCCTGTCTGTTATAAATGCACATAACCCAAAACCAGTTGTGATGTTTTCTGAAGAGGAAGACCCATCGTTTATAGAGGATGCCGTCGACGCTGGAGTATCTGCATATCTTATGGGCGGCTTTGATGCTAAACGAGTAAAGCCAGTGATTGATGTTGCTATAGCGCAATTTAAATCTTTTCAGTCGCTACGTAAGGCGCTGTCTAATACTAGGGGGCAGCTTGAGAGCATCTCTGTTATTGAGAGAGCTAAGCGACTTTTAATTGATCAGCATAATTTTACTGAGGATGAAGCTCATCAGCAGTTGCGCAGTCTTGCTATGAATACTAATCAAAGTATGCAGCAAGCCGCAGAATCTGTTGAAGCAATCTTAGGTAAGAAAACCAAGAAAAAGTAATGAAAATGAATAGTAAAAATTTAGAAAAATTGCCGCCAAGTGAACGCTCAGATCTAAATTTGGGCTATATGAGACTCAGTGATAGCGCCCCTTTTATTGTGGCTCAAGAGCTGGGTTTTTACGAAAAATATGGACTAAATATTTCCCTTCACCGAGAGGTTTCTTGGGCAAATATTCGTGACAAAATGATCACAGGTGCTTTTGATGCCTGTCAAATGTTGGCACCCATGGTATTAGCAACAACCCTAGGTGCAGCAGGAATTAGAGCCCCAATCATTAATGGCTTGGTACTTTCTCTAAATGGTAATGCCATTACTTTGTCTGCATTTCTATGGGATAAAATGACAGCGAAAAAGCCAATTGAGAATTTTGAATCTGAGGAAACAGCAAAAGCGCTGAAATCTGTTATCGAGAATAGTTCAGAGGGGCCACTGACTTTCGCTACTGTACATAATTTCTCAACCCATACATTGTTGTTACGAAAATGGTTTGATTTGGGCGGCATAGACCCTGATCGTGATGTGCGAATTATTGTATTGCCTCCCGAGCAAATGGTAGATAGCTTAGCTCAGGGCGTTATTGATGGATTTTGTGTGGGTGAGCCATGGAACAGCATTGCGGTTGAATATGGCGCTGGCGTGATGGCAACAACCGGAGTAAAAGTATGGAATGGTGCTCCTGAGAAGGTTCTTGCAGTGTCAGAAGCATGGCATGTTCGCAATCCAGCTAGTCACCTTCGATTGCGTTTAGCCCTTATGGAATCCTGTAGCTGGCTGTCGGATATGAATAATCGAAAGCGGGCGATTGAAATTTTGTCACTTCCATATTATTTGGATCTATCTAAAGAGTATTTGCGCCCATCCCTTGCGGGTCAAATTTTCCATCAGAGAACTCAACCTGCTTTTGAGCAAACAGATTTCCATGTGTTTGATCATTTAAATGCTGGATTTCCATGGCGCTCAGATGCTGAGGCTATGATTAGTCAATTTGCACCTCTGATTGGAAAGCCAGTTAGCAAAGAAAGTAGTCGATCTTTAGTACAGCGTTGCTGCAGAACTGATTTATATCGCGAGGCGGCTCAGCTGCTGGGTATCGAATATCCAGCGGCTGATTATCGTGCATAATTATTTTTTGGCACCTTTATAGAGCAATTATTTCACCTTAAATATCCATAATGGACAATATCTGTGCACTATAAAAGACCTTTGCAGTGCATATTTTTCTTTCCACGGTAAATTACGGCTAAAAACAGGCCGTAAAACAAATTAAATACATAAATTCGTGCTGATTTACTGTAAAAATCATTATTGGCACGCATTTTGAATATATAAATATATTCCCGCGCTGCTGGCGCAATTGGGTAACGAAGCCCGCCTCGAGTACATTCCCCCTCATGTCTCGCAGGCGGTTTTTTTTACTATTTGTTTTACACCATCAATTTTTCAAGTAGAGGTTTATATGAGCAAGTTAAAGACTTTTGGTATGACTAATTATTCAGCGGCTAAATTACTGAGCAAATGTTTAGCTGTAGTTGGCTTCACACTTTCGGCTAGCTTGGTTCAAGCTGAGCTGGGTGAGCCTGAAAAAGATGAACTCAAATTTGGATTTATTAAATTAACGGATATGGCCCCAATTGCGGTTGCCTATGAAAATGGATATTTCGAAGATGAAGGCCTTTTTGTAACCATTGAAGCTCAAGCTAACTGGAAGGTGCTTTTAGATGGGGTAATTGATGGAAAGCTAGATGGTGCGCATATGCTCGCTGGCCAGCCATTGGCCGCAACCATTGGTTATGGTACTAAGGCTCATATTGTTACGCCATTCAGTATGGATTTGAACGGGAATGGTATTACCGTTTCAAACAAAATATGGTCTGAAATGAAAAAGCATATCCCTCACGAAAATGGCAAACCAGTTCATCCAATCAAGGCTGATGCACTTAAGCCAGTGGTGGATAGTTACAGTGATGCAGGTAAACCCTTCAAAATGGGAATGGTTTTCCCAGTATCTACCCATAATTATGAGTTGCGTTATTGGTTGGCGGCTGGTGATATTCATCCGGGCTATTATGCACCTCATAAAGGCGACACCAGTGGGACTATTGATGCTCAAGCACTTCTTTCAGTAACACCGCCTCCTCAAATGCCAGCTACTCTAGAGGCAGGAACCATCTATGGGTATTGTGTTGGCGAACCATGGAACCAACAAGCTGTATTTAAAGGTATTGGTGTTCCAGTCATTACTGACTACGAAATTTGGAAAAATAATCCAGAAAAAGTATTTGGTATGACTAAAGAATTTACTGAAAAATATCCAAACACAACTGCTCGCGTCGTTAAGGCATTAATTAGAGCAGCTCAATGGTTGGATGAAAACAACAATGCCAATCGCCCTGAAGCGGTGAAAATTCTCTCCAGAAGTGAATATGTCGGTGCGGACTATGATGTTATTGCCAATAGTATGACGGGAACCTTTGAGTATGAAAAAGGCGACAAACGTGAGGTTCCAGACTTTAATGTATTCTTCCGTTATTTTGCTACTTACCCATACTACTCAGATGCAGTTTGGTATTTGACTCAAATGCGTCGTTGGGGACAGATTGCTAAGCCCAAGTCTGACAGTTGGTATTTTGATGTAGCTAAGTCTGTTTATCGTCCAGATATATACAAAATCGCCGCTGATGAATTAATAAAGGAGGGTTTAGTTAAGGCCTCTGATTTCCCAGATTTCAAAAAAGAAACTGGTTTTAGAGCACCACAAACTCATTTTATTGACAACATTGTTTATGACGGCAGTAAGCCAAATGCTTACCTCAAAAAATTCCCGATAGGCCTGAAAGATGATGTTCTTTAGGGATAAGCTTTAACCTCAAGATGATACGGCTGGCTCTTCGGGGCCAGCTATTTTTGAAATAAAAGGTAACAACACATGTCTGAACTTATCATGACCAAAATTGTTGAGTTTCGTAATTTAACAACATTGGGAAATATTAAACTCCTATTAGACAATACAATTAGGGCCCTATCATTACCTCTGCTGGGTATTTTTTTCTTTTTATTACTTTGGCAATTGCTGGCCAATAATATTGTCACCTCTCTTGGGCAATTCCCCGGCCCGACCCAAGTATATGAGCAGACGCAAAATCTAGTCTCTGATCATAATAGAGAGCGACAAAAAGAAGCATCTTTTTATGAGCGCCAAGAGAAGCGTAATGCTAAAAAGCTTGAAAAAAACCCGGATGCAAAAATTAAGGTAAGGGCTTATCCAGGCAAGGCAACTTTTTTTGATCAAATTATCACCAGTCTTATTACAGTGGCTTTTGGTTTTTTGATAGCCACAATTTTTGCCGTACCTCTGGGAATAATTTGCGGTCTTAGTGAAACTGCCTACAAGTGTATCAATCCTATTATTCAGACATTTAAACCAGTATCTCCGCTGGCTTGGCTTCCTCTTGTAACTATGGTGGTTTCAGCTCTTTATGTTTCTGAGGATCCATTTTTTGAGAAATCATTTTTGACGTCAG
>JBMHCB010000010.1:0-44036 GCA_049890135.1 Porticoccaceae bacterium
CGGTAATGGTTCTGTTGCATTCAACAACATCTACTTCGGTGGAACAGCTGCTCCGGCTGATGTTCCAGGTTGTACTGATGCTGCGGCTGATAACTACAATGCCGACGCTACAACCGATGATGGTAGCTGTACGTTCCCAGACCCAACGGTAGCTGTATTTGATGGCGCATTTGGTGGTGTTGTTGTTGATGGCGATACTTACACGTTCCCATCAGGTGCTGAGGGATGGGCAGGTGTTGCTAACAACAATGCTGATCTATATCCATTCTCATTCCCACATGGTGGTACGTTGACCTTCACAGGTGCGGCTCCATTAGGTGATGTGAATGTACGCTTTAGATTTGAGTACAACGCGTTCCCAGATGTTGATCCTGCGTATGACACTGCGACAGTGACTGTAACAGGTAGTGATGAAGCGTCTTACTCTGTTGAGATACCATCTCGAGATCAGGACACATTCAGCTCATTCTTGTTGTATGTTGTTGATCGTGATCTTCCAGTGGTTGTTAAGGATGTACGTGTAACTGCAGCCCCAGACCCATCAGCAGCTGTATTTGATGGTGCGTTTGGTGGTGTTATTGTTGATGGCAATACTTACACGTTCCCAACAGGTGCTGAGGGATGGGCAGGTGTTGCTAATAACAACACTGATCTGTATCCATTTAGTCTAGAAAATGGTGGTACGTTGACCTTCACAGGTTCTGCGGACGCTGATGTAAATGTGTTCTTCAAGTTTGAAGCTGCACCTTACCCAGATACAGAGCCATCATTTGCTACGGATACTGTTACTGTTGCTGCTGGTTCAGCTGATTACAGTATTGATCTCCCAGCACAGGGTACAAATACCCATAGTTCATTCCTACTGTACATCGTAGAGCGTGATCTACCGGTTACTATTACTAATGTTAAAGTAACGGCTAATGGTGCTAACTGGGACTTCGATGGTAATGGACATATGGATGCCCTAACAGATGGTCTTCTGCTTGTTCGTTATGCATTCGGTCTACGTGGTGACATGTTATCTGATGGTTCAACAGCTCTGGATTCAACATTAACATCTGCTGAAGTTGAAGCTAGATTAACCAATGCACAAGATATCTCTGATATCGATGGTAATGGTTCGGTTGATCCACTATCAGATGGTCTGTTGTTACTACGTCATCTGTTTGCACTAGAAGGTGATGACCTTATCAAGGGTGTTGTTCATCCAGAAGGTACACGTACCGAAGCAGCAGAAATTGTAGACTACATTAATGCGCATATGCCTAAGTAGGATGCAAAAATGATCTAGATTAGAGTTTTAATCTAGACTCAGAAAAAAACCCCGATTTAATCGGGGTTTTTTTTTGTTTAATTATTGTCAATAAGCGTCATAGCAAAAGACATGACTTAATTAAATTAAGAAAATTAATACCCTGACAGTCCGATATTGAAAAATTTAATAAGAACCAAGTAGCAGTTAGTATTCCTACTATTGTTACTGATTAGCAGTTACTCCGACTGTGCTTTTACTCCAGAAGGTTAGGCTATGAATGTTGTAAGCATAAGTTGAATTTTGATTCCAGTGTAATAGCTTATTCTTCACTTGTTTATTTATATGAATAGAGAGACCAAAGACTGATGGAATATTCAGTGGAATAATCCATCGATAACCAACGAGTAAATTTATATTTTATCTTGAGTTAGCTAGCGCAAATATAGATATTGAGGGTGACCCTCAATACAACCTTATGGCATGGTGACATTCTACTGTGATACTTTTTTATAGGACAAATTAGGTCAGTATCGTATATGGTTACTAATAATAATTTAAAGTCCAAAACCTTAAAAGGTAGTGATTGATAATAGGTAAGACAAAAAAGGGCTCCCACTGGGGAGCCCTTTTTTAACTCTGTTTATTATAAAACACAGTATTAAAAACTACTTAATCAAACGAAATCCTGCAGGAACACTAACAGCCGTGTAGTTAATGGTGTCATTTGCTGAACCACCTTCAACTCTTTCAAATTCAATAGTCGCAAGAGTAACTTGATTAGTTTGAGGCCACTGACCATAGATAGAAGCCCAAGCAAAAGGTAGATATTGATCAGTATTAGTATTGTTGTCGCGGTTACTAGTATCAGCCATTACCGTTTGCGGTGAAGTCTGTATGATGGCATCGACAGGAAATTGTTGGACATTAATTGGCCTTATGGCTGAGCTATCATAATGGACACGAAAGCCAATTCCTGTAGTTTGAGCGTCTGAAGACTGATATTCAACCATTAACATACCAGTATTGCCAGACCACATAATGCCGTTATCATAAAGTCTTTGATACTTTGTGTTATTAATATCTTCCTGTTCCTCAGTTGCATTTGTTTCCTCAGCTGTTTCAGTATTTTCTGAATTAGCATCATTTTGATCATTATTTGCAGTGTCAGACTTTTCAGTGCTAGTAGTATTAGTCGTGTTAGAAGAGGTTGTTTGACTGTTAGAGCTGCTAGTGGAACTAGTACGGTCATAGTTTGAATTATTTTGATTATACGAGCTGCTAGCATTTCCGTTACCTGTATTACTTTGGCTATAAGAAGATCCTGTGCCTGGGTAATTTGAATTGCTTTGATTATAGGAGGAGCTAGTATTTCCGTAGTTTGAATTTCCCTGATTATTATAGCTAGTGTCTTGATACGACCTATCATCAGAACTACTGCTGGATGTGTTTTTTGCATAAACTTTATTTGACTCGTTAGATTTAGCCTCACTTTTGCTTGAAGAAGTCTCAGTATGCTGCGCAGGCATATCTTCATGATCATTTAAATTATAAGCATCCAGCGATTGTTGTGGTGAAACTGGACTATCGATTTGTATATCTGAGTCGTTACCCACAATAAAAAAGACTAATACACCAATTGTGATAATCATTATTGAAACTAATACTTTCATTAAAAACTCCGCTCTTAATTTGTTATTTGACCCCTTTGTACGACTATACAACAGGATTTACAGTTATAAAAGAAACATCAGATCTCTAATTTGCCATAGGTATTCTTCAACGCCTAAAGTTAATATTGTTGTATTGTTGGTGTTCATGTATTTGCTAGGTTAATATAGAGGCAGATGTTATTAAGAACATAGTAATAAATTTATAAAAAAATAAATTTTGGGGTAAATCATGTTTTATTTTAAATTGAATAGTTACAAAAAATTCTCCAATCCTTTTAAGGGAGTTCAAGCTCTTTTAGCTGGGACAATCTTTAGTGCAGTATTTGCCTTAGCTTCAAGCGCTAATGCCAATGAGCAGGTTGTTTTAATCAGTGGTGAACCTAGTGCATCATATGGAGGGGGAAATAGTATTACTGTTTCCTATGAAGCCAATCAATCCAATCTTACTGGCCTTGGTCTTCGAGTTCATTATGATAGTTCAGTTATTACTCTAGACGGGTTTAATAATGTTTTGACCAATGATTCAATTACACTGCCAACTACTACATCATTTAATGATGATCAAGATTATGATAACGACAGCACAACGGACGCTTACTTTATCGCCAACTGGGCGTCATTATTTGGTGTTTGGCCAGGCTCCAATACAGCGGATCTATTTACTCTAGAATTTACCGTTAGTGAGCCAGAAGGAGAAATTCCTGATAATGACTCAACACCAATTAATTTTTCTGCGACAAGTACTGCCGCTGGTTATACGTTTGGTGGAATGAATTATGTATTGCCAATCACCAATGATTCTGATGGAGATGGCTGCCCCGATAGTGTCGACTTATTCCCCTATGATCCAACCGAATGCTTTGATAACGATGGTGATGGTATAGGTGATAATGCAGATCCCGATGACGATAATGATTTAAGAAATGACGAAGACGATGCCTTCCCATTTGACCCAACAGAATGGGAAGATTCGGATGGCGATGGCATAGGTAACAACGCCGATACCGATGATGATAATGACGGTGTTCCCGATGCTGAGGATAGAGATCCTCTAGATCCAACAATTGGTCGCCATACACAAAATATTTCGGTTATGGGTGAGCCTTTAGGTGTAATAGGCACAACTACTACTGTGGATATTGGTTACAGCACTACGGATGATCAGAATCAGCTTCCAGGGTTAGGGTTCCGTATCCATTTTGATAGCTCATTCCTGACTATTAATGACACCCTAGTGCATATTGATCAAGATCTGATTGTAGATGCAGAAGGGCCGTTCTTCGATGAAGATAACGCCGATGGCAATGAAGCAACCGATCAATATATTACTGTTGCTTGGGCTTCAGTAGGTGGTAACTGGCCAAATACTGAATTGCCAGCAAAACTGCTGTCAATCGACTTTAATGTGTCAGAAGCTATTACAACAGACACAATCACCGCGACCACTATTTCATTTTCTAGAATTAGTGTTTCCTCAGGCTATGATTTTGACTCAACAAGCTATGATATGGATGTTTTAGCAGCCACATGGGACTTTGATGGTAATGGTGAAGTAGATGCGCTGACTGATGGCCTAATACTGTTGAGATATACCTTTGGCCTGCGCGGAGAATCTCTAACTCGTGATGTTACGGCAACTAACTCGCCACTCACTCCAAACCAAATTGAAGCTGAAGTGGTAAACGCTTTAGTTATTGCCGATATCGATGCAGATGGTCAGGTTGATGCACTAACCGATGGTCTATTGTTACTTCGCTATCTATTTGGCTTAAGTGGAGAAGCGCTAGTACTGGGTGTCACTGCCTATGGCGCAGAAAGAGCTTCTGCTGATGAAGTTTATAACTATATTACCAAGTATTTTCCTTAATACTTTCAAGTAGATAGTTGTACATTAAAAAGGCTCCTTCAGGAGCCTTTTTTACGTCTAGTAATTTGTTAAAAGCAGTTGTGAGTTCGTCAATTATCTCTATAAAGAATGTTGGTTTATTGGTATTAATTAGACACAAAAAAGCCCCGAATAATCGAGGCTTTTAAACAGATGGTGCCCAGGGGCGGAATCGAACCACCGACACGAGGATTTTCAATCCACTGCTCTACCAACTGAGCTACCTGGGCGTTACTGCGAGGTCGCGTATTAAACCGTTTGAAACGGCATTCGTCAAGGATTATTGACTCGGTGGAACATATCCTTCTGCTTGATCTACATCTTCGCCATCAAAGAACTTTTCTCGCTGTTCTGCAAGGTAGTGTCTAGCCGTTAAATCCATCATATTTAAACGCATTTCATTGATCAGCGTTGTCTGATGTTCCATCCATTCTTGCCATGCCTGTTTTGATACAGTATTAAAGATTTCCTCGCCCTTTGGGCCTGGAAATGGAGGCATATCTAAGCCAGGTAATTCTTTTTTAAGCTTTTTGCAAAGTACCATACGAGCCATACAGACCTCTTTTTAAGTGGTTAAAAGCGCCTTGATCGGCGCAGGCATCCCCAATGATAGAGGATTTTTTATGTTATACCAGATTAAGTCGTTATTTTCGCCAATATACTGACTAGTTTCTTCAACCTCTACCTGCAAGGGTTGGTAATCTAAATGAAAATGGCTAAAGGTATGACGTTGCTGTTGCATAAAGGCTTCAGCTTTTATAGTAAGGCCAAATCTTTTACAGGTAGTTTTAAGTTCTGAGTATTGCTTAATCTGAGGTAAAACCCAGAGTCCACCCCATAATCCGGCAGGCGGGTTTTTATGAAGCAATATATCGCCCTTAGCGTTGCGTAGAAGCAAAAAAATAGATTCCTTTACAGGTATCACCTTTTTTGGTTTTTTGCCGGGATATAGGGCTTGATTGCCCTTTGATAGGGCTTTGCAATCGCTTGCAATTGGGCATTGACCACATTTCGGTGACTTTTTAGTACATACTAGTGCTCCCAAATCCATCATTGCTTGGGTATATTCTTGAGTTTGATAGTTTGGACTATAGCGTTCCGCGATATCCCATAGCTGATTATGCACCGCAGTTTTACCGGGCCAGCCTTCAATTTCAGCAAATCTGGCCAACACACGCTTAACATTGCCATCCAAAATAGCCGCAGGTTTGTTAAATCCAATAGAGCGTATAGCCCCAGCAGTAGATCGGCCAATTCCCGGAAGGGCACTTAATGCTTCAACACTGTCTGGAAATTGCCGATTCATTTCAAAGGCAACTATTTGTGCGGTTTTATGCAGGTTTCGGGCGCGCGCGTAATAGCCAAGTCCAGTCCAATGATGGAGTACATCATCAATACCAGCTTTAGCTAATATTTCGATATCAGGGAAACTAGCCATAAAGCGGTCGAAATATGGAATAACAGTCGATACCTGAGTTTGCTGAAGCATAATTTCAGATACCCAAATCCGATAAGGGGTGATGGAGTTTTGCCAAGGTAAGTCAGTTCGCCCTTGGTGTTTATACCAATCTAAAATGCTGTGCTGAAATTGTTGTACTTGCATAGCAGGGTTATAGTTTAGGTGTTAGAAGTAATGTCTGAATTAAATTGTTATCCGGCTTACATTTAATACTATCGCCTAGTTCACCCTTACAGCTAAATGGTATTTCGCGTTTGACAATCATTGGGTTGATATTACAACCCTGTGGGCTGCTTGTTGGCTGGGTCGCCAATACTGTTGTGTTAAAAGAATAACGCAGTGATGAAAGATTAATATCACCATTGCCATATATATCAATATTAGCTAATTGGGTTTGATAGTTATTAATAAATAAACGCCCATTTTTAAACTGTAGCTTGGCGTTTATATCATCGAATTCGGTATTTTCTGACCAAGTTGTTTTTGGGATGGGTTTACCGCCAAAAACTGCGGCAGCATTGCATAGTGTTTGTTCTAGATTAACGCCTTGATAGTTTGGTTTATCAATTGTAATTTTGCCATCACCATCCAGTGATTGAAGAATTGATTCAGCAGTATCACCAGAGCCTGTGATAGTGGTTTCAAAATTTAATCTTCCAGCAATATTAATATTATCCATAGACTGTGTGGCAGTGTTTAAATCAATGTTTCTAAAAAAGGACGAAAAAGAAAAAGCGGGTGTTGCGTCCTGTAAATTTAGCGATCCTGTTGCATTAATATGACCGTTATAAATATCGCCATTAAGCGAGGTTAACCGGAAGATATTTTGATTACCAAATAAATTGGCATAGAGATTAGATAGCCTCAAATCACCTAATTCAATGCCTAAAAAGTTCAACTCAAATTGACTTTGTCCGTGCCACACCGTCATAGGGATTGCAAGAGGTGCAAATAGCATTGAATTATCTGATTGACTGTTCGCAAGGCTTTGATAAGCATCTAGGTTAAGCGTTTGACCCGAGACCACCGTTCTCAGTTTATATTGTGGTTGATCGATATCCACATCGATATCAATGGCTTGGCCATCCACTACAAGGGTTGTTTGAATTTTAGATAAACCGTCAACTTCGATATCAAAAAAACTATCAAAAGAGACATTGGTTAGTGCCTTGGCATCAGCCATCTTTGGCATTAGCAAATCAGGTATAAAACGTTTAGCTAGCTTGAATTGCTGAATAAGATCAAAATCCTCAGAGTTAATTTGACCCTGTATCTTAGTCATATTATTTGATGTATTAAGGTAACCATTAATAGACAGGCGATTAATTTTTAACTGCAGGTTAGCGATGGATATATCGGTCACTGTTTGCTCCGATAGTCGAACACCAAGCTCGGTATTCAGAGATATTTTCAAGCCCTTTGGCGCCAATAAACTTAATCTAATTGGGAATGCCTTACCTGTAGAATTTACATCATTCACTGATAAGTCAATCTGACTAAATTGCAGTGGCAGGCTATTGGCCAAAGCATACAATACGCGACCATTGGTGACCGATAGTTGGCTGATGGGTAGCTGACTGCGTTGGCTGGCAAAAGAAATAAGTGTTGAAATACCGATACCAAAACGAAGTTGATCCGCACTACCCGCCATTGATTGATCACTAAAAACAAAATTAACCTTTTCAGCGCTGAGACCAAATGGAAAAAGTTGCCATGCCAAATCACCATCCATATCAAGTTCAACACCTGCATTGGTAGCAGTTGATTGGATATCGGGCTTAAATTGATTGGGGTCGACAACAAGGGTGAAAACAAAAATACCCAAGCTGATGAATAGAATAAGGGAAAACAGGCTGAACATCAGCCGTTTAAAGAAAATTTTCAAATTGTTACCTGTAGTATGCCTTTACTTACAAATAATATTCTACATTAAACTAGTTGTGGTTAAAACGATGGGCAATCCCTTACCCATCGTTTTAAACTTAAGAAATATCACCTAAGGCAATTAAAAGTTGTAATTCACTTTTAAGCCAAGGTTTCTTCCTGGAAGTGGCACTTCATCCTTAACAAAAGAGGTGTGATTTCTCGCCACTTTATTGAGTAAGTTTTTAGCGAAGAAAGAAACTGTTAAAGATTCAGTATCACTGGTTTTAATCTCTTTTGATAAAGAAAGATTAACCCATTGGAAGCCATCCGTTGGTGTTTCACCATGGTCGTGATGTTCTTCTTCACCTTCTTCTTCACCCTCATGCTCTTCCTCTTCCTCATGCACAGCAACTTTTGATTGCTTTTGAACATCTTTGATCGAAACTAACAAATTCAAACCATTGTTGGCTTTGTAGTTCAAATTAAGAATATTTCGGGTAGGAACAGTGCGGGGAATATAATCACCATCCTTAAATTGAGCATCCACATAGTCACGGCCAAGAGATACATCAAGGTTACCATTCATAAGTGCTATTGATCGAGAAAGCTCTAATTCATAGCCTTCAAAAATAGCATCCTGTTGTTTATAGCCAGCTAGCGTAAGTTCAATATCAGCTAGTTGTTTATTTTTTCGCGCTAGATATGCATCAATAAAGGACTTATCCTCATCTTCTTCGTTGTGCAATTCAGCTAAGTAAATAAAGTTGGATATATCATTTCTATAAAGGTTAAGTTTGGTATCAAATCCAGCGAACGTTGTTTCAAAACTAAGATCGATATTATTTGCACGTTCGTTACTAAGAGTTGAATCTCCGATCTCATGAAGTTGGGTCACTAAATGATCGCCACCCATAAATAGCTCAGAGGCAGAAGGGGCTTTTTGCACAGAGGATAAACCAAGGCTAACATCAACTTTGCCCGCTATATTAGGGCTAATTGTTGTTGAAAAGCTTGTTAGAGTATCATCATAGTTGCCATCAATTGATGTACGCTCAATCTGATCAACTCTTACGCCAAAATCAATATGTGCTGCATTGAGCTCATTACTAACAAAATATCCCAAAGTCATTTCATCAGACTTGGTAGGCTCCAAGAATTTCTCTTCTCCATCAATAGAAACCTCTTCTTGAGTAATATTGAGGTTAAGCTTCTGCATGTTTGTATCAGAACCCATCTCTAGGGTTAGACCAAATTCATTAGAGTCATTTTTAAATAGCGTTGGTCCATGTTCCTCATGACCCTCTTCTTCCTCTTCTTCCTCTTCATGATGCTCTTCAGCATGCTGCTCAGTATGATCATAACTAGTACTGCGGATATAGTAATCAGCACCCTTAACTAGACCACCATTAAAGTTGTATGAACCTTCGAAGTTAATGGTTTGAGAGTCGGTACTCGCGAAAATTCTTTCACCTTCATGATCTCCATGGCCATCTCCGTGTTCAACTCCATGCTCATCTTCATCTCCATGCTCATCTTCATCTCCATGCTCATCCCCGTGTTCATCTTCGTGGTTATCTCCATGGAATGGAATACCATAGGTTGAACTAGAATCCGAATAAGATAGGCCTATAAAACCCCAGTCTTCGATCATAGATAAACCAAGCTTATAACCTGTTTTTGTAAAATCAGAGTTTTCAAGGGTATTGGCATCATGGTCATGTTCTTCCTCCTCTTGATAATCTTCCTCATGCGCCTCAATCACAGCACCCTCTGGAATAGCATAGTTACCCAAATCGGAATATTGAACACTTGATGTGACGTTAATGCCGCCAATATTTCCAACAAAGCTCGCACTGCCAGTATCACCGCCATTGCCATCTTCGTAGCCTGCGCCTAAATTAAACTTAAAAGATTCGATATCTTGTTTAGCGATGCTGTTATCAACAATATTGACAATACCACCCACAGCGCCATTGGCGTATAGCAAAGAAGAGGGGCCTTTAATAATTTCAATCTGTTCTAGCAGTCCTAAATCAATTTCATTTGCATGATCAGGGCCCAGAGAAGTCATGTCCCGTACTATCTTACCATTGTTAAGAAGTTTGACTCGGCTTCCACTTAGACCCCTGATAACAGGTTGACCCACGGCAGCACCAAAATCACTAGATGATACACCCATTAGGCCATCAATTAGACTTCCTATACTTTGAGTTGCATCGCCGTTAATGGATTGCGCATCAAGTACATGAATTGGGTTTGATAATTCACTTGCCGAAGCATCAATAAGTGAAGAGGTAATAATTACTTCTTCAAGATTATCCGCCATGCTGAAATTAGCAATAGCAGTAGAGGCTATAACAGATAGCCCAATATAAATTAGTTTTTTCATAATTAGTGTCTCTGTAAATAAACAACAAGCCCGCTGTATTAAAAGCGAGCAGAAATTTAAAAATTTTTTTTGATTATTAGAGACTAGAAGGGGGCGCTCGGGCAAAAAAGCCATTGCCTACTTGAACAGGATGCAAATCAAAATAAGCAGCAGTTTTCTTGAGGTAAAGAATTGCTAGAGAAATTAATTCATTTAGCTGAATTAATAGCGATTCAGTATATTGAATCACCGAAAAGACACAGCCACCCTCATCATGCCCGCTGTAATTATCATGGCCAAAATTTTTGTTATGACTATTGTTATCTAAAACGACACGATGGAAATGTTTGT
This sequence comes from Porticoccaceae bacterium, assembly GCA_049890135.1. GTDB lineage: Bacteria > Pseudomonadota > Gammaproteobacteria > Pseudomonadales > Porticoccaceae > HTCC2207. Next base: position 10,855 of record JBMHCB010000010.1, read on the forward strand.
GGTGGTCATGCTGGGCATGATGATCGTTTGAAGACAAACGATCGTGGTAATTAAGGTTGTGAATAACAGATACAGTGGTGCTCAGTCCAATAACAAGACTAAGTAAAATGCCTACTGTGGTGTTTTTATAGTTCATTCCCACAATCATATACCATTTGGGAAATCAGAGATATCAATTAACTAATTTATATCTACAAGTAAATTGTAAAATCAGATCGTTTTGCGCTTATAATATCGGTTTAACGTTCTGACTTGGAGAACCTCATGACCGAGCGCACGGCAACCGTTACGCGCAACACATTGGAATCACAAATTACGATCAGTGTGAACCTTGATGGCACCGGAAAGGCTAACCTAGATACACCAGTGCCTTTCTTGAATCATATGCTCGATCAAATTGCCCGTCATGGTCTGATAGACCTTGATGTCAAGGCTGCAGGTGATACTGAAATTGATGATCATCACACGGTTGAGGATATTGGTATTACATTAGGGATGGCAATCGCTGAGGCAGTAGGTGATAAAAAGGGCCTCACTCGTTATGGTCATGCCTATGTTCCTTTGGATGAAGCTTTATCTCGTGTGGTTTTGGATTTTTCAGGGCGTCCAGGTTTAATTATGAATGTCGATTTCGTTCGCAGCCATGTGGGTACTTTCGATGTCGATCTCACCTCAGAATTCTTCCATGGGTTTGTTAATCATAGTCTAGTCACACTGCATATCGACAATTTACGCGGTGCCAATGCTCATCACCAAGTGGAAACCATTTTCAAAGCCTTAGGTCGTGCTATTCGTATGGCAGTAACCGAAGATCCACGTATGTCTGGTGTTATGCCATCTACCAAGGGTACGCTGTAAATTTAAAGCGACTGTTAAAAAATTATGAGTGATTTTCGCGATCATATTGCTGTCATTGATTATGGAATGGGTAATCTTCACTCCGTAGCCAAAGCACTGGAGCATTCCGCGCCCAGTGCCTCAGTGATAGTGACCTCCGACCCTCAAATAGTAGAAAACGCTGATCGTGTGGTGTTCCCAGGTGTAGGTGCAATTAGAGACTGCATGCATGAAATACAGCGTCTTAATCTTGGCCCAGTCGTTAAAAAAGCTATCCAAAGCAAGCCTGTATTAGCTATCTGCGTGGGTATGCAAGCCCTGATGCAAACAAGCGAAGAAAACGGTGGTATTGATTGCCTAAAGCTATTGCCGGGTCAGGTAAGATATTTTGGTGAGGATCTTAAAGATCAACAGGGCAATAAGCTTAAGGTTCCTCATATGGGGTGGAACAATGTTAAGCAGTGTAAAGACCATCCACTTTGGCACAATATTAAGCAAAACAGTCGTTTCTATTTTGTACATAGCTACTATGTTGAGGCTGATCATAATCCCAATGTATTTGCCATTTGTGACTACAGTAAAGAATTTGCCGCATCGCTTCAGCAAGGGAATCTGTTTGCAGTGCAGTTCCATCCAGAAAAAAGTGCCGATGCTGGGCTACAGCTATTAAATAATTTCTGTCGCTGGCAAGGTGGAGCCTGATGCCCACCCCAGAGGATACCAGTGAGCTAATTGCTCGACTAAATGGTGAAACGGCAAAAATACAGTGGCATCAACTGCAAAAACATTATGCATCAGGCAGTGTGATCGCTGTTTCTGCAGGTTTTGATCTAATTAAGGTCGCAATTACATTACATCGAGATGATACTGCTCAAATTAAACAATGGCTTGCTCAAGAATTAGTCACAGAGGTGACCGACACTCAGGCACAGCGATGGTATAATGAGAATACCTTAGTTTGGGCTTTGGTTATTCCGCCTTTTGTATTAGTTCAAGAAGTAAAACCCAGTTAATCTTTATTTTTCTTATCGGTTTGCAGCTGCATATATCCAGCAACTGCGATACGATTTAGCCTATGGCAATTATTTTGGCGTGGTTATCGGTGCGAATTTTGCCGATTTTGTATTTATTTTGCATTGAAAATTAAGTCTAAAGTAAGCAAAGAGTGAAGCCTTAATTTGGCCTATAAAAAAAGCGGCTAAGAAGCCGCTTTTTTTATAGGCTAGTGGTTAGCCACATTTTGAGTCACCACAGTTTAGACAAGTCATACAACCGTCCATTAGAATAACCGCTTTTACGCTGCACTTTTTGCAAACTTCTGCATTGGCAGGGAAGTCGCTAGGCTCTTCCTTGGCAGTTGCAGTACCCTCAAATTCAGCGCGTTTCTCATCCAAAATCTTTTGCTGATGCTCAGGGATTTCTGGCTTTTTTAGCATGCCGATCTTTTGTAGATGATCTTCGATTGCCCATCCAATTTCAGCGACTAATGATGGCATAAATTTACCGCCAGGCTTGAAGTAGCCGCCTTGAGGATCAAATACGGCTTTTAGCTCTTCGACGAGGAAGGTGCAGTCGCCGCCCTTGCGGAATACCGCAGAAACTACGCGCGTTAGTGCAACAATCCACTGGAAGTGATCCATATTCTTAGAATTAATAAACACTTCAAACGGCCGACGTAACTCATGGTCCGTGCCTTCATTTAGCACAATATCATTTATCGTAAGATACAGGGCATGATCAGATAGTGGCGTTTTGATTTTGTAAGTGCTGCCGGCCAATGATTCAGGGCGCGATACTTTCTCATGCATCTGAATAATATTGCTTTCCTGTTCTACTGGGCTGACTTCTTCTGCGGTAGGCTCATCATTCACTACTTTGTAGCCTACAATTTTTTGAGTAATTTTTTTGCTCATGTTATTCCTCTCTGTCCTTTATGATTCTACGGTAAGTTTAGAACTTACCGTAGTAACCTTCTTTGAGTGCGTCGAATAGGTTAGCGGCGGTGTGGGTTTCGCCATCGTATTCAATTTCTTCATTTCCTTTGTATTCTACCGTTGAGCCATCTTCTAAGGTAAAGCTGTAAACGGTATTTTCTAAATCGCTTTCTTTAACCAGTACGCCTTGGAAGGCTTCTGGGTTAAAGCGGAATGTTGTACAGCCTTTTAATCCTTTTTCTGCGGCATACAGATAGATGTCTTTAAAGTCATCATAGTCACATTCTGTAGGCACATTAATTGTTTTTGAGATAGATGAATCAATCCATTTTTGTGAAGCTGCCTGAATATCAACGTGTGCTTTTGGTTCAATGGTTTCGGAGCTCACAAAGTAGTCTGGTAATGCTTCTTCTTCGGTTGTGCCAAATGGCATGGCTTTTTCGTTAATTAATGTGCGATAAGCTAGGAGTTCATAGGAGAAGACATCAACTTTCTCTTTTGATTTCTTACCTTCACGGATAACGTTTCTTGAGTAGTGATGGGCAAAGCTTGGCTCAATACCATTACTAACGTTATTAGCTAGAGATAACGAAATAGTTCCTGTTGGTGCTATTGAACTATGGTGGCTAAAGCGACAACCTTCTTCAATAATTGAGCTGGCTAGCTCAGGCGCAACCCCTGCAATGTCTTGCATGTAGCGACTGTATTTGCCCATCAATACTTTGCCTTTGATTTTATCGCCAACTTTGATGCCGTCTTTAGCGAGTTCAGGCTGCTTAAAAATCATGTTGGCAGTTATTTCGAAATCATCTTCCATGATTGGCGCTGGACCTTTTTCTCTGGCTAGATCAAGGCCACATTCTAAGCCGGCAACGGCCATTTCCCGTGAAACCTTTTCAGTAAACTCTACGGAGTTTTTGTCACCGTACTTCATGCATAGCATGGTGATGGCTGAGCCAAGACCTAGAAAGCCCATACCATGACGACGCTTATATTGAATTTCGTTTCTTTGTCCTTCCAATGGCAGACCATTGATTTCAACTACATTGTCCAACATGCGGGTAAATACTTTAACTACTTCAGCATATTGCTCCCAATCAAATGAGGCTTCTGAGGTAAATGGATCGCGCACAAACTTGGTTAAATTAACCGAACCTAGTAGACAGCTGCCATAGGGTGGAAGGGGCTGCTCGCCGCAGGGGTTGGTGGCGCGAATATCTTCACAGTACCAGTTGTTATTGTTTTTATTAACCTGATCAATAAGGATAAAGCCGGGTTCTGCAAAGTCATAGGTTGATGACATAATGGCATTCCACAGCTTTTGCGCACGGATTGTTTCATATATGCGGCAGGCCACTAGCCCCTGATCGTTAGTAATATAGCCGTCTGTTGTAGGGAATGGTTTCCAGACGATATCGTCTCCCTCTAAGTTTAGGCCTTCATCTACCTCTTTGGCACTGACTGGGAAAGTAAGATTCCAACTGCCATCATTGCGAACTGCTTCAATAAACTCTTCGGTAATAAGAAGTGATAGGTTGAATTGACGCAGACGTCCGTCTTCGCGCTTAGCTTTTACGAAGTCGAATACATCGGGGTGACTTACATCAAAGGTTGCCATTTGAGCGCCACGTCGACCACCGGCTGAGGATACGGTAAAACACATCTTATCGTAGATATCCATAAACGAAAGCGGGCCTGAGGTATAGGCGCCAGCACCAGAAACATAGGCGCCTTTGGGGCGTAGGGTCGAAAACTCATAACCAATACCACAACCCGCTTTTAGGGTTAAGCCGGCCTCTAGATTGCGCTCAAGAATCCCAAGCATGGAGTCTGGCACTATGCCGGACACGGTACAGTTAATGGTGGATGTGGCAGGTTTGTACGCCTGAGCGCCGGCGTTAGAAATAATACGGCCCGCTGGAATGGCGCCATTTTGTAGTGCCCAAACAAATTTTTCATGCCATTGCTTGCGTTTTGCTTTTGGCTCTACGTCAGAAAGTGCTTTTGCTACTCGATCGTAGGTTTCTTGAATATCTTTATCAACCGGTTGGTCTTGCTTATCTTTTAAACGATATTTTTTATCCCAGATATCCAATGATGCTTCTTGAAACTGAATATCATCAATTGATTTGCTTGGCTTTACAGTTTTTAATTTAGTTGCGCTCATCTTTGACCCTTTTTGTTTGTCTTTTGTTGATGGCAAATTTTTTGTAGCCACTTTACTTGTGGAATTTGCCGTATCACTTAAATAAGCTATTCGGATAATTTGCTTTTCGATGGGTATAGAGTTTATCCAACATTTTGTGTGTTGCAAGCACTAATCCACTATATATTGTGTTTTTTTTATAAAAAAATCCAATATCTGGTTGGTAAGCTGTTGAAAAATATGTGGATAAAATTCACAAATGCAGTAATTGCAGCGGGTATAATTAAATATTGACCAATGTGCATAAATTGGTCATTGTTTGGATGTGCCAAGAGTTAAGAGGTTTCGTAAGGCATTATATTAATAAGTTGAGTTGTCTCGCTGTGACTAACTCGATAAAATAAGTTGTATACAATTTCTATAGCACTGAAACAATATTAACTTTGTTTGTGTGCACAATTGAGGATTTTCATGGATATTTTTGATTTCTCCGATGGCCGTGAGGGCTACTATGGGGAATATGGTGGTGTTTTTCTTCCTGAAATTTTACATGCAACGATCGAAGAGCTTCTTGAATGCTTTCGTGAGTGTAAAGCGGACCCAAAGTTTTGGCAGGATTATGTTGCTCTTCTGCAAAATTACTCGGGTCGACCGACTCCTTTAACTCATTTGGAAAATCTTAGCCGTGAATTGGGCGGTGCGCAGATTTATGCTAAACGAGATGATTTGAATCATACGGGTTCGCACAAGGTCAATAATGTGATGGGTCAGGGCTTATTGACCCAAAGATTAGGTAAAAAGCGTGTTATTGCTGAGACAGGTGCTGGGCAGCATGGTTTTGCTACTGCAACTATGGCGGCGAAATTTGGCTTTGATTGTAAGATTTATATGGGTGCAGTGGATGTTGCTCGTCAACGTCCAAATGTGTTTTGGATGGAAAATCTTGGCGCTGAAGTGATTGCAGTTGAGGACGGTCAGAAAACGCTAAAAGATGCGGTGAATGAATGTATGCGCGATTGGGTAACCAATATGGCGAATACGCACTATATTTTGGGAACGGCCTGTGGCCCTCATCCTTTTCCAGAAATGGTGAGTTGGTTTCAGTCGATTATTGGTCTCGAAGCACGCGAGCAGATCCTTGCTCAGACGGGTCGTTTACCGGATAAAGTATTTGCCTGTGTTGGTGGTGGCTCTAATGCTATGGGTCTATTCCAAGGCTTTATCGATGAGCCGAATATTGAGCTTATCGGCTGTGAGGCTGGTGGTAAGGGTGTTGGTTCTTATATGCACTCAGCTCGTTTGGCTTATGACGACGCTTCGGTGGGTGTTGCTCAGGGATATAAAACCTATTTTTTGCAAAACGATGAAGGCAATATGAACGAGACTCATTCGGTTGCTGCTGGCTTGGACTACATTGGTGTTAATCCAATTTTTTCTCATCTTCATGATACGGGTAGAGTGCGTTTTGAAGCTGCTACCGATGCTGAAGTTAAGGAAACACTCAAGCTTACCATGCGAACAGAAGGTCTTATTCCGGCGTTAGAAAGTACACATGGTTTCGTAGTGGCGCTTAAAGAAGCGGCTAATATGCGCAAAGATGAGATTGTTATAGTTAATATGTCGGGTCGTGGCGATAAAGACATCTTTACTATTGCTGATGCATTGGATGATGCTAAATGGAAATCGTTTATTGGCGGTAAAGCGGACCAGTATCGCGCGGAGAAGAAGTAATGGGTTTGCAATCGTTTATTGCTAATAGAAAGCAGGATAAAGATTTATTGGTGATGGCCCATGTTGTGTGTGGTTACCCTTCGTTCGAAGATAATCTTAAAGAATTAGAAATAATGGCTGAGGCGGGCGTTGATGTGGTTGAGCTTCAGTTTCCATTTTCTGAGCCCAGTGCAGATGGCCCTTTGTTTGTGCATGCGAATGAGCAATCTTTAAAGTCTGGTACAACGGTTGATCAGTGCTTTGAATTAATGGCTGAGGTGAGTGCAAGGTTCCCGTTTAAGGTATTAATGATGGGATACTACAACACGGCTTTTAAAATGGGTGAGGATGTTTTTATTGAGCGTCTTAAAGCCGCTGGTGGTGTGGGTTTTATTCTTCCTGATTTACCCATTGAAGAAGCGGGTAATTTGCATAGGCTGGCGGATGAAGCAGGTATTGAGCCGGTTATTCTGATGACTCCTACATCTAGTGATAAACGCTTAGCGCAGCTGGGTACTGCGAGTCGTGGAATGGTCTATGCTGTGGCCAGAAAGGGTGTAACCGGTTCTAAAACTAATATGGGTGATGATGTAGTGGCGTTAATTGAGCGCTGCCGTCAGCATACAGATGTACCTATTGGTGTGGGTTTTGGTATTAGTAGTAAGGAAGATATGGACTTTCTTCGCGGTCATGCGGATATGGCGATTATTGGTACTGCGGCCCTTAAGGTTTGGGAGCAGTCAGGTACAGAGGGTCTTCGCGAGTTCTTTAAACAGCTGATGAGTTAACTGCTCGCTTTATTTTACTGGCCCATTGATTCTATTTTGGCTGTTTCGTAGCGCCAGTGATTGATGAGTTGTGGCTTGATAGATGCGAGCTCTGGTATGGCGCCAATACTTACCTGTTTAAAGCATAATATATGAGCGCCAACTTTTGATGTGATGGGTTGTGTCCAGCAAGGCAAATTTTTCTGATCTTGCGACACTAGCGTTAAAAGTTTTTGGCTAAATCCTTCGCCGTATTGGCGATCAATTTGAAGTGTATTCAAACTTAAAATTTCCAAGACTCTATCGCTATTAGCCGGAAGTGAACTCAGTACCTTTTGCGCTTGGCTTACGGCCTGCCCACCATATTGAATATTAGAGAATAAATACTGGGTAAAGTGAAATATTGATAGTTGGCGATACTTTTCTTTATGTTGGCTGTAAAAATCACTCAATTCTTTGTTGCTTGGCTCTCTTGTCACTGTGACATTTTTTGTTAGCCCCGAGAGTTTTATCTGCATTGCTTGATCATCAATGATATTGTCTAAATTATCATTGATTTGTCGGGTAACCTTAGATTCTTCGCTTGTATTTTTATCGATATAGAGTTGCAGTGTTTCACTATCGGGAAGCTGTATAGAATTTTCGTTCCAAGTTGATTCTGATGGCTGCGTATATTTTATCCAGCTGTAGCAAAGCGCTGACATAACAAGCATCAATAAAATTATAAATTGTTGGCGACTAAGTATTCTAACGCTATCAGTTAGGTGCTTATGCTTTTGGTCAATCTGCTTCATCTTTTTTTGATGATTATCCCTTATTGTTTTTAGCTGAAGAATATTTTTTAGTTAGTTTTTGTTAAAGGGTGTAATAGTAAATCGATGTTAGAATTGAGTATATTTTCATTATATAGAGACTAATGCAAATGCAAAAACCACTTCAGGGTTTGCGAGTTATTGAGTTGGGTCAGCTTCTGGCAGGCCCATTTGCTGGTTGTATGCTGGGCTATTTTGGCGCTGAGGTTATTAAAGTCGAACCGCCGGGCGGTGACCCGATTCGCAATTGGCGCGAAGTAAAAGATGGCACTTCGTTGTGGTGGCGAAGCTTGGCGCGTAATAAGAAGTGTATTTCTGTCAACCTGAAAACCGAAGAGGGGCGCGCTCTTGTTAGGGAGCTTTTGTTAAGCGCAGATATTGTGATTGAGAATTTCCGGCCGGGGGTGATGGAAAACTGGGGCTTAGACCCCAAAACGCTTCGACAACAAAACCCTCGTCTGATTTATACTCGAATTTCTGGTTATGGTCAGACAGGACCCTATGCTAAAAAACCAGGATTTGCCTCGGCTTGTGAGGGGATTAGTGGTTTTAGATACCTTAATGGCTATCCGGGTGAGGTCCCTGTAAGACCTAATCTTAGTTTGGGTGATAGCGTATCAGGTTTGCATGCGGTTATCGGTATTATGATGGCGCTGCAAGCTCGCGATCAAAATTCTGGCGAGGGACAGGTGGTCGATGTTGCTCTTTATGAATCTATGTTTAACTTACTCGAGGCTGTGATCCCTGAATACAATGGTGCTGATATCATTCGGCAGCCATCGGGAACCACAGTCACCGGCATTGTGCCAACCAATACCTATCGATGTAAGGATGATAAATTCTTAGTGATTGGTGGTAATGGTGATTCAATCTTTACTCGTTTGATGCAGGCAATAGGGCGCGATGATATGGCTGATGATCAAAAATTCGCAACTAATGCGGATAGAGTCGTTTATGAAGCTGAAATAGATGCTGTTTTAAAGGTTTGGTGTGCTAGCCACAGGCTTGAGGATGCCTTGACGGTTTTAGAGTCGTATCGCGTTCCCTGTGGGCCTGTTTACAACGCTGAAGATATGATGAATGATCGCCATTTTAATGAGCGAGGGTTATTTGAGCAGGTTGAGATCAATGGTGAGCCACTAAAAATTCCGGCGATAATGCCTAAGCTTGGGAATACTCCTGGGGCAACTGATTGGGCTGGGCCTGAGTTGGGGGCTCACACAGATGAGGTTTTAATAAGTTTAGGTTTAGATGTTGAACAAATAACTAAGTTAAAGAAAAGCGGTGTAATTGCAGATTCTTGATACCGGCTTATTAATTCTTATTTCGTTTTAATAATAGTGAATCGAGATTATTTTCCAGCAGTTTTTTTCTGGCTGAGCTACTGTCTTGGCTATTACTAAATGGCCCTACTAAAACCCTGTGTAAGCTTCCGCCTGATGAGGTTTTGAAAGCTTCTGTGAAAACAGGTAAATTCAACAGTAACAGCTTAATGCGCAGGCTTTCAGCGTCATCTTTGTTCTTAAATGATCCTACCTGGAGAAGATAACTGGCATCAGTATTTGCACTGGTGTTATTTTCGGTGTTCGGAATATTAATTTCGTCACCCTTCAATAGATTGGGAAATTGAAAGTCGGGTGCTACGGGCGCCTCGTTGGTGGCGGCATTATTGTTTACATCTAACACTTGGTTATCAGTCTTTAATAGGTAGGGTATTAATTGGCAGGCAATAATGCCTAATATAAAGCCTGATAGAAATACTGGAAAGCCACCATTGGAATGTTCGCTGCGACGCTTGGTAGCTGAGCTGGATTTCTTATGATAATTTTGTGCCATAACCGCCTAGACCTATCGTTTGTGTGAATTGTAGGTGAAAAAGCCTGTTGTAGGCAAAGTAAACTCTCTCTATTTATTGATTTTCTATAATTCTTGCGGATCTACGTCGATAGACCAACGTATTTTATGGTCTTTTTTGCGCTTTTCTAATGCAGTTGCAATAGTTGTTAGTAGTTGTTGCAGATTACTCCTTCTAGTCGAGGTTATTTGAATAACGAAGCGATAACGCCCTGCGCGTTTTTCCATTAATGCTGGAAGCGGGCCCAACAGGTCTATGTCTGATGTTATTTGTTGTTCGCTTATCTTTCGGGCATAACTTAAGAAATCAACAGCCAATTGCGGGTTTGCAGACTCTGCTCTAATAACCGCAAGGGCGCTAAAAGGTGGTAACAGTCCTTGCTGTCTATTCTGAAGTAGTTGTTGTGCTAATGGGCGATAGCCTTGATTAAACAATTGGTCTAGCACTGGATGATCAGGTTGATGGGTTTGAACCATCACCTGCCCACTCATTTTTCCTCGCCCGCTACGACCTGCTACTTGCGTGAGAAGCTGTCCCATTCGTTCATGGCTGCGAAAATCTGGACTCATAAGGCCACTATCGGCATCCAAGATAACGACTAGTGTGACATTTTCAAAATGATGCCCCTTCGCTAACATCTGAGTACCAACAAGTATGCAGGGTTTGCCACTATCTGCGGTTGAAAAGAATGCCTCAAGTGCACCTTTTTTTCTTGTGCTGTCCCTGTCGACCCGAATAACAGGGTAATCCGCAAAGCGCTGCTGGAGGAACTCTTCACTGCGTTCAGTGCCCTCACCAGCGGCCATTAAATCTGTGCTATTACAACTAGGGCAATGATGTATTAGTGGTTGTTGGTAATCACAGTGATGACAAATTAATAGGCCTCGTGCTCGATGAACAGTGAGTTTGCTATCACAGCTTAAACATTGAGCGGTCCAGCCGCATTGATGACAGAGTAGGGCGGGAGCATAGCCGCGTCGATTGAGAAAGACTAGGACCTGTTGATTTGCCTTTAGTCTTTTGTCTATGGCATTTAATGTAGTCTCGGCAATACCGCATTGAATCGATTCATTTCTTAAATCGATTAGGGTCCATTCAGGTTCTTCGGCACTATTGGCGCGTTTATCTAATTTTAGATGCTGATACCTGCCTTTATTGCAGTTATTGAGTGATTCTAACGAGGGGGTGGCAGTGCCTAAAATAACCGGAATATTGTCTTGTTGAGCGCGAATAACAGCTAAATCACGCGCTGAATATCGAAACCCATCTTGCTGTTTGTATGAGGCGTCATGTTCTTCATCCAATACAATTAAGCCGAGAGCTTTAAAGGGGGTAAAAATAGCTGATCTTGTACCAAGGACAATCTTAGCTTGACCTGATTTAGCTTGAAGCCAAGCCTGCACGCGTTGCTTGTCGGTCATACCTGAATGGATGGTGACTATGGATACATTGAAACGATCGCGAAATCGCTTTTCAGTTTGAGGGGTAAGGCTGATTTCAGGAATGAGTATTAGGGCTTGGCGTTTATACCGCAGTACCTGTTCAATAGTTTGCAGATAGATTTCTGTTTTGCCGCTACCAGTCACACCTTCTAGTAAATAGCTATTAAACTCATGCAAATTAATAGCATCCATAGCTATTTGTTGCTGTTTATCAAGAACTAGGCTTGCTTGTTTTAAGATTTCGTCTGATGTGATTGGGCTTGGTTTTTCTAAAAGCACAGACTCAATCAAACCTTTCTGTTGCAATTGTTTGCGGATGGCACTAGAAAATAATGCGCTAACCTCAGATTCTGCAACGCAGTTAGAATGTTGAATAATGTAATCTACCAACGCTTGTTGCTTGGGTGCTCCCCTAAGTGTCTGGTTATCTAGCCCAGTGCCAAATTGAGTTAAGCGATAATAAGGAATAGATTCGGCTAATGCAGGATCGCCTTTTCTAAGCGGCGAGGGCAGTGTGGTAAATAGTGCTTCTCCTATTGGATGTTGATAATAGTTGGCTGCCCAGATAAATAATTTAAATAATTCTGATGGCACAATAGGGGATGAATCAATGATGTCACTGATCTCTTTAATTTTTTCTATAGCGAGCTCGCTAGTTTGGGGGATATCGACAATCAGTCCAATTAAAATTCTTCGGCCAAATTCAACTTTTACTCGAATACCCGGAAGAGGCGTACAATTTGTAATCTTTGTGCGCAATTTTTCAGGTAATTTATAGTCGAATGTGCGTCGCAGAGGAGACGGCACTGCAATTCGAAGGATTATCGGCCTATTTTTTGGCATTTCTTTAAAGAATTCCTTTTTTTCAAGGTCTGCTATCTACTAAAGTCTTTGCTCGTTATAAAAGCTTGCCATGCTTTGCGAGTTTATATGTTTAGTGTTTGTGATCTGTAGCATAACAGGTTGGAGGAATGGTTTGCAGATTCGAGTTAAAAATGAAGGATGATTCATACCCAGCATATATGCTAAATACACGGATCTTTGGTTTTAGCTAATGTAAAAAAGGATGCTCAATGTGTCCTGAGTTGATTTATAGGTTTTTTTGCAAATTAACTTAATCGACTGTTTTATTGTAATCCTTTCAGCGGTTACAATAGGTCTATTGAGTTCGTTCTAATTGGATAGCCAATGCGCGCAATCAGATCGTTTATTAAAGCCATACTATTGTTTGCCATTGCCTTGGTAGGTGCGTTATTTGCGCTCCATAATAAGCAGCTTCTAAGAGTTGATTTTATTTACTTTCAAGGCCCTGAAATTAGTCTAGGCTTGTGGTTGATGGTCTTTTTAATGTTTGGGGCTCTGCTGGGTATTTTATTTAGCAGCCTTGTGGTTGCAGGTAGACGCCGTAAACTTGGGCGATTTAAACAAAGAGATGAATAACCTATGACATCATCAGAACCGCGAATTATCGTGGCCCTAGATTTTGATAATGCAGCATCTGCGTTGGCGTTGGCGGATCAATTAAATCCTAATCAATGTCGACTTAAGGTCGGTAAAGAGCTTTTTGTTGCGGCAGGCCCTCAACTAGTCAAATCATTGACAGATCGCGGCTTCGATATATTTTTAGATTTAAAGTTTCACGATATTCCCAACACTGTAGCAAAGGCTATCCTTGCTGCAGCTGATCTAGGGGTGTGGATGTCTAATATTCATGCCTCTGGCGGTGACCGCATGATGACCGCAGCTAAGCAGGCTATAGAACAGCACGGCGGGGATATGCTGCTTATTGCTGTGACAGTGCTAACCAGTATGGACGATAGTGATTTACGTCAAGTAGGAGTTAATACGGCTGCTGGTGATCAGGTTATGGCGTTGGCAGAGTTAACCAAACAATCTGGGCTTGATGGGGTGGTGTGTTCTGCTCAAGAAGCATCGGCTTTAAAGCAGCAGCTGGGACATGACTTTAAGTTAGTAACCCCAGGTATACGTTTAACTGACAGTGCTTCCGATGATCAGCGACGTATTGTTTCGCCGCCTCAGGCAATTGAGCTGGGGAGTGATTATCTAGTGATAGGCAGACCTATTACCCAAGCTGAAGACCCTATGCAAATGTTACTAAAGATCAATCAATCGCTTGAGTTAAAAAATTAGAATTTTAGTTTTGAATACATCCTTAAAATAATTTTTGCGAAAAAAAACCGGCTTCAATAAGCCGGTTTTTTTTAGACAGGATGTCGGTATAGCTTTATAGCGCACCGACATTAGGGTCATTGGGATCAGCGTCTAGTTGAGTTTCACCATCAAGATCAAAATCTGCAACGCCATCATTATCGGTATCTTTTTGATAAACCCTTACATAATCCACAAGCATTCCACGAGGGAACTGAGTAGTTTCATCAGGCGATCCAGGCCATGTTCCGCCAACTGCCACATTAAGAATCATATAAAATGTATGATCAAATGACTGCTCAATACAAGAGCGTGTATCTCCAACGTATTCAGTATATTGACAAGCGTTATCATACTGTATTCTGAAATCTTCAGTATGGGCCACACCATCTACTAAGAATCTTATTCTCTCTTCATTCCAATCAATACTAAATACATGGAATCTGTTAGAGTAAGTTTCACCGTCATTGGATGGGTTGTTTGGATCAATGCGGTTCTCACCATATCCAGCTTGCTCGTTATTAAAGTTACTGCTTGAATAACCAAGAGCTGGATCATTTCTAGCCGGATCAAAAGGCCCAAAGGCATTGTAGTAGGCATTGTGAACAATCATATCCTCTTGAGGGACTCCTCCCCTAACACCACCGATGGTATCGAAAATATCGATTTCACCTGTGTATGGCCATTCGTTTTCGGCGCCCAACATCCAGCCAGCTGACCACATACCTTGACCCTCAGCAACTACAGCACGAATATCAACACGACCCTGCTTAAATTCAAATTTATCTTTTGTAGTAAGCTTGGAAGACGAATATTGCTCAAACCCTGGAAGATTGTCATCACCAGATCTTTGAATATCGGCACTGATAACAAGCTGCCCATCTTCGATACTGGCATTTTCAGGGCGATAGTGTTGTAGTTCTTGGTTACCACAGCCAACAAGCGTACAGCCTGTATCAATATTCCAGTTGTTGGTATCAACTTCAGTTCCATCGAATTCGTCTGACCAAACTAAGGTGTATCCGTCATATTCTGTAGGTGCAACATAAGCATCTGGATCATCCTTATCAGCTTTTACCCATGGGGTATATTCTTTATCTCCGGTTTCAGCCCCTTCACAAGTGGAAACACACATCCAGCGGATATTGTCTACACGGAAGCTCTCATTAGTTTGACTAGTAGCATGAAGACCTATTGTGTTTGACTTGCCGAGAGTTATTGCATTTAGCTTGTCATTTAATAATTGAGTGATTGGGATGGTTACAGTTTCCCACTCACCATTACCCACATCGGGAAGTGTTACAAGGGCGCTCTCACAAGGGTAGACACAACCAGCATTGACATTGATCGATATACCATTTTCTGACCATACATCAAAAACCAACTTGCCAAGTTCGTGAGCACCTCGAAGGTCAAAGGTCTGTGAAGATTCGATAAAAACACCGGCGAAAGCGTTGGTGTCTGCGTGAGAGATTTCTAGAACTTTCTCGGGTCGCTGTTCCTCAGAAGTATCATCGACAAGCTCAAAGCTAATACTTGGGCAGCCATCAGAGGTTGAACAAGTACTGTAGTTAATTGCTGAATCATAAGCATTTGAACCACCATCAAAGTCAGGACCATAATTTCCAGCTCTAAAAACAACGACTTCATCGAGGTAAGTAGGCTCAACAAGAACTATTAGGTCTTTAGTAGTAACATTGCCGGCATTATCAGCTGCTGAATAAACAACTGTGTAACTTCCGTACTGAGTTTCGTCAATAACATCTCCTGAGGCAGTGATTTGTCCTGATGGAGTGTTGTTTTTATCAGTGTCATATACGTCAGTAAACGTTGCAGTTGGTTGTGTGTACAACTCACCAGGCTGGATTATAAGAGGATTTGGACCGGAAATTGAAATTTCAGGGCCCGTTCTATCTTCGACAACAATGGTTCTAGTAAGTGTTTCAGATTGATTGTTGCTTGTATCAACAGCATAGTAATCTACGTAGTAGGTTCCTAGAACACTAGTATCAAGACTAGGTCTTTGGGTCGTTGTTACTTCTACATTATTGACATCCCATAGGTCACGAACAGTTACACCAAGCTCGTCATAAGACTGCATGTAGTCAAGCTCTACAGTTTCACCTATAGCATATTGCGTAACATTGCCTTCTTCATCTATTACTTCAGGTCTGGTATTTAGGGTAATTGCTGGACCAGTGTCATCAAAACGTCTTGGGTCGTTTGAGTCCGCATTCGAACCACAAGCCGATGTTAATACACTCAAGATACCAATCAGAGCAAAGTTGCTGATAAAGCCAGCATTAAATGTTTTTAGAATAGATTTCATGACCACCCTCTTAGGAAGTAACTGTACAATGTTATTGGAATTCTTTTTCCAACTCGGAATTTACCCTTTTCGGCGCTATTTTGGCTAGCTTGGCGCGTTAGATTAGCCATATTTTGAGATAAGTAGAGAAAAAGCTAAATTTACTGAATACTGGCCGCCTAGATGAAGAATAACCAAGCCAGTAAACTATAGAATTTAACAGGTTTTTCCATAGCTTATAAATGCCACAATTTCTTATTTTTAGTACAACAAAAATCATGTATTCTCAGCCTAAACCCAAAATTTTTAGGCTTAAAGGGAGAAAGTTTTATGACCTTTGGTGCTGAAAATGCTTAACTATGTTATTGAGTTCCAACCCAATTTTTTGTGAGCTAGTTGTCAGGTTGGAGGCTTGCCATGAAACTTTTAAAAGGTTAAGAAAGATGATGTTAAAGACCACGATTTTAATCATATTGACTGTGCTTATAGTAGGCTGTACTTCAGACAAGCAATCGCAACAATTGGAGAAAAATGAAATGCAAAAACTTTCAGATGGCGCTTATTTGCTGTCACAGGTAACGATTACTGAGAAGGGTAAAACCACGGTAAAGCTTAGAGATCAAATTAAAATTTACACCAAAGGCAAATTTATGTTCGCCTTTGATAATGAATCAACCGGTGATATGGACGTGGGTGCAGGTAATGCAACATGGGTTGATGGTGTAATGATTGAAGAGCCCTTAGTCAATCATGATGGACCCCTTTCTAACTTAAGTTTTGAAATCACTATTAAGCCAACTGAGACAGGTTTTGAGCAGATTTTGCATGGTATGAAATATGACGATGGGCGGGTTCTGGATACCATGGTAGAGGTGTGGAAGCGAGCACAAGGTGATTCATCACCCTTTGATGGGCTTTGGCAGCTGAAAAGCCGAGAAACAGAAAGCTCACAATTAACTCAATTTACCGAGACTAAGATGATTGGCGGCGGACATTTTGTTGTTCTCCAAAGCGCTCTTAAAAATGGTGAAAAGGTACGAAATTTTGGTTTTGGGACTTTTGCTTTAAAGCAAGATGGAAGGGTTGTTGAGACTGGTATGGTTGGCTCTTGGAAAAACTATTCCAATCATATGGCAGAGGTAAAATTTGAACTGATCGATGAAAATCATATGGTGCAATCATTTATCCTAGATGGTCGATCGATCACACAAAATTACGTTCGAATGTAATATTGTCAGAAAAATAATGCCAAAATAAATTATTAAATTGACGCCAAAATTCGATAAATTAAAGAAATCTGTAAATTATAAGAGTGCACAGAATTTCTTTAACAAACATTATTACTATTGCAAAAACACCCACCTAAAAAGGCGGGTGTTATTGTTTGGTACCAGAGGCCGGACTCGAACCGGCACGCTTTTAAGGGCGGGGGATTTTGAATCCCCTGTGTCTACCAATTTCACCACTCTGGCATTGCTGTAAAAGCAGGGCGGCGATTATAGCAGTGATCGGTCTGCGGTCAACAACGTATGTTGATGTATTTTGTTAAATAGGTTGGCGTTTGGGCTGATTTTCTATACCCTTGCGGCCTAACAAAATTCAATCAATTGATAGTTTTTTTTAATGCGTTTAAATCATTTTCATTTTGACTTGCCTGATGAACTAATTGCCCGCCAACCCACTACGGATCGTCGCGGCAGTCGGCTATTGGCCATGGATGCTAGCGGCATAGTTGAGCATCAAGGCTTTGCTGATATCTTAGACCATATTCAGGCTGGCGATTTACTGGTGTTTAACAACACCAAGGTTATTCCTGCGAGACTGTTTGGTAAAAAAGAAACCGGTGGCAATATCGAGCTGTTAATTGAGCGTATTACTGGCAATCAAATTGCGCTGGCACACATTCGTGCGAGCAAGTCGCCAAAAGTGGGCGCTACATTAATTTTGGATAATGGCTATTCGGCAAATATGTTAGGTCGGGTTGATGATTTATTTGAACTCCAATTTAGTGTGCCATTATTATCAATGCTCGATGAAATTGGGCATATGCCATTACCCCCTTATATTGATCGCGAAGACACGCAAGAAGATAAAACCCGCTATCAAACCGTTTATGCTGATCAGCCGGGTGCGGTGGCGGCACCGACGGCCGGTTTACATTTTGATGATCAGCTATTGGCAGATATTCAAGCTAAGGGCGCTGAACTTGCGTTTGTTACCTTGCATGTGGGGGCAGGAACTTTTCAGCCGGTTCGGGTTGAAAATATAACTGAGCATAAGATGCATTCTGAGTGGCTAGAAGTGAGTGAGTCGGTATGTCAGAAGGTCAAAGCAACCAAAGCGCGTGGCGGCAAAGTATTTGCTATTGGCACCACCAGTGTGCGCAGTATAGAAACGGCTGCTAGTTCGGGTGAAATTGCGCCTTATCAGGGTGATACAGATATTTTTATCTATCCAGGCTATGAATTTAAGGTGGTAGATCGACTGCTCACTAATTTCCATCTCTCTGAATCAACATTATTGATGCTAGTCTCCGCTTTTGCCGGTTACACGCCTATAATGAAGGCATATCAGCAGGCGGTATCTGAACGCTACCGCTTTTTTAGTTATGGTGATGCAATGTTGCTCAGTCATAACCCAGATGCAACCAAGGATGTTCCCAATGAGTGAGACAAGCACCAGAACCTGCGCCATGCAATTTAGGGTATTAGCTACCTCAGGAAAGGCGCGTCGTGGTGAATTGAGTTTTCCTCGGGGCAAGGTGCAAACACCGGCATTTATGCCTGTTGGGACTTATGGAACAGTCAAAGGTATGTTGCCTCGCGATATTAAAGAAATTGGCGCTGAGATAATTTTGGGCAACACATTCCATCTAATGCTTCGACCCGGAACCGAAGTGGTTAAAAAACACGGTGACTTACATGATTTTATTCAGTGGCAGGGGCCTATTTTAACTGACTCCGGCGGTTTTCAGGTCTTCAGTCTTGGGGATATGCGCAAAATCACTGAAAAAGGGGTTGAGTTTAAATCGCCTATTGATGGCAGTCCGGTATTTATTGACCCAGAAAAATCGATACAGGTGCAACGGGATCTAGGTAGTGATGTGGTGATGATTTTTGATGAATGTACTCCTTATCCCGCCACCGAAAAACAAGCGGATGATTCGATGCAGCTCTCGCTGAGATGGGCAGAACGCAGTAAGAAAGCCCATGGTGATAACCCCTCGGCATTATTTGGAATTGTTCAGGGTGGCATGTATGAATCACTGCGTGATGAATCTATGGCAGGTCTAGAAGCCATTGGTTTTGATGGCTATGCGATTGGTGGCCTTTCTGTTGGTGAACCTAAAGAAGATATGGTTCGCATATTGGAGCATTTAGGTGACAATATGCCGGCGGATAAGCCGCGTTACTTAATGGGAGTGGGTAAGCCCGCTGACCTAGTTGAAGCTGTGTTGCGCGGTATTGATATGTTCGACTGTGTTATGCCAACGCGCAATGCGCGAAATGGACATTTATTTACCTCAACCGGTGTGATAAAAATTCGTAATGCCTTGCATCGCGGCGATACATCGCCACTAGATGCCGAATGTGATTGCTATACCTGTCAAAATTTTACTCGGGGCTATCTGCATCATTTGGATAAATGCGGTGAAATTTTAGGGGCGCAGCTTAATACCATTCATAACCTTCGTTACTACCAAAACTTAATGCAGGGATTACGCGATGCTATTGAAAATGACGAATTAGACCAATTTGTCGATGAGTTTTATCGTAAGCAGGGTCAAGAAAGACCGTCATGATGCGCCTGTAGTTAAATTGGGTTGACGGTTTAAATTGTTAAATATGCCCCAATGTAAACTATTATGGCTATAATGCGTCGCTATTCAGCTATCTCTGCATTTATACGGAGATAATTAAGGAATTAAAGGAACAAAGAATGCCCAATAAATTCCCGTTGTGGAAAAACATAATAATTCTTATGGTGGTTGCCTTTGCATTTATCTATGCAGCCCCCAATCTCTACCCACCGGATCCGGCGCTTCAGCTGTCTGGGCAAAGTAGTGCCATGAAAATTGATCAGGTCGTACTTGCGAAAGTCGAAAAGGCCCTTGCTGAAGCACAAATAGAGTATTTTGCGGGTGAAGCTGATGGCGAATCAGCCTTAATAAGGCTAGTTGATAGTGAAATGCAGATGCGCGCTAAAGAGGTCGTTCAAGCTGAGATGGGGGGTGAATATATTGTAGCACTCAATCTCGCGCCCACTACGCCGCAATGGTTAAGTGATTTGGGTGGTTCACCGATGAAGCTGGGTTTAGATCTGAGTGGTGGTGTGCATTTTTTACTAGAAGTCGACCTTGACTCTGCACTGGCTATTCGCCTTGAGGGTGATTTACAGGAAGTTAAAACAAGTCTTCGAGAAGAGAAAATCAGATACCGAAGTTTTGAGCTTAAAGGGCAGCAAATTATTGGTAGGTTTCGAAATGAACAGCAAGTTGAGCAGGCGGCTAATCAGATTCGGGCTAACTTTCGCGATCTTCAGCTAATCAATAAACAGGGGCAAAACCCACTAACCCTCATACTGCAATTGAGTGAAATAGCCACCGGTCAGATTGAGGACAATGCGATAAAGCAAAATCTGACATCATTGCGCAATCGGGTTAATGAGCTTGGTGTTTCAGAGCCATTGGTATCACGTCAGGGTAAAAACCGTATCGTAGTTGAGCTACCTGGTGTTCAAGATACTGCAGAGGCTAAAAGAATTATCGGTAAAACCGCAAATCTAGAGTTTCGTTTAGAAGCTGAAGGTAGAATTGGCGAAGTATTTGAGTTTCGCGATGGTCAGGGTCTGGATGCAAAATTAGAAACAAGCCCAGTAATTACTGGTGAAAACGTGACTGATGCACGGGCAGGATATGATGAAAATGGTCGCCCTCAGGTCAATATTACGCTAGATACAAAAGGTGGTTGGCAGATGGGCTATTCCACCAGAGATAATGTTGGTCGTCGCCTTGGTGTTCTGTTTATTGAATATAAAACCAAGCTAGAAAAATCCCTTGATAACAATGGTGAAATGGTTATAACTCCGGTGCCATTTGTAGAAAAACATATTATCAGTTTAGCGACTATTCAAAGCCAGCTAGGAAAATCATTTCGTATCACTGGTCTAGACAGTCAGCGAGAGTCGTCTGAATTAGCACTTTTGCTAAGAGCGGGTGCTTTAGCCGCGCCAATGTATATCGTTGAAGAGCGCACCATTGGGCCCTCACTGGGCGCAGATAACATTCGACTTGGTGTGCAGTCGGTTACCATCGGCATGGCGTTGGTGCTGTTATTTATGATTCTTATTTATCGTGGTTTTGGCGTTCTAGCCAATGTTGCCTTAACAATGAATTTACTGCTTTTAGTAGGCTTTATGTCGTTGTTAGGTGCTACCCTAACCTTGCCTGGGATTGCTGGTATCGTATTAACCGTGGGTATGGCAGTTGATGCCAATGTGCTAATTTTCTCGCGTATTCGAGAGGAGTTGGCGAATGGTGGCTCCGTTCAAGGGTCGATAAGTGCTGGCTATGATCGCGCCTTTGTTTCAATTTTAGATGCCAATATTACAACACTGATTGTTGCGGTGATATTGTTTCTGATTGGTTCAGGCCCAGTTCAAGGCTTTGCTGTGACCCTCTCAATTGGTATTTTGACCTCTTTATTTACCTCAATTGTGCTGACGCGTGGTTTGGTGAATGCGATTGTCGGTGGTCGCAAAGTCGACAAGCTGTGGATATAGGATCTAAAAAATGAGTGAATTAAAAATCTACAATTTTATGGGCTTGCGCCGTGTCGCATTGGTTTTTTCCAGTGTTCTATTGTTAGTTTCTGTGGTCTCCCTATACAGTCAAGGCTTGGTTTTAGGGCTAGATTTTTCTGGTGGTACACAGATCGAAGTAGGCTATGAAAAGCCAGTTGATGTGGCTGAGTTGCGTCAGCATCTTAACAGCGAAGGATTCGATGACCCAGTCGTTGTACATTTTGGCTCAGAGTCAGAAGTACTTATTCGTATGCAGGGGCAGCCCGATCAGGGTCTGGCAGAGCGTCTGTATTCGGTGCTTCAAATAAGTGATGAAGCAATAGATTTGCGCCGTGTGGATTTTGTTGGTCCGCAGATTGGTGAGGAGCTTCGCGACAAAGGTGGCCTAGGCATGTTAATTGCTCTGGCGATAGTTATGCTTTATGTGGCGATTCGTTTCCAGTTTAAATTCTCTGTGGGTGCAGTACTAGCTTTGGTTCACGATGTTGTTATTACCCTTGGTATATTCTCAATTACACGTCTTGAGTTTGATCTTACAGTGTTAGCAGCCGTTCTAGCAGTAGTAGGTTATTCATTGAATGACACCATTGTGGTATCGGATAGAATTCGTGAGAATTTTAGAAAAATCCGCAAGGCTTCGTCATTGGAAGTGATTAATGAATCTCTTTCGCAAACATTATGGCGAACCATTAATACCTCGATGACCACCATGCTGGTGTTGCTGGCATTATTTTTGTTTGGTGGCGAGCTTATTCATAACTTTGCTATTGCATTAATGATTGGTGTGGGCATTGGTACCTACTCATCCATCTATGTTGCAGCAACAGTGATGCTGGCTATGAATGTGGATCGAGAAGATTTGGTCGAGTCAGAAGAGGGTGAGTTGGTAGACGATCTACCCTAAGCTATTAATCAATGCTTTCTTTTGAAGGCAAAATAATCACTTTGTCTTCCGAGTTAGAATTTTGAGTTTTACTTTGCTCAAGATTTTTATCGCCAACATAAAAAGCAATTGCCATAACACGATTGCTTAATCGGCCGGAATCATCCATGACCGATGCAAAGATATTCAGTAAATGTTTCCCCTTGGAATTGGCTCTGATGGAGAGATCAATATTATGGGTCTTATTACCTTCCATAGAAAAAATAAACTCTTTAGTTTCTGGGTCGATATCAAGTGATTTATCCGGTTTAAGCTGAATATACATTTGTCCTGATGAATATTGTTCAGTAAAGATAAGGCTAAGGTTTTCAACCTCTCCAGCATTAGTCGCACCATCATAATTATGGGTAAGCCGCACATTAGCCCCTGGTTTTTGATAATTGTGAGACGTATGAGAGTGATGACCTTTATCTTTAATTGAACTAGAGATGTCCTTATTGCAGCCAGTTACAAACATAAGACAGCTTAACAGGCATATCATGGTTGTTATCTTCATACCTTTTCCATCCCTTAACATTTAGGTTTAATTAACCTCAAGTTCAAAGCAGTAACTACCAAGCGCAAGAGTTTGATCGGGGTCCCATACACCCGTTTCAATAATATGCTTACCCGTAGTTAGATAAATATTGAGATAGGCGGCACCATTATTTTGAACTGAATAATCATTCCCAATCGAAGTTCCAAATTTATGAATTGATAGGTCTGCATCTGTCGTTGCACTTAAGATGCTTTTAGGGGACAGGTTAATTTGATAAATACCTGCACTTTGCACCTCAAATAAAATAAAGTCTCGATTTCCTAATTTATTAAGATTACCCGTATTATTGTTATAGCAAACTTCGACCGGCGGACTATTGGCGCTAATTTCTTTATAGACAGGAAGTGTCGAATTAATCCCGCCATTATTAGTCTCACCAAAACCATTATCTCCGGAGCCATAAATTTGATGATAATTAAGAAGATTATTGATCGCATTATCAATATTTTCAGGCTGCTGATTTTTAAGAATATTGGCAAAAGGGAAGATGCTAATAAGATAATCATTATTGATATACGCATCAGAAATTAACACTTCATGAATAGGTGCATAGCCCAAATTTATATTGTCTACATTATCTAAATCAGCATCATATAGGTCATAAATGATGCTCTGGACCGAGCTTTCGCTATACCATCCACTGTAGGGCGTATATTCATCCTCAAGGTTCATTGACCAGCCAAAATATGGCCAAAAAGCATTACTGTCACTATAAATTGGATCACTGGTTATTACCGCCGACAATGCGTTAGCCAAGCCCTCACTAAAAGCTAATCGCATATCCAGTCGGTCTTCTTGACTGTGTGATCCTCCTATAGAATCTGAGCGAGAAAAGTTATGCTCAAAATAATGGATCCACTCATGAGCTATAACGTGGCGATCATATTCATCGGCATCTGAACCCTCTTCGCCTAATATATATATCGAATTAGGGCTTAGGAAAAACGATGTGCCAAGATCACCATCCTCATAGGAGCCTGAAGAAGTATTGTTATTTGAACTCCAATAAATATCTAAAACTGGGAAGTTGATATTGGGCTGTACAGCAATCACGGTTTGCATACTGTCATAAATGACATCAAGAATGGCAAATGGCGCTGCCGATCTAACACCGCTATTTTCACCATTGCGTCCAGCGGGCAAGTGAATATTTTTAACAACATTCACAGAAGAAGTAAAGCTAGAGCTATCTGTTACATAGAGCGGATGTTCACCACCAATGGTTGTCGTGTTATCACTCACTTTAATGTCCCAGCTTGAATGACTTGTTTTTTTCATTTTTGCCGATACTCTAACCCTTAGCTCAAGGCCCTTATTAACCACTAGGGAATAATTACCATCTGCATCTGTATTATTTGAAGCAGCTATATTTCCTGAACTATCCAATGCCTCAACAACAACAGCTCTAGCTGGTGATGCAAAAGTGCCGCTGTAATTAAGTCCATAGCCATTGGTATCAAAGGGTATTTGGTCAAAAGTAACTCGCCCCGAAATAGTTATAGTTGTTGGCTCAATAACAGGACTTGGCATAAAGCTAATTAAATAGTTAGTAATGTCGCTAGAGGAGGATCTACTGGCATCAACTGAAATTGCACCAACAATAAGGGCATCGCCCCTAAGGCCAAAAAGGAATCGAAGTAATATGAGTCCATCAGTGAGCGCATCCAACTGTTCGTCACCATCTATATCAGCAATGCCAAGTGAGCTTTCAATCATAGATTGCACCTGTGCCGAAGACAGCGTTGAGTTCTCAGATATTGCACCCTGAACCAATGAGTTGCCGCGTAAACCAAAAGTATATCTTAGAAGTAATAAACCATCAGTTAAGGCATCAGCGTTACCATCGTTATCAAAATCCCATGATAGAGACGAAGTTGATAGGTTGTCCGTAGATTGAGCGAGCAAACGCTTGTCGGCGGATAAATCATTCCTCTGAACAGTAGCATTGTGCACATGCGTTCCTGATGTCTTGCTAGAATAGCTTTGATCTTTATTGGTTGTTTGTGACATATGTGCCGAATAGGTAGGTGTTTTAGAATCACCAGATCCACAGGCGCTGATACCCAAAAGGGCCATACTAACAAGATAAACCTTAAAGAATTGAGTCATAAATGACCTTTTGATTTTTATTCTTTTCGACTTGCACTTTATATTAGAGTAAAAAGACATTTAAAAATACGTCCAATAGTATTAATTGGCCTAATTAGGAAATCAATAAAGTTATGAAAGGCATTTTAAGTAGCCTGAATATAGAAAATATTTCGTTAAAAATATTGACGCTAGCTATTTTGGCTGTACTAAGCGGGTATTTTTTTGAATCAAAAATTATTCTTACACTAGTGGCATTTTTTGCGGCTTCAGTAGCCAATGCCACCGCCATAGGTGGCGGATTTTTATTTATGCCGCTGTTTATTTTCGTCTATAAATTGACGCCAGCTGTTGCGCTTAAATTAAGCATTGCCACTCAGGCTTTTGGAATGACTTCAGGCGCATTAGCTTGGGGACGAAAATACATCGATAAAAAAGCGTTTATTTTAGCCTCTAGCGCCAGTATTTTAGGGGTCTGGATTGCCACCCATCTGTGGGTTGTTCCCTCTAATTATATTAAGCCCTTATTTGCGCTTATATCCTTAGGTGTTTTTTTTGCATTAATTTTAGAGATGAGACTAAAAGTAGTCGATGAGCAGCAAGCGGCAAAATTTGTCCTTAATGTTACCGCTATTTTCTTTGTTTTTTCCGCATTTTTTGGCGGCCTTATTACAGGTTGGACAGCAATTGGTGTCGGCGAGGTCGTGGCATTGTATTTACTGTTTTTTTATAGATTAAGGCTTGATATTGCAATTGGTACCGGCGTTGCCGTTCTGGCTGTCAGTTCAATTGCCGGTTTAATGTTTCATCTGCATTTAGGTGGAATTCCTTGGGAATTGCTAGCGTTTACAGTTCCTGGAGTTATTTTAGGTGGGCGTTATGGTGTAAAAATGGCTAAACATATAGAATCAGGAGTCAAGCAGAATGCCAGTCATAACATAATTAAAAAATCACCCCTAAAGCTAATATTTGCGGTTGTTATATTAATCGACTGCATAGTTATTTTGCTTTCTGAATTAGTAATTTAATCTTGAAAAAACCTATCAAATAAAAGATAAAACCATCGTTATTTTTTCTGCCCCTATAATGGGAAATTCTTAACATCTTAAGGTTAAGATTGGGTATAATCTCGCCTTCTAAATTCCACATCGCTTAAGTAATAGGCATGAGATATTAATTGGCGAGCAAAGTTTGTGATAAATCCCTTATGGGTGCCATTAGATAGGAGAAAGTCGCGTTATGTCTGAACTAACTTGTTTTAAAGCCTATGATATCCGAGGCCAACTTGGCACAGAACTCGATGAAGAAATTGCCTATAGAATTGGCCGTGCTTATGCTGAGTTTTTAAAGCCTAAAAATGTGGTATTAGGCGGCGATGTGCGCTTGACCAGTGAGTCTCTGAAGCAGGCCCTAGCCAAAGGTATTTGTGATGCGGGTGCTGATGTTATTGATATTGGTGTGGTTGGTACTGAAGAGGTTTATTTTGCTACCTCTTATCTCAAGACAGATGGTGGGATAGAAGTTACAGCCAGCCATAACCCACTTGATTACAATGGTATGAAGCCGGTAAGAGAAAACTCTAAACCCATTAGTTCGGATACGGGGTTACTACAAATTAAAAAAATGGCAGAAGAAAATAATTTCCCCATTGTTGATGACAATGCTCGGGGTAGTATCCAACAGATATCCATTTTAGAACCTTATATAAATCACTTGCTAGGCTACATTGATCTTAGCTCGATCAAGCCTATTAAGTTGGTAATGAATGCTGGTAATGGTGCTGCAGGCCATGTGGTGGACGCAATAGAAGAACGCTTTAAAGCTAGGGGTGTGCCGGTTGAGATTGTAAAAATATTTAATGAGCAGGATGGTAATTTCCCCAATGGAATTCCCAACCCTATTCTTCACGAAAATCGTGCGCCAACCATTGATGCGGTTTTAGAGCATAAAGCCGATATAGGTATTGCTTGGGATGGTGATTTTGATCGCTGTTTTCTGGTTGATGAGAAGGGTAATTTTATTGAAGGCTATTACATTGTTGGCCTTTTATCGGAGGCCTTTTTAAGTAAAAACCCCGGTGCTAAAGTAGTGCATGATCCACGCTTAACTTGGAATACTATTGATGTAGCTAAACGCGGCGGCGGTGAAGCCATTCAATCTAAGACAGGGCATGCCTTTATAAAAGAGCGCATGCGTTCTGAAGATGCGGTGTATGGCGGTGAAATGAGTGCTCACCATTACTTTAGAGATTTCTTTTATTGTGATAGCGGCATGATTCCTTGGTTGTTGGTTTTGGAGCTAGTGTGCAAAACTGGCAAGCCATTATCTGAATTGATTAAGCAGATGGTAGAGGCCTATCCATCTCCTGGTGAAATAAATCGCAAGGTATCTAACGCACAGGCGGTGATTGCTGCTGTGATTAAAAAATATCAGGACCAAGCCTTGGTGGTTGATACGACAGATGGTGTGTCTATGGAATTCCCCGAGTGGCGATTTAATTTACGAATGAGCAATACTGAGCCCGTTATTAGGCTGAATATTGAGACGCGTGGTGACAAGCAAATTTTGCAAAAAAACCAAGATGCACTGTTAGCCTTGATTGAATCAGTGTAAATTACACCTATTGCAATAAAGAGTAATTATTTTGAACGGTTGGTTTTTAGTGCAAACAAAGCCTAAACAAGAAGATAGGGCGCTGGATAACCTTAAAAGTCAGGGAATAAATGCTTTTTGCCCCAAAATTTTTGTGGAAAAACTCTGCCGAGGGAAGCGCAAACTGTCCAAAGAGGTGCTGTTTCCAAATTATCTCTTTGTCGAACTAAATCAAGATAATGTATCTGCAGTGTCTATCAACTACACGCGCGGGATTAGTCGTATTATCTCTTTCGGCAATAAACCCTCCGCTGTTCCAGAGCAGTTAATTAGCCAACTAAAACAGCGTGTTGATCAAAATAATGACAGCGTGATTACTGATTTACCGCAAAAAGGTGATCAGTTGCAGGTGTTAGATGGACCATTTCGCGGTCTTAATGCCATATTTTCACAAATTGATGGTGATTCCAGAGCGATAGTGCTAATTACTATCTTAAGTCAAAAAGTTCGAGCCGTTCTTCCTCTTGCGAGCTTAAGCCACAGTCAAAAGGTATCCATTAAAGCCTTGTAACTCTATCGATTTTCATTATTTCTTGGCTAAATTATAAAAGCTATGTATAGTAAATTTTTATGCTTGAATCAAAGTGAAATTTTTGGCGGTTTCTGTTAATTTTACGGTCAAAGCCTGAATAAAAAGAAATATATATGAAAAAATTACTAGCTAATTTCCCAAACATGATTTTAAAAAAACTTTTTCTATTAGGTACTATTATCGTTATAAGTGCCTGTACTGATACCTCCTATAATATACCTGAAGACGCAGCTGTTGTTATTGTTCAAGAGCCGGATTCTCCTGATGCATTGAATGTTGTGATAGCTGGTGTGGTGGTCAATCAAAATACGGGTGATGTGGTTGCTGATGCGAGGGTCGATTTTTATGAGGGCTCGCAAAAAGCGACTAATATATTGTCAGTTGATGATAAAAGCTCAATTGATGACACCTTGATTCTTGACGATGGTTCATTCCAGGTAACAGCTGATAATTTACAACAGTTTAAGGTTATAGTATCTGCCGAAGGCTATTTGGATAAGATTGCAGTTATAGAGCTTGATTCCCAAGCGCAAATTGTTACGGCTGTTTTTGAGCTTTTGCCACAGGATATTAAAGCTTATGCCGCAAATAATGATGACTTTGTTGCTAATGATGGAAAAGTACTTACCTCAGATAGTGCCAATAGTGCTAAATATACCACGGGTCAAACTCAGGTCAGCATTGGCGGTGGCAATCAATTTTTTTATTCAGACGGTCAAACAGATGAGTTCGATGGTGCCTCAATCAATCTTCAGGTTAACTACCTAGAATCCCAACCTGAAACTGCAGAAGATCAAGCAGTTTCAATTGCTTCATTGATACCACAGGGGTTAAATTCCGATGACAATATTGGTGGAGTACTTGTTCCTATTGGCGTAACTGAAGTAAAAATGATGGATGAAAATGGTCGATCCATTAAAAGTTTTACTGACGAAATTACAATTACTGTTTATTTGCCAGATAACTCATTTGACCCTATTGAGGATAACTTAAAAGTTCGATCATTTGATACTGAAACTTTAACTTGGTCCACAGAGCCTAATGAAAAAGTTAGTGTGCTTGCTGGGGAAAACGATCTTTTACCGGTAGAAATCTCTGTTGACCACTTAACCATATTTGCTCTTACTACTGAATCCTCTGCTTGCGGAAAACCAGTCACATTTAACTTTGGTGGTGCTGCATTACCAGCCTCTGGTTTAGAACTTGCCCTTGAGCTAGGCGACTTAAAAAAGACGATTCCCTTAACAAATACAAATTCTGGGGGACTAACTCTTTCTGCTCAGCAGGTAAAGGCGTCCGGTATAATAGACGGCGAGGGTGGATATAAGGTATCGGTTAAAGATTATTCTGGAAAAGTCTGGTCGGATCAAACTAACTACGAGTTATGTGACAAAACTATTGATTTAACCCTTGAGGATCCTGGGGTTAATGAAACTCTATCCCTGAATCTTGTATGCAATCAAGATAATCTAGTTTTTTCACCTCTATCGAATGCAGTTGTGACGTATCGTGAAAATCAAAATGCCATCCCGTTAATTGCTGCGGAAACTAGCCCAGGTAGTTATCTGTTGACCTCACTGGATGATAATGTGCCAAATTATTCTGTTGAAATTAATACTCGAACCACTGCAGGCGTCGTTTCGACAACAATTACACCCAATGGTATAAACGAGAGTGAAGATATTGGTATTGCATGTTCTTCTGCGACCGGTTCTGGTACTGGAACGGGTTCGGGTTCTAGCTAATTAGATTGCTTTAATATTATGAGCTATTTAAAAAGGGGTGGCATGGCTACCCCTTTTTTGTCTCTTTTTTTAAAATAAATTAAATAGTTACAAGAAGCTAAAAATGAAAATATCATTATTTAGAATTTACAGTATCTCAATAGTCATGGTGGCAATCTGTTTTTCAGGTTTTACTATCCAATCTTCAGCTGCGGTTAATGATCTAAATTATCTTGGTACATCAGGGCTATTTTATATTCCCACAGGAACCACCCTAGATTACGGTGAATTTCATTTTTCTCATACCAATATGGTGGATGTGGCAAGTTATAGAAATTCAAAGCTGGGTGAATCTGACTATGAAGGCAGGGCGTTTAGCTTTGCTACTACCCCCTTTCCTGGGCTAGAAATTGGTATGAGCAATATGGGCTATAGCCCAGATCATGGCTCAGATCTTATTGCTAACTTTAAATATTCGCCAACGTTTATTCCTAAGAATTGGTTTGATTTATCTATCGGCGCCATTGACTTGGGGGGTGTAACCGGCAATCAAAAGGCATTATATGGTGCTATTTCCAAAAATGTGGATACTTTCACCGGTGATTTTAGGCTTACCCTAGGATCTGGCTCCCAAAGGCAACAACAGACAATTCAGCGTTATAAGGGTGGCTTTGCGGGTATTGAATATCAGCCCTTTGAGTGGATAACAGCCGTTGCTGAACATGATGGTGTTAATAATCACTATGGGGTAAAGCTGCATACCCCAAAACATTGGCTTGGTGGCCATACTCAGGTTTATGGTTCAGCTATTTTAAAGACTAATATTGATACGACTAATACACAATTTTTTAGCGTTGGTATTCGAACCAGTTTATTCTCTTCAATTGATACTGATTTAAATAAACCTAAACAGCGCACAAAAAACATAGATAAACAATTCCCTTGGCTAATTGATGATTCAAGATATGGCGCTAGTTTAGATAATAAACTAGTTATTACTGAAGTGATTAATCATGAAGCTGGATTAAAAGATAATCTAGATTATCTAAGACGTGCTCTGATCAAGCAGGGATTTGAATCTGTGTGGGTAAATCAGCGCGATGGCACTCTAAGCCTTGGCTTTGAAAATCCAGTGTTTAACCGCAATGAAATGGATGCTATTGGCATCGCCATGGGGCTTGCGGTACAGATGACATCATCCGATACTGAATCTCTTGATCTCACGCTCTCAAGGCATGGAGTGGCTACTTTTCGATTTAGCACCTCAATATCACAGCTCAGAGATTTTTATCACAATAATGCAAAATTACCCCCATTAAAATCATTAATTGCTGGTCAAAAGATGCCCAGTGGGCAGATGAGTAATGATTCCTATTTTATCCCAAGAGTAAGTTTTTCTCCCAAAGTTCGCCATTTTATTGGCACTGAAATGGGCATGCTTGATTACTCTTTAGCACTAAGAACTAATTTTGAAATACCGCTTTGGTCGGGTGGCGTATTTTATGCCGACTATGATTATCAGTTGGGAGAAACTGAAGATTTTAACCGAGGTAAGTCTTTTTATCGTTGGTCCGTACCATCAAGATGGTCTAATTTTGCCTTTAAACAATTGGTTAAAATGCCGTTAAATATCTATACCTCTTTGGGTTTGGGTCGATTTAAAGGCATCTACAGTGAAGAGTATGATGGAATTTTTGCAGAGACTTTTTGGCAAAGCCCCAGCGGCACTCATCGGTTATCATTTAGTGGCGGCTACTATGATAGTCGCATCTTTAGTGGTGTAACCAGAGATGTAGCTTTGGGTCATTATAGATATTATTTGGAAGATTTAGATCTCGCCATCAATATAGAATCAGGGCAATATTGGATGCAGGATCAAGGGACTAGATTGGAGTTAGCCTTTAATTTTGGCGATACTAAAGCACATTTTTACGTTCAGGATACAGATCATCAGTTTCTTGGCTTTGGCTTTTCAATGCCTCTGGGCGTGCGAAAAGATCGTCAGCCTCGTCAAGTGCAAATTCGAGGTACAGATTCATACTATATAAGCACCAGCACAATGATCAATTCGAATATGGGTTGTAACTGTCTATATCCTGGTAAAGCTCAAAAAGCACCCTATGGTAGTCAGCTAGCAGATCAGTATTTTAATAATGATCGATTAAATATTAGATATATTCGAGGTAACCAGCAGCGTCTAAAAGAGGCCTTTATTAACTGGACGATCAAATAATACTTGGCGATTTATTTGTTTTTGCATAGAATAATTCGACGGTAAATAATTCTTAAGCATTTTATGATTACCAATTTAAAGACAAAAATAATATCAGTAGTTATTACCCTGGTCTTTGCCTCTGCGGTGGCCTCCCAATCTAGTTCAAATAATTATCGGTCTGAAGATAAGACAATGGTTCCGGTAGAGCTTATCCTGTTAGGTGTTTTAGGGTCCAGGCTTAGTTCATATTAATCTTTTTTTACTTAGTGTTTGAATAAGCAAGGACTGCTTAGAAATTTAAAAAAATATTACCTCTTAGGCTGGAGTAAAGAAGCCAAATAGGTTCTAATTTAAATTGCATCTATTTAAAAAAGATACCTCTGATTTTTTAATGGAGAGTAAGACTATCTTTCAAAAAGTTTTAATTGTTTGTATTGGTAATATCTGCCGAAGCCCATCGGCTGAGAAGATATTACAAGCAAAAGCGCCGCAACTTGAAGTTAGCTCGGCAGGGATTAGTGCACTTGTTGATAAACCTATAGATAAAAATGCCGCTCAGCAATTGGATATGCATGGCTACAACTCTCAAAATCACAGTGCCAGACAGTTAACCGAACAGCTTATACAGGAAGCCGAGTTAGTGCTTGTGATGGAAGAATTTCAACAGCGTCGTTTAATGCGTGATTATCCCTCGTCCTCGGGCAAGGT
>JBMHCB010000011.1:0-86825 GCA_049890135.1 Porticoccaceae bacterium
AATCATAATCTTTCATCTGGATCTTTCCTCGATAGACTAATATTAATGCCAGACTTTGGTCAAAGTGGGATTTCTGCTGATTATATGGCAAAAGAAATTTTGTTTAATGGGACAGCTTTGACTTTTTTATCACAATTGTAAAGGGATGATTGATTGGACTAATTTATGATAACTACCCTTATCACCACCAAACAGGTTCTAATCATCCTTCTTCTTCCTCGGGATAGTGGTATCTAAATTCCCATCCTTTTCTTCAAGTATCCTTTCTAGCTCTTCTTTAGATAAATAATCCAAATCCCAATGGTTACAGATATCGTTTCTGTAGCGCATATGGTTTTTATCCGAGGACTTTGACGCCTTGCGGTTAAAGTACTTCAGTAATTTTTTGCTAATTGTCATACCAAACTTACTGTTGAGTTCGTCATTTAGATCGATTGGATATATTTTTCTATGAAGCTGATTTCGATTTAAGAGCCATTTAAAAATAATCTTAAATGCTAAATGCGGCGTAGTAAAAAATGTGTAAAGCAAAAATTAAGGCTACATTTATTGGTAAATATGCATAAATAATGGTTGTTTTACTTTTTGAAGAGACTGTTGACATAAATTTAGAAAAAAAACAAAAATCATAGAAATTGCTAATGAAGTTTAATTTTGCAAATATTTAATTAAATCTATGGTGTCCGCTTTAAGCTTAATGGAGATTATTATGTTTAAAAAAATAGTTGAAATTTATCGTGTGATTATGGACTTGAGATATAACCCTCTCAGGTATATTCCTGATCCAATTTTGCAAGGTTATCTATTAATGGCATTGTTTGTAATGTGGTGTCTATTTTTTGGATTAATTGCTATCTATCACATGGGTTGGTTGGGTTATAGCATACCTCTATCGATCGCTATTCACCTATCATTAATTGTTCCAGCGATTATTACTAATGCAGTTTTTCTCGCTGCCGAAAATGGGGAAAATTCAGGAAAGGTTGAAGGCTAAAAACCCTCATAGTATTTTCAATTAATGTTGTTAACAAAAAGCCTTGCGAATGCAAGGCTTTTTAGAATTTGGCTCCGCCTGCTGGGCTCGAACCAGCGACCCAATGATTAACAGTCATTTGCTCTACCAACTGAGCTAAGGCGGAATGGTGTTTCTTGTTGAGCGGGGCATTTTAGGCATCTCGACTAGGTGAGTCAACAGTTTCCTACAGGAAATATAATGATTGGCTCGTTGGTCTTAATTCTTACGAGTTATCAGGGTTAAATTTTCTTGAATTTGTTGTGCTTAAGGCCAACCATTCAGTAAATAGTTCCCAGTCAATGTATACTTAAAAAATTGGATATTTTTGAATTGGGATGTTCTGGTGTACTTTAAATTGTCTCGTTGTAAACTGATATATACGTTTACGCTTTTATGCTTTTTGGTGTCTTTGGTGCAGAGTGATGAGCTAGATGCGAAGTCTTCTTTACGTCTTCAGTTTGAACCTATCATTTTTCTGATAAGCAAACGGCTACTTGACCAGCATCAAAGCTACAAGAAAGACCCAAAAAACTATCAGGCTTTTTTAGATCAGCATGTTCGACCTTATTGGGATACTAGTTCAACCGCAAGAGCTTTAGTGGGTGGTCCAGAGTTTAAAGCCTTTAACCCCAAGGCTCAGCATGATTTTATTCAAGCAGTTAATAACACCCTAGTGCGTTACGCGTTTGAGGGGATTAGTTTTTACAGTGGCCAGCGATTTAAGTTAATTGATGTTGCTATTAGTGATTCGGGTAAAATGGGTTGGGTGCAAGTGGTCATGGAATCACAGATTCTGCCGGACTTAAATCTGGATATTCTAGTCAAGCGTAATAAAAAAGGTGTCTGGCATGCAGTGGATGTGCGCTTCAAGGGAATTACCTATGTAGCAGTTAAAAAGCATCAATTTAAAAAAATACTCGAAAAGCAGGGGGTTGGTGCTTTAATCACTAGCCTAAATGAAAAAAATAACAAATTCTTTGGTGAGTTATGTGGTGCCAAAGATAACGTGGATAAACAATCTTGTTGAGCTCACAAAAAATACGCCCTATCAAACCTTTAAATGTAGAGAGCAAATATAAACCAGCGGGTGACCAACCAAAAGCCATAAAGGGTTTGGTTGAAGGTTTAGAAAATGGTTTGGCGGCGCAGACGCTTTTGGGTGTTACTGGTTCGGGTAAGACCTTTAGTATTGCTAATGTCATTCAGCAGGTTCAAAGGCCAACTATTGTTCTCGCCCATAATAAAACCCTTGCCGCTCAGCTCTACGGGGAGTTTAAAAGCTTTTTCCCCAATAATGCGGTCGAGTACTTTGTTTCTTACTACGATTACTATCAACCCGAGGCCTATGTTCCATCCTCTGATACCTTTATTGAAAAAGATGCCTCGGTAAACTCCCATATTGAGCAAATGCGTCTTTCGGCGACCAAATCACTAATGGAGCGTCAGGATGTAATTGTGGTAGCCACGGTTTCATCTATTTATGGCTTGGGTGACCCTAGTTCTTACTTAAAAATGGTATTGCATATATCTCGTGGTGAGCAGATCGATCAGCGAGACGTTTTAAGGCGTTTGGCGGAACTTCAGTATAAACGTAATGAAATAGACTTCGATCGCGCCTCATATCGGGTTAGAGGCGATGTGATTGATGTGTATCCGGCCGATTCCGATTATGAAGCAGTGCGTATTCAACTATTTGATGACGAGGTCGAAGATATTTGCCTTTTTGATCCATTAACGGGCGAAGTTTTGCGGACGGTTCCAAGATTTACTATTTACCCAAAAACACACTACGTAACACCGCGTGAGAAAATTTTAGATGCTGTGGATAAAATCCAAGATGAATTAAAAGAGCGGCTTGAACAGCTTCGCTCAAATGATAAGTTGGTTGAGGCTCAGCGTTTGCAGGAGCGGGTTCGCTACGATACTGAAATGATGCGTGAATTGGGCTATTGCAATGGTATCGAAAACTATTCCAGATATCTTTCGGGTGCTAAGCCGGGCGAACCGCCGCCAACCTTATTTAATTACCTACCCGATAACGCTCTTTTAGTAATTGATGAGTCCCATGTCACGGTGCCGCAGTTAGGTGCTATGTACAAAGGTGATCGATCACGCAAAGAAACCTTGGTGGAATATGGCTTTAGGCTGCCATCAGCACTGGATAACCGCCCGCTTCGGTTTGATGAATGGGAGGGCATAGCGCCACAGATGATTTTTGTTTCTGCTACGCCTAGCCGTTATGAAGAGGCTAATCAGGGTCAGGTTGTTGAGCAAGTTGTAAGGCCCACTGGATTATTAGATCCGTTGATTGAAGTTCGTCCTGCGCTCACTCAGGTGGATGATGTTCTGTCTGAAATTAACCAACGTACTAAAAATAACGAACGTATTCTAATTACCGTGTTGACCAAGCGAATGGCGGAAGATTTAACCGATTATCTCGATGAACACGGGGTAAGAGTGCGTTATTTGCACTCAGATATTGATACCGTTGAGCGTGTAGAAATTATTAGAGACCTTAGGCTAGGTGAATTTGATGTGTTAGTGGGTATCAATTTGCTGAGGGAAGGTCTGGATATGCCAGAAGTGTCTTTAGTGGCCATTTTAGATGCGGATAAAGAAGGTTTTTTGCGTTCAGAGCAATCTTTGATTCAAACCATTGGAAGGGCAGCTCGAAATCTGGAGGGAAAGGCTGTTCTATATGCTGATAAAGTCACTGGTTCGATGCAAAGGGCTATAGACGAAACCGAGCGACGTCGAGGCCTGCAAGAATTACATAATAAAAAGCATGACATTACTCCCAAAAGCATCAAAAAAGACGTTGCAGACATTATGGAAGGTGCACATGCCGCAGTTGGACACAATAAGCGCGCAAGAAAAGTGGCTGAAGATTCCGCTTCATATTCTGTCAATGCAGAACAGTCCTATGAGAATATGGCCAAAGAAATTAAACGCCTAGAAGATAAGATGTATCAACATGCGCGAAACTTAGAATTTGAAGAGGCGGCCAATACTCGCGATATGTTGGGTAAGTTAAGAGAAAAAAGTCTTGCTTCATAGCGTAGAAACTAATTTTTAAGCGGTATATCTAAATCGTAAGGGTTATATAAGTTGTATTTTAACCTATTTGAGTACCCGCGTATTTCAGGGTGAAGCGCTTCTAGGAAGGTGGCATCAAGGAAGATGTCGTCTTTAAGGATGTTTCCTAGTGGGTAGTAGGTCTCACTGGAACAATTTCTATAATTTATCTTCTTATCTATAAATTATTTGCGCACTATACATAGGTTGAAAATATTACTTATTTTTGATGATTCACAGTACTTTTTCAGTATAATGATTTACCTGCATTTGTACGACCGTAGCTCAGCTGGTTAGAGCACCACCTTGACATGGTGGGGGTCGGTGGTTCGAGTCC
This sequence comes from Porticoccaceae bacterium, assembly GCA_049890135.1. Taxonomy (GTDB): domain Bacteria; phylum Pseudomonadota; class Gammaproteobacteria; order Pseudomonadales; family Porticoccaceae; genus HTCC2207. Next base: position 4,428 of record JBMHCB010000011.1, read on the forward strand.
ACTCGGTCGTACCAATTCCTCTAATATCCTTCAGATTCTAGAAAAACTCTCATTGAATGCATTTTGTTATTAGACGATACTAGAATTAAGGTTTGATTGATATTCACAGTGAGTTGGTGAATTGTTGGAGTCCTGTAAATGGTTTTGTTGGCGCTATACATTGGTATGGCTTTGGGAGTTTCTTTTTTATGCTCCCTTCTAGAGGCGACTTTGTTGTCCCTTACCCCTACATATTTGGCGAAATTGGAGTCCCAGAGGCCTAAGCTGGGTATCTTATGGCGTAACTTTAAGGCCGATATCGATAAGCCTTTAGCCGCAATCCTGTCGTTAAATACAATTGCTCATACGGTTGGTGCCGCGGGGGCAGGGGCTCAGGCGACAAAATTATTTGGTGAGCTGTATTTCGGTATTATTTCTGCTGTTCTGACGTTGCTTATTCTTTTCTTTTCAGAAATTATTCCAAAAACACTGGGTGCACGTTACTGGAAGCAGCTTGCGCCGGCATGTGGTTATATGTTGCGTTGGATACAATGGGCTATGCATCCCTTTGTTGTAGTGTCAAAAAAGCTGACGGGTTGGTTGGCGCCAGTGACAGATGACCCATCTGTGTCTAGAGATGATCTGCAGATGCTGGCTAAAATGGGTTATCAAGAGGGCGTAATCGACGCCGATGAAGCTCAAGCTATGAGTGCTCTTTTGGCGTTTAGGGGCTTAGCTGTAAAGGATGTTATGACACCGCGAACTGTAATAGCGTCTCTACCAGCAAATATGACGGTGGGTGATGTTTCCCCAACTGATCCTTCATTAAAATTTTCTAGAATTCCCATTTTTGAAAAACATGATGAAGATTTTGTTGGTTTTGTTCGCAAAGATGAGCTCTTTAAAGAGGCTGCTGAGGGTCGACGAGAAACAACACTCGGTGAGATGAAACGCGACTTTGTCAGCGTGTTAGAGGGAAAGTCGCTACCTGATTTAATGCAAACCATGGTCAATGAGCGTGTCTCGATCAGCTTGATAGTTAGCGAATATGGTGATCCATTGGGAATTGCTACCATGGAAGATCTGGTTGAAACTATGATGGGTATGGAAATTGTTGATGAATCAGATAGTCATATTGATATGCAAGAGCGAGCGCGGCAGTTATGGCGACTTCGTGCCAGTGCCAGTGGAATAAATGTAGAAAAAAAATAAAGAAGAACTTTTTTGTATAAAAAATTAAGCCTGCTTAAAAAAGCAGGCTTAAAAACGACTAAACGGCCGTTGTAATTAGTCGGAAGTCAGTTCAAAGTCCACTGCTTGTAGGTCTTCAGAGCTAGCACCAATAAATAATTTAAAGTCACCAGCCTCAGCTTTATAGCTCATATCCCGAGTATAAAAAGCAAGATCATCAGCGTTAATAGTGAAACTAACCACTTGGCTTTGACCTGCTTTAAGGGCAATTTTTTCGAATCCTTTTAACTCCTTAACGGGACGAACAGCTGAGCCCACCATATCTTGGATGTAAAGCTGAACAACTTCTTCACCAAAGCGTTTGCCGGTATTTGTAACCGTTACACTAGCAGTAAATGACTCACTAAAGTTAATACTGTTTGTGCTGAGTGTAATAGGGGAGTAACTAAATTCAGTGTAACTTAGGCCATAACCAAAGGGATAAAGTGGCGTATTTGGACTATCGATATATTTGCTGGTATAACGAGTATTATTCATAGGCCGGCTGATACGTTTTGTGTTATAAAAGATTGGAATTTGACCTGTTTTACGCGGCACTGTCATAGTTAATTTTGCTGAAGGGTTATAGTCACCAAATATAACATCCGCTATGGCATTACCGGCCTCAGAACCTAAAAGCCATGCATTAAGGATACTAGGAATATTTTCTGCAGACCATTCAATGGCCAATGGGCGTCCATTCATAACAACCATAACAATCGGTGTACCCGTTTTATGGATAGCTTTTACAAGGGTCTGTTGTGCGGGGTAAAGCTCAATATTAGTTCGGCTTGCAGATTCACCTGTTTTGTCGGCATCTTCACCCACCGCAAGAATAACCACATCAGATTGTTTAGCCAGTTTAATGGCTTTATCTAATTTTGCTTGATCCACAGATTCTAATCCCGAACCTTCGGCATAGCGGACATTAGTGGTTTCAGATACCGCAGATTTAACACCATCCAACAGGGTCACGACATCTTCTGCCTGGCCTTTACCACGCCAGAAACCATTCATATGGAACTGGTTATCACCCAAAGGACCAATAACCGCGATATTTTTAATGTTTTTATCCAAAGGAAGTAATTGATTGTCGTTTTTAAGTAAAACCACGGATTTTCTTGCCATATCTCGTGCCGCTTCACGGTGTTCTGGCGCAAGAATAAGATTTTCCTCGCGTTCAGCATCAATATATCTGTAGGGATCTTCAAACAGACCCAGCTCAAATTTTAGCTGAAGTACTCTTCTAACAGCCTCATCAATCTGTGCCTCATCAACTCGTCCATCACGTACCAACTGTGGAAGAAAATTAACAAATGCATCACTTTCCATATCAATATCACTGCCTGCCTCTAACGACATTTCTGCCGCCTCAGCGTCGTCAACAGCAACGCCAGACGTGACCATAGCGCCAAACGAGTCCCAGTCTGAAACCACGACACCCTCATAGTCCCACTGGCCGCGCAAAATATCCGTGACTAAGTAAGTGTTAGCAGAAGAGGGCACACCCTCAAACTCATTAAATGCGTTCATAAATGAGCGAACACCCTCATCCAGCGCCGCTTTAAACGGAGGAAGATGGGTTTCCCATAGTTTGCGTCTAGAAATATCCACATTGTTGTAGTCACGGCCCGCAACCACTTCGCCATAGGCGGCAAAATGTTTAGCAGTGGCGGCAATGGTGTCAGGCTTACTTAAATCCGTGCCCTGAAACCCTCTAACCCGCGCCTTAGCGATTTGTGCGCCAAGATAGGGGTCTTCACCAGCACCTTCCATCACTCGACCCCATCGAGGGTCATGAGAGATATCCACCATTGGTGCAAAGGTCCAGTTTTGGCCGGCGGCAGAGGCTTCAATAGCCGCAATTCGTGCAGATCGTTCCATTGCCTCGAGATCCCAGCTAGCTGATTCTGCCAGAGGAATAGGGAAGATAGTGCGGTAGCCATGAATAACATCAAATGCGAACATTAGGGGTATACCAAGGCGTGTTTCTTCAACCGCATAGCGTTGCGCTTTTTCAACGTCCTCAGTGCCTAAAACATTTAACACTGAGCCAACAAGACCTTTTTGAACCAAACGGTTTCGGTGGCTTATCTTAGACTTATCGATATCCCCAGTGATAATTTCATAACCACTGTATTGATTCAGCTGACCGGCTTTTTCTTCCAGTGTCATCTTGGCTATTAGCGCATCAATTTTATCATCAGTCGTTGATGTATTAGCTTGGATAATAACGGCAAAGGCAATAAATGCCGCAATGGCAATTAAGATTTTTCGCATAAGTCCCTCAGTGTAAAAAATAGTCTAAAAATAAAGCACGCAATTCTAAGCGTTGTTGCCCAAAATTTCACTCTTAGGTGAAAAATACATTCATTAATTAGTAATGATTTTTTTTAGTATTTTTTATCAATTAAGGGCATAAGTAGCAATTAAACAATCACTATATAGTTCAAAGCGTTCTTGTGCATGAATTAGGACTAAATTAATTTTATTCGCACGTTCGAATAAAAACACAGTACCTTGAAATCACCAATATTGTGATCAATGTCTCACAAAACAGCCTTTTTTCAATGGCCTTGAGTTTTCTGTGCTTTATTTGGTAAGAAAATATTTTTTTAATTGAAGACTGGGTTATTGAGATGAAACAAAATTACGATAGAGAAGTTGATACTAAAGCATTAAATATTCGACGTGGTGAAATGTCTAAGACTCGCTCAGCTGATGAGGTAGAGGAGATTTTGAAACAAATTATAAGATGCTGTCTCTTAGAGTCAGCAAAATTTTGTTTAGTAGTAAATGAAGGTGAAATTAATAATTTTTTGAACAATAAAAATAGCGAATTCAACTCGTTATTAGACAGAATCAATGCAGAGCTTTTCAATGGACATGGATCTAATCAAAAATGTAGAAATATTGTAGAAGACTATAGTGAATTGCGAAGAATTTGCCGTGAACTCACCAATATTACAAAACAAGAATCTGATTTGGATTCCTCAAATCGATATCGTTTCTTAATTTTTAGATTTTTGACTGGTTTGTCATTTGCTTTAACAATTTTATTAGTTAGTTGCTTTGCAAATTATTTTAGAATTCCGGTACCACTAAGTAATATGATGAGTACGGGAATGGGAATGTAAATCAATCGTAGATTGTCGCAATTGGCAGGCGTTTATGTTGAGTTTTTTGATAAATTTCAATTAGGCGCTTTTCGTTTTCTGAGGAAATCTTTTTGCCTTCAAGAAAGTCATCAATCACATCATAAGAAAAACCCAATACTACCTCATCTTCTTTCTGTGGGCTGAGGCATTCAAGATCGGCGGTTGGGGTTTTATTGACGATTGAATCTGGCGCACCTAGACTTTTTGCTAGTTGCCTAACTTGGCGTTTATTCAGCCCGAACAATGGGGCTAGATCACAGGCGCCGTCACCGTATTTGGTATAAAAACCAGTGATATTTTCCGCCGAATGATCGGTTCCTAAGACAAGACCATTAACCAGTCCGGCAATTTGATATTGGCTGGTCATACGTACTCTTGCCTTTACATTACCTTTGGCAAAGTCGATCGCTTCGTTGGACACTGTTTTTTTGGCCTGTTTAAGTGTTTCACAAACCTGTTGATTAATGGCATCTGTGGCGGCTTGAATATTCACAGTAAGTACATTATCTGCACTAATAGCCTCAAGGGAAATTTGCGCATCCTGTTCGTCTTTTTGGGTGCCGAAGGGAAGGCGAACAGCATAGAACTGGTAATCGCTATGATTGCTTTCATTTCTGAGTTGCTCGGCGGCTAGTTGAGCTAAGCGGCCGCAGGTAAATGAGTCGACACCACCGCTGATGCCAAGTACTAGGCTTTTGCAACCGGAAGTTTGAATCTGCTGTTTGATAAAGTTAATTCGGCGCGATATTTCTTTGTCGGCATCGATTTTGGGTAAGACGCGCATCTCATCAATAATTTCATGCTTGTTCATTGACCTATTTCCTACATTTGTATCAATCTATAGTGGATACGCCATAATATAGACTAACGTTCAATAAAATTGTCCATTAATTTAACTTATTTTACTTTGATGAGTTGTTGTAATAATTACGAGTATCAAATGCTGGCGGTATAACCTTAGAACTGAGTAATTTAGGTAATCTTTTTAATAACCAGTTACTGGGGAAAAGTACTCTTTTGTCAAAATCAAAGCCATCATCCGTTAGCTGGGGATAATCTGGAAAATTAGTGGCTAAAACATTAACTGCATTATCCGCTAATTCCTTTTTTCCCATCATATGATAGGCCTGAGCCATAACAGCTAGACCATCGGCGACCGCAGGTGATTGTTGGAAATTTTCTACCACAAATTGACCGCGATTAGCTGCGGCTACTAAGGCGCCTCTTGTGAAATAGTAATTAGCAACGTTGATTTCTGATCGAGCCAGAAGGTTGCGCAGATTAATTAAGCGTTGGCGAGCATCTGGTGCGTAGGGGCTATTTGGATATCTTGCTATTAACTGGCCTAGCGTTGCAAAGGCTTCTCTGGCCGTGCCAACATCGCGTGTGCTGGTATCTAAATCGAAAAGACCATCAAACAGGCGGCCACTTTGATTGATTTCGCTTAGGCCTTTGACATAAATTGCATAGTCCACATTGGGATGTTGGGGATGCAGGCGAATAAAGCGCTCTGCAGAGACAATAGTTGAGTCGTAATCGCTAGACATATACTGAGCATAGATTAGCTCAAGTTGTGACTGTTCTGCGTACTTGCCAAAGGGGAATTGTGACTCTAAAAGTTGCAGATTGCTTATAGCGACCTGCCAGTTTCTAGATTTTAGATTACTTTGAATTTTGTCGTAAAAACCGCGCTCTGTGTAACCGCTCTCTTCGCTTTCTTCCGTTTCTTCATCGTTAAACCCCATCCATGAGCAGTTGCTTAGCAAAGCTATGGATAAAATCAAACTAATACGCGTTTTGTTTTTCATGTAATATTCCCTGCAAGAGGAGTTTGGTGACATAATTCAATGGCTGAGTATTTAAACACAGAGCACAGATCAAGCCAATTAGCTTTATCCCTAATAAGACTGATTTAAGGCTTGGAAAGTTCAGTCAATAAAAAGCTCAGTCAATAAACTGCAATTATTATTGATGTTTGAAAGTGTAAAAATAGGTAGATATGGAACAGTCAGGCACTAAAAATACCGATAATTCAGAGGAAATTTCAACGCAGATTGATAAAACTGCGGAGGTTCCTTTAGATTATTGTGGGCGCAGGCTCGATCAGGTGGCCTCAGAACTCTTTTCTGAGTTTTCTCGCTCCAGATTGCAGCAATGGATTAAAGATGGATTACTAACAGTTGATAACGCTCAATGGCTACCCAAGCGCAAAGTGTTGGGTGGAGAGCGGCTAGATATTTGTGCCTCTATTGTGTCTGAAGCTGAGTGGGTAGCAGAAGATATCCCCCTTGAGATTGTTTTTGAAGATGAGCATTTACTGGTAATTAATAAATCTGCCAATTTTGTGGTTCACCCAGCGGCAGGTAACTACAGTGGCACGGTATTGAACGCTTTATTGCACCATTGTCCTGCCCTGAGTTTGGTTCCTCGTGCCGGTATAGTGCATCGTTTGGATAAAGATACCACTGGGCTTATGGTGGTGGCTAAAACTTTGGAAGCACATACCAATTTAGTCAGTCAGTTGCAGTCTCGAACGGTTAAGCGGGTGTATCAGGCGGTAGTCAATGGTGTGTTAACAAGTGGCGGTTTGGTTGATCAGCCTGTAGGAAGGCATCCTCGTCAGCGTATTAAAATGGCTGTGGTGTCTGATGGTAAAGAGGCGCGCACTCATTATTCAGTGCTCAAGCGTTTTAATGGACACAGTCATTTACAATTGAAGTTAGAGACGGGACGCACTCACCAGATACGTGTTCATATGGCGCATCTCGGCCACCCTTTGGTTGGAGATAGCTTGTACGCGGGTCGCTTTAAAATCCATAAGGGAGCACCTGCGGAGTTAATTGATTTTCTTCGTCATTTTGGGCGTCAAGCCCTTCATGCTGCCGAATTAGTATTGGTTCATCCTGTCTCAGGTGAGGAAGTGAGTTGGGCTGCACCTCTTCCTGAGGATTTTCAAATGCTACTGAGTCAATTAAGCAATGAAAAGCCCGATGTTTGATTATCTCAAACCTGATTGGCCAGCGCCTGATAATGTCCAAGCGGTAATTACGCTTCGTTCTAGAGGTGATAGCTGTGCGCCTTTTGATTATTTTAATCTTGCTAGCCATGTGGGTGATTATCAGCGACAAGTTGAGGCAAATCGCAAACAACTCGTCGAGCAACTGAATCTTAAAAAAGAACCTGTATGGTTAAATCAAATTCATGGAACCACGGTGATTAATAGCCCATCAAGTCAATCGCTACCAGATGCTGATGGCTGTTTTGCTGATAGTGTAGAAGCCCCTTGTGTGGTGCTAACTGCAGACTGTTTGCCTGTATTATTGTGTGATCAACAGGGGACAAAGGTAGCAGCAGTTCACGCTGGATGGCGCGGGCTATGCGGCGGTATTATCAGTAATGTATTGGATCAGTTCGATACTGATGATACTGTTCTTGCTTATTTAGGACCGGCAATTAGTGCTCTGCATTTTGAGGTAGGTTCAGAGGTTTTAGATCGATTTTTATCCAATGCGAAAAATGAAAAACATAAGGCTGATATACAAAGAGCATTTTTGAAGGCGAATAAGGAAAAATATCTAGCAGATCTTTATGCTTTGGCGAGAGCTGAATTGGAGCAACATGGCGTTCATCAGATTTATGGTGGAACCTTTTGTAGCTTCAGTCAGGAGGAGCAATTTTATTCTTATCGCAGGGACAAGAATTGTGGCCGAAATGCCTCTTTGATATGGCTAAAATCCTAGTTTACTAATTATAGGTGTTTGATTCTCAAAATTGCCGCTATTAATGCTTGCTAAGCGCATCGGGTTACATTAGAATTGCCGCCCTTTAAAGCGGGCTGAACAGCCTGTTGCTAGAATTAAGTTGATAAGGTCTTATAGACCCAGCGATATTGGAGTTAGACATGTACGCAGTGATCAAGAGTGGTGGAAAACAGCATCGAGTAGTAGAGGGCGAAACTCTACGTCTTGAAAAATTGGATGTAGCCACTGGTGACAGCATCGATTTTGAGGATGTGTTGATGGTTGGCGAAGGCGCCAAAGTTAAAATCGGCACACCTAATGTTAAGGGTGGCAAAGTAACTGCTGAGGTTATGGCTCACGGCAGAGGCGAGAAAGTTAAGATTATTAAATTCCGTCGTCGTAAGCACTCGCGCACTCAACAAGGCCACAGACAGTGGTATACAGAAGTTAAAATTACCGGCATTGCTGTTGGGTAATTCTGAGAGGAGATAGAAATGGCACATAAAAAAGCTGGTGGTAGTACTCGGAACGGTCGCGATTCAGAGAGTAAAAGACTCGGTGTAAAAGTGTTTGGCGGCGAAAAAATTAACGCAGGCAGCATTATTGTTCGTCAAAGAGGCACTAAGCTTCACGCCGGCGAAAATGTTGGCATGGGTAAAGACCATACGCTTTTTGCTACAGCAAATGGTGTGGTTGAGTTTGTTCAGAAAGGACCCAAAAATAGAAAATATGCTCAGGTTGTAACCGCATAAGTTTTTACATCCTGACATTAAAAGCCCCATTGCGGGGCTTTTTTTATGGGCGACTATTTTTCCCGAAATGACAGACACTACCTAGCAACGGTACACTAGCGCTATGAAATTTGTAGATGAAGCAATAATAAAGGTTCAGGCGGGCAAAGGCGGCAATGGCTGCCTGAGTTTTCGTCGTGAAAAATATATTCCCAAAGGTGGCCCCGATGGTGGAGATGGCGGTGATGGTGGCAGTATATTTCTTGAGGCCATTGAGGGTTTAAATACGCTGATTGATTTCCGCTATACTCGAAATTTTCGTGCTGAAAATGGTCAGCAGGGAAGTAGCGCTGAATGTACAGGTCGCGGGGGTGAAGACCTAATTCTACAGGTACCTGTTGGAACCACAGTTCTGGATGAGGAAACTGGAGATGTATTAGGTGATCTCGCTGAATTGGGTCAAAAACTTAAAGTTGCTCAGGGTGGTTTTCATGGGTTGGGCAATACCAGATATAAATCAAGTACTAACAGGGCGCCACGCCAGACCTCACCAGGTCAAGAGGGTGAGTATAAAGAGTTAAAGTTAGAGCTAAAAGTATTGGCTGACGTGGGGCTTCTAGGTCTGCCAAATGCGGGTAAATCAACGTTTATTCGTTCGGTTTCTGCAGCGCGCCCTAAGGTCGCTGATTATCCGTTTACAACCCTAGTTCCCAATTTGGGTGTGGTTGGATTAAGTGCTGATAAAAGTTTTGTGGTGGCAGATATTCCGGGTCTTATTGAAGGTGCATCTGATGGCGCTGGTTTGGGTATTAGATTCCTAAAACACCTAACTAGAACGCGATTATTATTGCATCTTGTTGATATGTTTCCTTACCAAGGAGATTCTGCCGCTAAGAATGCTCAGATTATTGAAGATGAATTGCTGAAATTTAGTCCAACAATGGCCTCGGGTGAAAGGTGGTTGGTACTTAATAAGTTGGATTTGTTGCCCGAGGATGAGGTTGAAGAACGCTGTCAGGCAGTGATTGATCAGCTTAATTGGCAGGGTCCGGTATTTAGAATTTCAGGATTAACCTCCAACGGAACCAAAGATTTATGTGCAGCAATTATGGATCATATTGATGAGTTGCGTGGCCGAGAGAGAGAGGATGCCGAACTAGTGGTTGCGGAGGAGGCTCGCCGCAGTCAAATGCAGCTTGAAGCAAGACAGCGTATTGAAGAGCTTGCGGAGACAAGAAAGCAGGCGCGAAAAGCCCAGAAAGAACAAATTGATAATGATGATGATTTTGACGACGATGATTTTGACGTTGAAGTAGTTTACGCAGAGTAATTTATGATGGATAGACAGCATATTAGTGATGCAAAACGATTAGTTGTTAAGGTTGGCAGTGCGCTGCTAACCAATGACGGCGCTGGTATCGATCGCCTTGCGATTGACGCTTGGGTTGAGCAGATTGCTGAGCTATTAAATCAGGATAAAGAGGTGGTTTTAGTGTCCTCTGGTGCGGTGGCAGAGGGTTTAGTTCGATTGGGTCTAAAAACTCGGCCACAAAATATTCATATGCTTCAATCGGCGGCTGCAGTAGGTCAAATGGGTTTGATACAGACTTATGAAACTAGTTTTCGAAGGTTTGAGCGTCAAACTGCACAGATCCTACTTGATCACGATGATATGGCCAACCGTGAGCGTTATCTTAACGCTCGAGGGGTTATGCAGACATTGATGGAGCTAAAGGTCGTTCCAATAGTTAATGAAAACGACACGGTAGTGACTGATGAAATTAGATTTGGTGACAACGATCGCTTAGCGGCATTAGTCGCTAATCTTATTGATGCCGATGGGTTAATTATTTTGACGGATAAAGATGGCATGTATGATGCAGATCCTGATACCAACGAGGATGCTCAGTTAATTTCCTATGCTCAAGCATCGGACAGTTCGCTTGATGCTCAAGCAGGAACTAGTAATGGCGCATTAGGTCGCGGCGGTATGCAAACTAAACTTGAAGCTGCTCGCTTAGCCTCTCGTTCAGGTTGTAATACCGTTATTGCTGGTGGCCGCAATAAGGATATATTGTCGCGTATTTGCTCGGGCGAAAATATCGGCACATTTTTATCGGCTGGCAAAACTCCGATAGCTGCTCGCAAACAGTGGTTGGCTGGCCAACTTCAGGTTAAGGGTCGTTTGGTGTTGGATGAAGGCGCAACAAAGGTTCTTCGTCAGCAGGGCAGAAGTCTTTTGGCTGTTGGTGTTACTATTGTTAAGGGTAAGTTCACTCGGGGCGAACTGGTCAGTTGTGAGGACTCTAATGGGACTGAGGTTGCTCGTGGACTTGTTAATTATAATTCTGATGAAACCCAGTTAATTCAAGGTAAAAGTACCGAGGAAATTATTACTATTCTCGGTTACTGCGAGGATGATGAACTGATTCACCGAGATAATTTAGTAATTGTTGAATAGGAAAGCTAACTCCAAGAGCAGCTTCCCTACATCTTTTACATCACTTGTGCTAATCGATTAAAAATGTACGTCCCTGTAATTTTTCGATTCCATTTGTATGGTGGTGTGGAGTAATCGAAACAGCCACAAGACACTGCCCTCCCTATTTCTCGCAAGCGAGTATTGTATTCGGAAGGACCCCCCACCTTAACGATGGGTGAATCCTTGTGAGAGTTTCGGTGCTCCTCGCCGTTAAGAGTAGACCAATATTTTTCTAATTTCAGTGGGAGAATTAAAACAATTCACTCAATAATTAACACTTATAGAGTGAATTGATTAATATTAATTAGTTAACTAAAAATATTAATTTTGGTTGACAGCGTTTAGTCATCGCCTATCATAGCTATCTTTATATAGGTCATTCCTGAGGACTTTAATAATGTTAGCTAATCAGCCGCAAACTCTAAGAAATGATTGGTCTCGAGATGAAATTTTAGGTTTATTTGATCAGCCGTTTAATGATTTGCTTTTTCAGGCTCAAACGGTGCATCGTCAGCATTTTAACCCTAATGAGGTCCAATTAAGCACCTTGCTATCAATTAAAACTGGCGCTTGCCCTGAGGACTGTAAATACTGCCCACAAAGCGCCAGATATGATACTGGACTTGAGAAAGAAAAATTAATGCAAATACAGCAGGTTATTGAAGCTGCTAAAGCTGCAAAGGCCAGTGGTTCCAGTCGCTTTTGCATGGGGGCCGCATGGCGCTCACCTCATGATAGAGATATTCCAGCTATTGAGGCGATGATTCGAGAAGTTAAGGGCCTAGGTTTAGAAACCTGTATGACGCTGGGTATGTTAAGCGAAACACAAGCGGATAAATTATCAGAGGCTGGCTTGGATTATTACAATCACAATCTCGATACCTCTGAAGAATTTTATGGCGATATTATTACCACTAGAACCTATCAAGATCGCTTGGATACGCTATCCCATGTTCGTAACTCAGGCATGAAAGTATGCTCTGGTGGTATTGTGGGTATGGGCGAAGAGCAAAAAGACCGTGCCGGTTTGTTAATGGGATTGGCCAACCTGCCAAAACATCCAGATTCTGTGCCAATTAATATGTTGGTAAAAGTGGCCGGAACGCCGATGGAGAAAGAAGAGGATTTGGATCCCTTTGAGTTTATTCGCACCATTGCTGTCGCAAGAATTTTAATGCCAAAATCTTATGTACGGCTGTCTGCGGGTAGAGAAGAAATGAATGAGCAGATGCAGGCTATGGCATTTATGGCGGGCGCTAATTCTATTTTCTATTGTGACAAACTTTTAACCACACCTAACCCTAAGGCTAATAGCGATATGCAGCTACTTAACCGCTTGGGTATCAGTCCTGAAAAGAGTTCAGTTGAAAAGGATAATCAGCAGCAAGAAGCCGATTTACATAAGGCCATTGCCGAGCAGAAAACAGACCATCTTTTCTATCGAGCCGGCTAATAGCCACGCCTATGTCTAATTCGATGGATAGGCTACTTCAAGAGCATCTTGATAAGCGCCGACTTCAGCACCTATATCGATCGCGGGTGAGGGTTGAGTCTGGTTGCTCTAATCAACTGAGTGTCAACGGTAAAACAGTGCATAATTTTTGTAGTAATGATTATCTAGGTTTAGCTGAAAATACTCTTATTGCCGATGCTTTTAAGCAGGGCATTGAGCAATATGGCACTGGAAGTGGTGCATCTCATCTTATTAGCGGTCATACTAGGGCGCACTGCGACTTAGAGCAGCAGTTGGCGGAATTTACTGGGCGTCCTAGAGCCTTACTTTTTTCTTCAGGCTATATGGCTAATTTGGGCGTAATTGGAGCCTTAGTGGGTCGGAGTGATGCTGTCTTAGAGGACCACCTTAATCATGCTTCTCTATTAGATGGCGGGCTTTTAAGTCGAGCTAAGTTTCAGCGATACAAACATCGAGATTACATCGATTTAGATAAGAAGTTAGTTGCCTCAAAAGGAACTCGAAAACTGGTTGTGACCGATGGCGTATTTAGTATGGATGGGGATCTAGCTCCCCTTGCCGATATAGGGGTTGTTGCGCAAAAAAATGACGCTTGGTTAATGGTCGATGATGCCCATGGTTTCGGTGTGCTTGGCAATACAGGTGCAGGCATCGTTGAAGAACTTGATTTGGGTGTTCAAGAGGTACCGATACTTATGGGTACTCTTGGGAAAGCCTTTGGTACCTATGGTGCTTTTGTGGCCGGTAGTGACGCTTTAATTGAGACACTTATACAGTTTTCTAGAAGTTATATTTATACCACGGCGCCACCACCCGCAGTAGCAGTGGCCACCAGTGTCAGTCTTGAGTTGGTCAAAAAAGATCAGTGGCGAAGAGATAAACTTAATCAATTGATTGCCCGATTCCGCTCGGGGGCAGGGCAAATTGGTTTGCACTTAATGGATTCTAATACCCCGATACAGCCTGTTTTAATGGAATCTGATGTGCAGGTTTTGGATGCCAACCAAAAACTACTTGAGAGTGGCTTTATGGTGGGGGCTATTCGACCTCCAACGGTTCCTGAGGGAACTGGTCGACTGCGTATTACATTATCTGCTTGTCATACTGAGCAGCAAGTAGATGCGCTATTGGATGCCTTAGATAGATGCTAATGGATCATTCTAAAACACAAGAATTTGCACATATTGTGTCGAATAAAAATTCATTGAATTTTTATCCTTCTAGGAATATAAAATCACAAAGTGCCCCTATTGTTTTGATTCATGGTTGGGGTATTGATAGTGAGATATGGCAAACACTTCCTGAGATGTTGACTGACTTTATTGACGTCTACACACTAGACTTACCGGGATTTTCTGATAGCCCAGCAATTGAAGAGTACACGGAACAATCATTGGTTGATTGGTTGCACAGTCAATTACCCCAAACTTGCTATCTAGTTGGATTATCCTTGGGAGGAATGTTATGTCGATCATTCACTGCTCAATATCCAGAAAGAGTATTAGGTTTGGTTACCTTAAGTACTAATTTGAAGTTTGTTGCAGATAGTCACTACTCTGCCGCAATGCCAGGTACTGATTTTAAGTTATTTAGTAAGGTTTGGGATCAGGATCCCATGACCTGTCTTGATCGGTTTTCTGGCCTTCAGTCACAGGGAGATCTCAAACAACGCCAATTAATTCGTCAATTGCGCAGTTTAAATTCAGATATTGATCCGGTTGTGGGTAAGGATATGCTTAGACTTTTAGCTAATTTAGATGGAACCCAGCTAGTAACTCAAATTCGCTGTCCATCGCTGTCCATTTTTGGCGCAAAAGACTGCTTAGTGCCGGTTCAAGCATCTAAACAATTACCTGAGTCGAATGAAATATTAGTAATAGATTCTGCAGCACATCTGCCTCATTTAAGCTGTGAACCAGAGGTATTAGAAAAAATACGTCATTTTATTGAAGAATCTAGGTATCAATTAGATAAGCAGCAGGTTGCTCAGTCATTTGGACGAGCGGCTGAGACCTATGATAGTGCTGCTCATATACAAAGGTGGTCTAGCGAGCGATTACTAGAAAGATTAAATCCTTCACAACCCATAAAGTCTATTGTGGATTTAGGTTGTGGAACTGGAACACAGACAGTGCTACTGCAGAATAAGTTTCCTCAAGCACAGATAATGGGGGTGGATTTTTCTGCACCAATGTTGGCTTATGCTAGGTCTAATCAGAAAAATTCATCCATTCAATGGTTATGTTCCGATGCTGAGGATTTGGCGCTCGAAACTCAGTCTAAAGACCTAATTTTTTCAAATTTTGCATTGCAGTGGTGTAATGATTTAACCCCAAGTTTGGCTGAAATATTTAGAATTCTTAATCCCGAGGGGCAGTTTTATTTTGCTATTCCAGGGCCTAAAACATTGTGGGAATTGCGTGAGGTATGGGGTCAAGTCGACAATGATATTCATATCAATCGTTTTGCATCCGTACAGCAATGGCAGTCGGCGCTGGAATCTGTTGGATTTTCTAAAGTGGTGTTAAGTAATACCACTAACATTGAATATCACCCCAGTGTTAAGGATCTTTTATGGAATCTAAAAACTGTGGGTGCAACTAATTATAATAGTGGTAAAAGTAAGCATCTTACAGGCAAACAACATTTAAAGCGGCTCTATAAAGCCTACGAAAAATATCAAACCAGTCAAGGTACATTCCCTGCAACATGGGATATTATTTATGGTAGCGCGGTGAAATAAATGGCAAAAAAAGTTTTTTTTATCACTGGAACAGATACTGATGTGGGTAAAACCGAGGTTGCTGCGGGCTTTTTAGAAGCAGCCAACCAAAAAGGGTTGCGCACTGCGGCGGTCAAACCGGTTGCAGCTGGATGTGAAGATAGTGGAGATGGTCCACAGAATGACGATGCACTTAAACTTCAATCCCTAGCTAGCGTTAAGCTAAGCTATAAGCAGGTCAATCCTGTTGCGCTAGACTTGCCCATGGCACCACATATAGCAGCGCAAGAACAGGGTAAGGTGCTCACCGCGAATAGACTAACGGGTTTTTGTCGTGGTGTGACCATGTTGCCTATGGACTTTTTAGTGATTGAGGGTGCTGGTGGATGGCGGGTTCCAATTAATAAGCGCGAAACAATGGCCGATATTCCTAAACAATTGAACGCTGAGGTTATTTTAGTCGTAGGTATAAGGCTAGGTTGTATTAACCATGCCTTATTAACGGCTCAAGCTATTCGTTTAGACGGTTTAAAAATAGCCGGGTGGGTAGCCAATATTTTGGATCCAAAAATGCTTCGCGTAGATGAAAATATTGATACACTTAAACAGATGTTAATTGAACCCTGTTTAGGGGTGATACCCAAATTAACAGAAATTTCGCCTAAACAGGTAGCAGCCCATTTAACGATTCCAGATGAATGATAAGAGATTATGAGCGAACAAGATAAATTATCTAAAGAAGATATGCAGCGAGTAGAAAGCTACCTCAATAGTGGTTTTAACAAAACTGAGCGCAAGCCTTTTAGAGGGTTAGTGCTGTTGGGTATTATTTGGAGTGTCGTCGCCGTTCTAGGCGGTATTAGCTGGTATATCGGGCAGTATGCTGGATTTTTATAGGCCGTTAGAGGCTTAAAATGCGCATTGTTAATCGAAGCTGCGATCTAGAAAAAGCCAGTTTTTCGTCAACAGTAGCTCCTCTTCTTCAGAGAATATATCAGGCGAGGGGTTTTAACTCTGACGCTGATCTAAGTCTGCAATTATCAAGACTACCCAAGCCTGACCTAATGTTAGGTGTCGATAAAGCTGTAGAGCTTTTAATTGATGCTTTAAATTCAAAGCAACGAATAGTGATAGTTGGTGATTTTGATGCTGATGGCGCTACAAGCTCTGCATTAATGGTTTTGGCGCTATCTGCCATGGGTTTTGAGTCGGTAGAATTTCTAGTGCCTAATCGGTTTGATTATGGTTATGGTTTAACGCCAGAAATTGTTGAACTAGCTCAGAATAAATCTCCCCACCTCATCATCACTGTCGATAATGGTATCTCCAGTGTTGAAGGGGTAGATTACGCCA
This sequence comes from Porticoccaceae bacterium, assembly GCA_049890135.1. GTDB lineage: Bacteria > Pseudomonadota > Gammaproteobacteria > Pseudomonadales > Porticoccaceae > HTCC2207. The sequence continues at coordinate 21,297 of JBMHCB010000011.1, forward strand.
ATAAGCTGGGAATCAAAGTAATTGTTACAGATCACCATTTACCCGGTTTAAAACTTCCCAATGCCGCAGCTATAGTCAACCCTAACCAGCCAGGTTGTGAGTTTCCGGGTAAAAATCTTGCCGGAGTAGCCGTCGCATTTTATGTATTAAGTGCACTGCGCGCGAAATTACGTGAGCTGAGCTGGTTTGAAGAAAATTCGATTCAAGAACCTAATATGGCGCACTATTTAGATTTAGTTGCTTTGGGAACCGTGGCAGATGTTGTTCCCCTAGATCAGATCAATAGGGCATTGGTGCATCAGGGGTTGTTAAGAATTAGTGCTGGCCAAGGGCGTCCTGGAATAAATGCATTGCTTAAAATAGCCGGTAAAAACCCATCGCAATTAGTCGCCGCTGATATGGGTTTTGCAGTGGCACCCAGGCTAAATGCGGCAGGGCGCTTGGATGATATTTCCTATGGTATTCAATGCTTGTTGACGGATGATCCAAGAGAAGCGCTTGATCGCGCGCAAGAGTTAGAGCAATTTAATCAGGATCGCAAAGTCATTGAGCGCGAAATGCAACTAGAAGCCTTAAAAATTGTTGAAGGTTTGAGCTTAGATAATACAAACAAATTACCCTCAGCCCTATGTCTTTATCAACCAGATTGGCATCAAGGTGTTGTAGGGTTGTTGGCCTCAAGGATTAAGGAGAAATATCATCGACCTGTAGCCGTTTTTGCCAAGGATGATAGCGGCATGCTGAAAGGATCAGTTAGGTCTATTCCTGGGTTACATATAAGAGATGCTCTTGATGCTGTGGCGACACAAAACCCAGGTTTAATTACTAAGTTTGGCGGTCATGCAATGGCCGCAGGTTTAAGTCTTGATGAAAGTAAGTTTGATCAGTTTGAAAAAGCACTACAACAACAGGTTGTAAGCACTATTGATCCAGAAGATTTACAGGCAACAATGCATACTGATGGCCAGTTAAATAATGATCAATTTAGCATGCAAACAGCATCACTATTGCGCGATGCAGGACCTTGGGGTCAGGCATTCCCTGAGCCAAGTTTTGAGGGCGAATTTGAACTTATATCACAGCGTATAGTTGGAGAAAATCATTTAAAAGTGATTCTGGCTCCAGATTCTATGGCTTCCCAATCTATCGATGGAATCTATTTTAATATTGATAATGAAAAATGGCCAACTTCAGCCACAAGGGTTCGTTGTGTATATCGCTTAGATATTAATGAGTTTCGCGGCCGAGAGAGTCTTCAATTGCTCATACAGTATATGGCGCCACTTGAGCATTAAAACTATTGAGTGGGCAGTTGAATATGGAAAGTGGTACCTTCCTCTTTATTTGAAGTAACTGCAATCTGGCCTTGATGTTGTTCGGTAATAATAAAGTGACAGAATGAAAGATGCATCGCTTTATCAGCCTCATTTTTTCCAAAACTATCCTGGCTAAAAGGTTCAAAAAGATTCTTCTGCTCTTCAAGACTAATTTCTTTGCCGTTGTGTTGAATACGCAACCATAAATCATCAAATGCCATTGAAACATCGATCTTGATTTCTGGCTTATAGTTTATGTCATCAATATGATCCATGGCATAACATGCACACCGGAATATACTTAAAAGCGCCTGTTGCATCTCGGTCACATAACAGGGGATTTCCAATAGCTCTTTGGTATATTGAGTGCTAATTTTTATATTGCTAAATCGAAGATTGTCAGTGATGGTTAAAACGTCACCAGCTAATTCCAAACTATTTTCAACGATCGAGGTCATACTGCTTTTAGTTTTATCGCCACCACCACTAGTTGAAAAATTCAGTAAGTTTGTAATCACTGAGCTTGCTTGTTGACCGCGAATAATAGCGTCCTCTAACAATTCATTTAGACCTTCGGTATCTAAGTTATCATCAACTATGCTTTGTCGAACGGTTTTTATATCCTTAATAATGGCTGTAAGAGGCGTGTTGATATCATGCGCCATCACGGCTGCCATTTCACCCATTGCTGACATTTTATCGCGCTGAATAAGCATGTTTTCATTTTTAGCTCGTTGAGTTACATCATCGAGCAGAATAACCACACCAGTTTCTTTTTCACGTTGCAGCGGGTAAATGGTAATATCAAATTGATACTGACCGCGTTGGCTATATTTCACAGTAATAATTTTATTATCATCCTGTGCTTGCTTTACCTGATCAGGGGTAACTGTTATTGCTGGAAAGGTGGCCCATAAATCAGCGCCCTGAGCTTCTTTAGAGCTAACACCACTAATAATTTCAGCGCGACTATTCCATTGAGTAATCTGATTCTTATGGTTTAAACCAATTAAAATCATTGGTAGAGACTGCAAAATACTATTGATATAGGCCTCTGATTTTTGCAGTTGTTGAGTAGTTTTTTTGTGCTCAGATACTTCTTTTTTAAGCAGTTTATTGGATTTATCAAGGGTTTTTGTTCGCTCGGCAACACGCTGTTTTAATTGTGATCGAATCTCTTCAAGTTCATTATTATATTGGCGTGCCTGACGGCGTGTGAAGTAAAGTCTGACCGATAAAATGCCTAAAGCAATAATTAAAATATTACCAACAAAGTTGGCGACATATTGCCAGTTAGTAGAGCCATCGGCTTCGCGGAATAACCAAAATATATCTGCATGGGCAGATTGGCAAAAAATTATTAATAGCCAAGTAAAAAGGATTTGATTTAACTTCAATGTATTCCACTCCCAGTGGTTTATCCGACTCGCTTCATTATACCCATGAGGCTTAGTGGTTTTATAGTAAAAGCTTAGCTTAGTAATCTGTAACTACTTTTAAGATGAGCAGCTGACGCTAATACTACTGGCCCAATCCGGTGGAAGCCCTTCATATTTCACTGCTTTTGGAACTGAAGTGTAAGGATTTTTCAGAATACTAAGTAATAATTCTAGTTCAGTGAAATCACCCTTTTCAGCTGCTTCGATTGCTATTTGAGCCATATAATTGCGAAGTACATACACAGGATTAATTTTCTGCATGGAATGGCAACGCTGTTTGTCGGTCAATTTTTGTGACTTTAAACGTTGTAAGTAACCCATAGACCAGTGATCAAATTGATCGCGATCAATAAAATAGTCTCGCACTGTCTGGTTAGTTGCTGAAAAGTCGCATAATTTACGAAAGAACAGGGTGTAATCAACCTTATCCTTTGACATCATTATTAGTAATTGATTAATTATTTGCTCATCCTCGGGTTGATACTCCAATAAGCCAATCTTTGTTGCCATTATTGTTCGATATTGACTTAAATACTCGTTTTCATACTGTTTGAGGCAGTCAGTTATTTCGCTGGTATCTAATAGTGAGCCAAAGCAGGTTGCCAATGCATTGAGATTCCATAGGGCAATAGAGGGTTGGTTTCTAAAGGAATAGCGTCCTTGATGATCAGAATGATTGCAAATAAATTCAGGGTTATAGGCATCCAAAAATCCAAATGGGCCATAGTCGATAGTATCTCCCAAAATCGACATATTGTCTGTATTCATTACCCCGTGACAAAAACCGACCGACTGCCACTGTGCAATAGTCTTTGCAGTCTCAAGCACGCTGTTTTGAAGCAGTAAGTAGTAGCGTTTAGGGTTGTCGACCCATTCAGAGAAATGACGCTGAATAAGATAGTCAGCTAGCTCTTTAACTGCCTTGGGGTTATTGGTGTAGTGAAAATGCTCAAAATTTCCAAATCTTATATGACTGCGGGCTACCCTGCAGACAACCGCCGCTGGTTCAATTTGTTCGCGAATCGCTGTGGTTGTTCCCGTGCTCAAGCAAAGCGCTCTAGTTGTGCCAATACCCAGCCCATGCATAGCCTCCGAACATAGATACTCACGAATACTAGAGCGTAAAACCGCTCGTCCGTCACCAAATCTAGAATAGGGGGTAGGGCCTGCTCCTTTTAACTGAAGATCCCATAGCTCATTGTTATCGCCGACAGCAAGCTCACCCAGAGTAATAGCACGACCATCGCCAAGCTGCCCTGCCCAGACGCCAAATTGATGGCCTGAATAAACCACAGCGAAAGAATTAATTGTATATTGTGTTAAATCACCACTCATTATTTGCAAACACTCGTCAGTGGCTAATTCCTCAGCTGAGATACCAAGCATTTCAGCTAAATCGACATTAGTGCTTACCCAGCTCGGGTAATCTATGGGTTTTGGCGATACATCACTAAGAAATGTGCTTTGTGATGTCTTGAAGTGGTTATAAAAATGGCTTTGTAGCCTCTGTTGAAGGGGTTTACTGTTCATTGACTCTATCGTATGCCTTAATATCAACTGGCTATTGGTAGTAAAAAACACGTTTATTTATAAAACAATCAACCATCTTGAAGCCTAAGAGGAGGTTAATCAAGCCTGTTTTTTCTTGGTGTGAACTCAGTGCTAAGGTAGAATGCAGGCTTTGCACAATGGCACAGATTCACCGCTATGGAAGTAAACCCATTTTACATAAGCCTTGATGACCTAAAAGCTCGTACAGAATTGCTTCGGGGGTATCTTTGACTATGCCAATCGCAAAGAGCGCCTTGCAGAGGTCGAGTTAGAGCTGGCAGAACCTGATGTGTGGAATGACCCCGATCGCGCTCAAGAATTAGGCCGCGAGAGATCCTCTCTAGAATCCGTGGTAAAAACTATTGAAGATATGGATAGTGGTATTGCCGATACCAAAGAAATACTGGACATGGCAGTCGAGGAAAATGATGCTGATACCTTAAACGACGTGCAATCAGATATTGCTTCAATGGAGGCTCGATTAGCCACCCTTGAGTTTCGAAGAATGTTTTCTGGAGAAATGGATGAAAATTCCGCTTTCCTCGATATTCAATCTGGCTCTGGTGGCACTGAGGCCCAAGATTGGGCAGAGATGTTATTGCGCATGTACCTTAGATGGGCAGATGACAAAGGCTTTAAAGCCGAGCTAGTCGAATGTTCGGCCGGTGAGGTTGCTGGGATAAAAAGCGCTACAGTTCAGATTACTGGAGACTATGCGTTTGGTTGGTTGCGAACTGAAATTGGAGTTCACAGATTAGTGCGAAAATCCCCGTTTGATTCAGGTAATCGCAGACATACCTCATTTGCTGCAGTCTATGCCTCACCTGAGATTGATGACAACATAGATATCGACATAAATCCCTCCGATGTGCGCACAGATACTTATCGTGCTTCTGGAGCAGGTGGTCAGCACGTCAATAAAACAGATTCTGCTGTACGATTAACTCATGAGCCAAGCGGTATCGTTGTACAATGTCAAAATCAGCGGTCACAGCATCAAAATCGCGATAAATGTTGGCAGATGTTGCGGGCGCGACTTTACGAGTTAGAATTACGCAAGCGTCAAGATGCAGCTCAGGCTACAGAAGACGGAAAGTCAGATATTGGCTGGGGTAGTCAGATACGCTCCTATGTACTAGACGATGCCAGAATTAAAGATTTGCGAACCAATGTAGAGACAAGAAATACCCAAGCCGTATTAGACGGCAAGTTAGACCAATTTATTGTTGCTTCGCTTAAAGCGGGGCTGTAGTTACTAAATTTTAACAGTGAACAATACTATGACTGATCAACAAGACGAAAATAAGTTAATTGCAGAACGACGAGCAAAGCTAGATAGTTTGCGTGAGCAGGTTGGCGTTGCTTTTCCTAACGCCTTTCGTCCAGCAGACAAAGCGGATGCTCTTCAAGCTGACTTTGGTGACAAAGCCAAAGAAGAACTTGAGCAATTAGCACGACCCTCCAGCATAGCGGGTCGAGTTATTCGTAATCGTGGAGCTTTCATCGTTATCCAAGATAGCAGTGGAACCATTCAGTTGTATGTCACCAAAGAAGCCCGTCCCTTTGCAAAAGCATTAGATCTTGGAGATATTGTTGGTGTTAGCGGCGTGCTGCATAAGTCGGGTAAAGGTGATCTGTATGTTCAAATGGATGAATATCAACTTTTAACCAAAGCACTGCGTCCATTACCGGATAAATTTCATGGTCTAGCGGATCAAGAGATGCGATACCGTCAGCGTTATGTGGATTTAATTGTTAACCCAGAGGTGCGTGATACATTTATTATCCGTTCTAAAGTAGTAGATTTTATTCGTGGCTATCTCAATGGTTCTGGTTTTTTAGAAGTTGAAACACCTATGCTTCAAACCATTCCTGGGGGTGCTGTGGCGCGTCCATTTGTGACTCATCACAATGCGCTTGATATCGAAATGTATATGCGAATTGCACCAGAGTTGTATTTAAAAAGACTCGTGGTTGGTGGCCTAGAAAGAGTATATGAGATCAATAGAAACTTCAGAAATGAAGGCCTATCAACTAGGCACAATCCCGAATTTACAATGCTGGAATTCTATCAAGCCTATGCAGACTTCAATGATCTGATGGATCTTACTGAAGATATGCTTCGAAAGCTGTCACAGCAGGTATTAGGGTCAACTAAGGTCATCAATACAGTTAAGGATGAAAATGGCGAGGTCCAGTCTCAGGTAACCTATGACTTTGCAGAGCCTTTCGTACGACTTTCTGTGTTTGATTCCATTTTGGCCTATAACCCAGATATAAAAGCTGAAGATCTTAGCGATGAGCAGGGAGCCAGAAAAGTTGCCAAAGATCTTGGTATTCCGCTCAAAGATATCTGGGGTTTAGGTAAGGTGCAAATTGAGATCTTTGAGAAAACTGTTGAGCATAGATTAGAACAGCCGACGTTTATTACCCGATATCCAACAGAGGTCTCACCATTAGCAAGGCGCAATGATGAGGATTCATTTGTGACTGATCGCTTTGAGTTCTTTGTCGGTGGTAGAGAGATAGCCAACGGTTTCTCCGAGCTAAATGATGCAGAAGACCAAGCGGCCCGTTTTAAGCAGCAGGTATCAGAAAAAGATGCCGGCGATGATGAGGCAATGCATTTTGATGCAGACTATATTCGCGCTCTAGAATATGGCATGCCACCAACAGCGGGTGAGGGTATTGGAATCGATCGACTAGTGATGTTGCTGACTGATTCACCATCGATTAGAGATGTTTTACTCTTTCCTCATATGAGACCTGAGTAATCAAATAACCGCGGAGTGTAATCTCCGCGGTTAGAATCTAAAGCTTACTTAAGGCTACTGTAGTAAGCGGCTAAATTAGCAATATCAGCATCAGTTAGGTTTTTAGCCATAGCTGACATCATGGCATTTTTGCGACGACCATCACGGTACATCTGCAAAGAGCTGGCAAGATAGGCTTGCTTTTGCCCCGCCAAATTTGGCCACATAGGATTATTGCTAATGCCATTGGTGCCATGACAGCCTGCACAGGTTACTGATTTAGCCTTTCCGGCTGCCGCATCACCAGCAAAGCCAAAAGGTGCCAAGCTAAATAAAAGTACAGCAACTGTAAGGTTTAACAAAGTCTTCATTGGATATCTCCAGAATTAAAATTAGTTTCTATTAAGCAGCGAATGGCTGACAAATAATGTCGCAGTTAGTAGCGCAACAGCACCCACTTGATGAGCTGCCGCCGTGGCCAAAGGTACATGAAACACAATGGTGCTAATACCAAGGCTGATTTGAACCACCAATAGGGCAAGCATGCTATATATACCCGTACGCACCTTGCTCGATATATTGGAACGCAATGCAACCAGAGAAAAACCTACCATAAGTATAGCGATTAAATAGGCAAACATTCGGTGATTAAATTGAATGGTAGTAATATTTTCAAAAGCTGAGAGCCATGCTGGGCTCATTTCGTAGAGTCCCGCTGGAATAAAGCTATCACCCATCAATGGCCAAGTTGAGTAAGCATGGCCTGCTTTGGTGCCAGCAACCAAGCCGCCAGTTAATGTCATCAAGAAAATAAGCAGGCATAGTATGCCGGCAGCTTTACCCAGTCTGACAGGTTGGCCAGATGTTTTATTGATAAGATCCAGTATAGTCCAGACAATAAACCCATAAATTAAAACAGCTAAACCCAGATGTGCCGTTAAGCGATATTGACTTACATGCGGCACATCCACCAAGCCACTTTTGACCATATACCAGCCCAACAAACCCTGACAACCGCCTAAAAATAGCATTAAAAACAGCTTTGGTAGAAGTTGTGTAGAAATACGCTGGGTCAACCAAAAGTAAATAAAGGGAACAAAAAATATGAGTCCAATTAATCTTCCCAACACCCTATGAAGGTACTCAAACATAAAAATAAATTTAAATTCGCTCATGGTCATGCCGAGGTTTATTTTTTGGTATTCAGGAAATTGTTGGTATTTTAAAAATAACACTTGCCAGTCAGCTTGGCTTAGGGGAGGGATAATACCCATAATTGGATTCCACTCGACCATAGATAGACCTGAGTCAGTCAATCGAGTCACGCCGCCTAGAAGGATCATGCCGAAAATCACCACGGCACAGGTAATAAGCCAGCGAGCGATTAATTTATCATTTATTGCTTGAGTCGGTTCTAGTCGATTCATTTAAAATCCTGAAAGCCTGAATACATATGCATAAAATTACATTTCTACTACGCGAAAATAAGGTTTTTAGACTAAAAATTTGCCTAATTTACACATAAATTTAGGGTGTCTGATTGTCTTGTGGCTAATTATTCCAATCTCTTGCAGAAACTATGGAAAGCGTTTAAAAGGAACTCTATTATAACATCAAGGTCATTCAGGTTGTTAGGTAAGAAAAAGATATGGATAGCAAAAGGGAAATTAAGCTTCATTCTCAGTGGCGCCAAGTCATAGGAAGTGAGTTTGAAAAAGACTATATGAGGTCGTTACGTGAATTTTTAATTCAACGTAAACAACAGGGTGCAATTATATATCCGCCCTCTAATCAGTGGTTTTCTGCTCTTAATAGCACCCCATTTAATGATGTTCGCGTGGTTATTTTGGGTCAGGATCCCTACCATGGCGCTAACCAAGCTCATGGTCTGTGTTTTTCGGTTATGCCTGATGTTAAGGTCCCGCCATCTCTAGCTAATATCTATAAAGAAATAAAGTCAGATCTTGCTATTGATCAGCCAAATCATGGTTGTCTAACAAGCTGGGCTCAGCAGGGGGTTTTGCTTTTAAATGCTACTCTAACTGTCGAAGATGCAAGCGCAGGGGCCCATCAAGGTAAGGGTTGGGAGCAATTTACCGATCAAATTATAAAAACCATTAATGATCGTCGAGAAGGCGTGGTGTTTATGCTTTGGGGGAGTTATGCGCAAAAAAAAGCAACAATGATAGATTCATCGCGGCATCTGATTCTCAAGTCAGTTCACCCCTCGCCTCTCTCTGCTTATCGAGGTTTTTTTGGCTGCGGGCACTTTTCTGCAGCAAATCGCTATCTAACAGCGCAGGGTTTAGATCAAATTAACTGGCAGCTTCCTGATAAAGAGACTGCATTAAAAGCGCTTCAAGAAAATACAAAAGATTAAACTATCCACGGACTTTAAGGGGTGGTTTGTTGGCTTTTTTACGCAGCCAATTAAGTCCCATAAGCACCGCTGGGGTTTTGACTAGCTTCTTTTCAAAGGCGTATTTTTTTGGGTAGTCAATGAGAACAAGACCCATAAAGATAGTGAGTAAACCCTGTCCCGGAATAAATAGCATCAAAAATCCACCCGCTAATAAAGAAACGCCCAGTAAATTTTTAATGAGTATAAAAAATACTCGAAAAATAGGTTGAGAGTTTGATAACCAAAGCGATAATTTGCGCTTATCGTATAAAAAATAGTCTTCGGGGATCATAGCGGCAAGCCAGGGTAGAGACACGAGGCTAACAACGAAAATTAAAACTGAAATTGCACCAATTAGGGGTAAAATCGAAGTGTAGGGCTGAAGAAATTCGATCATACCATATCCTATTTAGCTCAGTTCATAGGGTAGGCTAAGCATTTCCACTGCAATTTCTTGTTGATCTATAACAGCTGTTTTGACCTCTGCGCTAGAAGTGGAGAGAACAGCTAAAGCCTCAACCTGCTGCTTTCCATTGGGCTGTGCACTAAGAATAGTACCCAGTTGGTTACCTTCGGAATCAATAACTGCGCTACCAGAGATAGGTGCTATTTCTGAGTCAAGAGCTAAAAGATACATTCGGCGTTTAACCGCTCCCAAATAATGTGCTCGCGCCACAACTTCTTGACCAGTGTAACAACCTTTTTTAAAGCTAATAAAATCAAGTAAATCAAGGTTTAGCATTTGAGGGATAAATTGATCTGTGGTTTCTGGTGTAATATCCGCCAAACCAGCTCTAATACGTTGTAGAGGATCTATTTTAGATTCAATAGATAGATCTTGATCACTGATATCACTGATTTCCGTTTTAGAAAATACAGCATATTTTTTAAGACTAGCAATTGCTGAATCGACAATCGATGGATGGGTTTCTAGCACAATTCGATTATTTTCAATCAAGCCTGCAGTAAAAAGAAAAATCACTCTTCCCTTGGGGGTGCAGTGACAGCCGCGAATCACTTTTTCAGTGCTAAGTTGATGCAGGTCACAACTTACTTGCCCCTGAAGAAATTTAAGGCTGTCTTGTCCGTGTAATTCAATTAACCCGCGATCTGTATTGCTCATAAATAATCCAATCAAACGTATAGATAACAAAGAGGCAGATAGTTTAGCCTATTTTACTTTAGTTCCCTATAATATCTGCACTCAACCAAAGGTGTAATTATGAAAAAAAATCGTCTGTTATGGGCAAGTCGGCGCGGAATGCTAGAGTTGGATCTTCTGCTACAGCCATTTGTAGAAAATCACTACGATCTTCTTTCAGACGACGATAAGCATCAATTTCACCTATTCTTAGAGTTGGAAGATCAGCAACTATTTCAGTGGTTGGTGCAGAAAGAAAAGGCAGCTGACAACAATATACAAAGGATTGTAGATATTATTCATGAGAGTCGACAGCGGACCCAGTAGATTTATTATTTCCCCCGCGAAATCCATTCTTTACTTCGATCTTGCATTGGTAAGCCTAGTAATTACCCTATTAAGTCTAATTCCAATAATTACTATTATTAAAGTTATCGCCATCGCACTTGTTGCTTGGTATGGTCAAGTGACAGTATTCAGCTTTAAAGTGGCAAAGTCCGATGAGCTTCAGTACCACGCAGATAGCCCCCAGTAGATACTCAATGGCGCCAAGGTGTATATGCAAAAGCAACAATTTTTGACGCGCAATTTAGTTATCATCAATTTTTATACTGAGACGGGTAAGAGCTTAAGCCAAGTGATAACAGGTGATTCAATGCCAATTGACCAACATATTCACTTGCGAAAGTTAATTATTGCCTGGTCAAAAAACGCTAATCGCGATGAATAACAATATCCTGCCCAGCAAAATTAATAGGCACCATAATGGTATCTCTAGCTACAGGGGATAGTTCTGGATAGTCTACCGTGAAGTGCAAGCCTCGGCTTTCTTTACGTTGTTGGGCACAGCGGATAATTAATTCAGACACAGTCGCAAGATTTCGCAACTCGAGTAAATCACGTGAAATTTTGTAATTACTGTAATACTCCTGAATTTCATTCAGCAAGAGCTTGATACGGTGATGGGCGCGCGCCAATCGTTTATCCGTACGTACAATACCGACATAGTCCCACATAAATCGGCGTAACTCGTCCCAGTTGTGAGAGATCACAACATCTTCATCCGAACTATTTACTCTTGATTCATCCCAATCTTGAATAAGGTCAGGCGTATTAATCTGAGCAATATTGGCATTGATATTATTAGCGGCAGCTTGAGCATAAACCAGACATTCCAGTAAGGAGTTGCTAGCCATACGATTAGCACCATGCAGGCCAGTAAACGCAGTTTCGCCGATCGCATATAGATTAAGCAGATCAGTCTGCCCCTGCTTATCGACGACGACGCCGCCGCAGGTGTAATGCGCAGCTGGAACTACGGGAATCGGCTCCTTAGTAATATCTATATTAAATTCGAGACAGGTTTCATAAACCGTTGGAAAATGCTCAGTAATAAACTCAGCTGGCTTATGACTAATATCTAGATAGACACAGTCGCAGCCCAATCGTTTCATTTCAAAATCGATGGCTCGCGCGACCACATCTCGAGGGGCCAATTCACCATCATTATGAAATTTATGCATAAATTGCGACCCATCGGGAAGCTTTAATAACGCACCCTCTCCGCGCAGAGCCTCGGTAATAAGCGATGATTTTGCTTTTGGATGGTATAGGCAGGTAGGGTGAAACTGATTAAATTCTAAATTTGCCACTCTACAGCCACGACGCCATGCCATGGCCAGACCATCACCACTAGCACCGTCTGGGTTACTAGTATAAAGATAAGCTTTGCTGGCGCCGCCAGAGGCAAGAACCACTGTTTTAGCCTGAAATAATGATACCTTTGAAGTTTTAATATCCAATAAATAGGCACCATTGCAGCGAATTTTACGAGAGTTACTATCTGCTTGAGTAACCAAGTCAACAGCACAGTGATGCTCATAAATATCAATATTTTTCCTAGCAATTACTTGATCCACCAAAGTTGTGGTAACTGCTTTTCCAGTGGCATCTGCAGAATGCAAAATGCGTCTGTGACTGTGGCCACCTTCTTGGGTTAGGTGATAATGAACTTGGTCGGAATCTAGCGTGAAATCCACACCCTGTTCAATCAGCCACTTGACTGCTGTTGGGCCATTTTCTACCACATATCGAACGCTATCTTCATGACATAATCCAGCGCCAGCTATCAGGGTATCCTTAACATGTGCCTCAGCACTATCATCTTTATCGAACACAGCGGCTATGCCACCTTGGGCTAGCCACGAAGCGCCGCCTTTAAGGGTTGATTTACTTATCAGAGCTACATTGAGGTGTTTGTCTAACTGAAGAGCTAGGGTAAGTCCAGCAGCACCGCTACCGATTACCAAAACATCATAGAAATTGTTCTTGATCATTAATAAACCGCAAAAAATAAAACTATCATGATAGTATAATACGAGATGTCCAGTGACTACGGCAATTTGCATAAATCTGTCAATTTGCCCCCTTAATTAAGGTTTTAAAGCTGAACAGTCCACTAATACGTGTAATGTATGGGATGTAGCCCAGAAAAAAGAGTACGGATTTTTAATGAAGGAACATAATTCAGAGCCAACAGATCACCAGCTAGTTTTGAGAGTGCAAAAAGGTGATAAAAGAGCCTTCGATCTTCTGGTACTAAAATATCAATATAAATTACAGGCGATAGTTGGGCGTTTTATTCGCGATACCGATGAAGTAGCCGATGTTACCCAAGAAGCCTTTATTAAAGCCTACAGAGCGCTTGCCAAATTTCGCGGTGATAGTCAGTTTTACACGTGGCTGTACAGAATTGCCATTAATACAGCCAAAAATCATCTCGTGTCTAAAAGTCGACGACCCGCTAATACCGATATTGATGTAGAGGATGCCGAGCAGTTTGCTAACAATGAAAAATTGATTGATGATGCTACGCCCGAAAATTCGATAATGACGGATGAATTGGCCGCCATCATTAAAAGCGCTCTCAGCGCACTCCCTGAAGATTTACGCACCGCCTTAACATTGCGTGAATTCGAAGGTATGAGTTATGAGGATATTGCGGCAATTATGGACTGTCCTGTTGGGACAGTAAGGTCGAGAATATTTAGGGCTCGAGAATTTTTAGATGAGCGTGTTTTAGGTGCGGATAAGAAAAATTGAACCTTTTAAAACAGTATGGGTCTTAAGGGTAAGGATTTTAGATTGAGCGGTTTAGTCTGAATTTTTAATTGCGAGGTATTTGTATGAGCGAAAGCAATAAGCGTCTTACAGAATCAGTGTCTGCGTTGGTTGATGGTGAAGTCAGTGAGCTTGAGTTGCATCGTATTCTAAAACAGTTAAAGCTCGATGAATCTGTCGAGCAAAACGAGCATGCTGTTGCTGAAAAATGGTCTCGATATAATCTTATGTCTCAGGCTATGTCTAATACCCCACTAGATGGCAAAGATATTTCCAAGTCTGTATCCGCTGCTATTTCTGATGAAGCAACACACAAACCTAATGTTATACAACAGGTTTTTCACGCTAGCTCTGTTGGCCAATTCGCCATAGCTGCCACTGTTGCCTTTATGGCTATTATGGGTGTTCAGCAACTCAATAATGTCAGTCCATTGCAAGATGCGGATTTTCAAACTGCAGGTTCCTCGGTTGAGGGCGTGAACCAAATTCAAAGGCCGGCTAATCAATTTCCTACCGGATTTCAGCCGATGATTGAAGCGCGAACGGTCAACGCAGGTGGGGTTATCAAAACCTCAAAGCAAACTCCCAAACTGATTAAACTATTTTCTACTTCTGATGATGCGCCGGCAAGCAAGTTGGGTTTAAAGGCAGAGTATGCAGAGGATAAAAGCTCGATTGAAGATGATTTGCCGGTTGAACTAAAAACCAATTCGACAGCGAAATAAATTTCTTGGATTTTAACGCCTAAATGTTTTTAATAGACTATCTTATAACTAACGTATAAGTGTTAATCAGTTTTTATTTAATTTAGTGATTTATAGATGATTCTTGAGACTGCAACAGTCACTTCTGTCGAAAAAGACGCGCTTTGGGTAGAGGCGGTGCAAAAATCAGCCTGTGAAACCTGTACAGCGCAAAAAGGTTGCGGAACGGCCGTGCTTTCAAAGCTCACAGGAAGAGCTAGTCGATTGCGTGTTCTAAAACCTTACCAATCAACCGAGTCATATTCTGTAGGTCAGCAAGTAACCATAGCTATCCCTGAAGATGTTGTAGTATTGGCATCTGTTTGCGCCTATCTTGTGCCCTTGGCAATGAGTTTGATCGGTCTTTGGCTATTAGGTTCTAGTGATATGCTCAGTGTTATTGGTGCTGTTCTAGGGTTAGCTTTTGGCGGTGGTTTAGTGAGTATATATAACGCTAAATTTCGCGATGATCCTCGCTTTAATCCTGTCTTATTCCAAGCGGATAACGTCCAAGAAGCTATAAGTTTATCTTAGTAAAAATGTTGCTTCGGAGTTTGTTCTGTGTATAAAAACCTTGTCACCTTTTTTGTAACTGTTCTTTTCTTTTTACCTACTGTCGATGCGGCGCTTCCTGATTTTTCTGATTTAGTAGAAGATGTCTCGCCATCGGTAGTAAAAATTAATACCCTTAGTATTCCTGAGCAGTATTCATCTCAGCAGATTCCGGATATTTTTAGGGACCTCTTTGAATATCGTGGACAGCCAAGATCACCAGCGCAAAAAGTTCGATCGTCTGGGTCAGGTTTTGTAATTTCCAGTGATGGTTATATCTTAACCAATCATCATGTGGTTGATCAGGCAACAGAGATTCAGGTGCTTTTTTCAGATCGTAGTGAGTATCAAGCGACTGTAATTGGTTCTGATCGACGCTCTGATCTTGCTCTTTTAAAAATTGAAGCCAAGGGCTTAGAGGCGCTAAAGTTTGCTAATTCGGATAAATTAAAAGTCGGTGAGTGGGTATTGGCTATAGGTTCACCCTTTGGTCTGGATTATTCCGCCACCGCCGGAATAGTCAGCGCTAAAGGCCGAAGTCTACCGACTGATCAAGGCGAGAATTATGTCCCCTTTATTCAAACTGATGTAGCGATTAATCCTGGTAATTCTGGCGGACCACTGTTTGACCTCAATGGTCGAGTGGTGGGTATTAACTCGCAAATTTTTTCTCGCTCCGGCGGTTCCATTGGGCTTTCGTTTTCTATTCCCAGTAATGTTGCGTTGCGGGTGGTAGAGCAACTCAAGGAAACTGGTGTTGTTCAGCGCGGTTGGTTAGGTGTGGCGATTCAGGATGTTAATAAGGCGCTGGCGCAGTCTTTAGAATTGGGCAAACCGCGCGGGGCGCTGATTAATGCGGTTGAAATAGATAGCCCTGCAGACCAGGGCGGTATTGAGCCAGGTGATGTCATTATAAGCGTGGATGGTCAAGATATTGTCGATGCAGATGATTTGCCCCATCTGGTAGGTATGTTGGCACCAGAAACTAAAACCAAAATAGAGGTTATTCGCAAAGGAAAGCGCAAGCTTTTAAAAGTAACCGTTGGCGCCTTAGATGGCGACGAAGCCGAAATTGCGAAGACTGAAGATAATAACAGCGATAGGTTGGGTTTAACTGTAACTTCGGTGAGTAAAGATCAATTGCGTGAATTAAGGCTTCGAGGTGGGGTATTAGTGGCAGAGGTTTTACCCGATAGCTCATCAGCAGTGGCGGGTATAAAGTCAGGCGATATACTAGTGCAGTTGGGCTATAGCCGAATTGATGACGCTGATGAATATCAGCAGGTGATTGCGGATCTGCCAAAAAACACACCCATTTTGGTGAGATTTTATCGTCAGGGCTGGGCTATCTCAAAAACCATATTAATCAAATAATGACCCTATTTAAATAAGGCGTCTAAACTTAGATTAGACGCTAGGATTAATAGCGTCTGCCTTAGAAATAGGCTAAAATTGCGATCGCAAATTTTAATGGCAGCAAATACCTTGTCCGATCTTAGTCATATTAGAAATTTTTCAATTATTGCCCATATTGACCACGGCAAATCGACCATTGCCGATCGATTTATTCAGCTTTGTGGCGGCCTCACTGAGCGTGAAATGGCAGCACAGGTTTTGGACTCAATGGATATTGAGCGAGAGCGTGGTATTACCATTAAAAGTCAAAGCGTTACCTTGCCGTTTAAGGCCAAAGATGGAAAAACCTACCAGCTTAACTTTATTGATACCCCGGGCCATGTTGATTTTACTTATGAGGTTTCTCGCTCTTTAGCCGCCTGTGAAGGCGCGCTATTGATTGTCGATGCTGCACAGGGCGTTGAAGCCCAGTCGGTTGCCAACTGCTACACCGCTATTGCCCAAGGTCTTGAGGTTATTCCGGTGTTGAATAAGATGGATCTACCACAGGCAGAGCCTGAAAAAGTGATCAATGAAATTGAGAATATTATTGGTATTGAAGCCACTGAAGCCGTGCGCTGTAGTGCCAAAACCGGTGAAGGAATCAATGACATTCTAGAAGAATTAGTGCAACAGGTGCCACCGCCTGAGGGCGATGTAGATGCGCCACTGCAAGCACTTATTATTGATTCTTGGTTTGATAATTATCTTGGTGTTGTGTCTTTGGTGCGAGTGATGCAGGGTACATTGCAGGTCAAAGATAAAATTATGGCTAAATCACTGGGTAAATCCCATGTGGTCGACAGCGTTGGCGTATTCACGCCAAAACGCAATCCAACAGGTGTCCTAAAAGCGGGTGAAGTAGGCTTTATGGTTGCTGGTATTAAAGATATTTTAGGTGCGCCTGTGGGCGATACCATTACCCATATGAGCACATCTGAAACTGAGGCTTTGCCAGGTTTTCAGAAAATTAAACCTCAGGTCTATGCCGGTATGTTCCCAGTAGATTCTGATGATTTTGAAGATTTCCGTGAAGCATTGGCCAAATTGGCAGTTAATGATGCATCATTATTTTATGAGCCCGAAAGCTCAGATGCCCTTGGGTTTGGTTTCCGATGTGGTTTCTTGGGCATGCTGCACATGGAGATTATTCAGGAGCGTCTAGAGCGCGAATATGATCTCGATCTTATTACCACCGCGCCTACGGTGGTTTATGAGATTATTACCAACAAGGCTGAAACCCTTTATATCTCCAATCCGTCAAACCTGCCAGATCCAGCGGCGATTGATGAGATGCGCGAGCCTATCTGTGAAGCCAACATTCTGGTGCCCAAAGACTATGTGGGTAATGTGATTGCCCTTTGTGTTGAAAAGCGTGGTATTCAGAAGGATATGCAGTTTATCGGTGGTCAGGTTTCTATAAGCTATGATTTACCCATGAGTGAAGTGGTGATGGATTTCTTTGATCGACTAAAATCAGTCAGCCGCGGTTTCGCCTCTCTTGATTATAGCTTTACAAAGTTTCAAGCTGCATCATTGGTTAAGTTGGATATTTTAATTAATGGCGATAAGGTTGATGCGCTAGCGGCAATTATTCATCGTGATCACGCGGTGCAAAAAGGCCGTGCACTGGCTGAAAAAATGAAAGAGCTGATTCCGCGACAGATGTTTGATGTTGCTATTCAGGCGGCAGTGGGTGGCAGTGTTGTAGCTCGAACAACAGTCAAGGCGTTGCGTAAAAATGTAACCGCTAAATGTTATGGCGGTGATGTTACACGAAAGAAAAAATTGCTAGAGAAGCAGAAAGCCGGTAAAAAACGTATGAAGCAAGTAGGGCGTGTGGAAATTCCACAGGATGCTTTCCTTGCAGTACTTAAGACATAATTAAAATTATCTGGAGAGGCTGATTTTGGATTTCAATTTTGAGTTAATTCTAACCGTTATCTTTTTGCTCTGCGGCCTATGTTGGCTAATGAATAAATCGATTCGTGCCGATGAAGACTCACTAATTGGTTTTTTTGCTTCTCTAGCACCAGTCCTAGGTGTTGTGTTAGTTCTACGTTCATTTGTTGCTGAGCCGTTTCAAATCCCCTCTAAATCCATGGAGCCAACCCTAAAAGTGGGTGATTATATTTTGGTTAATAAATGGATATATGGTATTAGATTGCCGGTCCTTCACAGCAAAATATTCGACGTTTCTGAGCCTCAGCGCGGCGATGTGATGGTGTTTTATCCACCACATTCAGATTTGTATTTTATTAAACGCGTTATTGGCTTGCCGGGTGATAAAATTAATTTAATCAAGGGTCAGTTATTTATTAATGGTGAAAAGATGGTACAAAAACCCTATCTTGATGAACCAGCGGCTCCTAGATCTGTCGTAATGATGGAAGATTTAGACGTCACTGAGCATCTAATGCAACGCCGCAATCTACCCACACGATTAAGTCTAAACTTCTCTGCTACTGTGCCTAAAGGCCACTACTTTATGATGGGTGATAATCGTGATAATTCCAGTGATAGCAGAGTCTGGGGCCCAGTGCCTGAAAACCGCATTGTCGGCAAGGCATTTGCTCGATGGATGTTTTGGGATAATTTTGCCAGTCTACCAAGCTTTGAACGAGCGGGTAAGATTCAATGATTACTAGTCTCTTATTATGAATGACGATCTAGGTATAAAACAGCTTCAACAGCGAATAGATTACCAATTTCGCAACCCAGAGTTACTTCAGTTAGCCCTTTCTCACCGCAGTTGTGGAGCCAAAAATAATGAGCGGTTAGAGTTTCTTGGCGACTCAATTCTAAGTCTTGTTATTAGCGATTTTTTATATCAAAAGTTTTCTGATTCTCGTGAGGGTGATCTAAGTCGAATGCGCTCTCAGATTGTCCGTGCTGAGTCGTTGGCCGAGGTCGCTAGACGTTTAGATCTAGGTTCCGAATTATTACTAGGGCAGGGCGAAATGAAAAGTGGTGGACATCGGCGTGACTCTATTCTCGGTGATACGGTTGAGGCACTAATTGGCGCAATTTACCTAGACTCCAATCTTGATGAATCCAGACGCTGCGTGCTCAACTGGTTCAACCATTTATTAAGTATTGCCGATGAAGCAAAACCGGCTAAAGATGCCAAAACCTCGCTACAAGAATTTTTACAGCAGCGCGGACACGCACTGCCTCAATATAGAGTAATTGAAACTGGGGGTGAAGCCCACAGCCGTTTATTTACCGTAAGTTGTAAAATAGACTTACTTGACCGAGAGTTTACTGCGACTGCTAGCAGTAGGCGTAAAGCTGAACAGATGGTGGCTGAGAAGTTCTTAGCTACCCTAGAGATAGACTTTTGACAGACCCTAAGCAATTTTGTGGCTATGTGGCCATTGTTGGCCGACCGAATGTCGGGAAATCGACGCTGCTTAACCACTTGCTGGGGCAAAAGCTATGTATTACCTCGCGTAAACCTCAGACAACCAGACATACCCTGCTAGGGATTAAAACCGAAGAAAATTACCAAACTATATATGTTGATACGCCCGGTATTCACACCAACCAAGATCGCGCGATTAACCGTGTTATGAATCGTTCTGCTTCTAGTGTGATTGCCGACGTGGATATTGTGGTATTTGTGTTAGATCGATTTGAATGGAGTGAAGCGGATGAATATGTGGCTCGTCAGTTAAGTCAATCAGCGGCGCCAGTTTTAGTTGCTATCAATAAAGTGGATATGATTGAAGATAAGGATGCTATATTGCCGCATATGGAGTTTTTAAAGGGCAAGATTGAGGCCGATCAATATATTCCACTCTCAGCCCTGCGTCAGATCAATATTGATGTTCTGGAAAATAAAATTAATAGCTTTATCCCTGAGAATACCCATGTTTTTCCTGAAGATCAGATTACCGATCGCAGTGAGCGGTTTTTATCCGCCGAAATTGTTCGTGAAAAAATTACTCGTCAATTGGGTGCCGAGTTGCCCTATCAGATCACTGTAGAAATTGAAGAGTTTCGGGTTGAGCCAAAAGTCACACATATCAGCGCACTTATTTTGGTAGAGCGCGAAGGGCAAAAGAAAATTATTATTGGTACCAGTGGTGAACGGCTTAAAAAAATTGGCCAACAGGCGCGAGCTGATATGGAGTCATTGCTGGATTGCAAAGTCATGCTAAAAACTTGGGTCAAGGTGCGAAGCGGCTGGTCTGATGATGAAAGAGCACTTCGCAGCTTGGGCTACACAGACGAGTAACGCGCTATGCGAGTTGAGTCTGAACCTGGATTTATTCTTCACACTATTCCCTATCGAGAAACCAGTCTTCTAGTTGACGTTTTCAGCCTTAACTATGGACGAGTGCGTTGCGTGGCCAAAGGTTTTCGTAAACCCAATAAAAAAGGCATCGCCAAAACACTGTTTCTTTACACTGAGCATCACCATCAATGGCAGGGGCGAGGAGAGTTGAAAACATTGATTCAGGCCGAGCCTATTCAGGCGCCGGTTTTTCTTAAGCAAGGATCCCTATATGTTGGGCTTTATGTTAATGAATTGCTGTATAAATTATTGCATCAAAATGACCCGCATCCATCACTTTATCGGTTTTATCATCAGTTTATGTCCCATTTGTCAGTCTCAGGATTGGATCAGGCTGAATTAAGACGCTTTGAAATGCTATTACTGGAAGAATTAGGCTATGGTTTGGTGCTAGGCTCTGAGGCTGATTCGGGACAGGCTGTTTCGGCAGAACATTTATATTATTATATTCCCGATCAAGGGCTTAAATTGATTCAAGATCAGAATGCAAACAAAACTCAAGCATTATCAGGAGCTGATATTATAGCCCTGAGTCAGGGTGAACTTGATAAGCCGTCAGTCCTTAGAACAGCAAAACAACTAACCCGTCAGGTGATTGATTTTTATTTAGATGGCAAAGAGCTCAATAGCCGCGAACTATATCGCCAGCACCTTTTAAACAACAATTAGAGTGTAAAAATGACTATAGCCATAGGCACAGATATTGTTGAAATCCAACGCATTGCCAGCACCCTTGAGCGTCAGGGTGATAAGTTTGTGCAGCGTATTCTCACTAAAAGCGAAATAGTAGAGTATCAGGCACGGGGTAACTCAGTGGCCTTTTTGGCTAAACGCTTTGCCGCCAAAGAAGCGATTGCTAAGGCGTTGGGTACAGGTATTGGTCGTGGAATTAGCTTTCAGCAGTTGATAGTTTCTAATAATTCAGACGGCGCGCCACAGGTTGAATTGCAAGCCAATGCCGCAGAGCGATTAAAGCAGCTGGGTGGATCAAAGGTTTTGCTAAGTCTTTCTGATGAAAAAAGCTATGCGCTTGCCTATGCAGCAATTATTTAACTATTTATATACGAAAAATCGTTTATAAGAGAATTTTATGAGATATAACAATCAAGTATGGGTAGCTTAGGATAATTTAAGGCACAATAAACAGATATTAATATCAAACTTTTTGAGGCAAGACTATGCAATACCCCACAATTGATCAAACTGTTGGCAATAGCCGCTTGGTGAGATTGCAGCGTATTCCCGGAAAAACCTCCAATACTATTCTGGCCAAACTTGAGGGCGATAACCCTGCGGGCAGTGTTAAAGACCGCCCTGCTATTAATATGATAAAACAGGCTGAGTTGCGGGGTGATATTAAACCCGGTGATCGCTTAGTCGAGGCCACTAGTGGTAATACGGGTATCGCCCTAGCTATGGCTTCAGCTATGTTGGGTTATAAGATCACCTTAATTATGCCGGAAAATGCCACCGATGAGCGTAAATGGGCAATGACTGCCTATGGTGCTGAGCTGATTTTGGTTAGCCAAGAAGAGGGTATGGAAGGCGCTCGCGACTTAGCTAATATCCTGCAATCTGAGGGCAAAGGTGTGGTGCTCGATCAGTTTAATAACCCCGATAATCCTATGGCTCATGTTAATTCAACGGGGCCTGAAATTTGGCGAGATACTCAGGGTGAAATTACTCATTTTGTTAGCTCTATGGGTACCACCGGCACCATTATGGGTGTTTCGGCCTTTTTAAAATCAAAGAATCCAGAGATTCAGATTGTTGGCCTACAACCCGAAGATGGGGCTAATATTCCGGGAATAAGACGTTGGCCTAAAGCCTATCTTCCGGGTATTTTCGATGATGCCAATATAGATAATGTGATGGATATATCCCAGTCAGCCGCAGAGCAGACGATGATTAGATTAGCCCGCGAAGAGGGTATCTTTGCCGGAGTATCCTCTGGTGGCTCAGTTGCCGCGGCTCTAGAAATAAGTAAGCAGGTAGAAAATGCTGTAATTGTAGCGATTATTTGCGATCGTGGTGATCGCTACCTATCTTCGGGGTTATTTGCTTAATACTCACTAATAAACCACCAAGGGTTTTAACTATGGCGGAAAATTATAGTCTTAATGATCTACGCTACCTAATGGCGCGCCTGCGGGACCCTGAAACTGGTTGTCCTTGGGATATTAAACAGTCCTACGCCACTATTGCCTCTTACACGATTGAAGAGGTGTATGAGGTTGTGGATGCTATTGAGCGCAATAATCTGAGTGATTTAAGTGAAGAGCTGGGCGATCTGCTGTTTCAAATTATCTTTTACTGCCAAATGGCGGAGGAGCAGGGCGAATTTGATTTTGATACGGTGATCAACCATATCACCTCGAAGTTAGTCAGACGCCATCCCCATGTTTTCCCTGAGGGCACCCTTGAATCGACTCGAGCGGGTTCGTCGATTGATGAACAGCAAATTAAGCAAAATTGGGAGGCGATTAAGCAGGAAGAACGCCAACAAAAGGGCAATAGCGGTATTTTGGATGATGTGCCCAATGCTTTACCAGCACAGATGCGCGCCACTAAATTGCAAAAAAGGGCGGCTAATTACAATTTTGATTGGCCGAATATTGACGGTGTGATTGAGAAGGTTAAGGAAGAGCTTGCCGAATTACAGCAGGAAGTTGATAGCGGCGATAAGGTGCGTCAGGAAGAGGAGTTGGGTGATTTGATGTTTGCCTGTGTTAACTTGGCGCGGCATTTATCTATTGATCCTGAAAGAGCTCTGGCCAAAACTAATAATAAATTTAAACGCCGCTTTGAAGCTGTGGATGCGGAATTAGATTTTAAAAATAACCCATTACTTGATATTGCTCAGTTAGATAGGGCATGGGAGCGCGTAAAAAAGGCTGAAAACAGTGAGTAAACCTAAGCTTATCAGCTAGTAAGTTCAGCTCTGGACTTGTTTGAATAGTTTAATCGGTGTATTGTGCTCCACCTTATTTGAAGGTTGATTTTGCATATTAATCAACCCTAGATTTTTTGTATAAAGGAATTCCATTAATGCGATTGATTCTTCTAGGCCCCCCCGGCGCGGGTAAAGGCACTCAGGCTCAGTTTATTTCTGAGAAATATGCTGTTCCACAGGTCTCTACTGGCGATATGCTAAGAGCTGCGATTAAAGCAGGGACTGAGTTAGGCAAAAAAGTAAAAGATGTTATGGATTCTGGTGCGCTGGTATCGGATGAACTAATTATTGCCTTGGTAGAAGATCGTATTCAGCAAGCTGACTGTGTGAATGGCTTTTTGCTCGATGGTTTCCCGCGAACTATTCCTCAGGCACAGGCATTAAAAGATGCCGGTATTCCTATTGATTTTGTGGTTGAAATATCGGTTGATGATGACCAAATCGTGTCGCGTCTTAGTGGACGTCGTGTGCATGAGGGCAGTGGTCGTGTCTATCATATTGAACATAACCCACCGCAAGTTGCCGATCAGGATGATGTGACCGGTGAACCTTTAATTCAGCGTGAAGATGATCGCGAAGACACTATTCGCAATCGTCTTGAGGTTTATCATAACCAAACGGAACCATTGGTTGCCTTTTATACTGAACTTGCTGATTCTGCTGAACAAGCACCGGCCTTTAAGTCCGTCAATGGACTTGGGCAATTGGATGAAGTTCAGGCGCGTATTGTCAGTGCACTAAGCTAATCGGCCAATCAGCCAATTTCTAAATCTGTTATGCGCTTCGACTCTGGGTTCGGTATACTCAGAGTTTACTGTCTATTGGGTTTTTGTTCGGGCTAACTATGACCACAATTTTAGCGATTGATACTTCTACTGAAGCCTGTTCTGTGGCACTTCAAATGGGCGATCAAACCATAGCTCAGTTCGCTGATGAGCCGCGATCTCATTCCCGCCTACTTATGCCTATGGTGCAGCAAGTCTTAGCTGAGGCGCAAATAAAGGTTAATCAGTTAGATGCCATAGGTGTCAGCATAGGCCCTGGGTCTTTTACCGGCTTGAGAATTGGTTTCGCCGCGGTGCAGGGTATGGCCTATGGTGCTGATATTTCTGTGGTGCCTATATCCACTTTAGAATTGATGGTGGCAACCTATGCCCGTCAACAAAGCGCACAATCTGGGGGAATAATCGCTCTACTAGATGCGCGAATGTCAGAGTTTAATTTGGGCAGATATCAACTCGGCGAGGACAATCAAATTGTTGCTGTAGAAGCGGATCAGTTAGTGTCTACTGAAAAAGCCATAGAGCTTATAGAAGTCAATCAGCCAAGCGCGATTATTGGTGATGCTGGTAGTCTATTTGAATCAGCGTCGCAGTACACCGAGCTATTTAACCCTATATACCCTAATGCCATAGATATACTGCCTATGTCTGAGCATCAGTTTGCGCAAGGTTTAGCGGTTAATATTGAAACTGTGGATTTGGTGTATTTACGCGGTACTGAGGCATGGCAAAAAAGAAAACGCCTAAGAACAACAGTGGAAGAGGCTAGTTAATGGATTTTATACAGGCATTTTGGCTCGCTATAGTGCAGGGCTTAACTGAATTTTTACCCATATCTAGCTCTGCCCATCTAATTTTACCTTCGGCTATTTTAGGTTGGCAGGATCAGGGTTTAGCCTTTGATGTGGCAGTGCATATGGGCTCATTAATTGCGGTTCTCGCCTATTTTAAAAAAGATGTGGCGCAACTGATTCAGTCATGGGTTGGCTCGACATTTTTTGGGCGTGCCAGTAACTCTGAAAGTCAGATGACGTGGTTTATTATTATGGCCACCCTACCTGTGGCACTGGTTGGGCTATTAGCTGGCGGTTTTATTGAGTTGCATCTGCGCTCGATTGCCGTGATTGCCACCACCACCATTGTTTTTGGCTTATTGCTGGGTTGGGTTGATTGGCGGGTTCGCGGCGCTAGAACCCTGCAGAATTTGACTTGGAAATCAGCCGTAATTATTGGCTTAGCGCAGGTCTTAGCATTGATACCTGGTACCTCAAGATCAGGTATTACTATAACTGCCGCCTTAGCCTTGGGTTTTGACCGCAACTCAGCCGCGCGTTTTTCATTTTTACTGGCTATTCCAAGTATTATTCTAAGTGGTGGCTATCAAATATTACAGCTAATGGCTGAGACATCGGTGCCATGGCTAGAAATCGCCTTTGGCACAGTAATATCCGGTATTACCGCTTATTTATGCATCCATTACTTTTTGCGCCTAGTAGATAAAATAGGCATGTTGCCCTTTGTGGTTTATCGGCTAGTTTTAGGCGTTATTTTAATTCTTATATACAATAGCTGGATCTAAGTCAGATAGACTGATTGATAGGAATCATTATGGATCAAACAGAAAACCAATTTAACCAACAGCTCTGTGCCTTTTTAGATGCATCGCCAACACCATTTCATGCGGTATCTTCCATGATTGGCCTATTGTCTGAGGCGGGTTTTACTGAGTTATTTGATGATCAATCTTGGTCGCTAAAGCAGGGTGGTAAATACTATGTGGTGCGTAATGGCTCATCCATAGTGGCCTTTGTTGCTGGTTCTGAAGCTGTCTCTAAAGCCGGTGTCAGAATTGTGGGTGCGCATACCGATAGCCCATGCCCGATGCTAAAACCTCAGCCGGAGATGGAGAAGGGTGGTTTTTCCCAATTGGGGGTGGAGATTTATGGCGGCGCATTACTGAACCCTTGGTTTGATCGTGATCTATCCATCGCCGGTCGCTTGGTTTATAAGGATGCTAAGCAAGAATTAAAGCAGACATTGGTTAACTTTAAAGAACCTGTGGCGACTATTCCCAGCTTGGCCATTCATTTGGATCGCAATGCCAATAAAGATCGCACCATTAATCCGCAAACCGATTTTCCGCCCATAGTAAAACTTAATTTGGGCAATCAAAAATCTCAAAGCTTTAGGGACATTCTGCAACAGCAATTTTTAACCGATAAAGATCAGGTGTTAGATTTTGAGTTGTGTCTTTTTGATACCCAACCCGCCGCTATGATCGGTTTAGACAAAGAGTTTTTGGCTTCTGGACGATTGGATAATTTATTAAGCTGTTTTGTTGCTACTCAGGCGCTGATCAAAGCCGATGGTACACAAACCTGCATTATGGCCTGTAATGATCATGAAGAGGTGGGAAGTGTCTCTGCTGTTGGAGCCGATGGACCGTTTTTAGAATCGGTAATCGCCAAGATTGCCGCCAATGAATCCAGCAATCTAGATGTCAGCGCGGTTATGGATAAGTCGCTGTTAATCTCTTGCGATAATGCCCATGGCGTGCATCCAAATTATATGGATAAACATGATGCCGGCCATTTACCCAGAATTAACGGCGGGCCAGTGATTAAAACCAATGTTAAACAGCGTTATGCCACCAATAGCGTGACTTCGAGCCGGTTTAAACAGCTCTGCGAACAGGCTAATGTGCCGGTACAGCAGTTTGTATCCCGCGCTGATATGGGTTGCGGTAGTACCATTGGACCCATTGCTTCCTCGCGCCTGGGTGTAGCCACTATTGATGTGGGTATCCCTCAATTAGCCATGCATTCTTGCCGCGAACTAACGGGGTCTAAGGATTCTTTAAGGTTGGCTATGGTTTTGGGTGCGTTTTTTAGTACCAGTGAACCTATGGGCTGTGATTGGGTTTAAAAAAACAACATAATAATTGGGTTTTTAAAGGTTGAGTAACTGAGCAGAACCCTTATCATAGCCTGCTATATTCACTCAGAAGATTTTTTATGAGCCAGAAAAGAGTTTTAACCGGAATTACTACCTCGGGCACCCCGCACTTGGGGAATTATGTGGGGGCAATTCGTCCGGCTATTCAGGCGAGTCGTGATCAAAGTGTCGAATCGTTTTTCTTTTTAGCGGACTATCATGCGTTGATTAAGTGTCAGGATCCTGAGGCTGTTCATCAGTCATCATTGGAAATTGCTGCGGCTTGGCTGGCGCTTGGCTTGGATCCTGAGCAGGTGGTGTTTTATCGGCAATCGGATATCCCTGAAATTCCTGAGATGAATTGGTACCTGACCTGTATGACGGCTAAGGGTTTGATGAATCGTGCTCATGCATACAAGGCGGCGGTGCAGGCGAATCAAGAAGCGGGCGAAGATGATGATCTGGCGATTACTATGGGCCTGTTTAGCTATCCAACTTTAATGGCAGCAGATATTTTGATGTTTAATGCCAGTGATATTCCTGTGGGTCGCGATCAAATTCAGCATGTGGAAATGGCGCGCGATATCGCTCAGCGTTTTAATCATCATTATGGCGAGCATTTTGTCTTACCCTCGGCTGTGGTGGATGATAATGTTGCGGTATTGCAGGGGCTTGATGGTCGCAAGATGAGCAAGAGTTATAACAATACCATTCCGCTTTTTTTAACCGAAAAAAAACTCAAAAAACATATCAATAAGATTAAAACTAATTTGTTGGAACCCGGTGAGCCCAAAGATCCTGATGATTCTGCGGTATTCCAGCTATGGCAGGCCTTTGCCACTGAGCAACAGACGGCAGACATGCGTGAACAGTTTGCTGAGGGTATTGCTTGGGGTGAGGCGAAAAAACAATTATTTGAATTGATTAATAGTCAGTTAGAACAGCCGCGTGAGCGTTATAACCAACTTATTGAAAGTCCATCTGAGGTTGAGAAGATTCTTCAGATGGGTGCTGAAAAGGCGCGAGAGCATAGCTCTGAGTTAATGGCAAAGGTTCGTAAAGCGGTAGGTATTCGCGCTTTAGGTTAAGACTTTAATTTTATGCATTAAAAACAATCTCCTGTAGTGAGATATTATCCATTTGCTTGTATAATGCGTATCTAGTTAGCGAATTTGTAATAACTTCCACGTCAATATTTAACGGAGACTTCAATGAGTCAGCTCAGAGTTTTTGGACTTGTAATTTTCACTCTTATTACTGTGGTTGCCTGTAGCGGCCAAGACGGCTCTGTTGAGCTTACTGATAATCAGAAAAACCTTGTTGCCGAGCGTATTGCCCCTCATGGTTCTGTGGTTATGGCGGGGCAGGCTGTGGTTTCTGCTGTTGCTGCTGCAGTTCGTACAGGCGAATCAATATATGCCAGCAATTGTCAGGCTTGTCACAATTATGGCGTGGCTGGTGCTCCTAAAACCGGTGACGTGGCGGCATGGGCTGATCGTCTTACCAAGGGGATCGAAACGGTTTATGCCAATGCAATCAATGGTATTGGTGGCATGCCTGCCAAGGGTACTTGCATGAACTGTAGTGATGATGAAATTATCGCGACCATTGATTATATGCTTGAGAATAGCCAGTAATCACTGATAGTTTTAAAAAAAAACCCGCTCTTTAAGCGGGTTTTTTATTGTCTTGGATAAAGTCTTAGTGAATAGATGCACTAGTTTGAACAAAGATATCGCTGATATCTGATTGATCAAATTGATATTGTTGGCCGCAAAACTCGCAGGTCACTTCAATTGAACCCTTTTCTTCAAAGATTCTATTGACCTCATTAACTCCAATTGAAGAGAGCATCTTTCCAGTTCTTGCTTTGGAGCAGCTACAAAAAAACTGAAGATTTTCTGGGTCGAATAGACGCACCTGTTGCTCATGGAATAGCCGATAAAGTTGTTCTTCATGCTCAAGCTCTAGTTGTTCTTCAGTTTTGAGGCTTTCCAGAAGCAGGCTTAGGTGTTGCCAGTTTTCTTCAGTCTGTGGGTCGTCGCTACTATGAGGCATTTCTTGAATTAAGATGCCAGCAGCTGTGTGTTGATCTGCCGCCAGTTTAATTTTGGTGCTTAGTTGCTCTGACTGAGCAAAGTAATGCTCTAGGCATTCGCTTAGACTGTCTTTATCAATAGGAACTAAACCTTGATAGCGCTTTCTACCCTCAGGTTCGATGGTGATGGCGAGGGTGGCTGAACCTAACAGACTTTTAAAGCTTTCTTCGTTGCTTATGTTTTGGTAATCACCTCTAACAATACCGCGCAACTGGTTATTATTACTGCACTCTGCCATTAATGAAGTAATAGCGCCTTGACCTATGGCTTGAATACTAACTATGCCTTTGAACTTTAGGGTAGCACTCAAAAGGCTTGCCGCGACAAGAAACTCGCCTAATATGGCGGTAATAACCGGTGGGTAGTTCTGTCTTTGCTGTATTGCTTGAAAGCTTTGGCTCAGAGTTGTCACTTCGCCACGAATATGTGTTTCGTCGAAAAGGAAGCGTTGTCTGGTGTCGTGTGATTTCATGGCGCGCATTCTACAAAATTATCCCATCAAATGCATATTAGATTGCAGATTATAGGGATTTTTTATTCGCCTCGAATAAAGCGATGAATTTGTCGACG
Source organism: Porticoccaceae bacterium (assembly GCA_049890135.1). Classification (GTDB taxonomy): domain Bacteria; phylum Pseudomonadota; class Gammaproteobacteria; order Pseudomonadales; family Porticoccaceae; genus HTCC2207. The sequence goes on from JBMHCB010000011.1 coordinate 51,346, forward strand.
TTGTTTTTTATTAGGTTTTTCGTGCTGCGGTATGGATTGATTAAATGCCTTGCGCTGTGCCTGTTGTTTTTCTCTGGCGGCAATACTGTCTTCAGTTTCGCGATAAAGGTTTTGCGCCTCGGGGGCTCCTCGGCGTTGGTCAGAAAGAGCAATAACTTCTAGGATTTTTTCATCATAGCCTTGGCGTACAGATAGGGTCTCACCTACATCTAGCATTCGACTAGGTTTTGGCTTTTGTCCGTTAATTTGAACCTTGCCATTTTCAATAGCATTCTTAGCTAGGGCGCGTGTTTTAAAAAATCGTGCCGCCCATAACCATTTATCGATCCGCACCTTATCCATTAGTTTGATTACCTATTAAGACCGAAAATTCATCAATCATAGGGTATTTACTATCAGTTTCCCGCAACTGACTACTTATAGGCTGTTCTATACTGAGCAGATGCTTAATGCCATATTGATGAGCTGAATCTAGTACTGGTTCCGAATCATCAATAAATAGCGTTGTCTGGGGGTTGAAGTCGATATTTTGCTGTAGTTGATGCCAAAATTTCTGGTGTTCTTTGGCTACCCTGTAATCATGTGAAGAAATCACCTGATCAAGCAAGGGTTGAATCTGGGAGTTAGCAAATTTAAGTTGAATGCTAGGGCGATCAGAGTTGGTGATTAGAATGCGTTGTTTATGCATATTACCAAGCTGTTGAAGAAAGTTAATTACCTCATTGCGCTCGTTGATAAGCTGTCTTACTTCTTCTTGAGCCTGAATTATGTTGAGTTGGAATTTATCTGACCAATAGTCGGTACAGTACCATTCGAGTTGTCCCTGCTTTTGTGCCAGACGGGTAGCTATAGACTCACTGACCTCTTGAAGGTCTAAATTGTGCACCTGGCTGTATTTTTTTGGCAGATGTACTGTCCAAAAGTAAAAGTCGAAATGAAGATCAAGCAATGTTCCATCCATATCGAGTAGCACTGTATCAATGCTATCCCAATCTAATTGGATAGGCAGTCTACTCAAAACAGATCCTCTGGAAGTGGTTCTTCATTACTGGTGGGTTTCGTTCCTTTGGTAATAGCTTTTGGAACATTTTCAGTTCTAAAGAACTCGTATATTCCCGACTGATCAGGCGGCACCCGAGCACCAGTTTTAGGGTCAATTTTAATACTGACAATACCAGTAGGTTGGGGAAGGTTTGTTTGTGGCTTATCCCTTAGTGCTTCGCTCATAAAGTCTATCCAAATAGGCAGCGCTGCTGAACCGCCATATTCATTGCGTCCTAGCTGTGAATAGTCATCAAAACCAACCCATGCAGTGGCAACCAAATGTGATGAATAACCAGAAAACCATGCATCCCGCGGCCCGTTGGTTGTTCCTGTTTTACCCGCTAAATCGTTGCGTTTTAGGGATTTTGCCTTTCTGCCGGTACCTTTTTTGATCACATCTTTTAGTATGGAGTCGATTAAAAATGCGGTTGGTGCATCGATAGCGCGTTTGGCGGAAACAGTCTCAGACTTTGGATGATTGCGCAGGGTTTGAGTAATAAGCTGGTAATGATCTTTTTCTGAGTCTGGAATAGATTCTTCGGCAAGGGTATCCAATAATGCGGTTAGTTCAAGATCGATTTTTTCAGCAGAAAAGTCATCTGATTCATCTGGCTGGGCTAGATCAATACAAGGGTCGCATGCGTTGTCTGGTGTGGCTTCAAAGATAATATTACCATCTCGATCAATCACTTTATCTAATATATAGGGCTCTACTAGATAGCCGCCGTTGGCAAAGATGGTATAACCTCGGGCAATCGTCATGGGCGTTAAAGCATGGCTTCCCAACGATAAGGAAAGGTCAGCGGGCATATCACCAGTTTCAAATCCAAATTTTTGAAGCCCTTGCAGGGTGCGATCAATCCCCATTCGTCTGAGCAGTCTAATTGATACTAGATTTCGCGATCTATATAACGCCTCACGAATTCTAGTAGGGCCATAAAACTTTCCACCATCATTTTCTGGACGCCATAAGTCCTCAAGCTTACTGTCATCAAAAACAACGGGTGCATCGTTAACGGTAGAGGCTGGGGTAAAGCCATTTTGTAGGGCTACAGTATAGATAAAAGGTTTAAAATTTGAGCCGGGTTGCCGTGCGGCTTGAGTCACACGATTAAAGCGACTTTGACGATAATCAAAACCGCCTACCAGCGCTTTTATACCACCATCTTTTGGCGATAGTGCAACCATCGCCGCTTGAGCGGTTGGAAGTTGAGCAAGTTGAATAAAGCCATCGCGTTTTTGGATGCGGATTAGATCGCCAACTTGAAAGATATCATGAGCTGATTCAATAGGTGCTGTTTGAACACTGGCGGTTTTGAAAAGTCTCAAGCCATCCAAGCCATTGGCCCAGTTTAGAGGGAATATTTGCCCCTGATTATCCATTACTCGTAAGTGGTCGTCGGCAACGTAGCTGACAATGGCTGGCTCAAGCCCGCCATAGCTGCGCGCTTCATTAAGCGATTGTTGCCAGTTTTCTTCAGCGATTGCCGTCTGTTCTACGCCTCGATAGCCGTGTCGTTTATCGTACGCGATTAATCCTGCCTGAACCGATCCTGTAGCTTCTGCTTGTAGATTTGTGTCAATGGTAGTGATTGCTGTGTAGCCCTCTGTATATGCCTTGAGCCCGAACTTGGCAATGACCTGTTGGCGAACCATTTCTGCGGCATAGGCGGCATCTATTTTGGCAATTGATCCATGATAGGTTGCTGTGTCCGGTTCATTTATTGCGTCTTGATATTGGCTTTTGTTGATTTTTTTAAGACTTAGCATTCGTCCAAGAATCCAATCTCTTCTCTGGAGGGCGCGATCGGGATTGGCAATTGGGTTATATTTTGACGGTGCTTTAGGTAGACCAGCGATCATCGCCATTTCGGCAAGCGTCAGTTGATCGAGTTTTTTACCATAATAAACCTGTGCCGCTGCACCTACACCATAGGCTCTATTACCCATATAAATTTTATTGGTGTATAGGGATAATATTTCCTCTTTGGTAAGCTCTTCTTCAATTCTAAATGCCAGCAAAATTTCATTAAATTTACGGGTAAATTCTTGACGCTTGCTTAAAAAGAAGTTGCGCGCCACTTGCATGGTGATGGTGCTACCACCACTGCGAATGGAGCCGGTTGTGATCAGTTCAACAGCGGCTCTGGCTAGGCCGGAAACAACAATACCGCCATGTTTAAAAAAGCTATCATCTTCAGCGGCTAAAAAGGCATCAACCATCGCGGGAGGTATTTGATTAAAATTGACAGGGGTACGCTTTTTTTCACCAAATTCGGCAATAATTTGTAAATCTTCTGAGTAAACTTTAAGTGGTATTTGTAATTCAACGCGCTTGAGTTCCTCTACCGATGGTAACTTAGGGCTGAGATATAAAAATAGACAGGATGCTAATAAAAGGAAGCCGCCCACACCAAGAACTGAGAGGGTAATTACGCCTTTTATTAATTTTTTATATCTTTTAAGCAAGGTCTGCAGACGCCAAGGTTTCTTACAGTGTATTATAGAGCCTTAAGAGGCTGTTTTGTATTATTTGTTTGTGCATTTGAGATTACTCATTTCACTAAAGCTCTGTGCTTTGTTATTGGGGTTTAATAAGTGTTGTGAGGTCGCTGCTGTGCAGGCGGTTTCAATTGATAATGCCGATAACAAAACGCTGTGATCAACCAACTGGTTTTGAAATCAACATGAGTGAACAACATATTTTTTTGGTGGGCCCCATGGGTGTGGGTAAAACCACTGTAGGTAAGCAATTAGCTGGCCTACTGCATCGACCATTCATTGATGTGGATGCTGAAATAGAGTCCCGATGTGGTGCGGATATTCAATGGATATTCGATATGGAGGGAGAGAAGGGGTTTCGTGAAAGAGAATCAAAAGTTCTCAGGGAAATTATTTCTAGTAGCCCTAGCTCAGTGATCGCAACTGGTGGCGGTGTTGTTTTATCGGCCCAAAACCGGCAGATTTTACAATCTAATGGTCAGGTGATTTACCTTTCAGCGCCCAAGGAGCAACTCAATGAGAGAATGCGCCGGGATAAGTCTCGACCTCTATTGCAGGTTGAAGACCGTGAAAAGGTGATTAATAAGCTTCTTGAGGAACGAGATCCTCTTTACCGAGAAGTAGCTGATGTTGTATTTTCTGCCGAGGGTGGCTCTGCGTCGAGAGTTGCTAAGGTATTATTGGACGAATTATCAAAGCATTGATAATCTATTAAATCAAAGCATAATTTAAATATATAACTGTTAAGAGTGTTTTTTTAAGATGACCGGTCAAAATAATACCCCTTCAATGGCACAAATTAACGTGGAACTTGAGGATCGTAGCTACCCGATATTTATAGGTTCAGGGCAGATAGCGGCTGTGGGTATATCGCGTTATATTCAGGGTAATAAGGTACTGATTGTCACCAACACAACAGTAGCCAAGCTGTATTTGTCATCACTTGAGAAACAGCTCAGTGATAAGCAGGTTGATTCTATAATTTTGAGTGATGGTGAACAGTACAAAAATATAGAGACACTCAACAGTATTTTGACGCAGTTGCTTGAAAATAAACATGATCGAAAAACTACTCTTATTGCATTGGGTGGTGGGGTAATCGGCGATATTACTGGGTTTGCTGCTGCATGCTACCAGCGCGGTGTGCCTTTTATTCAGGTGCCAACGACGCTTTTATCTCAGGTAGATTCTTCTGTGGGCGGGAAAACCGCAGTTAATCATCCGTTGGGTAAAAACATGATTGGCGCCTTCTATCAGCCTCAAGCTGTGGTTATTGATACTGATAGTTTGTCGACCTTGCCTGAGAGAGAATTTAGCGCAGGTATGGCTGAGGTGATTAAGTATGGATTGATCGCGGATGCAGATTTTTTTGAATGGCTAGAAGTAAATTCGGCTGCGCTAAAAAAAGGTGATCAAGCTGCGCTAACCTTTGCTATCGAAAGGTCTTGTATAAATAAAGCCAAAATAGTTAGTGCTGACGAGACTGAACAGGGTATTCGAGCAATTCTTAATTTGGGTCATACTTTTGGTCACGCGATTGAAACCTTTCAAAACTACAAGGGCTGGCTTCACGGTGAGGCTGTTGCTACAGGAATGGTAATGGCGTCTAAACTCTCTATGATGATGGGTGGCTTATCACAATCTGAGTATGATCGAGTGAAAAATTTAATTAAAAGTTGGTCATTGCCAGTGGCACCACCACAGGATATGTCGGCTGAAGATTTTAATCTGCTAATGTACAGAGACAAAAAAGTATTAGATGGTGAATTGCGGTTAGTTTTATTGCGTGCCCTTGGCGATGCCGAGGTTACCAGTGAGTTTTGCGTAGAAAGCTTGCAAACAGTGATGTCTAGCAGTTTTTCTGAGTGAAATAAAAAGGTTTTTTTAAGAAATTGTACCTACAGATAAACTACCCCTTTTCTTGATTGCGTATAAGTGTTTGTCGAAACAGTGTCTCAAGTGTAAAATGTGCGCCTTTTCGCCCAGATGAACAGAAGCTGGGCTCAAAATCCACCTGTAAATTTTTAGAGTTTAAATATGACTCAAAGCTTATGTCGGCTTGATGATTTCAAAGATAACTGCGGATTTGGACTAATTGCCCATACCAAGGGTAAGGCCAATCACCAGTTACTTCAAAACGCGATCAAAGCACTAACCTGCATGACTCACCGTGGTGGTGTAGCTGCAGATGGAAAAACAGGCGATGGTTGTGGTTTGTTACTTCAAAAGCCAGATTCTTTTCTTCGTGCTGTTGTTAAAGAATCTCTTAATAAAGAGTTGCCAAACCTCTATGCGGTCGGTGCCATTATGCTTAATAGCGACAGTGGCCTTCGCGATCAATCGAAAGCGGTTATTGAAGAAGAGTTAACTGCCCAAGGACTTGAAGTTATTGGCTGGCGTGAAGTTCCAACTGATGATAGTTGCCTCGGTCCAATTGCCATTGAATCGCTTCCTACTTTTGAGCAAGTGTTTGTCGCCCCGGGTAAAATCTCTGAACAGAATATTTTTGCTGCGAGACTCTACATGGGTCGTCGTAAAGCTGAGAATCGTCTTGAAAACGATGATACATTCCATATTGCTAGCCTTGGTATCAACGTTCTTAGTTACAAAGGCTTGATGATGCCGATTGATTTACCGCAGTTTTATACTGATTTAGCCGATCCTCGTCTAGAAACTGCTATCTGTGTATTCCATCAGCGTTTTTCAACAAATACTATGCCTAAATGGCCGCTCGCTCAGCCATTTAGAATGCTGGCTCACAATGGTGAGATTAATACTATTGTCGGTAATAGAAACTGGTCTGTGGCCAGAACATCAAAATACCAGACTGATTTATTGCCAGATTTAACCGAAGCGGCTCCATTAGTGAATCGAACAGGCTCTGATTCATCTAGTTTGGATAATATGCTGGAGATGCTGGTCACAGGTGGCATGGATTTACATCTAGCTGTGCGCGCACTGGTTCCGCCTGCTTGGCAAAATGTTGAAGATATAGACCCTGATTTGCGCGCATTGTATGACTATCTTTCAATGCACCAAGAGCCTTGGGATGGTCCAGCAGGATTGGTAATTACCGATGGTCGATTTGCGGTATGTACACTGGACAGAAATGGCTTAAGACCCTCTCGTTGGGTGATGACTGATGACGATGTTATTACCGTAGCTTCGGAAGTCGGTGTTTATGATTATGCGCCAGAATCAGTCGTTGCCAAGGGTCGACTAGGGCCGGGTGATATTCTCTCTATTGATACTGAAAAGGGACAGATTAAGTTCCGAGATGAAGTTGAATCTGAATTAGCTGCTCGTAATCCTTACAAACAGTGGTTGAGAGAGGGGCATTTCTCCATAGCATCTACTTTTGATATGGATAGTATTGAGCTTGAGGGCACCTTGTCTCGTGAGCAGATTCGTACTTATATGAAGATGTTCCAAGTCTCTTTTGAAGAAAGGGATCAGGTTTTACGTCCACTCGCTGAAGGCGGTCAAGAAGCCACTGCCTCTATGGGTGACGATACTCCGATGGCAGTGCTTTCATCAAAGCACCGCAATGTATTTGATTACTTTAGACAGCAATTTGCTCAGGTCACTAACCCGCCAATTGATCCACTAAGAGAATCCATTGTGATGTCTCTGGGTGTTGAATTGGGTCGTGAGGGGAGTATTTTTGAGGAAAAAGCTGATTTGGCTTGCCGAATTGGACTTTCTAGCCCAGTGCTTTCGCCTAAAAAGTACTATGCCTTGAAAGCCAACGAATTCGAAGAATTCCCAGTTAAGAAATTCGATCTTAATTTTGATCCTGCAAAAGAAGATCTTTCCTCAGCAATTAAGAGAATCTGTTCAGAAGTTGAAGCGGCGGTTAGGTCTGGTGTTTCAGTTTGTATTCTCTCTGATCACGATATAGCTCAGCCTAAATTGCCTATACATATTTTGCTGGCAGTGGGAGCGGTGCATAACCATTTAACAGTAAATGGACTTCGTTGTGATGCCAATATCGTTGCAAGCACTGGCTATGCTCGTGATTCACATCAAATTGCCACGCTAATTGGCTGTGGTGCATCGCTGGTGTATCCATATCTTAGCTACCATGTTTTGTGTGATCTTATAAGTAGTGGTGAAACCTTAGTTGATGTAGATACCGCATTTAGACATTATCGCAAAGGAATTAACAAAGGATTATTAAAAATCCTTTCAAAAATGGGTATTTCAACCATTGCCTCATACCGTGGAGCATTGTTATTTGAAGCGGTGGGTTTAAGTGAAGAAATTATTGAACTATGCTTCCCCGGCTTAACTAGCCGTATCCAGGGCGCTAATTTTGCTGATTTCCAACAGGACCAACTTGAGTTGAGTCAAACAGCTTGGAAAATGCGCAAACCTATTAATCAGGGTGGATTACTTAAGTATGTTCATGGTGAGGAATACCATGCCTACAATCCAGATGTGGTTCAAACTATGCATAAAGCAGTGCAGCATGATGACTACAGCGCATGGTTAGATTATGCAAGTCTGGTAAATACCCGACCAACTGCCGCACTGCGTGACTTATTAAAGCTAAAGGATGATGTTCAGCCAATTGATATTGCTGAGGTTGAATCTTATTCAGAAATCGTTAAGCGTTTTGATTCAGCAGGTATGTCCCTAGGTGCGTTGTCGCCAGAGGCTCACGAATCCTTAGCTGAGGCAATGAATGGCCTTGGTGGCCGATCTAATTCAGGTGAGGGGGGTGAAGATCCATCTCGCTATGGCACTATAAAGTCATCTAAGATTAAACAGGTTGCTTCGGGTCGCTTTGGTGTGACTCCAGCTTATCTTAGAAGTGCTGAAGTGATTCAGATTAAAGTAGCGCAGGGTGCTAAGCCGGGTGAAGGTGGACAGCTACCAGGTGGTAAGGTTAATCAATTAATTGCTCGACTGCGTTATTCAGTGCCTGGTGTAACACTTATTTCACCGCCACCACACCATGATATCTACTCTATTGAGGATTTGGCTCAGCTTATATTTGATTTAAAACAGGTTAATCCAGATGCATTAATCTCAGTCAAATTAGTATCCAGACCTGGTGTTGGAACCATCGCCGCTGGCGTTGCTAAAGCCTACGCTGATCTTATTACCATCTCGGGTTATGATGGCGGTACTGCGGCGAGCCCAGTAAGCTCAATTCGTTATGCAGGCTCACCTTGGGAGTTGGGTCTTACTGAGACTCATCAAACTCTGCGTGCCAATGATCTGCGTGATAAAGTTCGCGTCCAGACTGACGGTGGTTTAAAGACTGGTTTGGATGTTGTTAAAGCCGCTATTCTGGGGGCTGAAAGCTTTGGTTTTGGTACCGGCCCAATGGTAGCGCTAGGTTGTAAATACCTTCGAATATGTCATCTTAATAATTGTGCTACGGGTGTTGCTACGCAGAATGATCGTCTGCGTAACGATCACTATCGCGGTACGGTTGCGATGGCGACTAACTTCTTTAAATTTATGGCCATGGAAACCCGCGAATGGATGGCCGGATTAGGTGTTCGATCCCTTGAAGAATTGATTGGACGTGTCGATCTGCTTGAGTTATTGCCAGGCGAGACCAGTAAGCAAAAGAATCTTGATTTGAGTCCCCTTATTGAAGATCGTCCAGAAATCAGCCATAAACCACAATTTTGTGGTGTGGCGCAAAATGATCCATTTGACAAAGGCCTGTTGGCTGAGCAGATGGTTAAAGATATGTTGCCGGCTATTGAAGCACAAAAGGGTGGCAGTTATGAATATGATATCTGTAACTGTGATCGCTCTATTGGTGCACGTATTTCCGGTGAAATTGCCGTTAGACATGGTAATGCTGGCATGATCGATAATCCGGTAACCTTAAAACTCCGTGGGGTTGCAGGTCAATCTTTGGGCGTTTGGAATGCGGGTGGTCTTAACATTTACCTCGAGGGTGATGCCAACGACTATGTCGGTAAGGGTATGTCTGGTGGTAAGCTAGTATTAAGTCCGCCGAAAGAGAGCGGCTTTGAAGCCAAGGCAACGCCTATTATGGGTAATACCTGTCTCTATGGTGCCACGGGTGGCTCGCTATATGCGGCTGGATCTGTGGGTGAGCGTTTTGGTGTTCGAAATTCTGGTGCTAGAGCAGTAGTAGAGGGCGCCGGAGACCATTGTTGTGAGTATATGACAGGCGGAATTATTACCGTATTGGGTTCTACAGGGTATAATTTTGGTGCTGGGATGACGGGTGGTTTCGCCTACGTTTTAGATACAGATCGTAAATTTGTCGATCGCTATAATATGGAGCTTATCGATATTCAACGCATCACAACTGAAGCGCTTGAATCTCATCGTGGATTCCTGATTGCAACCATTGAAGATCATGTGCGCGAGACAGGAAGCCCTTGGGCACAGCACATATTAGATAATTTTTCTGACTTTGCGTCTCAATTTTGGCTAGTCAAGCCAAAAGCATCGAGCTTACAAAGTCTATTGGCGCAAGCAAACGCTGTTTCCAAGTAAAAGATTAATAGAGAATAAGTTTATGGCAAGACCAAATAATGATTTTCAGTTTCTCGATATAGAGCGAGTTGATCCGCCTAAGCGCGATATAGATCGCAGAAAAAGTGAATATGTCGAGATTTATGACCCCTTCAACCAAGATACGGCATCCACTCAAGCACACCGATGTCTGTCTTGTGGTAATCCTTATTGTGAATGGAAGTGCCCAGTTCACAACTATATTCCTGATTGGTTGCAGTTGGTCTCTGAGGGTAATTTATTAGAAGCTGCTGAATTAAGTCATCAAACCAACTCATTGCCAGAAGTCTGTGGGCGCGTTTGTCCTCAAGACCGATTGTGCGAAGGCGCCTGTACTCTAAATGATGGTTTTGGCGCAGTAACTATTGGTTCAGTCGAAAAATACATTACCGATACTGCTTTAGCTATGGGCTGGCGTCCAGATATGTCCAAGGTCGTTTGGACCGATAAAAAAGTTGCCGTTATTGGTGCAGGTCCTGCAGGTATTGGCTGTGCAGATATTCTCGTGCGCAATGGCGTAAAAGCGGTAGTGTTTGATCGTTATCCAGAGATTGGCGGCTTGCTAACCTTTGGTATTCCAGAATTTAAACTCGAAAAACATGTAATCAGCACCCGTCGAGAAGTGTTAGAAGGCATGGGTGTTGAATTCCGTCTTAATACCGAAATTGGTAAAGATGTTCTAATTGATGAATTGCTTGAAGACTATGATGCGGTATTTATGGGAATGGGTACCTATAACACCATGAAAGGTAACTTCCCAGGAGAAGATCTTCCCGGTGTGCATGAGGCGCTTAAGTTTCTTGTCGCTAACGTCAATCGTAACCTAGGTTTTGAAAAATCAGCCGATGATTTCATCGATCTTAAAGGTAAGCGGGTTGTTGTGCTTGGTGGTGGTGATACTGCGATGGATTGTAATCGTACGTCAATCCGTCAGGGTGCAACCAGCGTGACCTGTGCCTACCGTCGCGATGAAGAAAATATGCCTGGTTCTCGAAGAGAGGTTAAGAATGCCCGAGAAGAGGGTGTTGTGTTCAGGTTTAATCTTCAGCCGGTTGAGATTGTGAGTAATGATGATGGCGAAGTTACTGGGGTAAAAGTGGTTTCTACTCAGATGGGTGAAGCAGACGCTAATGGTCGCCGTCGAGCAGAACTTATTCCCGGTAGTGAAGAAATTATTCCTGCCGATGCGGTATTGGTTGCATTTGGCTTTAAGCCGAGCCCTCCAAGTTGGTTAAGCGATGTAAAAGTTGATACAGCTGAGTGGGGTGGCGTTGTAGCACCCGAAGAGCAGACCTATGCATTCCAGACCACCAATCCAAAGGTTTTTGCGGGGGGTGATATGGTCCGTGGTTCAGATTTGGTAGTAACCGCAGTATGGGAAGGCCGTCAGGCCGCTGAAGGTATTCTAGATTATCTGGATGTCTAAACTCATAGTATTGCAACTCTTTACCGATCGAGTAGTTAATGACAGAGCTTAAAAATGACCGCTTTTTAAAAGCGTTGATGCGACAGCCGGTAGATCGCACGCCTATCTGGATAATGCGCCAAGCTGGACGCTATTTGCCCGAGTATAGAGCAACAAGATCTCAGGCTGGAGATTTTATGAGTCTCTGCAAAAATACCGAGTTAGCCTGTGAAGTAACGCTCCAGCCCCTTGAGCGTTTTGAGCTTGATGCCGCTATTCTTTTCTCCGATATTCTAACCATACCTGACGCTATGGGATTAGGCTTATATTTTGCTGAAGGCGAAGGCCCTAAATTTCACAAGCCAGTTCGAACGGAAAAAGATATTGAACAGCTTGAGGTTATTAATACCGCCTCTGACCTAACCTATGTGACCGATGCCGTATCAACTATACGCCGTGAACTAAATGGCCGCGTGCCCCTTATCGGTTTTTCCGGTAGTCCATGGACACTGGCAACCTATATGATTGAGGGTCAAAGTAGCAGAGATTTTTCCCGCGCCAAAACCATGCTCTATACCCAGCCCGAATTACTTCACCAGTTACTCGATAAACTTGCCTTATCAGTGATTGATTATCTCAATGCGCAAATTGCCAGTGGTGCTCAAGCAGTTCAAATTTTCGATACTTGGGGAGGGGTGTTAAGTCACTCGGCCTATCAAGAATTTTCGTTAGCCTACATGCAAAAAATTGTTGCTGGACTCAATACTCAGTCAGATGGTCGTCAGGTACCGGTCATTCTATTTACAAAAGGTGGAGGTCAGTGGCTATCAGCTATGGCTGACACTGGCTGTGATTGTTTAGGTTTAGATTGGACTACCAATATAGGCGTCGCCCGTCGCCAAGTGGGTGATCGGGTTGCGTTACAGGGCAATATGGATCCATCTGTTCTTCGTGGAAGTGATAGCGCTATCGCAGCTGAGGCAAAGTCTATTTTGGCGTCATTTGGTGATAATACGGGGCATGTTTTCAATCTTGGCCATGGTATTACCCCAGATATTAACCCTGAAAAGGTTAAAGTTTTGGTAGATGCGGTTCAAACCCACTCCACTAAGTAGCTTCAAAAAAAATTTCTTAATGAGAAATCCTAGCTCTTAATAAGCGCGAATTTTTGTGCCATATTGATCGGTTTTGTCGCTTTAATATTTTTATTTAGGGTGATGGAATTCTGCGGAAATAACAAAATTACCGTAGAGCCAAATTTAAATCGACCAATTTCATCGCCCTTTGAAAAGTGAATATTCTGCTCGCTATAGTCGTTTTCTCTAACAGCACCGGGACCCGGTTGTTCCATACCACCCCATACTGTTTCAATGCCAGCAACTAACATTGCACCCACAAAAATAACTGAAAAATGCCCCAGTTGTTGTGATTTAAATTCGCATACTAGTCGCTCATTGCGGGCAAACAAATTAGGCACCATTTCTGCAGTTTGTTGATTGACCGAAAACAGTTCGCCGGGTATGTACCTTGTCGTCAACAGTTGACCCTGTGCTGGAATATGCACCCGATGGTAATCTTTAGGCGATAGATAAATGGTCGTAAATGTGCCATTTTCGTACTTTTTAGCCTGATCTGAGTTACCTACCAACCGAGCCAGAGAATAATCCACATTTTTGGCTTGTAAAACCTTATTTTTACGAATTTTTCCTGCTTGGCTAATAACGCCATCGGCTGGCGAAGTTACAACCTTTTCACCCATATCTAAGGGTCTAGCTTCAGCCTTTAAAGCCCGTGTGAAAAAGTCATTAAAGCATTGATAGCTATCTAGCTCATCACTAATAGCCTCATCCATATTGATGCCAAAGGTTTTAATTGCCTGCTTAATAAGAAAGTTTTTTAGCATGCGATTGTTAGATTCAGCTAATTTTGCAATTACTCTAGAAAGAAAATGTTTTGGCAGAATGCGTTGCAATGCAATAAATAGTTCAGCGCGATGATCCATAGCATGATGTCTCAATTATTTAGGCCCCAGTTCGATAGGCGTATGTTCAAGATTACCCCATTCGCCCCATGAGCCATCATAGCCGCGTATGTTGTTGTATCCTAAAATTCGACCCACCATATAAGTGAAGCTAGAGCGATGGTGGCTTTGGCAATGAGTAGCAATTTCTTTATCTTTAGTTAGTCCCAAATCATCCAAAATTTGTTGGGCATCCTGACGAATGCGTAAATTATTGTCACGGTCCATAAGTTCGGTCCATTCAAGATTAATAGCATTGGGAATATGGCCTCCACGAGACGAGCGAACAATATCACCCGTGTATTCCCCAGAGCTTCGAGCATCCCATACCGCAAAGTCTGGATGTTCTAAGGAATTTATAATCTCATCAGCCTGAATTCTAGTTTTTGAGCATGGCTCAAGAATGGAGTCTACGTCAGCACTATTGGGTTGATTGACCGTGTGTTCGGTAGGGAAGCCCTCTTTAATCCAAGGCACAATGCCACCATTGAGATACTGCCAGTTATTCAATCCCAAAAGATCCATAGACCATGCCATTCTTCCGGCCCAGCCACCGCCCTCATCATCGTACACAACGACTTTTTTTGAGTCATCTATACCCAAATAAGCCATTACTGCCGAAAGTGTAGTTATTTCTGGGCAAGCCCCAGGCACAGGAGGAATACCGGCAATTAAATGCTGACCTGATAGATGTATAGCCCCAGGCACATGTTGTTGTTGATAAAGCGATGGATTACACAAATCGACAATAATTAAGTTCGGTGTACCCAGTTGGTTTTTCAGCTCTTCAGCTTCAATAAGATGGTTCATAGGGGTTTATTAGGCCATAAATAAATGGAGATTTTATCAGATTTCATTACCAAATTGAGTAGAGTTTTGATTAATTATCCAAACTATTAATAATTTGCCGGTAGCTATCGAGACGTCGTTGCTGAAGTTTGCCTGCGGCAACTGCTTCAATTAAGGCACATCCAGCAGTATCGCTCTCATGGTTACAGTCGCGGAACTTACACAGGCCCAAGAAAGGGCGAAAATCTCTAAAGCCTTGAATAATAGTCTCTTGATCCAGGTGGGTAAGAGAAAACTCTCTAATACCGGGTGAATCAATAATCACGCCGCCCGTATCAAGATGAATTAACTTTGATGCAGTGGTTGTGTGAGTACCCTCATTGGTCGCCTCAGATAGGGGCCCTACGGCACTGTCGTTATCTGGTACCAGCTGATTAATCAAAGAAGATTTTCCAACGCCAGATTGCCCGACAAAGATGCATTTTCTGTTGCTTAAATAAGATTTCAGCTTGTCTAAACCATTATTATTTTCAGCAGATACTGAAATTACTTCATAACCGATAGATTGATAGTTTTCTATTATTGAGTTGATTTGTGAATCAGCCTGTTGATCCAAGAGGTCGGTTTTATTAAACACCAGAAAAGGCTCAATGCCCTGTGCCTCAGCAGCCACCAGATAGCGATCCAATAAGTTATTTTTGGGAGTAGGCTGGACAGCAAAGACCACGCCAATGCGATCGATATTTGCTGCTACAGGACGCAGTTTCCCGTAATTATCTGGACGGATTAATTCAGACTGACGCGGATCTAAGGCTACTACAACCCCTTGGGGTTCAGCCGGTCTCCAGATGATAGTGTCGCCAGTGACTAGACTTGGGATATTAGCTCTAACAAAACAGCGAACTACCTTGCCAGCGAACGGCTCAGAATGACCCTCAATATCCACTTGGCTACCGAAGTTAGTAATCACAGTACCATTGGTTTCAGCGCCCAGCCCATCAAGGTTTTCAAGTGCCTTATCGTCGAGGTGTTTTTTTGATTCAACTTTTTCACGCCTTCGATTTTGGATTGAGTGAATTCGTTCCTGCTGGCGTTTGCTAAGTTTTCGATTACCCATCTAAATAAAAACCATTAGTTTTAACCCTAATACCATATCATTTCTGGTAGTCTACAGGGTAAGCATATAGCATAATTACTCGTATAAAAACGATGCACGCTGCTAGGAAATTTATTAAATGACAAATAACAGCCTCAATTTGATATGGATCGATCTAGAAATGACCGGATTAGACCCATTACAAGAGCGTATTATTGAAATAGCTACTGTAATTACCGATTCTGATCTGAATGTGCTGGCCGAAGGGCCATCCATCGTCATTAATCAATCCGAAGAGCTTATTCAGGCTATGGATGAATGGAATACCAATCAACACGGAAAATCAGGCCTAACCGAACGTGTTTTAAAAAGTACCGTAACAGAAGCGCAGGCAGAGTCTGAAACCATTGAGTTTTTAAAACAGTGGGTCCCGCAGGGTGCATCTCCAATGTGTGGTAATTCAATTGGTCAAGACCGACGTTTTCTGGTGCGCTATATGCCTGAATTGGCGAGCTATTTTCACTATCGAAATTTAGATGTTAGTACGCTAAAAGAGTTGGTAAAACGCTGGAATCCTGAGCTGATTAATGGATTTAATAAAAAAGGCTCTCATCTTGCGATGGATGATATCTATGATTCAATTGAAGAGTTGGCCTATTACCGAAAAGTGTTTATTCAGCAATAGCCGCTAATTTTTGACGCTGTTGTTGTATTGCCCAACTGACATGTTCTGCAACTAGCTCTGAGGCATCTGGTATAGTCTCTTCAAGTTGCCGCAAGATTTCTTTAGAACCATCTGCGTTGCCCAGACCTACTGCTAAATTGCGAAGCCAACGCTGGTAGCCAATTCGTCGAATAGGTGAGCCTTCCGTTTTGGTTAAAAACTCATTTTCAGTCCATTTGAAAAGACTTAAAAGATCCGAATTATCTAAATTATGTCGAGGTGAAAAGTCCATTTCTTTAGTTTTAGGAGCCCCGCGATTCCATGGGCAAATAATCTGACAATCATCGCAACCAAACACCCGATTGCCCATTAAAGGCCGAAATGACTCCGGAATAGAGGCTTTATTCTCAATTGTCTGGTAAGAAATACATTTTCTAGCATCTAACACATAGGGCTCTGGAAAAGCATCAGTAGGGCAGACCTTTAGGCAGGCTCGACAATTACCACAGCGATCGGGCTGCTCTAAATGATCTTCAGGCAATGGCAAAGAGGTATAAATTTCTCCCAGAAAAAACCAAGATCCAGCTTTGCTATTGATTAGAAGACTGTTTTTGCCAATCCATCCCAAACCCGCCTGTTCTGCCAAAGGTTTTTCCATCACAGGAGCACTATCAACAAAAGGGCGCTGAGATAGGTTTAAACTAGGTAATTGCTGTTCGATTTTACGCGTTAATTCTGCCAGACGCTTACGAATTAGTTTATGGTAGTCTCGTCCTAGGGCATAACGAGAAATATAAGCTTTATTTTTATCTTTTAGAACTGCCACCATGTTTTCATCAGCTAGGTAATCCATTCTTACGGAAATAACTCGCAGTGTTCGCGCAACCAGTTTATCAACGTTATAACGTTTATCACCATGCTCCGACATCCAACTCATACTGCCCTGATAGCTATTGTTTAGCCACATTCGTAAGCGCTGTGAAGCCTCATCTAAATTCGGTTTAACAATGGCAACTTGCTGAAAACCCAAGTCCATACCCCAATCTTTTATATTATCGGCAAGTTGATGCAGAGATTGTGAGTCTAAGTTGTCGTTTTCTGTCGTTTCGAGCATGAGTTCTCGGTCAATCTAACTTATAATTGGGCCAATTTTACTGAGATATTCACAATATGTCCCATTTTCTATTAGATAGCCACATACAAGATTACCTTTTTGATGTTGATACTGTTCAAAAAATAGATCAAGCAGCGATTGATGAGCTTGATGGTGCAGCGATAAAACTGATGAATAAAGCAGGAATGGCTGCTTTTGAAGAGTTAGTGCAGGCCTTTGGGCAACCCAGTTTAATCAGCGTATTTTGTGGTTCTGGCAATAATGCTGGAGATGGTTATATTTTGGCCGCAAGGGCCGCGAAAAAACGCTTACCGGTTCAAGTAATAGAGTTATCAGGATCTAAAAAAATCTCTGTCGAAGCACAACAGGCACGTCAGTTTGCCCAAGATAATAACGTCAATTTTGTAAATTACACTAATAGTCTGACTGTTACAGAGGGTGTTATTGTCGACTGCTTGCTAGGTATTGGTTACCAAGGCGAACTTCGAAAACCTTATGGCCAAGCTATTGAGCTTATCAATGCTGCGGAATTACCGGTTTTATCAGTAGATATTCCCTCAGGTCTCAATGCAAATACTGGTTCAGTTCAAGACAATGCAGTAAAAGCCGATTTGACCGTTACCTTTGTTGGGGCCAAACAGGGTCTATTTACTGGAAAAGGTCCAGTGTATTGCGGTGAGATTATTTATCACTCATTAGATATCTCTGAGCAGCTGTTTGACCAATTTAAACCGACATCTAGATTGCTTGATTTATTTGATTTGCTTGAATTAATACCTCAATGGGTTGGTGATAAATATAAAAATCAACGAGGTCATTGCATGGTAGTAGGCGGCGATCATGGTTACGGTGGCGCGGCTACAATAGCAGCAGAGGCCAGCTTAAGATCGGGTAGTGGCCTCACCTCAGTTGCTACACAGCCTGAGCACGTATCCAGTGTCCTCTCGCGATGTCCCGAAATCATGGCCTGTGGTGTTGTTTCAGGTCAGCAATTAGAGCCCTGGTTAGAAAAGCCATCGGTTTTGGTTGTGGGGCCTGGTTTAGGCCGATCGGCGTGGTCGGAGCAGCTTTTGCAAAAGGCAGTAGCAGCAAAATTACCCATGGTATTGGATGCGGATGCCTTGAATATTTTATCTGAAGGTCGAGTGATACCCAGCCTTCAAGATCATCAATGGGTTTTGACTCCTCATGCCGGAGAAGCTGCTCGGTTACTTGATGTCAGTGTTGCTGAGATTCAGGCAGATAGATTTTCTGCAGTAAGAAAAATCCAAGAAAAATATAATGCAGTTGTATTACTTAAAGGTCCCGGTACATTGATAGCTGGGCCGAACCAGGTAATCAAAGTTTGTCCCTATGGCAATCCTGGTATGGCAACTGGCGGTATGGGTGATCTTTTGAGCGGGATAATTGGCGGACTAATCGCCCAAGGTTTAGGTATGCAAGAAGCCGCAGAATTAGGATGCTGCTTACACTCATCAGCGGCCGATCTATTAGTTGATGCCTCAGGATATCAAGGTGTTGCAGCTACAGATTTATTGCCTTATCTCCAAAAATTGCTCAACAAGGGGTACCAGTGATGGTTTCTGCCAGCCCTGAGGCGACGATTACAGTAGATCTTGATGGTGAACAAGCAATGGTCAACTATGGGCATCTTCTAGCTGGTGTTATTGCTAAAGCTAATGCGCCCTTATTAATTATTCTTGATGGTGATTTAGGTGCAGGAAAAACAACAATTAGTCGTGGAGTTTTACAGGGTCTTGGCCACTGTGGTGCGGTAAAAAGCCCAACCTATACATTAGTAGAGCCCTATGACCTCGAAATAGGTAAAGTATTTCACTTTGATTTATACCGCTTAGTAGACCCCGATGAGCTAGAGCATATTGGTTTTTCTGATTACCTATCACAGGCTAATTTGTGCATAATAGAATGGCCCGAAAACGGCGGTAGTTATATACCTCAAGCGGATATCAAAATTGATATCCGCCAGTATCAATCTGGTCGCAAAGTGACCTTAAGTTCAAACACTGATTCAGGTAAGCAATACATAAATCAGTTACAGAAAAAGTAACAATTAATTAGGGTAAAGTTGGTGTTATTTCTTAAACATTTAAAAATTTATATCGCTACCCTAGGTATTTTGACGCTTTTTTTTGAGGGTGTATTTATTGCATCAGTCAATGCGGCAGAAATCAGCTCTATTCGTTTGTCTCAGACCTCAGAAAAATCCAGAATTGTGTTCGATATTAATGGCGCCATAGACTACAAAGTTTTTCAATTAGATAACCCAAGGCGTCTTGTGGTTGATGTGGCTAATATTTCCAAAAAGCCTTCACTCTCACATTTAAAAATCAAAGATAGTCCAATAAGCAAAATGCGAGCTGCCCATCGAAATGGCAACGATATACGCATTGTCTTAGACCTAAAGCGAGCTATTAGCCATAACGCATTTACTCTGGCGGCAAATAGCCAATATACCAATCGTTTGGTGGTCGACCTCTCTGTTAATAAGCTAGGCAAAAGTCGTTCAGTCGAAGAAGTTATAGAACAAAATGACCGTAAAATTGTTATCGCTATTGATGCTGGACACGGCGGGGTAGATCCGGGGGCTCTTGGCCCCAATCGTATGCGCGAAAAAATTGTAGTTTTGCAAATCTCAAAACGCCTAGAAAAGCTGTTTGATAAAGACCCAAATTATGAGGGGTTTTTGGTGCGCAAGGGTGATTATTTTCTAGCACATCGCAAGCGGACTCAGATTGCTCGAGATAACAATGCAGATTTTTTTATTTCAATTCATGCTGATGCATTTACGGACCCAAGAGCCAACGGTGCCTCGGTCTATGCCCTATCAAATCGGGGAGCAACCAGTGAAGCAGCAAGATTTTTAGCTCAAAAACAAAATAATGCCGATTTAATTGGTGGAGCAACTGCACTTAATTTAGGCGATAAAGATGAAATGCTAGCGGGTGTTCTTCTTGATTTGTCAATGACTGCAACCATGAGCACCAGTTTAGACGCCGGCAAACACATATTAAAACAAATGGGATCTGTTGCAAGATTGCATAAGAAGAAAGTCGAGCAGGCTAGTTTCTTGGTTTTAAAGTCTCCAGATATTCCCTCCCTGCTTATTGAGACCGGTTTTATTTCTAACCCTACTGAGGCACGCAGGCTTGCCAGTGCTGATTATCAACAGAGAATGGCAAAAGCTATTTTTAACGGGCTTGATCAATACTATTCCGAGCATCCTCCAGAAGGTACGCTATTAGCAAAAGTGATGAGCGGTAAACCATTGCGTTATATCGTTGCGCGAGGAGATACACTTTCAGAGATTGCAGCCCAGTATAAAATCTCAATGAACAAGATTATGCGCTACAATAAAATGTCATCAAGTAAGATTCGTGTAGGCCAAGAAATCGCAATTCCTGGTCGCTGAAAATATTCAAGATATGGACAACAGGCTATGCCATCAATTAATACTTTAAGTCCCCAATTAGCCAATCAAATTGCTGCGGGTGAAGTAGTTGAACGCCCAGCATCTGTCATAAAAGAATTGGTTGAAAACAGCCTAGATGCTGGAGCCACTCGAATCGAAATAGAAGTAGAGCAGGGTGGAGTCAAGCGCCTCTGTGTTCGCGATAATGGTTGCGGTATAGAGCAATCAGATATGTCACTGGCGCTAAGTCGTCACGCTACCAGTAAGATCTCAGATATTGATGATTTAGAAGCCGTTGCTACATTGGGATTTAGGGGTGAAGCACTAGCCAGTATCGCATCGGTATCGCGTCTATCGTTGACCTCAAATAATGGAGAAAGTCAGGGTTGGAAAGCCGTAAGTGAAGGTCGAGATATGACGGTAGATGTTCAGCCAGCAGCTCATCCAGCGGGTACCAGTGTCGATGTAAGAGATTTATTTTTTAATACTCCAGCAAGACGAAAATTTCTAAGAACTGAAAACACCGAATATAACCGCATCGATGATTACGCCAAAAAACTGGCGCTAAGTCATATGAATGTGGCCTTTAGCCTAAGACATAATCAGCGAGTTAATCTCAATCTTCAGCCCGCAGAAACAGTCCTAGAGCAAGAAAAACGCGTTGCTGATATATGTGGCAAGCCGTTTATGGAGCAAGCACTCTATGTGGACAATCAGCATACTGGAATTAGGCTCTGGGGCTGGATAGGGCTGCCTACATTTTCACGAAGTCAAACCGATCTTCAACACTTTTTTGTCAATGGTCGCAGTATTCGCGACAAGGTAGTGTCTCATGCCGTTCGTCAAGCCTACCAAGATGTGCTCTATCATGGCCGTCATCCTGCATATGTTTTATTTTTAGAAATTGAACCCAAAGATGTGGATGTAAATGTACATCCCACAAAGCATGAGGTTCGCTTTAGAGATAGTCGATCGATACATGGTTTTGTCTCTGGAACTTTACAAAAAGCCCTGGCAAAAGATAGGCCGCAAGATCATCTCCAGCCCAATCAAGCACAGAGCGCGTTATCAGAAGAAATCATTCCAACCCAGTCAACCATGGGCCTTGCACCAGCACCTTCAGCGTTTAATTATGCTTCTCAGGCCTCTGGTTATCGTGGGCAATCGGTGAATACCCCAATGCATGTTTACCAATCGTTATATGGCGATGGGGGTGATAAAGAGTCCGAGACTATACCGCCGCTGGGGTTTGCCATAGCCCAGCTAAAGGGTATTTATATTCTTGCAGAAAATGAGCAGGGCATGATTGTTGTTGACATGCACGCAGCTCATGAGCGAATAACCTACGAGCAGATGAAAGCAGATTTTGATAAAGAAGGACTTATCTCTCAGCCATTGCTAGTGCCTGAAAGCTTATCAGTGAGTCAGCGAGAAGCCGATGCAGTAGAGCAAAATCCAGAAGTGTTTAAGCGCTTAGGCTTTATGGTTGAACGTGCCGCCGCAGAAAACATAGTGGTTAGAGAAATTCCCGCTCTTTTGCGTGGAACGCAAGTAGAAAGCTTATTGCGCGATGTTATATCAGATGTACTTGAGCACGGCACATCCGAACGAATTAGGCATCAAATTAATCAAATACTATCCACAATGGCCTGTCATGGTTCCGTTAGAGCAAACCGCAAGTTAACCCTTCCAGAAATGAATGCACTACTGCGAGATATGGAAGCCACGGAGCGCAGCGGACAATGTAACCATGGTCGCCCTACCTATTTTCAGCTTAGTTTAGATGAATTAGATAAACTCTTTCTGCGTGGTCGGTGAGAATTGTCTTGAATAAAAAACAGCAATTACCAGTGATTTTCTTAATGGGTCCCACCGCAAGTGGTAAAACCGATCTTGCTATTTCATTGCTAGATCATCTTCCCATTGAATTGATCAATGTGGACTCTGCTCAAATATATCAGCAAATGGATATTGGCACCGCCAAGCCAGATGCACAGACCTTAAGCAAAGCGCCACACCGTCTGTTAGGGTTTTGTGACCCAGCAGATACATATAGTGCTGCTGATTTTGCTAGAGATGCCAAAAAAGAAATAGCTGATATTCACAGTATGGAGCGAATCCCCCTGCTTGTGGGTGGTAGCATGCTATACTTTAAAGTGTTACTCGAAGGACTATCTGATTTGCCATCAGCAGATGCAGATATTCGAAAAAGTATTCAGGAGCAGGCAGACAGGGAAGGTTGGGCAAGTGTTCACCGGCAGTTGCAGTTAGTTGATCCAATAACTGCAGGTAAATTGCATCCAAATCATTCACAACGTATTCAGCGCGCCCTTGAAGTATTCATGATTACAGGTACACCTCTTTCAGAGTTGCAAAGTCACTCAGAGGGAGGGATTGAAGACTGTTATGATGTTCGTCAGTATGCTCTAGTCGTGCAAAATAGAACATTGTTGCATCAGCGAATAGAGCAGCGATTTATGGCAATGATGGAGATGGGTTTTGCCAAAGAGGTGGAGCAGTTATTTCAGCGCGGTGATCTTCATCCTGATATGCCATCAATAAGAGCTGCAGGCTACCGACAGTTATGGGATTACTTTGAAAGTCATTGTAGTCTAGATGAGGCCATTGAGAAGGCTATTATTGCCACAAGGCAGTTGGCCAAAAGGCAACAAACATGGCTAAGAAATTGGCCGAATAGTCATGAGATTCAGATAGATAATCAGCAAGGTTATCTAAATTCGAAAGAACTCTGTGAGATTTTTTTGAGAAAACTGTGATACGTTCCATATACTAAAGCGTAGTCCATAGGTAAAATAGTGTTCAAGGTGAACTGCAATCCCACCTGAATTTTTTGGTTGCGATTATTGCAACAATTATTGAATTTTCAATATCAGGAGAAATAACAATGTCAAAAGGACAAAATATACAGGATCCGTTTCTTAACGCGCTTAGAAAAGAACGAGTTCAAGTCTCAATTTTTTTAGTCAATGGTATTAAGCTGCAAGGTACCGTTGATTCATTTGATCAATTCGTTGTGATGCTTAAAAGCACCGTAAGCCAAATGGTCTACAAGCATGCAATCTCGACCATTGTTCCAGCTAAGCCAGTTAACTATATGGCTGGTGGCACTTCGGGACAAGGTGGTTACAACGGAGATAATCTCTAAATCACGTGTCACTATTCTTTGATCGTCCAGATTTTGGTGAGCGCGCTGTTTTAGTTCACTTAAAGTTAAACAGTGAGACCGAACCAGAGGACGTTGGAGAGTTTGAGGAGCTAGTAAGATCCGCGGGTGGCGATGTGGTTGAGCTTATTCGCGGGTCTCGAAGTGCCCCTCATGCAAAGTTTTTTGTTGGCATAGGCAAGTTGGATGAAATTGCCGAGGTTGTAAAGCGAGAATCTGCTGAATTAATAATCTTTAATCACAATTTATCGCCAAGCCAAGAGAGAAATCTTGAAGCGAGTCTTCAATGCCGAGTATTAGACAGAACCGGTCTAATACTCGATATATTCGCCATGCGTGCGCGAACTCACGAAGGTAAGTTACAGGTTGAGCTTGCCCAGTTGCACCATCTATCCTCGCGACTAGTTAGAGGTTGGACTCACCTTGAGCGTCAAAAGGGTGGCATTGGGATGCGAGGGCCGGGTGAAACCCAGCTTGAATCTGATAGGCGTATGGTTCGCGATCGAATTAAATCGATTAAAAAACGGCTTGAGAAGGTGCGAGTTCAGAGAGATCAGGGAAGGCAATCTCGTTTAAAATCTGATACTCCAACTATTTCTCTGGTCGGCTACACTAATGCTGGAAAATCTACCCTGTTTAACAGGGTGACTGAGTCTAATGTTTATGCTGCAGATCAGCTTTTCGCAACATTAGACCCAACCATGCGGCGCATGGATATTCCTGAACAGGGCCCCGTAATTTTTGCAGATACGGTGGGATTTATAAGTCACCTGCCTCATCGGTTAGTTGACGCTTTTCGCGCAACCCTTGAGGAGGCGGCTTCTGCCAATGTTTTGTTGCATATTGTTGATGCCTCTGCAGAGGATAGATCGGTTAATATAGATCGG
Source organism: Porticoccaceae bacterium (assembly GCA_049890135.1). Classification (GTDB taxonomy): domain Bacteria; phylum Pseudomonadota; class Gammaproteobacteria; order Pseudomonadales; family Porticoccaceae; genus HTCC2207. The sequence goes on from JBMHCB010000011.1 coordinate 75,994, forward strand.
GTCAATGATGTGTTAAAGGAAATTGAAGCTCATAACCTGCCAACCTTAATGGTATATAACAAGATTGACCTTATGGAGGATGGACAGGCAAAAATAGATCGCGATCAAGATGGTCGGCCTGTTGCTGTTTGGTTATCCGCACTTACGGGTTTAGGCGTGGATCTGCTTTTGGAAGCGGTCTCGGAGTATTTGCCGAGAAAACTTATCCATAAGCATATACAATTACAACCCAGTCATGGCTCGCTAAGAGCAGCCTTATATAGCCATAAAGCAGTATTGAGTGAATCTTATGATGATCATGGCGGGGCAAATGTTGAAATACAGCTGCCTGAAAGTGATTTTTTTCGATTGGTGAAGCAATCGGGGTTGAAATTAGAGGATTTAGACACCATTTAATCTAAAGACTAGATGTGAAATACAGAATCACTTTTATCATTTAAAGTGATTTAGTTAATAATTTAATTTGGAGTAAAACTATGGCTTGGAATGAACCTGGTGGTGGTAAAGACCCGTGGGGTGGCAATCGCGGTAACGATGGCCCACCTGATATAGATGAAGCGCTAAAAAAATTGGCTGAAAAGTTTCAATTTTTTGGCGGCGGTGGCAGTGGCGGAAGTATAAAAAGTTTGCTACCAATTGTCTTGGCTGTGCTTGCGATCCTATGGGGGCTTATGGGCTTTTATCAGGTCGATGAAAAAGAGCAGGCTGTGGTATTAAGGTTAGGTAAATACCATCAAACTAATGGTTCTGGTCTGCACTGGAATCCACCCATTGTTGATTCCATCAAGGTCGTTGGTGTTACTGAAGAGCGCCAGTACCCTGCTCGTGGTTTGATGTTGACCCAAGATGAAAATATTGTCGAGATCTCTCTAACCGTTCAATACAATATCGCCAACGCTAAAGACTTTGTTCTAAATATTAAAGATCCTGAAACTAGTTTAAAGCACGCTACTGATAGTGCGCTTCGACATGTTGTGGGTAGTACAGGTCTCGATGGTGTGATTTCAACCGGACGTGAGGAAGTAGCTCTTGGTACGGCTGAGAAGTTGCAAAACCTGCTTGATATCTACGGTAGCGGTATTAATGTGGTTAAAATTAATATCGAGGAATCTCGTCCTCCATCTGAGGTTAAAGCAGCCTATGATGATGTAATTAGAGCCCGAGAAGATCTAGAGCGTCTAGTCAATGAAGCTCAGGCCTATTCCAATGGAATTATTCCAGAGGCTCGAGGTCAAGCTCAACGTTTAAGAGAAGAAGCTGAAGGTTATAAATCACAGGTAGTTTCAAAGTCTGAAGGTGAGGCAGAGCGTTTTTCTAAGCTATTGGCTGAATATAAAAAAGCACCAGTTGTAACTCGTGAGCGACTGTACCTTGATGCGGTTGAAGAAGTTATGACTCAGAGTACCAAAATTCTTATGGATGCCCAGGGCGGCAATAATATGCTTTATCTGCCTCTGGATAAAATTGTTCAACAGGGCGGCAATAGTAAACGATCTGATTCAGATCAAACTAGCGATCAGATGATTGATCGAATTGCTAATGATGTTATCGAGAGATTACAAAGAAACAATGATCGAATTCAATCGGAGAGACGACGATGAAAAATCTATTTAAAGCACTAGGTTTGTTGGTCTTTGTTGTTATTGCGGTCAACAGCACTCTTTATGTGGTTAGTGAATTTGAACGTGGCGTCAAGCTTCGTTTTGGTAAATTAATTGAATCGGATATTCAGCCGGGTTTGCATGTTAAAGTTCCATTTATTGATGATGTGCGAATCTTTGATGCGCGAATATTGACGGTAGATGCTCAACCTGCGAGTTTCTTTACTATCGAGAAGAAGCGTTTGATCGTTGATTCTTATGCAAAATGGCGTATTGCAAACGTTGAAACCTACTATAAGGCGACAGGTGGTGTTGAATCAGTTGCCCACAACCGACTTGCCAATCGGGTTAATACGGGTCTGCGAAATCAGTTTGGTACGCGAACTTTGCATGAGGTTGTATCTGGTGAGCGAGATCTGTTAATGAAAAATATTACAGATGATCTTAATCGAACCGTACTAGATAGCTTGGGAATTGAAGTTGTGGATGTGCGGGTTAAGCGTATTGATCTGCCTCAAGAGGTGAGTGGACCTGTATTTAGACGAATGACAGCTGAGCGAGAGAAAGAAGCGCGAGAGTTGCGGTCAACAGGTAAAGAGAAAGCGGAGAAAATTAGAGCATCAGCTGATCGTGAGAGAACCATTGAGCTGGCTAATGCCTATCGCGATGCGGAAGAACTTCGAGGTGAAGGTGATGCCGAGGCGGCTAAAATATATGCCTCTGCCTATCAAAAAGATCCAGAGTTTTACTCTTTTGTCAGAAGTTTGAATGCTTATAAAAACTCATTCTCTAACAAAGGCGATATTATGCTGGTGGAGCCTGATAGTGACTTCTTTAAGTATTTAAAACAGCAGGATGCAAATTAGAATCTTAAAGTTTGTTCTGTTTTGGCTGTATTTGTGAAAAATAAACGAGATTGTAGTTAAAAATCTCTGACACAAATGCCGCTATTTTGTTAAAATCCATAAAAACCGGGGCAACTCGGTTTTTTTATTGGCCTAAATTTATGCTAATCGCATAAATAATGCCACAAACATTAGTTTAATCCTTATAATTGTTAACATTACTTTAGTTTTTATTTAAATGTTGTGAGGACATTGTGTCAAAAGTAGACAGTTGGTTATTACCAGATGGCATCGATGAGGTGCTGCCGGAGCAAGCGCGCCTTATTGAAGGGTCGCGGAGAGAACTGCTGGATCTTTATAACAGCTGGGGTTACGACTTAGTTATTCCTCCTATGGTTGAGTTTACCGAGTCCCTTTTGAGTGATTTTGGTGCAGATTTGGATTTGATGACATTTAGGCTGACAGATCAGCTGAGTGGTCGAATGATGGGTATTCGTGCCGATATTACCCCGCAAGCGGCGCGAATTGACGCCCATAGTCTTGATCGCCAAGGTCCGAATAGACTCTGTTATGCGGGCACTGTTTTACAAGCCAAGCCCAGAGGTCCGCTTGAATCTCGCACGCCAATATCCGTGGGTGTTGAGTTGTTTGGCGAGCCCAATGTAAGCGCTGATATTGAAGTGATAGAACTATTTCTAGAGACTCTCGAAGTGGCAGCTGTTGATGACGTGCATTTGGATCTTGGGCATGTTGATATTTTACGTGGATTATTGACTAATTCGGATCTTAGTACAGATCAGGAAGCGGCATTATTTGAACTTCTTCAGCGCAAAGCAAGCTCAGAACTTGAGGCTTGGGTGGCTGATAATATAAGCGATTCAAAACTAGCTAATTGGCTCAGATCTTTGCCAACGCTTGCGGGTGGTACCGAGGTTTTGGCGGAGGCTAAGCAATGTCTTGCGGGCGCCCCTAAACAGGTTCTTAATGCCCTTGATCAATTAGAGAAAATTATAGAGTCACTGGCATCTCAGTCTGAGAAAAAAGTGACTATATATTTGGATTTAGGTGATATACCGGGTTTTAGATATCACACCGGCGTGGTTTTTGCGGCTTATAAACAGGGATATGGCAAGGCATTAGGCAATGGTGGTCGCTATGACAACATTGGAAAAGCCTTTGGACGAGCGCGTACTGCTACAGGTTTTGCATTTGATCTTAAATCCTTAGTTGCCAATGGCCAGTTTAATCAGCAGGTGCAAGATGGGATTTTTGTTCCACAACCTGCCGATGCTCAATGTCGTGAGCAAATTGCGTCTCTTCGTCAGCAGGGTGAGCGGGTTGTACAAGGTTTTGCTGGGCAGAGAGTGGATTTCCAAGAAATTAATTGTGATCGTCAGCTTATTAAGAAAGATGGTCAGTACCTTATCGAAAAAATAGCCTGATTTAATCAATCGGTTGACGACTTAGAGTAGAAAATTTTATGGGTAAAAATGTAGTGATTCTCGGCTCCCAGTGGGGCGACGAGGGCAAAGGGAAAATTGTTGATTTATTGACTGATAAGGCTTCATTAGTTGCAAGATTTCAGGGTGGTCACAATGCCGGCCACACACTTGTTATTGATGGTAAAAAAACAGCACTACATCTTATCCCATCGGGTATTTTGCGCGATCATGTGACCTGTGTTATCGGCAATGGTGTTGTATTGGCACCAGATGCACTATTTAAAGAAATAAGAATGCTTGAAGAGCGCGGTGTTGAAGTGCGTGAAAGACTAAAGGTATCAGGCTCATGTCCGCTTATATTGCCTTATCATATTGCCTTAGACCAAGCGCGCGAGACATCCTTAGGTAAATCTAAAATCGGCACCACTGGGCGTGGAATTGGTCCAGCCTATGAAGATAAGGTTGCCAGGCGGGGTTTACGTCTGAGTGATATGGCCAATATGGACCGATTTGCAAAAAAACTAAAAACTGTTCTCGAATATCATAATTTTGCCTTAACTCACTACTACAAAGTAGAGCCTGTAGATTTTGATCAAACATTAGCGCTGGCAAAAACATGGGCCGAGGCTCTATTGCCAATGATGGCCGATGTCACTGATATTTTACATACAGCACGAGAAGCGGGTGAAAATATCTTATTTGAAGGTGCTCAGGGTTCACTTCTTGATATTGATCATGGCACCTATCCTTTTGTTACTTCATCTAACACTACTGCTGGGGGTACTGCTACAGGAAGTGGTTTTGGCCCTATGTATCTGGATTATGTCTTGGGTATAACCAAGGCTTACACTACTCGAGTCGGTTCGGGTCCTTTTCCAACAGAATTACAATGTGAAATTGGTAATTACTTGGGTGAAAAAGGCCATGAATTTGGCACCACTACAGGTCGTGAGCGTCGTTGTGGTTGGTTTGATGCGGTTGCCTTAAGGCGCGCAGTACGTATCAATAGTATTACGGGCATCTGTCTAACCAAGTTAGATGTTTTGGATGGCCTTGACGAGGTTAAGATCTGTATTGGCTATAAGAATGCTGATGGCAGTTCTTTTGATAACCCAACCCATGCTGATGATTTTGAGGGTATCACACCAGTTTATGAGACACTTCCAGGCTGGAGTGAGGTAACCGTGGGGGTTCAGTCTCTAGAAAAGTTACCGGCTAATGCTCAGGCTTATATCAGCCGCATTGAAGCGCTTATTGGTGCTCCAATTGACGTTGTGTCTACTGGCCCTGATCGGGTTGAAACCATTGTTCTAAGGCACGCATTTAACTAGTTGGGGCGCCTAGGCTAGTGTAGGCCTTGAATATTGGGTTATTTCCCGAGAAAGACCCAGCTTAAAAAGATGGTCGGCTCGGTTGGGCATCTCTTTTAGGATATTCTCCGTCACTCGCTGGAAGAAGCTGATAAATCGAAGTATTTGCTGCTCAGTCATAACCCCCGAACCAGTATCTATTCCCGCTTTCTTGAGTTGTTTGATCATTTTTTGTTCCTGTTCTAATCGCCAGTTAAAAACAGTATCAAAAGAGGGTGCCTGAAGCATAATCAACTCATCTACTAGGTTAAATAGCGGTTGATAATCATTTAGGATAGCTTGGTTAACATAGTGTCGCCATATGCCATCTCTATCGTCATTTTCCTCAAGACTGTTGATAGGTTGAATTAAATCGTCTGGACTCTCTGGTAAGGCGCCTAGACACCAGCCCTCAAAAACAATAAGTCCTATCTTACCCTCTATGGTTTTAAGGACCTCGCCAGAGGCTCTATCATCAATGCTTTTATCAAAGCGTGTAATAACAGTTTTTTTGCCTGTCGATAAGTTATTTAAACAGTCCATAGCAAGTTGTACATCATGTGTTCCGGGAACGCCACGGGTTTCAAGCAGAGGATGAATAGTAGAGCCCAAATGTGTGCGTTCAGCTTTGGTCAAATAAAAATCATCAAGCGACAATGAAATAGTAGTGATATCAAGACGGTCAGCAACAACTGTACACAAATAGTCAGCAAGGGTTGATTTCCCAGAACCCTGACAGCCGTTAATGCCTATTACTTTGGGTGATTTATCTGGGTTATAGCTATGAACAATGCTATCAATTATTGGAGAAAACCATTGATTAGCAGCCTCCAAATAAGACAGTGGTAATTGATTACGATAGAGAAATGATTGTTCCTCAGAAGAGATTTTCATAGGTGCTTTTTCCATAGCATGACAATATCGCATAGTGAGTAACTGGGAAGTTGTTGCACAAAAGACAAGTATAGAATTGGTTAGTCCATCTAGGTCAATTGCAAATAAGCCAATAAAAGGGTTCTACTGGGTTAAATCATCATACAACAACAATGATATTAGCATAGACCTAAAACTTAAAACTAGCACGCCCAAAGAAAATAAAAGTAAAAATTTAGCCTATATACTTAGATCAAAAAATAAATATAAATTATTTAATATTGTTATCATAAGCTAAATAGTGACTTATAAAGCACAAGGTACCTCAGAATGAAATATTTTTTGATTTTCGCGCTAACTGCAATAGCAAGCTGTGATGCTGCCGAAAATATACAGTCTAATGCTGATCAAGCCTTTATGCCCTTAGTTAATAAGGAAAATACTTGGTACAGCGCAGCTGCAAAACAGATTGAGCAGAATAGATTGATCGCACAGGCTATTAAAAACCATGAGGGTGCCGCGAAAAATATTATTTTATTTATTGGTGATGGCATGAACCTTACAACGGTCACTGCGTCTAGAATTTATGAGGGCCAGCAACAGGGGTTGTTGGGTGAAGAAAATAATCTTAGTTTTGATAATTTTCCATTTTCTGGATTGGCGAAGACCTATGCAGTCGATACACAGGTTCCAGATTCGGCAAGTACAATGACGGCGATAATCAGTGGGATAAAAACCAATAAAGGAATAGTGGGCATTGATGAATCAGTTATACGTGGTGATTGTAGTACTCAGAAAGGCAATGAGGTTATTTCTGCCCTAGATTTAGCTGAAATTGCTGGTTTATCCACGGGGATAGTCACTACAACACGGGTGACCCATGCAACACCAGCTGCAACCTATGCAAAGTCGCCAGATAGGGATTGGGAAGATTCATCTAAAATGTCTAAGCAAGCCATTGATAGTGGCTGTGTGGATATTGCCGCTCAGCTTGTTGAATATCAGGCTAACCTTAACGCCCGTTATCCTGGGGCAAATACTAATGGCATTGAGGTAGTCATGGGTGGAGGAAGTAGACACTTTCTCCCTAAAATGCCAGCCAGTATTGATCAAGAAAATTCAGTAGGTCAGCGATCTGACGGTCGCAACCTAATTGAACAATGGAAATCACTCAATCCCGATGGACTATTTATTGATAACCGAGCGGATTTTGATAAGACTAATTTTGAAAGTGCAGAGAAAATTTTGGGTCTTTTTAATAAGTCTCATATGCGATTTGATGCCAACAGAAAAACAAAAGTAGTTAAAGAGCCGTCCTTAAGTGAGATGACTAAAAAAGCACTGCAAGTATTATCAAAAAATCCCAAGGGTTTTTTCTTAATGGTAGAGGGGGGGCGCATTGATCATGCACACCATGTGGGTAATGCATTTAATGCGTTATCAGATACTGTCGAGCTTTCATCCGCGGTTGATGTAGCGCTAAAGGCTACCAGTCCAGAAGATACACTGATCATTGTTACTGCGGACCATGGTCATGTGTTTACTATGGCGGGGTATCCAAAGCGCGGAAATCCTATTTTAGGCAAGGTGGTTTCCCCTGGAAAAAAAGAGCCCACCTTGGCGCAGGATAATCTACCCTACACGACGTTGGGATATGCCAATGGACGTGGCCATCGACATTTGGGGTCAGAAACAGATGCTGATAGAGGTTATCACCTGCATGGTGCTTTGGGTCGAACCAATCTTACTAAGGTAGATACTGCTCAGTCAGGCTTTTTTCAGGAATCATTAGTCCCATTAGAGTCCGAGACTCACTCAGGTGAAGATGTACCGATCTATGCATCAGGGCCAGGGGCGCATTTAATTTCTGGAAGCAATGAGCAAACTATTATTTTTCATGCGATAAATTATGCTGGTGGTCTGTTGACCAAGGCTGAACAAGCACTTAAAAATTAATTTTTAAGGTTGGGAGTGACCGGTTGACCGTTACCAATTTTGTAGTTTATTTCTTCAATGGTTTTTGAAATAGCCAAGAATCGTTCAGAAGTGGCGGGATGGGAAGCGGAGTGATTGGATCCAATGTTACTGGGATGTTCAGCCGCCATTTGACGCCAGAAATTAGCAGCGCCATCAAGCGGTAAGCCGGCGGCATTCATATAATATAGGCCAACGTAGTCTGCTTCAGCTTCAAAATCCTGTGAAAAAGCACTAGCCCCAGCATTACCAAATGTGCCTCGTGTATCGATGCCTTGAGTGGCCGCAGCTAAATCAAGCAATGTACCTATCATATGATTAGTTTGTTTTTTGTCGAGATGACCCATTAGATTGTGGCCTAGCTCGTGAGCAATGACCAATGCAAGATCCTGATCATCCTGCGCAAATCGCATCATACCCTTAGTAATAATAATTCTTTTACCGTCCGCATAAGCATTGACCGCATCACTCTCTGAGAGTACAACAGGGTATCCGCATATTTTCTCCTGCTTTAAAGGTAAATTAAGTATTTGGTTATTGCGTTTGACGGTAATATTAGCTATCAAAGCCTTAGAGCTTCGAAGACGATTGATTTCGGCGTAAAACTTTTTATGTTGCTGACTATTATTCCCGTATTGCACATTATTAACCGCGATAACTTTATCATTTAATGCTAGCCCAGCATTTTCAGCAGGGCCTTTTTCAGCAATCCAGGTAATATTAAACTCATCGCCGCCTAATATTTTATTTGCCGCAGTTCTCCATATGTCTTGAAAGTCTGCACTGGCCGAGCCTTGTGCACCCATTGAATTTACACGGTTGCTTGAGCAAAATGTATTGGCTGCCTTAAGGATTGGGTAAGATACATTTTGCAGGCGTTGCTTATAGCTAAAATATTTTTTTAGCGCCAACACTCTTTGAAGAGCCGCTTCTGCATCAAGTTCAGCATTATCATAACTCACTCTTACAGTGTTAGGTGCTGCACAGGCAGTCAGAAGTATTAATAAAATAAAACAATAGATAATTCTGTACATTGTTTGTTCCAAAAAATTATTTTTTTAGTTTTATAAATCAGGGTTTTACTGTGTATTGATCGTTTTCAAAAAAATATCCCGAGATACCAATAGTTATATCTTAATGTATTTTTTTAAATATTTTTCAAAGCCTTGATGTTTTTCAGATATTTATTCCATTCATTTATCTGATATTGTATTATTTGCCAATTAATACATAGCAACAATTAAAATTTCAAAAGGACAACAATAATTATGAAAAACAAGCTTAATAAAAGTTTTTTTTCGCTAGCTCTAATCGCTGGTATCTTTGCATCTTCAAGCGCTCTATCTAATATTTATATGGGTGCAAACTATGCCCTTATGGACCTGTCAGGCAAAAATCAATATTCTGCGAGCGCCTTAAATCTTCGTCTTGGCAAAGATTGGGACGATAATTTTTCTGCTGAGATTCGTCTTGGTTTTGGTCTAGATGATGATAATGCTGTTGAGCAAGATATTACTGTTGGTGCCTATATGAAGTTTGGTGCCCAAGCAAGTGAAAACTTTGTACCATATCTTCTAGTTGGTTTTACCAAAGTTAGTGATTTGGCAACTGATAATTCTGTTGGCTTAGGTGCCGACTTTAATGTGTCTGATTTTAGTACGCTTTCACTTGAATATATGAAACATATTGAAAAAAATAATATCAATGTAAGTGCCTTATCTATTGGTTTAAAAACAAACTTCTAAACTTAAATATTTAGGTTAGAAAAGCCTTTTTAAGATTCCCCATATCGGACGTTATGTTTTGGTGTGGGGGATTTTTTTAACTCTCATCAAATGCCATAATTGCCAATGTCATTTATAAGGCATATCAGGTAGATAAGCTGTTATAAATACCTTATAATGCCCGCGCGTTTTACCGAGGAAATTAAAATGAAAACTGAAATCCATCCCAATTACCGCGATGTTGTCTTTCATGACACCAGTGTGGATGAGTACTTTATAATTGGTTCAACACTGAATACTAGCCAAACAATAGACTGGAAGGATGGCAAAACCTACCCTTACTTTACTATTGATACCTCATCTGCTTCGCACCCTTTTTATACGGGCAAGCAGCAGGTTACCAATGCAGAAGGCCGTGTTGCTAAATTTAATAGTCGCTTCGGACAGCTTTCAAAGAAGAAAAAATAGTACTTCAGAAGGGGGTTTTCACAGCCCCCTTTTTTGCACTACTGCCTAGTGGTGCATTCCCCTTAGTCTGTTATTAAGACACATACTCCCAAATTAATCAGTGTTTTTTGTGGTTGCACGAGATTTGAGTAATCGATTATGAGTCGACTGATGCTGTTTTGGGCATTTGTAAGCACATTTAAGTGGTTTTTGTTAGTAAATCGATTTTATTCAGTATTGCTAGTTTAATATCTTTAATGGTAGTTTATGTTCTTATGAATAAATAAAAGATATAAATGAGTCACATTACATGAATTTTACACATAAGTTTTTCTATACTGCAACCATACTTCTAATCGTCTCTGGATGCGCATTGGCCCCACCTAGCCCTGAGATTGTCAATGATTCCGATAAATATGGGATTTCAATAAGATACAATAAAAAAACTAAACGTGATTTCAGAGTTTCAGAGAGACCAGAGATTTGTGTGCTGCTGGAACGCTGTGGTATTATATACTGTATGTGAACTCTCTCGGATATCGGATAGGATATCCGGACTACGAGTATACTCGTACGA
>JBMHCB010000012.1:0-125702 GCA_049890135.1 Porticoccaceae bacterium
CGGCGCTATACCGACACAGACTGCAATGCCTATCCAGCGGTTGATGGTGTGTTTAACCTGTTGGCCAAAATCAACCAAAGAAATAGCTGATTGAATGCCGGTAAGATCTAAAAAGGCTTCATCAATGGAGTAGATTTCAACCCTTGGCGCCATATCTTCTAGAGTTCGCATCACTCGATCACTCATATCGGCATACAGACTGTAATTTGAGGAAAAAACCTGAATGCCATGCTGTTTGATTTGCGCTTGAATTTTAAAGATGGGGATACCCATTTTTATACCTAGGGCTTTGGCTTCTTTGGAGCGTGCGACCACACAGCCGTCGTTATTGGATAACACAACCACCGGGGTATCAGCGAGGTCAGGACGGAATAGTTTTTCGCAACTGGCATAAAAATTATTACAGTCCACTAGGGCAAAAATGGGCGTCATTTCGGTTATCTATTTTTGACGTATATTGCGAATCACATTGGTGACCACACCAAAGATATCTAACGCCGTACCCTCGGCAATTTCTATGGCAGGATAAGCTGGATTACGTGGTACTAAACGAACTGTTGGACGCAGCTGCAGTTCTTTAACGGTCATCTCGCCATCAATAGCCACTATCACGGTATCGCCATGCTCTGCGGTGACTGAACGATCAACCACCAAAATATCGCCGGCATAAATACCGGCTTGAATCATTGATTCACCTTCAACGCGAACAAAGAAGGTGGCGGCAGGACGTTTGATACACAGCTCATTTAAATCAAGGTTTTTTTCGACATAGTCTTGGGCGGGTGAGGGAAATCCTGCGGATACCGCTTCGCTAAAAAGTGGTATTTTTAGGCGATGGGATTTGATCCATGCAAGAGCATGACTACAACCTAATAGTGAAAGGTTCATGATAATCTCGGGAAGTTATTATTAAAGTACTGTTTATATATACAGTATCTAATACTAGGGAGATTTATTCAAGCAAATTTTTATGCGGTCGGTTTTGAATGCCATTGATTTTAAAACTAAGAGTCCTAAATTTGAGATGTGGCGTATAATCGCCACATCAATAGTTGTTGATAGCAACCGAGTGCTTTATGGTTGTCACTATTGATAGCCTGTTGACTTAATTGTAGGGACAGTAAATGAAATATATAGGTCAAACTGAGTATGACCATGACGGAGCTTCTCCCCGTCAGGGTATCTTGCTGTGCAATCTTGGCACACCTGATGCACCCAGACCCGCCGAACTTAGACGTTATCTAAAAGAGTTTTTGAGTGACCCAAGGGTGGTTGAGATACCGCGTCTGCTGTGGTGGATGATTCTAAATTTAGTTATTTTGCGTATTCGCCCGCGCCGTTCGGCAAAGCTGTACGAATCGGTTTGGACTGAGGCAGGGTCCCCACTTATGTGCTACAGCCAAGGGCAAGTAAAAGCGGTTAAGGAACGTCTTGCAGAAAAATACGGTGATATTCCGGTGGTATTGGGTATGCGTTATGGCAACCCATCGATGGCGACGGCAATTAAACAACTGACCGACCAAAATGTGCGCGATATTATTGTACTGCCACTCTATCCTCAATATGCAGGTGCAACCACTGGCTCTACCTTTGATGCTATCGCTAAAACATTTACTCAGCTGCGCTGGGTGCCAGAATTGCAGTTTATTAATGGCTATCATAAATCTGAGGCTTACATTGAGGCACTTTGCTCAACAATAAAACGCCATATTGATCAGCACGGCCAACCAGATAAGTTTGTTTTTTCTTATCATGGTACCCCGGAGCGGTATCTTAAGAATGGCGATCCATACCATTGTTTCTGTCATCAAACTACGCGCTTGGTACGTGAAAAATTGGGCTTTGATGAAACCCATGTGGTGACCACTTTCCAGTCGCGCTTTGGTCGCGAACCCTGGCTACAACCCTACACCGATAAAACTTTAGAACAGTTACCCGAAGATGGCGTTAAGCATGTGGCGGTGATCTGTCCGGGGTTCTCTTCTGATTGTCTAGAAACCATTGAGGAAATTAATATGGAAGCCCGCGAGAGTTTTATCGAAAGTGGCGGCGATCAATTTCATTATGTTCCTTGCTTAAACGATGACCCCGTGCATATTGATGCCCTAGTCAGTATTTTGGAAAAACGTTTGGCTTTGTCCCATTAAATCTATATCCACGAATAGTATTTATCGCCAAATATAAGGAATTATCTTTTGAGATTCGTATAATGGGGTTTTGATTTAAAACCCTGTTGGTTATTAGTGGAATCTTATGAATATTAAAGCTTATATGCAGTCTTTGGGTACCGCTGCCCGAGAAGCCTCTCGTGAACTTGCTCGCGCCAGTAGTGATGTAAAAAACAATGCGCTTGTTGCTATTGCTAAGCAGTTGGATGCCCACCGCGACACTGTTTTGTCGGCTAACCAGTTGGATATGAATAATGGACGTAACAATGGCCTTAATGATGCCCTACTCGACCGACTTGAACTAAATAATGACCGCGTTGATGCCATGATTGAAGGCTTAAAGCAGGTGGCGGAACTAGCTGATCCTGTGGGCGAACTCACTGACTTGGGCACCCGTCCAAGCGGTATTAAGCTTGCCAAAATGCGCGTGCCATTGGGTGTGATTGGTATTATTTATGAGTCGCGCCCTAATGTGACCATTGATGCGGCTAGTCTTTGTCTCAAATCTGGCAATGCAACCATCTTGCGTGGCGGCAGTGAGGCAATTGAATCTAATCAAGCAATTGCTAACTGCATCAGTCTGGGCCTGACCGATGCTGGTTTACCTAATACTGCGGTGCAGGTTATTAACACGACTGATCGCGCGGCGGTGGGTGAGTTGGTTACTATGACTGACTTTGTTGATGTAATTGTTCCTCGCGGTGGAAAGGGCCTTATTGAGCGAATCAGTGCCGATGCCCGTGTGCCTGTAATTAAACATCTGGATGGAAACTGCCATGTGTATATCGATGATTTTGCTGATCTCGATAAGGCGGTGGCGATTGCAGTAAATGCTAAGACTCACCGCTATGGCGTATGCAATGCAATGGAATCACTTTTAGTTGCTGAATCGGTGGCGGCAAAGGTTCTACCATTAATTGCTGATATCTATTCTGAAAAATCAGTAGAAATGCGTGGCTGTTCTAAAAGCTGCAACATTTTGTCTTCTATTTCTACGGCCAGTGAGAGTGACTGGAGTGAGGAATATCTAGCGCCTATTGCAGCCATTAAGGTGGTTACTGGTATTGATGAGGCGATTGAGCATATTAATACTTACAGTTCGCAGCATACTGAATCAATTATTACTGAGGATGCTGAGCGCGGCCAGCGCTTTATTGCAGAGGTAGATTCGAGCTCGGTGATGATTAATGCGTCTACACGTTTTGCTGATGGCTTTGAATATGGCTTGGGTGCGGAAATTGGTATTTCAACCGATAAGATCCATGCGCGCGGCCCTGTGGGTCTTGAGGGTCTGACCAGTCAAAAATGGGTGGTTTTCGGCGATGGGCAAATTCGTCAGTAATATGTCGGTTGCTCTGTTTGGCGGCACCTTTAACCCAATCCATTTTGGCCATATTAATCTTGCCAATCATTTAGCGGATTACTTGCAGGTTGAGTCTGTGCGCATTATCCCTTGCGCTATTCCCCCGCATCGTGAAACCCCTAATGTGAGTGCTGAGCAACGCTTGGCGATGTTGCAACTGGCAATTGAGGGAAACCCTAATCTAATTACAGATGATTTAGAATTAAAAAGGTCAGGTGCCAGTTTTAGTGTTGATACTGTGGGCCATATAAGGCAGGAATTTGGCGCTCAGACACCGCTGTTTTTTTGCCTTGGCATGGATTCGTTAATCACCATTGATAGCTGGCACCGCTGGACTGATTTATTGGACTCTTGTCATATCGTCGTATGCCCAAGACCGAATTATACATTACCCATTAATGGGGTTGTAGCGGACTGGATTAAACAACATTTATGTGATGATATCACTCAGATGAAAAAGCAATCCCATGGTTATATTCATCTGTGTAAAATACCTCTTTTAGATATTTCATCTACTGCAATACGAGATAGTATAAAATGCGGTAAAAATATCGACCAAATGACCGCTTTATCAGTGGTTAACTATATTAAACAACATTCTTTATATGAGTAATATTCTGCTATGACACAAGCCTTAAAAGATATTATTATCAACGCCCTCGAAGAGGTAAAAGCTACTGAAATCACAACCATTGATGTACGTGACCTGACGGGTATTACAGATACCATGGTTGTTGCCTCTGGCAACTCTAATCGTCAGGTTAAAGCATTGGCTAATAGCGCGGTGGTTGATGCTAAAGAAGCCGGCTATGAAATGATCGGCATTGAGGGTGATGACAAGGCGGAATGGATTCTTGTGGATTTTGGCGATGTTATTGTTCATATCATGCTACCTGCTACTCGGGTATTTTATGATATTGAGCGCCTTTGGTCGGTTAGACCTAATGACACTGATGAGGATTAAGCATTTCCTCACCAACTTTTGATTAGATAAATACTGAGGTTATTGAGAGGCCTATGAAGCTCAAGTTGCTGGCAGTTGGAACGCGCATGCCGAGCTGGGTAGAAACTGGCTTTGAAGAATATCGCAAACGAATGCCTGCTGAGCTTAAATTAGATCTTATTGAAATCCCTCTTAGTTCAAAAGGTAAAGGCTCATCCAATCAATCAAAAGAAACCCAAGGACAGGCTATTCTTAAGATAGTCAATAAACAGGATCGGGTTATCGCGCTTGATGTGCATGGAAAATCAATGTCAACTGAAACCCTTGCAACACAGCTGGCTAACTGGCAAATGAATGGTCAGGATATTTGCTTGCTTATTGGCGGTCCTGATGGACTATCTGCTGACTGTCTTGAGCGCGCTGATATGAAGTGGTCTTTATCTGACCTTACCTTGCCCCATCCATTGGTTCGGATATTATTAATGGAACAGCTTTATCGAGCATGGACAATTAATAAAAACCATCCCTATCATCGAAGTTAGGCTAGCAAACTATGATTAGCGATAACTCTATTTCAGACCCAAGGCAAGAGCACAGAGTTTTCTCTATGCGGGCGATGGTATCTCTAGTAATTGTTCTCGGCTTAACTTTGATTGTATTTTTTCGTTATTTTGATCTGCAAATCAACCGACATAACGATTATGTGACCAACTCAAATAAAAATCGTATTCATATTCGATCTGTGGCACCTACCCGCGGCCTGATATTTGATCGCCATGGCCAGTTACTGGCGGATAATCGACCAGCATTTACGCTCAATATCATTCCTGAGCGAGCTGAAAATACTGATCATCTTATTGCTCAACTTGATGCACTATTGTCTATTTCTGATAAAGATGTCACACGCTTTAAGAAACGCGAAAAACGCAGTAAGGGCTTTGCCCCTGTGCCTTTGAAATACAATCTTACTGAGCAAGAGCGCGCTATTCTTGCGGTTAATAGTCATCTGTTGACAGGAGCAGAAGTGAGTGCGCAGTTGATGCGGTTTTACCCGCAACGTGACCTACTGACCCATACTCTGGGCTATGTTGGTCGCATCAATGATCGTGAGATAAAAAATATCGACACTGAAAGTTATCGCGGTACTGATTTTATCGGCAAAATTGGCCTAGAAAAATACTATGAAGAAGCCTTACTGGGTGAGGTGGGCACGGAACAGGTTGAAACCGATGCAAGAGGTCGAGTCATGCGCGTTCTGGGCAAAAAAGACCCTATTCCTGGCAGCAATTTAACTATTCATATTGATAGCAAATTGCAACGGGTTGCTCTTGATGCATTGAAAGGGGAAAGAGGCGCTCTGGTAGCTATTGATGTTAATACAGGCGGCATTCTTAGCATGGTAAGCACCCCCAGTTATGATCCAAACCTGTTTACTTCTGGTATCAGCCAGAAGCAATACGATGGCTTGCTTAACTCGCCTGATCGACCACTGTTTAACCGCGCCCTGCGCGGCCAATATCCACCGGGATCTACGGTTAAGCCACTGTTTGGCTTAATTGGCTTACAACATAAAATTTATGATATGGATTATTCAATATACGATCCAGGTTATTTTTTTATGGAGGGTATTAAACGCCCTTGGCGTGACCATAATGCTGATCAAGGCGGACATGGATATGGTGTTGACTTAGCTGAGGCAATCATAGAATCCTGTGATGTATTTTTTTATACCACTGGGGTCAAAACAGGTATTGATTTACTATCTAGAGAAAGTGCCCTATTTGGTCTTGGCGATATCACTGGGATTGATCTTCCCGGGGAAAAACGCGGCATTATGCCCTCTAGGGAGTGGAAAAAAGATAAGCGTCGACAAGACTGGTTTAATGGTGACACTATCAATATGAGTATTGGCCAAGGGTTTATGCTAACAACCCCATTGCAATTAGCAGTGATGTCTGCGCGAATTGCTTCTCGCGGAAAAACTATTGTACCTAAATTAGTAAAATCTATTGATGATGTAGAAATTGCACCAGAATTTACTTCAAACACGATCGAATATAACGATAAGTACTGGGACTATATTCATCAAGCTATGATTGATGTTGTCCACTCAGAAAAAGGAACTGCGCGTGGCATCAGTAAGGACCTAAGTTATAAACTAGCAGGAAAAACTGGTACGGCTCAGGTTATTAGTATCCATGAGAAAGAGAAGTATGATTCGTCAAAAATTGATAAAAGGAAATGGGATCATGCACTTTTTGTTGCCTTCGCCCCTGCTGCAAATCCGAAAATCGCACTAGGTTTGATTGTTGAAAATGGCGAGCATGGCAGTCGAACAGCCGCACCCATTGCTCGCAAAGTTATTGATAGCTATCTAACAAATTACGAAGAAAATAACCGGTATAACGATGCCTCAAGATTGGCTAAATACTCTCCAAATCCAACTGAGGATAACTAATCAATGTATAAATATGATTTTGTTAGGCAATTGGATACCAAGGGTGGAGATAAACGCCAAAATGTCCTGCATATCGATTTTACCTTGTTGTTTATTTTATTGGTGTTATGCATGACTGGACTGTTTGTCCTATACAGCGCTAGCGAACAAAGTATGCATTACGTTAAGCGCCAAGCAACCTTTATGCTGACTGGTTTTACTGGCATGTTAATTGTTGCGCAATTTCCTGTGCGTTTTTGGGAGCGGTTTGCCGTTATTTTTTATGCCTCTGCGTTGATCGCTCTGGCGGCTGTTTTGTTTTTCGGTGTAGAGGCTAAGGGCGCTACTCGATGGTTGGATCTTGGCTTTACTAGATTTCAACCTTCTGAGCTTGCAAAAGTCGCTGTTCCTATGATGGTTTCAGCTTATCTTAGCCGTCGTCTAATTCCACCAAAAGTAAAACATGTCGCAGGCGCACTACTCATCGTCTTAATACCTGCATTTTTAATTATTCGACAACCTGATTTAGGCACGTCCATTCTGGTATTTACCTCTGGTTTTTTTGTTCTATTTCTTGCGGGTTTAAGAAAGCGCTATTTGGCGGGTGCATTTTTTGGCATCCTAGCTGCTGCACCGTTGTTATGGCTTTATGTTATGAGGGATTATCAAAAACAGCGGGTTCTTACTCTGCTTTCACCGGAGGATGATAAGTTTGGTGCTGGCTGGAATATCATTCAATCAACCACAGCTATCGGCTCTGGTGGTCTTTCAGGAAAGGGTTGGACTGAGGGAACACAATCTCAACTTAATTTCTTACCTGAAAGTCACACTGATTTTATTATTGCTGTAATGGCAGAAGAGTTTGGCCTTCTGGGCGTTATTGGCCTCTGCATTGTCTATCTTTTATTGGTAGGATACTGCATGATTATTGCTATCAATGCACAGTCGCAATTTGCGCGGTTAATGGCAGGGAGTATTAGTCTAACTTTCTTTATTTACATGTTTGTCAATATGTCGATGGTATCAGGCTTACTCCCAGTAGTTGGTGTACCCTTACCCTTAGTGAGTTATGGTGGCTCTGCAATTGTGACACTGTTTTTCGGATTTGGTATCCTGATGGCTATCAGTTCAGAACCTAAACGAATCGGGACTTGGCGTTAAATGAAAATTTTAAACTCTATTTTATTTTCGGTTTGCTTATTATTGGCAAGCCAAAGCATTGCGGATTATTCTAAAAAACCTCAGGTCGCTGACTTTGTTGACCTTATGGTTACCAAACACCAATTTGAGCGCGATCAGGTACTCAAGTGGCTAACAGATGCTGAACACCAAACATCAATTGTAAAGGCTATGAGTCGCCCAGCTGAAAAAGTTAAACCCTGGTATGAATATCGTAAATTATTTGTCTCTGATCTCCGTATAAAAAGGGGTGTAGATTTTTGGCAGCAACACGAGGAAACGCTTCAGCGTGCCTATGAAGAATATGGCGTTGATCCTGCCATTATTGTGAGTATCTTGGGCGTAGAAACAAACTATGGTCGAAATACCGGAAGTTTTCGTGTCATTGATGCGTTAAGCACCCTAGCCTTCGATTATTATCACTCCATTGAAAAACGCGAATCTCGCAAGAAGTTTTTTACTATACAACTCGAACACCTTTTTTTGCTTGCTCGCGAACAAAAGAAAGACCCACTTACCCTTAAAGGCTCCTATGCAGGCGCCATGGGTTGGGGCCAATTTATGCCTGATAGTTATCGCGATTATGCAGTTGATTTTGATGATGATAACTTAGTAGATATTTGGGAAAACCCTACAGATGCTATTGGCAGTGTTGCCAATTTCCTTTTTAAAAAGGGTAAATGGAAAAAAGATCAACCTGTTGCCACGAGAGCACAGATTGGTGATAAGTTAGACACTCAGGGGCTTAATAAAATGAGCAAGCCCAAATCAACGATTGCCGAACTTAAGGACAGAGGTTATCAGCCGGTACAGAACTTTGACGAGGACAGTCTTGCGTTTCCTATGAAACTGACTGGAAAGTACTCTGATGAATACTGGCTTGGGTTATATAACTTTTATGCCATTAGCCGCTACAATCCACGTATTAAATACGCCATGGCAGTTTACCAGCTTAGTCTAGCAATTCGTGAGCAACGCTGTGCAATGGTCAAAAATTGCGAGTAATTTTATGCGCTAGAAAAACCTTTCAAAATTTTTATTCCAATCACTGTAAAAAGGGAACTACTTACCCCTAAATATACTCTAAATCTTGAATTCGCCACTCCACAATTTTGGTGTGATAGTTGTTTTAATGCATTCTGTTGCCTTACTCGGCATATTCCTTATGGGAACATTATGGTGACTAATGTTAGAATGTGAATCTTTAAAGATTGGCTTGCTCGGTATCCCTAATATGTTGAAAAAAAGTTTTTTTTATTCGTTTTTAATTTTACTTTGCTCCGGCATTATCCAACATGCCGCGGCTAAACAATTTCTACCTGACGCTCCTAAGATAAACGCTAAAGCTTGGATTATTGTTGATGCTGATACTGGCTATGTTATCGCTGAAAATAATGCTGATGAAACATTACCGCCAGCCAGTCTTGCAAAGATGATGACGACTTATATCACCTCAAATGAAATTAAGGAAAATCGCCTTAAAGAGGATGATTTAGTCCTTATTAGTGACAATGCATGGGAGCTCGGTGGCGCTAAGACAGATGGTTCAACCATGTTTTTAAGTCCCAGATCTAGGGTATCTGTTATCGATCTTATGCACGGGGTGATTATCCAGTCAGGAAATGATGCCGCCATCGCACTAGCGGAACATATCAGCGGCGGAGAGACGGCTTTTGCCGATAATATGAATTTTCAGGCAGAACAATTGGGTATGACAAATACCTACTATGCGAATTCTACCGGTCTTCCCGCTGAGGGCATGGTAACTACTGCTAGAGACTTAACCGTTATCGCTCGAGCGATCATTAATGAGCACCCGCAGTACTACAGTATTTACTCTAAAAAATATTTTAGCCATAACAATATTAATCAACCTAACCGCAATCGTCTTCTCTGGCGCGACAGCAGCATTGATGGACTCAAAACTGGGCATACTCAAGAAGCAGGTTATTGCTTGGTAGCTTCATCTAAGCGCCGCGGTATGCGTCTTATATCGGCGGTATTAGGCGCTAAAAGTGATGAATCTAGAGCAAGAGAATCACAAAAACTATTCTCTTATGGCTTCCGACATTTTGAGACTAAAAAGGTCTATTCTACAGGCGAAATAATTAAGGAAAATGCCGCGCTATGGTATGGCGAAGAGGACTTCTTAAATCTAACCGTTGCCGAAGATATTACACTGACTTACCCCAGAGGTGAAAGGAAGAACTTAGCGGCGGAAATTATTGTTGATAATGAAATTAAGGCACCTATTACTGCTGGACAGGTATTAGGAAGTCTCGAAGTTACTTTGGATGGAAAATCTATGGTCAATGTCCCGCTGGTTGCTGAAAAAGATATTCCTCAAGCAGGACTTTTATCCAGAATATTTGATTGGATCTTACTGTTTTTTACTCAATTAATCTCTTGAGTTTGTTATTGTGTCTGAACAAAAAAAACCAGAAATAGAATTTCCCTGCAAGTACCCTATCAAGGTGCTGGGTGACACACACCCAGATTTAAATCAGCATGTGGTCAAGGTTATGAATACACATGCACCTAAAATATCTGAATCTGATTTAATGATTAAAAATAGTAGCAAGGGTAAATGGCAGTCAATAACAGTGACGATTATTGCCACCGGAAAACCTCAATTAGATGCTATTTTTGCTGACCTTAAAACTAGCCCTAGAGTCAAAATGGTACTCTAATAATGCCTTCAGGTGCCCAAAAGTCATCCTTAACCGTCCGCCATTTGGGCCTACAAGACTATACTGTCACCTATGAGGCTATGAAAGCATTTGTTGAACAGCGTCATGAGGAAAGTTGCGATGAAATTTGGTTTCTCGAGCACCGTCCAGTGTTTACTCAAGGACAGGCTGGCAAATCTGATCATATTCTTGCGCCGGGAGATATTCCTGTTATTCAAACTGATCGCGGCGGTCAGGTGACCTATCATGGTCCGGGCCAAATTACGGCTTACTTAATGATTGATCTAAAACGCTTAAAACTGGGTGTTAGAGATTTAGTGACACTTATGGAGCAAGCGCTTGTGGATTGTCTTGATTATTGGGAAATTAAAGCTAGTCCAAGATCTAATGCACCCGGCGTTTATACCTCTGAGGGAGACAAAATCGCTTCATTGGGACTTCGTATTACAAAAGGTAGTAGTTATCACGGCTTAAATTTTAATATCGATATGGATATGACGCCTTGGAATCGCATTAATCCCTGTGGTTTGGGTGTAAAAATGACGCAATTGGCAGATCTAGTTAAGCCACCCCCTAGTAAACAACAGGTAATTGATAAATTAGCTGAACTGCTTCAGCTGGCTCTGGGTTATAATACTTACCAGTTGGGTAGCCAATCAGTATTGGCTCATAATTCATCCAAGGAACTTTCATGACATCAAACTTGGTAGATCCACCAAAGAGAACCAAAAGGCTGCAGCAAGGTGAAAAACTTCGCAGCGCTGATAAGGTGGAACGTATCCCTGTCAAAGTGATTCCTACGACAGAATACCAGAGCAAACCAGAGTGGATGAGAATTCGCCTGAATGCCTCTCCTAGAGTCAATCAAATAAAAAATATTTTACGCGAGCATAAAATGGCAACGGTGTGTGAGGAGGCGGCATGCCCTAATCTTCACGAGTGCTTTAGCCACGGTACGGCTACTTTTATGATTATGGGCGAAATTTGTACCCGACGTTGCCCATTCTGTGATGTGGGTCACGGTAAACCCAACCCCTTAGATCAAGACGAACCTGTAAATCTGGCGAAAGCAATTAGCGAGATGGGCTTGAGCTATGTGGTTATTACCTCTGTGGATCGTGATGATTTAAGAGATGGCGGGGCACAACATTTTGCTGACTGTATTCGTGAATCACGAATTCTTTCTCCTGATTTAAAAGTTGAGATTCTGGTGCCAGACTTTCGTGGCCGTATGGATCCTGCTCTAGAAATTTTAACCGCAACACCACCCGATGTTTTTAATCATAATATGGAAACTATCCCACGTCTTTATAGAGAAGCTCGTCCAGGTGCTAACTATCAGTGGTCTATGAAGCTGTTAAAAGAATATAAGGCGCTTAACCCAACGGTTCCTACTAAATCTGGCCTAATGGTTGGACTTGGAGAGACTAAGGATGAGCTATTGCGAACGTTGGACGATTTGCGCGAGCATGATGTAGATATGTTAACCGTTGGGCAGTATCTTCAACCTTCAACCAATCATCTTCCGGTTGAGCGATTTGTTCATCCTGATGAATTTGAAGAATATACTGAATATGCCGAAAGCATTGGCTTCTCTCAGGCGGCTTGCGGACCTTTGGTGCGCTCTAGCTATCATGCAGATAAGCAGGCGAGAGGCGAAGATATCACTTAAAGTAAAACAGCTATTCATCGACCCAGATTTCTCTTAATGGCTCGCCAAAGTCATCATAAATAACTTTTTTTTTGGGCCTTGTAGATACTTTAGGCAGTTTTTTATTGCTTTTTTTAAGTTTTCTTTCATCGATCTTAGCAACTGAATCATTAACATAGGTTCTAGTTTTGATTGGTGACGGGCTTACAAACACTGATTTAACTCTGGGCTGATCAGCTGGCTCTCCGGTTTCACCCTGTTGGCATTTCTTAATTTCTCCACCCTTACCTAGAAACTCTTCGGTTTTTTTACGAAGTTCTCGGCGCAATGAACTTTTAGAAATACCATTACTCATAAGTTAAGTCTCAGCCTGTTTACGAGCCGCTTTATAATCGCGGATATAACCTTTAATCATTTCTGGCACTAATAACATGGCCGGCGTGAGAAGTAGTGTCATTATCGTTGCTACAATCAGACCGTTAACAATAGCACTTGCTAATGGCTGCCACCAAGAAGCCACCATGCCCCCTACTTCTATTTTTCGATTTACCATATCTACACTAAAACCAGTTGCTAGGGGTAATAACCCTGCGATGGTGGTCACTGTAGTTAACATAACCGGTCTAAACCGTGATTTAGCCGCTTCAAAAACTGCGTCTTTTATCGACAAGTTATTATGATTACGGCGTAAATGGTTGTAACTATCAATTAAGACTATGTTGTTATTAACGACTATACCCGCCAAAGCCACTATCCCAACACCGGTTAAAATCGTACTAAATACAGACTGGGTAACCAACAGCCCAAGAAGAACACCTGCTGTCGACATCACCACTGAAAAAAGAATCAGTATGGATTGATAGAAGCTATTAAATTGCGCGACCAATAGAATCAACATTAACCCCATAGCTAAAGTAAATGCTGTTGAGAGAAATTCTGCAGACTCAGCTTGCTCTTCGTTGGCCCCGCGGAAAGAAATTTTTACCGCAGGATCTATTGACTGAGTATCAAGCCATTGATTGATTTGTTTTACTTGATTGTCTGTCAAATAACCATCATCGGTATTCGCTAGAACAAACACTGATTCCATCATATCGATACGCTGAATGGTATCAACTCGGGCTCTCGCTTGACGCTGGGTAAAGCTGGAGATTGGCACGGCGCCATCTTCGGTATTAACACTGAGACGATCCAATGATTCTAGCTTACGATCAGCAACAGGAAAGCGCACTCGTATTTCAACTTCTTCTTCGGCATTATCTGGACGGAATTCTCCAATAAACATGCCATTGGTAACTAGCTGTACCATCTGCCCGACTGAACTGACATCAACCCCAAGCATGGCTGCTTGAGAGCGATCTATTGCCATTTCCCACTGAATCCCAGCAAGGGGTAAACTATCTTCTATATCCCTTAAACCTGCTACATTAGACTCAATCCAGTGGCGTATTTTTGTAGCTTCGCGATACATAGCTGAACGATCGGTTGAGGATAGCTGTATCTGTATATCCTTACCTACAGGCGGTCCACCTTCAACGCTTGCAGCGGTTGCGTAGACACCCGGAATTTGTTTAGTTAAGGCTCTTATTTCTGCAAACACTTCTGCACTACTACGAGTTCTTTCAGCTCGGGGATATAACTCAATTAAATAACTGCTTATTTGATCGCGACTTGCATCCCGTTGACCCATTAGTTGGCCTGCGCTACTTGAGGCATAAATATGCTTTATATCATCAAGATGAGAAAATCGAGCTTCTACCTGAGCAGTAAGCCGACGTTGCTCTTCAATTGATAGATTACCCTGTGCGCGCAATGTAGCCATACCAAATCGATTTTCAGTTTCGGTAAAAAACTCTAGGCCCGCACCAAATTTGCCATAACCAAAAAATATTCCCACTAACAACAATAACGATAACCCCGCAGTTACTAAAGGTCTGGCAATCGCTAAATGAAGAAGTTTTAGGTAGTTATTTAATAAAGGTGTAAATACGGTTGAAACTGGCTTGTTTGAAACCGCCAGTTGGTTTGTATTTTTTGAGCCAATCTTAGCTAGAAAGACCCCTAGTGTGGGGGCAAAGATTAGCGCATAAATTAGAGACCAAGCGAGTACAGAAAATACTGTGACTGGAAGATACATCATAAAATTACCCGATACGCCAGGCCAAAATAACATAGGTAAAAAGGCGGCTAGAGTAGTGCCGGTTGATGCCGCTACTGGTATAGCCATGCGTCGTATTGACTGAAGATAGGCATCTTTTACGGTTGTGCCCTGAATTATTCTAGTGTTGGCAAATTCAACAATTACTATAGCGCCATCAATTAACATGCCTAGGGATAACAAAAGGCCAAACATCACCATAAAGTTAAAACTAAAGCCCATAATATTGACAATAATCATTGAGCCGAGAAGACAGAAAGGAATACCAAAACCCACTAGAAGCCCTGATCTAATTCCAAGGGTAGCTACAACAAGTGCTAAAACTAACACCATAGCTGTCAAAATATTTCCCATTAACTCACTGACCATTGACTGGGCATATTCTGAGCTATCAAACATATAATCAATTTCTATTTCTTGGGAAAATTGATCGCGGTTTAAATCTACAATTTCTCGAACTGCTGCAATGGTATCGATGGAATTGGCTTTTAATCGTTTACGAACATCTAGCGCTATGGTGGGCTTGCCATCAAGAGTACTAAAACCCGTTGAATCCTTGAAAGTTCGCTGGATATTAGCGATATCACTAAGAGTAATAATACCGAAATTATCACTGCGGATAGGTATATCTCTAATGTCCTGCTCGGTTTCTATTAGAGCAGGTACTTTGATACCAAAGCGCCCTTCCCCAGCATCCATTTCCCCGGCAGGAATAAGCAAATTATTGGCACTAAGAATATAGATTAATTCGTCTGTAGTGATTTTATAGAGATCTAATTTTGATGGATCTAATATAATCTCGACCACCTCTTCTCTATGTCCGCTAAGATTAGTTTCCAACACCTGAGATAAGCCTTCAATTTTACGTTGGAAAAATGTTGCCGCTTTGAACAAATCTCGCTCGCCAACTTGTTCTCCTGAGAATGTTAATACCACATCAGGTTCAGGGCTTGGGCTTATAGCATTAACAATGGGTTCTTTGGTTTCTTCGGGAAATTCTGCCTTGGCTCGATCCACTGATTCTCTAACATCTGCAATGACCTGATCTATGTCAAGATTAATATCAAATCTGACAAAGAGATAAATGGCGCTTTCCCGAGCGGTGGCAATCATTTCTTCCAAACCATCGAGTGTTTTTAATTCTTTCTCAATCGGTCTAATGAGTAATCGGCTGCCATCTTCCGGAGAGATACCCTCATGACGAACCATAATAATAGCGGCAGGCACAGTAACATTTGGATTAACTTCAATTGGCATTGAGGCGCGCGACATAATACCGGCCAATAGCACTAGCAACATAAGAGATAATGTCGCTCGAGACCTGCTGACTATTGCTTTAAGAGCGCTCATAATATTTTCGCTCTATGCCTAGGGGTTGTCTTGAGGAAATATTTCAATCGTCTCGCCTTGGGAAACATAATTCTGACCCACAGTAATCAAACTCACTTGCGCTGGTAAACCTTGTACCCAAAGACCATTATTTGTCTCTCCAACCACAGTCAACTTAATTTGCTGTACGCGATTTTTTTGATCTACCGCCCTCACCATGATATCGCCCTCAGCATCCAGCAATATCAAACTTGCGGGAATTAAATGCGCGTTAAGTGCAGGAAGATCTAAATGTAATTGTCCAGAGATCCCTGCCCTTAGTTGTAAATCTTTATTATCAACAATAGCCTCTATCAAATAACCTCTCGTTGCCGCATTTGCTTGAGAGGAAATATAAGTTAGCGTTGCCTGCTCAGTTTTGTAATTATCGAAGGTAGCTCTGGCTTGATCTCCGAGCTTTATTTTTGCTACATCTGACTCAGATGCCTGAGCAATAATATTTAAAGGATTCAACTCAACAAGAGTTGCGCAGGTTTGTCCAGGTGAAAGATAGTCACCCACCTCTACTGGCCGCCGTTCGATAATTGCAGTAAAAGGTGCTTTGATATTAAGCTGATTGACATCAAACTGGCTTCGCGTTAATTCAAGCTTTGCTGTCTCAAGATTCGCCTTGGCTTGAGCAATAGCTAAATCAGATTGATAGCCTGCCGTTTTTAACTGTGTTGCCCCCTTATAAGCAATCTCAGCTTGCTTTAATTTAGCTTTTGCCTGTTCCAGGTATTGCGGTCTTTCCTGTTCATTTAAAGCACATACTGTTTGATTTTTTAAAACCACAGATCCGCGCTCACCCGGTACTGCTTTAACAGCGCCAGCTATCTGGGCTTTTAACTCAACAGCGCGGTTTGGGGCTGTATGACTGTTAAGAGTCAATTGAGGAGTAAATTTTTGCGCTATAAATTGCTCTACTGTTACTTTTGTTGATGTATTGGTAGATTGCTTTATTTGCTCTGGAGTATCTTTTGAAATTAACCCGCTCCCAAGCCAAACAACAGTGGCAAAAGCGATTATCAATGCTATTTTTACGTTGGCGCTCATTTTATTCCTCAATGCAAAAACTTCTTTATTTTTGTAGTAAGCCAATTAATTACGGGGTTAGCTCTACTACAGATTTAGATAGTTTTTTATTATCCCATTGACCAGTTTACCATTTGATTATCATCAATATATGCTTTGAAGCGTTATTTATTTAAAAATTTAAAAAAAAGCATAAATAAAGAGTTTTTTTAGTTGTCACTAAAGTCAATTTCAAACAAACCTGAAATATAGACTAGTCAAATTATAAGTGACTGGTATAATTCGCAAACTTTTCTGAACGTAATCTATGGACTCCTAAACAATGAGCTATAACGACATCCCGGCAGGTAAGGATCTGCCAAATGACATTAACGTTATCATCGAGATACCGGCTAATCACGACCCAATTAAATACGAAGTGGACAAAGACAGTGATGCTATTTTTGTTGACCGCTTTGTTGCTACGCCTATGTTCTACCCAGCTAACTACGGATATGTGCCTCAGACTCTTTCTGAAGATGGTGACCCATTAGACGTATTGGTTGTCGCACCTTACCCTGTAATGCCAGGATCAGTTATCCGCAGTCGCGTTGTTGGCGTTCTTAAAATGACTGATGAATCAGGTGTAGATGCAAAACTTTTAGCTGTTCCTCACAGCAAGTTGACCAAAATTTATGATCATGTCAATGAAATCGAAGATCTAGATCAACTGCTTATTAAACAAATTGCTCACTACTTTGAAAACTATAAGGCTCTTGAGCCTGGCAAGTGGGTTAAGGTTGAAGGCTGGGACAATGCTGAATCTGCCAGAGCTGAAGTCATCGCATCAAGAGAGCGTTATTTAGCCGAATAATGAGCAATTAACGCTCTAATGAAAAAAAACCCGACACTATGTCGGGTTTTTTTTCAGTTTATATAAGTCATAGGATTAATAGGTTTACCGTCTTTGCGTATTTCAAAATAAAGCCGTCCACTGGATCCTAATTTTGAGATAATCTTACTACCATCGACTACCTGACCCTCTTTAACCAAAAGTTTTTGGTTATGACCATAGGCACTTAACAAATAGTCCGTATGTTTGATGATGACCAGTTTGCCATAATCACGCAAACCATCTCCAGCATATACGACAACACCACGAGCTGCTGATTTTACTGAAGCCCCTGAAACTGCTTGAATTTCAACGCCTTTTCGTAAATCTCTTGGATTATAGGCCTCGATTATTTTTCCTGTAATAGGTCGCTGCCAACGCAGTTTATTTTGACCTAACTTGGTCAATGACTGATTGATTGTTGTTTTTGCCGTTGAGCGAGATTTATCCGTCACTTTAGACACTGCTTTTTTCACTTTTTCAATCACAGGCATCGATGCAGATTTTATGTTTTTATCTAAACTAATAACTTGACCCTTACGAACTCGATAGGGCTCACTCAATCTATTTATTCTGGCTAATTCACGCACATTAAAATCATAGCGCCAAGCGATGGAGTAAAGGGTCTCCCCTTCTTCAACTAAATGCGTTTTAATCAGCTGACTTGGAGGCTGTTCAAGATCAATAATGGGGGCATTATAGGGCGTGCAACCTTGAATTAAGGCAGAAAATAGCACAATTAAAAAAACCAACATTTTTCTTGTCATCAGGACGCCTAAAACACTTTATTTTTTAATCTAACACTGATTATCTCAATTGTCAGCACCACAAAAAGCCCTGCCATAAAAAACAGCATGCACGCTAATGTTTGTGGATCTTGACCCACAATATCTAGGTAGGCCTGAGGTGGAATATTAATTGATTCGGTCACTTCTAATATGCCCGATGCACTAATAACCGAGGAACTAATCTGCTTCCAAGGCCACAGAATTGATAGGCTTCCCAGCAGAAATCCACACATAGTAGCAATTACTGCGTGTTTGTAATACTGCAAAAGCCATGATAACAATCGACTGAATAACATTAGACCCACTATCCCACCCGCAGCAAAGGTTAGCAAAAAGTCCAGCTCAATATTTACTAACGCATTGATGAAAACTGGGTATAAGCCTAATAAAACCAAAATAAATGAGCCAGAAATTCCAGGTAAAATCATCGCACAGAGTGCAACACTACCGGCTAGAAATACACTGAGATAATTTCCTTCTACAGCGTTGATTGAGGCAACTGATAGACTGTAGGAAGCGAGTATACCAGTCACCAGCAGACCGATTTCTAAAAATCTTTTTGGTGGATACTGCCGCAGTAAATAAATGACTGAGGCTGCAATTAAACCCATAAAAAATGACCATAGCTGCAGCGGAAATGTCTCTAAAAAATAATGCATCACCCCCGCAAGGGTAAATAAACTAAATAAAATACCTGATACCAATATCAACAAGAATTCGCCATTGATATGGCACCATGCGGCGGCGAGCCCCTTATCTTTTAATGTCTTTATAGCATCGAGATTAAATGACTTTATCGAATGAATCAGCTGCTCGTATATACCGGTTACAAACGCAATGGTTCCAGCAGAAATACCCGGCACCAAATCGACTGCGCCCATAGCAACACCGCGAAGAAAGAGAAGCAATTTGTGTTGGATGGATTTCATAAATTTAGTGACCAATTACCTGTAATTTTTAATGGGTGACACCTGTTAATAAGGGGACAAATTTAACTTTTTCAACAATATCCTCATCATACTCGTTAGAAGTCCCCACGCGCTTTATAACACTTAAACTTTGCGAAACTACATTGCCAACAGGTATAACTAAAATTCCATTGGGCGCTAATTGTCTTAGCAGTTGCTCTGGAATCGTTTGAGGCGCTGCTGTAGAAATTATGCCATCGTAGGGCGCATTATTATTCCAGCCAAAACTGCCATCAGACAATGAAGTGTATATATTATTTAATTCGAAGGTTCGAAATCTCTCTTGAGCCTTTTTTAATAATGGCTCTATACGCTCTACTGAAAATACAGTATTGACCAATTGAGATAACACCGTGGATTGATAACCTGAGCCTGTACCAATCTCTAAAACTCGACGTAATGGTCCAGCGCTTAATAGTATTTCTGTCATTCTTGCCACTATATAAGGCTGTGATAGGGTTTGTGAAAATCCAATAGGTAGCGCAGTATCCTCATAGGCTCGATGGGCTAAAGCCTCATCAATAAACAAGTGCCGAGGGGTCAATCTCATAACATCCAATACTTTTTGGTTGCTAATTCCCTGCTCTTTTAAGCGCTTGATTAAACGCTCCCTTGTGCGCTGAGATGTCATACCTATCCCAGCAAAATCAATCGAATTCACCCAATGCTCCTAAAAAATCTCTTTGCACAACTATCGACCTTAGATTGTGCATTTAATATATCACAGGCATGAGATTTCAGGGCGAAATAATTCAGCAATTTCTCGCAATATTGCTGTTGCATAACTGCCATTAGGTAATTCAAAATTAAATTCAAACTGACCATCAGTCAACGGCTTATAATTAAAATTATTTGGCCGCAGAATAAAGGGCCGACGCTGTTGCTGTAAACCTGCATGTTCCAAAGCATGGCACCAAGCCGGCCATTCACTAAGAAGTTGTTGCTCGCACTCTCTGAAACTGCCTTCGGTGGCCGACCTTCCTCTACCCCAAAGTGCGCCTGTATCTGCAAAGTCTATGTTGCCAATGGTTAGATAGCGATCTAAAAGAAGGTTAAATAACCATGACCTTGCAGCGGATAGGTAAATACCCGTTCCATGACGATTACCCTTGAGTTTTCCCTGATCAATTAATTCATTCGCTTTAACCAGATTGTTGGCATCCCAGCCAAATCGTTGATCGGTGAAATAATTGGGTACACCATATTTTTGAATACGCGCAACCCTCTGATCAAGCTCTTCGAAATCAATAGTAAGATCGCGCAGTACAATTGAGAATTTGTTGCCTGCATGCATACCTCGTCGTAATTTTTTATTATGGCGGGCACTGGAGAGAATTTGAAAGTCTGAATGCGCTAATTGGTTGAGTTCAATATTGCATCCGGGAAGATGCAAACTAAACCACTGGGTAGTGACTGCGAACCGATCTTTCATACCACAAAAACCGACTGTTTTTCGATCTACGCCAGCTAATTCGGCGAGAAGACCTGCCACCCATTGAGTATTTTGGTCACGCTTTTTTATGTGGAGTAATAAATGTTCTCCCTCATTGGCAGGTTGGAAATCAATGACTTCATCAACAATAAAATCTTCAGGGCAGTTGCGAAAACTAGCTGTTGCCAATGGTTCGCCATGCATTCTTTTGAGCTTATCGAACTCATAAAGATGTGAACGGATAAGACTAGTCCTCTTGCGCCGTTAACAAGACCACCGCATAACAGGCTATACCCTCACCACGACCAATAAAGCCCAACCCCTCGGTAGTTGTTGCCTTAATATTTAATTGATTACTCGAACATTGAAGAGACTGTGCTAAATTATCCTTCATTGACTCAAGATGTGGCGCCATTTTAGGTGCCTCAGCAACCAGCGTTATATCTGCATTACCCAACTGATAACCTTTAGCAATCATCAACTTATGTATTTGCTGTAAAAGTTCACGACTACTGCAGCCTTTATATTGAGGGTCTGTATCAGGAAAATGATGGCCAATATCACCGAGGCCAAGCGCCCCGAGTATCGCATCCATCAGCGCATGAATTAAAACATCACCATCTGAATGCGCTACCAATGTACGATCGAATGGAATTACTGCACCGCCAATAGTTAAACTACTGCCTTCACCAAAAGCATGAACATCGTATCCTTGACCAATACGCATTATTTAACCTCCTGACTTTTCATAATTGCCGATGCTATATATAAGTCTTCCTGACGCGTTATTTTTAGGTTATCAGCTCGACCTTCTACAATGAGCACCTTATTTCCTCCAGCTTCAATAGCAAATGATTCATCAGTAGGAATAATATCTTGATCTAGACAGGCACGGATAGAATTCTTTAAAAGGCTGTATCTAAACATTTGTGGAGTTTGGGCCAATCTATGTTCAGCCCGGTCCACTGTGGATTTAATATGATTATCTGAATCCACTTTTTTTAAGGTCTCATCAACCCTAGCGGCCAAAATGCCTCCCACTGGATGATTTTTTACCGCTGTAATGAGTTGATTAATGTCTTCGGCGGTAATACAGGGTCTTGCCATATCATGAACCAATACCCAGTCATCATCTGCAGCTAATTTACTCAGGAAGTTTATGCCGTTTAACACTGAGTGCGCACGTTGCTCGCCACCCTCAACTTGCTCTACTTTAGGATGCTTAATCGATGGCACTTGTGACCACGAAGCACAATGAGACTCACTGGGAACAACTATTGCTTCAATTTTAGCAATGGCCAAAAGGCGACTTAAACTATGTTCGGCTACTAGTTGGCCGTTTATCTCGAAAAATTGTTTTGGCTTCACTTCCGAAAACCGCTTGCCCTTTCCCGCAGCCGGAACGATGGCCCATATTTTTGGCATCTTAGTCGTCATGGGATTAAGGCTCAGACCTATCAGATGCTGGCTGTTTCTTTTTATCTATCACTAGATAAAAAACCTCACCGTCTTTTATCATACCGAGGTCTTTACGTGCTTTTTCTTCAAGAGAGTCGAGATTGGTTTTAAGACTCTTTACTTCTTGAGCAATTAGCCGATTGCGAAGCTTATGCTCTTGGTTGATCTTCTGCTGTGCTTCCCATTGCCTATCCAAGGCAATTTTATTAGAGATGCTACCCTCACCAAACCACAGACGAATCTGAAGAAGCACGAGAATAGCAACCAAAACAACCATTAACCATCGCATAATGCAGACAATTTAACCTCATATGTGAAGCTGTTGCTAATCAATAATCATCACTTAAATTCAGCGATACCCTGATAAGGCGCTACAGCATTACCAAGTTCAGCCTCAATTCTTAGTAGACGATTATATTTAGCGACACGATCAGAGCGACATAATGAGCCAGTTTTAATCTGACCAGCAGCAGTTGCTACTGCCAAGTCGGCAATTGTTGTATCTTCTGTTTCACCAGATCGGTGAGAAATCACCACGCTGTAACCTGCGTCTTTAGCCATATTGATGGCTGCCAGTGTTTCAGAAAGTGTACCAATTTGATTAAACTTAATAAGAATTGAATTGCCCACGCCCATCTCAATCCCACGGCTTAGAATACTGGTGTTAGTAACAAAGAGGTCATCGCCCACTAACTGTATTTTATCGCCTAAAATTTCTGTCTGATATTTCCAACCATCCCAATCTGATTCATCTAAACCATCTTCAATTGATATAATTGGATACTGCTCACAAAGTTCGGCTAAAAAATCACTGAAACCCTCAGAGCTGTATACCTTGCCTTCACCGGACAAATCATACTGACCATTTTTATAGAATTCAGAGGCTGCACAATCTAGCGCAAGCGTCACATCTTCACCTAATTTATAACCAGCAGCTTCTGTCGCCTCTTTAATAACCGCCAATGCTTCGGCGTTTGATGATAAATTAGGCGCAAATCCACCCTCATCACCGACAGCAGTATTTAGACCTTTGGCACCAAGTACTTTTTTCAGTGCATGGAAAATTTCAGCGCCTACTTGAAGCGCTTGAGAAAAACTTTTCGCTGATACTGGCTGAACCATAAATTCTTGAATATCAACATTGTTGTCTGCGTGCTCACCGCCATTAAGGATATTCATCATAGGAACAGGCATACTGTATTCTTTGGTGCCATTAACATCTGCAATATGTGCGTATAAGGGCAACCCTTTTGCTTGTGCAGCTGCTTTTGAAGCGGCCAAGGAAACAGCTAAGGTTGCATTGGCCCCTAATACAGATTTGTTATCTGTCCCATCGGCATCAATCATTTTTTGATCTAATGCCTTTTGATCGGTGACATCGTCCCCAACCAATAACTCTTTAATTGTGGTATTAATGTTATTGACAGCTTTTAGTACACCTTTACCTAAATAGCGCGTTTTATCGCCATCTCGAAGTTCAAGAGCTTCTCTTGAGCCAGTTGAAGCACCTGATGGTGCACAAGCGGTTCCAACAATTCCATTAACCAAAATAACGTCAGCCTGAACTGTAGGATTGCCTCGCGAGTCCAAAATCTCATAGGCTCGAATATCAGCGATATTACTCATTCAAAAATTACTCCATAAAGTTGGGATTGTTCATTTACAAGGAAAATTTACGCTAGCCCAAAGGCTTGCTCTATTCCACTACAGTATCTCTAAATCTGGTTGTGATTTATTCAAATCATCAAATGCTTTCATTTGCTGGAGGAAAGGCTCCAGCTTATTCAGCGGTAAGGCACTAGGACCATCACATTTTGCCGAATCAGGGTTAGGGTGCGCCTCTAAAAACAACCCTGCAATACCCAAGGCAATTGCCGCCCTACCCAGTTCAGCAACTTGATGACGGCGACCGCCAGAAGCTGCTCCCAAGGCATCTCTGCACTGTAGGGAATGGGTCACATCAAAAATAAGTGGCAGACCACCACTGACAGTCTTCATGGTTTGAAAACCGAGCATATCAACCACTAAATTATCATAGCCATAGCAGGTGCCACGCTCACAAAGCATTAGATTTTCATTGCCACATTCGCGGAATTTATCCACGATATTACCCATCTGACTAGGACTTAAAAACTGTGGCTTCTTGATATTAATAACAGCATCAGTTTTAGCCATAGCAGCCACTAAATCAGTCTGTCTGGCTAAAAAGGCTGGCAGCTGAATAACCTCACAAACTTCAGCAGTAGGTGCCGCTTGATAAATTTCATGTACATCCGTAATTAAAGGGACATCAAAGGTTTGTTTTATTTCCTGAAGAATTTTTAATCCTTCATCTAAACCTGGCCCACGGAAAGAATGAATAGAAGAGCGATTTGCTTTATCAAAAGACGCCTTAAATACGTAGGGTATACCCAGCTTTTGTGTTGCCTCGACATAGGCTTCAGCGACTTGCATGGCCATATCTCGCGACTCCAAAACATTCATGCCGCCAAAAAGCACCATAGGC
This sequence comes from Porticoccaceae bacterium, assembly GCA_049890135.1. Lineage (GTDB taxonomy): Bacteria > Pseudomonadota > Gammaproteobacteria > Pseudomonadales > Porticoccaceae > HTCC2207. The sequence continues at coordinate 25,016 of JBMHCB010000012.1, forward strand.
TTTTCATTACTGACATCGATAGATGCGACATTAATTAGCTTGGCACTCATAGTTTAGCTCTCTTTGGTTTTATGAAAAGCCGAAGCAGCTGCAACAAAACCCTGGAACAATGGATGGCCATCTCTGGGTGTTGAAGTAAATTCTGGGTGAAATTGACTCGCGAAAAACCATGGATGCTGGGGAAGCTCTACAGTTTCTACCAGTGTTTTATCTGCGGACAACCCGCCCACTATCAAACCGGCTTCTTTAATTTGCGGTAAAAGATTGTTATTCACCTCAAAACGATGGCGATGTCGCTCTTCGATCTGCTCACTACCATATATTTTGTGCGCGATAGAACCGGGTATTAAATGACAAACCTGAGAACCTAGGCGCATGGTGCCACCTAAATCAGAATCCTCCGAGCGCTGTTCTTTGTTGCCTTGCTCATCTACCCATTCGGTTATTAATCCAACAACCGGATAGGGAGTTTTGGCATCAAATTCAGTACTGTTTGCACCTTGCATACCACAGACATTTCTCGCATATTCAATAACAGCAATTTGCATACCCAAACAGATACCCAAGTAGGGAATATTATTTTCGCGGGCAGTTTTTACAGCGAAGATCTTGCCTTCCGTGCCTCGAGTTCCAAAACCACCCGGAACAAGGATCGCATCAGCATCATCAATCAGGCTATTATCAGATTCTAATTTCTCTGAATCTATATAACGTATCTTAACCTTTGTTTTATTATGGATGCCCGCATGAATTAATGCCTCTGACAAAGACTTATAGGCATCTAGGAGTTCCATATACTTACCAACCATAGCAATAGTTACTTCGCCTTTACTATTTAACTGATTATCAACCACTGCATCCCATTCCGATAAATCGGCTGTTGGGTTATTTAGATTAAAGCGATCTGATACATATTGATCTAAACCCCATTCATGAAGCATACGAGGTACTTGGTAGATTGTTTGCGCATCTATCAATGGAATAACAGCTTTTTCTTCAACATTAGTAAAAAGCGAAATCTTTTTTCGCTGTCCTTCTTCAAGCTCAATTTCAGAGCGGCATAGAAGAACATCTGGCTGCAAACCAATTGAACGCATCTCTTTTACAGAATGCTGAGTAGGCTTAGTTTTGGTTTCACCCGCAGAGGCAATATAAGGGACCAATGTAAGATGCAAGAGCAATGCTTTCTGATGGCCTAATTCAACTTTTAACTGCCGCACAGCCTCAAGAAATGGCTGTGATTCAATATCACCAACAGTACCGCCAATTTCTACCACCGCAATATCGTGATCGCCGGCACCAGCATACACCCGACGCTTAATTTCATCAGTTAAATGAGGGATTACCTGAACAGTACCACCCAAATAATCACCGCGACGCTCACGACGCAAAATCGTTTCATAAACTTGGCCGCTAGTGAAATTATTATTTTGCGTCATTTTAGAGCGCAAGAAACGCTCATAGTGCCCTAGATCAAGATCAGTTTCTGCCCCATCTTGGGTTACATAGACCTCACCATGCTGATAAGGACTCATAGTGCCAGGGTCAACATTTAGATAGGGGTCCAACTTTAAAATAGTGACACTTAGCCCTCGAGCTTCAAGAACAGCCCCTAAGGATGCGGCAGCAATGCCTTTCCCTAAAGAAGAAACAACACCACCAGTTACAAAAACAAAACGCGTCATATCGACCCTGTACAGATCAGAAGTTGAGTATTAAAGTCTTTTTGGAAGGAGATTTGGCTAAAAAATTGACTGATTCTAGCCTATGACCCATCCGTCTTAAGATGGGGGAGTATATTGCCACAAACGCGGCAAGTATTCCACTCTCATCTACAGAGAATCCAGTTGCCAATGAATCTCCATACCACTTTCTTTAGACTTTGCACTCCAACCCTCACAAACCCACAAATCACCAACTGCTACCAATTGATCCTTTACATAAAAAAGCGGCACTCTATCCCTCAACCATGGCGGCAACTGATACTCTAAAAGTAATTTCTTTAAGCTACTTGAACAGTCTCTGCCATTGGGCTTACAGCGCTCACCACCCTGACGATAACGAATTTCAATCGGTTCTGGGATTACCCGCAACCCACCACCGGTTGAAGGCTGAGTATTTAATTGACTACCATCAGCCAAAACCAAAGGATTTTGCATGTCCCACTTTATTGAATCAGCATGATGCATCTGTTTGCTCTGATGGCGCAACAAATATAATCGGCTTTGAAATCGCGTCCAGCATTGCGACTGCCAAACAACCTCTGGCGATGCATCCATTCGCGCACCCACGACAGAAGATAATATTTCATTAATAATTTTACTACTAGGCGCCGAAAAATCATTTAGGCAAGACCAGTAGCGCAAGATATTTCTTTGCCTTAGATTTGACAACGCAGTGAACAGATCAAGGGAAATAGACCATCCCGCTCGCTCTTTTTTCACATCTAAACACTTTAAATCCAGAGTAGCCAATTCTTGTGACAACTGATCAGCCTGATTGCTTAATGACGCAGAATGCATAACCGATTGAGAATATTCCGGCCATCTCTGGGCAATCGCTGGCACTAACTTATTTCGTATAAAGTTGCGATCAAAACGATCATCCAAATTGCTTTCGTCTTCAATCCACTTAAGCTTTCTATCGACAGCCTCTCGCTGAAGTGCTTGCTTGGAGTAATCTAAGAGTGGTCGAATCAAGCGGCCATTACCTAAAATTCTGGACTCTGGCATACCAGATAAGCCTTTAGACCCAGAACCACGCAATAATCGATAAATAACCGTTTCAACCTGATCATCTGCATGATGCGCTAAAAACAAAAGCTCATCTTGTTTTAAAAGTTTTTCAAAAACTGCATATCGAGCGTTACGAGCAGCTCCCTCTATACCTTCACCAGAAACCACCAGCTCAATTTTTTCCGAATAAAAATCCACGCCTATTTTCTTGCAATAATTTTCAACAAACTTCTGCCAATAATCAGAATTATCAGATAACCCATGATTAATATGAACAGCCAAAAGACGATTTGACTCGACCTGCTCATTGAGCAAAGTTAGCAATAACATGGAATCCATACCGCCACTGAGACCCACTAAAATGCGTGGTGATTCAGCAATCGCTTGCTTCCATGGTATCAATGCAGAATTTAAAACTGATGATTCAGACATTGCTATTCGAACCCACCCATATCATCAATATAATCTTGGTATGTATCTACATCTTTTGTAACAAAACTTTTTTCTTGCATCAAAGTACGCTTATTGCGCTGAAACTGAAGACGAGTCAGTAACGTACAATTTTCTGTTTTCGGATCGAATGTAATCACAATATCACCAGAGGCTAACTGTTTATGAACCTGCGCCACCTTAGTATCAAAGTCGGCTTCGTGAGCACCATAGTCAGTCCCTTCACGAAGAATAAATTCTTCGATAATGGCCTGCAAAATGTCATCGCCCAATCGCTGAAACGGAATCTCAATCACCCAATCGACCTCATTTTAAGTTTAGATTCAAAAAGCCTTATCGCCCCTGTAATCAGATCATCATTTAATGCGATAATAACATTTTCCCATAAAATACTAATGTGCGAATAAAATATTAATTATGCTCGATATTGTACTTTATCAACCTGAAATTCCGCCCAATACAGGCAATATAATTCGCCTTTGTGCCAACACCGGTTTTACGCTGCATCTCATTGAGCCCATAGGGTTTGATCTGGATGATAAAAAACTCCGCCGGGCCGGTCTTGATTATCTCGAATTTCAATCGTTACAGGTGCATAAAAGTTGGAAATCATATTTAGAAAACATAAAGCCCAACAATGTCTATGGCTTAAGCACCAAAGGCAAAAACTGCTTTTCAACAGTTAATTATAAGCGGGGGGACTGCCTTTTATTTGGCCCTGAAACGCGGGGCCTACCGGCCGATATACGCCAAAGTTTAGGCGATGATAAAGTTATTCGCCTACCTATGCAGCCAGGTAGTAGAAGTCTGAACTTATCCAATGCTGTGTCTATCGTTACCTATGAGGCCTGGCGTCAATTAGATTTTTCTGGCAGCTGTGATAACGGGGAGCTTGGCAAGTAGATGCAAAACTCTATCGGACTATTTTATGGCAGTTCAACCTGTTACACCGAAATGGCGGCGGAAAAAATTCGCGATAGCATTTTAGAAAAATTACCTAATCAAAAAATTGATGTACACAATATTGCGGACAACTGCATCGACTTAATACCACAATATCATCAACTTATTCTCGGCATTCCTACTTGGGACTACGGCGAGCTTCAAGAGGATTGGGAAACTCACTGGAAATCTCTGAATGATCTTGATTTATCTCATACAAAAGTCGCAATTTTTGGTCTTGGCGATCAAGTAGGCTATCCCCAGTGGTTTCAGGATGCACTGGGCTACTTATGGGCAAAAATGGTGAATCAGGGTGCTACTGCTATTGGATTATGGCCTAATAAGGGTTATGAATTTGAGCAATCAAAGGCACTAACTGAAGACGAGAACTTCTTTGTTGGTTTAGCGCTGGATGATGAAAACCAATTTGATCTAACCGATCAATATATAGATCAATGGTGCCGACAAATTTTGCATGAATTTGGCCTTTTAAGTTATGACTAAAAACGATGGGCCAGTGGTTGAGACCGCTACCATTGAATGGAGAAATGGCGCCCCCTTCTGTAGCGAATTTGACGATGTTTACTACCGCAGTGAAAAGCCTTTTATAGATAATGGACTAAGGGAAACCGAGTACCTGTTTATACAGCAAAACCAATTACAGCAACGCTGGCAACATTTATCCTCTGAAACACAATGTGACAACCAACAATTTGTTATCGCTGAAACTGGTTTTGGCACTGGTCTTAATTTTTTAACCGCCTGTGATCTTTGGTTAAAAACCGCACCGAAAGATTGGCGATTACAATATATATCCACTGAAATAAGGCCTATTTCAGCCCCTGATTTGCAGACCATTCACCAAGACTGGTCAGTGTTTTCTGAACTATCTCAACAATTGCTCGAACAATACCCGGCGCTAACCCCAGGGGTGCACCTCATCTCTTTAGCTAATGGGCGCATTCAGCTTTTGCTGATGTTGGGTGAAGCCAATCAGATGCTTAAAAGCTTAGCCCAAAGCCCTCAATCCTATTTGGCTAGCTATCAGAAAAAAACCGTGGATGCATGGTTTTTAGATGGCTTTGCACCCACCAAAAACCCCGATATGTGGAGCGATGAAATATTTGAAACTCTTGCATCCCTATCCTCCAACAAAACAACATTAGCGACCTTTACCTGTGCCTCTAAGGTAAGAAAGGGACTTATTAATGCTGGGTTTGAGGTAGAAAAAATAAAAGGTTTTGGCAATAAGAGAGAATCTCTAAAAGGATGCTACATAGATAACCTTAAAGCCGAAAATATCACCTCAACCCATTGGTATATCGATCAGTCACCCGTTAAAAAAATACAGCGAGATGTCCTAGTTCTTGGTGCAGGCATCGCCGGTTGCACCGCAGCGGCAGCACTTTCCAAAAGAGGATATAAAGTTAAGGTTATCGATCGCCACAACTCAGCTGCCAATGAGGGTTCAGGCAATCTTCAAGCGGTCGTTTATCCCAAACTATCGCGTCAAAATGATGCCTTGCCCAGAATTAATTTAAGCGCAATGACATTGGCTAGCCGTTACTATAAACCCTATTGGGATATGGGTTTAGGCTCTCAATGCGGCGTTATGTTGCTACCCGATAGTGATGAATCTCGAAATAACTTACAACAGATCGCTCGGCGTTATGCAGAGTATAAAGATTTAGTCACAGAGGTTGATAACCAGCAAATATGCGTCTTAAGCGGCCTTTCACTGAAAGCGCAGCAGGGTTTATTTTTTCCAAATTTAGGCTGGATACCGCCGCAAACCTTTTGCCAAACCTTACTTGATGAGAATAATATCCCGCTTGTGAATGCCGATATTGATCAAATACAACGCTGTGAAAATGATAACCAATGGATACTAAGTGACCGTCAACACAATACTGTTGCCAGCGCGGAAACATTAGTGATTGCAACTGCACATGAATCCACTCAATTTTTGCCAACTACGTTCCTCACAGTTAATCAACTGCGTGGTCAGGTAACCCATATCCCCAGTAAAAACGCAATCAATAACTTAAAAACCGTTATTTGTGGAAAAGGTTACATCGCTCCAGCAAGCAATGGCGTGCAAAGTTGCGGAGCATCCTATAACAAAGGGGTTTTCTCCAAGAAACTATGCCCTGAGGATCATATAGCCAATATAGAAATGATGAGTAAAATCGACCAAGGTATAGCGCAGAGTTTAACAATTGATCAACCAGAAAATTTAGAAGGTAGAGCTAACTTTCGCTGCACTACCAATGACTATTTACCCATCGTCGGCCCAGTGCCCAATGCACAACTATTTAAACAACAATATGAACGATTGCGGCATGATGCAACCTCAACTATAGAGTGTCTTGGAAGTTATCAGCCCAATCTTTATATTCATTGTGGATTAGGCTCTAGAGGCTTAAGTTACGCCCCCCTAACCGCAGAAATTCTCGCCTCAGAAATTAATCGGGAAATACCGCCTCTAGAAAGAGAACTCAGATTAGCCATGCACCCGGCAAGATTTTTAATTAGGGACTTAAAACGGCGTAAAATTTAAATCTTACTCATCTTGGATTGCGTGGCAAACCCAAGTCCCTGTCGATAGATGTCTGAACTATTTTTAGTATCGCCCAGCAAGTCAAGAACAGTTGCCAACTCATAATAAGCCTGAGCCGATGGAGCTATATCAATAGTCGATTTCATATAGTCCTTCGCCTTACCTAGAAAACCCATACGACGACAAATACGGCCTAAGGCCAGTAATAGTATGGGATCTTGAGGATATTTAACCAACCACTGTTCGCCCAAGGCTAGTTGTTTGGTGCTATCTTTGATATCTAAGCGACCATAGGCTTCCACTAAACATTGATGCCAGTTGCTTTTTAGCGCTTTAGTCAAAAGATTTAACGCTTTCTCAGGAGCGTCTACCGCAGCCAATCCATCAATATAGACAGCAACTATCTCTGGAATTTGACGAAATGCTCGTGGAATATCCGACCATATGGCGTCTAACTTTTTAGCCTTGATCGCAGTTGGTAAATTTTTATCAAGATTAGTCAGTAAACCGCAATAACAACTAATTTGAAGTGATTTTAAAGCTTTCTTATCAACCACTGATTTTCGCTTTAACCTAGGAACTAAAATATTCAAAGCATCCCAATCAGACCTTAAACAATGAACTTCAGAGAGCAATCTAAGTTGTAATTTATTTTCAGTTTTAACTGTGGTTAAAACTTCATACGCACGCTCAACTTGTGAGGCCTGTATTAACGCCTCAGCCAACAGTAAATTTGCATAATCCTTATACTCTGGAAATTTTGAAGAAAAGTGCTTTAATAATTGTTGTGCCTGCTCCAATTGATCATGATTAGCCGCCGCCTTTGCCGCAAATAACAAACTTACTCTGGAGATTGCCGGATCTTTGATAGACTGAGTAAGCTCACGAGCCGCCAAAGACCAATCGCCACTTAAGTAATCCAGTAAACCCTTAGCCGCTCTACTAGTCTGCTTTTCGGTACGCCGCGAAATCCACCACTGCCGAACACCCCCAGCACCTAGCAGCCATCTAAAAAACAATAATAACCAGATTAAAAAACAGCTACTTGCAAAAAACAGCAAAGCACCCAACCAAAAGCCCATCTCGACACTGATCGTACCCAAACTAATAAGAATGTAACCCTGATCCTGTTGCATAAGCCATATAACAGCCGCACCTAGCAACAGTGAGCCAAGACTAAAAAGCAGTATCTGCCTCACTTATTAGCCTCCGACTGATCAGTGGTTTTAGTCTCGATTAGACGTTGCTCACGCATCAATAATAGCGACTGAATGGCATCCAAAGATCTATGTATATCGGGCAACTGTTGAATAATACTGGTTTCCAGTAATACAGCTAATCGTCGGCTGACAGCCTCAGTGCTGGTGTTAGATTGAAAAAATCGCTGAAGATAATTTTGAGCCTTTTCCAACGTGGCCTGATAAATTCTTTGTTCTTCACGCAACAAGGCAACCTGCGCCTGCTCAAATATCATTTGCATATTGCGCCTTACAATTCGCTGCTCTTCCGGTTGCAGCATCGGCTCAATAGGGTTTTGCCGTTGTCGAATGCGAATTAAGCCACTTAAATCCATTAAAAATTTATCTAATACTGATAACTGAGTGTTATCCATTATTTCTACCGGCTTTTCAGCCAAAACTGCAGGTTCATCTAACTCAACTAAAGTGAGAATTTCAATATTAGCTGCCAATGCTTGAAGCTCCAGATAGATACCCTCTCTGTCAACATCAGAAACTAATCTGAGGCTAGTAATATCCTCCGCTACAGCAGTGCGTGCAGCGAGCAAATTAGGATCATCTATTTGGGTAAGAATAGCGTCGACACTTTCAAGTAATGCCAAAGGGCTCTTAACACTGCGCTCGGTTTGTAGTCGCTGTTTAGCTAATCGAGCCAAATATTCTGCTTCAGCAAGCAGCCAATCACTGCGTGTTGTTGAGCTAAGCTCGACAAGACGCTTGCCCTGAGCATTGACACGAAGTTCTATATTTTGCATTTGACGCTGATACATGGCCGCTGTTTTTTGCTGAATCTGCTGTTGCTCTATCGCAGTTTGAGACTGATTTTTCGTGAAATCTATAGAAGATTTTAAAGACGCAATCATTAATTCATTACTTTCCACAGCCCGAGTCTGAATTTGCCAGTCTTTCCAAAATAGCCAGCCCGCTGAGGTTGCTAAGATAATGAAAACAGTCAGTAGCATTCGTGCAAAGGCTTTAAAAAAGCCAAAAGATGACTTAGGCTTTTTTGCGGGCGTATCTTTAGCTACAGGTTTTTGCGCGGCAACTTTAGTCTTTACCGCAGGCTTTCTTGGCTTTGCTTTTTCAGTCAATGTAAAACCCCAGTTTCTGATCGATATTATTTGATAACGACTTACACAATACCCTATTAAAGGGTGCTTAGTTATCTAGGGTCAAGAACAATTTGATAGCAATACCCAATACTCACACCTAACAATAAGATTGAACGACTAAAAAGCTATTTTTTATCTAAATCAAACAATTCCTGAGTCACATTAATCGTATCATCACAACCCTGTTCACCCGCCTGTTTAAGTTTAGTAGTAGGCTTGTGTAAAAGCTTATTAGTCAAATTACGAGCCAAGGTATTTATGACATCAGAAGTGTCGTGGCCGCGTTCCAATGCCGCTAATGCTTTTTGCACCTCAGCATCCTTTATTGTCTCAGCACTATCTCTAAACGCCCTAATAGTATCAACCACCGTAAGCTCGCGCTGTTTTGAGGACCATTTTTCCACTTCCTCATCAACAATTTGCTGTGCAAGATCCGCCGCCGTTTGGCGAGCCTTAAGGTTATCTTGAATCACTTCCTCTAGATCATCGACAGTATATAAATAGATATCGTCTAGCTCTTCTACCTGAGGCTCAATATCTCGAGGAACAGCCACATCAACCATAAACATTGGCTTATGCAGGCGTTTTTTTAATGCAGTCTCAACCGCACCCTTACCCAATACAGGTAATTGACTAGCGGTAGATGAAATAACAATATCTGCTTTGTGTAAATGCTCTGGCATATCGGCAAGTAAAATAGCCTCAGCAGAAAAATCCTCAGCCAGTTCCTTAGCGCGTTCTAATGTGCGATTAGCCACGGTGATTTGACCAATGTCTTTATCACGTAAATAACGCGCAACCAACTCTATGGTTTCACCAGCCCCAATTAACAATACATGGGCTGATTTTAAATCAGAAAAAATTTGTTCCGCTAAACTCACCGATGCATAGGCAACCGATACTGGATTCTTACCGATAGCCGTCTCTGAACGAACCCGTTTAGCAACAGCAAAAGCCCATTGAAAAGCCATATTGAGCTGACCAGAAATAGTCTCAGCTTTTTGAGCAACAGAATAAGCAGATTTAATCTGTCCAAAAATTTGCGGCTCACCAACCACAAGTGAATCCAACCCACTAGCAACACAGATCATATGTCTAATAGCATCGGTATTCCGATAACAGTAATAGCAGTTCTTAAGCACCTCTATATCCAATGCTTTGGTTGCCGCCAACCATTCAAGTAACTGCTGATTCGACACTTCACCTACCGCATATATCTCAGTGCGGTTACAGGTAGAAAGTATGGCAATTTCATTGGCATCAAGAGTGGGGAGAGCTGAGCGCAGAGTTTCAACAACCGTTTCTGGCGCAAAAGATACGCTTCCACGAAGATCTACTGACGCAGATTTGTGGTTAATGCCAAATGCAATGATGTCAAAAGCCATCAGTTTTAATCCATACCCATAAGCTGTTAAATATATTGACTCAAAGTACTAAAACCGCAATTTTACACTAGAGTTAGGCTCAATAGGAGAATTGCTGATTAATAAAATACAAACCATAGTATCTAACAGGACAGTTTGGCCCTTAACTGATAAGATTCAGAATCAAGTTATGTGTTAGCACTATTAACTGATTGAGCACTAAACGGACGATATGAAATATCAGATTATTTTTTTGATAGGGGCGCTGCTACTAAGCCAATTATTCGGCTGCGCCTCTGTTACTCATAAAGAATCAGATCCTTTAGGAATAGAAGGCCCATCCCTGAGCCAACTTAACAACTGGAAAATAATCGGTAAATTAGCCCTAAGAATACCACAAAAATCACAATCAATTAACCTTGTATGGCAGCAACAAAATAACAACTATACTCTAAAGCTCAATGGCCCCCTAGGCTTTGGTTCAGCCACCATCGACGGCAACCAAAAACAAGCGACTATTCAACAGGGATCAAAGTTTATAAGCGGAAAACCCGACCAGCTTGGCATCGAGTTATTGAGTGTGCCTTTATCGGCAGATACTTTGCGCTGGTGGATCAAGGGACTTATATCACCCAATGATCCCAAAGCATCAAATATTATTTTTCAAGAAGACCAACTTTTAAGTAGCTTTCAACAAAATGGCTGGCAACTTAAATTTTCTGAGTACCAAGCACAGGATGGTTATTGGCTACCCAAAAAAATATCTGGTCGGCATGGGGATCTTTCCTTTAAGCTTGTGGTAACCCAATGGCATTTTTTCAATTAAACAACTGAAGCATAAAATGATTTCTATCACTCTGCCATCACCCGCAAAATTAAACCTATTTCTGCATATCCTCGATCGCAGAGAAGATGGCTATCATAATCTACAGACCCTCTTTCAAATTCTTGATATTGGCGATCAACTTAGCTTCAGCGTCAACAAACAGCCTGAAATAAATATTATTAGCGACATTAAAAATATAAAACCACAAGATAATTTAGTATTCAAAGCCGCTTATGCACTAAAGCAAGCCACAGACTGTCAATGGGGTTGTGATATTCAACTGGATAAAAAAATACCTATGGGAGCAGGACTAGGCGGTGGTAGCAGCAACGCAGCTACAGCCCTAGTGGGGTTAAATCATCTATGGCAGTGCAATCTCTCACTTGACCAATTAGCCAAAATTGGCGGTAAATTGGGTGCAGATATCCCCGTATTTATCAAAGGATATACAGCATTCGCAGAAGGTATTGGCGACAAATTAACCACCATTTCACTCGATGAATTTTACTATCTGGTGGTTACACCAAAAATAAACATCCCAACAGAGCAAATTTTTTGCCACAGTGAATTGACAAGGAACGCTCCAGCCATCAAAATACGCGCCCTCACGCAAGAGCTGTACAGAAATGACTGTCAATCTGTTGTCGAAAACCTGTATCCAGAGGTAAAGCAGGTGTTAGATTGGCTAAAGCGTTACGGAAACCCACTTATGACGGGTACCGGAGCAAGTGTGTACTGCCGCTTCGACAGCGAAAAAGAGGCAAACCTGGTACAGCAAGCTGTGCCAAACAGTTGGAACTCATTTGTAGCAAAGGGAATCAATCAATCCCCGCTGCATAAACAACTGGAAAATTTATAACTGGGGCGTGGCCAAGTGGTTAAGGCATCGGGTTTTGATCCCGACATTCGGAGGTTCGAATCCTCCCGCCCCAGCCATCTTTCAAATTGCAAAGTCAGGAAAAAGATGTGTCTAAATTAATGCTTTTTACCGGTAACGCTAATCCGGAACTCGCAAAAGAAGTTGCTAAATCGCTAAGAGTAAAACTTAGCGATTCACTCGTCAGCACCTTCTCTGATGGTGAAATCAATATCGAGATTCGCGAGAATGTCCGCGGCCACGATGTATTTATTATCCAGCCAACCTGTGAGCCAACTCATCGCAACCTAATGGAACTGGTATTGATGGTCGATGCATTGCGTCGTTCATCAGCCGAGCGTATTACCGCCGTGGTTCCCTACTTTGGCTATGCTCGACAAGATCGTCGTGTGCGATCAGTTCGCGTACCCATTAGCGCCAAGGTTGTTGCTGATATGCTATCCAATGCGGGCGTAGATCGTGTATTAACCGTTGATTTACACGCAGAACAAATTCAAGGTTTCTTTAACTGTACCGTTGATAACATCTACGGTGCACCAGTACTTCTTGACGATATACAACGTCAAAACTACAAAAATTTACAGGTTGTTTCGCCTGATATCGGCGGTGTTGTTCGTGCACGAGCAGTGGCAAAACAACTCGATTGCGATCTCGCGATTATCGATAAGCGTCGCCCCTCAGCTAACGAAAGCGAAGTGATGAATCTCATCGGTGAAGTTGAAGGTCGCACCTGCTTACTTATCGATGATATTGTTGATACTGCAGGAACATTGTGCAAAGCCGCAGAAGCACTGAAAAAGTTTGGTGCCGAAAAAGTGGTTGCCTACGCAACTCACCCCGTGCTTTCAGGAAAAGCAATCGACAATATTTCAAATTCAAGCCTCGACAACTTAGTGGTTACGAACAGTATTCCACTGACTGAAGAAGCGAAACAGTGCGGCAAGATCCGCACCCTAACGCTGGGCAAATTACTGGGTGAATCAGTAAGACGTCTTAGCAACGAAGAATCCATCAGCGCTATGTTTGTACAATAATAGGCACTGATTTTTATCGCCCAATTAGGGCACTTAACCCCAATACAGGTCTGGTCGCGGTCTGTTTTGGCTTAATATAGGAGACTACCATGTCTACTGATTTTACTTTACACGCGAAAGGTCGCGAGGATACAGGGAAAGGTGCGAGCCGCCGCCTGCGTCGTCTGGCCGGAGAGATTCCCGCCATCGTTTACGGTGGGAAAAAAGCTGCAGCGCAAATTTCATTGGCTCACAAAGATGTTGCTAAAGCGCTGGAAAATGAAGCTTTCTACTCTCATATTATTTCACTTGACGTAGATGGCACAACTGAAGATGTCATTATCAAAGATATCCAACGTCATCCAGCAAAAGCTGTTGTAATGCACATGGATTTCTTCCGTGTTAGCAAAACCACCAAACTACAAACAAGAGCACCTTTACACTTCATTAATGAAGAAGAATGTGTTGGCGTTAAGTTGGGTGGTGGCTTGATTGCACGAAGCATGACTGATATAGAAATTAGCTGTCTACCAAAAGATCTGCCTGAATATATCGAGGTTGATATGGCAGAAGTAGAATTGGGTCAAACCGTTCACTTATCTGATATCAAACTTCCTAAAGGCGTAGAAAGTGTTGCCCTTGGCCATGGTGAAGATCACGATCTTCCAGTTGCTGCGGTTAACAAGCCGAAGGCTGTTGAAGAAATTTCTGATGAAGCACCAGAAGCACCAGATGCACCAGAAACTGATTCAGATGCAGATAACGAAGAGGAAGCAAGCGAAGAGTAATCTTCATACTTGCTAACCTGAGGCTCCGACATTGGAAACGCCCGTAGATATGATTGTAGGGCTGGGAAATCCCGGCCCCAAATATCAACGAACGCGTCATAATGCCGGAGCCGATTTCGTTAGAGCCCTAGCAAATTCTGTTGGCGCAACACTGAGTACAGAATCAAAATTCTATGGCGAAACCGCACGCATTAGCCTAAACGGTAGAGATATACGCCTTCTGGTTCCAATTACCTATATGAACCGCAGTGGCCAAGCCGTCAGCGCCATAGCCAAGTTCTATCAAATTGAGCCACAAAATATCTTGGTTGCTCATGATGAACTTGATCACAGCCCCGGTACCTCAAGACTAAAAATCGGTGGTGGGCATGGCGGTCACAATGGACTGCGCGACATTATAAAAAGCCTAGGTAACAACAAAGACTTTGCACGCCTAAGAATTGGTATTGGTCATCCAGGGCATGCTGACCAAGTCGCTGATTACGTCCTCAAAAAAGCCCCCAAAGGCGACCAACAACTAATCGATAACAGCATCAGTGATGCACTAAACTCCCTGCCCCTTGCCATTCAAGGTGAATGGGAACAGGCAATGAACAAATTACACAGCGCTAACTAGCAACAGAGTACAAAGGACAATAGTATGGGTTTTAATTGCGGTATCGTCGGATTGCCAAATGTCGGCAAATCAACCTTATTCAACGCCTTAACCAAAGCCGGTATCGGTGCAGAAAACTTCCCCTTCTGCACCATTGAACCCAATACCGGTATCGTACCTATTCCCGATCCTCGGCAAGATAGAATTTCCGCTATAGTCCAGCCAGAAAAACAAATACCCACCAGCATGGAATTTGTTGATATTGCCGGTCTGGTAGCCGGCGCATCCAAAGGCGAAGGTCTGGGCAACCAATTTCTCGCCAATATCCGCGAAACCGATGCCATTGCCCATGTCGTGCGCTGCTTTGACGACGAAAACGTGATCCATGTAGAAGGCCAAATAAACCCTGCTGACGATATTGCTGTTATCAACACAGAACTTGCCCTAGCCGATCTAGAAAGCGCCGAAAAAGCCCTACAACGCGCCAGTAAAGCCGCCAAAGGCAATGATAAAGACGCCAAAACTCTAGTAGTGGTTTTAGAAAAAGTGATTCCTCATCTAAACGAAGCACAACCATTGCGCTCACTCGGTTTAACCGATGATGAACTTACCGTTCTCAAGCAGCTTAACCCGCTAACCATAAAGCCAACCATGTATGTCGCCAATGTTGACGAAGAAGGCTTTGACAATAACCCCTACCTAGATGCCGTCAAAGATATTGCCGCACAAGAAGGCGCCATTGTTGTTCCCATTTGTAACAAACTAGAAGCCGAAGTTAGCGAACTTGAAGACGACGAAAAAATGGAATTTCTCGAAGAACTCGGTATGAAAGAACCCGGTCTAAACCGCGTGATTCGTGCCGGTTACTCATTGTTAAGTCTACAAACCTACTTTACCGCCGGACCCAAAGAAGTGCGCGCATGGACCATCCCCATCGGAGCCACCGCACCCAATGCCGCCGGTAAGATTCACACCGACTTCGAAAAAGGCTTTATTCGTGCCGAAGTCGTTGCCTATGACGACTATATTGCCGGTAACGGTGAACAAGGTGCTAAAGAAGCCGGTAAATGGCGTCTCGAAGGCAAAGACTATATCGTTCAGGATGGCGATTTAATCCACTTCCGGTTTAATGTCTAAACTCAACGCTGTCAGCGGTCGCTGGAAATTTGGCCTATTGCTCGCATTGGGAACCGCCATTATGTGGGGCACCCTTCCAGTTGCCCTTCACCAAGTAGCACCCACCATTGGGCCAGCCGCCAGCACCTTCTTTCGATTTTTTATCTCCGCCCTACTGCTAACGCCCTATCTGCTCATCACCCGCCAAGTTAATAACCAGCATAAATTAAAATCACCCGAGTTATTAATAATGACTCTGATTGCAGGGCTTTTACTTACCGGCAACTATGGCTTCTATGTTCTAGGTCTTGAACGCACCTCCGCCGAAGCCACGCAGGTCATGATTCAGCTCGCCCCCATGCTATTGCTACTAGCTGGCTTGTGGTTATTTAAAGAAAAGTTCACGCTCATTCAATGGCTAGGCTTTATTAGTTTTATCCTCGGGCTACTGTTATTTTTCGAACGACAAATCGGTCAACTGCTGATTGAATTTGGCGACTACGGGCTCGGGCTATTATTTATAATCCTTTCAGCCAGCTTTTGGACCGGCTATGCCATTATCCAAAAGTATCTACTCAATGACTTTCGATCATCCGAAACCATGCTAATCCTCTACTGGATAGGTAGCCTGGTGTTTCTCCCTCTGAGCGACTTCGCCACATTAGGGCAATTAAATGCACTGCAATGGGCCGCACTGCTATTTTGCGGGCTTAACACACTCATCGCCTACGGATGCTTTGCTGAAGCCTTGGCGCATCTAGAAGCCTCAAGAGTCAGTGCAATTATCGCCATCGCGCCATTATTTACCATCGCCATCGCGCAACTAATACCATTATCAGGTATGCCCATAGAACCACTCACAGGGCTAACCATTCTAGGCGCTATTTTAGTCGTCGGTGGATCAATGACCGCCGCTATCGCCAAAAAAGCCTATGATAAATACCCAAAGAAATAGCAAATACAAAAAATAGCGCAACATCCTCTATATAACAGGGGAATGGCTTGACAAACAGGCTATCTGTAGCGAAAATGCGCGCCCGTTCCAACAGTAACTCAACCGTTGGAACAACGTCCAACCTCATAGTGGCTACGTAGCTCAGCTGGTTAGAGCACAGCATTCATAATGCTGGGGTCGGTGGTTCAAGTCCACCCGTAGCTACCATTTAAATCCTATATATATCAATAACTTAGCAATTTAATATCGCTGTAACTATTTCCCTATTTACCCAAAATATCACTTATGGGCAACCTTAAATACAAAAATTTGAAAAAATTTTCGATTTCTTTTGGCTGCATTCCAGAAAGCAACTCTTTATTTATATTGTATCTAGGCATTAAAATCCCAAAGTAAAAGTCTAAATTTAATTGCCAAAGTTTAGCGTTTTATAACTTCTAAAACGAATGAAAATTGAAATTGAAAAATTACGATTTTTTCTATTAAGAACTGAAAAACATAACAAGGCATGGAACCACATATAAAGAATCCTCCCATCACCAGATCACTACCCCCCCCTTTTTTCACTGTAGGAGTTTTGTAGGGATTTCAGGTGATCTTTTAGGACTCTAGGGGCGTATGGTTGCATAAGAATGTAATGGATAGTTAATAACAATTACTTAGACAATCTAAAGTGTTGTCATATTGCTTAATCGGTAAATCAATCCCACATATAGCTAACGCCTAGATAAATAAAATCAGTAACTTCAGTTACTAAGGTAAGAATTATGAATTCATTAAGAAACGCAACTTTAGTTACCCTTCTTCTATGTTTTACCACTGCTCACGCTGAAACAGGAGGCTTGTACGTAAAACCAACTTTTGGCATGAGCAATCTATCTAACTCATCGGGGGTTCGCACCGGGCAGGTTGACCAGGTGATCGAAGTCAATACAAGCCTAGGCTTCACGGCGGGCATCTCATTGGGGTATCGATACAATCATAACTTAAGTGCGGAGCTAGGTTGGGAATATCGATCCAACGACAGTGAAACCATTTACTCAGATGGCACCCTATTTCCTAACGGCAATTTCGCCTCCAACTTATTTTACGTTAATGGTATATGGCACTTCGATGCTCGCAGAAAGTGGCATCCCTATGTTGGTGCGGGTCTTGGGTTTATTCAAGAAATTGATATTGACCTTGAGGCGGGAGGGATAGAACAATCCTTTTCGGACAGCGGTAATTTCGGTTCGCAGGTGTTCGGCGGTATCGACTATGGTCTCACAGAACATTTAAAGGTGGGAGTTGAAATCAGATATTCCAATGTCAGCAAGGTTGACCTGCCTGCAGAAGAAAACGCAACCGGCAATATCAATGGATTGGAGTATGATCCCTTAACCATTGGTCTAACTATGACTTACCAGCTTTAGACGAAATTTGAATCTAGACCGTGATATCATGCATTCTTTCCAGACTTCAGCTTTGAACCAACCACTAAAATTGGGCTTCGAAGAGAATCGAACCTAAGATATCACGAACAACCCCATCACCAGCTCGCTACTCCCCTCTTTTAGTTGTAGGAGTTTTGTAGAGATCTCAGGTGATTTTGTAGGACCTTAGAGGCTTTTAACTGGCTACAGATGACCTAAATAGTTAATAAAAACAATAACTTAAGTTTTAATTTTCAGCATTCATAATGCTGGGGTCGGTGGTTCAAGTCCACCCGTAGCTACCATTAAAAATAAGCCCCTTCACGGGGCATTGAAAGTAGGAAACAATCATTAATATTTATTGTTTCACTGTGAATTAATTTTCAAGCTGCGAATTCTCTCACTTATTTTAAGATAGACCATCAAGAAAAAATAAAGTGTGACAAAGATCACAATAGTTATAAATTAATTAAAACTATTCGTCTTAAAATAACGTTCAGAATTAAATTAGTCTTTTGAGTGCTTTTTGGAATGCTTTTTCGGAAAAGCATATTAGGTAGCAACGCACCATCAGGCGCATTGCTACCATTGCTTAAATTATGGGTTATAGGTCAACTGATTGATTTGCTCTACAAATGTTTTTATCTTTTGCGCATCAACCTCTCCGCCTGTGAAGTAAGGAAATTTAATTAATGGTTGTTGTTGCAAGAAATCTTCAATCTTTGCTTCTTCAACTGGCTTCCCTTCTGGCGTCATAGCCTTGATCCAATTCGGCATAAACTCTATCAGTAGTGGCTTGAGTTGCGGATTACTCCAAAGTTCTGAAAAGAAGCTGAATTCAGTCATTTTGTAATTGAGTTTTTGGCCATTGCTTAGATTTAGCTTACCTTTGAGTCGGATATCACGAGATGACGAGCCGACTAGGATTTCAAATGCACCACTTTCTGCTAACCAACGATCATAAACTTTATTGTAGTATGAGAAATCTCTTTCATTGAGTGTAAAGCTAACCTGAATACTTTGTCCTGGCTCTAATTCTACTTTATCAAACGCTTTTAGCTCTTTAACCGGTCGCTGTACAGTGGATTCTGTATCTGCAACATAGAGCTGAATAACTTCTTTACCCTTTACCTTTCCTGTATTGGTAACTGTTAGGCTAACCTGAAGTTGGTCTTTATCAGTTATTTCACTAGCAGATAGCTTTAAATCACTGTAGGCAAAATCTGTATAGGAGAGACCATGACCAAAGGGGAATAATGGCTCGATATTGCGCATATCATAATATCTGTAACCTACAAACATACGCTCACCGTAGATCACCTGACCGTCTTCACCAGGGAAGTTTAGATAGGCTGGTGTATCCTCTAAACGAACGGGGAATGTTTCAGCTAATTTACCCGATGGGTTAACCTTGCCAAATACTGCATCTGCAATTGCACCGGCGCCGGCTTGCCCACCCAACCATGTTTCAAGGATAGCGGAAACTTCATCAACCCATGGCATTGCAATTGCGCTACCATTAGTAAGAATAACGGCGGTGTTTGGCTGAGCTTTGGCCACCGCACTAATGAGTTTGTTGTGTGATGGGGGCAGATCGATATGTGTTCGATCTATACCTTCTGATTCATAGCTAAGAGGCAAACCTGCCATGACTAGCGCTAAATCAGCATCAGCTGCTACTGTCGCTGCTGCATCGACCAATGATAGATCATCATCATTGGCTAAGCTGTAACCTGCTGAGTAGACAAATTCAACACCTTCGCCATACTCATCGCGGACTATATCCATAAAATTATCGAGTTTGGTCGGCTTAACCTGCGAGCTACCATTACCTTGATAACGCGGGTTAACCGCGAATTCACCCAATACAGCGATTTTCTTATATTTTGCCGTACTTACTGGCAGTAGCTTTTCAGTGTTCTTTAGTAGGGTAATAGCTTCTGCTGCTACTTTTCGGGCTAATTGGTGATGCTGCTCAATATTTTGGTCACCATGTTTGTCTTCAGTATTTTGCCCCATGAAAACAACACGCAGTAGATCCTTAACAATCGCGTCTAATTGCTGTTCATCCAATTCATTATTCTTGACTGCATCAACCACCATTTTATTGGTGATTCGCGCTGACTTACCTGGCATTTCGAGATGCATGCCCGCTCGAATACCTTGAACACGATCGACGACCGCATCCCAGTCAGACACTACAAAGCCTTTGAAACCCCATTCATTTTTGAGTTTATCAGTCAGCAATCTAACTGACTCAGTGCCGTATTCGCCCTGTACTCGGTTGTAGCAAGCCATAACTGACCATGGTTGAGCTTCTTTAACTGCAATCTCGAAGGGCGTCATATAAATCTCATTCAATGTACGCTCATCAAGATTTGAGTTTGCCCACATACGCTGGGTTTCGACATTATTGGCTACGTAGTGTTTTGCAGTTGCACCCACACCCTGACTCTGCACACCATTAATGTAGGCGGCACCTAATTTACCTGAAAGTATCGGGTCCTCAGAAAAGTATTCAAAGTTACGCCCAGCCAGTGGTGAGCGCTTGATATTAATACCAGGCCCGAGTAGTAAGTCGACACCTAATGCATTGGATTCTACACCTAGTGCTGCACCTACTTCTTCTAATAATTCCATATCCCAGGATGCCGATAATGCCGATGCTGTTGGGAAACAGGTGGCAGGCGCCTGATCACCATAGCCCCATAAGTAGGTTGTTGGTGCTCGACGAAGGCCATGCGGACCATCTGCCATCCAGATATAAGGGATATCCAAACGCTCTATGGGCTGGGTGCTCCATGCATCTCGTCCTGAAGTAAGAAGTGCTTTTTCTTCTAGGGTCATTTTTGACACTAGTTGGTTAATCTTTTTTGTCATGCTAGCTTCATCAAATTCAGCGTTCACTGGCGCTCCTAGAACCATTAAAACCGAGATTATTAATAATCGGGTATGAGTCTTTAACATCATGATTTTTCTCTAATTTAATTTTAGGGTAAAAGTAACTAGTTATTATATTCTTTTAATTACAGTATCTGTCTAACTAGGTAAATGATAATCGATAATTTGTACTTTTAATAAGATGAATTGAGACAATACTTAATAAAAAACATCAATACTTGCGCTTATTAATGACGGTGGCAGTTAATGGTGGCGGGGAGTGGTAGTAGCAGCCTTGGGACCGCTCTTCTCATTCCCTCTAAACAGGTATTTTATTCAGAAGAACTCCCCACCATTAATATGGTGAAACCCCAAGGTGATTTATACACTCCAGTAAGGAGTATAACGAAATCAATCTTTAATAATGTGGACAATGTCACAAAAAAAACCGATATTTTTACTTTTAAAAAAAAGCCCTAACGATTCATTAGGGCTTTTTTATTTACTGCAATATTGTGGCTTCTAAGTATTCTGGTCAGCGCCTCTTAAAGCGTACCAGCCTATATAGATGTAGCACAGCATAGGAACAATAAAGCTAAGCTGTATTCCGATAGTATCAGCAGCCACACCTTGCACCAATGGTATTAATGCACCACCTACAATCGCCTGACATACCAAACCAGACCCTTTACTTGTAAGTGATCCTAAACCTTTAACCGCTAGGGTAAAGATTGTTGGGAACATAATCGAATTAAAGAACCCTACTGCTAATATAGACCACATGGCAATACTGCCACTGGTGTTCATACTCACTATAATCATTATGATTGCGATCAAAGCATTTAATGAAAGGTATTTAGTGGGTGCAACATAGTTCATCGCTGCAGCGCCAACAAGACGACCAATCATGGCGGCACCCCAATAATAGGCAACCATTTCACCGGCTTCTGCATGACTTAGACCGGCGATTGAACTCTCAGCAAAGTAATTTACCAAAAAGCTACCAATGGATACTTCGCCACCAACATAAAGAAAAATGGCCAGTGCACCTAAAACAAGTGGACGTCGATCCCAAATACTTTCATCACTAATTTCTTCGTTGCTCTCTACGCTTGTAATTCTAGGTAGCTTTATAAATCTAAACATAATCGCGACCACAACTAACAAAGATCCAAGCAATATGTAGGGTCCTTTAACTGCTGACGCATCTGCAGCAACTACACCTAATATAAGTGCGGCACCTACTAATGGCCCTACTGTCGTGCCTAGTGAGTTTGCTGCCTGTGCTAAATTGAGTCGGCTGGCCGCAGTTTTATCTGGCCCTAATGCAGCAACATATGGATTCGCGGCAACCTGAAGGATGGTTACACCACTGGCTAGAACAAAAAATGCAAATAAGAAAAACTCATATACATGAAGATCTGCTGATGGATAAAATAGAAAACACCCTATTGCTGTGGTTAATAGGCCAAGAACAATACCCTGCTGATACCCAACCTTATCAATTAGCTTTCCTGCAAATGGCGAAATAATAAAATAAGCACCAAAGAAGCAAAATTGTACAAGCATTGCCTGAGTATAATTAAGATCAAAGGAGTCCTTTAGAAAGGGAATTAAAATATCATTGAGTACTGTGATAAATCCCCAAAAGAAAAACAAACATGTCATTGCAATAAATGCGAATGTTTGTGTTTTTTGTTGATCACCAGATGATTTTGCTGATGAACCGCTTGGCATTGAACCTGCCATATGAACCCCCAAATTTTGAATTAATTTTTGTTTAATAAGCTTAGTGCGGTATGGATAAGCATTCAATATGATCAAAGGGTATATCGGCGCTTTAATCGCAACTTATGGTTATTTTATCGACTCTGTAGCTGTGAATTTTAACGAAATGATAATATTGTCATTTTATTGAGATCTATTTCTTTTTAAAATTATCCGCTAAATTGAGCTGATTGAAACAAATTACAGAGTATAGAAATTGATTGCGTTCGAATTAATTACTCGAACGTGTAATTTTTGATTTTTTTGCTTCTATAATTCAAAAGCTTGTCGAGTAATATTTTCGAGTCGACCATCTTTGTGAAGAATAATGTTATCTTCTATGCGAATACCTCCAAACGGAATCCAGTATTCAATTTCGTGCCAATTAACCGAGTCTGGCTCCTTCACTCTCAACTTATTTAGTAAAGATGGAATAAAATATATACCCGGCTCCACGGTGTAAGTCTGATTGGCTTGCATTGGGGCACTTGCTCGTAATTTGGGGTATTTTTTTGAAGATGGAATAAGCTCACCTTGAGAATTTGCAAGTCGACTGCCCTTGTCATGGACATTTGAACCTAGATGATGGCCTAGACCGTGAGGGAAGAATGTATTGATAATGGTTTTTTCTAACGCTTGGTCTACAGAAAATTTTAGCAGATTAAAATCTATTAAAATCTGAGCTATTTTTTGCTGGGCAAGAAACTGTAAGTCCATTGGGCTTTTGCCGATACCACCCTCTGCTACAAGCTGAAGCTGTGCATTATTTAAACATTGAATCATTGCGGAGAAATCACTGCCTTTATCAAATGCATAGGTGCGGGTAATATCTGATGCGTAATTATTAAACTGAACACCAGCGTCAATGAGCAAGCTTCGGGGTTTGACTGCTTGGTTATTTAACTGATGATGATGAAGTATAGCTGCATTTTCGTTTATACCCGCGATAATGGCATAAGGCATTTCACTTTCGCTTCGCTTGCAGGCTGAAAGATAGGCGCTAGCGACCTCTAATTCTGTAGCACCTGCCCTAAATGCCTGTTCGGCTGCCCTATGTGCTGGGACTGCGAGCATTGTCGCCTGACGTATACAGGCATGTTCGTAGGGGGTTTTACTGGGTCGCTGAAAATCAATCGCATGTAGAATCTGTTGCGGATTCCATTGTTCATTAGAAATGCCTAACTCATTGGTTTCATTAATAAGAACTATTTTATCTTGAGCACTATTTATGTAGTTTTTAAGAGCATCTATATCAGGATACTCAATAATTTCAAGGCAGCCAGAAAATTCATCCGATAGCTGTTGGGGTGCTGAGTGCCAAATATCATCCGCGCTGTTTAAATAGAGTATAGGTCTATCTGAGTGACGCTGAATCCGCAAAAAACAATTAATGCGCTTATCTAGGGGCATCCATTCTCTGAAATATGGGTTTGCTTTGAATGGATAGACCATATCGTCTTGGAATTGGATTTTTTCACGGCCAGACCCAATAAGAATCTCATCGTAATTTGTTGCCTCTAAAATTGCTTGGAATCTGGAGACCTTTTCACCAATATGTTGTTTAAACAAATCCGGCATATCAGTTTTTTGTATTGAGTTTTGCATGGGCAATGTTAGTTTGTATTAGCTGTTCCGGCTAAAGGATCGTTAAATTTATCTTTATCCAATAAGTTTTCACTATTTGCTACTACAGTGGTTACCATGGCATCACCGGTAACATTGGTGGCTGTTCGTGTCATGTCTAACAATCTATCTACACCAATAATTAAGCCAATACCCTCAACAGGTAATCCAACCTGATTGAGCACCATAACCAACATTACCAGTCCAACACCAGGCACTGCCGCGGTGCCAATTGAAGCTAGTGTTGCGGTTAAAACAACAGTCAAATAACCTTCAAGGCCGAGTCCGATATTATAGGCTTGAGCAATAAATACTGTGGCTACGCCTTGCATTATAGCTGTGCCATCCATATTGATAGTAGCACCTAAAGGCACGGTAAAAGAGGATACACTTTTACTAACACCCATTCGCTGCTCAACTGTTCTCATGGTGACCGGCATTGTTGCACCGCTGGATGCGGTACTAAATGCTAATGCCAATGCAGGACGGAGTTTGCTCAAAAATATTTTTATATTTAGGCCGGTAAAGGCTTTGAAAATTGCTGAATAAACACCCAAGCTGTGTAATAAAAGTACAAAAAGCACTGTAAAGAAGTATTTGGCAAGATTCATAATCATTGCTATGCCTACATCGGCAAATAACTTGGCCAAAAGGCAAAATATTCCGTAGGGTGCTAACTTCATAAGCATCATGACCATCTTCATTATGATAGCATTAAGATCACTAAAAAAATTTTCAATTCTTTTTCCCTGTTCGCCCCCTTTTGAGATGGCAAAACCGACTAATAAGGCAAATACTATGACCTGAAGAATAGATCCATTTGCCATTGATTCGATGGGGTTGTTGGGAAAAATATTGATAATGGTTTGTTTAAGTGGCGGCGCCTCTTTTGCAACAAATTCTGTCGCCAGTGCTAGGTCTATGCCTACCCCTGGCTGAATCACAACCGCAATTAAAATGGCTAGACCTATCGCAATCGCCGTAGTCAGCATATACAAAATTACAGTTTTAGTCGCTACTGCACCCATTCGAGAATTATTGCCAAGGGATGAAACACCACAAACAAGGGATACAAAAACCAAGGGCACCACGAGTAACTTCAATGAACGAACAAAAATCTGCCCTACAGTGTCGAATAGCCCATCAACCAATATGCCATCAATGGTAGCAGCAGTGGTTCCTGAAAGAATATTAAAGGAAAAAATGGTATTTAAGAGCGCCCCACAGAGCAGACCAAGCAGCATAGCGATAATAATTCTTTGCGTAAGACTCATAAATTAACCCTTAATGCTTTTTTTATGAAAATTTAGTGTTCGTCTTTATAGCTATAACCATAACATAATCCTACTAAAATCTGGCTCATACTCGTGGCTTAAAAATATTGAATCTAGGCTCTACCAATAGTTGATGCAACAAAAAAAACAAAATTAACTTTTGTGATCCCAGTTATCCTTTTAGGCGTAAATATTGTTAAACTGATTTACAGACTTTGAGAAAATGGAAAAAGTTAGAGCCATTGTGGACAAAAAATCACAAAGTGCGCCTAAAGTAGCTTTTCTAAAGAGCACTGAAAAGCGCGATGACAAGTGGAGCACCCTTCTTGTGGAAGTTGGTGATAAACAAGATCGTCGTGCATTTGCTGAGTTGTTTAATCACTTTGCACCCCTACTTAAAAGTTTCGCTCAGGCTAGTCGGCAAGATGGTTGGTTTCCTGGTCTTGCAGAAGACTTAGTACAAGAAGTTATGATTAAGGTGTGGCAAAAAGCTGGTGGCTATAACCCACAAAAAGCGTCTGCTACAACATGGATCTATACGGTAGCAAGAAACTGTCGAATTGATATGTTACGTCGTAAATGTAACACACAGCATTTGCCTCTTGAAAATGAAGATTTTTGGCATGAACCTGACGAGGAAACGCCGGTTTCATTACTCAGACAAAAAAGAACTGAAGATCACGTTAAATTAAGTCTAGGTCAACTTCCTGCAGAACAAAATGAAATTTTGAGAAAAGTTTATCTAGAGGGTAAATCTCATGCTGAGGCGTCACAAGAATTAGATTTACCTTTGGGCACAGTTAAATCGAGAGTTAGATTAGGTCTGCAGAAATTGCAAATTCTAGTTGCTCCAGAATATAAAGAAGAGCTTTTTAATGACTAAATTTTTAAATCACCATCCATCAAGTGAAATGCTTGTCGAATTTTCGGCTGGAACCTTGGATACCGCAACCTCTATTTGCGTTTCGGCTCACTTGCATTTTTGTAAGTGCTGCAGAGACGAAGTAGCTAGACTTAATGAAGTTGGCGCTCACCTTATGTCTGAAGCTCCACCTGAAGAAATTGATGACGAATTATTCGATAAGATTTTGGCCAAAATAGATCAACAAGAAACCACAGGCGATGTGTCTCATAAAACAGCTAATTCCAGTGGTTTTCCAGAACCTGTAAATAAACTACTAAACCATGCTGAAAAAACACCGGTATGGAAACGCCTGTCAAAATCTATGGAAGTTGCAAAGTTGTTTTCGGGTCAGAATAAGTTTGAAATCGCTTTGCATAAAATCTGTGCTGGCGGCGTAACCCCAAAACATGATCATCGCGGCTTGGAATATACAGTGGTATTGGAAGGTAGTTTTTCGGATGAAAGCTCTGTCTACACGCAAGGCGATTTTATTATCAGAAAACCAGGTGATATTCATCAGCCAATGGGCGCTAAAAATGGTGAATGTATTTGTCTTTCTGCACAAGAAGCCCCGATTAAACTAAAAAGTATTTTAGGCTTTTTCCTGAATCCTTGGTTAAAGGTCAACCCTTCTTAAATTTTTCCTCTTTTCATAATAAGACTTCGACCGCGGCATCGCGGTCTTTTTTTGCCTATTTTTTTTAATCTCTTACCAGAACCCCTTGCTTAGCCATAAATAACTTGGCCTCTGGAATACTGTGCTCACCAAAGTGAAAAATGCTAGCAGCCAATACTGCGTCTGCACCACCTTTTTTGACACCATCTACAAGATGCTGCAGGCATCCAACGCCACCAGAGGCTATAACCGGCACTGCGATTGCATCGCTAATTCTCGAAGTGAGGTCTAAGTCAAAACCATTTTTTGTCCCATCACGATCCATACTGGTAAGCAGTATCTCACCGGCACCATAATTCGCCATCTTAATTGCCCACTCTATGGCACAAATACCCGTTTCGTTGCGACCGCCATGGGTGAATATTTCCCATTTGGGATTATTTGAATGATCAGTTTGTTTTGCATCAATTGCCACTACAATACATTGAGAGCCAAATTTTTCAGCTGCCGCTTTAACAAATTCTGGATTTTTTATGGCGGCAGAATTAATGGCTACTTTGTCTGCACCGGCATTTAAAAGGTTTCTAATATCGGATAACTCACGAACGCCGCCACCAACGGTAAGTGGAATAAATACTTCTCCTGCCATGCGCTCGACAGTATGCAATGTTGTATCTCTATCTTCATGGCTGGCTGTTATATCAAGAAAGGTTATCTCATCAGCACCCTGCTCATTGTAACGTCGCGCCACCTCCACAGGATCCCCCGCATCGCGTATATCAACAAATTGAACACCTTTAACGACACGCCCTTTATCAACGTCAAGGCAGGGTATTAATCGTTTTGCTAAACCTTTTGCCATTCTATAGCTCACTCGTCATTATCTTTAAACATATGGCCCAACTTTCCTGCTTTGGTCGCCAGATATTTTGTATTATGGGGATTGCTATCAGCCTGATGGGGAATACGTTCAATCACATCAAACCCTAAGTCTTTTAGGGCATTAACTTTGCGCGGGTTGTTAGTCATTAACTGTATTTTTTTGGCCCCAAGATGCTGTAGCATAGGTGCGCAAATTGAGTAGTCGCGCATATCAGCGCCAAAACCCAAACGCTCATTAGCTTCTACAGTATCAGCACCTTGATCTTGAAGATTGTAGGCACGTATCTTATTCACTAAACCTATACCTCGACCCTCTTGCCGAAGGTACAAAACTGCACCGCGCCCTATTTCAGCTATGCTTCGCAAGGCTTCTTGTAATTGTTCACCACAGTCACAACGCAAACTACCTAGGGCATCTCCAGTTAAACATTCGGAGTGAATTCTCACCGCCAATGGATCATCAGACGAGCAGTCACCCATGGAAATGGCGATATGCTCTTTACCTTTGAATGGATCTTCAAAACCATGAATATCAAATGTGCCCCATTTAGTAGGCAAGGTCGAAGATTCAATAAAACGTAGAACCAATTGTGACTCCAATGTTAATTTTTAAGCGACTTATTGTAACTCTTAGCACAAGTTTATTCAGGTTTTTCAGTCACTGGATATTTTCGCTTTTACAAATGCCGTACGCGCAACCATTGAATCCTTAATATCATAGATAATCCGATAACAACAGGGTACTAAAATTAGTGTCATAGTGGTTGCAAACACAATTCCAAAACTGAGTGATATTGCCATTGGAATAACAAATTGTGCTTGCATGCTTGTTTCAAAGAGCATCGGCAATAAGCCCACAAAGGTGGTGAGTGTTGTCAGTACAATAGCGCGAAATCGCTGTTTTCCTGCAGACATTAACGAATCATCAATGGTCATTCCATCAGAACGACGCCGGTTAGCAAATTCGACCAGAATTAGGCTGTCATTGACCACTACCCCTGCAAGAGCAACTAAACCAAGAATCGACAACATATTGAGTGAAATATCAAACAGAATATGGCCTACCACAGCACCGATAAAACCAAAGGGGATCACTGACATTATTACTAGCGGTTGAATATAGGATCTAAGTGGCACTGCAAGTAAACCGTAGATTAAAAATAGCGCGGCAGCAAAGCCAATTAATGTGCGCGTCATCAGGGTATTTTCTTCTTTGGTTGAGCCGCCTAAATCAAACTCTACATCGGGATATTGCTGCAATAATTGGGGGATAAAGTTATCTGTGATATCCGACACCACTATTCCGGTTTGAATTTTATTTGGATCCACATCTGCGGTGACATTAACTGTTCGCTTTCTATCAGTTCTGGAAATACTTGAAAGCCCCTCACCAAGTTTAATATTAGCAACCTGACCAATACGTATGGCTTGGCCTGTTTTAGTTCTAATCATTAAGTTTTCAAGATTAGCCACAGAACCTCGCTCTTCTGATGAGTATCGAACCATGACTTTAACTCGATCGACACCTCTTTGGATGCGCTGTACCTCTTCGCCAAAGAATGCCTGACGCACCTGCCTGCCGACATCGGCTAGGCTTATTCCTAATTGGCTGGCATAGGGTTTAAGACTGATTTGGATTTCCTGTCCGCCAGTGCCCTGAGAGTTATAAATATCAAATACACCATTGTACTGGGCTAATTTGTTTTGTAATTGATTGCTTGCCATTGCTAATTGTTCAGGATTAGCGCCACTGAGCTGTAAATTAATCTTTGCCCCACCCCCAGCGTTAGTGCTGGCAAAGTAGCGCTGCTTTCTTACATTGGGTAATTCACCCACTTGTTGACGCCATAGTCTCTCAAATTCTAGCGAAGAAATTTTTCTGTATTCAGATGGCACTAGAGAGACTATAAAAGTACCACTTGTGTCAGATCCGGCATAAAACAGCAGATGCTTAACTAGACCTTTTCCATCAGGGTTCTGCCTACGATAATCTTCATCAACCATGTAGGCAGCATCTTCAATTGTGATTAGTGTATCGGCCATAGCTTGTGCTGAGGTACCATCATAAACTATGACTTCTGCACGCACAGTATCACTTGGCACATTAGGAAAGAATTCAAACCGAGTAATTCCACTATTTACCGTGCCGAAGGCAATAATTAAAAGCCCTATAAAGAATGATACCGTTAAATATCTTTGTTTAAGACAATAGGCGAGGAAGGGTTGGTATTTATTGGCAATAAATAATTTTAGATTTTTATCAATTTGTGTCTGCCATTTGCCAATAAATTGGAGTCGAGATTTTGGCTTAACGCCGATTTTCAAACCCACTAAATGCGCCGGTAAGATTAATTTGGATTCTATTAATGAAAAAATTAGACACAATATTACAACCACTGCAATTGCTTCTTGAAAACCCGCCACAACACCACCAATAAACAACATCGGCGCAAAGGCCGCCATAGTTGTGAGTACACCAATAGTTGAGGGTATAGCCACTTTTTGCGCACCAGCGATAACGTCTTCTAATGAGGCTCTAAATATGCCTTTTTTATCGCCTTCTATTCCTGCTTTAGCAGCCTGTTCTTGCGCCTCAGTATAAATACTTTCACCTATAACAATGGCGTCATCTACCACTATCCCTAAGACCATAATAAAGGCAAATAAGCTTAAAACATTTACGGTAACTGGATAGGGATTGACTGGCATTAACCAAAAGGCACCCAAAAAGCTTACGGGTATGCCTAGCAGCACCCAAAATCCAACCTGAATATTAAGGAATAGGGTTAGAACCACTGCTACAAGAATTGCACCCATAGCAAGATTAGACAACATCATATCCAGTCGACCGCGCAGATGAAAAGACAGCGGTTCGAATTGCTCTATTGTTAGCCCATCAACAAGTGTGTTGGATTTTTCGGCGATATAGGATTTAACGGCTTCGTCGATAGCCAGTAGGTTTTGATCTTCTAATGAAAAAATACCCAATGTGATTGCTGATTCTTTATCAAAGTGCACAAAGGTGCTGGATTCTTTAAAGGAATCCTTAACCACTGCTACATCAGATACTAGTAATTGTGAACCATCGGGATTACTGCGCAATACGATATTTTCAAATTCATCACCGGAATAGGCTTTACCCTGAGTGCGAACTAAAATATTTCCACTAGAGGATCGAATCATACCTGCCGGTAAATCCAGCGATGACTCACGCAGAACTCGAGCCACTTCGCCCAGTGTCATATTTAATTCTCTAAGGCGATCCTCTTTAACTTCAATAGCAATTTCGTAGTCATCAACACCCCAGAGAATGACTTTTTTCACTTCTGGTAATTCTAGTAATTCATCGCGAATTTGCTGGCCAAGACTCTTTCTTTGAAATTCATCTAGAGGTCCAGAAACAGCCACACCTGTTACCCAGCTGATATCCTCAAGTTTTCTCACACTGGGCTTCTCAAGATCATCTGGAAAGTTCAAAATTCCACCGATACGATCCTCAACCCGTGCTAGGATTTCATTAATATCCTGGCTACCCTCTATATCTAATTCTATTTTGGCTAAATCACGATTCGCAGTAGAGCGCATTTCCTTGACGCCACTCATGCCCTGCAAGGCTGTTTCGATTGGCAGGATAACGCCTTTCTCTACCTCAACAGGCGCTGCACCGGGATAAATTGCCGTTACCTGAATAGAATTTCTTTCCATTCTTGGGAACATATCCTTACTAATGGTAAAGGCTGAAATCGCCCCTGCTACAATAATAAATAGCATAAGTAGATTTGCCGCAACCGGATTTTTAGCAAACCATCCAATCAACCCATAGGATTGTGGATCATTCATGGTAATTTCACCGTATCTTGCGACTTAAAGCGCTTAAGCCTCATACCATCGACCATAATACCCATACCACTGGTTACAATTTCAACCGACCCTTCTAAACCACTACTAATATAGTAGTTGGCATGATCTTCAAAGACATAATCGACATCTAGTAACTTTAAACGCTGATCAGCATCGACGGTTGCTACACGCTTATTTGAGCGCAGGGCATGACGGGGTAATGAGTACACGTTTTCAATCATTTTTCCATCCACTACAGCCTCAACAAAGCTACCAATAAGCAATCGCGGACGATCTGGAATAGCTTTAATATTATAGGGGTCAGAAACTTGAGCAACGAGATATTGAGCTCTGCTACTCTGGTCAATAGTGCCCTCTGAGCGAACAAGAACAGCCTGCCAAGTGGCATTTATGCCATTGATTGATCCTTGGAGTTGTACCTTATTTTGATGAAAAATTTGCTGCTCTGATGTTGCTGCATTCCAGCCCAACTTAGATAGATCTTTACCAGTCATAGGTAGGCGTATCTCTGCATAATCGATAGCGAAGGTTTCGCCTAATCTTGCACCTATGGTGACGTACTGCCCTACATCAACCATTGTCGATGAAACCATGCCGGCATAGGGCGCGCGAATAATTGTTCTTTGCAGTTTTAGCTGAGCCTGTTTAACCTCGGCCTCAGCCTGTAATAGACGGGACTGGGCTTCTGCAAGGAAGGGAGTCCGCAGCGCTAGAACAGGCGCTTCACTTAAAGGCCGCCCAGTCATTTCCCATTCTTTTTTTGCCTGAGAAGATCTTGCCTGCTCTGATAAAAGCTGCGCTTTTGCACTTTGCAACTGAGCATCAGCTCTTTGTTTTGCCACCTGATAATCTGCTGCATCCAATCTAATTAGTACATCACCTTTAGAAAAGGTCCCGCCGACTTCAAATTGAGGTGCTAACTCCATTACTGTTCCAGAAACTTCTGAAACCAACATAGTTCTGGTAAGTGGTTGAACAGTACCCTGAGATTTGACCGTTAACTGAACTTGCGATTTCTCTAGAATCGCAGTTTTAACTGCTACCTCGCGATTGGGTGACTCAAGCTCAAGAGAATCAGGCTTTGTAAGGCTCATTAAACCAGCAATGAGAATGGCTGCGAGAATAACAATTAATGGTAAGAATTTTGTTTTCAATTGTTTGCCCTCTATGGCAATTAATTTTACTGTTTAAACGCTTAAATTATATTACGTTATTGCCTTATAAATAGCCCAAGTAAGCTATATAACTGACAATACAGGCGGCAAAAATGCCTGCCACTATATCGTCAACCATAATACCCATACCACCCTGTATCTTTTTATCTAACCAACCAATTGGCCAAGGCTTTACGATATCGAAAAAGCGAAATAAAACAAAACCACAGATAATTGAACTCAGTGTCGTAGGTATAAATGCTAGGGCAATCCACAGACCTACAAATTCATCCCAAACAATACCTGAGTGATCGTGCACACCGAGTTTTTTTGCTGCACTACCACAGATATAAATACCGGCAATAACCGCAATCAAGATTACTAACCAATAAATAGCTACCGGTAACTGATTAAGTAAAAGCCATAGCGGTATCGCGGCTAGGCTACCCAGGGTACCCGGAGCTTTTGGTGAAAGACCACTGCCAAAACCAAAGGCTAACATAAGGGTTGGCGAGCGAAATAACTCATTAACTGCGGGGTTTTTATCTGAAATGAGAATAACCTCCTGTTGTGATAGATGGCTTTTTATTATCTATCTTTAAATAAGTTTGATTATGATCTAATGGCATCATATTGCCAATTGCCGTGACATCAAAATTATTTGAGCGCGCCCAGCATTCAAAATCTTTTTGCTGAATTAAGGGCACTGTAAAACAAAGCTGATAATCATCACCACCAGTTAAGGCCCAGCTTATACTTTGCTGTGCATAATCCTGTCTTATATCGGCGTGAATGGGGAGTGACTGACTATTGATTGATGCTGAAACACCACTGGCTTTGGATAAATGACTAAGGTCTGCTGCTAGTCCATCAGAAATATCAATACAGGCACTGGCATGGGCGCGAAGACCCAGACCTAGATCTATATGAGGCTGGGGCTGATAAAATCTTTGCGTAAGACGATTATTGCTCGGTAAAACCGGATTTTTGAATTGATGAAGTGCCGCGGCGCCATCACCTAATGTGCCACTAACATAAATAATATCATCTGGTCCCGCACCGTCGCGACGAAGACTCTGCCCTGTTGGAATTTCACCGACAACTGTAATGCTAATAGTAAGAGGTCCAGCGGTTGTATCACCACCGATAAGAGAAACATTATATTGATCTGCCACCTTAGCCAGACCCTGACTGAACCCCTGTAGCCATTGTGAGGAAACTAATTCTTTTGGCATAGATAAGGCGAGGGTAAACCATTTGGGAAGAGCTCCCATCGCGGCCATATCACTAAGATTAACGCAAAGTGCTCTTGTAGCGATTTGCTCAGCTGATGCGTCTTCAGGGAAATGTACTGAGGCGACTAATGTATCAGTGGCTACTGCAATCTGTTGGTCTTTTTTGACATCAATTATTGCAGCATCATCGCCAATACCAACAGCAACATCTTGCTGGCCTGTTAACTCTTTAAAATAATCAGAGATTAGCGAGAATTCGTCAATTGATTGGTTCATGCTTAAAGACAGTATTTATCCTTTATTGGCGGCTATTTCCAAAGTTCTAGACTGGGCTGCAACACGATCTAGAACACCATTAATAAACTTATAAGCATCCGTTGGGCCAAATGTTTTTGCCAAGTTAACTCCTTCATTAATAGCCACCTTATAAGGCACCTCAATACTAAATAATAGCTCATAGGTAGCTATTCTCAATATTGCGCGAGAAACAGGGTCTAGCTGGTCCTGTTCACGATCTAAATAAGACTCATAGGTTTCATCGATTTTTTCTAGATTCTTAGGCACATCAAAAAGCACTGTTTTGAATAGATCTGAATCTACTTTACTCATATCATTTTCGGTATGAAAATTTACCTCTATGGTTTGTAAATCGATACCACCAAGCTCCCATGAGTAAAGGGCCTGTACCAATAATTTTCTAGCCTTTTGCTTGGCTTTGGTTTTTGACATTATTCAGCCACCAGCATCGACTTGAACAACTCCAGCATCTCGAGCACAGTGAGTGCCGCCTCTTCGCCTTTATTTTCGTTGTTATCTCCGGCACGTTCCAATGCCTGTTGAAGATTGTCGGTAGTCAATAGGCCAAAGGCTACTGGAATATCCTGTGTGAGGCTGACTTGACCAATTCCTCTGGTGGTTTCTGCACAAACATAATCAAAATGTGGCGTGTCGCCCCGAATAACACAACCCAGTGTAATAATGCCCTGGAAGCGACCTGTTTTTGCCGCATGCTGTGCTGCCAAGGGTAATTCAAATGCACCTGGAACATAAAAATCTTCAACTGCTTGAATATTGTGACGGGCCAAAGCTCGCAAGGCTCCATCACGCAATCCGTCGGTCACCTGAGAGTTCCAGCGCGCAGTAATGACTGCTATCCGCGCATCTTCGACTGAAAAATTACCTTCTTGCGGTCTAAACTCACCCATAATTAGGTCCCTTTACTCTCTTGATAATCAATATATTCCACTACTTCTAGATCAAAACCAGAAATACCACTAAATTTGAAAGGGGCACTCAATAGACGCATCTTGCTGATACCTAAATCCATTAGAATTTGCGAACCGGTACCTACCTGAAAGTATACAACTTCGTTGGCAGGTGGGGTTTTATCAGTGCTTATATTGAGCATCTCATCAATATTTCGATCCATATCTTCTGCAGTTTCTGGGTAAACAAGCAACACCAAAACCCCGCGACCTTCTTTAGCAATGGCTTCAAGGGCTGTGTGGGTAGACCATGACTTGAAACCCTCACTTGATTCAATGGCTAATAAATCTCTGGCTGATCGATTGATATGGACTCTAACCAAGGGTGCATCGCCGCCACTGACATCACCCATAACCATGGCAAAATGCTTTTCATCTCGGGCATGGTCTAGATAGGTTTTAAGGGTAAATTCACCATAATGAGTATTTACTATGCGCTCACTAACACATTGCGTGGTTTTCTCGGTTACCAAGCGATAATGAATCAAATCGGCAATGGTACCAATTTTAAGGTCGTGCTTTTTGGCAAAATGCTCTAGATCATCACGGCGCGCCATGGTGCCATCTTCATTCATGATTTCAACAATAACCGCGGCAGATTCAAAACCCGATAATCTTGCTAGATCACAGGCTGCTTCAGTATGCCCTGCTCGACTTAATACACCACCAGGCTGTGCCTTTAAAGGGAAAATATGTCCTGGCTGAACAATATCTTCTGGGCGCGCATTGCCGGCTACGGCTGCCTGCACAGTTCGCGCACGATCTGCCGCCGATATACCTGTAGTCACACCTTCTGCCGCTTCAATCGATAAAGTAAACGGCGTGCCATGGCTTGAGCTATTGCTATCACTTGCCACCATCAACCCCAAATTGAGCTGCTGACATCGCTCCTCACTCAAAGGCAAGCAAATTAAGCCCCGCGCATTGGTGGCCATAAAATTAATATCTTCAGGTCTTACCATTGGCGCGGCCATAACAAGATCGCCTTCATTTTCACGATCTTCGTCATCCATCAAAATTATCATCTTGCCTTGACGAATATCTTCGATTAATTCTTCCACTGTGTTTAACTTCATTGTCTATCCTTAACTATGATTATCGCTAGAGGTCAATCGCTCTAAATATCTGGCGATTAAATCTACTTCTAAATTTACCTTGGTGCCAACCTGATAATCACTGATTATGGTGTGCAGCATAGTGTGGGGCACAATATTTAACTCTAACTCTGAGCCATTGATAGCATTAACAGTTAAACTGGTACCATCCACGGTAATTGAGCCTTTCTGCGCAATATATTTGGCTAAATTTTGAGGTGCTTTTATGTTGAAACGCCATGAGCGTGCATCTTCGTGCAGTGACACTACCTCACCAATCCCATCCACATGACCAGACACTATATGGCCGCCAAATCGATCGGTGGCCTGCATGGCTTTCTCTAAATTGATTCCGGTGCCTACTTCCCAGTTCTCAATCGTTGTTAAACTGAGAGTTTCAACTGAAACATCGGCAATAAATCCCTGATCAATTAATTCAACCGCGGTAAGGCAAACACCATTGCAGGCGATACTATCTCCTAATCGGACATCATCAAAGCCCAATTCTGGCGCACGAATAGATACTCGAACATCACCCTGTCGCTGTTCCAGTTCGGCGATTTTTCCTATGGCGCTAATAATTCCTGTAAACATAAATTGTACCTAGCTTAAAATCCTAATAATCTTTATCGGGTTGCATTGTCAGCTTTATATCTTCACCCACCATACGCATATCCATTACCGATAATGCTAGGTGGGCATCAATGGTTTCAATCGGCAGCTCGAACATTGGCCTTGCTTGACTACCAAATAATTTGGGCGCCCAGTAACACACTAACTCATCCAATAAACCCTCAGCAATAAACGCGCCTGCTAGACCCGCCCCTGCCTCAACCATAACTTGATTACATTCACGCTCAGCCAATACCTTTAAAAGTGCCTGAAGATCTACATGTTTTCCTTGAGCTGGGAGAAAAATAACCTCTGCACCGGCTGCCACTAAAGGTTTTGATTTTTCTCTTTGCTGTGGCTCATCTAAGGTGGCAATAAGACATAGTCCTGGAGCTTGTAATAATCTTGCATCTGCAGACATTTTCATCTGCGAATCAACCACGACACGAATTGGCTGTTGTAATGGATCTTCAACCTCAAGTTCATGCTCTGTTATTCGTAGCGTAAGAGATGGATTATCCATCTCTTGCGTACCTATACCAGTAATAATGGCACAGCTGGCAGCTCTTAAGCGCTGAACATCTAAACGGGCTGCCGGTGAGGTTATCCACTGACTTTGGCCACTTGCCATAGCAGTGCGGCCATCCAGACTTGCTGCCATTTTTACTAAAACCCAGGGCGTACCCTCAGTAAACCGTTTGAAAAAGCCTTTATTCAAGTCTCTTGCCTGGGCTTCCATCAAACCAACCTGAACCTCTATCCCTGCTTCTTCTAGCTGTTTTATACCAGAGCCAGATACTTTTGGATTGGGATCCTCGCAAGCGATAACCACTCGCGACACATTGGCTTTAATAAGCGCCTGAACGCAGGGCCCAGTTTTGCCTTGATGACTGCAGGGCTCTAGGGTGACATAAACTGTGCTACCAGAGGCCTCTCCCGCCATTTTTAATGCCTCGATTTCTGCATGATTGCCACCCGGCGGACGAGTGTAGCCTTCCCCAATCATTTTATTATCTACAACCACAACACATCCGACTGCGGGATTAGGCGCGGTAGTAAAGCACGCCTTAGCTGCAAGCTGTAATGCGCGTGCCATGATGCTGTGATCTTGAGCTGAAAATCTCATAATTAGTTAGTGGCGTCGCTGTTATCCGAATTGAGCCGATTAAGTTCTGCTTGGAACTCACTAATATCTTGAAAGCTACGATAAACGGAGGCAAATCTAACATAGGCCACCGGATCAAGCTCTCTCAACTGGCGCATAACTTCTTCACCAATAGTTTTTGAGGGTATCTCTCGTTCACCAGTCACCTGAAGGAAATGTTTTATTTCTGAGATGGCTACTTCTATTTGCTCGATAGATACAGGACGTTTTTCTAATGCCCGCTGAAGACCTGCTCTCAATTTATCTTCGTCAAACGATTGTCTAGTGCCATCGGTTTTTATCACGCGCGGCATTACCAGTTCTGCTAACTCATAGGTAGTAAAACGCTCACCACATACAGCACATTCTCTGCGCCGACGGACCTGACCGCCATTGGCCACCAAGCGCGAATCTATAACTTTTGTATCATCAGCATTACAAAATGGACAAAACATAGCGATGCACCTTTAAATGATTGGATATTCTACCACAACATGCACTCGCGTTTGAGTGCATTACAGTGTGTGATTGACCTGAGGTAAAATTCACTGATTTTTTAGTTTGATCCAAACGATAAAAAAGCCCCAATAATTGGGGCTTTTTTTATATCTGCTTAGTACCAGTTTATTTGTATACTGGGAAACGCTGGCAGATATCCAAAACTTTAGCTTTTACTTCAGCAATAATTTGCTCGGAATTACCTTGCTCCAAACTATCTAAAATATCGCACATCCAGTGAGTTAATTGAATGCTTTCTTGTTCACCAAACCCTCTGGTTGTAATAGCTGGGGTACCCACTCTTAAGCCAGAAGTAACAAAAGGTGAGCGAGGATCGTTGGGGACTGCATTTTTATTGACTGTAATAAAAGCCTCTCCCATAGCGCGATCAGCATCAGTACCTGTATAGTCTTTACCGATAAGACTAACCAGCATAAGGTGGTTTTCAGTGCCGTTAGAAACAATATTTATACCACGCTCGATAAAGGTTTGCGCCATTGCTTTCGCGTTGGCTACTACTTGCTTTTGATAGGCAACGAACTCATCACTTGCTGCTTCTTTGAAAGCGATCGCTTTTGCCGCAATCACATGACAAAGAGGCCCACCCTGACTTCCTGGGAATACGGCTGAATTCACTTTTTTAGCAATATCTTCATCATTGGTTAGAACAAAACCGCCACGAGGCCCTCGCAGTGTTTTGTGGGTTGTAGAAGTTACAACATGAGCATGAGGAATAGGACTTGGGTATACACCTGCAGCCACTAAACCAGAGATATGAGCCATATCCACCAATAGATAGGCGCCCACTTTGTCAGCAATTTCTCTGAAACGCGCCCAGTCCATAATGCCTGAATAGGCTGAAAATCCAGCAATAATCATAGCTGGTTTGTGTTCTAAAGCTAAAGCTTCAACTTGCTCATAATCGATAAGGCCTGTTTCGGCATTTAGACCATACTGAACCGCGTTGTATAACTTTCCAGAAAAGTTTGGTTTGGCGCCATGAGTAAGGTGACCACCATCGGCAAGACTCATACCTAAAACTGTATCACCGCCCTTGATCAGCGCTAAAAATACCGCGTTGTTTGCCTGTGAGCCCGAGTGAGGCTGAACATTGGCAAAGTCTGCTCCGTAGAGACTTTTTAACCTTTCAATAGCTAACTCTTCAGCTACGTCAACATACTCACAACCACCATAGTAGCGCTTGCTTGGGTACCCTTCGGCATATTTGTTAGTTAACTTTGTCCCCTGAGCTTCCATCACAGCTGGACTGGTATAGTTTTCCGAGGCAATAAGCTCTATATGCTGTTCTTGACGCTGCTCTTCTTGTTGCATTGCTTGCCATAGTTCAGCGTCAATTTTTTCAATAGTCTGTTGTTTATCGAACATGATTTTAGCGTTTCCTAAGTATTATTTAGAATATTAAAGGCGTGATCAATTATGCGAAATATTTTACATTATTCTGTCTGTTTCTAACAGCGAAAAGCATGGTTTT
This sequence comes from Porticoccaceae bacterium, assembly GCA_049890135.1. GTDB lineage: Bacteria > Pseudomonadota > Gammaproteobacteria > Pseudomonadales > Porticoccaceae > HTCC2207. The sequence goes on from JBMHCB010000012.1 coordinate 65,300, forward strand.
TAATTTAAGTTTATTAATTTCTATACCAACCTAGATTACATCTGGTTTGGCAGCCATAACCATTACCATGGTATCGACTTTCCAGCATAATCCACATAAGAAAGATGACCATCAACTTGCATGTTATCCATCACTTCTGAAAGGCAATGTGCAACATAATCAGGCTCAAATAACTTCCCCTCCGGCACTGTGGCATGAAAGGGTTTGGACATGGCAGAATTAACTGTGCCTGGATGAAATGCAATAAGTTTTATATTTTTTGCACGGCGGGCATATTCAATTGAAAAGGTCTTCAGTGCACTGTTTAGAGCGGCTTTGGATGCTCTATAACTGTACCAACCACCCAACCGATTATCTCCAGTGCTCCCTACTCTGGCACTAAAACAAGCCACTTTGCAGGCCATGGGTCCGGTCAAAATTTTTCTCAACAACTTTAACCACAGGCATGGAACTACAGTATTCGCTTGAAAGATTGTCTGCATCATTTCCACACCAATATCTTCCATGCGTTTTTCAGGAAACATTGTTTCATCATGAAGGATACCGTGACAGATGCATACCCTTGAAAAGGATCCGCTAAATTTAGCTAGACTATCTACAACTGATGACATCGCACTTTCATCATATTGGGTTTGAATCCAATGTAATCGGGGATGCTGCAATTCAGCATTGGAGCGACTAACAGCAACTACATACTCAATACGCTTATCTTTAAGTAGGTTACTGACTATAGCTTGCCCCATGGCACCGCCAGCACCTAAAATCAGTGCATTAGAAGAATTTTCTAGCATTTTTCCCTCTTTATACTGCAGGATTCACAGCGTTCTTTTCCTGTAATTATTCGAGATAAAAAGTGGCGATGTCGGGCAAACTGAAGATAGACAAAATCTGCTATATGACGAACAACTGGCCAGCGAATAATAGCCGTCCAATTTCCTTTCCCAACCAAGCTCCATGCTTTATGGGTTACATCCAACCCTAACAAAATTTTTCCAGTTGCTAACTGACCATGAAGAATTCGATCTGCTTGCTCACGATTTATATCTGGGTATATACCCTGAAAATTTTCTTGGTTAATATCTACAAGCTCTAACTTATTGTTGCGATCTAATTTCATTAGATGCTTCATTTCTGCAAGACAGAGAGGGCAACCGCCATCATAAAAGATTGTAAGCTCTACCATGTCTAGAATTCTCTGATAAGAAAGACTAAAACTAGGCTATGAACAGTAATTACTATCATTGTAAGCACAAGTCTCATCCGCCAGTAAGTTTGATCTTGGTCATCTATTTCTAAAGATCTCTCGGCCAGAAGTAACCCTCCGAAACCACTCAACAACAAAGTGACCGCAAACATTGTTAGCATGGAAGAGTAGTTAATAAGTATTAAACTTGCCCAGGCTGAAAGCGCCATGACATTACTAAATACAATTGCGGATTTGGAAATCTTTTGCTCTTGGTCAAATCGACCCTTAGCCCAGAGGGCGCCACCTAAAAAACTTAAAATAATCGCGCTGTAGGTGATAAATATATAGGGGGCGTATAGACCAAATAAAGAAGCCCCATGAACACCCACTCCACCATGAACTGCTTTTATCATTTGCCACAAAGGAACGAGGAAGGGAATCAGGCCAAGATATCCCAGCCATACTGTAAGCTGTGACCTTTCAGTTTGTGGTCGAGCAATAATGCTTTCAGACATTTAGCTGTTCCTAATAAGTTAGTGCTTTAACGCTTGAATAGTAGCTTAAATACGGTTTATTGCTAGCTTTGGTTTGGCCTCGAATAGCGAATTAAATCCATCCAACTATAAAAAAATAGCGTAACTTTTTTTATTAGTGAAATTTTTGGAAAGCCTATGTCAAAAAAAGGAATCTTTTGGTTCACAACAGATTTGCGCTTGGACGATAACCCTGCCTTGAGCTTTGCAGCCACGCAGATGGATCAGCTTATTTTGGTCTATTGCCCAGAGCCGTCTGAAAGACTTAGTAGTTTTCAAACTGGTCAGTCTGTTTCCGAAAACCGACAACAGTTTATCAATCAAAGCTTGGTTGATTTACAAAAAAGTCTTAAGTCTTTAGGTCAGCATTTGATGATCTGCGAGCAACCCAAACAGTATTTATCCCAAATCATTAAAAATTATGGTATCACCCATGTTTTTCGAAGCGGTGGGCAACATGAAATTGACAGTTTTAGCTGGCATCTTCTAAAGAATAAATTTACTTCGGTGGACTTTTATGAGATTGGCTCCAACCGGTTATTTGCCATCGAACAGCTGCCTTTTGAACTCGAGCAATTGCCCAGTAGCTTCTCTAAATTTAGACGCAAGACTGAAAAACTTGAAATCGCGCCGCCACAATCAGCAATCAATCAACTACCGCCACCCATAATAGACTTTATCTCTTGGCCTAAGGCTTATGATTTGAAGGCTAGTCAAGCTGAAATAGATTTCATCGGTGGTGAAACTGAGGGTAGCCTTCACCTGAATAATTACTTTAGAACTTCCCTTGCTAGCACCTACAAGCAAACTCGCAATGGACTTGAGGGCATGGACTACTCCACTAAATTTAGTCCTTGGCTTGCTCTTGGCTGTATTTCAGTCAAACGTATAATTCAAAGACTAAAGCAATATGAATCAGAGGTAACCGCTAATGATTCAACTTATTGGATTTTCTTTGAGCTTCTATGGCGCGAGTATTTTCAGTGGTACGGCGATCACCACGGCAAGAAAATAATTGCTTTTTCTGGTATTAGAAATCAAGCACCAACAACAAGCTTTTATCCTGAGCGGTTCCAAAAATGGTGTCAGGGCACCACTCCCTACCCGATTGTTAATGCCTGCATGAAGCAACTCAAAGCAACAGGGTATATGTCCAACCGTGGCCGGCAGTTGGTGGCTAGTTGTTTTGTTCATGAGCTTTCATTGGATTGGCGTTACGGCGCTGCCTACATGGAACAACAATTGATTGATTTTGATCTGGGATCTAATTGGGGAAATTGGCAATATTTAGCAGGCGTCGGAGCTGATCCCAGAGGGCATAGACAGTTTGATCTAAATAAACAAACCCAAATATATGATCCTAAACAACAGTTTATTAAACGCTGGCGTGGGCAATACAATAATCTGCCATTGGACTCCATTGATCCTTCAGATTGGCCGATCGATATTAAATCTAGGGAGATTCTTGCTTGAATGGCAAGCCAAAAAAACTGCGCTTAATATTGGGCGATCAGCTAAATATTAATCACTCTTGGTATGCTCAACAGGATGAGTCAACCCTGTATTTAATTGCTGAACTCCATCAGGAGTCAAACTATGTCCGCCATCATATTCAGAAACTGTGCGGATTTTTTGCTGCTATGGCAGAGTTTGCTAATCAGTTGTGTCATCTAGGACATCATGTATTGCATCTGACCCTAGATGATACTTCAGAATTTTCTGATCTCAATATGCTTATTGCTAAGCTATGCGATCAATATGAAATTGAAGCTTTTGAGTATCAGCAACCAGAGGAATACAGGCTTTCAGAGCAGTTAAAGTCACTTGATTTAAGGTCTGAAACAGCTATTAATTGTTTCGATTCAGAGCATTTTTTACTGACCATGGAAGAGTTACCTAAATACTTAAATGCTGGCAAACATAATCGTATGGAGTCATTTTACCGCAAAATGCGCAAACGATTCGAAATTCTTATGGACGGCGACCAACCTCTGCAAGGTCGGTGGAATTTTGATTCGGAAAATCGGCAAAAGCTTAAACCAGCGGATATTGAAGCTGTACCCCAACCCTTGTTGTTTAGCAATGATATCTCAGAGATATTAGAGCGCATCAAACGTCATAAAATAACCAGTATTGGCAATATAGATGCAACCCTTATATGGCCTATTAACCGCCAACAGGCATTACAACAACTCGAGTTCTTCTGCGATCAGTGCTTACCTCTATTTGGGCGTTTTCAGGATGCGATGACTCATCAAAGTGATCGTAAATGGAGCCTTTATCATGCCCGTATATCCTTTGCATTAAACTGTAAAATACTGCATCCTTCTGAGGTAGTACAGACAGCACTTGATAAGTTTTATCAACCAGCGACTGCTATCGATATAGCGCAAGTTGAAGGCTTTGTGCGCCAAATTATTGGCTGGCGGGAATATATACGCGGGGTTTATTGGATCAATATGCCTGCCTACAAATCTTTGAATCACCTCGAGGCCAGCAATAATCTGCCCGACTATTTTTGGACGGGTGAGACCAAAATGACCTGTGTAAAACAGGCGGTCGATCAGTCATTAGACTACGCCTATGCCCATCATATTCAGCGCCTAATGATAACTGGTAACTTTGCCATGTTAGCAGGCATTGATCCAGATCAAGTGGACCAGTGGTACCTCGGAATTTATATCGATGCCATCGAATGGGTTGAGTTGCCTAATACTAGGGGCATGAGTCAGTTTGCTGATGGCGGTCTAATTGCCACTAAGCCCTATGCTGCAAGCGGTAGTTATATTAATAAGATGAGCGACTATTGCGCTCAGTGTTCTTATAAGGTCAAAGAGCGCGATACTGATTCGGCCTGTCCATTTAACAGCTTGTATTGGAGATTTATGACAGCCAATAAAACACTTCTGCGCAACAACCCGCGCACTTCCATGGCCTATAGAAGTTGGGAAAAAATGCAGCCAGAGATTAAACAATCGATCCTAAAACGCGGTCAATACTGTGTTGATAATCTCGAGTCTTTGTAAGCCTAAAAATTAGCTACTTAAGGCCTACCAAGCTCTGCCAAACTGTCGATAATATCACTGTAATTAACAGAAAATTGGTTGGAGAGACCATCATCAAATGTCATAGGCGCTTTCACATCAGCTTTAATATCAATCCAACCCCAATGACTTAATAGTATGGCCAATTTTCTACGAAACTCTATTGAACCAATTTTATTTACAAATCCCAGTGGTCCCCAATCAATTTTATTGCCACCGGTTGAATGGTATTTTGTCACTCTAACAAAGACCACATCATTGGTGGGATCAACAAAGATATATTGGCCAAATTTACCGCTAGCATTAAAAATTTTCCACTGCTCATCATAACGCGACACCCACCAGTGCAGTGAGTAGCCTCTTGGATGATTTAGCTCATCACTGGGTAGGTCACTCCAATACTGCTGAAAGGTTTCATCCACAAAAGCCTTAGGAATCACCTGCTGATCTTTCCATTGCCCACCACGGGCAAATAAGAGACCAAAGCGAGCATACTGTCTTACCGTGGTATCTACGCAACAGTATGTAAGGGGATTGCCCGCTGTGTCTTGCCATAAAGTGACATTATTTAATCCAATTTTATTAAAAATTCTTTCTCTTAGAAGGCTATCAGCAGGTATGCCAGTGGCTTGAAATAAAAGATCAGCCAGCAGCATAGAATTCACATTGTTATATTCAAACTTTTCACCAGGGACATTTTTGAGAGCGACCTTTTTGGCATAGGCCAAATGATTTTTTTCAAAAAACATCTTTTCATGTTCATCGGCAGACATCTCAAGACCGCTGGTCATATTGAGTAGCTGCCGAATAGTTATATCTCGGCGGTTATCTTTGAAATAATCTAGATATTGACTGACTTTTTCATCAAGATGACCAATTTCTCCCCGATCAATCGATATACCAATTAGAGCTGCATAAAAACTTTTCGCCATTGACCACGAGGTAGCCATGCTATCTTTATTAAACCCTTCCGCATATTTTTCTTTGATCAACTTGCCCTTAATAAAAAGAGCTGCACCCTGAGTGGCCGCGTCCTGAAAAGAAAGATTAAATAATTGGTCGACTGAGGTGGTGTCTATATCTAGATTTACTATCGCGGTTTCTACCCATTCACTTTCAGGGTAAACAGATTTGGTTTCTACACTGATATTATCAGCCGCCCTCGCCACACCGGTCAGTGTTGCCATAGCGAGACAACACAATATTATTTTATAGCGCATCATTATTGCTCCACCCTCTCCGACGCCTCAGTATTTGTAACCTAATATACGCTATCTGTATAACTAAAAGTTTTTTTATACCCATTTATGTATGACCATAAGTTCATAAAAAAATAAATTAATCCATATTCAGATTTATAACGAATAACAAGTGCCTCTTGTGTAACATCCAAAACATGGACTGTTAACAATGGGTTGTCCTTGTTTAAAAAAAAGGATAATGTATTGGTTCTAGATTTTAAAAAATCAACATAAAAATCTAGAATTGCTGTACTTGGTGTGTCAGTTATCGAAACACTGGTAAGCAAACTGACACAATAATAATAAAGCTTGATTTAATTAGGGGTTACACATGACTAATAATCTTACCGTTTCGGATCCAGTTGGGGTCTCTTTCTGGCTAATCTCAATGGCAATGGTAGCAGCCACTGTTTTCTTCCTTGTTGAACGCGATCGCGTCAACGCCAAGTGGAAAACTTCCTTGACCGTCGTTGGTCTAGTTACACTGATCGCAGCAGTACACTATTTCTACATGCGTGATGTGTGGGTTTCTACTAACGACACTCCAACTGTCTTCCGCTATATCGACTGGCTCTTAACAGTGCCACTTCAAATGGTTGAGTTCTACCTGATCCTCGCAGCTGTAACAGCTGTATCAGTAGGGGTTTTTTGGAGACTGTTAATCGCTTCAACCATAATGTTGGTTGCAGGATTTATCGGTGAACAAAATGCGGCTGGTTCGGCAGCTAACATCGGTTGGTGGGTAGTTGGAATGGTTGCTTGGCTATATATGTTGAAAGAACTATTTACTGGTGAAGCAGCTAGAATGAGTGCTGAGAGTTCTAATGCCAGCTTGCAAACCGCTTTTAACGCCATGCGATTAATCGTAACTGTGGGCTGGGCTATTTACCCACTAGGCTATGTTTTAGGTTACTTTATGCCTGTAGCCGATCAAGCCTCTCTCAACTTGATCTACAATCTTGCTGACTTTGTGAACAAGATTGCATTTGGTCTTGTGATTTGGGCAGCGGCAGTAGCTGATTCAGAATAATCTACTGTCGAGAAAGTATGAGAGAGTCAGATTTCTGACTCTCTCATTTTTGAACACAAAAAAACAAAAACAAGTAACTTTAAAGTTACGATCAATGAGGGTACCGACAGATGGCCCCGAAAACCTCAGTTAGAAAAGAGTGGTTATATCAATTAGAGACTCTGTACAAAACGGAGCTACCTCAAAACAACAGTAGTTTGGCTGTTGCTGCTAAGTATCACTTTAAAAATCCCGGTAAATCTTTCAGAGCCCAGCTTGCTCTTTCAAGTGGTATCGCACTAAATCTAAAGCATCAGGACAATTTAAATTGGGCGGCAGCTTGTGAACTGCTGCACAATGCCTCGCTTATACATGATGATATAAGCGATGCTAGCACTCATCGTCGCGGTCAAAAAAGCATCAATCATCACTTTGGTCCCGATATGGCTCTATGCCTTGGGGATTGGATGGTTGCTAAAGCATTTGAACTAGCCGCGAGAAATACTAAAGTAGGCGGCCAATTAGCCGCATTACTTGCTCAGGCAATGCAAGAAACCTGTAATGGACAAATTTCTGATATCAGTCAGCGTCAATGTGCCGATCTAAATGAGTGGGAACAAATAGCTAAGGGGAAAACTGCCCCTTTATTAGTTGCACCCATCAAAGGTGCCGCCATTGCGGCTGGTTTAATTAATTCGCAACAAAATAATCACTGGCTAGATCAGTTGGATGATCTAGTCGGACTCTGTGGTTTAGCCTATCAAGGATATAACGATATAGATGACATTATACCGTCGAGCCATAGATCCAGTGATCTAGATGGCCGTAAACCCAATTTAGTAGTGAGCTTATTTGCAAAACAAGGATTAGGTCGGGAGGATTTTTATCACTGGTATGCTTCTGATGATAATCATCGCCTGTCAAGTTGGCAGCAAAGGATTGCTTCAAGTGTGGTTATTTCACAAGCTAATGAACTAGTCGATCAGTGGCTGATGCAGGCAGAAGAACTCGTATTATCCTTACCCCCTGCTTTGCAATCTGTCACTGCAGATTTAGTAGCTTCAGTGAAGAAAACCACCTTGATTAAAAGCCAATGTCGAATAGCATAAATAAAAAATATAATGCTAATGATCAGCATGCTATTGTCATTGGCGCTGGCTTTTCGGGAATAGCCACTGCGCTTAGATTAAGAGCATTAGGTTATCGAGTCACCCTTATGGAAAGATTGTGTAGCCTGGGCGGCAGAGCACAAGTTTTTGAGCGCGGCGGCTATAAGCATGACGCAGGTCCTACCGTTATTACTGCTCCCTTCCTTTTTGATGAACTATTCGAGCTGTTTGATGAAAAGCTCGAAGATCATCTACAGTTTGTCCCTTTAGATCCCTTTTATCGATTTCACTTTACTGATGGCAGTCAATTTGATTATCGCGCTTCGATAGATGATACATTGGATGAAATCCGTCGATTTAGACCTGAAGATGCAGAGGGTTATTTAGCCTTATTAGATCAATCGAAGAAAGTTTATGATATTGGTTTTAAAAAATTGGTGCATCGCCCGTTTAATAGTCTTTGGTTAATGATTAAACAGATCCCTGCACTATTGGCTCTAAAATGTTACAAAACAGTTTCTCAGCTTGTGGGTCGCTATCTAAAACATCCACTAATCAGACAAGCCTTTTCCATTCATCCACTATTAGTCGGTGGTAATCCATTTAAAACCACCGCCATTTACACACTAATTCATTATTTAGAGCGTCGCTGGGGTGTATTCTTCTGCATGGGCGGTACTGGGAAACTTGTTAAAGAATTAGGGGCTTTAATGGAGCGCCAAGGCATTGAAATTGTGCTGAATGCTGATGTGGATGAAATTCTTACGCAAAAAAATCGTGCTACTGGTGTACGCATGGCTGATGGCGATACATTAGATGCAGATATAGTGGTTTTTGGTGGAGATCCTGAGACCTGCTACAAATACTTAATTCCAAGCAAGAAAAACATAATGCCGACTAGAAAGAAGCGCTATAGCATGGGTCTCTACGTTTTGTATTTTGGCACGAAAAAACTCTATCCAGATGTAGCTCATCACAGTATTTGGATGGGTCCTAGATTTAAGGAATTGTTATCAGAGATTTTTGATAGCAAGCAGATGAGTGATGACTTTTCGCTGTATTTGCATCGGCCTACTGCAACCGATAAAAGCTTTGCTCCAGAAGGTTGTGAGTCGTTTTATGTGCTATGTCCAGTGCCTAATCTTCAAGGTAATGTCGACTGGGAGGATGAAGGGCCAAAACTTCGTGATCGAATTGTAGAGGCGCTTGAGGGGTCTATTCTTCCAGAATTATCTTCTGTCATCGAAGAGGTATTCTGGATGACTCCAGCTGATTTTGCCAATGATTATAGATCCATGCATGGTGCTGGTTTTTCTATTGAGCCAAGACTAACCCAGTCTGCATGGTTTAGATTTCACAACCGTCACAGTAGTTTAAAGAACCTTTATTTTGTGGGTGCAGGTACGCATCCTGGTGCGGGCTTGCCAGGTGTTGTAAGCTCAGCTAAGGTAGTTGAAGAACTAATTACAGGAGTTGAGGTGGGCTCAGGCGGTTAAATCATGGAAGCAGCTCAAATAAACCAGTCTTCATCAAAGCAAGTACTTGCTCGGCATGGTAAATCATTTTATTGGGCAAGCCTTTTTCTTGGACAAAAACTGGCTCATAGAGCGGCAAGACTGTATGAATTTTGCCGCTTTGTTGATGATATCGCCGATGGTGATTTTCCCCATCGCCACGAAACTTTAGCTGATATTAGTAATAGTTTAATCAGTCATTCGCCATCGGCTGGCCCTGAGGTCGAAGCGTTTCTTGAATTAGCTTCTGAAGTTGATATCCCAATGAATGCTGCTACTGAATTATTAGATGGCATGTTGCTCGATCAGCAACCCACCGCAGTGAAAGATGAGGCCGAGTTATTAAGATATTGCCATGCAGTTGCTGGCACTGTTGGCTTAATGATGTGTCGAATTCTTAATTGTAAGCACGCTCGCGCTGATCATTTTGCCGTTGATCTCGGTATCGCCATGCAGCTGACCAATATAGCCCGGGATGTTTTGGAGGATGCAAAAATGGGACGTCGTTACCTTCCTGCCAGTTGGGTTAATTATTCAGCAGCTGAAATTGCTAATGCCGACATTGAATGCAGGAAGCTCACGTCGAAGGCTATCGATAAGCTATTAAATCTTGCAGATGTCTATTATAAAAGCGCCCTATTGGGTATTCAGCTTTTACCTTTTCGTTCACGGTTTTCTATTACGGTAGCTCTGCGAGTTTATCGGCAAATAGGAGTTTTATTGCGACGTCGCCATCTAGCTTGGTGGAAAGGCCGAGTTGTAGTTTATAAGGTGGAAAAAATCATTTTAAGCTTTTATAGCCTGCTTGATTTACGCCCCAAAAAAGTACCGCGCCACCAATCAAATTTACATAAATCACTCAAAGGGCTTGCAGGTGTCGATACCTAACAATCAAAGCCCTGATATTATCAAAACTGATATTGCAATTATTGGTGGGGGAAGTGCCGGATTAACCCTTGCATCTAAACTTAAGCACCAGCCTACAGTAGTAGTAGAGCCAAAAACACCGGATGAACGAGATGTTTGCTGGGCTCTATGGGCAAAATCTCATCAACAAAAAGAATTAATTGCAGCCACAAAAGGTCAATGGAATCAGTGGCGTCTAATCGACCATCATCGCGAAGTATTACATACCAGCAATCAATATAACTATTTATGCTTAAGCTCTGCAGACTATTTACGTAACTGTGAATCCCAACTTTCATCCAATACACAGCTAGTACGCGATTATGCAGAAGATATTCAAAGTTATGGTCGCGGTGGCATTTTTAGCGCTTCTGGAAAAAAATATCATGCACAATATATATATGATTCAAGACCAGCCAAACCTGATAAAGATGGTCTTCAACAGCATTTTTTAGGAATAGAGATTCGCACTAAAAAAGCTTTGAAAAATACCAAAATTGCGACTTTAATGGACTTTAGAGTGGATCAATCAAGAGGTCTCCATTTTATATATGCACTGCCTTTTTCAGATCGAAGCCTATTAATTGAATCGACTATGATATCAACCAAGCTAGAACCCATGGATTGGTATAGATCAGCAATTGATCAATGGTTAAAAGATCAATCCATTGAAATTGAGTGTATAACAAGAGAAGAATACGGAGTTATTCCGATGCATGAAACTATACCGGAAGATATTTCTCTCAGTCGTATTGGAGCTGCTAGCGGTGCAGTAAGGCTTTCCTCTGGCTATGCTTTTAGCAATATTCAGTCACAGGTTAATCAACTAGTAGAAAATATGGAAAGGGGTGAATTTTCCGTACCACAAGTAGTCTCTGGTACTATTGATAGATTGGATAAAATCTATAATCGCGTACTTATGGCTGAACCAGAACTTGGTATTGAACTGATGATGAGAACCGCATCCGCTCTTGATGCCGAAGGCTTTTCTCGCTTTATGCTTGGCAAAGCAACTCTAATAGACTGGATCAAAGTTATTTTAGCCATGCCCAGAATGCCATTTCTAAAGCAGGTATTTAAATTATGACAAGCTGGGATTTTGCCGCATTGGTTGCCATATTTTTATTTGGCGTTCCCCATGGTGGTTTTGATGCGGCTATTGCTCGACGTAGTGGTTGGTCAATGAAAGGGCCACTATCATGGATCGTTTTCCATCTAGCCTATGTGGCTTTGGCCATTATTGTGGCCGTTCTTTGGTGGATGTTTCCTCTTATTAGCCTCAGCTTTTTTCTACTAATTTCTGGCTATCATTTTGGCGCCAGTGATATCACTGGTGTAGGTTCAGATTGGCTACCTTGGATATCTCATGCTGGGTTAGTTCCTGTTGCTATACCGAGTTTAAACCCGGAAGCAGTAAAACCGATTTTTAGTCTTCTGACTGGCAGTGATCAATCGGCTGATCTTTTACTGTCTATTATTCATATATTTTTTGTCATATGGATTATCTGCTGTATCAGCTATTGCTTTTTTGCCCTGCATAAAAAAAATTATGGAATACCTCTTTTAGGGCTTGTCCTTATGATAGCCATGATTGGTTTATTACCACCTTTAGTTAGTTTCGCTATGTATTTTTGTTTTTGGCATAGTCGTGGCCATATTTCGCGTGTATGGAACAGTTTGCACCAGGGTGAACGATTAGATGTAGCGCAAGAAGCTATTATATATACCTTACTATCATGGCTAGCTGCGGTTGGATTTTTCTTCTATCTAAGCGGATCTTTAACTGACATTATGCTGCAATTAACCTTTATTGGACTAGCCGCATTGACATGGCCGCATATGATTCTGGTGGATTATATGGATAAACAGCAGGCAACCTTATGACTGATATAACAAACCGTAAGGCTGATCATATTGAATTGGCACTAAAGCCTGAGCATCAAGGTAACGCTTTATCAAGTTTTGATTCTGTACGTTTTGAGCATAATGCCTTGCCTGAGTTGTCTTTAACAGAAATCGATGTACGCACCCTTTTCCTGGATCAAGAAATTGCTGCACCTATTATGATTGGCGCCATGACCGGAGGCTGCGATCAAGGGGAGATAATTAATCGACATTTAGCTGAGGCCGCGCAGACCTGTAATATCCCTTTGGCAATTGGCTCTCAACGTGCTGCACTGGAACAAAACCAAACACAGAAAATTAGGCAATTTGCACCCAATGCAGTAGTCCTGGGAAATATTGGCGCTACTCAAATACAACAACAGGGCACTGATCTAGCAAAACGTGCGGTTGAGACTGTTCAAGCCAATGCGCTCATTATTCACATCAACCCTTTACAAGAACTTGTTCAGCAGGGCGGTGATCGAGACTGGAAGCAAGTGCTTGAGGCCATTTACCAATGTGCAGACAACTTATCGGTGCCAGTTATTGTTAAAGAAGTTGGCGCGGGGATAAGTCCTAGTAATGCAAAGAAACTTGAACAAGCCGGAATCAAATGGATAGAAATTGCCGGTCGCGGGGGGACCAATTGGGCAAGTATAGAGTTAGCACGCAATCAATTGGCTCAACAAAAATTGATTGCAGAGCCGTTTATTGACTGGGGTATGGATACCGCCGAACTCTTGCCAGCAGTTCATAGCGCCTGTCCGAACCTAAACTTAATTGGTTCTGGTGGTGTTAGGCATGGATTAGATATAGCACGCTGTATTCGTCTTGGAGCAGCCATTTCTGCACTGGCTCAGCCTTTTTTAACACCTGCACTGGATTCGACCGAAGCAGTAATAGAAAAAATTACTGTGCTAAAAGAACAGCTTCGATGGACTATGTTTTTAACGGGTAGCTCCGACCTAGCTTCACTTCGACAGGCACCGTTAATTCTAGCGCCACATATTTATCATCGTAAATAATTTTATAGTCAGGACCTATTTAATGTTTTTACACGAAGAAAATATTACCTGCCCCTACTGCTGGGAGACTATTACATTACTAGTAGATCCATCTGAATCTCAGACCTACACCGAAGATTGCTTTGTTTGCTGTAGGCCGATTTTGGTTAATACCGAAATTGAAGGGGATAGTATTTCTGTCAATGTTACTCAAGAAGACTTGGGGTTTTAGTAATTTCGCGGGATTTGAGTTAGTTTACCCGCCAACCATGTTAGAATAATTTTTTTATAAAACCTAGAGATTAGCACTGTATGGCAATTCATTGGTATCCAGGCCATATGCACAAAGCCAGCAAGGAAATGACCGAGGTATTGCCTCAGGTTAATCTTGTGATCGAGGTGCTTGATGCGCGTATCCCCTACAGTAGCTCTAATCCGTTTATTCAAACTCTTTGTACTGAAAAGCCGAGAATTAAGCTCTTAACCAAACTAGACCTTGCTGACCCTAGCATTACCAAAAGGTGGCAGGCTTATTTTGAATGCCAAGATAATACCAAATCAATGGCTTTGAATTTGCTAAATACCGATCCTAGCGGGCAAATTATTGATCTAATTAACAAATTATATCCCCAGCAAACCGAACGCAATACACTCGCCATGGTCACTGGTATTCCTAATGTGGGTAAGTCGACTCTAATTAATTGCTTAGCCGGAAAACATATCGCTAATACAGGCGATGAACCAGCAATCACTAAAGGCCAACAGCGAATTAATCTTCGCAACGGTATTATGCTTTTGGATACGCCTGGAATTTTGTGGCCAAGAATAGATCACCCCAATAGTAGTTATAGATTAGCCACTACAGGAGCAATTAAAGATACTGCTATGAGTTATGAGGACGTGGCCTATTTTGCCGCTGAATTTTGCCTAAAACAGTATCCAGATCATTTAAAACATCGATTTAATTTAACCGAATTGCCAGAAACAGAAACTAAGTTACTTGAAATAATAGGGACTCAACGGGGCTGTTTGCGCGGCGGTAAAAGAATTGATTTTGAACGCGCCTCAACTATTTTTATCAATGAATTTCGGGATGGAAAACTGGGATCAATGTCCCTTGAAACGCCAGAAGTCATTGAAAAAGAGATTGAGCAAGTGGCGGTAATGAAAGCAGAAAAGGAAGAACGGGAAAAGCGTCGCCTTGAAGAAAAAGCTGCGCGAAAAAGAAAAACCAAGGCTAATCGCAGATAAAAGAACTTTTGCTTCTAAAAAATTGATATTCAAATCATCATCCTACGTAACAGTAGTTCTTGAAATAATTATCAATGAATCTATGCAACTCAATTGGCTCGATAAAACCAATACTCACAACGACCAATTATCCGATGGATTTCCGGATAGGATGGTTATTTTGGATTGTGAAACCACTGGTGGACGAGCTAAATACCATCGAATTATAGAAATTGGCCTATTAATTATTGAAAACGGTTGCCTAGTTGAGACATGGCAATCGTTTATAAATCCGCAATGTACCATTCCTGGTTTTATTCAAAAATTGACAGGAATTAGGGCTAATATGCTGAATAATGCGCCCATCTTCGGCGATATTGCAGATATATTGCTTGAAAAATTAAAAGATAGGGTTTTGGTTGCTCACAATGCGCGCTTTGATTATAGTTTTCTTAAAAGTGAATTTAGTCGCGTTGGAATTAACTACAGCACCAAGCCTTTGTGCTCGGTTAAATTAAGTAGAAATCTTTACCCGCAATTTAAACGCCATGGTCTTTCTGAAATTATTAGGCGCTTTGATTTAAATATTGAGAATCGCCATCGCGCCCTTGACGATGCGCAAATGATCTATGATTTTTTTATCAAAACCTCAGCTATTTATTCGCCCGAAGAAATCGATGCTTGCTGTAAACAGCTATTAAAACGCACAACACTTCCGCCACTTTTAGATCCTGAAGAAATTAATCAAATTCCCAATGCTGCTGGGGTCTATTATTTTTATGCGCAAAATGGCGAATTACTCTATATTGGAAAAAGCATTAATCTTCGCACCCGCGTTTTAAGCCACTTTTCCTCAGATTACACCAACTCCAAAGAATTTCAGATGTGCCAGAAAACTGCACATGTGAATTTTGAAATCACCCCCAGTGATTTTGGCGCGCAAATTAGAGAAAGCCATCAAATTAAAGCACTGTCACCCTTGTACAATCGTCGACTTCGAAAAACACGTAAACTCTATCAATATAAATCGGTTGTAGATAATAATGGATATATGAGGTTGATCACCGAAGCAGTTTCTTCATCAGCCCCGTCAGAGCAACAGTTTGGACTCTTTAGATCACCCAGACAGGCGTCAATTCAATTAGAAAAACTAGCCGACCAGTATTTCTTGTGTCATCAACTTATTGGACTTGAAGGCAAGCATAAACAAGGCAAACCCTGCTTTAGAAGCCAGTTAAAAAAATGTTTTGGCGCCTGCCATGGCGCAGAACCAGCACAGCAATATAATGAACGACTAACCTCAGCCATTGAGCGCTATCAAATTCAAGCCTGGCCCTATCACAGTGCCATTGTGATCGAAGAGCCAAGTTACGATGGTAATTCGGCATTTCATGTTATTGACCATTGGCGCTATATAACCAAACTGGATTTACCCGATGATATATATGATTTGGGATACCAAATATCCAGTGACTCTCAACCAACATCACCACAACAAAGAACAAGACATAAAAGCGATGATAAATTTGATTTGGATATTTACTTTATTCTGGTCAGATTTTTAGTCAACCAACACAATAAACAATTATCCAATTTAAAAATATGGCCGCTTATACCCATAAAAAAATAAATTTATGGACAGTATTGTTGTGTCAGTTGAATGCTTTTCTGCGATAATCTCAAATTGAAAATCCCTACATTCAATGGAAATTTGAAAGGTAAAAACTTTGCAGGATATTCGCGTCTGGGACAATGTGGATTATGATCGTTTTCACAACGAAATAATTCCTTTAAATCAACCCGCTATTATTAGATCGATAGTATCTGACTGGCCAACTGTGCAAGTAGCTAAACAGTCACCTAAAGCTGTGGTCGAATATCTTAAACCCTTTGACAAGAATGTGGTTATCCCTGCTTTGGTCGGCAATCCAGATATCAATGGGCGGTTTTTTTACTCTGACGATTTAACCGATATCAATTTTCAACGCGCTGATATAACGCTAACGATTGGACTTGAACGTCTACTGGCTATTCAAGATCAACCAGATCCACATGCTATTGCTCTGCAAGCAATACAGCTTAAGCAAGTGATGCCAGATTATAAGACACTTCATCCTCAGCCAATCTTAGATAGCAACGCTGAACCCACTATGTGGATAGGCAATCAAGCCACTGTAGCGCCACACTACGATATTCATGATAATTTGGCTTGTGTAGTCGCTGGAAAAAGAACATTTACTCTTTTCCCTCCTGAGCAAATCAACAATTTGTACCCCGGACCTACACTCAGTGCTCCTGCAGGCGTTCCTATTAGTATGGTTGATATAAAGAACCCAGATTTCACAAGATACCCTAGGTATAAAGAAGCACTTAATGCCGGCTTTCAGGCAACATTAGAACCAGGTGACGCTGTATTTATACCGGCTCTTTGGTGGCATGGAGTTGAGTCTTTAGACGCTTTCAATATTCTGGTGAACTATTGGTGGGGAGGTAATAACCAAAACAATCTATCACCTAATGATAGCTTGTTACACAGTATGATGAGCATTGCTAATTTAGATCAAACCAAACGTCAGGCATGGCAGCACTTCTTTAACTACTATGTCTTTAAGACCGATGGCGACCCATCTAAACACTTGCCGCAAGATTTAAACGATGTCGTGACTGAACTGAACCCACAACAGGCCAGTATGATTCGAAACTTCTTGGCGGATAAACTTAAATAAAGTCGTTTTTAGATTATATGGATGGCGCTTTACAGTAGCTATCGATAAATTGCTGATGAGTCGGCAATTGATCCACCAAATGATTGACTGAACCCTTGATGCCATTGAGAAAGCCTTCTAGCTCTTTATCACTCATCATATTAACAATTGGATGATATTCTTCGGGCATGATGCCCTGTCCTAACATCACCTGAGACCAAGAATTTTCAACAAAGATATCATTGTCTTTTTGAAAAATTCGACCAGATTGTTTAAATAAATCAATTCTATGTTTCAAAGTTTCTGGAATTTTCATAGTCTTACAGTAGCGCCAAAAGGGCGTATCTTCGCGTTCAGTTACATGATAGTGAAGCACGATAAAATCTCTTACATTCAAAAACTCTTCTCTCATTTGAGCATTAAACTCAGCAACATCAGTTTCACTGATTCCACGCGTAGGGAAAAGCTGGAGTAACCTAATAATCCCTCGCTGAATAAGGTGAATACTGGTTGATTCTAAAGGCTCCAAAAAACCAGCGGCTAAACCCAGCGCAATACAATTTTTATTCCAGTGTTTATGTCGCTGTCCAGTCCGGAATTTAATAACGCGGGGCTTTGTTAGCGGCTCACCTTCAATATTATTCAATAGCGTTTCAGTTGCCTGCTCGTCAGATAGATACTTGCTACAGAAAACCAGCCCATTTCCCACTCGATGCTGAAGCGGGATACGCCACTGCCAACCAGCTTCTCTAGCAATTGACCTTGTATAGGGAATAGGCTCAGAAACTGACTTAGTTTGAACTGCCACAGCACTATCACAAGGCAGATAGTGAGACCAATCATCATAACCCGTGTGCAATGCTTTATCGATTAATAGCCCCATAAAACCACTGCAATCAATAAACAGATCACCCTCAATTTTCTGTCCAGACTCCAAACAAACATGACTAATATTACCGGTCTGAGAGTCCGTTTCGACCTTAGTAATAATGCCCTCTATGCGTTTACAGCCATTCATTTCTGCTATTTTTCGCAAATATTTAGCGTATAAACCTGCATCCATGTGAAACGCATAGTTAAGACCATTCTGGGGTATAACCGCAAATTTGTTCTGTTTAGCGGCCTGAAGCTCATTACAATAATCACCGAATTCAGTGCTTATCCCCTGCTCCCTTCCTTTAAGCCAAAAATGCTGGAATCCTGCAGCCCAACAATCCTTACCAGTAAAACCAAATGAGTGAATATAGTTTTCATTGATGTTTTTCCAGTTTTCAAAGGAAATACCCAACTTAAATGTACCCTGCACGGATTTCATAAAATCGCGCTCATCTATTTTTAGTAAACGATGTAGAGTAATCATTGTAGGGATGGTAGCTTCACCAACACCTACAGTGCCAATAGCATCAGACTCAATAAGCCTGACATCTATATTTTTACCAATCAACTTTGAAATGGCTGCTGCAGCCATCCAGCCAGCGGTTCCACCGCCAACGATAACTACTTTTTTTACGGGTTGATTTAACACGCTTACTTCCTCATCTGTCTCTTATTTAGTCAAAGCATTTTTCATATCAATTAATGCTCTAATACGAGCGTAGGATGCTACCGCCATATAAATTGGCTGAAGATACCCTTTACGACTAAAATCTTCCAAAGTAGGGCCATCAAGCTCTTGTAATTTATTCTCATTAATTGTGTAGAAACCAATTAACTGATTGGTTGAGCCGTTATCCAGAGTAATTTCTAAGGTAAATGGCTCTAAAAGATCTTCTGCGGTTAATGCTGTTATAAAACCCTTGTTATGCTCATGACCATGATGCAAAGACTCTAATTTAGTCATCATTGATTTAAGAAATTCCGTGGGCTGGGCATCCTTATCGAATAAAGGCTGTCCCTTGTCCTCACTAATTTTGGGACTGTCCATATCAATTGAGACTATAGGCTTTAACTCATCTTCGGATGCACCCTGATAACCAATTAGAAAGGGCTGGCGCTCAACCATCATTGGAATATAGACGGCATTCCAACCATTCTCATCAAGGAAAAGGTTTTCATTATTTTCAAATCCGAACAACGCTATAGGAAAGAATTCACCGGTTTCGCCACTTTTTGAAAAGAAAATTGGGTAACAAGATTGTATATTTCTAAATTCCAACGGATAGATTAACGAATATTGTATTTTGTCGCCTTGAGCTTCACCGCGCTCAGTAAGCACGTGGGTATTTTTATGTGTTGTTGAACTCAGAACTTCGTAGTTGCTCATTGTTTCTCCATAAAGCTTTCAGACTTGTATTAAATCTAGATTTTTTGAAATCCATATTTATAAATTTTATTGATTAAATCTCTATTGGTAGGCATAGAGCTAAGGAGCTGTTCAGTGCGTTTAGCATTTTCCATAAACAGACCCATTGCCTTATCACCTGCCTCACGATCACTTCGCTTAAACTTTGGATCTAATTGAGTTTTAAAATCCATACCGTATAGAACGTACTGGAAACTGGCTGATGGAAACATTTCATCAACATGATGATTATCACGATGCCAAGGTGGTTGGTACTGCCATAGATCAATTAATGCCTGCAGACTCTCTGGAATGGATGATGGATCACAGTTATCTATCCAATATTGTGAATCTGTGCGCTGAGTCAAAACATAGTGTAACTTTAGAAAATCAACGATTCGATCCCATCGATACAAAAACTTGTCATTAAAACGCTTTGCCACTAGATCCATTACCTTTCGATTTGCAGGTAGTTGTTCAGCAATCATTGCAGCAGACAGCTCAACGAGGACTAAAGCCGAGGCTTCAAGCGGCTCAATAAATCCTGATGACATACCAATTGCCACACAGTTTTTATGCCAAAATTTTTCTCTATGTCCAGGGTTAAAGGTGATCTTTCGGATCATAGCATCTGCCGCAGCCTCTTGGCTTGCTGTTGCGGCTATATAATCCAGTAACTCGGTGCGCGCATGCTCTTCGGTTGTATAGTTACTTGAATATATGTGGCCTACCCCACGTCTTGTCGGCAGGCCAATATCCCAAATCCAACCCGCAGTCTGAGCGGTAGAAAGTGTGGCAGACTGAATAGGGTCCTCTGGACTATTGTAAGGAATCTGCGCTGCTAGGGCAGAATTATTAAAAAGGTACTGGCTTTTACTGACCAGTGGAACTCCGAAGTGCTCACCGAGTAATAGTGATTTTGATCCACTGCAATCAATAAAGAGATCACCCTGTATGTCGCCATGAGTATCCGTTGAAATTGAAGCAATATCACCATTTTCCGCCGAATTTATAGCTGTCATATTGGCGCTTATATACTCAACACCCAAGTTATCAACACAATGTTGGTGCAAGAGATTGGCAAATTTTCCTGCATCTAAATGATAGCCATAATTAACATGAAATGAGTATTCTGGTGTAGCGATATTTTTCGGCGCTAATTGCTTATCAAACAAGGCACTTTGGGGGTTGACGGCATTTGCGAAGTTAACTTTTTCACGAAGCTCTTGCCAATGAGGTGCCAAGTTAGTTTCATTAAAGTTATGTGGCACTGTAAAAGGATGTGTATAGGTATCATCTTTACCATAGACCCAATGATGGAATTCAGTACCCTGTTTAAAACTAGCACTACACTGTCGAAAGAAATCTGTTTCTGAGATACCTATCTTTTTAAGAGTTGAGCGCATTGAGGGCCAAGTCCCCTCACCTACACCAATAGTAGGGATATCAGGCGACTCAATCAAAACAAGTTGAAACTTGTGATTGCTTGAAGAAGATTCTGCTGCCATAAAGTGCTCTGCAGCAATTATCCCAGCAGATAACCAACCAGCTGTGCCTCCGCCAACAATTACAATTCGATTAATACTGTGTTTCATTTCAAATAATTTTGTGTTCGTTTATTGCTCTTCTTAATTTGGCTGCGGGTAGTATACAGACTTCCTGCCTTTCTGTGTCAGAGCTTGATATACGTTAGAAACAAAAAAGCCGCTTAATATAAGCGGCTTCTTTGGCTCTTAGCTAGGGAATAGCCATAACTCTGTTAGAAGTTATAGCGAACACCTAAGTTATAACGCGCTCCAGTTTGGCCAGCACGAAGCACTTGGCGCTCAGTACGACCATAGTTTCTGTTGCCTTCATTGGTGACGTTAATGCCATCTATGAATACGGTTAAATTATCATTTAACTCATAGCTAGCACTAATATCTATTTGACCATAATCTTGAACAAAGGTTGGGTTTTCACCAATTCTTCGATCGCCATTATCAGCATAGAAAGCACCCTGACTCTGACCATCTCCAGCAAAGAAGTCATCACGCCAGTTGTAAGCGACACGTGCGTTTAAACCATCTTTGTCATAAAACGCAATAAAGTTTGCTGAGTCACTAAGCCCTGCCAGTGCAAACTGAGTGATCATGCACTTTCCACCCACTGCAACAAGTTCATCTTCTTGGCATCTTTCAGTTGTTGGTGTTGTGACATAGCCAGTATTAGACCAAGCCTTTGTATAGTTGGCGATAACACCAAAACCAGTTTCACCAAAGTTATGCTGAATATTAAATTCCCAACCATAAACATTGGCTGCATCTTGGTTTTCTGGGAAACTTAATGTAAACAATAGCGGACCATTAATATCTGCTTCAGTCAAAGTTCCAGTATCATCATTTGCAACATCTTCAGCACTAACAGAGTCCAACGGTGATTCTGAATCTGGAACAGGATTAAGTTCGGCTTTAATAGCATCAAAACTGTTAGGTAATACCTCATCAGGATCTTGACCATTTCTTTCAGCTGTTTCTTTAGCTAGATCAACAGCTTCGGCCCAAGCACCACCTTTTGAAACATCTGTTAATCCAGGCCAATCATTAATCTCAACACCAAACTCTCTACCCGTACCAATAAAGTTTTTGGTCTTCTTTTTAAACCAGCCCGTTGAAACATAGCTAGCATCGTCATAGTAATACTCAAACGAAACATCAAGATTTATCGCCTCGATTGGCTGCAAGTTTGGAGCACCACGACTTGCACTTACATCACCATACTTATATGAAGTACCACCAACTGTTGTTCCACCTTTAATTGCCTCGTAGTTAGGTCTAGTGATGGTTTTACTGGTTGAAATTCTACCAATAAGATCATCTGTAAATTCAACATTCATATCAAAATTGGGCAGTAGTAGATCATAACCACCGGATTGACTAACAAATACTGTTACTACTTCATTACTCTCATCATCAATTTCTTTTACGAGGTTGAATTCATTACCACCTGTCCAAGAAGTATTTATATACTTTGGTGTCATCGCTGTAGACAGCACATCTGTACTTTCATAACGCAAACCAGTCCTAATGCTAGTGGGAAGACCACCAAGCTCTTCATCAATATTTAACTGCACATAATAGGAATCGGTTTTTTCAGTTGTACTAAGGTTACTGCCCCAGTTATCTGACGCACAGTACCAATTAAGTTTTTTCTCTGTTTGTAAAAATAATGGATCTGTTGGATCGCCATCAAATTCTGGATTGCCTGTTTCACATGTACCCTGTCTTTGGGTTGGATGCATCCAGGTATCAGCATCTAACTCCATCGCTCTATTGACAATCTCATCAAATGGCGCCCAGAAAGATTCCGCTTGACGTAGGGGGTTTTCACCGCCCGATAGATTTTCGAAATTATTTTCCATCGTGGTTCTAACCAAGATATCACTAAGTTGTCCTGGTTGAGAAATACCACCCCAAGTATCACGCTGAACATTACTACCAACTGAATTATTAGTGACTTCAGAGGTTTCTATACCAAAGTCGATCGTAGCAATCTCTGAGAAATCAAAAGTACCAGTAAGCCTTTTCTGCTCTATTTGCATCTTAGATTTGCCATTACCGAAAACACTACCTGTAATAATCATATCGTTTTTATACAGAGGGCGATCTTCATAGTTTTCATCAGCAGCCTCACTGACTGTAAATGCATTATTCGGATCTAAACCAAGCTCTAGAATTGGGAAATCTTCTGTAAAGTAAACTTTCGAAACCGTTCTGTTAAAGCTAGCCATGGTTATCAATGAGTTAGTACCATAGTGCGAATTAGCTCCAGATTTGGCTGTAGATTTGTGGTAATCAAAATTTAACTGCAATCTATCATTGGCAAACCATTCAAGATTAAGCCCTGTAGATTCATTTTCATTAATAAATCCTTGTCGACCAAGACCCATTGGGAAGTCATTATTGTTTCCAACTTCACGATAAACCAGCGGCGTAGAAACAGGAACATTTTGATCCCATTGGGAGGTCTGCTCAACAGCACCCTGACCATTAAACCAAGCTGATAAGTCATTATAACTTTGATCAACATCAAGCTCAGATTCTGTATGATCAATTGTGGCTGTAAGTGATTCTATTGGCCTCCACTGAAAAGTTAACTGGCTGTTTAGGCGGGTCGACTTATACTCGGAAAGGTTATAGGCCATGCTCTGCAGAATGGAAATCGACTCTAATTCGCAATTTTCAAGAACAGCATTACAAGAATCTGTATTGATGAAGTAGCTGCCAAGAGTTGGTCTGTAAAGGTGACGTTCACCAAGTTCATCATCAGCAGGAATAGT
The DNA here is from genome assembly GCA_049890135.1 of Porticoccaceae bacterium. Lineage (GTDB taxonomy): Bacteria > Pseudomonadota > Gammaproteobacteria > Pseudomonadales > Porticoccaceae > HTCC2207. The sequence goes on from JBMHCB010000012.1 coordinate 89,264, forward strand.
TAACCTAGCCTCGGTGGCAGAAGCATAGTTACTTCTCCAGCCACCTACACTTGCGGAACGCTCAGCGCTATTTCTTTCTTGAGCTGAGAAACTTAGAGATATACCAATAGTATCATCTGCAAAAGTTTCTGAGAAAAGACCAGCAATTTCAGGGGTTGCTTTATCACCGGTCAAGACGGAAGTATCAAATGCTGACTTTAATCCAAGTGACCGCACAGCGCCAGCTTCTAGGGGTTTTGTTGTGAGAATATTAATGGTAGAGCCAATACCACCGGATGGGGCAGTAGCATCACCCGTTTTACTAACAACAACCGCAGATATACCTTCGGATGCAATATCTGCAAAGTCATAGGCACGGCTTGTACCGCTGTGGGTTGGCATTTGACGACCATTTAGGGTAACCATGTTATATTCTGGGCCGAAACCACGCACAGTTACCTTGCTACCTTCACCTCGCTCCCTATTGATGGATACACCAGTAACTCGCTGTAGTGCTTCTGCAAGGTTTGTGTCAGGGAATTTACCCATATCTTCTGCAGAAATAGCGTCCGCAACACCTGCTGTGTCACGCTTAATATCCATCGACTTTTTAAGACTGGCACGGATACCGCCCTCTACAATAACCTCTTCGATCTCAAGGCCTTCGTCCTGAGCTAGTGCAGGCATAGTTGAACCAACCATGGCAAGTGCTACACTGCTAGAAAGAACTTTCTTCTTGAATAACATGTTGTTAAACCCCCTAAATTAAACATAAAACTACAGACTGAATCGTTGTGGATTTTTAGCCAGCCTAGATCAAGCACATAAAGTACAACGTCCCGCCTGTAAAGGCATCGTTTTTGAGACGAAATAGCCAGATATGCGATAACAGGGACGCGCCCTAAAAGCGCCAAAAATAGCTGCGATAAAAGGCGCTTTATTTGCGTTAAATTGGACTAAAATTTGCGGAAAAAATTTGCGTTAAAATAAGTTAATTTGTTATGAGTCTTCTGCTGTAGCAAACCCGAACATACTAATGAACTTTATTTGAAGGCTAAATTCAAATAATGCGCCAAACGAATCCCAGCTTGCAATAAACGCTTTTCTACAACAGGTTTATTTAAAATTTGATAGGCGTTATCTAATTTTAAAATCTTGTTATCCTTGTTTTTTAAACCAAACTTATAAACACTTTTATGCAGCTGAAGAGATTCTTGCGCACAGTCCTCAAACGTGGCTTTACTCCAAGTAACTCTCTCATCCATTGAGCTTTTGCTGATTTTTCGTGCATATTGTTTTGCGGATAAATCAGACTGCGTAAGAAGCCCATCCCAAACCTTATGCAAGTTTAATAGGCGAATTTCATCTTTCCATCGGACAGATTCTCTATTCCCCCCTGCATCACCTAATTTACCCACATGCAATGGCTGATGAATATCACCGAATAAATGAATAAAAAACATTAATGCCTCTCGCTGTTGCTTTAAGGATTTACCCTTATCATTCAGTTGCCCATAAAAATAATTTAATGCCCATAAGATATCCCCTCCTTCCAATACTTTATAGTCAGAAACAGTCTCGCCCTGTTTTACATTCATATAATGCCATCGCTTACTATGAGACCATCTGGATTGCCGTTTAATAGTGTCTGCCCAATTGGCTACTTCAGAAAGCTTTCTACCCTCAAGCAATTTATTGACCTGTTGTTTAGCCTTAACTGATAAGTTTTCCTCTGCAATAATAGCTACTATTTGATGTTCTTTTTCCCACCAAGCAAAAGATGAGATCGAAATTAGACTAAAGAAAATAAATACAATGACTCGTCGCATTTAAAGGCACCAAAGGGTTATATACTTATGTTTAGATATACAGACATTCGGTGAGAATAGTTTAATTTGATAGGTAGACTTGCCCGACATAATAATTTATCTATTGATGACTACAGTTGGACAAAAGCCTTTGCTAGTATGACGTCATGAATTATGTAACCAAAAAAACAGGCATCAAATGAAAATAAACAAATACTTTTCACTTATATTCACAACAGTTTTGCTATTCGCCTGCAGCGATGATCCATCAGACCAAGAAATAGTATCAACTACTGAAACTATTATTAGCGATGAATATATCTGGGATTTAACCGATCTCTACCCCGACCTTGATGCTTGGATTTTAGCTAAGGATCAGGTTGCGCACCAAATACAACAACTGGCAGAACTTCAGGGCACGCTGGACGATAGTGCAGAAAAGCTCCTTTTTGCTTCAGATCGAATTTCATCAATCTACAAAGAAGCTGTGCGCGTTTACGTTTATGCCAACCTTAGCGCTGATGTCGATACACGTATTGCTGAAAACCAGGAGCGCAGCCAACTAGCGCGCAATCTTTTTAGCGACCTTAGTGCTGCAATTAGTTGGTATAACCCAGAACTATTGGCGCTAGGAGAGGAAAAAATTGCTCAGTTTCTGTCACAGGAGCCCAAGCTAGCCAAACATAGCTTCAGTATAAATGATGCACTTCGTCGTGCCCCCCACACCCTTGAAAAAGAAATAGAAACTCTACTCGCTAAAACTAGTAAGTTAACCAGCAGCGCCAATTCTATTTACTCGGTTTTTGCCAATGCCAATATGCCTTGGCCAGTGGTCACTCTATCTAATGGCAAAGAAGTAAGATTGAGTCAAGCGGGCTACTCTGCTTCCAGACAATCTCCTTCAAGGGGAGACCGTAAAATAGTTTTTGAAACTTTCTGGTCAATATGGCAAAACTATGAAGCCACTCTTGGCACCATTATGAACAGCCAAATTCAGGGATTAGCCTTTAAAACAGAAGCACGAAAATACAAAAGCTCGCTTGGGCGAGCCTTGTTTGATGACAATATGCCTCCTGAGGTCTATGAAACGCTGGTTAAGGAAGTGAATCAATCGCTACCTACCCTTCATCGCTACTTTAAATTGCGCAAAAGAATGCTCGGTATAAAAGATGAAATGCGTTACTACGATATCTATCCGCCACTGGTCAACCTTGATAAACGATTTAGCATTAAAGACTCGATTGAAGTTACTCGTCGTGCACTTAAGCCACTAGGTGCAGAATATATGGCTGCCTATGATCTTGGTGTTAAAAACCGCTGGATGCACGTTTATCCATCACCTGGTAAACGGTCAGGTGCCTATATGTCGGGAGGTGCCTATGATATTCACCCTTATGTATTACTTAATCATAATGATGATTTTGAAAGCGCCTCAACCTTTGCCCATGAATATGGCCATGCTGTCCATTCAGTATTAGCTAATGCAAAACAGCCTTGGGAGACTGCAGGCTACTCCACTTTTATTGCTGAAACTGCCTCTATAATGAATGAAATGCTGCTTCAAGATATGGTGATAGAAGAAGCCAAAACAGATGAAGAAAAACTCTTTTACTTAGGCATTGGTCTTGAAGCATTACGGGGTACGTTTTATCGACAAACCATGTTTGCAGAATTCGAATTAAAGATTAATCAAGAAGTAGAAGCTGGAAATGTTTTGACCGGCGCCAAGCTAAGCAAGATGTATCTAAAATTATTGAAACGCTACCACGGACATGATCTGGGTGTTGTGAGTATAGATGATTTATACAGTATAGAATGGGCCTATATTCCTCACTTTTATTATGACTTTTATGTTTTCCAATACGCTACATCCATTGCCGCTGCCAGCGGCCTAGCAAAGAAAATACGCACAGGGGACCAACAGGCGCAGCAAGACTTTATCAATCTCCTTAAGGCCGGTGGTTCAGACTACCCTTATAGTTTAATGAAGAATGCCGGCATTGATATGGCAACCCCAGCGCCCTACAGGGCACTGGTTGAAAGGATGAATAGCATTATGGATAAGATGGAAAATATACTAGACCAGCATTAACCCTAAAAATTTAGAGAAGTACTTTTTCTAATCTTTTTGTTTAGAATGACCACCCTTAAACGGCGGAAGCCCAACTTCCTTTAAAAGCGCATCTTTGTCACCAGCGTAACTCTTACCCAGCGGCTTTCCGCCTCGAGTTAATCCTTCAAAGGTCTGTTGATCAATAAGATCCCAAAGAGCATATTTAACATTATTATCCAGCCCAATAAGGCCAAAATGATTTTCCGAGCCATTAACATCATTTGGATCCTTCCACTGCTCATCAAATGCCTCAAAATAAAATACCGACATGCCGGACTCTTTTTCCCAGTCGCGCATATGCTTATAGTACAAGCCCTGTTTTAGTTCATCTGCGGCAAAAGAGCCTGTCGCGCCATATAGATGTGCGGCAACTGAAGACCAACCTGTCTCACCAATATGGATTGGCTTTTCTAAACCAAGACTTTTCACATAGTCAGCAACACCTTGATATTGAGACACTGCATACTGCTTAGCTCGAAGCATGGCCGCTTCAATTATTTCAGTTTTTGATAAACTTTCCTCACCCTCAAAGACCCCCCAGTAGTTAGGATTGTAGTGGGAATCATGAAACGGATAAGTATGTACTGAAAGAAAATCAACCGCCTTAACTAATGCCACTAAATCGGGTGAATGATAGTTTTTGTGGCCACCGCCCCAAGACTCGTAATTATCAGAACTAGTGATCCATAAATCACTAGGTAGTTGACCTTCCTGCTTAAGGTTTTGCAAATAATTAACCCACTTAAGAATAGTTTTTGGGTGGACAAAATACTTGGTAGCCCAATGCACCATCGCCTCATTACCCACAGCAATAACCTTAACAATATCTGGGTATTGATTAGCTAACGAGACTGACTTTTCAATTTCAGCACGATTATTTTCTTCATCTTCTTCCTCATGAATTGGTGGTAAATCAGACCAAGCATTTTTACAGTCAATCCAAGCCCCTAACATCACATACATTTCAAAATTTGGGTCTGCTTTTTTTAATTCACTAATAGCCTTAAGAATTCGCTCTGCTTGAGGAAATTGCGATGCATTGTAGGTACGGAGAATTCTTACTCCCATAGCAAACAAAATTTGCATATCTTCTTTTAAATCTTTAACTGTAGGCACATCATCACGTGTCTTTTCGCGATACCCACCATAAGAGATTGCTGGATAATTTGGATTGCCAAGAATTTCAGCTGCTGATGAATTAGTAGATTCATCAGGCTGATCGACTTTATTACAACCAAAAAGACTGACAGTTATTAATGCAAGGGCAAGGTATTTAGAAAATTTATTCACTTATTTAACCTATAATTATTAAATACAGACAAGCGTGGGATTATATTACCGATTCAATAATTTTGCATGGTAGTTATAGTGCTTGTTTTACTAGGCCCTCAGAAATAGAATGACCCACTTATTTTTACCAAAGGCCCTACCAATGAAACCCTCCAAGGTTGAACTTAATCACAGCAATAATAAATACCAACTAATGGTTGATAACAAGCCTTTCTACATTAATGGCGCTGGTGTGGATTTTGGTAGCATCAAAAGTCTTGCAGACTTTGGAGGCAATGCTTTTCGCACTTGGCGAGTTAATAATGGTGAAAAAAGCGGCCTCGAAATCCTTGATGAAGCCCACCAAAATGGCTTAATGGTATGTATGGGTATTGAGGTTGAGCGAGAAAGACATGGCTTTGATTACGACGATAAGCAAGCCGTGGCTGAACAACTAGCCACCATCAAAGAAGATATCCTAGCACTAAAAGATCATCCAGCTCTTTTAATGTGGGGTATCGGAAATGAGCTCAACCTGCGCCACACAAACCCTAAAGTATGGGATGCAGTCAATGACCTATCAAAAATGATCCATAAAATTGATCCCAACCACCCAACCACCACCATGCTAGCTGGTGCTGAGCCAGAGGTTATAGCGCTTGTTGCGCAGAGCTGTCCCGATTTAGACCTATTGTCTTTTCAAATTTATGGTGCCATTGATAAATTACCCCAATTTTTGCAAGAAAGTGATTATCAGGGTGCTTATATGATTACTGAATGGGGCGCCACAGGTCACTGGGAATGCGAGAATACCCACTGGGACAGACCTATAGAGGCAAATAGTTCAGAAAAAGCCAGCGACTACCATTCTAGATATCTAAATTATATTGCTGCAGATACCAAACAATGTATTGGATCATTCGTTTTTCTCTGGGGGCAAAAGCAAGAGAGAACGCCCACCTGGTATGGCCTATTCTTAGAAAATAATAACAGTACCGAGGCAGCTCAAGTCATGCAGTATCTTTGGACTGGAAAATGGCCTAAACATAGAATTCCGCAAATCGGTAAATTAACCGTAAATGGCATGCTTGCCGAAGAAAGCATTTGCTTACAACAGGGCCAAATCCATAATGCAGAAATTTCCATAGATAACAGTAATCGAAACCTGAGTTATCGGTGGGAACTTATGAAAGAAGTGGATCGGGCATTACAAAGTGATGGTGGCGACTTTGAGCCAACCCCAGAAATTGTTTGGCAACAATCAGATACAGCCACATCATCAACTGTTGAATTTTCTCCACCCGAAACGGGTGAATTTAGGCTTTTTGTTTATGTAGATGACCATCATGGCGGTTCAGCTACCGCAAATATCCCTATTTTGATCGAATCATAATTAAATGCCCTTCAAAGCTCACTTATACTCCATCGATTAACAATCAAAAGATGCTAGACTCTGCGCATGACAATGCTCAGCGCAATAATCACTTAAAACTAAAATAACATTAAAAGATTTAGATTATGGTTAACACACAAGAAGTATCGACTACCAATCAAGTCCCTTTTAACCAAAAAGTCGCTTTTGGAATTGGCATGCTAGCCAATCAAATGTTCCCCGCGGCATTGGGCATATTTATGGTAATTCTTGTTCAAGGGTTAGGTATGAGCCCTGTACTTTGGGCGCTAATTTTCTTTATTCCTAAGTTGATAGATGCGGTCACAGACCCATTAATGGGTTATATCTCAGATCACACTAATTCCAGATGGGGCAAACGCCGACCCTATGTATTTGTTGGCGCTATTATCTCTGGCCTGTCGTTTATGATGATGTGGCAGTTATATGCCACAAATTCTGAGATGTATAACTTTTACTATTTCCTATTTTGGGCCTGTGTATTTTGGATTGGCATGACTATTTTTGGCGTTCCCTATGTGGCAATGGGCTATGAGATGAGTACTGACTTCCATGAGCGAACACGCATTATGGCAGTCGCCCAATGGATCGGTCAGTGGGCCTGGGTAATTGCACCCTGGTTTTGGATTATTCTTTATGATCCTGACTGGTATGAATCCGCTGCTGAAGGCGCTAGAACACTCTCTCTTTGGGTTGGTGGTGGCTGCATGATCATGGCATTGGTACCCGCAATTTTCTGCACCCATACAACGCCTGCATCAGCTGCTCAGCATGAGGATGATGGAAAATCATTAAAAGAAACCATGCTCGATTTTGGTCGCGGTATTGTTGTGACTCTGCGCAATAAGCCTTTCCAAAAAATCTGTATTGCAACCTTCTTTATTTTTAACGCGTTCCAAGTAGTGGCTGCATTTTCTTGGTTTATCGTTGTCTATTACATGAACGAAGGTGACCCTGCAGCAGCAGGTGTTTGGCCTACTTTATTTGGTTCGGTAGGCGCCCTGTTCACTACTTTTATGGTAATCCCTATTGTGAATCACTTTGCACAAAAATACGGTAAAAAAACTACTTTCCTATATTCTCAGGCTGTTTCACTGGTAGGTTATGTACTTTTCTGGTGGGGCTTTTCACCAGAGAATCCGTGGATGATGTTTATCCCATTACCACTTTTCGCATTTGGCATTGGCGGTCTATTCACCATTATGATGTCAATGACTGCGGATGTATGTGACTTAGATGAACTAGAAACCAATCAACGACGCGAAGGCACCTTTGGCGCTATCTACTGGTGGATGGTTAAATTTGGCGGTGCATTTGCTGGCGCCGCAAGTGGTTTAATTTTAAGTGTAATCGGCTTTGATCAATCAGTAGCTCTGCAAAGCGAGGAAACTCTGACGCTTCTTCGCTTGAGCTATATTGTTATTCCCTGTGCTGGCACATTAATAGCCATCTTTGCGATGCGCAACTATGATCTTGATGAGGAAAAATCTCAGGAAATTAGGACACAATTAGAGGCTGGATAATCTAGATTACGTTTTTGCAGCGATAAAAAAGCCGTCTGTATAGACGGCTTTTTTATTGGTTTTAATTTTTGGCTTATTCTTATTCTAAACCTGGCTTAAGAGCGACATTAATCTTCACAACCTCACCCGTTTTATCAAAAATTGCCAGTGATGTTTGTGCATCAATAGTATCGCCCGCAATTGCCTTTTCAGTACCATTTGCAAAGGTGATAATGATTGATGTCTCATCTGAAAGACTGTATACAACCGGTATTTGGCAATAGGTGAAGCCTAGTTGGCCCGCCTGTAGTTCAACAGACTGCTGGTTACCCGCAATATCAAAATAGCTTAGACTGTCAGCAGAAGATAAGAATTCAGACTTTCTGAGTATAAATGGCTTAAACAGAATAGAGCCACCAGAGACTGATAGACCCATTTCCATTAGGCGCGTAATCACTTCTTCTTTTACTTGACCGGTCATACCTGGCTGTTTAGCACCGGCAAACCCTGGAGTATGTGAGTAGGGATCGGTTGGGAAAGCACCATAATTATCTGGTGTTTTATTAAACCCGATCCCTGCACGAATATCAAAGTAACAGTCCGCTAACTTGCCAACTACAACTGGGTCAGAACCCTGCTCCAACGAGTTGCGGAAGTTTTCAAGGGCTGCTAGCAACAACTTAGAAACCATATGCCAATAGATTGACCCCAACCCTTCATAAGCATACATCCCACCCGATCGACCAGTAAATTGACGATGATTAAATACCGATTCAAAAATCTCCTCAATTAATGCCTGCTCTTTATCGACTAGATCTGCATAGCCATTATCCTTCAGCGCTTCTAAGACGTCTCTGGCGCTATCAACATTATTGAAGGAACCATTAAAGTGATATCCGCCCTGAGAATCTTGTTCGACCAGAGAAGTATCACCCGAACTAACTAACATGGTTAACAGCTCCGAACGTTTTAGCTGTACTTCTGGGATAATATTTTTATCGACAAAGCGAGTAAGCTCACGATCTGGGTACAACAAGTATGAGTGCTGACGGGCCGTATATACTGAAGAATTTCTAAGCGAGGTTAATACTTCAAGGGCTTGCTCTGGACTTAAATAGCCCGAGCTCAATACGGCAACCTGACCCTCTAGCATTTCATAAAGATAGCTTATCTCTACCGAGTCTTCTGTCGCGGTCATTAGATTATAGGCATGATACAAACCATCATCACGACGATTAGCCTCAATAGTATGGTCGATATACTCAAGCGATAACTTCAAAAATGCAATCAGGTCAGCTGTTTTTAGCATCACACGATTACCACTAAATTCGTTTTGATAAACTTTACTACGGAAGTTACATCCCGCTTCACCTAAGGCATCAACCACTCGCTTTCTATCAGCACCATTAATTGTGCCTGCCAATAGCTGCTTGTTTTCTTCAAAGGTACTGTTAATAGATGTTAAAAGTGCACCTATTTCTTCTGAAATTGCCACCTCTTTAAGCTCTGTATTAGCAAATAGTTCCAGAAGATACTGCTGATAGCGTCTTGTGTAATAAAGTGTGACCATGGAAACACCATAGCCTACCAGTGCATTATTCGCGTCATTCCACTCGGGACGTTGGGTATTCATCCAAATGCCGCCCTCGGGAATAAAGTTTGATAGCTTAGAGAGCATGGTTGCTAAAAGCTTTTCAGTCAGGTTCACATAGTAAACCGAACCATTTTTATCCCAAATAAGACGGCCATCAGCACCTATTTCGGAAACGCGCTGGTCAATTAGCTCATCTGCCGCCTCATCAAAATCAATCGTGTTATGAGGATCTTTTAACAGATCTTTGTATGCTTTTATTTTGTAGGGTACATTGGCATAACAGAATAGATCACGCGTTAAGAAGTCTCGCAACGTACCTGGGTGATGGTCATTGGAGAATTCCAAAAACTTCAATAAATAAATAATCTGATGATCGCCCCAGTAACCAATATTGGCCCAAGGATCATGTGGATCTGGCTTTTCCCAATCAATTCCGGCTTTGGTAATGCGGTAAGGGTTATAGCCATCTGCGGTAGAAGCATTCACAAACTTACAGATCATGCTCTCAATGTAATTAGGAATGGAGTAACTCAGGGCTTCCCAGTTTTGGAAAATATCTCGCCAGTTACCTTCAAAGTTTAGAAGCTGTGAGCCATCTTCTTGTTTCACTTTGATATTAAATTTGTTCCATGGTCGCGATGGGTCACCATGACGACGACTAAATGAAAGTGGTAAATATTCGAAACAAAGTCTTTGTACGCCAGCGTTATTTTGCTTAGAAGCGGCCTTAATTAAGTCACTGTAATGAAAAGTCTCATCCAATCCCTCAAAAAAGTCCTTAAACTGATCATATACTTGATGGTTAAAACTCTTAACAAAGCCAATCAAATCTGCTTTGGGCACTGAATAGTTGTCTACAAATAAACCGCCGCGCATTACATTAAATAAAACATTGGCAAAATGATGGTTAGCACTCAAGCGATCTTCGGTAACCTGCAAGCCATCAGAAATACCCACTATGCGAGCCAAGTTTTCTGATCCTAACGCTATATCAGCTTCAATATCCTCAGCTATTTTCTTATCTGACTTCAAATAGGCAATTAAGTCTCTAACTTTCGCCGGGCCCTGATTAATCTCAGCAACAATACTCCAGCTCTTTTCTTCAGATGAATCAAGCGATAGACAATCATTGACAAAATAGGCGCCGCGACGCCCTCTAATATCTAGCTCTTGTTCAACACCTGCACCCTTACGGAAGCTATCAAGCTGAAGAGAGGAAACTAGTTTTTTCGATTTAGATAATCCTACGGACCAAACCGTTGTGGTAGAAAGTGCTTCACTTGGCTCAGCGCGATCCACAAGAATAGAACTCATACTATACAAGCCTAGACCGCTATCGGCATCAAGCTCATTTTTCTTGTAAGCATCAACCAAACAGCTCAAACCGCCTTGGACATCGGTTTCGACGCCATAGGGAATTAAATTTTCAATACCATCAACAATCTCTATTTCTGCAGATGAATCACCGTTATTGATCAAATTGGATGTTTTGACAAAGCCAAATTTATCGGAAGTTCGCCATGCATAACGGAAATTTAGGCCTAAATCATGATTAATTTCTTCAAAAATAAGCTTATCGCCGAACACATTTTTGTAAAGGTTACGACTAATATTATAGATGCCATTGTATTGCTCAGAGAACGGCTCCCAGAGAGAGGTTTTATCGGAAATAGTTGCCAACACTATGGTTCTACTTCCTGTATATGGTGAGCCATCACTAATCTTGTCATCCGTGTAATACGGAAATAGAGAATTTTCTGAATTAATTCTTCCGGCAGTAAGGCCGCCGCGGGTAGAGATAAACATCCAGTGATCGGAATCGCTGACTACACTGATAAAGAAATCCTTCATCTGATCGTAGTTCTCAATTTGATAGAAGGTTTCACCTTCTATATTGACGTAATTACCCCCAACTTCAACATTATTTGTTTGTTGAAGTTGTTGGCCTACGTGAATTTGCTTATGAGTCATTTGAAACCTAACTAATTATCTTGTTGAAATTAAATACTGGAACCCTTTTTAATGGATACCCGCTAGCAAATCCTTTTGTCTCATTTAGTCTTTTAATGCTATCTGCGCTATTTGGTAAAACTCAAAAGGCGGCTATTCTAAGGCCAGTATTTTAATTTCGCTAGTTTATCGGTCGATTAAAAAGACCTTTTTGCCGAAAATTAGGCAAATTTGAACAAATATATTCATTTTCTTTGTCGATTTTGGCTAAATAGTTTTTCAAATCGTAAAACTTAGTTGATCATTGTAACTTTTTAACTTGTCCATTAGGATTCTCCGCTAATAATTAATACAAACATAATGTAAACTAGCGACCATTATTTAAACAGCTTCGAGGTTATATAAATCAATGTCCAAAAGAGAAGGTAAAATTCTATCCCTTACCGGTATAGATATTTCTCAGCTTAACCAAGCCCAGATGCAGGAATATTTCAAAAGTTGCTTAAACGCTGGGATTCATGGCATTGGTTTTAGTGCATATCGCGAGGGCCAAGAACCTGGCGATCAGTTAGAACTAGAACAAATTAAACAGCGAATGAGTATCCTCCAGCCTCATATAAGCTGGGTGCGCTCCTTCTCTTGTTGTTTAGGTAACGAGCTTGTCCCTGTCGTTGCAAAACAGATGGGGCTTAAAACTCTTGTTGGAGCATGGCTTGGCGACAATCTTGAAAAAAATGAACTTGAGATTGAAGGACTAATTAAACTCGCTAAAGAAGGTTATGTTGACCTGTGCGCAGTCGGCAATGAAGTCCTTTATAGGGATGACCTAACTGAAGAGCAACTGCTTGAATATCTTGCCAGAGTTAAGGCAGAAGTACCCAATATACCTGTCGGCTATGTCGATGCATACTATGAATTTGAAGATCGTCCCGCAATCACTGAAATGTGTGACGTAATTCTTGCTAATTGCTATCCCTTTTGGGAGGGTTGTCCGATTGAATATTCTTTGCTGTATATGAAAGATATGTATAATCGAACTATTAAAGCTGCTGGCGGCAAGAAAGTTATTATTACTGAAACGGGCTGGCCTAACCGTGGACAAAGTTTTTACGGGGCTGAGCCATCAGAAACCAATGCTATTAGGTATTTTTTGAATAGCCAACAGTGGACAGAATCTGAGAAAATAGAAATGTTCTATTTTTCATCTTTTGATGAATCATGGAAAATCGGCGCCGAGGGGGATGTGGGTGCCTATTGGGGTTTGTGGGATAAAAACGAAAATTTAAAATATACAAAATAAAAAATATGAACAAAAAATACTTACCTTTTGCGAAAGCAATTTGCTATTCGGGGTATCGCGATGGACAGAGTCCAGACAGCGGTGACTTTCCATCCTATGATCAAGTCAAGCAAGACTTATTGATCCTTAAAGATGACTGGAAATCATTACGGTTATACGGCAGCGATGAACATTCAAAAACTATTTTGGATGTTATTAAAAATGAACAGCTACCATTTGACGTGATGCTCGGTGCCTATATTACTGCCGAAGTATGCAATGAAAACTGCCCTTGGGGTGGCTTATATTCGGATGAACAATTGCGTAGCAATAAACTGCACAACCAACAGCAAATTGATGAACTTATTCAGCTAGCTAATAAATACCCTACTATTATTAGCTCAGTATCTATAGGTAATGAAGCCGCGGTCGGCTGGACAGATCATCTAGTACCCACTGAAAGTTTAATTAATTATGCCAAACAGACCCGATCACAAGTATCTCAACCTGTTACCTTTTGTGAAAACTACGTTCCCTGGCTTGAGCATTTAAGGCCACTTGCAGATCAGCTAGATGTTATTTCTATCCACACCTATCCGGTGTGGGAGTTTAAAAGTATTGATGAGGGTCTAGCCTACACCATTGCTAATTATCAAGCAGTCCAGGATGCCTACCCCGATAAGCAGATTATTATTACTGAAGCGGGTTGGGCCACAAATTCAAATGGACGTGGCATTGAAAGCCATAATGTTAATGAAAATTTTCAACAGCAGTATTTCCACCAGCTAATGGACTGGGCTCAAGAACAACAGGTGCTGGTTTATTTCTTTGAAGCCTTTGATGAGAACTGGAAAGGCTCTCCCGATCCTCTTGAGCCAGAAAAACACTGGGGTATTTATAAAGCTGACAGAACACCCAAGTTGGTTATGCAAAGTTAAATTTCACCTTCAGATTATCACTTATTCTTAAATGCTTTTGGCGACCATTGTTAGTTGTCAAAGGCATCTCAAGAAGCATCTAATACACAAAATACTCAATATCATGGACTAAACTTAATATAGGGGCTTTGACTCTATAAGCAAGTTTATGAGTCTTTTTCAGAACTAATCCCCTTTCAAGTTATTGGCGTATGGAAAAAATAAGCGAAGTATTTTTATTTTAAGCTTTGGTAAAAATTAATAATTTAAAGGTTTGAGGGTATTACTATGAAAAGACATTTTTATATCAGTAATGATCTTGATGATCTGGAATTACTTGAAAGACAGCTTGAAACCGTTGGCATTTCAGCCGCCCACTCTCACGTATTAAGCCTAGATGATGCCGAGGTTGCCGCTCATCCAAACCTCAATGAGGTTGAAGCTGTGCTTCGAACAGATGTTGTTCATAGTACTAAGCTAGGCGCCATAGTAGGTATTATTGCAGCAACATTAATGCTTTATATCGTTGCGCTAATGGGCTGGGCACAACAAGCAACATGGATACCCTTTGTTTTCTTATCAATCATAATGGTTGGGTTTTTCACTTGGGAATTTGGATTTATTGGTATACAGCGTAAAAATAACCGCTTTGCCCGCTTTGAAAAGGCCCTTAAAAATGGCAAGCATATCTTTTTTGTGGATATTGAGCCGGAAAATGAACAGCTTCTAGCTGATATGGTTAAAAAACATCCAAGAATCAAAAAAGCCGGAGATGGCCCCTCGGTCCCTCAGTGGTTTATTCAACTGCAAGATGGTTTTAAAACTTTTACCAAGATAATGCCTTAAAAATACAAAAAAAAGGCCCCTTAAAGGGGCCTTTTTTTTAATTTGGTTAATTTTTAATTAGCTTAAAGATCCAGTATTTACCACCTTGTATATTAATCTTTATCGACATGGTTGTTGCTGTACTTTCGATAACATCATAAACAATTGATTCTGGCGCTTGAGCTATGGATATGCCTGCACCATATTCAGCACCATTCACTGCCTTGGGTATACCTAGATGAGCACCCTTACCGTTGAGTGTTATGGTCATTGCTGATTCATCGAATGTAAAGCTTGAACGTCCCCTTCCGTCATGAGGATAAATTGGCGTTCCGCAACCGTCACTGACACCCTGCCATTGTTCTACCCATGTCAGACTATTCATCTGGTTTGTAAACGCGCCATTGCCGTAGAATGTAAATAAGTCATCGAATAGACAGTATCTTGTACTGACATCACCAAGACTACTACTCCAACCATCGACAAATAAAGCCCCTGCTACAGGTGCTAACTTCCAGCTACCAATTAAATCACTAGATGTTATTGAAGGTACTGGCACTGGCAATGTATCAGCCTGATCAGTGGTCTCTATAAGTTCAATCCAGTTTAAATTAGCCCCTGGTGAACGTGTGTCTATGCGTAATGTATGTACACCTTGATCTAAAGCAACCACATTCCCAGTCATCGTTTGCCAAGTTTGATAACCACCTGTATTTGCAACCTCAATATCGTCAACCCATACATCATCTATAGAAATCTTAAATGTAGGCAAACTTGCGCTTGGAGTTGCAACCCTTAAAGCCAGCTCATAATTGCCGGAATTAGCAACTGTAAATTCATATTCCATCCAGTCACCAGGTGCAATCCAGCCTAGATTATAGTCACCACTAATGTCTTGGGTTTCTTGAATGCCTACTGAACGTGGTTCTGGTATAACATCAAACCAATCTTCCGCTTCGATCCGTGAGTTCTCGGCATTGATTGCTATAGGCGGCTTAATAGCCTCTAGCATAGTTATATCATCCAAATAATAGGTCTCACCATTACCACTGGCTGAGTAGTTAAAGAATACGGATAGCACATCAAAGTTGTAATCTGTATCTAATGCCGCTGTGCCCTCTACGGGGTTTCTAAAGTCAAAGACCAAGGTTTCCCATTCATTCGCTACCGTAGTCAAAGCCTCAGTTTCTACCGAATGAGCGCTATCGGAAGAGTCTTCTAGCTTTATACGCACTGATGTGCCAATAGTTGAGCTATATACACGCATTGACAGTCGAACAAGGGTGGCACTCAGAGGATAATTGACTTGCCCGCTGGCAATATTAACGCCCGATGAAGCAACTGCCCCTTTAATAACGGAAACGATTGTATTGGCATCATCCTCTGAATCAACTTCAAGGTTAGCCAAACTATCCCCTATATTGATTAACCCATAATTCACAACAGGATCGTTGAAGTTAATGGTTTCACCCTCATCCAAACTATCATTGAGTCCTGTGCCTATATTTCCTGTAGGTATTTGATAGGCAGGTGTGAATTTAATCCAGTTTAGGTTTAGACCGCCACCAGGCGCTTCAAAACGAAGCACATATTGACCCGCCTCTAGAGAAATAGTTCCACCATCAACCGTTTGCCA
Source organism: Porticoccaceae bacterium (assembly GCA_049890135.1). Lineage (GTDB taxonomy): Bacteria > Pseudomonadota > Gammaproteobacteria > Pseudomonadales > Porticoccaceae > HTCC2207. The sequence continues at coordinate 105,547 of JBMHCB010000012.1, forward strand.
TTTCTGCCAACCACCGGTGTTGGGTACAAATGCGGTATCAGCTTGATTGCCGTCTATAAGTATATTTACACCCGAACTGCTACCTGCTTGGCTAGCCATGCGGTAACTAACGCTATAGTTACCCGACTCGATAACATTTATCTCGTATTCCATCCAATCGCCAGCGTCAATCCAACCCACATTTAAACCGCCGCCTTCATCATCAGTTGCCTGTGTTCCAACATCACCATCAGGTTGTTCTATTGCGCCAATATAGGTTTCTGCCTCAATAATAATCGCATCACTTTGCTCACAATCGACTGCATCGGTTGCATTAAATCTTAGCCAATTGACATTAAAGGAATCACCCAAAGCTTCTAGCCTTAAGGTTTGACTGCCTGCGTTAAGCTCATAGTGACGGGTAAAGGTAACCCAACTATCCCATCCACCGGTTTGCGGTATTTTGAAACTATCCGCAGTTTCACCATCGAATATCAGCTCAAAACCATCACTCCCTGTGTAGCTAGCCACACGATATTCTGCGCGGTAACAACTTGTTTCTGGAAGCCCTACGGCATATTCAATAAAATCACCGGCGTCAAAATTACCTACATGTAAGCTTAAATCACTATCCGTCGCCACAGCATTAATATTGACACTGCCCTCTGGTGCAGACACTACAGTGGTCCAATCTTCGGCTTCAACTTTTAAATCATCCGGCTCTGGTGGCTGCCACTCACAACCAGCACCATAATCAGCGCCGCCGTTACCGCCCAACTGAATATCCATATTCATTAAATTCATATTGCCGCCACTCACTACTCGCAGCTTTTGCTCTCCAGCTTCTAGGGTAACGTCGACCGTGATATCTTGCCAAATATCCCACCAACCGGTGTCTGGTGTTGCAAGATTATCGGTGAGTTTTCGACAATCAGATTCTAAACTAATAAAACCACCGCCAGCTGATGCAGTGCGTAATGTAACAATATAATTTCCAGCTTGAGCCACATCAATGGTGTATTGAAGCCATTCATCTTCCTCAAAGAACCCTACAGAGGTGTGACCCTCATTGCTTGATTCAACATCAACCCCTTCAGATGGACGATAAGCTTCACCCAGATTGATTGCACCCGTATCATGATAAGAAATACCCTCACCACCAATATCATAATCAGAGGCATAAAGGCGATTATCCGGCGCCGAAGTGGGCAAATTGTGATCGCCATTGGTTGGCACCGGCATCGGCGCTCCAAAGAATGGGCCCGGTGGAACAGGCGGAATTTCTGGTAGTGGATCAACTGAATTAGTATAAGCTGTTACCACACGGTATGAGTTTGCTCCACCGCGTTTAATGCCAGCACCCACTGATCCTGTTAGACCAAATTCATCACCATCAGTAGACGCAATAGTACCAATTAGATGACCAGACCCTGCCCATGGACGAAGCGCTATATCACCGGTAGGTAACTCCAACCACATGAACTTTTGCTTAACGCCAATTTTTCTTGCAGAGGCTACTAGCGGCTGACCATAATCGCTAACGGACAGGTATCGACCATTATCAGCTAATAATGCAATATGACCATCATCACCGGCATCCACAACAATAAACTCGTCAGAACCGACGCCATCATAGCTTTGATCACCAGCTACAACTCTGTCCTGATCATCAAGGCCTAAAAATTTCTTATCGACTCGACTGTATAAACCAATTGTTTGATCGATTGGAATACTAGGCGAACCACTTGCTGGCCAAGTGCTGTTAGGATTATCTGGGCGCCATGCCGTACCATAGGTATCCAAATAATTTTTAACTCGATCAAGCTCAAGATCGTTGCCGCCCAGCCATTCAAATTGAGTCCAACCAATTTGGTGACTTTCAAATACTTCATTAAAGCCATTTTTTGTATCGCCTGGCCAAAATTCTGTACATAACAGCGCAGGATAATCATCACTTGCTTCAAACGCTTCAATAGTGCTTTCTACCTGCCCTATATCCCAGTAGGCATGAAATGCAAATCCGGCATTATCCCATATGCCAGGAAACTTCGCGGCAAGATCATTTGCGCCTTTGATCGCTTGCGAACCACCAAAAAAGGACATAAACGAGCCTAATAGAACCATAGTATCAGGCGCCACTTCACGAATTTTCTCATACATATCTGCCTGCTTTTCCCAGTCTTCATCGGTCCAATAACCATTGATTCCAGATACAGGCTCATTGTGCGCTTCATAGATTACATGGGTTTCGTCTTTATATTTAGTGCCATAAAGATCCCAAAAGGCCAAAACCTTCTCCATACTATGTATAGCGCCATTTTCACCATTATTACCAATGGTGATAATCAGATACATTTTGGCTTGACGGGTTATTTCCACTAAGTGATCGGCTAGCTCTTCATTGATACCGACTGGATCTGGATTTTGTGCTGCATCACCTTCAAGGTAAACGTGTAGGGTGTTAAAACCATAGTCGTTTACCATAGACTGTAATGACTCTAATTTTATGTCGGACTTGTCTAATAAGTTTAGAGCGTTGTAGGGGTCACCACCGTCTGTGGACAAGCTGACACCACGAAGTAAGGTGCCCATATCGGAACGAATAACGTTATAGCCAAGAGAGTCGTCAATATAGGGTCTGCCGCGAACGGAAATATCTGTCAGTGATATATCTGGAATTTCCCCGAGCGGCTTATAGGCATTCAAATCCTCTTTACTGGTATCTACTATATTTTCTGGCGCATCCAGAAATTCATTGTCAGTTTCTACACCACAGCCGACAGTAAACAATAATAGGAAGCTAAGTGCGCAAATTTTCAGAGGCGCTTTTGCACAATACACAGCATGATTGAGAGAGTTGATTCGCATTGGAATACCTTTTAATTTTTATCTTTTTAACGCGCATCCATGCACAAATTTTATAAATATCCCTGTTATTTTGTCACTAATGTATAAAGTTTGACCGGTGAAATCGTCCTAATAACGCATTCGAACTCATTTAAGTCGCCAAAAAACCAGCTGAATGCGACTAACGGGTATTAAAAAACTAAACGGGCAATATTTAAGCTTTAGTACTGCTGACAAATTTTATCGATTAATTTTCTTAAGCAGCAAAGATCTGATTTTTCTATTTAAGCTTTCATCAATCGACCCTAATGAACCTTTTGCTTGCTCTGGGATATGACTATGACTGTCTGAATCAGCATCAAAAATATAATAATCAAAAAGATCGCGCCATGCCTGTTTTTGCTCTGAGGGTAGATCACGTATACTCATCAAACCATACATTAATACATTTGCTGGGCTATCCATATAGCTTGGTGACTGCCGCCACCAATAATTAACCAGCACATTTAAATCATCCAAGCCCTCAACATGGTGCCACCACATACTGGGAATAAATAATCCATCACCGGGCTCTAAGGTAGACGTCTGAGCAGATTCAAGCGCCTTTTTAAAGTTTGGAAATTTTTCGAAATCAGGATTTTCAAAATCAACTAGACTAATGGCCTGACCACCGGGCGCCCAATCAATAGGCCCTGGGTATAAATTAACTAACTGATTCGGCGGGAACAAAGTAAATCGACGACGCCCAACCGCAGAGCAAGCAATATTATCAGGCAGATCATAATGGGCGGCAATGCGGGTGCGATTGCCTAACCATATACTAACCAATGGGCTTTTTTCATCGATTGAAAGCTTGTTTTGATCCCTAAAACCAGGAAGCCAACGATCGACCATGGTGGATGCCATATAAAGGGTTTCTGGATTCTGCTGATCAGCACATTGATAAATTTTATCTAATAACAGACTTAGATCTTCTTTAACTGAATGATAATTAAAACCAGAAAAATCTTGATTATAAAAAATTCTACCCTCTATCTCAGGGTCGCCAATTGATGCTGTGACAGGGAGGTTCTGATAAAAACATTTAAGGTAATCTCCTGCATCACGGAAGGATTTTTTTCCCATTTTTACAAGCGGCCAATCGGCAACTAACCCCCGGATAACAAGAGGTTCCTTAGACGCATAGACTGACTCAGGCACCTGCCCATGCTCAGCGCATTCAATCTCTTTAATTGGCTTATTAATGGATATCATAAACGTTTATTTTTTTTATCAATTAGGGACCTAAAATTAGACATTGAGGCAATCATCATAAATGCCGCCTGCATATATCCAGTTTTTATTAATTGCTTAATATTATCAGCATCTAAATCTTTAAGCTTGTCTTCATTAATCGTATAAAAACCCTGTAACTGATTATTCGAACCATCATTTAATTCAACGTTTAGAGTAAAGCTCTCAATCAAATCATACTTTTGCATTAAATCAACAAACTCTTTTGTTTGCTGCTGACCCTGATGAATAGCCTCCAGAATAGAACTAATTCTTTGCAAATACTCTGATGTGCCACCCTGCTCTAAAAATAATGATTCTCCATCGGCTGAACTTATTCTAGGGCTATCCATATCCACATAGATAAGTCGTTGTTCTTCGCCACTTTGATTTTGCTGGCTGCCAATAAAAAAAGGCTGTCGCTCGAGCATTAAAGGCGTATAGGCTGCGTCCCAAGTATCACCGTCTAAAAAAAGATTTTCGTTTTCCTCAAAACCAAATAAAGCAGCAGTATAAAATTTCCCAGTTTCTGGATCCTTGCAAAAACAAATTGGAAAGTTTGTTTGGATATCCCTGAACTCAAAAGGAAAAGTCATAAGGGAAGGGATATTATCCCCTAGACTTGCAGATCTTTTGCTGATTATTTTTAGATCTTTATGGTTACTATTATCTAACAGCACATGATTAGCCATGCCTTCTCCTACATTACATCCGCAATTGTATTTCAATTCCCTAATATACCTTTGGATATTAAGAAAGGGAATTTAATAAAAAAGCTCCTAACGAGGGTTAAGAGCTTTTTAAAAGGTTGAATCCTAGATAAGGCTTAGAAGCTATATCTTGCACCTAGGTTATATCGAGCATGCCCCACAGAGTATTCTCTAACCTGATATGAAGAACGGCCATGAATACGTTGATGCTCTTCAGTTAAGTTAATACCCTCAATAAATACTGATAAATTATCATTAAATTCATAGCTAGCATTAAGGTCAAGCTGAGCATATTCCTCAACAAAGCGTGGATCTCTTGCGGGTGATTGTAAAAATTTATCTCGCCAGTTATAAGCCAAACGAATTTGGAATCCATTCTTATCATAGAAGGCAACCAGGTTGGCGGTATCACTCATACCAGGAACAACCCATTGCTCTTCATTTAGGTTGATATCATACTTTAGGTTGCCTTCTACAAAGGTGTAGTTAGCTTGAAAGCCAAAACCTGACTCACCAAAGGTATGCTGCGCCATTAGCTCCAGACCCTTTACATTGGTTTCTCGCTGATTAATTGGAATAGTGACATCAAATACTGCTACTGGATCACCTTCTAAACCAGTTTGAATCGCTTCACGATCATCGCCATCACCAGTAAACCTAATTGCGTCGTCATACTGTTCACCCACGTAGTTTTCGATATAGTATTCATTTAAATCATCTGCATCATAATCAAAGCGCGGATCACCACCCGTTAACTCATCAATAGCTGCATTGTATAAATCACCTTCAATTGGCGTGTAAAGATCTGGAAACAACGGCTGATTTTTGAAGGTTCTACTGATAATAAAGTTATCAACATCCTTGGACCAAAGGCCAGCAGACATATAACTCGCTTCATCATAATACCACTCTAATGAAAGATCGAAGTTCTTCGACTCCATTGGCAGTAACTGCGGATTACCTCTTCGACCACTACCACCATCAGTGCCCAAATAATCAATAATAAGGGCTCCTTTTAAATCATTATATTGAGGGCGTGTAACCGTCAAACTATAGGAAGCACGTAGGATAATATCGTCCATAATTTCCACATCAAAGTCCAAACTTGGTAAAAACATGCTGTAGGAACCATCAATCTCTGAGAAATCCCTTACAACATCTCCAGTATCAGGATCTATTTTATCTTTAAGAACAAAACGATTATCTAATATGCTCCATTCAACGCGGTCATACATAGGGACTAGAGCCTCAGAATGAACTTCTGTGTTCTCATATCGCACACCCAAGAATATATTGTATGGACGATCCCATAGATCCCCAACCAAATGACCTTGTAAATAAATTGAATCCGATGTTTCTGTGGTTACTTCGTCTAGATCAAAGTTATAAGAAGGGCAGAAACCGGTATAACAGGGACCGCTATCCCCCTCAACATCGCCATGGGTACCTGCCTGCAGAAGTTGCTCACTACGATCAATAAGCGATTGGAAATCCCAGGTAAAAAATTCTGTTACCTGTCTTGGGTCACCACTGCCTTCTAAGGTGTCATAGACACCAGCAATAGATTCAACCGTTAGCAAATCAGCAATATCACCAGGCTCACCCACACCGCTCCATTTATCTCGGGAAATACCCTTGTTTTGCCCCCTATTAGTTACCTCTACACGGCCAATACCAAAATCAATGCTATGCCCCTGATCAAATACATATTCACCATCAAATTGAAGCTGCTGAACTTCCATAAGATTGTTAAAGCTACCAAAAGAACTACCGGATACTTGCATATCCTCAATATTAATCTGGTCTTCTCTAATGATTTGGTTATAAGAATTTCGCTCACCCAATTGAACTTCTAAAACAGGCATACCATTTTCAGAAAAATATCCCGAAGTAGTAATTCGATTGAGTGCCGCAACCGCCATAGATCCACCGGAACCGTGCTTGCTATTGGGACGTGCTTCACCGGTTGAGTCGTGATAATCCAAATTTAGTGTTAGATTGTCATTAACCAACCACTCCAAATTAAAGCCCGCCGATTTGTTTTCATCAACGGTCGCATATATACCAACACCCTGAAGATTATCTTGCGCACAACCCACTTGACGGTAAACCGTAGGTGACCATATTTTGCCTTCTTGAATCCATTCACTTTCCCGAGTGCTACAACCAGGATCAAACCATGCTGATAAATCCTGATGCTGTGTATTCATTTGATTTTCAGCATAGGTATAGTCAATTGTTGCAGTTAAGTCTTCTACAGGTCGCCACTGTAATGTCAGCTGCCCATTAACGCGTTCACGGCGAAAATCATCGAGATTGTATTGAATATTAGTAGGTATCGCATAAATACCATCAGACACTTCTGTAGGGAAGTTGATTGCATCTGGATCTCCAACAGGGATTGAGCCCCATTCTGCATCCTCTTCTTGGTTATCAATATCCTCTAATGTAACAAAATTACGCCCCATAAATGATGACGTAGTAACGTTTTGTGAGCCACCATCGCGAACCTGTTTACTGGCAGAGATTGCGATACCAAAGGTATCATCTGCAAAGGTTTTGCTAAATAGACCAACTATTTCTGGGTTAACCGAATTACCTTTTCTGGTGCCTGGGTCATAAACCCCCTTCGTGCTTAAAACAGCACGTAAACCAGGATTTTCTAGTGGCTTACTGGTTATGACATTTACCACTGCACCAATACCACCAGTGGCTACATTTGCTCGAGCCGATTTATAGACCTCAACTGCAGAAATGCCCTCTGATGCAATATTGCCAAAATCAAATGAGCGACCACCATTAGTAGGCATCTGACGGCCATTGAAACTCACAATATTAAAGTCAGGACCAAATCCACGAACAGTAATCTTTGAACCTTCCCCTCTATCACGCTCAATAGCTACCCCAGTAATTCGCTGCAAAGACTCAGCGAGATTAGTATCGGGAAACTTACCTATATCCTCGGCTGAAATACCATCGACAATTCCCTTGGCATCGCGCTTAATATCCATAGAGCGCTGTAAACTAGCTCGAATACCAGTAACCACAACCTCCTCGATATTATCATCTGCCGTTTCGAGTACTTCTTCCTGAGAATTAGCACCAGCAGCCACAACCATAGCAATACTACTTGCCAATAACTGTTTTTTGAATTGAGTTTCGTACTTCATATATTTTCCCTACTCGAGCTACTTCTATTTATTTTTTAAATTGTTAGCAAAATTTTGGTCTATTCGGGCGCTAACCTAGTGAACCTGATCCAATTAATATTGATAGGCCCATCTATGAAATCAAAGCGCATGGTTTTCTCACCTTCGGTCAGGCTTATAACACTGCTTTGAGTGTCCCAACTTTGCCATCCACTAGGCGTTTCAAGTGCCTGAGCATCAACTAAAATATCATCAAATCTAACCTCAAAACCTTCTGAGTCCCAAAGCCCAGCAACACGATATTCAATCAAAAAGTCCCCTGTTGATGGAACGAAAACCGTATACTCGACATAATCATCCTTATCGATATAACCAATATTCTGACCACCACCATCATCGGTTGTTGTTTCAAGCTCAATACCTTTCATAACATCATAGTCTTCAGCTTCTATAGTAAATATGGCAATTGGCGGCTGTATCTGAAGCCAATTAAGGTTTTGACCATCATCAACAAAGTCAAGCTGTATGGTATAAACCCCAGCGAGCAACTCAAATGGTTGGGTAGAAATTGTTTGCCATTCCTCCCAGCCACCTGTATCAGGAATTGATACAGAGTGGACAGGTACGCCATCAAGTGACATAACAAATCCATCGCTCTCACCCTGACTAGCGACACGGTAATCAATGGTGTAAGGACCAATCCCTGGGGCAGTAAAGGAATAACTGACAAAATCACCATTATTCACATCCCCAACATAAGAACCTCCCCCCTCTTCTGGGGCAGTGACATCATAGGTTCCTATTCCTTGACTCAGAATTTCTTCCTCGGCTTCTATTCGTATAGGATCTGCCTTTGGAGCAGGTGGAGTTTGCATAGCCATTGGCCCCTGCAAACAGCCCTCTGAATTGACACAACCAAGATAAATATTATCCAGTTGCAAATGAGCTCCACCAACGACTTCTAACACCATAAGTGATGTAATATTGCTTGGATCAAAATCCAATGAGTTTTCAGCGCTAGGGGTAAAATCATCTGGAATATTAAATTTAAGACTGTTCCATGCGTCAAGCTCAAGCCCATCAAAGGGAATACTCAGTTCAATAACAGCTAAATCATCCGCGCTATCATCCCCAGAATTACCAGACTGCATTCTAATATTAACTGTCTCAACATCTGTATCAGCACTATTGACAAATAGATCAAAATTTAAAGAAATATCATAGCCATTGAGTTCAGCACTTTCTGTTGCAACACCTAAGGTTGCTAGCCCTGAAGAGTTATCAAAATCAACTACAAGACCATGCTCATCCTCAAGAGTGAGATACTTAACTTTAGAATTACCATTGTTGGTAATGGTTAAATCAAAAACATCTTCCCAGTAGTGCCAATTCAAAGGATGAAATTGAGAAAGGAGTGTATCTGTAGCAGGATCTCTGTATCCATCTTTAAAAATAGTAGTTTGCTCAAAGCCAACAGTTTCAACTCTGTCTGAGGCCGCTCTGGATATTTTCGGTTTTTCCTTGGATGCGCATTCTTCAATACTAGGCTCAACAGTAGCATCACAAGACCAAACCTTAACGTACTCAACCTGCATGTCAGCGGTTAAATTTTCGGACGCCGCTTCTAGATCAAAGACAATTTGCATAGCTTGATCAAATGGACCGGGGCCTCGCTGATCAACTGAATTAGGCGTTCGCTGATCAAATAAGCTAGTGGTATTCGCGATAATTTCATCGCCACGCGGGTTATCGCCAGTTTGGTTATACGCCCATACATTTAGTGTATCCACCGTATAAACATGGGTTCCATCTATATACCAGCGTATTTGTTTTTCACCCCACTCAATAGCATAAGTATGCCAATCGTCGGACGCTGTAGATCTGACGTCATCATTCATAATCACGCCGCTCACCTTTTCTAAGCCATAGTAAGCGCCGGCAGTCATAGTTCCGTCTTTAGACAACATTAGGCTTAGGCTATTGTCACCATCATAACTATCGCTAACTGGAACCAATTTAAAGGCTGACATAACATCAACGCCAGCAGCTGTTTTAACTTTGGCTTCAATTCGTCCTCTCTCAACACTGATCTGATCTCCACCCTTAAGCGACGGACCTAGACCATCATTAGGGTTGATTGTTAAGCCTTCATCAGTAAGGCTATAGTCTCCATCCCATAGGCCCAGATTAGATCCAGCCGGGTCTGTAAAGTCATGACTCCACTCTAAATTCCAACCGTATTCATCTAAAGTTTCAAAATCATTAGCCACCTTGATTGTCAGTGTTGCTATTGATGCGTCACCGTTTAACGATGCCACATATTCTATGGAATCAACACCGAAGAAATCTTGGATTGGCGCATATTCGACATCACCGTTATGACAGAAAACAAGCGTACCATTTTCAGTGGCTTCGCCAGCAGCCAATGCATAGGTTACGCCATCGCCATGAAGACTAGTGTTGCTAACACTCCCAGTTTTAACTTCACCAGCCTCAATAATATTGATGTCGAGAGTCCCAACACCATATGTTCCCTCACCAGAATAGCTGTAGTCAATGGACTCAGAACCAGTAAAAAATTCGTCGGGGGTATACTTATAGGTACCATCTGCACAGAAAGAGAATGATCCGTTTTCCATAGCCTCACCTTTTTCAAGAGCAAATAAAAGCTTTTGCGGCGAGCCATCTGAAAGCTCGCAGGTGTCTGGCAGGTCATTTTCACAAACATTACCCGTTACTCCGGGAGTATCTTCTTTAGTTTCTAAGATATCACCAACAGCAAAAATATTGCGTACAACATTTTGATCAGCATCACCGCCGCCACTATCGCCACCACAGGCTGTTAGTGAAAACATAAATGGTAAACTCAGCGCAATAAGCACTTTTTTAGACAACATTGAAAAACCTCTTTTCTTCTTTATTTTTGTAATGCCGCGCCAGTGGCGCTTTATTAACTTTTCAGATGCACTTTACCCTTTGTAGTAACTTTGTTCAGATATAGGGTTAATACAGTCTAAATTACAGATTGGGCTCATTAATTGCGTCCGACTAAAGCACTCGAACTCAAAATTTAAATGAAAACACTAAAATAATTGTATTCTTAATATTTTTTCTTAATTAGGTGTTTTTTTAATACTAAGAAATTCCGTAGCTGTATCAGCTTAACGCATATTTTAGCCACTTCAAAGACTATGATATTTCTGGAGATATTTTTCTGTAGAATGGTCAAAAATAACGTTTTAGAAGTATTATCTTAATAGGGATGTTAAATTTCTATTTGGCGTAACTAAAAGACATAAATTGATGGATAATCTTAAATTCGAGTCTGTACTGTTTAATTTTCATGATGTTATTTTGATCATGATATCGTTGCAGTGCCTATTTTTTGCCCTGTTGTTATGGCTTACAAGTGGCAAGCAAATTAAAAGTACTTTTTTTCTCGCTGCGTTTCTATTTGCGCATTCACTCATTCCAATTAATGAGTTAATGATGTGGGGAGCGGAATTTAAAGATCATGCTCGCCAACATTTATCCTCTTTGTATTTTTTACCCAGTATCGCTTACTACTTAGACGGGCCTCTCTTATTCTTATGTATAAAATCATTAGTTTTTCGTGATTTTGTTCTAAAGCGATCTGATCTCTTACACCTTTTACCATTGGTGGTTTACAGCCTTTTTGTTGCCTTTAGCTTCTATGGCAATCCACTGAATATCCGCCTAGAAATGCTTTACAGTGAATCATTTGTTCACAGCACTAACTTTGTAACCATTGAATTTTTCAGCAAGTTAATTCGTTTTTCCTACGTGATTGCCTGCTTTATTCTTATTAGTCGCTACGCCTTACAGCTTCAAGAAAAACATTCAAATATGGAAAAGGCACATATATTTTGGCTTAGAGCGTTAGTGGCTGGGTTTATGATTGTTATGCTTTTTGAGCTTATTCTGTCTGCATCAAAAATCTTTACCCAGTATCACCGTATTTATTTTTATATTGGCTTGTCTAGATATTACACCACGTTCTTTTTGGTCAACTTACTCGTATTTACTGCTATACGATTTTTTGGCATGTTTGAGCAGGTTAATGAAGAATCTCCCAAAAAACCCAACGATGAATTTACGATAAATCCTGAAGAGGCCGCATCTATTGATGAACGTATCAAGCAACAACAATTATATATGGATCCAGATATAACCTTAGACAGCCTTGCAGATACACTTGAAATTATGCCCAGAGATCTCTCGATGATTATCAACAGGCACTTTGGCGCTAACTTTTATACCTTTATAAACAGTTACAGAATAGAAAAAGCGAAGATGATGCTGAAGGATCCTGATCAGAAAGATACAACCATTACCGATATATATCTCGCCGTAGGCTTTAATAGCAAGTCAGTTTTTTATACTTTCTTTAAAAAGTTAGAAGGTATGACCCCAACCAAATATCGTCAAATAAATTAAACTGTATCGGGCCCTAAGCCCGATACAGTCATCAAATACTAGTACACCAGGGTTTGCATACTATGTGCCGGAATAGTCAAAGTAACCTGTTGCATATCAGCAAGGAAATGGTACTCAATTGCATCATCAGTCTCGTTCATAACAACTGTAGCAATTTGATTATCCGTATTCATAAATGAAGTCGCTAAAAGAACACTGCGACTACTGCTAGTGCTAACTCTTTTAGCATCAGGACGAATAAATTTAGAGAAATGTCCAATATAGTAATAAGTCGGTGTATAGATTAAATCACCTGTACGAGTATCCGCATGAATTGGCGCAAAACAGAAGTTACTCACATGGTTTGGGCCACCGGTGTGATCAAGAAGCAAGTTCCAATCGGTCCAGCCCACAGTGCCGATATTGAAATCCTTAATCATTGAACGACCATAGCGCTCAGCATTTGGCCAGTATTGATAGCGATCCTCTCTAAACCCTTCAACAGTGCCCTCAGTAAACAGTAGCTGGATTTCTGGATAGGACTCTTTAACGGCAGCAAGATTATCGTGCATACTGTCACCGCCCGTCCAAGTCTCATACCAGTGATACCCAACACCCCAGACATATTTGTAGGCCTCTGGATCACCAAGAATGACATTAGCGCGGTCAGTGAGTAAATCTCGGTTATGATCCCAAACAACAATATTTTTATCATCATAACCTGCTTTTTCCATGGCTGGCCCGAGATGGTTCTTTAAGAAATCTCTTTCCTCTTGCGCGGTGTAAATCATAGACTCCCAACGCTGAGTTGCCATTGGTTCATTTTGAATAGAAATACCCCAGATTGGCATGCCCTCACTCTCGTAGGCTTCGATAAACTTTGTGTAGTAGTTAGCCCAGGAATCAAAGTACTCTGGTAAAAGCTTTCCGCCACGCAACATATTGTTATTGCTTTTCATGAATGCTGGCGCACTCCAAGGGCTTGCATATAGTAACAACTCACCACCTGCCGCCTCGGTCGCTCTCTTAATTAGAGGAATTCGGAATTGCTTATCCTTATCAATAGAAAAAGTTTCTAGGGACTTATCACCCTCTTCAATGTATGTATGACTGGCGCTACCAAAATCTGAACTATGAATAGTAGTTCGAGCTAGGGAATACCCAATGCCCTCTTCGGTATCATAATAAGCTTTAAGGAATTCCTCCTGTTTAGCATTATCTAGTTTCGCAAACACCTCAGCACTGGCATCAGTGAACGAACCACCAATACCAAGAAACTTCTGGAACTGCTTGCTCGAATTTACAAAAATTGCAATCTCACCCTCAGTTGGCTGAACGCGCGATTTGAATTGATATGTACCCGTTTTAGTTAAACGTTGGTCGGTGTCTTTTGCTGTAGTGTAAACAGTAAGGCTAGTTCTTACCGGCTTATCAACTGAATTATCTGCAACCGGTTGGTCACAGCCAACAACAAAAATTGAACACATAAGAATTATAAGATATTTATACATTAGGTTAGGATCCCAAATTTTTTTAGTAATAAAATTAAAAACCACGACGAAATTATCGCCGAAAGATTAACTATAGGGTGCCTAACAAAGATAATCGTTCGAATAAATGAAACTTTATTTATTAGAACTTTTAAACTTTAAACTTACAGGGTGTGATTATTTATACTCAGCCAAACAAACTAGATAGACTGACGCCAATCGATTTGATTATGTGGTTTCACAAAAACCAAATGAGACGTTCCTAGAGTTCGCTCCAAAAACCCACCCTCGCAATAGCAAAGATAAAATTCCCACATCGCAATAAATTGATCCGAATAACCCAAAGACTTAATTTGATCAATATTGTTAAAAAAGTTTTTGCGCCAGTCTCGTAGAGTGCTGGCGTAGTGCGGCCCTATATCTTCCATTTGAAAAAGACGAGTATCGGTGGATTTTTTTACTGCATTTGTGATTGCACTGACCGAAGGAATAAACCCTCCGGGGAAAATATAACGCTGAATAAAATCGACTGATTTTATTGCCTGATCATAAAATTGATCCTGTATGGTAATAGCCTGAATCAACATAATGCCATCCGGCTTTAAAAGGGAGCTACATTTTGCAAAATAGGTATCAAGGTATTGATGGCCGACCGCTTCGATCATTTCTATGGAGACTAATTTGTCATAGGTTCCTTTTAAATCACGATAATCTTCCATTAACAGGGTAATTTTATCCTCCAAACCGGCATCAATCACTCGCCGTTGAGCAATCTCAAATTGCTGCTTTGAAATAGTGGTGGTGGTTACCTTACAGCCATAATTTTTTGCTGCATAAATAGCAAAACCACCCCAGCCGGTTCCTATTTCAACCACATGATCGGACCCAGAGAGCTGTAATTTTTCACATATACGCTGTAACTTTGCAGTTGATGCTTCAGCCAAGCTGGATTCATCACTTGGATAATAAGCGCAGGAGTACATCATTGTTGGATCGAGGAATAACTCAAACATCTCATTACCAAGATCATAATGAGCCTCGATATTACGCCGGCTTCCCGCCTGACTATTTCGATTTAACCAATGAATAAGTCTAAGAATAGGCGCTTTAAAGAATGAGAAACCTCCCTCTACTTGATCCATAACCTGGCGATTACGCAGCATAATACGAACTAGTGCGGTCAGGTTATTGCACTGCCAATAGCCCTGCATATAAGCCTCACCCGCAGCCACAGTGCCGCCAAAAGCAATATCAGAGTAAAAGCGCTGATCTTCAATCTGAATTTCAGCTGAGAGCTCACCCGTTGATTCAGGGCTCCCAAATAATTGCTCACCAAAATGATCAATAACTTTAATTTGACCCGCTGTAATTTTTTCAAGCCGAGAAAATAATAGTGGACGACATATTTTATCAATCCAACGTACGTTAGCTTTTGGTATCTGATTAGACAAATTATTGCTCACTTAGGTTTCCTTATTATTTGTTTTTTTTCATGAGCATGCCCTAAAAATGGCACACCTTTTAACCCTATTTTAATTGCCTGCCAATATATTCCGGCCGTTACCTTTACCGTCATCAAAGGAATGGATAGCAACTGCTTTGCTAAAGATAATCGCGTAATAGGTTGCGCATATAAATCTAACTTTACATCAAATAGCTTTTTTTCCTCACGGAAATTTTGCATTTTCACCAACAAATGTTTTGCGGGAACTGAAAATTCAAAACCATATTGCATCTCTAAAGGCATAAACGGAGAGACCGTAAACACCTTATCTGTCTCATAAAACAAGTGATCTTCCCCAGCCTTTAAAGAAGCTAGCTTCTGATCTTTGCCTAAAACATAACAGTGCATTTCACCCCATGGTGTATTGGTTACCTCAGCTACAATAGTATGCACTGTATAACCATCGGGCTCAAAGCAATAGTAAAAACTGACGGGGTTGGACTTATAAAACAAATAACGAAGATTGGTGAGTAACCGAATAGGCCCTGCGGGTCTGCTACCAGTTTTTTCAGCCACCAAATCTCTTACTGACTCAATAAGGGGCTGAGACGGGTCACCAAGATGATCACAACGCCTAAACCAAGCAAAATTAGCACGCCTAGAAGACCATAATAAAAATTTATCAAATACAGTATCCAACTCATCTAGATCTAAATAGAGCATAAACAACTTATAGCGAAACTGATTAATAGTCGGCGCATGCCTACAGTGCCCGATTGTGCCACTGTAGATTCGGCTATTCACTGATTTCTGCCTCAAACCGCTTAATCGCCTCAAGAGCACTAACAACCCCATCCTCATGGAAGCCATAGCGCCAATAAGCACCACAAAAATAAAACCTATCAGTGTTGATTTCCGCGTGCCGCGCCTGAGCTGCTACTGACTCTTTTGTGTAAATGGGATGATGGTAATTTAAGCGCTTTAATACCTTAGATTGATCAATAGCATCCGTATTATTTAAGGTAACGCAAAACTGGTCTTCACAATCCAAGCTTTGCAATATATTCATATTATAGGTTACCGGCACCCGACTTTGATCACCCTCTAAAAGGTGATAGTTCCATGCCGCCCAGGCGATTTTTCGCTTTGGCATAACCGAGGCATCAGTATGTAAAACCACCTCGTTATCTTGATATTTTATAGCGCCCAAAGTCTGTTTTTCGGTATCTGTGGGGCTCTTTATCATTCTTAAGGCCTGATCACTATGGCAGGCAAAAAATACCGCATCAAAGGTTTCTTCGCCTCCTGAGCTAGTTACTCTTACGCCCCCATCAATTCGCTCAACCTGAGTAACTGGCGTGGATAGTTTAATTTTGTCCTTAAAGGTCCTTGTGAGCGCGCGAGCATAGGTTTTAGAACCACCTTTAATAACATACCAATCGGGACGATCATTCACGCTGAGCAAACCGTGATTATGAAAAAATCTAATTAAATAGCGCGCAGGAAAGTCAAACATCAGCTTTAAATCCGCCGACCAGACAGCTGCGGCCATAGGTACCAAATAATGATTAATAAATACGGTGCTATATTTATGTTGCTCGAGATAATCCCCCAAAGAAATATCATCTGATGAGGCTTGAAGAAGATTGGTTGCCTCACGATTAAAGCGCAATATATCCAAAATCATTCGCCAAAAAGAAGGGCGAAAAATATTTCGGCGCTGAGCAAATAAGCTGTTGATAGTAGAGCCCATATATTCAAGCCCAGATTTATCGCACTTGACGCCAAAACTCATGGTTGAAAGCTGTTCTTCAACGCCCAGCTCATCTAATAATGCTATAAAATTAGGGTAGGTTTTATGGTTAAACACAATAAACCCAGTATCCACACAATACTGCTTACCTTTGTGCCTAATATCATGGGTATGAGTATGTCCGCCAATATAATCATTGGCCTCATAAACCGTAATATCATGAGTTTTGTTTAAATGGTAAGCCGCCACATTACCCGATATACCACTTCCAATAACTGCTATCTTCATAGATGTTCTTATTGTTTATTGCCTAGTGGCATTTGATGAGGAGCAAACTCCAGTAATTCTGAATCATACCCCAAAGAGGACACCAATAGGGTTAACTGTTGCATCATTTTTTCAGAGATTTTTGGCTGACGAGCCATAATCCATACATAATCTAAATTATTTCTGCCAATCACTGTATGTTGATAATTTTCATCCAAATAAACAATGCGATAATCCGCTTTAATCGGCCATACAAACTGCATCCCCCATTCCGCATTGGTTGTGGTGTTTAAAATATAGCCTCTGGGGTTATAAACCTTTTTTTCGCCATCAAAAGAGCCTGCATTAAAGCTAAAGGTCGTGGCAATAGAGCCGTCTTTATCCAAACGGTATGATTCCACAGGGTTATAGGCATTCTTTTCCAGAAAAGTTGGGATATTAGCTATTACATACCAATCCCCCATAAAACGCTGGATATCAACATAGTCTACGGTTTTTAAAGGCTCTTGATGTTGACAGCCGGCCAAGGTGTAAACAGCAATAACAACGATAAAACAATTACGCCACATTTTCTTATTCCCAAATAATGTATTACTGCCTAATGTAATGTAACTCGCCGCCGACTTTCAATTGTGATTTTAACGATAGCCATTGTTTAGTCGGTGAATAATCAAGGGAGATATCCACTTCAGGGTTCTCAATCAACACAGACTGACTACCATTTGGACTTTTAGTTGTCCTAATCTTAACCGATACTAATTCACCATTTTCAGTATTCAACAAACGCTCACCAGATAATAAGCTTGGGTTCCAGTAAGCAAAACTCTTAATACATCCCTGTAAAATATCAATGCCATCAGCACTAACAATTTCTAACCCTTTATCCTTTGATTGAGCACTCACTCTAATTGTTTTACCGCGAACCTTGGTTACTGCATCCAAGCCTGTAAGACAGCCATCGCGCCAGTATTCAGTGGACTCATGATTGTAATTTACCGCAAATAGACCCCAAAACTTAGCCCCTAACTGCATTTTTGAATTCACTTTTAACGTATTTTTGGTTTGGGCAAAGGTAAAAATATGGGTACCTACGGGTTTAGCATCAAGAAATACATCAAAAGAAATCGTTTTATCATTAAGTAACTTGGCTTGAGCAAAAACCGATGATCCTATACCCAAAAACGCGATTATGACCACAAAAAAGTATCGCATTAACTACTAATAACTTTGCATCTAGGTTTACCGGGGAAAAATGTATTAGTACAGTCAATATACGTTTGATAATCAGGTCTACGCTGTGTTATTCCCTGCTCCATGTTTCCCACGCCAGAGAATTTAAGCAGTAAATAAGTCATTATTAATGGCGCCAAAAGTATCCATACCGACCCTGTGGGAACAGCAAATAAAAACCAAGCCCACCAGATACAAAATTCACCAAAATAATTAGGATGTCGAGAATATCGCCATAGGCCGGTGCAAAGCGTAGAGCCCTGTTTAATAACCCTAGAGTTAAAGTGATGCAACTGATGGTCTGCAACGGATTCATAAATAAAGCCGAATAGCCATAGGGCCATAGCCATCAAATGCCATAGATTTAGAGACTGTTCAGCGCTAGAGGCAAAAATAGGAACAAACAATGTACTCAAAACCCAAGCGACTAGGGCCTGAAAGACAAAAATCAAATACAAACTTTTATAGCCAAAATTGGGGGAATTACGCTCTCGAATCACTTGATAGCGTCTATCTTCAGGCTTGTTTCTACCGCGCTTAACCAAAAACCATGTCAGCCGCAACGCCCATATGGCCACCATTAAAAACATGCTCAAACTCACTGGATTATTAATGCCCGATAAGTAGGCATAGGTACTGACGGCCAGCAATGTCAAAAGCGACCATATATAATCCACGATACTCACATCTTCGATAATTAAGCTGACAAACCAAGTTAACACGGCCAACAAAAGCAACATTTTCAGGCTTGCCAGCATAAAATCTGTATTTAGGGTGAAAATAATATCCATCTTAGATGTCCATAGGTTTAACAAAGTGTTGAAATTGATCTGCTAGTCTTAAAAGCAATGGCATTAAACAGGCCCAGCCCAATGCCAAAGCCATTAGGGCAGTGGATTGATTGGCAAATTCCACAGCCCCAAGTTTTTCACCTGCAACAAAGGCTAGAGGCCCGAATATCGCACCCATAAAAGCTGCCGCGAGCCAACGACCCTTTAACCAAGCCATAGATAGGTTAATTGTAGTCGCAAAAAGGGCCCACATGGCCACCAACCAAACAGGTGCAAAAATTTCTGAATCTGCCGTATTAATATAGGAAAGCCAGCCAGAAGCTACCAATAGAGATTCCCATACAAAGCCAATTAAAATAGCGATTAGAATTATATAAAACTCTGCATAAGAACGATTGCGATAAAGGTGAATGGCAACAATTAAAAAGGCACAAATTATCCCTAATAAAGGCTGCCCCTTTGCCGCGCCAATAACACAGGCAAACCAGCCAATCTGAAAGCCAATAAAATTGATGACAAGCCCCATAATTTTTGCATTGTATCCTTTTTGCTAATTATTTTGTGGTTACGCTGATAAAAGACAAACGGTTTATCAAATAGAATTTTGAAATACAACTAAGACAGATAAAAAAAGGCCCCTTAGCGGAAACCGCGAAGGGGCCAGTTCTTACTTATTGAAAACATACATACTTTGTTACTAACTTCCTTGCTTTTAAGGAGCTTGTCTAATTCCAGCTCTTGGGAGAATACTGGACCCTTTAGACACTCCAATTACTCATTAAAATGG
>JBMHCB010000013.1:0-253919 GCA_049890135.1 Porticoccaceae bacterium
CCAGTGTGGCTGATCATCCTCTCAGACCAGCTACGGATCGTCGCCTTGGTAGGCCATTACCCCACCAACAAGCTAATCCGACTTGGGCTCATCCAATAGCGCAAGGTCCGAAGATCCCCTGCTTTCTCCCGTAGGACGTATGCGGTATTAGCCTGCGTTTCCACAGGTTATCCCCCACTACTGGGCAGATTCCCAAGCATTACTCACCCGTCCGCCGCTCTACTCACACCGAAGTGCTTTCGCGCTCGACTTGCATGTGTTAGGCCTGCCGCCAGCGTTCAATCTGAGCCATGATCAAACTCTTCAGTTCAATCTTTTTACCTCACCAATTAAGGAGAGGGAATAGTTACGCTAAAACCAGCTTTACTATTCAAAATCTCGGCTCATAAACTGTACTTACCTAATTCATAAATGAATCGATGAGTCACTTGCTTATGATATTTAAATATCTCTATCAATTTGCAAGTGCCCACACGCATTGCTTGATTACTTTTTTAAAGAACATTCGCTCATCTGAGCGGGGTGCGTATTCTATAGATAGCGGCCCCATTGTCAACAGTAAAAAGGTAAATAATTTAGATTATTTTCTTACGAGGTTTTTCGTGGAAAATTTCCACCTCAACCTCTCTGTCGGGAGCGCGCATTCTACAGACCGGCGCGAGACTGTCAACAAGAATTTGTGATTATTTTGAATTATTTTTCGGCTGGCTGTTTTTTGAGCATTAAAGCTCAAAAAGATGGTATTTTTTCTTACCTAATTTGACCAAAAAAAATCGACCATAGAGTGCATTATCAACACTAAATAGCTGCTGGGCATTCATATTATCTTCACTACCCTTGGCCATACCGTTAACAAATACAGAATTTCTCCCCAATGCATCCTTTACTTCACGACCGGCTTTTACCATTCCTGCATCGACAAACAATTGGGTTAATGGTTTTTGCGATAAATCTTCACTGGCTAAAGAAGTACTAGGCAGGCCATCCTGAAGCAGTTGCTGCAAATCCTGCTCGGATAAATCACTTGACTCACCACTAAATAATGCATCGGTAATTCTTAATGCCGCATCGAGCCCTTGTTTTCCATGAACCAATTCAGTGGCTTCGCGCGCTAAAACTCCTTGAGCCTGAGGGCGACCTTGAGCACTGGCATCCTGAGCTTCAATATCGTTTACTTCTTCTATAGACAAGAAGGTAAAGTATTTTAAAAATTTGTACACATCAGCATCTGCAACATTCAGCCAGAACTGATAAAAGCTATAGGGTGAGGTTTTTTTCGGATCCAGCCAAACTGCCCCTGCCTCTGTTTTGCCGAATTTTGTTCCATCAGATTTAGTTATTAAAGGAACGGTCAAACCAAAACACTGCGCCTGATTGCGACGGCGTGCCAAATCAATACCGCCTACTATATTACCCCATTGATCACTGCCGCCGACCTGTAAGGTGCAGTTATACTGTTTATTTAACTCAGCAAAGTCTAAACCCTGCAATAAAGAGTAGGAAAATTCAGTAAAGGAAATACCCGAACCCTCTCTATCTATTCTCTGTTTAACCGATTCTTTGGCAATCATGCTATTAACAGAAAAATGCTTTCCCACATCGCGAAGAAAATCTAGTGCACTTAGCTCAGCGGTCCAATCCAAGTTATTAGCAACAATGGCAGAGTTATCGCCACAGTCAAAATCAATAAATTGGCTAACCTGTGTTTTAATCTTATCCGCCCAGCCAGCAATTACCTCTGGAGAGTTAAGCTTGCGCTCATCAGCCTTGAAGCTGGGATCACCAATTAAGCCCGTTGCGCCACCCACCAGTGCAATAGGGGTATGCCCTGCGTGCTGTAAACGCTTGAGCACTAATAAAGGCACTAAGTGCCCTAGATGCAAACTGTCTGCTGTAGGATCAAACCCGCAATATACCGTTCTGGGTTGATCGAGGTGTGACTGCAGCTCTTGATCGCCAGAAATTTGTGCAACTAAATCTCGAGATTGAAGCTGTTGTATAAGTTGTTGGCCGGTATGTTTCATTATTAAAAAGTCTTAACGGGTAAATTTAACAAGCGATCACTGTACAGATTGATCGCTCAATTACAACATTTTATGTCATTCATCTGCCTTTAGGTAGCTTATCGATGCATTGTTAATCAATGCAGCAAATGATGTGCATTAATAAACCCTGCGCCCATTACCATCGAGTTAACTGCTAACCTGTTATTGTAAGTTATTGTTTATTCGAGCTAGAATCCTTTTTCGCTAATTAAAAGTTAGGACCTGCTATGGGCCGCTGGCAATACACCATTTATATCTTGCGCCCTCTGGTAGCCAAGCTGATGACGCCGCGCGGTCTCACTATATTAGCGATTCTATCTTATGCAATAGCTGTGGCGTTTGACCCTCGTCCTGACAGCATTTCCGGCGACAATCCTATTCGTGAAACACTAAATCTAAACCATCAAATAGCAATCGTCGATGAACCGTTAACGCAAACCCCCGATATTTATATCGACTGGAAAGAGCAAACGGTCGCATCAGGCGATAACCTTTCTACTTTATTTTATCGAGTCGGCTTAAATGATTTAGACGTTTATCGCATATCTCAGGCAAAGGAGGGAAAATCACTTCGCAATTTGTTACCCGGTGAGGTTTTTCGCTTCGGGTTGGATTCAAGCGGTAAATTAATTGAAATGCGCTACGAGAAATCTGCGCTTGAAACCTATAGCTTTAGTGCCGACAAAAATAACTATCAGTCCAAACACATAATTCGCAAACCTGAAGTGCTTAAAAGTTACAGAGAAGGCGCGATTGAGGAATCACTTTACTTAGCTGGCATGAAAGCAAATATGCCCGACAAAACGGTGATGGAACTTGCTAATATATTTGGCTGGGATATCGATTTTGTATTTGATATACGCAAAGGGGATTCCTTCGCTGTCTTATTTGAAGAGCGCTATATTGACGGCCAGCGTTTAAATACTGGGAATATTCTTGCGGCCTCTTTTACCAATCGAGGTAAAACCTACAAAGCTGTTCGCTACACAAATAGTCAGGGGAAAACGAGTTACTACACTCCCGACGGTTTAAGTATGCGCAAGGCTTTCTTGCGCACCCCCTTAGATATCTTTCGCATTAGCTCAGGTTTTAATTTGCGACGCAAGCATCCAATTCACAAAAAAATTAAAGCTCACCGCGGCGTTGACTACGCCGCACCCACAGGCACACCAGTTTATGCTAGCGGCGATGGTAGAGTAATAGAAGCTGGGTTTACTAAGGCTAATGGCAATTATGTCTTTATCCAGCACGGGCAAACCTACACCACTAAATATATTCATCTACACCGTAAAAAAGTTCGCACAGGGCAGACAGTTAAACAGCGGCAAGTGATCGGTACCGTTGGAGCAACAGGTTACGCCACAGGACCGCATTTACATTATGAGTTTTTAGTCAATGGCGTGCATCGCAATCCAAGAACAGTGTCACTACCCAAAGCTAATCCTATCCCTGTCGCGGAAAAGCCTAGATTTAATAAAATGGCTATGGCGCTTCTTGAGCAGTTAACACAAAACCGCCAAACGACTCAGCTGGCGCTAAATAAATTAGAGGCAAACCTATGAGCTCAGACAACATCTATATAGGCCTTATGTCAGGTACTAGCATTGATGCTGTCGATGCTGTTGCAGTTCAGTTGAATGCTGATGGCTTTAAGCTGATTGATTTCCATAGCGAACCTATACCACCAGAATTAAAACAACAGATTTTGAATTTGTGTCAGCCGCCAAATGATAGCGTGAAATTACTTGGGGAAACCGATCATAGGCTTGGAAAGCTATATACTAAAACAACGCTATCCCTGCTGGCTAAAGCAAAACTCAATGCCGCCGAAATTACTGCTATTGGTTGTCATGGACAAACCATTCGACACAGCGTGGCGTTCAAAGACAATATTCCTTTTAGCCTGCAAATTGGCGATGCCAATATACTGGCAGCAGAAACAGGAATATCGGTTGTAGCAGATTTTCGGCGCAAAGATATAGCACTGGGCGGTCAGGGAGCTCCGCTAGCTCCGGCATTTCATCGCTTTGCTTTTGCGAACACCAAAGCTAATCGAGTAATAGTGAATATTGGCGGAATTAGTAATATTAGTATCTTGCCCATTAATGGCGCCTGCAGCGGTTTTGATACTGGACCGGGCAATGTGCTGATGGATCTATGGAGCCAAATTCATCTCGGCACCCGCTATGACAACAATGGCGACTGGGCGGCAAGCGGCGAAACACAACTAGGCCTGCTACAAAAAATGAAGGCTTGTGATTTCTTCTCTAAGCCAGCCCCTAAAAGCACCGGTAGAGAACTATTTAATCAACATTGGCTCAGCACTCAGCTTACAAATTTTCCTGAGCTTGCGCCACAGGATATCCAAGCAACGCTGCTAAGGCTAACTTCTGAAACTATTTGTGAGGCTATTTTAAAAATAGATAACCCAGTTGACGAGGTCTATATCTGTGGTGGTGGCGCCTATAATAGTCAACTCATGGCCAAACTTTCAGAACATTTGCCTACTATAAATACCACTGAGGCTATTGGCATTGCGCCAAACCTAGTTGAGGGTTGCGCCTTTGCATGGCTTGCCAAACGACGCCTAGATCACCAGCATGGAAGTCTTTCACAGGTAACAGGCGCTAAAAGGGAGACTGTACTCGGCGGTCTTTATCTCCCCTAATCTTTGAACGCCATGAAAATATTAGCTAGATAGTAAACGAAGCCCCGCAGCCACAGGTGGTCGAAGCATTAGGGTTAGTGATAACAAATTTTGAACCCATAAGGTTCTCTTCATAATCAACCGTTGAGCCAGCTAAATATTGATAGCTTAAGGAGTCAATCAGAACAGTGACGCCATCCTTAGTGACGGGTGTATCATCCTCAGCCATACTGTCTTCAAACGAAAATCCATACTGAAAGCCAGAGCAACCACCGCCAGTTACATAAACTCGCAACATTAACTGTGGATTATCTTCTTCCTCCCGAAGACTTTGCACCTTCGCTACTGCGCCTGCAGTGACGTTAAGTGCCGAGGGTGTAAACGTTTCAATTGCTGACATACTTGCTCCAAGAGCCTAACTTACTTAAACCAACAGCAGCTACTGCCACTGTTTATCGAGGGCTTGTTGATTATTACTGCGCATCTCTTTTACTTTTTCGCTTTTAACCGCAGCCTGCGGGGGAATTTCTTTAGGCGGCGTCATTTGTTGGTAATTACATGATCCATTAAGTTGGGCTCCAGCTCGCATTTCCATATTACTGTAATGGATGCTACCCGTAACCGTGCAATTTGGCTCTAAGCAAAGGCGATCCAATGCGTATATGTTGCCTTTAATTGAGCCATTGACCTCAATAATTGCTGCCTTTATGTCACCCTCAACTGAGCCGCCATTTAGAACCCGTACGCGAGCATCTTTTTGCTCAGAAATAATATTGCCAGTAACAGCTCCCAAAATTTCTAGCGTTCCACTAAACGTTATATCGCCTGAAAGCTGCGTTCCCTCAGAAATTAGAGTTGTTGCATCACTTGCCATAGTTGCTAATCCTGCATTAATTTTCTTAAACAAAATTTCCTACTCCTGTAGTTGCCATACAAATTTCTTATCAAATTGCGGTTTTTGAATCCATGGATAACGTAAAGTCACTCTAACGAACTCAGGATTAAATCCCTCGGGTAACTTAATAAGCCCCCGGTTAATAGAAAAGTATTTCAACTTTAATTGTATAGGCAAATCATCTACTTCTGCATCTATTTCGTTTAATGCTAGACTTTTTACCTCGCCATCCTGATTTCCAATCACCCAAATACTGGCATTGACTCGCAGTTTTTTAGCTTCATGAGTTTTTTGCATAATGACCCAATCATATTGAAAAAGATCTTTGCCTGCCCTTTCTATATGAAAATCACTCACTGATAAACCGGTAGATCCATTATTATCCTGAAGCATTTCACGGTAAAGCTTAAGCTCTTTCTCGCGATGATAGATCTGCTTTTGCATATCAACCATTTGCTGTCGAGTTTGCTCGAGTGCCGCGGCATCAACCTTGGCCGTCAATTCAATGGCGATTAAAGCTTGCTGTTTAGCCGATACATTTTCTGTCAATTCATCAAGTTCAATTTCGAGATCATCGATATATTGCTGATCATCAGAATGCGTTTTGTCGCCATAGAGAAACCCCATCCATGCAACAGCGGCCAGCAACAATATAACACCAGCTATAAACACTAATAGCTGGCGGATCTTGTAATGAATAATCAGCGGACGTGGCTGAGGCATCAGGGCATTAACGCCGGCATTGAAAGGCCCGCGGTTTCCTCCAGGCTAAACATTATATTCATACATTGTATCGCCTGCCCTGAGGCGCCCTTAGTCAAATTGTCTTCGACCACCAAGATTACTAGCTTGTTTCCATTGCCCGGTCTATGCAAAGCAATGCGACAACTATTTGAGCCTCGAACCATTCTTGTTTCTGGGTAACTATTTGGCGCCAACACATCAACAAAGGGTTCATTTGCATAGTGCGCCTCAAACAAACTCTGCACATCAGCGACCTGATCTTTTAAATCAACGTACAGGGTTGTATGGATTCCTCTAATAATAGGTAGCAGATGCGGCACAAAGGTTAAACCCACAGGTTCGCCCGCCATATCGGCAAGACCCTGCTCAATTTCGGGCTGATGCCTGTGACCAGAAGCACCATAAGCTTTAAAGTTATCACCTGCTTCAGATAATAAGGTTGCAACATTCGCCTGCTTGCCCGCACCACTGACTCCAGAAGCTGAATTAGCAATAATGTCTGAAACATCAATAGCGCCTGTCTCTAGCAATGGCTTTAAACCCAACTGCACGCTGGTTGGATAACAGCCGGGGCAGGCTACTAATTTGGCATCGGCGATATCGGCTCTATTAAATTCTGGCAGACCATAGACTGCTTCTGATACAAGCTCTGGTGCTGCATGTGTCTGGGCATACCATGTCTCCCAGATATCTATATCCCTAATTCTAAAGTCTGCAGACAGATCAATCACGCGTATACCGGCGGCCAATATTTCAGGCACAAGGCTTTGGGCTACACCATGGGGGGTAGCAAAAAACACCACATCACAACCCTTGAGGTTGGCAACAGTCGGCTCGGCAAATACTAAATCAACAATACCTCTGAGGTTTGGAAATAGTGCAGACACAGGCTTACCCTTCTCTGACCTTGAAGTAATCGCAACTAGTTCCGCGCTTGGATGGCCTGCTAGCAGACGCAACAACTCTACACCGGTGTAGCCTGTTCCCCCTACAATTCCAACTTTTATCAACACAGCCTCACTTTTTAAATATCCAGATTTAACACAGAGCACTATAATAGCAGTAAACTAGTCAAATCAGATAATAATAGCGCTGAAAACCGATTAATTAATATTCAGTCATTGGAGAAAAAGATGTATCAATGGGTTCTAGCATTTCACTTAATGGCGGTCATCTGCTGGTTTGCTGCTTTATTTTATTTGCCACGCCTTTTTGTCTACCATGCCATGGCAGAGGATGCGGTTAGCATTGAGCGCTTCAAGATAATGGAGCGCAAGCTATACCGCGGCATAGCTAATCCATCAATGATAGCCACAGTTATTTTAGGCTTATGGCTAGTGTATTTAAATCCTCAGGCTTATATCAGTCAGGGCTGGTTTCACCTTAAAACACTGTTAGTTATTGTTCTTATTGGCTACCACCATATATGCTTGGCACATATGAAAAAGTTAGCAAATGATAGCAATAACAAAACTCATGTTTACTTTCGATTTTTCAATGAGGTGCCGGTTTTGTTTATGATTGCCATAGTGATTTTGGTGATTGTTAAACCTTTTTAAGAGCCACCCATAATCTAGAATGCTTTACTTAGCGTAATGCTGATGCGCCACGTAAATAGCAAGTTCAGCAAAAAAGTTTAGGAATTTTCATGACTCAAAAAAATGCTCGCTCTCAAGACTTATTCAAAGCCGCGCAAAAACATATCCCCGGTGGCGTTAACTCTCCAGTCAGAGCATTTCGCGCTGTGGGCGGCACCCCCGTATTTTTTGAGCGCGCTAGCGGCGCCTACATGTACGATGCCGATAATAAACGCTATGTAGACTATGTTCTCTCATGGGGACCCATGCTTCTGGGTCACAGTCATCCCGAAGTTGTTGAGGCAATTAAAGCCCAGTTAGACAAGGCGACCTCTTTTGGTACCCCCACCGAATTAGAAATTAAGCTAGCCGACAAAATTTGCTCTATTGTTCCCGGCATGGAAATGGTGCGCATGGTTAACTCTGGCACAGAGGCTACGATGAGCGCTATTCGATTAGCTCGTGGCTTTACTGGCAGAGATAAAATTGTAAAGTTTGAAGGCTGTTATCATGGCCATTCAGATTCTTTGTTGGTCAAAGCTGGTTCTGGGGCTTTAACTCTTGGAGTTCCAAGTTCACCCGGGGTACCCGATGGTTTAGCAGATCATACCATTACGCTGTCATACAATAATATCGAACAGGTTAATCAGGTCTTTTCAGATATAGGTGAGCAAATCGCCTGTGTTATTTTTGAGCCGGTAGTCGGCAATATGAATTGCGTACCTCCGATTGAGGGCTTTCTTGAATGCCTGCGCGAATGCTGTACCAACAGTGGCGCGCTATTGATTGCCGATGAAGTAATGACCGGTTTTAGAATTAGCCAAACGGGTGCAGTAGGACACTACAATCTTGATGCCGATCTAATATGTCTAGGCAAGGTGATTGGCGGCGGTATGCCGGTGGGTGCTTTTGGTGGCAAACGCGAAATTATGGAGCATATTGCGCCTCTTGGACCAGTTTATCAGGCCGGTACATTATCTGGTAATCCAGTGGCTATGGCTGCCGGTTTAAAAACCCTTGAGTTAGTTTCTGCTGACGGTTTTCTTGATCCAGTGATAGAGCGAACTGATAGGTTAGTTAAAGGCATAGTGGAAAGAGCCACTCAAGCTGGGATTCCAATGACCAGCAATCATGTGGGTACTATGTGGGGGTTCTTCTTTAGTGAAGAAGAGAGAATAACTCATTATCAACAAGTCATGGATTGTGATACTGAACGATTTGCGAAATTTTTTCACCTTATGCTTGGCGAAGGCGTATATTTGGCACCGGCGTCCTATGAAGCTAGTTTTATGTCAGCTGCACATACTGATAGTGATATCGAATTTACGCTTGATGCAGCAGAAAGGTCTTTGAAAAAGCTTTAAATTAAAAGCATATTGCAAAAAAACCAACAATACTCATAAGCCCTAACATCCAAACGATGGATCTCAAGGTAGCCCAGTTCATTAGATAACACAGAATATAAAGTACCCTAGAGGCAATAAACAATACGGCCAATAAGTCGATATGGGGCTGGAATGCTGCTGCTAGGTGCGCAACAACAACTGCAGCGATGTAAGCTGGCAGTATTTCATAGCTATTTTGCTCTGCCCAAGACGCCCTCTGGCTCACACCCTGAAGATTTTCCAAGCCGGCTCGAGGAGCGCTGTTATTGTATTTGCCATTAGAAGCTAAGTCGCTTTTTTTAATGACTGCCATTAACCAAGGAAGGGCAATAGCAATTAATAATGTCCAAAATGCAACCGTCATAGGTTTCTCCACGTCCATTTTGCGTATAATACGCAAACTTATCTTAGTTTAGACCAAAGAAAGACAAAGTAATCGGAGCAATTATGAGCTTAAAAACTAGCCGCGGCCCATTCCCTTACACGCGTATGCGCCGCAATCGAAACGAGGAATTCTCTCGGCGCCTAAATAGCGAAAATCAGCTAAATGTGAGCGATCTGATTCTTCCTGTATTTGTTATTGAGGGAAATAACGAATCTCAAGCGGTCGAATCAATGCCGGGCGTCAACCGATTATCTATCGATTTACTGGTCAAACATACCGAACTGGTTTTTAAACTGGGCATTCCGGCCGTTGCATTATTCCCAGTAGTTGGTAATGAAAAAAAATCTCTGCTAGCAGAGGAAGCCTACAATCCTAAAGGCTTGGCCCAAAGAGCGGTCAAAGCGATTAAAGCAGCAGTTCCTGAACTTGGTGTGATTACCGATGTCGCTCTAGATCCATTTACCACTCATGGCCAAGATGGCATTATCGATGAAGAAACTAGCTATGTATTAAATGATGTCAGTGTTGACGTAATGGTTAAACAAGCCTTATCTCATGCTCAGGCGGGAGCAGACATTGTTGCCCCATCAGATATGATGGATGGTCGAATCGGCGCTATTCGAGAAGCCCTTGAAGACGAAGGCTTTCCCAATACACAAATTATGGCCTACTCGGCAAAATATGCTTCTAGCTTTTATGGGCCGTTTCGCGATGCGGTTGGTTCAGCATCAAATTTGGCCGGAGGCAATAAAAAAACTTATCAAATGAATCCTGCTAACAGCGATGAGGCCATTCATGAATGTGCCCTCGATTTAGATGAGGGCGCCGATATGATTATGGTCAAGCCCGGTATGCCCTATTTAGATGTTGTGCGCCGCGTAAAAGATGAACTTAAAGCGCCAACCTTTGCCTATCAGGTGAGTGGCGAGTACGCCATGATCTGTGCCGCCTCAGATAAGTGCTGGCTCGATAAGGATCAAGCTGTTATGGAGTCATTGTTGTCATTTAAACGCGCCGGTGCCGATGGAATTCTTACCTACTTCGCTGTTCAGGCGGCGAAAATATTGAATGGGCAATAGGTTGCGACTCGATAAATATATTAGCAATGCCACCGACCTATCCCGCACCGATGTCAAAAAACTGATTAAGGCGGGGCAAGTTAGTATTGATGATGAGCAAGCTCAAAGCGGCTCACTGAAAATAACCGATGACCAAGAAATTGCCATCGAAGGTTCAATCATTCAACTAATGACTACCCGCTATTTTATGATGAATAAACCAGCGGGCGTTGTATCTGCCACCAAAGACCATAACAATCCAACCGCTTTGGATCTTATTTATGAGCATCGCAACGAACAGCTTCAAATTGCTGGCCGACTGGATATAGACACCACAGGGTTGCTATTAATTACAGACGATGGGCAATGGAATCATATCGTTACTTCACCAAGAACCGACTGCAAAAAAATCTACCTTGTTGAACTTGAGAATCCAGTAGGCAGGGATTATCAAAGAAAGCTTGAAGCCGGTATTGCCCTTGAAGGCGAAAAGCGTCGCTGCCTTCCAGCCACTATGGAAGTGATCGATGATCACCATATTCGCCTGTGTATTAGTGAAGGCAAATATCACCAAGTCAAACGCATGATGATATCTCTGGGCAATCAGGTGGCTAGCCTTCATCGCTTGCAGATTGGTGGTATCGAGCTAGATCCTGATTTAGAACCTGGCGACTACAGACCCCTAACTGACGACGAGATTGCATCTATTCAATGAGTAAACTACTGGATAAGTCGATCGATTTATTGGTTCAACAGCTATCTCAGCTCAGCGGTCAGTGGCTTATTGTCGCAGATGAAAACTGGCCTCAAACTGCTTGGTCTCTGATCAATCATTCTGATCAGCGAACCATCACCGCCATTAGCAATCGACTTGATATTGCTACTAGCGCACAGGCCGCCCAAATAGAGTGCCTATTTAATGACTTTGATTTTTCAACGCTAAAACCGGGCAGTTTTGATGGTATTTTGTACAGGGTTTCAAAAGAGCGTGCTACTAGTCATCATGTGATTAATCAAGCCGCCAAATTACTTAAACCCAATGCCACATTGTTACTTGCTGGAGAGAAAAATGATGGCCTAAAAAGCTATGTTAAACAGGCCAGTAAATTATTTTGTACTGCCGTCAATGCAGAAAAACATGGCAAAGCCTATATTGCTTATATTCAGCTAAATTCTTCCCAAAGCGACCCACTTAATGATAAAAATTATTCGCAACTTAGAGCAGTTCAGTTAAGTGATGGCTTAAGCTTAGATTCCAAACCGGGTATTTTTGGCTGGGATAAAATTGACCGTGGCAGTGCTTTTTTGATGGATCATCTGTCCCAGTTTTTAAACACCTACAAAAAGGCACCGCAATCATTGCTCGACCTTGGCTGTGGCTATGGCTATCTAGCAATTAGTGCCAGTCGATTTAGTTTTAATCGGATAATGGCAACAGATAATAACGCCGCAGCACTGATAGCCGTGAAGAAAAACTTAGATCAATTAGACTCTATTGATCGGGATGTTATAGCTGCCGATGCCGGCGATGGTATAGATGAGCAGTTTGATACTATTTTATGTAACCCACCCTTTCATAGTGGGTTTTCGGTGGATGATCAGTTAGCAATTAAATTTTTGAGTCAAACTCAACGGCTACTAAAACCAACAGGGAAAGCGCTGTTTGTGGTTAATACCTTTATTCCCCTTGAGCATAAAGCAAAGAGTTATTTTGAGCGTATTGAAGTAGTGGCTAATAATGGCTCTTTTAAATTAGTAAGCATTCAGCACTAGGACTTCTACCAAGACATCCTGACACCAAATTTAGTCACCTTACCGCCCAACTCATCGAGATCCATAATGCCCAAGCTAATGCCTATGGTATCGTTTACCGCATAGCTGGCATCAGCCTCAGCAAGCGTCCACCTCTGGCCCATGATTTCTTGCACTCCCATACCAATTTTGGTTTTAAGCTTTCCAGAACCCCCTGCCAAACCAAACATAGCTGCATTGCCGGAATAATCGGCGCAGGCATACCAACAAATATCATACTGACTAACTCCCGCCTCGACATAAACTAACCAATATTGTTAACCCAACGTATAAAAGGAAAACATACTATTAATGGGCTTTGTATCTGTTCGTTGTTGGTTGCGGATAATATTTGCTCGCGCAAATACATTACCTATCGCATAGCTTGCAACCGAAAATGCAGACCCATTACCAAGCCCATCTTCAGTCAGACCTACTTCCATATAATTCCAACGATATTGTTGTGCTTGAGATGCCGAGCTGAGAAAAACTAAAACCACAATCACTAGAGGATATTTCATTATTATTATCTCCAAGCTTATTATTGTAATAACCTGGAAGATCAGTGTAGTGGCCAGATAGTACTTTGCATGTAACCCATAAGTGCTAGTAGTACTAATGCTTTTGATCTAATTAAAGACAATTCATTAAAATGAAAAATTAGAGCCCCATCGCCTGCTTGATTAATTTATTTTTAATCGCACCCAATCCATTAATGGCTGACAATCCATAGTTACGCACTAATCGTAACGTGGAATTTTGCGCGCCAAATAAGCGTTTAAAGCCTTCCATTGCCGCCATGGTCGCTAGGTTTTCTGGCTTACGCAGGCGCTGATAACGCTTTAAAACAATGATATCACCTAGATCTAAATCTCTAGCATGGGCCTTGGCTATTTCTGTTGCCAATACTTGGGCATCTGAAAACCCTAGATTAGCACCCTGCCCCGCTAGAGGATGAATACTATGGGCAGCATCACCAATTAAAGCCACCCTTGGCATCACATAGTCTGTGGCATGGGATTGTCTCAACGGAATTAAAAAGCGCTTTTCTATGTTTAACACTTCGCCAAGACAATGTTCACTGGCTCTAGATAATTCTTTACAAAACGCCTTATCATCAAGCGCCATTAAGCGTTCGGCTTCATGACTATCTTGAGACCAAACAATTGAACAGCAGTGGGCGCTGTCTATATCATCGAGCGGCAACAGTGCCAATGGCCCTGTGGGCAAAAATCGCTGCCATGCGACAAGTTGGTTTGAGTTTTCGGTTGTAATTGTGGTGACTATGGCATGCTGGCCATAATCCCACTGTTTAGTAGCAAACTGAAAATGCTCTCTCACCATTGAATTGGCGCCATCGGCGGCAATTAAAAGTTGCGCCGACAGCTCAGCGTGATTATCTAGGGTTAATGTTATGCCATTTTGCTGCAACCGATAATCAACGATATTAGCGGGGCAAAACAGTTCAATATTTGGCTGATGCTGTATATGCTCCATTAGCGTGGAGACCAGTGCAGAATTTTCTACTATATGTCCTAGGTTGGGCTGTTGAACCTGTTGGCAATCAAAGGTAATTCTACCTGTCCCCTCAGCATCCCACACATTCATTGCCTTATAGGCACAGGCTCGCTTATCAACCACCTTTTGCCAAATACCGATTTGCTCAAAAATTAATCGGGTTTTTTCGGTGACTGCCGCCACGCGCGGATCCACCTGACTGGGATCAAATGCCGAGGGCAATTGCGCTTCTACAACGGCGATTTTTAGCTGCTTATCGCTATTGTTTACTATCTGGGCCATTAGACATGCCGCGACCGAACCCACAGCACCGCCGCCAACAATTACAATATCAAAATCAGTCTGATCAGCCATGACTCTCTCCCAACTGTTTGGTGCCCATACCAAAATGAGCAAATTGATTGCGCAGTGTAGGTATTAAATCCATCATCAACAGTCCTGAGTTGCGACCCAAGGCAACCAGCGACGATGATAAACCAAATAGTTTGGTAAGATTATCGGTAAATATTAGGGTATTGCGCTGGTCTTTTTCGCGCTGATGTTGGTAGTTAAGCAAAGGCCCTAGTTCGCCGGCATCAGTTTTTGACGGCTGATTTGCCAAACACTGAGAAAGGCATTCTATATCACGCAATGATAAATTAAATCCCTGCCCTGCCACTGGATGAAGGCTATGAGCCGCATTACCAACAACGACCAATCGACGGCGCACCTGTTCCTCACTGGTCGTTAAGGCTAGGGGATAACTCACCCTTTCACCTACCCGCTTAAATTGTCCCAATCGATGCCCAAAATCTGTTTGAAGTTGGCTTAAAAAAACACTGTCATCTAAGGCCATTAACTCGTTGGCCTTGTCACTGGGCTGAGTCCAAACTAAGGCACTACGATGGCTATTTTTATAGTCTGTTAGTGGCAATAATGCCATAGGACCTTGGTTAGTAAACCGCTCATAAGCCACCTTGTCATGGGGCTGATCTAGGCTAATATTGGCGATAATCGCACTGTGGTCATAAGCTTTGCTATGCTGCTGGATACCTAACATTTTAGCGCAGGCTGAGTCACCGCCATCAGCCACCACTAATAGCTGACTGTAAATTAACTGCTGTTGTCCATCGGACTCTATCGCCAATTCCATTGATTGGGCTTTAGGTTCAATTGATGTAATTCTTACAGCGCCTTTTAGGCTAATATCTTCCTCGGTTAGTTGCTGCATTAATACCGATCCCAACCAACTGTTTTCTACTACATAACCTAGAGCATCAACATTGGCTTCCTCAGCATTGAGACGAGTCATACCAATATGACCGCGATCACTCACATGAATAGACGAAATAGCTTGAGCCTGCTGATGAATTTTCTGCCATATCCCCATTTTTTCGAAAACACAGCGACTACTCCATGACAACGCCGTTGAGCGCGCATCAAAACTAGGACTGTATTGCGGAGTTTCTCCTTGATTAATAGGCTGAGACTCTAAAACCAATACCTTCCAGCGCTTTTGTTGAGCAAGAAGTAATGCCAAGCTAATACCCACCATGCCGCCGCCAACGATGGTGATATCGAATTGATGATTAGATTCAATGGACTGGCTCATGCCATTAATTTCTCTATTTGATCTCGCTGCTTGGGCACGGCTTGAGTCAGGATTTCATAGCCATTTTTTGTTACCAAAACATCGTCTTCAATACGTATGCCTATGCCACGCCACTTTTTATCTACCTTTGAGTTATCAGCAGAAATGTAAATACCCGGCTCTACAGTAAGAAGCATGCCAGACTCATAGACACGCCAGTGGCTATCAACTTTGTAGTCACCAACATCATGAACATCCATACCCAACCAGTGGCTGACACTATGCATATAAAAATCCTTATAGGCACCTTGGTCAATTAATGTTTCCACCTCTCCATCAAGTATATCTATATCGACTAGGCCTTGAGTGATAACCATAATAGCCGCTTTATTGGCTTGATCAAAAGTCACCCCAGGGGCAATGGTTTTTATAGCAGCATCCTGAGCTGCCAAGACAATATCGTAGATAGCCGCTTGGGCCGCACTAAATTTTCCATTGACGGGAAAGGTTCGCGTAATATCTGACGTATAATTTTGATATTCACAGCCGGCATCAATCAATACCAAATCGCCCGATTTTAGCGTTGCGCAATTTTCAATATAGTGCAGCACACAGGCATTTTTCCCGCTGCCAACAATACTGGTGTAAGCAGGGCCGCTTGCGCCTGCCATCATAAATTCATGCTCTATTTCTGCTTGTAGCTGATATTCTTTTTGCCCTGCCGTGCAATATTTCATAGCGCGACAATGGGCTTGTGCAGAAATATCTGCCGCTTTGCGCATTAGTTTTATTTCCGCCGCTGATTTTATCAACCGCAACTCCCCTAACAGATGATCTAAATCGACAAACTCGCACGGGGAATGACCTTCAGCGCTTCTATTATTTCGAACTTCATCGACCCAGTGCATTAGACGACTATCAAAAGCTTTGTCTTTGCCCGCTGAGTAATAAACGCGGCTTTTATCCTCTAGTAGGCCCGGCAGAATATCTTCGATATCGTCAATCGGAAAGGCATCCTGTACGCCTAATATATTTTTAGCCTCCAGCGGCCCAACACGATGACCATCCCATGTTTCACGCATTGGATCTTTATCTCTACAAAAAAGGATAAACTCCCCTTGGGGGCGATTAGGTATAAGTACAACAACAGCACTGGGCTCTGAAAATCCACACAGATAACTCAAATTAGTGCTCTGCTTGTAGGGGTAAAGGGTATCTTTTGAACGCACTTTCTCTGGCGCAGAGGCTATAACCGCGATGCTATTATCTGCCATCATCGACATAAGATCTTTGCGTCTAGCGGCATACTCTTTTTTTGAAATCATTGTATAGAGCGGCTTTGGGTATTAATGAATAGTCGGCTCAGGCGCGGCTTTTTCCATGGGGTCTAAATCGGAAAAAATAAGCTGCACCGCAATACGGATATATTCAACCAGCTCGAGGTAGTCTTTTTCGCCATCCTCTTCTGACTCTTCATCAGAATCAAAATCCGTAGAAATTTGACCTATTGCCGATATATCCTGCAATGCCTCTTTGCCGTCTTCAGAAACTTCGAATTCAGCGCCCATTCCATCACCCAAGCCAGAAAGGTAATTAGTGCACCAATCGCCAACAGACAATAGTCGCTCAGCAAGAGGAAGCTCATCATCTGGTAAGAGCGGCTTAAAGAGAAAGCTAATATCCTGAAGGTCACTTAAGGTTGATTCATAAAAACTTTCAAGTGTGCCAAATGCCCCTTCAGCAGCCTCTTCCTGTAATCCCAGCCAAGCTGAGGAACTATTGACCAAATCTTCCATTTGCACGGCACCACAACTGAGTCGCCCACACAGGAATCCATGAAACCCCGAAGGGCTGGCTTGTATTTTTAACTGATAAAAAAGATCTTCTAACTGCTCAAATGTCACTGTATCACCTCATAAATATTTACTCTATATTACCATTTATAGGCTGTG
Source organism: Porticoccaceae bacterium (assembly GCA_049890135.1). Classification (GTDB taxonomy): domain Bacteria; phylum Pseudomonadota; class Gammaproteobacteria; order Pseudomonadales; family Porticoccaceae; genus HTCC2207. The sequence continues at coordinate 17,568 of JBMHCB010000013.1, forward strand.
GGCGCAGAAGATTAATCACGTAGATTCAACGTCAATAATTGACCCGAATGGCCGCAATGCCTATAGTAAGAGTTTCCATCGAAACTCCTAGAGATTTAAGCTATACCAATGACTGATACGGAAGAATTTGAACAAAAGCTCGATCAACTGATCGCCACCTGCCAACAACTAAAGCGCGAGAACGCTTCATTGCGCGAGCGCGAGGCCGGTCTAGTAGGTGAGCGAGGTACACTACTTGAGCAAAATGAAATGGCGCGCAGAAAAATCAAAGATATGATTGATCGCCTGCGCAGCCTAAGTGCGGAGTAATTTTTATGTCAAATGTGTCACTAAAAATTTATATTCTCGGCAAAGAATATCAAGTTAACTGCCCACCAGAAGAACGTGAAGCGCTTGAACGATCGGCAGAGCTATTAAATGAAAAAATGGAAGAAATTCGTAACAGTTCACAAATTATTGGCTTAGAGCGTATTGCAGTCATGGCGGCGTTAAATTTAGCCCATGACCTTATTCAGACTGAACAATCAGCAGAGCAAAATTCTTTTGCCTCTGATGTTTTACAGAATATGAATTCTAAAATTGATTCAGCACTGTTTGAGTTAACCAATTAAAATTTCTGACCCAAAGGTCTAAAAAGTTACTACAAAAAAATATATACCTCACTCAGCTTTGGTATAATAGTTCTCCTGGAGTGTTTGCCAGTCAAGAAGTCCCTGAGCCGATGCTATTTTTTTGGCAACTCTTTGACAGCAATGTTGTGCTATGCCGCTAGTCGGACCGCCTGATTTGCTGCGGGGGTCGCCCCCTTGAACTTTTCGGTTCAAGGCCACGTTGACAGCGGCACTCTGGGCTACTTTTTGCACAAGACTAATCAATATGGCCAGTGCTAATATTCGCCAGCAGTTACGCCGTCAGCGAAGATCTCTTCCCGCTGACACCCGTTTTTTGCTGTCTGAAAAAATTACCTCTATTTTAACCTCTCAACCTTTTTTTCTACGCGCAAAACGCGTGGGTATCTACCTAGCTAATGATGGTGAAATAGACCCTTCTAGCATTATAGAAATATGCCATAAATCCTCGAAACAGTGTTTTTTGCCGGTTATTCACCCGCTAAAAATTAATCGGCTTCACTTTGCTCGTTACAGTCAACATAGTCGATTAATTACCAACCGTTTTGGCATATTGGAACCCTGCATTAAAAGTGCAGTCATTGCTCCCGCTTGGAGCTTGGATCTTATCTTAATGCCACTGGTAGGTTTTGACCGTCAAGGTAATCGTCTTGGAATGGGGGGCGGATTTTACGATCGCACCTTGGCCTTTACTGCTAGAAACCAAGAACTAGCACCACAACTTGTTGGACTAGCTTACAGCTTTCAAGAAGTGGCTTCGATTAGCCCGCGCAAATGGGATATACCCGTAAACCGTATCATGACTGAAAACGAAACAATCAACTGTAAGACTTAAACAATCAGCTTAGAAAAAACTGATAGGCTGGATTATCAGTTTCATCGGCATATCTGTATCCCAGATTATCCAAAAACTCTTTTAGCTCTGCTCGATCTTGTTTATTAACTTGTAGTCCAACTAAAACTCGGCCAAAAGCCGAGCCATGATTGCGATAGTGGAACATTGAAATATTAAACCGCCCTCCAAGCTGGGCTAAGAAGTTCAGTAATGCGCCCGGCCGCTCGGGAAATTCAAAGCGAAAGACCTGTTCTTCTGTGATCTGTTGCGCTCGTCCACCCACCATATGCCGAATATGTAACTTCGCCATTTCATTATCAGTTAGATCTGATAGTTCATAACCTTTGCCCTGTAGTTCGGCAACCAAATCTTGACGGTCTGTGTCCCCATTGACCTGCACCCCAACAAAAATATGCGCCAGTTTTTCATCACTGTATCTGTAATTAAACTCTGAAATGCCATGTCGACCCAAAGTACTGCAAAAAGTTTGGAAACTTCCGGGTTTTTCATCAATAGTTACGGCTAAAACCGCCTCGCGTTTTTCACCAATTTGCGTGCGCTCAGAAATATAACGCAGTCGATCAAAATCGATGTTAGCTCCGCACTGAACGGATAATAGAGTTTGATTTTCTACCCCATGTTTTTCGACATATTTTTTTAAACCAGCTGTCCCCAATGCGCCCGATGGCTCACAGATAGCTCGGGTATCGTTATAAACATCTTTAATTGCCGCACAAATTTCATCTGTAGTTACGGTAATGACCTCATCGACAAGGTCCTTTAACAGGCGAAAAGTTTCTTCACCTATTTGCGCCACAGCAGTGCCATCGGCAAAGATACCCACCTGATCTAGTGTGACTCGCTTGCCTGCTTTAAGGGCGGCATCCAAGCAAGCGGCGTCATCTGATTCCACTGCAATTATTTTAATTTCAGGTCTTAATTGTTTGACATATGCTGCGACACCCGCACAGAGTCCACCGCCACCCACAGCAATAAAAATAGCATCTAACTGGCCGGGTAGCTGATCAAGAATTTCCATGCCGATAGTGCCCTGACCAGCAATCACATCTGGGTCATCAAACGGATGTATATAAGTCAGGCCTTTTTTATTCACCAGCTCAGTTGCATAAGCGGCAGCCTCATCATAACTGTCGCCAATTAATACTACCTCTGCGCCTCTTGAAAGAACCGCATCCACTTTTATCCGCGGCGTAGTTCGCGGCATCACAATGGTTGCATTGATGCCTAATTTCTTTGCCGCAAGGGCCAAACCCTGTGCATGATTGCCCGCAGAAGCAGCGACCACTCCTGTGTCTAATTGCTGTTTAGATAAATTGAGCAACTTGTTATATGCGCCACGCAACTTAAAAGAAAACACCGGCTGCAAATCCTCTCGCTTTAATAACACTGTGTTGTTTAAACGATGGGATAACAGTGGCGCTTCATCGACTGGCGTTTTTAATGCCAGGTCATAAAGTTTGGCATCTTTAATTTTTTGTACATAATTTTGCGGCATGGAGTTTCCAATATGATTTAGCCAAGTCGTCATGTTAATATAAAACCAACAAAAATATTAGCTTATTGAGGTTATCCGTGGATCAAAATCAACTTAAACAAGCTGTTGCTAAGGCAGCAGTGGAATACTGCCTTACAAAAATTGATAGTGACAGTATCGTTGGCATTGGCACTGGGTCCACAGCTAACTGTTTTATCGATCAAATTGCCGAATATAAACATCTATTTAATGGCACAGTAGCCAGCTCTGAAGGCTCAGCCGATCGTCTTCGCTCCCACGGCATTGAGGTATTCGATCTCAATCAAGTTGATAGCGTTACTATTTATATTGATGGTGCCGATGAAACCAATCCTCAGCTAGAACTGATTAAAGGTGGCGGCGCGGCACTCACTCGAGAAAAAATTGTGACTGCGGTTGCTAAAGAATTTGTCTGTATTGCTGATGAAAGCAAATGGGTTGATTCATTGGGCACTTTTCCGCTACCCGTAGAGGTGATTCCTATGGCGCGAAGTCATGTCGCCAGAGAATTAGTTAAATTGGGTGGTGATCCTGTTTGGAGAGAGGGGGTAGTCACTGATAATGGCAATATTATCCTCGATGTTCATCATCTATACCCTATGGCCTCAGCCTGTGAGCTAGAAGAAAAAATTAATCATATTACCGGCGTAGTCACCAATGGCTTATTTGCCCTTAAGCCGGCTGATATTCTATTTTTGGCAACACAGAATGGTATTGTTACCCATACTGACTAGCCTTAATGATGCATTGATTTTGCCGGCTGTGATTTAACCGATTTAATCGGCGCCAAAAATTTCACCTCGCCACATTGATCGGTAGTTAGTCTAATTTCGGCAGATGAGCTATGTCCATGCTTTACGCCAAATAACATTAAGTGCAGTCCTCCTGGCCTAAACTCGATACTTGATCCTGCTGGCAACTCAACCCCATCGACGGGTCGCATTTTCATCATTCCATCTTCACGAAGATGAGTATGAAATTCTATTTTTTTTGCGTAGCTTGAGCTAGCCGCTGTCAATTTGCAGTCTTGCTCACCACTATTAGTCAATTTAAAAAAGGCAGCTGTCATATTGTGACCCGTTACTGGCGCTCGCACAGAGGGCTTTTCAACCACAATATTGCTTTGCTTATGATGCCCCGCCATTGAGTGCATCGCCCAACAGGTTGAAAATACTAGGGATAATAGTAGTGGTAGTTTTTGCATGATATTCCTTGGCATATTATGTCTCTGTATAATTAGTTTATCACTTAAGTAAGGCAAAAATGTTAAAGTGGCGTAAATACTTATTAAGTTCTGGCATATTAAAGGCAACTTTGATGAAACAATTGTTTAAAATCCCCCTATTGATGACTCTATTGCTGGGGTCTTTGTCTTTTGCATCATCATTAACTGCCATCAATGCATCGAGCAGTTTTTTAACCGCTACAAAATCCGATAGTCAACTTCAAACTAGCACCACTGAATTTTTGCCCGTTGCCCAAGCATTCCAAGTCGAGGCGTTAGTGGAAAATCAACGCTTAATCCTAGATTGGACCATAGCCGATGGATACTATTTATATCGTAAAGGCTTTAAGCTCTCTTCATCTTCAGAATCAATCCAAATAGGTACTGCAAAATTTGCCAATGGCATCCTAAAGTGGGATGAGTACTTTGAAGCTGATGTTGTGGTTTATTACGGACAAACCAACTTTGAAGTTCCTTTTTCTGGCGATAATTCTCAGTTTCAGGTACAGCTTGAATCTCAGGGCTGTGCCGATGCCGGTCTTTGCTACCCGCCTCGCAAGCAAATCATTGATATTGATCTGGCTGCCGGCACTGCTGTTGTCAGCGAACAATCAATTAATTCATCAAAGACAATACCGACAGATAATATGTCATCAATGCCTTTATGGCTTATTCTACTTTTGGCTATGGCGGGCGGACTCATTCTTAATTTAATGCCCTGTGTTTTTCCTGTTCTTTCTATCAAAGTATTAAGTTTTACCCAGCAATATCAAACAAATGCTGAAAAACAGCAAAATGGTTTAGCCTATACCGCCGGCGTGATCACAAGTTTTGTTGTGATAGCCGCCATTATGCTCTTCCTCAGAGCTGGTGGTGAAGCTATCGGCTGGGGATTCCAATTGCAGTCACCAGGCTTTGTTTTATTTCTGGTGTATTTATTTACTTTGTTGGGGCTAAGCCTTTCCGGCTATGTTCAGCTTCTTTCAGGGTTGATGTCCGTTGGTCAATCAGCACATAACACCAGCGGCCTCAGCTCATCATTTATGACAGGCGTTTTAGCCACGACTGTTGCAAGCCCCTGTACTGCGCCGTTTATGGGGCCTGCGCTAGGTTTTGCAATCTCACAAACCAGTGCGATAGCACTGTTAGTATTTGCCTTCTTAGGACTGGGTATGGCCTTGCCTTTTGTCGCCCTCACGCTGGCGCCCTCGCTGATACAAAAATTACCTAAGCCGGGACCATGGATGGATAACCTAAAACAGTTTTTAGCTTTCCCAATGTATCTCACGGCTATTTGGCTACTGTGGGTGGTTGGCAAACAAACCAGTGTCGATATGGTGATTGCCATCTGCCTAGGCCTTATATTAATGGTTATGTCTATTTGGCTTTGGCAGACCGCTGATAAAACAAATTCATCAGGCTCTAAAAATTTAACTAAATTACTGTCTGCCATTGTTTTTATAAGTGCTGTGGCTTACCCCATTACAAAACTTAAGGATAATGACCCACCCAAATGGCAAGATTATTCTGAAAACCGTTTATCCGAGCTACGCCAATCAGGTGAGGCGGTGTTTATCAATCTTTCCGCGGACTGGTGTATAACCTGCTTAGTCAATGAGCGAGTCGCAATGGGCGACGAATTTTATAAAACCTTAGAAGAAAATAATATCACCTACCTAAAGGGTGATTGGACTCACAGGGACCCTGCAATTACTAGGTTGCTCAATCAATATAATCGCAATGGTGTACCTTTGTATTTAGTCTTTCCAAAAGGCTCTGGAACAGCTGAAGTTTTACCTCAGCTGCTATCAAAGACCAGCCTAATCGAAGCACTGAACAGAGTTAACTAATTTTCACCGATTTTGGCGATATTTAGCATCACTTTAACCACTTTTGTCTGTTTTTTATTAAAAACTATAGCGCTTATATTAATATCTTGCTTACATATGGTCGGAAAAAACCGCTAAAATCGTCGAAAATTGATTATACATAATCTAAATTCTTCAAAAATGTATGTATTGTTAATTTTATTTCATATTTATTTTTTGCAATTTAAAGTCATATTTAATGTATTTATCGACATTTTTAAAGAATTTAGTGATTTTTAGCGCTTTTTAGCACTTTTTAGTCCTATTTTCTAAGAAATTGGCCTTAAAATCTTTTATCTGCACGAATTTCATTGCCCTAAAAGCAAAAAATGCATTAAAAATGCAGTTAAATACGCATATTTTCCTCTAACTTCGTCTAAATTCTGTTTTTTTATTTTAAACGTAGACAGCTTGGTTGTTTTAGTGCAGACTAGGCGCAAATTGACCGATTGCTTGGGGATTTATGTCAACAATACTTATTTTAAACGGCCCTAACCTTAATCTTCTTGGCACCCGTGAGCCCGAGAAATACGGTCTTGAGACCCTAGAGCAAATCAATCAGCAGCTCACCGATGTAGCGCTTGCGTCTGGGCACAATGCAACATGCTTTCAAAGCAATGCAGAACACGACCTTATTCAACGTATTCATGACGCAAAGCTGGAAGGCGTTAACTACATTATCTTTAATCCCGGAGCATATACGCATACTAGCGTTGCGATTCGAGATGCCCTACTAGGTGTGGCTATTCCATTTATTGAAGTTCATCTCTCCAATGTTCATGCAAGAGAAGAATTTCGACGCCATTCCTATTTTTCTGATATTGCCGATGGTGTTATTTGTGGATTCGGCGCAAATAGCTACAACCTTGCCCTACAAGCTGTGGTTGCTAAACTTGAACTTAACTCCTAACTATTGAGAGCGCAGGATGGATATTCGTAAAGTAAAAAAATTAATCGAATTATTAGAGCAGTCTAATATTAATGAATTAGAAATTAACGAGGGCGATGAATCCGTTCGCATCAGTCGCGGCGGCTCGGCAGTTACCTATACTGCCGCACCTGCCCCCGCACCAGCACCAGTTGCAGCAGCCCCTGCCCCAGCAGCAGCGGCCGCACCTGTTGAAGCCGCCCCAGAAAGCGAGCAAATTGAGGGTCATGCGGTTAAGTCACCGATGGTTGGGACCTTTTATGCTTCTCCAGCGCCTGGATCGCCAGCGTTTGTGTCGGTGGGCCAAACGGTCGCTGCCGGTGATGTGATTTGCATTATTGAAGCAATGAAAATGATGAATCAAATCGAAGCTGACAAATCGGGCACCATTGGCGCCATATTGGTTGAAGACGGTGAAGCTGTCGAATTCGATCAGCCAATTGTCACTATTGTTTAAACACATCTAGGAACCGCAATATGCTAGATAAAGTGCTTATCGCCAATCGCGGCGAAATTGCCCTGAGAATACTACGTGCCTGTAAGGAGCTCGATATTCAAACAGTGGCTGTTCACTCCAAAATTGATGCTGAACTAAAACATGTAAAGTTGGCTGACCAAGCCGTTTGTATCGGCCCTAACCCATCACCACAAAGCTACCTTAACGTTCCCGCTATTATTAGCGCCATGGAAGTCACTGGCGCTCAAGCGGTTCATCCTGGTTATGGTTTTTTAGCTGAGAATGCTGATTTTGCTGAACAAGTTGAAAATAGCGGCTTTACCTTTATTGGCCCAAAGGCAGACACCATTCGCACTATGGGCGATAAGGTTGCTGCGATTCAAGCGATGAAAAAAGCCAATGTCCCTACAGTGCCCGGTTCTGATGGACCCTTATCAGAAGACCCTGATGAATTGCGCGCTACTGCCCAACGTATCGGTTATCCAGTTATTGTAAAAGCGGCAGCTGGTGGTGGTGGCCGAGGCATGCGCGTAGTTGAAGACGAAGAAAGCTTAATTAACTCTGTCTCAATCACTAAAACAGAAGCGGCGGCGGCCTTTGGCGATGGCACCGTGTATATGGAAAAATTTCTACAAAATCCTCGGCATGTTGAAGTTCAGGTGCTCTCTGATGGCCAAGGTAATGCCATCCATCTAGGTGATCGTGACTGTTCTCTACAACGCCGACACCAAAAAGTTATCGAAGAAGCGCCAGCACCTGGCATTCCTGAAGAGGCACGACAAGCTGTGTTTGCTAGCTGTGTTGAAGCCTGTATCCAGATGAATTACCGCGGCGCGGGGACCTTCGAATTCTTATATGAAGATGGCAATTACTACTTTATTGAGATGAATACTCGGGTTCAGGTAGAGCATCCTGTATCAGAAATGATTACTGGGGTTGATATCATTAAAGAGCAACTTACCATTGCCAGCGGTAAGCCATTGAGCATTAAGCAAGAGGATATTGTATTTCGCGGCCACTCCTTTGAGTGTCGTATCAATGCCGAAGACCCTAAAACCTTCTTGCCACAACCCGGCAAAATCGTTGCCTATCATGCGCCGGGCGGAAATGGCGTAAGAGTTGATTCGCATATTTACAATGGCTACAGCGTGCCGCCTAACTATGACTCTATGATTGGCAAGGTCATTACCTATGGCCGCGATAGAAACTCTGCGCTCTCTCGTATGCGTAATGCACTGGATGAAATGATGATCGATGGCATTAAAACCAATATAGATCTTCATGCTGATCTCGTTCGTGATGAAGCGTTCAAAAAAGGTGGTGTCAATATCCATTATTTAGAGAAAAAGCTCGGAATATAATTGGTTTTTCCATAGGGCATCAATAAAATAAGTGAGTGCTTACTATGGATTCAGGGCAGTGGATACAACTTAACATTGAAGCAAAACCCCAGCAAACTGAACAAATAGAAGAGGCTGTTTTGGATGCTGGGGCTGTTTCGGTTACATTGCAAGATGCCGCCGATCAACCCATCTTAGAACCCGGCGTGGGTGAAACGCCTCTGTGGGATAGCTGCATACTCACCGCCCTTTTCTCTGCTACAGTCGATACTTCCGAGACTACAGATCATATTAACGCTTTTTTATCCTTTCCCATCAAAGCAGATTGGCAACTGGTTGAAGACAAAGACTGGTCTCAGGAATGGAAAAAACATTTTAAACCCATTCCTTGTAGTGAAGGCCGGCTTTGGATATGCCCCAGCTGGATTGATGCACCAAAACCGGATGCAGTTAATTTGCGGCTCGACCCAGGATTAGCTTTTGGTACGGGTAGTCACCCCACTACTATGCTGTGTTTAAACTGGTTGGAAAAACAATCTCTTAAAGGCAAAACAGTGATCGATTTTGGTTGTGGTTCAGGTATTTTGGGTATAGCCGCCCTATTGCTGGGTGCTGACAAAGTCTGGGCCATAGACAACGACCCTCAGGCATTACTGGCAAGCCGCGATAATGCTCAGCGCAATGGAATAGATGATCATCGATTGATTACTTTGCTTCCAGAGCAAATTCCAGACGAGGCTAAAGCAAATATTATGCTTGCCAATATTCTTGCCAAACCGCTCATTGATTTAGCAGGTCAAATAAGCGCTCTTACCCTTTCAAAAGGACAGCTTTGCCTTTCTGGCATACTCAGCCATCAGGTAAATACGGTTTCTGCCGCCTATCGTAAGCAGTTTGAATTTGATCCCACTATGCTTGAAGAAGACTGGGCACAGCTATCTGCAACCAAAGTTAGTTAAAAGTAACTTAAAAAGATTTGCTTATTTTTTAATTGATCACTTTTTAATCAACACGGTTAGGAGTATGATTGCTAACCTTTCCAAATGGATTTTGGTTGTTGCTTAAACTGTTTAACCGAAATTTAACCAAGATTAGCGTAGATTTTCATTTGTTTACTATTGGGCCCTATCAAATAAACGGCAAAACGCTTCTAGCGCCTATGGCTGGAGTAACCGACCTGCCTTTTCGACAGCTATGTCGTGAGATGGGCGCTGGTTTAGTGGTATCTGAAATGGTGGCCTCTGATCCAACCACTTGGTCGACAAGAAAATCTCGTTTGCGCATTCAGTTTGGCAATGAGCCGTCTCCCAGATCCGTTCAAATTGCTGGCTATGATCCGCAGATGATGGCTGAAGCTGCACAGTTTAATGTGGCAAAGGGGGCGGAAATAATCGATATCAATATGGGTTGCCCGGCAAAAAAAGTATGTAAGCGGGCTGCGGGATCTGCTCTTTTAAGAGACCCTGAACTAGTAGAGCGCATTCTAAGCGCTGTTGTGAAAGCAGTTGATGTGCCTGTTACCTTAAAAATTCGCACGGGCTGGGATCGTCAAAATCGTAATGCTACGGACATTGCCAAGATTGCCGAACAATCTGGCATTCAGGCATTAGCTATACATGGACGCACTAAGGCTTGCAGATTTGTTGGTGAAGTGGAGTATGACAGTATCGCTCAGGTGGTTGATGCTATTTCTATTCCTGTATTTGCCAATGGCGATATTACGTCAGCTATAAAAGCCAAAACTGTTCTTGAGAAAACCGGAGCCAACGCTGTAATGATTGGTCGTGGTGCTCAAGGAAATCCATGGATTTTTGAACAGATAAATCATTACCTTGAGCACGGCAATGAATTGCCGCAACCTAGCCTTGAAGAAGTGGGGAAAGTAATGACAAAACATTTAACTGATCTCCATGAGTTTTATGGTGAGGTCGGTGGGGTACGTATCTCTAGAAAACATATAGGCTGGTACAGTCGCTGGCTGCAAAATGGCAAAGACTTCACAAAAATATTTAACCAACATGAGACTCGATTGCAGCAACAACAACAGCTCTCGGAATTTTTCTCTAACTGTTCGCTCCAGGAGCAAGCTGCATGACTTCAGAATTTGAATCCACAGAAACTATTAATGAACTGGCTAAAGAAGCTCCAGAAATACCCCAGCATCGATCATTGCGTGACCATGTGGCTGATTCTATGCAACGGTATTTTTTTGACCTAGATGGCCAAGATACCAAAGAGTTATATAGCCTTGTGATGGCTGAGGTTGAGCCACCACTACTAGAGGCGGCCATGAAATATACCCGCAACAATCAAAGTAAAACTGCCGAATTATTAGGCCTAAATCGCGGCACTTTGCGCAAGAAATTAAAACAGTACAACCTTCTTTAAATATCCGAGGATTAAATGAGCGAATTAAGAAAAATTTCCCGTGCCCTTATTAGTGTGTCAGACAAAACTGGTATTGTTGAGTTTGCCCGTACGCTTAACGACCAGGGGGTAGAGATACTATCTACTGGAGGTACTTTTAAGCTACTTAAAGAACAGGGAATCGAAGTAGTAGAAGTATCTCAATATACAGGCTTTCCAGAGATGATGGATGGTCGCGTTAAAACACTACACCCTAAGGTTCATGGCGGTATTTTGGGGCGTCGAGGCACCGATGAGAAGGTTATGAACGAGCATGGCATTAAAGCCATTGATATGGTTGTGGTTAATCTTTACCCATTTGCTGCAACCGTTGCCAACCCTAATTGTGATTTACCTGACGCAATTGAAAACATTGATATTGGCGGGCCCACTATGGTTCGTTCAGCCGCAAAAAATCATCGTGATGTGGCGATTGTTGTCAATGCTAGCGATTACCAAACTGTGACGGAAGAAATGCAAGCTAATCAGGGTCAGCTTGGCTATGAAACACGCTACCAGCTAATGGTTAAGGCGTTTGAGCACACGGCGGCCTATGATGGCATGATTGCTAATCATTTTGGTGCTCGTGATACTAACAATAATGCTCGTAGTTTTTCTGATACCTATAACGTTCAATATATTAAAACTCAGGAAATGCGCTATGGTGAAAACCCTCATCAAAAGGCAGCCTTTTACACGGAGGAAAGTCCGGTTGAAGCCAGTGTTTCAACAGCAACTCAGATTCAGGGAAAAGAGCTTTCTTTCAATAATATTGCAGACACTGATGCCGCACTGGAAACCGTCAAGCAGTTTGATGAACCAGCATGTGTGATTGTTAAACATGCCAATCCCTGCGGTGTGGCTGTAGCCGTTGATATTGCAACGGCCTATGAATTGGCGTTTGCTACTGATCCTGAATCTGCATTTGGTGGCATTATTGCTTTCAATCGCGAATTAGATGTAAAAACTGCCACAGCTATATGCGACAAACAGTTTGTTGAAGTCATTATTGCACCCTCTGTGTCTGAGGAAGCTAAGGTGGCTGTGACTGCTAAAAAAAATGTGCGGCTTTTGGAGTGCGGCAATTGGAGCAACGATCGTCCGCAAGATTTTGACTACAAGCGCGTTAATGGTGGACTTTTAATTCAAGATCGCGATAACGGCATGATCACGGAAAAAGATCTGAAAATCGTTAGTGAGCGTGCGCCCTCTGAGCAAGAAATGAAGGATATGCTGTTTGCATGGAAAGTGGCGAAAATGGTTAAGTCGAATGCGATTATTTACGCTAAAAACAATCAAACTGTAGGCGTTGGTGCAGGCCAAATGAGTCGGATTAATAGTGCCCGTATTGCGGCGATTAAAGCCGAACATGCCGGTCTTGAAGTTAAGGGCGCGGTTATGGCTTCAGACGCTTTTTTTCCATTCCGCGATGGCATCGATAATGCGGGAGAAGCTGGAATAAGCTGCATTATTCAGCCCGGTGGCTCAATGCGTGATGATGAGGTTATTGCTGCGGCCAATGAGCATGGTATGGCCATGGTTTTCACGGGTATGCGACACTTCCGCCACTAAACATTGAACCCTATGCTGACGCTTTAATTAGCTTAAACTCTTCCAGTGCCAGTTCGCGAGATTGTTTTACATCAACAATTGGCATTGGATAATTAGCGCCAAGCTCGACATTGGCAGCAGTTAAAATTTTCTTGGGCGCAAGCCATGGCGCATGAATATATTTAGCCGGCATTGCCTCTAACTCTGGTACATACTGGCGAATATAGTCTCCTTGCTTATCAAACTTTTCACTTTGTGTAATTGGATTAAATATTCTAAAAAATGGTGCTGCATCTGCGCCACAGCCTGCAACCCACTGCCAACTGGCGCTATTGCTTGCTAGATCTGCGTCGACTAAACAGTCCCAAAACCATTTAGCCCCTTGATGCCAATGCAACAGTAAATTCTTGACTAAAAATGAGCCTACAACCATACGCACTCTGTTATGCATATAGCCAGTGCTGTAGAGCTCACGCATACCCGCATCAATTAGTGGGTAGCCAGTTTGACCCGTCTGCCATGCCGTTAATGCACTGCCGCTGTTAGCCGCCCAATTGAATCGATCGAACTTTGGTTGAAGATTTTTATCTGGAAGTTGAGGAAAGTGGTAGAGCAAGTAATAGGAAAATTCTCGCCAACCTAACTCACTTAAAAATACAGCGATATTATCTTCATCGGCTGAGATGGGCCCCTGCTCCTTTGCTTTATACCAAGCAGTATTGGGTGATATAAGTCCAAAATGAAGATAGGGCGATAATCGAGACACATGGGCCTTGCTGGGGAAGTTTCTACCCTCCCGATAATCGGCAATGCCCTGCTGTATAAAACGATCTAAATGGCTTTCAGCTGTTTTTTCATCGATGGCCCATACTTCCTGCATCTTACTATCCCAATTTATTTTAGGCAGTAAATTAAGATTTTTAATTGTAAGTGAGCATTCACTTTTATTAATAAGCTCGATGCTTTCTGGCACCGCTAATGGCTTTCTTGGGGGCAAATAACCAAGGCATCCTCGCTTGTAATACGGTGTAAATACCTTATATGGGGTTTGATCCTTTTTAAGCACTTCCCAAGGCTCCCAAAGCAGCGATCCATTAAAACTTTTAACTTCTAGCCCCAATTTTTTTAAATCACTTTTAAGCTGGGTGTCTCGCTTTAAGCGCCAAGGCTCATAACAACGATTCCAGTAGATAGCTTTAGCGTTGAAAACTTTGGCTAAGTGCGAGAGACATTCTAACGGATCACCTTTGAAAATATTTAGCTTACCCTGCAATGATTTGTCCAATGATTCCAACGCATAATTAAGCCACCATCGACTAGCGCCACCCATTGCCCATTCACCAGCAGACTCCTCATCTAATATATAGACAGGTATAATTTCTCCAGATAAGCAGGCCTGCCACAGGGCGGGATTGTCAGCAAGGCGCAAGTCTTGCCGGAACCAAACGATGGTCGGAGATTTTTGATCTAATTTCGCTTCCATGGACTGTTGCCTGTTTTAATTATCACTCAATGCTACGCAGTCGGTTTTAGGATTGGATTAATCGTTGTTTTCTATCGCAATCATAGATGACTCTGCTACAATTCCGTGCTTAAAATCAACCAAACATTAAAACTTCTTTAAATGAATATACTAGTAATTGGCTCAGGCGGCCGTGAACACGCACTGGCATGGAAGGCAGCACAATCTTCAAACGTAGGGACCGTATTTGTAGCTCCGGGGAATGCTGGAACAGCAATCGAGCCAGGACTTGAGAATGTTGCTATCGGCGTTGATGACTTTAACGCGCTAGCAGAATTTGCTAAGACTAATGATGTAGGCCTTACTATTGTTGGCCCAGAACAGCCATTGGTCGACGGGGTTGTGGATTTTTTCAATGACAAACAATTAGCTATTTTCGGACCCTCCTCAGGCGCCGCGCAATTGGAGGGCTCTAAGTCTTTTACTAAGGACTTTCTCGCACGCCACAATATTCCCACTGCTTTTTATGAAACCTTTACCGAGGTCGAACCCGCGCTTGAATACCTGCATAAAATTGGCGCTCCAATTGTTGTAAAAGCTGACGGTCTAGCTGCAGGTAAGGGTGTTATTGTGGCGATGACTCTTTCCGATGCTGAAGATGCTGTTCGGGAGATGCTGGCAGGCAATGCATTTGGCGAGGCGGGTCACCGTGTGGTGATTGAAGAGTTTCTTGACGGCGAAGAAGCGAGCTTTATTGTTATGGCAGATGGCACTAATGTTTTGCCAATGGCCACTAGCCAAGATCATAAACGTGTTGGCGAGGGAGATACTGGTCCTAATACCGGCGGCATGGGTGCTTACTCTCCGGCGCCAGTGGTCAATGATGCTATTTATCAGCGCATTATGAATGAAGTTATTCATCCAACAGTCAAGGGTATGGCAGATGAGGGCAATAGCTATACGGGTTTTTTATATGCCGGCCTAATGATTATGCCCGATGGCACACCGAAGGTGATTGAATATAACTGTCGGTTTGGCGATCCCGAAACTCAGCCCATTATGCTGCGCATGCAGTCTGACCTTGTCGATCACTGCCTTGCAGCTCTCGATGGCCGGCTCGATACCGAGCAAACCAATTGGGATCCTCGCCCCTCGGTAGGTATTGTTCTCGCAGCTGGTGGCTACCCTAGCACCTATACTAAAGGTGATGTTATTTCTGGCTTACCTGAATTAAGTGCCAACAATTCAGAGGCCTCCGTCTCAGAAAAAGTATTCCATGCTGGCACCCAGCAAATTGAGTCTAATATTTGTACAAATGGAGGCCGGGTGCTCTGCGCTACCGCTTTGGGCAGCTCTGTATTAGATGCACAACAACAGGCCTATACCCTAGCGAGCTCAATCAATTGGAATGGTATGTTTTTTCGCGAGGATATTGCCTGGCGTGCAATACAAAGAGAACAAAATAACTCTTAGGGATCGCAGTGCGATAAATATATATGTCTGATTTAGCTTTTTTTCAGAATGATATTCCTTTTAGCGCCTATGGTTTTAGTCACTTAGCCGTAATGGCTATTGCTATTGCCCTGCTTTATTGCATTTTTGTGGCCAACAAGAAACTAAGCTTTTCACAAAATTTATTGATTGGTAGAAGCGCCTCGGCTTTTTTATCCTTGACCGTCATCATTTATACGGCATTTGAAATAGTGCTGGGGCGGTTTTCCATGGCAGATGACCTGCCGTTATCGACTTGTAATCTTTTCGCAATTTTAGCGCCATGGCTATTTTGGCGACCTAACTTTAAATCATTTGTAGTTATTTACTTTTTAGTAATGGCTGGAACCTTTCAGGCGGTTATTACCCCCGACCTTTATACTGGTTTTCCGAGCTATGGCTTTTTTAAATATTGGATAACCCATGTTGGGCTAGTTCTTTTAGTGATCCATTATCTTGTTTGCTTCGAACTTTATCCTACAGCAAAAAGTATGCTGACTGCATTTGGCTGGTTAAATATCTATGTGCTGGCACTCATGCCTGTCAACTATATGCTGGAGGCTAATTACTTTTATTTAATGGCAAAACCAATTAATCCGTCAGTGCTAGATTATTTTGGCCCATGGCCAGTGTACATCCTTGTTGCAGAATTGCTGGTTATGGGGTTTTTTGCTATCGCCATGCTACCGGTTATACTTATTAAGAAAATGAACACTAACGCGAATTAAATGATAGGCGCACTATATTATGGGACAAAGACAGCTTTCAATGCTCGACAATATTCTGAATCAGATTGATTCAGGATTGCGTACCTCGTTTAGCGGTGCGCCTTCGCCCCAACGTGTGTCACCCGCACAGGATCTTGTTGAGCCTGAATTAACTGATAAACAGCGTCAACACGCCATTGGCCTTATGCGGGTCAATCATGCAGGTGAAATATGCGCTCAAGCACTCTATCAGGGTCAGGCGCTTACCGCCAAACTCCCAGAGGTCGGTGACAAAATGAAAGAATCTGCAGAGGAAGAGATTGATCATTTGGCTTGGTGCGAGCAGCGTATTGAAGAATTAGGTGGAAAAACAAGCGTCCTTAATCCGGCATGGTATGCCATGTCATTTGCACTTGGCGCAGGCGCTGGTTTAGTAAGTGACAAACTGAGCTTGGGCTTTGTGGCTGCCACAGAAAATCAGGTCTGCGATCATCTTAAAAAACACCTTGAAGAACTCCCACTCGAAGACGATAAAAGTCGCTTAATTGTTGAGCAAATGCTCGTTGATGAAGCTCAACATGCAGAATCAGCTCTAAAAGCTGGCGGTCATGTTTTTCCTAAACCAATTAAGCAATTTATGACATTAGTGTCTTCTGCAATGACCAAAACCAGTTATAAAATATGAGTTCTACTTTAAAGAAATACTTTCACGATCGGCATCAAGATCTGGCTGCCATCCATTAACCAAGCTGACAATTTGACTAGCTACCCAGCCGTGTATGGGTGAACTTGCTGTTCTGTTATGTTGCAATAATGCCATTGGGATGGTGCCAACATGCGGCAATCCTGCTGGATAACGTTTGCGCACAATTCTATACATTTCACGGTCTAAGGTCATACCATATTTGGCCGCTACCATTAAGCAATCCGTATCACAAATGGTTTCCATTGCCGTCATTAACTGGTTTGTCACTAAGGCCTTTTTACGCTTTCTGCCCAAATCTCTTAAGGCCCTATCAAATCGCGCATCAGTTCTTGCGCTGACACGCTTAGCAATAAGCAAATAATATTGCACAAAGGGAAACTGCAGGATTTCATCAAGAGTGACCTCTGACTTTTCTGCAAGCGGATGCCCCTCACGCATCCATATGGATGGGGTAAAAATCGCTAGTCGCTTTGATGAAATATCCTCACTTACACCTCGCTCCACATCAATGGCAAAGTCCAATACCCCCTCAGCTAACTCGCCTTCCACTGAATCAGTTTCACTTGAGATAGACAAGATAACATTGGGCGCATGCTCGGTAATGACTCGCGTTAATTCAGAAACCAATGAAATTGCAACAAATTCTGGCACAGCAATATTTATCTCTCCGACATAGGTGCCAGGATCAAATTCACCTTCGCTAACCATTTCCAATACTGTATCCAATAACCCAGGCAAACGAATTTGAAGCTCTCTAGCTCGAGGTGTTGGCACCAACTCATTGCCCGTTCGGGTAAAAAGAGGATCATCTAGCTGATCGCGCAATCTCTGTAAAACTCTGCTCATAGCGGGTTGAGTGATAAATAACCGCTCGGCAGCTTTTGTAACGCTTTTTTCTTCTAAAAGTGCCTGTAAAGAAACCAATAAGTTTAGATCTAATCGAGATAGTCTTTGAAGATTCATCAGTACTTTCCTTGGTTATTACCAAAACGCATAATGTTAATGCAAACAATGCATTAGAATTATGGCATGAAGGAACATATAGTAGCAACCATAAAGCAACAACTGATTAGTTTTAAAGATAAAAAGATATATTGTGATCAACGAAGCGGTATATCGAAGGCGCTCTAAAAATTTAGAATCAACACGCCCTGCAAACGTGATTTTAACGAACCCCTCTTAATCCTTGCTAAAGGATTTTTTTAGGACCCTCCCAGGGTCCTTTTTTTTAACCTACGTAAGGGTCATAACAAAAAGTAATGCCTACCATGCATTAAATGCATTGGATTAATATAATACGGGACATTAAAGTGCCGGCCTTAGAGAGATAGCTACTGAATAGCACTTTCTTCCCCAAACCCCTCTTTGCGAATTATCCAAAGAATTTATCGGGAGCCAACCCCTTTGGCTCCCTTTTTTTTGCCTAATTTTTGTCCGACTTATTGAATTTCGTAGCTATGGCTCATGGCAACACCGGCCGCACCAAGCATAATTGAAGCAGAACAATACTTCTCTGCCGATAGATCTACCGCACGCTTAACTTGATTTTCTTTTAAGTCATTTCCGATAACAACAAATTTAATGTGTATTTTGCTAAACACTGCTGGGACTGCTTCCACCCTTTCCGCTTCAACCTCTGCCCTGCAATCAATTATTTCTTGCCTGCCTTTTTTTAGCATCGCAATAACATCATAAGAGGCACAGCCACCAAGTCCCAACAGAAGCATTTCCATTGGACGCACTCCCATATTCCGACCTCCCTGCTCTGGCGCACCATCCATCACTACAGAGTGCCCACTCCCAGACTCTACAACAAACATTACACCATCGACCCACTTTACAACTGCTTTCATTCAATTAACCTCAAACACTTTTAATTCCACTTAATTTAAACATTTTACCAGTGAATCTAAGCAATTAGGATTTTTGTTTACTAGTATGAAAATGTAACCCTAGTGTGATCCGCTATTTCATATTTCCAAAACACAAGACTAGGAGATATAACTTGACCAAAAGCCAAAAAACCTCTCCTCCAAAAAACATTGATACTTTACTCAGACATTGTCGAATAAGAACTTATAAAGCCAAAAGCATTATTATCCATTTTGGAGACTACAGCTCTTCTCTTTTTTACATTGTCAGCGGATCCGTTGCTGCTATTGGTGAGGACAGCGATGGCAAGGAGATAACCTTGGCTTATCTTAATGCTGGTGATTTTGTTGGAGAAATGGGCTTATTTGAACAAAGTAGCCGTAGTGCCCGCATAAGAGCCAAAACCAAATGCGAATTAGCTGAAATTAGTTATCGAAAATTTTTTTCTCTAAGCGTGAAGTACCCCGAGCTTATTTACACCGTAGCTCGGCAGATTTCACTCAGGCTTGCAAATACATCACGCAAAGCCTGCGACCTAGCATTTTTAGGGGTAAAGGAGCGCATAGCAAGCGCACTTGTTGACCTATGCCATGAACCGGATGCGCAGAAGAAAAAAAATGCACCCATATTCGAATTACCCGCTTAGAATTAGCCAAGCTGGTTGGTTGCTCGAGAGAAATGGTAGGGAGAATACTAAAAGATTTACAGTCCAAACGCCTTATAACGCTGTCCGGTAAAACCATTATGGTGCTTGATGATAACCAGCAAAAATTATTAACTACACCTCAGATTATTTTTGATCAAAAAAAAGTTTAAGCTGCTGACCCGGGTCTTCACTCCTCATAAATGCCTCGCCCACTAAAAAGGCATTCACATTATTTTCACGCATCGCCTTAACATCGCTGCGACTATGAATACCGCTCTCTGTGATAACAATACGACTGTCCGGAATCTTTTTTAACAATTGAAAAGTATTATTTAAAGAAACTTCAAAAGTATGAAGATTTCTATTGTTAATGCCGATCATTGGATTATCAACTGCAAGTGCAATCTCCAATTCTTGCTGATCATGCACCTCAACCAAAACATCCAAGCCAAGGGAAAGCGCCGTCGCATGAAGACTGTATAACTCATCTGGTTTTAGGGCTGAGACTATTAAAAGTACGCAGTCAGCACCCATGACCCTTGATTCGTAGAGCTGGTATTCGTCAATAATAAAGTCTTTTCGAATCACTGGCAGCTTACAGGCGGCTCGTGCATCTTTAAGATATTGATCCGCTCCCTGAAAGAAATCAACATCGGTCAAGACTGACAAACAGGCTGCACCACCCAGCTCATAGCTTTTAGCAATCTCGATTGGATCAAACTGCTCTCGAATCACCCCTTTACTTGGCGATGCCTTTTTTATCTCAGCAATAACCGCCGACTCACCCGCTGATATTTTTGCCTGTAAAGCCCGAGCAAAACCTCGAGGTGCAGCGGCATATTCGATCTTGGATTTTAGCTGATCAAGGCTGACCAAGGCCTTTCGATCTGCAACTTCTTCGGCTTTTCTAGCCAATATTTTTTTTAGTACTGTGGGCGTTTCAATCGTCATAATTATCTCTTTATAAATCGCCTAGCTGTCCGCTTGCGCTCTAGTGAAGGCGGCAAAATCGCTAATTTTTGCTTTAGCTAGCCCAGAAACTATGGCATCTTGCGCCATAGCAACGCCCTGAGTTAAATTGGCCGCACAACCAGAAACATAGAGTGCAGCCCCGGCATTGATGGCAATTAAATCAGCTGCTTTGCCAGCGCTTTCACCCTGTTGCTTGCCAAGTGCGTCAGAAATAATATCAAAGGATTGTTTTGCATCACTAACCGAAAGTCCATCTAAACTCTGCCTCACGCTGAAAAAATCTTCCGGCTTAATGGTATATTCCATTATGTTGCCGTCTTTGAATTCAGCAACAAATGTTTCGTCGGCAATACTAATTTCATCTAAGCCATCAGCGGAATGCACCACCATAATATGCTTGGCACCCAAACGCCCTAATACCTCGGCCATAGGTCGGCATAGGACTCGGTCATATACCCCTATCAACTGCTGATCAACCCCAGCAGGATTTGTCATAGGCCCCAAGATATTGAATATAGTTCGCAGGCCCAATTCTCGCCGCGGACCTATAGCATGCTTCATGGCGCTGTGGTGGGCGGGTGCAAACATAAAACCTACACCGAGCTCATCAACACATCGAGCCACCTGCTCTGGACTAAGACTTAAATTAACGCCCGCCGCCTCTAAAAGATCCGCTGCACCACTGCTGCTGCTTACTGAGCGATTGCCATGCTTTGCAACTCGCCCTCCAGAAGCCGCAACCACAAAGCTCGACGCTGTAGACACATTAAATAAATTGGACTCATCACCCCCGGTGCCCACTATATCGACCAAATAGTCGCCAGATACCTCAACCCCAGTAGCCAATTCGCGCATGACTTCCACTGCGCCAGCAATCTCATCAATGCTTTCACCTTTCATACGCAAGGCAACAAGAAATGCACCGATCTGTGAAGCAGTGGCCTCTCCAGTCATAATTTGCCGCATCACATCACGCATCTCTGCAGATTCGAGATTATTTTTATTGACTACATTTTCTAGTGCTTGAGAAATATCCACAATTTAACCCTTTAAAAAGTTATCTAGCAGGTCATGGCCATGCTCAGTAAGAATAGATTCTGGATGAAACTGTACACCTTCAACCGCCAATTGTTTGTGACGCACACCCATAATTTCATCGACTGATCCATCGTCATTTTGAGTCCACGCGGTAATTTCCAAACAGTCTGGAAATGTATCCTGATTGATTACCAACGAATGATATCTAGTGGCTTCATAGGGGTTGGTTAAACCTGCAAAAACACCGCTACTATTATGGTGAATCATCGAGGTTTTACCATGCATCACCTGCTTGGCTCGAACAATTTCGCCACCAAACGCCTGCCCTATACTCTGATGCCCTAGACAGATACCAAGTATGGGAATTCGCCCAGAAAAATGCTTAATTACTTCCACGGAAATACCCGCCTCACTCGGCGTGCAAGGCCCTGGAGAAATAACAATTTTCTCTGGAGCAAGCTGCTCAATTTCGGCAATGGTTATTTGATCATTGCGATACACCTCAACATCTGCATTGAGCTCAGCTAAATATTGCACTACGTTGTAGGTGAACGAATCGTAGTTATCCACCATTAAAATCATTTTTCCACCTCAGCATTTACCATAGCTGCCGCACGCATAACAGCGCGCGCTTTATTCATGGTCTCTTTCCATTCCAGCTCTGGCTTTGAGTCAGCAACAACGCCAGCGCCTGCCTGAACATGCAAAACACCGTCTTTGATAACCGCTGTACGAATAGCAATGGCTGTATCCATATTGCCATTCCAGCCAATATAGCCCACCGCTCCGCCATAGATGCCGCGCTTTACAGGCTCGACCTCATCGATAATTTCCATCGCACGAATTTTTGGCGCACCGCTTAGGGTGCCTGCAGGAAGAGTCGCTTTTAGCACCTCAATAGGCCCCATATCATTCTGAACAGTACCTACAACATTAGATGTTATATGCATTACATGAGAATAGCGCTCAACCACCATTTTTTCCGTTACTTTGACTGATCCAGATCTGCTGATACGGCCAACATCATTGCGGCCCAGATCAATAAGCATTAAGTGCTCTGCAATTTCTTTTGGATCATCAAGCATATCCTTCTCTAAGGCCAAATCTTCGTCAACAGATTTACCGCGACGACGTGTCCCTGCAATTGGACGAACGGTAACTAGTCCATCCTCTAATCGAGCAAGAACTTCTGGCGACGAGCCAACAATATGAAAATCATCCAAGTTTAAAAAAAACATATAGGGTGATGGGTTTAGGCGTCTCAAAGATCGATAAAGATTGATCGGCTCAGCAGTAAATGGCGCAGAAAGACGTTGTGATGGAACCACCTGCATCACATCTCCCGCCATTATATAGTC
Source organism: Porticoccaceae bacterium (assembly GCA_049890135.1). Classification (GTDB taxonomy): domain Bacteria; phylum Pseudomonadota; class Gammaproteobacteria; order Pseudomonadales; family Porticoccaceae; genus HTCC2207. The sequence continues at coordinate 40,593 of JBMHCB010000013.1, forward strand.
TTTAATTTTGTCCACTGATTTGACAAATGCCTCATGCCCAAAGCTTGACTTAAAAGATTCCTCAGATAAATCATCTTCATTGCCATTGGTATCAGGCAATTCAGGAGCCGGCATCGTTAACTTAAGCTCAAGCTCATCAAGACGAGCATTAGCCTGTTCAAGCCCACCCTCCTGTTCAGCATCCACATGCACCACCAACATGAGCGTGCCTGATAGGTTATCAAAAATGGCCACCTCATCGGATGCCATCAACAAAATATCTGGGGTGCCTAATTCATCTGTGGGCGTGGATTTGGCCAGTTTAGGCTCAACATAGCGGACTGTATCGTAGCCAAAGTAACCTACTAACCCACCGGTAAATCTCGGTAGATCTGGTAAGTCCGGCATACTAAAAAGTTGGCGGAAACGCTCAACTTCAGCCATTGGATCATCGGTTTCTCGATCAACCATAGGCTTGCCATCTCGAACAATTTCTAAACGCTGGCCATAGACTTTAAGCACTGTTGAAGTCTGTAGCCCAATAAGCGAATAACGGCCCCACTTCTCTCCACCCTGCATTGATTCAAAGAGATAGGAATTAGGACCATGGGCTAATTTAAGATAAACGCTTAATGGCGTTTCACAATCGGCTAAAATTTCTCGAGTAACCGGTATGCGGTTAAAGTTTTGGTCTGCAAGTTCGGCGAATTTTTCAGGTGTCATTTTGTGTTCCTAGCACTGTAAGCGGATAATTTATGAGGCGCATAGGGCCCCAGGCGATACTATAGGTACCATCGCCACCGCTGAAGGCATGTCGCCTGCTGTGCAAAAAGACTTTTTGTCAAAATTCAACCCTCTTAATATGGGCCTTTATTGTAGCCAATAATAGGTTGTTCGTAAATTAGCCCACTGAGCTCAATTCGACTCGCATCTTGTCAATCACTTGTTTGTAGTCAGGCTGACTAAAGATTGCCGAACCAGCTACAAATGTATCAGCGCCAGCACGGGCAATTTCTTGGATATTGGAAACCCCAACACCGCCATCTACTTCAAGCCGAATATCAAAGCCACTGTTATCAATTATTTTTCGCGCCTGCTTTAGTTTTTCCAGTGTTGATGGGATAAACTTTTGCCCGCCAAAACCTGGATTAACTGACATCAGCAATAGCATATCCAATCTATCAAGCACCCAGTCCATTGCATCCAAACCTGTCGCTGGATTTAGAACAAGACCCGCTTTACAGCCTAAATCTCGAATTAACTGTAGGGATCTATCGGCATGCTGAGAGGCCTCTGGATGAAAAGTAATGTAGCTAGCACCAGCATCTGCAAACATACGAATCAGATCATCTACTGGCTGAACCATTAGATGGACATCAATTGGCGCGGTTACGCCGTAATCTCTTAGCGCTTTGCAGACCATTGGGCCAATCGTAAGATTGGGCACATAATGGTTGTCCATAACATCGAAATGAACGATGTCAGCACCCGCCTCTAGAACAGTTTCAACCTCTTCGCCAAGTCGAGCGAAATCAGCTGCTAATATAGATGGAGCAATTAAAAAATTTGTCATACAGCACCAAGCTTAATAGGAGGTGTAATAATGCTAGAGAATGGTTTTAGGTGCAAATTATTTACCATTTATTTCTGGAATTTGTAAAAAATAAAGCTGCAAAATATTTTCCTTCTTAGATAATTCTGGCATCGCAAAAGCGACGACTTTGGCAGCCAATTATGTAACAATAAACCCTCACCAACTCACTGAGCATTTATTTTAGCTTTATGGAAAAAACTCTAGGGGTCCTGATGGATCCAATTCATGCCATCAATTACTCAAAAGATACTACTTTTAGTATCTTGCTAGCGGCTCAAAAACAGGGATACAGACTTTTTTATATGGAGCAACAAGATTTGTTCCTTGAAAATAGCCTCCCCTTTGCAGAAGTTCGGCCCCTAAGAGTATTTGAGAATCCTGATTGCTGGTATGAACTAGATAGTCCAAGCGCCGTTCCTCTAGATGAATTAAATGCTGTACTGATGCGTAAGGACCCTCCTTTTGACGCTGAATATATATACACGACTTATATACTCGAAGCAGCAGAAAGACGAGGCACATTGATTGTTAATAGGCCTCAAAGTTTGCGCGACTGCAATGAGAAAGTATTTGCCACCGAATTTCCCCAGTGCACACCGCCACTTCTTGTGAGCCGAAGCCTGAAGCGCCTAAAAAACTTTCTTCAAGAGCACCAAGAGGTGGTGTTTAAACCGCTGGACGGCATGGGAGGGACTTCAATTTTTAGGGTTAAGGCAGGCGACCTTAATCTAAACGTTATTCTTGAAACCCTTACTAACTATGGCAACCAGACCATCATGGCGCAAAAGTATTTGCCAGAAATTGCTGATGGCGATAAGCGCGTGCTGATTGTGGATGGCGAGGTAATCCCCTATTGTTTAGCGAGAATTCCTTCCATCAGTGACTTTCGCGGCAATCTGGCGGCCGGTGGAAAGGGTGAAGTAAGGCCCTTATCAGAAAAAGATCAGTGGATCGCCAAGCAGGTAGCCCCAGTTTTGGTTGAACGTGGGCTATTATTTGTTGGGCTAGACATTATTGGGGATTATCTCACAGAAATTAATGTGACTAGTCCAACCTGCGTACAAGAAATTGATAGAGCGAAAAATACAGCCATTGGCAACAAATTAATTGAGGCAATTAATCGTCGATTAACTTAGCCAGGGGACTATCTTTCAACTTATGCTTGTTTTTAGTTGGTAGAGGTCTCATATTGATACCCATGGGAGCATCTTTGAAAAAAATCATCAATAGCCTAAAAAATCATTTTCTCGTGGCAATGCCCGGGCTTCACGACGAAAATTTTTCTGGTAGCGTAGTCTACATCTGCGAACATAATGCAGAAGGGGCCATGGGATTGATTATTAATCAACAACTGGATATTCCAGCAAAGGCGGTTTTTGATCGGCTTGATCTTGAACATACTAATGACCAAGGTGATGAATTAATTTTTGATGGCGGCCCTGTGCAACAGGATCGTGGATTTATTTTACACAGCACCAGCGATCAAAAGTGGGAATCAACAATTCACATTGGCGGCGGCGTTAGTCTTTCGACATCAAAAGATATTCTTGGCGATATTGCCCAAGGTAGCGGTCCAAAAGATGCTCTCATCACACTGGGCTATTCTAGCTGGGAGGCCGGTCAACTCGAGCAGGAGTTAAAAGAAAATACTTGGCTAACCATACCTGCAGATTCATCCATTATTTTCAATACTCAATGTACTCAGCGGGCCCATGCAGCAGCGCTTTCAATTGGTTTAGATTTAGACGCGCTATCACTAGACTCCGGTCATGCCTGATTCTAATATGCCTCAAACTGTTATCGCTTTTGATTATGGACTTCGCCAAATTGGCGTAGCTCATGGCCAAACACTCACCTGCAGTGCAGAGGGAATCAGCATTATAAAGGCTTCTGACGGGGTGCCGAACTGGGATCAAGTCGAAAAATTACTCCAAGAGTGGAGGCCCAATTTATTACTAGTGGGCTTGCCTATTAATATGGATGGCAGTGAAAGCGAACTCAGCCGCTTGGCTAGAAAATTTGCCCGAAGGTTGCACGGACGCTTTAACCTCGATGTCTTGATGGTAGATGAGAGACTCACCAGTCAAGACGCCAAATCATCATTGCGAGATGCCAGTATAGAGGGTGAAAGCGGCAGGGTTGATTTAACAAAAATAGATCACCTTGCCGCTGCTCTTATCTTACAAAGTTGGCTTGATCAGCCAGAGTTAGGTCAGCAACCCTAACTGGCTCGGCCAATGTTGGTATAGCCAGAGGAATAGCACGAAAAACTGCGGTTATGCCACGATGCTGTTTAAAAATATTAACCCTAAAGCGAGCGTGCTTGGATAATTCCCAAGCAAGATCTATTTCAGAGTTTTTTTCAAATAATCCAATCTGCCTATCGCTCATAAAACCATAAACCAAACGCTTAATTTGGGATTGTTCTAGGGGTGCTAGTGTTGTTGTTTGCATTTCGCCATCAATACACAAAATGGGCGGCAAACCGGTTGATAAGTGTAAATCTGAGGCCCTCGCTTCAAGAGCCATTTCAAGTAAATGTGAGATTTCCATAATGATTTCCAATCCTTTGAATTATTAGTATATGACAATTACTACAAAGTTATTGCTGATCGCCTATTTTGATCGTATAAATGCTCCATGTGTTACCGTTACGACCGCGATAACAATATATTCAATATAACATAATAAAATGCAAGCAAATTAATATCGTATTTTTGCCAGACAACTGTAGACTTAGCCTTATGGAATTGATTAAAAAAAATATTGCTGTTGTTCAAGCTCGAATTGAAGCGGCTTTAATTGATGCTGGACGAGAAAAAAATTCTTTACGGCTCTTAGCGGTCAGTAAAACGCGCAATGAAACAGATATTGAACAGGCCTTTTCTAATGGTTTAAATGCCTTTGGGGAAAACTATTTGCAAGAAGCTATCGATAAAATAAATACCCTAAAATCTATGCCTGCTGAATGGCACTTTATAGGGCCATTACAATCTAATAAAACCAAACATGTGGCAGAGAACTTTGGCTGGGTTCATACTGTGGATCGATTAAAAATCGCTAAACGCCTCAGCGACCAAAGGCCTGAAGGCTTAGGCCCATTAAATATTTGCCTACAAATTAATATAGATAACGAGACCAGCAAATCAGGTCTTATTCCGAGTGAAGCTGAAGATCTGGCTCTTGCGGCGAGTAATCTACCCAACCTAAACTTGCGCGGGCTTATGGCTATACCTAAAGCTCGCCAAGATATTGAAAGTCAACGCCAACCTTTTAGAGCACTGCGCTTGCTAAAAGAACAAATTAATCAGCAGCTGGACAATTCTAAAAAATTAGATACTCTCTCAATGGGAATGTCCGGTGATATTGAAGCAGCTATTCTTGAAGGGGCCACCATACTGCGCGTGGGCACCGATATTTTTGGCCCAAGAACAGAAAAAGTACATAACAAGGAATCTTAAATACTATGAGTAAAATAGTCTTTATCGGCGGCGGCAATATGGCCTCATGCCTAATTGGCGGTATGCTGGCTAATGGTTTTTCGAGCCAAGAAATTATCGTCAGTGAGCCCAACGAGGCTTCACGACAGCGAATCGCATCGACTCATGGTGTAATAACCACTGAAGATAATATTTCTGCTGTTTCTCAAGCGGATATTGTTGTGCTTGCCGTGAAGCCTCAAGTGATGGCAGCGGTTGCTGAGCCACTTGCCGCTAGCCTTGATCATGGGCCTATTGTTGTTTCAATTGCCGCTGGAATTCCAGTCAATGCATTGCAGAACTGGCTAGGACAGGAATTAAAAATCGTCCGCGCTATGCCAAATACTCCGGCTATGGTCCAGTCAGGGGCTACCGGTCTCTTTGCCAGCCAGTCTTTGAGTGAAGATCAACACTCAGTAATTGAAAATATTTTTTCTGCTGTGGGCTATGCCTGTTGGGTATCCCAAGAATCTGATATTGATGCAGTGACCGCTGTCTCAGGCAGTGGCCCCGCATACTTTTTCCTGATTTATGAAGCCATGTTAAAAGTGGCTCAAGAATTAGGCTTAGACCGCCAAACTTCCTCACAACTGACACTTCATACAGCAATGGGTGCAGCGCGTTTGGCGTTATCATCTCACAGCGCACCCGACGAGCTTCGTAAGCAGGTTACCTCTCCTGGCGGAACCACACAGGCAGCTATTGAGTCTTTTCAGGCTCAAGACCTAGAAGGCATTTTTCGAGCCGCTATGACCAGCGCGCTGGAACGCGCCAAAGAAATGTCAGATGACTTTGCGAGCTAAAATACCATGAGTGAAACAATTATTTTTATTTTAAAATACGCCACTGACATCTTTGCGACTTTGCTTTTGCTTCGGCTCTTACTCCAACTGACCCAAGCTGATTTTTACAACCCGGTGTCTCAAGGCATACTTAAAATATGCTCGCCCATTGTTGTCCCGCTTGAAAAGATAATTCCCACGATTGGGCACTTTAATTTAGCCGTTGTAACAGCGGCGATACTAGTAAAATGGAGCTTTTTTGTTGTTATAGCGGCCGCAAATGGGCTGCTTGCTTCAGGCATTTTTGCGTTTTTAATCCTAGCCGCGTTTGAATTATTGCGCACATTAATAACCATTTATTTTTATGGGGTTTTTATATTAGTCATTTTTAGCTGGGTCGGCACGCCGCCACATCCCGCAGCGCGGCTGATTAACCAAGTAATACTGCCCTATACCAATATTTTCAGGCGTTTTATTCCGCCTCTTGGGATGATTGATATTTCACCGATGGTTGCAATTTTTACACTGATGGTGATTCGCGCACAAATACTCCCCATTATTGCCATGCAAATTCGCCCGTTACTCATGTAGATATCAGTATTTTTCGGTCTAAGGCGCCGGATCTGGGTAACTGTTGTGCACAGCCTCTATTTCAGCCATAACTTGATCGCTTAAGGTTAACTCAACGGCATCAATATTTTCTTTTAATTGCTGCATGGTTGTGGCGCCAATAAGACAGCTAGCAACAAATGGTTGCTGACAGACAAATGCCAATGACATTTGCGCAAGACTTATACCTTGGCTCTCGGCAATTTCTGCATAGGCCTCAGTAGCCGCTTGAGACTGAGGGCTGTCATAGCGAGTAAAGCGATCATAAATTGTTAGTCTTGCGCCTGAGGGTTTTTGTCCAGCTAAATATTTACCGCTTAGAACACCAAATGCCATGGGCGAATAGGCCAGCAATCCAATATTTTCTCTTATGGACATCTCGGCAAGACCTGTCTCAAACTGGCGGTTTAATAAACTATAGGCATTTTGAATACTAACCACTTTAGGCAATCCGTGCTTAGCGGTTAAACGCAAGTATTCCATAGTGCCCCAAGGGGTCTCATTGGAAATTCCAATATGCCTTACCAGCCCTTCATCGACTAGTTCGGATAGCGCACTCAAGGTTTCTTCAATAGCAATACCGTCATTATCGGGGTTATGGCTATAACCCCGAGCACCGAAAAAATTAGTGGCTCGCTCGGGCCAGTGCACCTGATAGAGATCTATATAGTCGGTTTTCATGCGCTCCAGTGAGCCCTCGATTGCTCGTCGGATATGGTCTTTGCTTAGGCGCGCACCATCGCGAATATGAGAAAGTGCTGAGTTCTTTTGATCAGCGCGACCTGTGACCTTGGTCGCAATAATAACCTCGGCACGCTTACCTGTTTGCGCTAGCCACTCGCCAACACAGCGCTCGGTCTCCCCTACAGTTTCTGGGCGCGGTGGCACTGGGTACATTTCTGCTACATCAAATAGATTAACCCCCCGAGAAAGCGCATAATCCATCTGCTCACAGGCCTGTTGAAGATTGTTTTGCTCCCCCCATGTCATTGTACCTAAGCCAATCAATGGCACCTGCAATCCTGTTTCACCTAAGGGTTGATATTTCATAATAACTTTCCAATTAACCATTTAATTTGAGTCATGGCCTTTGACCATATCAGGTATAGTAGTAAAAATCAGCGCATATTTGGTTGCGGCTCTGTGATATATAAATAATACTTTGTGGCTATACTATTGCTTAAACGCTTGGGCGCTCTTAGACTTGTATGCCTAAATAAAAATGAATTTGCCTATGTCACTAGAAACATCAGATAAACAAAGCGAGCACAGCGAGTCAGTTGGGTTTGTCAAACCTCACACGGTAGTCATAGAGCAACCGCTCAAGCTAGCCTGCGGCGTTGTCTTGCCCCGCCACACATTGGTATATGAAACCTACGGCAAACTGAACAAAAACTGCACAAATGCCATACTGATTTGTCATGCGCTAAGCGGCAACCACCATGCGGCAGGGTTTTATAAAGATGACTCCAAGCCTGGTTGGTGGGACCAATATATCGGCCCAGGTAAACCTATCGACAGCAATCGCTTTTTTATTGTGTGCGTTAATAATCTGGGCAGCTGTTTTGGCAGTACCGGACCCACTTCTGAAAATCCCGAGACGGGCAAGCCGTTTGGCGCTGACTTTCCCCCATTAAGAGCAAGAGACTGGGTTGAGTCGCAAAAAATGTTGATGGAGCATCTAAGCATTAGCTGCTGGGCTGCAGTGGTAGGTGGAAGTCTTGGGGGCATGCAGGCTATGCGCTGGTCCCTTGAGTATCCTGAAAAATTACAGCATGCAGTAGTTATTGCCTCATCAATGAAACTCACCGCTCAAAATATAGCGTTTAATGAGATTGCTCGAAAGGCAATAAAATCTGATGCAGACTTTTGCGATGGCAACTATCTTCAGGAAAATAAAATACCCCATCGCGGGTTAGCGCTCGCTCGTATGATTGGCCATGTCACCTATCTTTCGGATGAATTAATGGGGCAGAAATTTGGCCGCGACCTAAAAGCAGGCGATCTGCTTCAAGGCAAAACTGATCCAGTTGAATTTCAAATTGAGAGTTATTTAAACTATCAGGGTGACAAATTCTCTGATTTCTTTGATGCCAATTCCTATATCCTTATCACGAAAATGCTCGATTATTTCGACCTTGCAAGAGAGTATAACCATGATCCCGTTGCGGCATTTAAACACGCTCAATGTAAATTCTTGGTTATTTCCTTTAGTAGTGATTGGCGCTTCTCTCCTGCTAGGTCTAGAGAAATGACCGACGCATTAATAGCCGCAGGCAAAGATGTCTCTTATATTGCTATCGACTCAGATCATGGTCATGACGCATTCTTACTGCCTAATCAACGCTACCAAAGTGCACTTGGCGGCTATTTAAGTCGCCTAGCTGACCAACTAGAGGGTGGCCAATGAACCATAATATTGACTTTATTGAGCAGTGGATTGAGCCGGGATCGCGGGTTTTAGACGTAGGTTGCGGCGATGGCGCCTTATTGGCAAGATTAAGAGATCAGCGCAAGGTGCTAGGCTATGGGTTAGAAATTGATCCTACATCTATTAGCAGCTGCCTCAAAAAAGGCGTTAATGTTATTGAGCAAGATCTTAATAAAGGCTTAGAAAACTTTGCTGACCAGAGCTTTGACACTGTTTTGATGACTCATACTCTACAGGCCCTTCGCTATCCTCATTTGGTTTTGGATGAGATTTTGCGTATTGGCGGCAAAGGTATTGTTACATTTCCCAATTTTGGCAATTGGCGAACCAGAGCTTATCTTAGCCTTCGTGGAAGAATGCCAGTGACCAAGCAACTTGCCTATCAATGGTATGACACTCCCAATATTCACTTTTTTACCTATGCGGACTTTGAGGCTTTGTGCAAAAAAAGAAATATTAACATCCTGCACCGTCAATTTCTGGCCAATGGGTTTCCCGATGCCATGCTTAAATCTGTTTGGCCAAACCTTTTTACTGAAACAGCGGTATATCATCTAAGTCGCTAAACAAAACCTACTATTAGGGGGCCACCATGAAGTACCTGATACTACTATCTATACTTCTTTCCTCAACGGCACTATCAGAGCCTTTGAAACAAAGCCATTACAAACAACATGGTGATATTAAAATTTTTTACAGCGCATTTGACAGCTCCTTTATTGCGCCTGAGGTAGCTGTCGCCTATAACTTTGTTCGCGGCAAGGACAAGGGGCTCGTCAATATTGCCGTAGTAAAAACCCTAGGACAAGGGACGCCAGCAAGAATAACCGGGCAGGTATCAAATATTCTTCAGCAATCACAGCAACTTGAGTTCATTCAAATTAAAGAACAGAACAGTATTTATTATTTAGCGCCATTTGAATTTGATAATGAAGATTTTTTAACCTTTAAAATATCGGTAAACAGTCCCATTGGCAAAGGACCCTACAGCTTTAAATTCCAAAAGAAAATGTACCATAACTAGCGCTGAGCGAGGATTCTATAGTGATACATATAAAAGATTTAGTCTTAGCCAGTGCCAATCAGGGCAAAATTAAAGAATTTCAAGATATGCTGGGTGGCTTGGGAATCAATATTATCCCTCAACAACAACTTGGCATTGAAGATGCTGAAGAAACCGGTCTTACCTTTGTCGAAAATGCCATCCTGAAAGCCCGTCATGCAGCGGCAATTTCTGGTCTGCCTGCTATAGCAGATGACTCTGGACTTGAAGTGGACTATTTAAAGGGTGCTCCCGGAATTTATTCAGCGCGCTTTTCTGGCGAGGGTGCAACCGACCAAAGTAATCTGAATAAACTTATGTCTGAAATGCGAGATGCTCCCACCGGTAATAGAAAGGCTAGGTACCAGACGGTGATTGCAGTAATGATTCATAAAGCTGATCCAACCCCAATTCTTTGCCAAGGCACATGGGAAGGCGAAATCGCTTTTGAAGAAAAAGGAAGTGAAGGGTTTGGTTATGATCCAATTTTTAAGCCTGCGGATGCAGATTGTCATGCTGCCGAGCTAGAAAAAGCCGTTAAAAATACCATCAGTCATCGCGGAAAAGCGATTAAAAAATTGCTCGAACAGCTTAAACAACAAGCCCTCTAATGCTGGAACTGCCCCCCCTATCTCTGTATGTGCATATTCCTTGGTGCATCAAAAAATGCCCCTATTGTGACTTTAACTCCCACGAAAATGCGGATAAAATCCCTGAAAATGACTATATAGAGTCTATTTTTTGCGACCTTCAGAATGATCTGCCTTGGGTTCAAAACAGGAAAATTCACTCGATTTTCTTTGGCGGTGGCACTCCCAGTCTTTTTTCAGCCCACGCAATAGAAAAAATCATTCAACAGGCTGAAACATTAATTGGCTTTGAGGATAATATAGAAATCACCCTAGAGGCGAACCCAGGAACTGCAGAACAGCAAAAATTTTCTGACTTTAAATCCGCCGGGGTCAATCGCCTTTCGATTGGTGTCCAGAGCTTTAATAACAATCACTTAAAGGCCTTGGGCCGTATTCATGATGGTGAAAATGCACATCAGGCTATTGGTATGGCGCAAAACTCTGGCTTTGAGCGCATAAATATAGATCTTATGCATGGCTTGCCCAATCAAACTCGAGAACAGGCAATAAACGACCTAGATATTGCCATCAACACAGGCATAACACATATCTCTTGGTATCAACTAACTATAGAGCCCAATACCGTCTTTTATGCCAAGCCACCTGTTTTGCCAGTTGAAGATCAGCTTGCAGATATACAAGATATTGGACATACAGCATTAACTGGTGCCGGCTTCGCACAGTATGAGGTATCAGCTTTCGCAAAAAATACTGAGCACTGCAAGCACAATATCAATTATTGGCAGTTTGGCGACTACTTAGGGGTTGGTGCGGGCGCCCATGGCAAGATAACCCTGCCCGATAAAAATATAATTATTCGCACAACAAAAACTCGTCAGCCACAGCACTACATCAATCATACAGTTAGCGCGCTTGGCGCCAACAAGCAAATTGCTGAGAACCAGCTTGCCCTTGAGTTTATGATGAATGCACTGCGCCTAACCCATGGTGTAACTGTTGATTTATTTTCCTCGCGCACGGGATTAACACCCGACCAGATAAAATCAGAAATTGATCGACTTAAACAGGAGGGGTTTTTACGAAAACTGTCCTCTGAATATTGCACTACCGATTTGGGCATGCGCTTTCTTGACACTATATTACAACGGTTTTCATAGTTTCTGACTTCTGAGACTTTGATTTTTTTGCTACAATCTTAGAAAAACCAAAGACATTTTTTATCTTGGAAAATAAAAACTCACAAAATTCAATCCCCGCTGAGACCGCTCGCCTATTGCGAATAGCGACTTATGCCTCTGTTAGTGTTGCGGCATTTTTAATTATTATAAAACTAATTGCTTGGGGTCGCTCAGATTCTGTTAGCCTTTTAGCTACTTTAGTAGATTCTGTTTTAGATGCATTTGCCTCAATTATTAATTTAATTGCGGTTCGGCATGCCCTTACGCCGGCAGATAAGGAACATCGATTTGGGCATGGTAAAGCCGAGGCTCTAGCAGGGCTAAGCCAGTCGCTGTTTATTGCTGGATCCTCAGTATTTTTATTGCTTGAGGCCGGACAAAGCCTCTTTAACCCAACAGACATAAAATACCCATTTGCAGGTATCGCTGTGATGGTTATTTCTATCATTGCCACACTTATTTTGGTTAGCTTTCAGCATTATGTGATTAAAAAAACTCAGTCCGTGGCAATCCGTGCCGATGCTTTGCACTACAAATCGGATATTCTTATGAATTGCGCAGTCATTCTTGCATTATGGCTTTCGACGATTGGCTTGAATCTGTTTGACCCCATTATTGGCGCACTAATCGCCGGCTATATTTTATACAGCGCTTGGGGCATTGTAGGCATTTCTCTTGATCAACTGATGGATCGTGAGCTTTCCGATGATGTTAGGGCAGAAATTAAAAAAATTATCTTATCTCACCCCCAAGCTCATGGCATGCATGATTTAAGAACGCGACATTCGGGCAGTATGACATTTATTCAATTTCACCTTGAAATAGAGGACGATTTAACCCTTGTGATGGCACATAATGTGTCTGATGATATAGAAGATGCACTGCTGAAGGTTTACCCAGGCTCAGAGATTATTATTCATATAGATCCTAAATCTGTGGTCGGCAAAGAAGCTGTCGCAACCTTTGAATAGAAAGTATTAATTGGTGCAGACTTGTACCTAATGATACTATAGCTTTTTTTACGTAAAATTGATTAAACTTCGTTTTCTGGAGATATTTCCCAATGAGTGACTCTATTGTCCATGTAACTGATGCCAGCTTTGATGCTGATGTACTTCAATCCGAACTACCAACACTGGTTGATTTTTGGGCGCCATGGTGTGGCCCTTGCAAAATGATTGCACCAATTCTTGATGAGCTAGCCATCGAATATGCAGGAAAAATCAAAGTGTGCAAAGTAGATGTGGATAGCAGTCCCGAAAGTGCGGCGAAGTTTAATGTTCGCGGCATCCCAACACTTTTAGTGTTTAAAAATGGCGCTGTTGAAGCGACAAAAGTTGGCGCCCTTTCAAAAGGACAACTAACAGAATTTGTCGATGCCCTGATTTAAGCTGTTCGCGACCCCGATGGGGTCGCAAAATTCAGCTTGCGTTTATAATCACAACCCTTTAATCTTGTAACCGTTCCTTATCTAAGCCCTGATTCGCACACTTACAAAAAAATAAAGTGCACTCTGCGGCAATAGACTACACTCAAACAAAATCAACCCTTGACAACATTCAAGACCATAATTCCCTCGAACCACATATACCCTAAGAAACTCCTATGAATTTATCAGAACTTAAGCAAAAACCAATTGACGAACTTTTAGAAATGACCGCCTCAATGGGGCTAGACAATCTGGCACGATCGCGCAAACAAGATATCATCTTTGCTTTACTCAAGCGTCACGCTAAAGGCGGCGAAGACATATACGGCGATGGTGTTTTAGAGATTCTTCCTGACGGTTTTGGCTTTTTGCGCTCTGCAGGGGCTTCTTATCTCGCAGGTCCAGATGATATTTATGTTTCTCCAAGCCAAATTAGACGTTTTAATCTGCGCACTGGTGACCGTATCTCTGGAAAAATTCGTCCACCAAAGGATGGCGAACGTTATTTTGCCATGCTTAAAGTAGATGAAATTAATTTTGATGCACCAGAAAATGCGCGCAATAAAATTCTGTTTGAAAACCTAACCCCCCTATTCCCAGATGAACCACTACTTCTTGAGGCTGGCAATGGGTCTACAGAAGATTTAACGGGACGGGTCATTGACCTGGTTTCGCCTATTGGTAAAGGTCAGCGCGGATTGATTGTTGCGCCACCAAAGGCTGGCAAAACCATCATGATGCAAAATATTGCCCAATCTATTATTCGCAATAATCCTGAATGTTACATCATCGTTCTTCTTATTGATGAACGGCCCGAAGAAGTGACCGAAATGCAGCGAACGGTTCGCGGCGAAGTGATTGCGTCTACCTTTGATGAGCCGCCTAATCGCCACGTTCAGGTTGCCGAAATGGTCATCGAAAAAGCTAAGCGCCTTGTTGAGCACAAAAAAGATGTGGTTATTCTACTCGATTCCATCACTCGTCTAGCTAGAGCCTACAACACGGTTATTCCGTCATCCGGTAAAGTTCTAACGGGTGGTGTTGATGCCCATGCGCTTGAAAAGCCTAAGCGATTCTTTGGTGCAGCCCGCAATATCGAAAATGGTGGTAGTCTAAGTATTATTGCTACAGCCTTGGTTGAGACTGGTTCAAAAATGGATGAGGTTATCTATGAAGAGTTCAAAGGTACCGGTAATTTAGAGCTAATTCTTGACCGTAAAATCGCTGAAAAGCGCGTATACCCAGCTATTAACGTACGTCGTTCTGGAACTCGTCGTGAAGACTTGCTAATGGATGAAGCCGAGCTTCAACGCATTTGGATTTTGCGTAAACTTCTTCATGATATGGAAGATCTCCCTGCTATCGAATTTATGATAGAGAAATTGAAAGGATTCAAGAGCAATGGTGAGTTTTTTGGTGCAATGAAACGTAAATAGTTGGCAGCCATTAACGAATACACCTAAAAGTATTGAGCCAGCCACATGAAACATTCTGACTTACGCAGTTTTATTTCATTCCTTGAACAACAGGGCGAACTGGTTCGTATCACCCAAGAAGTAGACCCCAATCTTGAAATGACTGAGATTAGTGACCGCACGCTTCGTGCAAAAGGTCCTGCTCTTTTATTTGAAAACCCCAAAGGCTACTCTATGCCAGTTCTCTGCAACCTTTTTGGCACGCCAAAAAGGGTCGCCATGGGTATGGGGCAAGATTCAGTCTCTGCTCTTCGCGATGTGGGTGAATTGCTAGCCTTTCTTAAGCAGCCAGAACCACCGAAAAATCTTCGCGATCTATGGGACAAGCGTCATGATTTTAAGCAGGTACTTAATATGCCTGTTAAAACCATTAAAAAAGCGCCTTGCCAAGAAGTCATTATTGAAGGCGATCAAGTCGACTTAGGACAGATTCCCATTCAAACCTGCTGGCCCGGTGATGCGGCCCCCCTTATCACTTGGCCCTTAGTTATTACTCGCGGCCCTGACAAAGAGCGGCAGAATCTTGGCATCTATCGCATGCAAAAGTTGGCAAAAAATAAGTTAATTATGCGTTGGCTTGCACACCGCGGAGGGGCACTAGATTATCGCGACTGGCAGATTAAACACCCAGGAAAGCCCTACCCTGTAGCTATAGCGCTAGGCGCAGACCCCGCGACGACCCTAGGCGCGGTTACCCCCGTTCCTGATAGCCTTTCTGAATACGCTTTTGCTGGCCTTTTGCGCGGTGAAAAAACCTCTGTTGCACAATGCATCGGCAGCGACCTGCAAGTGCCAGCCACTGCTGAGATTATTCTTGAAGGTTATTTACAGCCAGGCGAAGAAGCGGACGAAGGACCTTTTGGTGATCACACCGGTTATTACAACGAAGTTGAGCGCTTTCCGGTTATGACGGTTGAGCGAATAACTCATCGAAAACAACCAATCTATCACAGCACCTACACTGGCAGACCGCCTGATGAGCCGGCTATTTTAGGCGTGGCCCTCAACGAAGTTTTTGTACCAATTTTACAAAAGCAGTTTCCTGAGATTACCGACTTTTATCTTCCTGCTGAAGGCTGTTCATACAGAATGGCCGTGGTCAGTATGAAAAAGCAATTCCCCGGCCATGCTAAACGGGTAATGATGGGCGTTTGGTCTTTCTTGCGTCAATTTATGTATACCAAATTTATCATAGTGACGGACGAGGATATTGATATCCGCAATTGGGAAGATGTCATCTGGGCAATCACTACTAGAATGGACCCAACGCGCGATACGGTAATGATCGACAATACGCCGATCGATTACCTTGACTTTGCTTCGCCGGTGTCAGGGTTAGGTTCAAAAATGGGCCTTGATGCAACCAATAAGATGCCCGGTGAAACCCAACGTGAGTGGGGCGAGCCCATACAAATGGATCCCGCGGTTAAGCAGCGCATAGATTCTTTGTGGGCTCAACTAGGCATCAAAAACACTAATAATTAAGCCTTAGAGGGGTTTAACTGCTTTTAGACTTGCATAGCACGAGCTAGGAGATTAAGTTGTATGCAATAGAACAACAATGTCTCAGGGGCCGTGGGTGAATCACAATAAAGGTCAATTTTATCTATTTTCAAAACGTCGTTTTTTGCCGTTTTTTATCACGCAATTTCTCGGCGCGTTAAATGACAACCTGTTTAAAAATGCCCTATTAGTGATAGTAGTTAGCACCGCTGTCACCTCCGCTGATAGCAATACAAATTTTATCACTAACCTCGCCGCCGGCTTGTTTATATTACCGTTTTTCTTATTCTCTACTATGGCAGGTCATCTTGCTGATCGCATTGATAAGGCCTATTTAATTCGTCGAATAAAATTCGCTGAGATAATCTTGATGTTGGTTGGCTGTTTTTCTTTAATACAAGGCAATATAACCTTAATGTTGGGAGTGCTGTTTTTATTGGGTGTTCAATCAGCATTTTTTGGTCCTATAAAATACGCCATTATTCCGCAGCATGTTAGTAATGATGAATTACTCGCTGCAAACGCTCAGGTTGGCATGGGCACATTTGTATCCATTTTGCTTGGCACTTTAATTGGTGGGTGGCTGGTAACCGAACCTCTTGGCACACTGCAACTTGGCGCTCTGATTATTTTGATGGCTATTGTTGGCTGGCTGAGCAGTTGCCAAATACCAAAAGCGCCGCCAGAAAAAACCACCTCTGGACTAAGTGCTTCATTTAATCCAGTGCTAGAAACTGCTAATAATTTTCGATTAGCAAAGCAAAATAAAACCGTTATTTACTGCATTTTCTCAAGCTCGTGGTTTTGGCTTTATGGTGCATGTTTTTTAACTCAAGTCCCTAATTTTTCAGTGGCAATTTTAGGCGGCGACCCTAAATTGATATCCATTTTACTAGGCTCCTTTATTATCGGAGTCGCCATGGGTTCACTTTGTTGTAACAGGCTGTCCCGAGGGCAGGTTGAACCGGGTCTGGTGCCGATTGGCGCCTTAGGATTAAGCCTTTTTGCCATTGATCTGTATTTTTCTTCAACCTACTATGCCAGCTTAAATGCTTCTGATAAAAGCATACCGCCCGCGTTATTCTTATCCATGGCATCAGGCTTGAGAATACTCGCTGACTTGCTGTTTATTGGCCTTTTTGGCGGTTTATTTATTGTGCCAATTTACGCCATGATCCAGCGCAATACCGATGGCAAAACACGCGCTAGAGTGCTTTCAATAAATAATATCTTTAATGCATTATTTATGGTTTCAGGCAGTCTTTTGGGTATGCTCTTTTTAAGCAAATTAGGTTGGACCATACCTCAATTCTTTTTGCTTTTAGCTTTTTTCAATCTGGCCTTTATGGGTACAATCTTTTATTTAGAACCAGTTTTTATTCAAGGCTTCAAACGCTGGAAAAATATAAAGCCATCGAATAACAGAAATTTTTAAGCCTGCAATTTATCTTCACAATAAGATAATAATTAACTTTTTTTCGTCGCAGCGTATAGGTTAAACTAGCGCTTTATTCAAAGGTTATGTCACGGCTAATATATGGTTCGATTTATCTTGCAAATGTCTGACGGCCGCTTTCTCGGTAAAGATTTAAACTGGACTGCCGATCTCAAAAAAACTCCGATCTATCAATTCGAATACTATGATGTCGCCCTTAATAAACTCATTGAGCTTAATGCCAAGGATATTAATCTAAGGATCAAGGTGGCATCCTGCGAAATAGATGGCAAAGGCAACATTATTGTTGCTGATAGCTCATCAAATGCGGCTTAATTGAAATCATTATGTCGTCTTTAAATGACCGCCTAGCATTATTTAATAACGCCCAAAAAATTAAAATTTTGTGCGGTATTGTTAGAGGCATTGAAAAAGAAAGTCTTCGCGTCTCGCCCAGCGGACATATTGCAACCACGGCACACCCAAAAGCCCTGGGCTCTGCATTGACTCATCCATCAATTACCACCGATTATTCAGAAGCGCTCTTGGAATTTATTACGGCGCCTTCTTGCTCAATACAGGAGGTGCTTAATGAACTTCATGATATACATTGCTTCACCTATCGCCAGATAGGCCAAGAATTACTTTGGGCCAGCAGCATGCCTTGCCAGCTTGGTGCTGATGACAAAATTCCAGTGGCTGAATATGGCAACTCTAATATTGGCGTTATGAAACGCGTTTATCGCTTAGGTTTAGGGCACAGATATGGTCGTGCGATGCAAACCATCTCTGGGATTCACTATAACTTTTCAGTGCCTGACGAACTGTGGCTAGAATTGCAAAAACAGCAACAAAATACTCAAACATTGCAGGATTTTAAATCTGAGGGGTATTTTCATCTAATTCGGAATTTTCGCCGTTATGCATGGTTGCTGCTTTATCTTTTAGGGTCAGCCCCGGCCGTCTGCAGAAGTTTTGTCGCCAATCGAGATCACCGCTTAAGCCCCGTAGGCCAGGACGCTCATAGCCTCTATCAGCCCTATGCGACCTCATTGAGAATGGGCGATCTTGGCTATCAAAGTCAGGCTCAAAGCTCAGTTGATATTTCTTATAACAGTCTAGAACAATATATAAAATCTCTACGAGCTGCTTTAGCTAGGCCCTATCAGGCTTATGATGATATTGGACTAAAAGACGATCAGGGCAATTATAAACAACTCAATACCCATCTTTTACAAATTGAAAATGAGTTTTACAGCGCCATACGCCCCAAGCGCACCGCTGAACCAGGTGAGACGCCACTACAAGCTTTAGAGCGGAGAGGGGTAGAATATGTTGAGGTTCGCTGTATAGATGTTAACCCACTACTTGCCCATGGTATTGACGCTCAAACGATCCGCTTCTTAGATACTTTTTTACTATTTTGCCTGCTGTCTGAAAGTCCTCAGGCTAGCGGCAATGAGTCTCTAGCGTTATCAGAAAATATGTTGCGCGCTGTTTATCAGGGGCGAGACCCTGAGCTTAAACTTGGCCGCGATCACTCTGAAGTTAAGCTTCGGGACTGGGGAGCAGAACTTTTGTTGCAAATGAAACCAGTGGCCGATCAATTGGACGCTGCACACAACAACAGTGATCAATACCTAAGCGCGCTTCTCACCATGCAGTCTGCTATTAATGATCCTAGTATTACGCCATCGGCATCTATGCTACAAGAAATGCAGAAAAATAATGAAACCTATTTCAGAATGGCAATGCGAAAGGCGCAAGAACATAGAAACTTTTTTCTTGAGGGCCAACTAGATAGCGCGACTTCTGAGCATTACACTGAACTTGCAGCACTGTCCCACAAACACCAAGCCGACAGGGAACATGGCGATGCGCTTTCATTTGATCAATTTTTGTCAGATTATTGGCAGTCATCACAAATTGATTAGCGATTGATCTAAATAATATACAATGATCAAACTATAGGAATTAAATATGCAGCTTCTAAACCACAGATTACTCAATATTATTCAGGCGCTCTCTGGCGTCTTGTTAATTCTTATTGCTGTTTTGTATTTTCAAAATCATTTGCAATTAGAGCCCTGCTATCTGTGTATTACTCAGCGCGTATTCGTAATCGCTATTTCAGGAATTTGCATCTTAGCTGCGATACATAATCCCGCACAATATGGACAAAAAATTTATGCAGCTCTATCTACCCTAATGGCATTTACTGGTGGTTATTTTTCTGCAAAACAACTCTGGCTGCAAAGTCTTCCTGAAGATAAGGTTCCCACATGTGGCGTGCCTGTAGATTATTTATTCGATGTTTTCTCTTTATCAGAAGCAATATCCCACCTACTTAAAGGCGATGGAAATTGTGCCGAAGTGCAATGGCAGTTGTTAGGTATCAGTATGCCTGGTTGGGTTTTAATCGCCTTTATCGGCTATGCTATTTTAGGCATTTTCCAGTTCGCTCGAAAAGCTTAATTGACACCTTTAATAATTTGACCAAAATTTTCCTTTTATTAAAGCTATTGGTTTGTAAATAAAAATTTTTCTTTCTTATAATAAAGAGAGTAAGCTGTAATTACTTAAATGGATTATGGGAAATTTTATGGACAATAAAAATTTACAGCCAAATGAATTTTGGCCATGGGTGCACGAGCGAATAAAGCACTGGCTTGAAGCTCGTAGGGTACTTCTTATTACCTTTTGCGAGCTAAGCAACATAAAAGATTTTCGCGATCAGGATCTTAGGCAAGGTCAATTATTGCAAACCTTTTGCCAACAGCTAGTCGATTATATTTCCGAGGGACATTTTGAAATATTCGAGCAACTCATCAATGAAGGCCATCTATTCAATGATGCAGAGGCCCTAGCATCCGGCAAAAAACTTCTTCCTGCCATATACTCTTTAACTGATCTTATATTGGACTTTAATGATAAGTATCTAGCCACCGATGATTGTTCATCACTGGCAATAGATCTTTCAAACCTTGGCGAGAATATGGCTCAAAGATTTGAAATTGAAGACAGCATGGTAAATATTCTTCACAGCGCTCACTATCAACAGGTTCTTATACCTAATAAACCTGCTAATTAGAAATGGCCATAAAAAAACCCCGTTTTAACGGGGCTTTTTTTGATTAGATCGAAAATTACTTTTCAGCCTTTTTCACATTAGCTGTTAGTAATTCAACCTCAAAAATCAATACGGCATTTGGCCCAATTGGCCCTGAACCTCCAACGCCATAACCCAAGTCAGCTGGGATATACAGCTCCCACTTTGAGCCCTCGGGCATAAGCTGCAATGCTTCGGTCCAACCAGCAATCACTTGGGTGACGCCAAACTTAACTGGAACGCCGCGTTTAATGGAACTATCAAACTCTGTTCCATCCAATAGTCTTCCTGCGTAGTGAACTTCAACAGTGCTATCTGCACTCGGCTTATCCCCAGTGCCTGCTATGATAATCTTATACTGAAGGCCAGATTCTGTGGTAACAACGCCCTCTTTCGCACCATTAGCTTTCAGGAAAGCATTGCCTTCTTCTATGTTTGCCGCCGACTCAAGCTCCGCCGCTTCTTGCTCGGCTTTCTGCATTTCCTCACGCTTGGCCATCATCTGCTTTTGAAATGCTTGGATAACCTTGCTGGTCTCCGCTTCATCAAGCTTTGACTCCAGTTTAGCAACACCATCAGCAAAGCCCTGCTGATAAGCGGCAAGATCCAACTCAATGCCGGTTGAACCAATACCCTTACCGTTCTCAATACCCATTAGGTAGCTAACCTTCTGATCTTGGGTGTCAATGACAGCGACCTCTGCCTCGGGCTCCGCATCATGGCCACAAGCCGAAATGCCCAGCGCAATGATTGAAATCAAGCTAAATTTTTTCATCTTTTATTCCCAGTAATTAAAATTAAATTGCCTAATGATTAGTTTAGGCTATTTTTAAGACTAAACAAATCACAAATAGTTCGTTTTTGTAGCTGAAGGCACTCACAGAAATTATAATACCCTTTCTGCCATCAGATCCCATACTCCGTGACCCAGTTTTTCGCCGCGCCTCTCAAATTTTGTCAGTGGCCGAAAATATGGTCTTGGCACAAAGTCTTTCGACATATTTTTAAACCCTTCAGCTTCACTGATTAATTCCAACATTTGCTCTGCGTAAGGCTGCCAATCAGTTGCCATATGTATCACGCCACCCAACCGAAGTTTATTGCGAATTAACTGTAAAAATTTTGGCTGTATAATGCGTCGCTTATTGTGCTTCTTTTTATGCCAGGGATCTGGAAAGTATATTTGAACCCTATCTAAGCTTGCGTCTGGAAAACACTCATCAAGCACATCGGTTGCATCGGCAAGATAGACCCTAAGATTGCTAATTTGTTTTTCTTGCGCCGCATTAATTAAGCTTCCAACGCCTGGCGGATGAACTTCTATACCAATAAAATCTGTATCTGGCTGCGCCTCAGTCATCTCTAACAATGAGCCTCCCATGCCGAAACCTATCTCAACAACTTTGGCGTTGTCTCGGCCAAACACAGCACCCATATCTATCTGGCCATCGGCTAATCTAAGGCCATAAATATCCCAACCTGATTCAAAAGCACTTTTTTGTGCTTTGGTCATGCGCCCGGCTCTGACCACAAAGCTGCGAATAGTTTTATCGCGGTACTCTGGCTTTATACCCATCTATTTTTCTCTTATTGCTGCTAAAAATAACATTACCCAACCAGTAATAAATGCTATTCCGCCGAATGGTGTAATCATGCCTAATGATGAAATATTGGTCGCAACAAGCAAATAAAGTGAACCGCTAAAAAGAATCATTCCTAAAAGAAAAAAAGCCGCTGCAAATTTTTTCCAGCGCAATGACAATATTTCGTCACCGACACAAACCAGACCAAATAATGCAAGAGTATGAAACATTTGGTATTTCACAGCGGTATATAAAGTGTCCATACGCTGAGCACTGATAGATGTCTCCAATGCATGGGCGGCAAATGCCCCTATCAAAACTGATAATAGCCCGCTGATGGCTACGGCTTTAATCCAAAATAATTTATTCATAGATATAAAAAAACCGCACGGCTTTATTGACCCATGCGGCTTGATGCTTCTCTCTATTGATTAAGCTTCCATTGCTGCGCGAACTTTCGTCATAGCATTTTTTTCGAGCTGGCGAATTCTTTCAGCGGAAACACCATATTCATCGGCTAACTGATGAAGCGTAGCTTTATCATCATCTAACCAACGACGCTTTAGGATATCCTGACTACGCTGATCCAAGGCTTGAACGGCCAAACCAAGTCGCGCATTGCTGTCGTTTTCATAATCTTGGCTTTCAACTCTCTCGGCTGGGTCGGCGCTCTTATCTTCAAGATAAAGCGCAGGGGCATAAGCCACATTATTGTTGTCATCGTCATCATCTGGCGCATCAAAACAGGCATCATGAGCCGAAAGACGCATTTCCATTTCCATAACATCTTTGACTTCAACGCCTAGATCCACGGCGACCGCTTTTGCCTCATCAGCCGATAACCATTGCAACTGTTTCTTCGCGCCGCGAAGATTAAAAAATAGTTTTCGCTGAGACTTGGTCGTAGCAACCTTAACAATTCGCCAGTTGCGAAGAATAAACTCATGAATTTCGGCTTTAATCCAATGCACAGCAAAGGAAACCAGACGGGCACCTTTTTCTGGATTGAAACGCTTTACCGCTTTCATTAACCCAACATTACCTTCTTGAATTAAATCCCCTAGCGGCAGACCATAGCCGTTGTATGAACGAGCTATATGGACAACAAAACGAAGATGGGCCATAACCAGTCGACGTGCAGCCTCAAGGTCATCTTCGTAATAGAGGGCTTCGCCGAGGGCACGCTCTTCATCCAAGGTTAAAATGGGCACAGTAGAAGTTCCCTGAATATAGGCATTCAGGTTAGCGCCAGGACTCATCCAGTCCATTGTTTGAAGCGAATTACTCATAAGTAAAAATATTTCTCTTGTTTCAGCCGCCCATTATAGCATTATTTTAAAATAGTGCCTAATTGACAAAATTCAAGTATTAAAATCCAACAATAGACTATTACGGTTGTATTTCTACCTTGGTTTTATATGTTTCAGGTGCCTGCTAACCGCGAGCCAAGAGCCTAAAAGGCCAAGCATACTCCCCGTCGCAACTAGGGTGGCAAAGCCTATTATTCCAAGACCTGTTAACCTATATTGGCTGGTATATAGGTCGCTGAGATGGGCTACAGAGCTCCCTACCCACCAAAAGCCAAGCGCTAAAATACATGAGGCACCTATGGCGCCCAAAAAACCCATCAACACCCCTGAATACAAAAAGGGCCTTCTCACATAAGCATCTGTGCCGCCAACTAGCTTAACCACGATAATTTCTTCTCGACGACTATGAATGGCCAGCCTAATGCTATTGCCAATAATCACCAGCACACCTAGGCCCAGCAATGTGCCGAGTGTAACCACCGCCTGTTGGCCTATTTGAGTCAAGCTATGCAATCTCTGCAACCACAACATATCAAGCTGAGCATCCTCAATATGATCCATTTGATTTATTTTTACCATTAAGCGCTTGGCCTGATCAGGTGATCGGGCCTGCACCTTAGGCTTAACAACAAATACTGGAGGCAATGGGTTGGTCTCTAAGTACTCTAAGGCGGAGCCAAAGCCAGAGCTATTTACAAATTCTTCAAGTGCTTGATCGGGAGCGACATAACTGACTGACTCTACCTCCGGCAGTGTCTTTAGTTGATTTTGAAGATTTACAATTTGCTCTGAGGTCGCATTACTTACAACGTAAGCAGTAATTTGTGAAAAAGACTCAAAACCACTACCCAATTGACGAAAATTATCAACCGCCACAAAAAGTGTCGCTGGAAGCGAGAGCGCAATGGCAATGACCGAGGTGGTCAATATTGTTTGGAGCGGATCTTTCACTAGCCGCTTCAGGCTGTCTTGAAGGGTGTGGGAATGATGCCCCACCCCTGCTCTGATTCGACCAAGAAAGCCTGTCGTTGTGCCTACTGCCCCGCGCCGTGACCTTGAATTAGAGGCTTGAGCCATAAGCACCTCCATCATCTGCCACCATGCCCCGTTCTAAGCGAATAATTCTGCATTTCATTCGATTGATCAGGTCTATATCGTGGGTGGCAATTAATACAGTTACACCAACATCTTGAAATCGCTGAAATAGCGCCATAATTTCAGCTGAAAGCGTTGGGTCTAGGTTACCTGTCGGCTCGTCCGCTAGAAGTATTCTGGGCTTGTGGACTACTGCTCTTGCAATCCCCACACGCTGCTGCTCACCCCCAGATAACATCATTGGACTGTGTCGCTCCTTGTTGAGCAGACCAACACCGTCAAGAGCAGCTCTTACGCGACGGCCAATTTCTTTGCGCGGCTGACCTGCTACTTGCAACGGTAAGGCGACATTATCAAATACACTGCGATCCATTAATAACTGATGATCTTGAAAAACCACCCCGAGCTGACGACGATAACCTGGAATTTTACGATTGGCTAAGCGATTAATATTTTTGCCATTAATAAGCAATGTGCCAGAACTAGGGCGCTCAAGCAGCATTAATAATTTTAGCATCGTACTTTTACCCGCACCGGAATGGCCGGTCAAGAAGGCTAGCTCTCCAGCATCTATATGCAAATTGATATTGCTAAGTGCTTCATCGCCTGTTGGATAACGCTTGCTGAGATTGTCAAATTGGACCATTAGCCACTAACCTTGCTCATAGCCCATTAGCGCCTCAATAAAATCACTCGCCACAAACGGCTGAAGGTCATCCTGACCTTCGCCCACACCGATATAACGAATAGGGGTTGAAAACTGTTGCGCTAGCGCAAAAATAACACCGCCTTTTGCCGTGCCATCTAATTTGGTAAGGGCGATTCCAGAAATACCAACCGAGCTATTAAACTGGGTCATTTGTGCGACCGCGTTTTGTCCTGTCCCTGCATCTAAAACTAGCAGAACTTCGTGAGGCGCTTGGCTATCCAGCTTGCCCGCTACGCGTTTTACTTTCTCCAACTCTTCCATCAAATTGCTTTTGTTATGAAGCCTTCCCGCTGTATCAGCAATAACCACATCAATGCCTCGACTTTGAGCAGCTTGTACCGCATCAAAAATTACAGAGGCACTATCAGCGCCCGTATGCTGGGCAACCACTGGTACCTCATTGCGCTCTCCCCACGCCTGAAGTTGCTCCACAGCCGCCGCCCTGAAAGTGTCGCCTGCAGCTAGCAATACTGATTTACCCTCGTGTTTTAGACGATTTGCTATTTTTCCGATTGTCGTTGTTTTACCAACACCGTTTACACCAACAACCAATATGACATAGGGCGAATTCTCAGACTCTGGCAACAAAGGCATTTCACATGGCTGGAGTTTAGCCTGCAATAATGTCTTGAGGGCTGTATGCAGGGCTGCGCCATCTTGAAGTTGATTTCGTTTCACCTGATCGGTTAACTCTTGAATAATTGAGTCTGTGACTTCGATACCAACATCAGCCACCAACAGCAGGGTTTCCAGCTCCTCCAAAATTTCTGCATCTATCACTTTTTTTCCAAGAAATAGGTTGCCAAAACCACTGCTGGTTCTTGATAGTGCCTGACGCATTCGACCCAGAAAGGTTTTCGTTATGTTTTTCTCTGAAGCATCCAATTGAGCATCATCTTCAGACGTTTTTTTAACCTCTGTCTCTGAATTATTGCGCTTAAATCTGTCAAAAAAAGATTTTTTCTGTGGCTGTTCCATTGACTAAAAAAACTCCAATTAAAAAAGGTTAGTTTACAGAGTAGCTAATATCTAGTGTATCCTATCCCCGTCAGCAGTCCCATAAAAATGGACTTAATATTACAGCGAGAGAGGCTTTTCATTGGCAAGAAAAACACCTGATTCGGTGCGAATTATTGGCGGAAAATGGCGAAGTAGACAGCTAAAATTTACTGCTACTGACGGTCTGCGCCCAACTGGAAGCCGCATTAGAGAAACTTTATTTAACTGGCTAGCGCCTTACATTGAGGGGGCTAGCTGCCTTGACCTGTTTGCTGGCTCGGGCTCTCTGTGCTTTGAAGCACTTTCAAGAGGCGCGAAAAACTGTACTGCACTGGAAAATAATAGCGCCGCTGTTTCTCAATTAAACAGCAATAAAACTCAGCTCAATGCCATAAATCTTAATGTAATCGCGGCAGATACCCACAGATTTCTTAATCAAAATACAGTAAAGGATCAATATGATGTGGTTTTTCTAGACCCTCCATTTGATCAAAAATTGCATCTAAAGACGGCAAAATTGCTCACTGAAGGCGGTTGGTTGGTGGATAATGCATTAATTTACTGCGAAATTCCTATTGCCGAGCCCCCATGTATGCCAACTAATTGGCAGCTATTGAAGGATAAAACTGCCGGCAATGTTCGTTTTTGCCTTTTTGCATACGTTGAGCAAAGTGATTTAATTAAGTAAGATGCGAATCCTTAATTTTGCTGGTAGAGCCACGAAGCCATGAAAACTATAGTTTATCCAGGTACCTTTGATCCAATCACCAACGGTCATATTGACCTAGTTGAACGAGCATCCAAGCTGTTTGGTAAAGTCACCATTGGAATCGCTAGCAGTCAGCAAAAAAGTCCTCTTTTCACTTTAGAGGAAAGGATACAGTTGGCTGGTGAATGTTTGCAGCATATTCCCAATGTTGAAATTTATGGCTTTGATTGTTTGCTAGTGGATTTTGTCAAACAGCGCAATGCCGATGCCATCATGCGGGGCCTTCGTGCAGTCTCTGACTTTGAATATGAGTTTCAGCTGGCGAATATGAATCGAGCATTATCCCCAGAAATTGAAAGCATCTTCTTAACCCCTTCTGAGAAATTCTCGTATATCTCTTCATCCTTAATTAGAGAAATTTGCTCGCTCAAAGGCGATGTTTCTCAGTTTGTGCCCTCAAATGTGGCTGAAGCGCTAGCCGACAGACTGCAAAAAAATTAAGTTTGGCATTTAGGGCAGAACACTGAACTTCGCTGTCCCAGCCTCAGCTCCTTAAGGGTTGTTCCACAGTGTTTGCAAGCCTCTCCTCCTCGACCATAGACATCTAGCGTCTGCTGAAAGTAGCCTGGCTGACCATCACTATTAACAAAATCGCGCAACGTTGTTCCACCCTGATCAATGGCAGCTGCCAAAACTTCTTTAATGTTTTTTGCTAGCGCCACATAACGCTTTTTAGATACATGACAGGCTGCTCGATCTGGTCGAATGCCACTGCGAAAAAGGGCTTCTGTTGCATAGATATTACCCACTCCCACGACCACTGAATTGGTCATAATAAATGGCTTAACTGCCATTTTTCGATTGCGAGAGGCTTCATATAGGTGGTCGCCATCAAATTCTTTAAATAGCGGCTCTGGCCCAAGATGTTTCAATTGAGGATGTTCGGCATGTGACCAAAGCCAGCAGCCAAAACGTCGCGGATCATGAAGGCGAAGGGCCTGATGATTAGACAGCTGCATTTCAATATGATCATGCTTTCGCCAATTTGCGGCGGGCTCAACAATTCGCAAACTGCCACTCATGCCTAAATGGATTAAAATTGAACCCCTATCTAGCTGCAAAAGGATATATTTTGCTCTACGGGTTAACTGCCTTACTGTTTGTCCGCTTACAATGTCCTGAATATTATCAGTAACTGGCCAGCGCAAGCTTGGCTGACGAACGTTTATATCAATGATTTTTTGACCTTCTACATGGGGCGCTATTCCCCTAAGGGTCGTTTCTACTTCTGGTAATTCAGGCATATATTTTTAACGGTCATTACAGATTTAATCATGTGTTTATAACTTAAAGAATAACATAGAAAATCATTAATCTTGGTAAAGGAATGACTAGTATTTTTTTTTAATTGCAGTAGAATCCTCATCACCGCTAAAGACCTACTAAATAGAGGCCCAAACAAAATGGCTTTAGGAAAAAGACGCAAAGGAGAAGATGATTCTCAAATCGATCTAACACCCATGCTAGATGTGGTGTTTATCATGCTCATTTTCTTTATCGTCACTGCTTCTTTCGTCAATGAGACTGGCCTTAATGTTGATCGTCCGCCAACCACAGATCAGCCACCACCCGACTCGGCTAACACAAATATTGTTTTCCGTGTCTCTGAGAGCAATGAAATCATGCTTGAGGGTCGTCGTATTGATATCCGCTCGGTGCGCGCCAATGTCGAACGACTTCACGCAGAAAAGCCTGAAGCGAAGGTGGTTATCAACTCTCACCCCAAAGCTAAAACAGAGATCTTTGTTATGATTTCCGATCAAGCTAGAGAAGCCGGCGTCTACAATATTTCTTTATCTACGGACTAATTCTATCGCATTTATTGGCTAATAGATTTCTGCTTGTTTTGGCTAACTGCTAAATCCTTGCTTTTAAACGTGGCTGTGCGATTATTGGTCTAAAATAAAAAAAGCTATTTTCAATGGCTGTTATTTAGGGCAAAGCATGACCAAGCTAGATCTTAATTCTGTCTCACAGATCAAAAAAAGCCTTCCTGCATTTGGAAAGATTACTGAGCAGTCACAGAGTATTGACTGGCTAGATTCTTATTTATCCCTTTATAAACTGCCAAGTTCAACCAATGAATTGAGCTTTCACTGCGGCGCTCTAGAGGTTAATCAACAATCAATTTTTGCCGCTGCTTGGGAGCCAACTCAATCACAGGGTACAGCAATTATCGTCCATGGTTATTTAGATAACCTCGGGTTATTTGGCCATCTAATAAATTATTTAGTGACTCAAAATTTAACGGTAGTTTGCTTTGACTTACCAGGACTTGGGCTGTCGGAAGGCGAGAGCGCCTTTATTGCTAACTTTGCAGACTACACCGCAGCGCTAGAGGCGATAATTGATCTGTGCCAAAAACAATTTACCTCGCCACTTCACGGTCTTGGGCAAAGTACGGGAGGCGCTATCTTATTAAAGCACTTAATTGATAATGAATCTGCGGGCGACTATCCTTTTGAAACCCTCAATCTGCTTGCACCCCTACTTCACCCAAAAGGCTGGTGGCTTAATCGACACCTATTGCCCTATGTGAGACCCTTTAGAAAATCACTTAAACGCCGATATGGCCACAGCTCTCATGACACTGATTTTTTAACATTTATTCGTCAGCAGGATATTTTCCAGCCCAAGACCATGCCAATCTTATGGTTTGTAGCGGCTGATAAATGGGCCCGTGAATTTGAAGCCTGTAGTGGTAGCAATTTTGCCGTTAACCTTATTCAGGGGACCGAGGATACAACGCTTGATTGGGAATATAATCTAAAGGTATTCCAAGAAAAATTACCTAATCTGAAAGTAAAACTTATTGAGAAAGCCTACCATCACATGGCGAATGAAGCGCCGGAAATTCGCAATCAGATCTTTGGCGCCCTAGACCTTTAAAAAAATCGCGCTTATTAGCGCCCGTTAATCATGTCTGGAAGCCATATTGCAATTTGCGGCCAAATGGCCAAAAGCACCATCAAAAACACCTGCATAACAATAAATGGAATCACGCCGCGATACATAGCCGATGTTTCTACTGAAGGCGGAGCTACGCCACGCAAATAAAACAAGGCAAAGCCAAATGGCGGCGTCAAAAACGATGTTTGCAAATTAATGGCTATCATTACCCCAAGCCAAACTGGGTCGAGCCCCATGGCCAAAAGTACTGGCCCTACAATGGGTACAACAACAAAAGTAATCTCAATAAAGTCGAGAATAAAGCCCAGCAAGAAAATAACCAGCATGACTAAAATAGTAGCAGATAGAATACCACCCGGCAGATTAGCAAAAAAATGTTCGACGACTTCTTCACCGCCAAACCCGCGAAAAACCAAGGAAAATACTGCCGCACCAATAAGAATTAAGAACACCATTGATGTTACTTTAGCGGTACCTTGGGCGACCTCGCGCAAGCGTGTTAAATTTAGACGACCTTTAAGGGCGGCTAGTAAAATTGCACCACATGCCCCCACTCCCGCTGCTTCTGTGGGTGTAGCTGCACCAGCAAGGATTGAGCCTAATACAGCAATCATTAAACAAATCGGCGGAAGTAAATTTTTCAGAGCGCTAAAAAGCTGTCCATCGCCAGAATGATCCTGAGGAACTGCCTGACTGGCTAGCTTAGGCCGCGCAAATAAAACAGCATAGCTAATATACATTATCACTAACATTAATCCTGGAACGATCGCGCCAACAAATAAATCACCGATTGAAACGGTTTTTGGAGTGAAAATCCCCATATTTAGTTGGGCCTGTTGATAGGCGCTAGACAGCGTATCGCCTAAAAGGACTAAAGCAATCGATGGCGGAATAATTTGCCCCAACGTACCAGTGGCGGCAATAATTCCTGTAGCCTGCGAAGACGAATATCCTCTATTTAACATAGTTGGCAATGACATAAGTCCCATGGTAACTACTGTGGCTCCGACAATGCCAGTGCTAGCAGCCAACAGGGCGCCTACTAATATAACGGATACACCCAGACCGCTTCGATATCTACCAAACAAGGCAGCCATACTGCCAAGTAGGTCCTCAGCTAATCGAGATTTCTCAAGCATTATGCCCATTAGTACAAACAGCGGCACTGCTATTAATGTGGCATTTTGCATAATGCCAAATAATCGATTGGGCATGGCTTGCAAAAAGGCTGGATCAAAATGACCACTGAGCATGCCAAAAAAGGCAAACAGTAATGCCGTACCTGCGAGTGAAAAAGCCACTGGATAGCCCGCCATTAAAACCAGACAAACGGTTAAGAACATAATAAAGGGAATCCATTCAGCCATTACGACGATCCCTCTTTGAATGAACTAGTCTGTTGATTTTTAAGCACTAAAATACTATCTATAATTTGCGCTATACCCTGCAATGCAAGAGTTACGGGCATCGCAATCATTAGTGTTTTAAGCAAATAAATGCCTGCTATACCACCCGTTTCAGATGAAGTTTCTTTAATTGACCAACTGGCCATAACATAATCCCAGCTACCAAAAAGAATTAAGCCGCAAAATGGCAAAAGGAAGAATGTAGTTCCTATTAAATCCACCCAAGCTTTACGGCGCGCTGAAAATTCTCTATAGAAAATATCAACCCGAACATGGCCGCCACTTTGTAAGGTGAAAGCCAATCCCAGCATAAAAATAATCCCATGCACATAAGTAACCGACTCTTGAATGCCTATAGAGCCGATACCTAGTAAATATCTAGATATCACCACTGTGATAACCAACAAGACCAGTAATAGCGTTAGCCATGAAATAATTTGACCGACCCTTGCGGTGAAATAGTTTATTAACTGTGCAATTTTTGATAGTAAGATCATTGGCCTATTCTACCTGAATATTTATTTTGTGCCGCAGACAGAATAAATTCATTTTAAATTTATTATACGATTGGCTTAAAATGGTATTGTGTTTTAAACAAGACCAAAATTATATTTTTACAGTAATATAATTATTAATAATTTTACTCAATTAAAACAGAGCAATTGTCGTTATGATGCTGACCATTATTTCTCCCGCAAAAAAATTAGATTACAGCCAACATGCAGAAGCGCAGAAATACACACAGCCTTCGCTATTACAGCACTCTGAAGAACTACTGAGTGACTTGCGAATGTTGTCGCCAGAGGCTATATGCTCGCTGATGGGCTTAAGCGACAAATTGGGAGCACTTAATTATGAGCGCTTCCAAGAGTGGCAAACACCTTTTTCCGCAGATAATGCCAAACAGGCTATTTTAGCGTTTAAAGGAGATGTCTATCAGGGCTTAGATGCAGACAATATGTCGACTGATGAACTTAATTTTGCACAGGATAATTTGCGCATTCTCTCAGGGCTCTATGGCTTGTTGCGCCCCCTAGATCTTATGCAGCCCTATAGATTAGAAATGGGGACCAAGTTTGCTAACCAGCGTGGCGCTAATCTTTATGAATTTTGGAACAGCATTATCACCAATGAATTAAACAAGCTTTTATCAGTAAAGCCCGATTCTGTTTTAGTCAACCTTGCTTCAAATGAATACTTTAAGTCGGTACAGCCAAAAGACCTTAAAGCTAAAATTATTACGCCGGTATTTATGGATCAAAAAAATGATAAATATAAAATTATTAGCTTTTTTGCCAAACGTGCTCGCGGCTTAATGAGTGCGTTTATTATTAAAAATAAAATTACTGCCGCTGAAAAACTGAAAGAATTTAACGTTGGTGGCTACAGCTATAATTCAGCCATGAGTGAAGGTAATAAGTGGGTATTCTGTCGCGCAGAAGCCTAAAACTTTAGGCTATGGTCTAAGGCTAGACCAATAAATAAAACCATGCCAACCCGATGATTATTTAGGAATGCCTTAAAACAACCTTCAGGTTCGCGTGATCGGGCCTGAAAATGCTGAACTATAAAATAGCCTGCTGAAATCACTAATCCCAAGTCATACATTCCACCGCGATTAAAGTAATTGCCCGCCAAATAGAGCAATACAAGGGTGCAAATTTGCAGAATGGCAATGATCAAAAGATCTTGTTTTCCAAAGAGAATGGCTGTGGATTTAACCCCAATTTTTAAATCATCTTCACGATCAACCATCGCATAGTAGGTGTCAAAGGCTACTGTCCACAAAACAATAGCGGCAGAGATTAGCCATAGGCCTGTGGGGAGTGCTTGTTGCTCAGCAGCAAATGCCATTGGTACTGTCCACGACCAAGCTAAACCCAAGCCAAGTTGGGGTAAATAAGTAAGTCGCTTTAGAAAGGGATAAATCAGCGCCAAACATGCGCCAATAAAGGCAAGTATCAGGGTTAGTAAATTGGTTTGAATAACCAAAATCAAAGCTACAAACAACAGGGCACTAAACAAAACCAGTGCATGCTTTGGCGCAATTTCGCCAGCAGGTATGGGTCTATGCTTGGTGCGCGCCACCTCTCCATCCACATGGCGATCAGCATAATCATTGATCACACAGCCAGCAGCTCGCATCACTAAAACGCCAATAGTAAATATCAAAAAGTTTTTTAGCGAAGGCCGGCCGCTAGATGCAAACCATAGTCCCCAATATGTTGGCCAAAGAAGAAGGTAAACCCCTATAGGCTTATCAAAACGCATGAGCCGTATCCAAGAATTTTGCCTAAATTTCATTATTTTCTCGACCTATTTTTCATTAATTATAAGGATTGAAGTCAGGCAAGAAAACTTCAGCCACCAGTAATGGCTTATTATCTAATTTAAAAACTGATCGTCTTCCCCAAATAGGTAGATTGATATTTGAGGCGGGCTCAAAGCATGCAACCTGAACCGGTTCACGGCGCATGGTCGGATCTTTAAACAGTAACTCTCCAAGCGGTTGATTGGTAAGCCGTCTGAGTTTTCGCAATCTTCCGGTCAGGGTTGTCAGGGGCACTATACTGCGAGCGTAAACCCAGGGCTGATTAGCTCCAAACAGAATCACCTCCCTAACCAACGCTCTTTGTCTGTCACCTATACCCAATAGTTGGCGCTCGGAAAAAGCCGGCACCTCAAGGCTTTGCTGCAATACCCTAACCTTTAAATCCCCTTGGCTGAGTTCGAGTAACCGCGCCGTCAAAGAACCAGTATCCGATAACCAATCGCGCCAATTATGTGGCACTCTCGAATCTGCCTTTGACAACATAGATCGCCAGTTGGGCTCAGCGGTATTTAAATAGAAGAATTCATCGGGCAACAATGGTTTAAATTCCCGGATCATAGACCGCGGGACTGCCTTCAGGCTGTGCGCGAAAACGTTTATATTCCCACTGATATTGCTCCGGGGCCATACCAGCTATAGATTCAATGCCGGCGTTCATAGCACTTAAACTAACCGCCTGATCCTCGCTATAAATAGCTTGATCTGCAGGAGCAAAATGAAGTCTCCATCCGCCTTTTTCGCGTAACGCGCAGCAAAAAATTGCCTGACTGTTAGAGCGGTCTAGCAAATTATGTGCAAGTGTCATAGTCAGAGCTTGAAGGCCAAATAGAGGGGCAAAATCACCGCTACCCTTTGGCGGTTGCTGATCGGGCAAAATAGCCACCGTTTCACCACGCTTTAGGGCTTTTAAAAGCGCGGCTACTCCGCGAACATTGGTAGGCACTAGAGTAGCCCCTGTTTTTTCTCGTGCACTTTTGATCCAACTGTCCAGTGCAGGCATTTTAGGTGGCTGATACAAAGAAGTCATAGATGCCTGTTGCGCAACCCAAAGTCCAATGACCTCCCAATTACCCTGATGAGGGATTAGTAAAATAGTGCCTTTATCGGAGGCAAGGGCCTTTTGCAGGTAAGATTCGCCTTCAACAGCAATAATTTTTGCCTGTAACCAATTTGATGATTTACGCCACAATATAGGCGTTTCAAAAAAAGCCTGCCCCAAATGACACATTCTACTTTTAGCGAGCTGAACGATTGAATGCCGAGCTTTTTTTGGATAACTCAGGGTTAAATTTCGCCAAGCTATCTTAAATGATGAAGTCTTTAAGACTGACATGGCTACGCCTGTGACTCTGCCCAAAAATCTCGCTATGCACAGCGGCAAAAGCGAGATAATTTTCATCAGGCAGAGTACAAGCACTGATTTCATAACTTAGTAGGCAGCTCTTCAGCTAAATATTGACGCAATTCGTCGCAGATTTCATTATGCTCAAGACCTATTTCAATATTGGCTTTTAAAAGGCCCATCTTACTACCGCAATCATAGCGAATACCCTCATATTCATAGGCGAGGACCTGTTCTGCTTTTAACAGAGTTTGGATTGCATCGGTAAGTTGCAATTCACCCCCTGCACCAGGTTTAAGATTTGCTAAATGTTCAAAAATTTGCGGTGTGAATAAATAACGCCCAGTAACGCCCATATCTGAAGGAGCGTCTTCAAATGCTGGTTTTTCAACAATGCTATCAACGAGGTGGACATGATCAGACTGCTTGTTGCCACTGATAACACCATAAGCGGATATTTCAGGGCCTTCAACCTTCTGTACGGCAATAACAGAGCTTTTGTAATAATCAAACACTTCGACCATTTGCTTGACTGCGCCTTTTTTATGATGAATTAAATCATCCGCCAAAATTACCGCAAACGGCTCATCGCCCACTAAGTGTGATGTCACTGCAACCGCATGACCCAAACCCAGCGTTTCATTTTGCCTTATGTAGGTACAACTTACTCCCTTGGGTACAACATTTTGCGCAATTTCTAAAAGTTTCTTTTTGCCTCTTTGCTCAAGTTGGTGCTCTAGTTCGTAAGCCTTATCAAAATGATCTGCAATACTACGTTTAGTTCGACCCGTCACAAAAATCATTTCGGTAATGCCTGCTTCGACAGCCTCTTCAACCGCATACTGAATAAGTGGTTTATCAACGACAGGCATCATTTCTTTTGGATTGGCTTTGGTCGCAGGCAAAAATCGCGACCCCATTCCAGCCACAGGAAAGACCGCCTTGCGTACTTTTTCACCACGTTTAATATGCTTCATTAAAAACTCCATTTGGACAAATTTGGGCTTATTTAACCTATTATATATTGAACTTAGGCGTTTGAGGGGTTCAAATTATCAGTTTTAAGGGTTTTTTACCTCTATCTTTATCAGTCTGCACGTTTATAATTGCGCTCTAATTGTAAAAGTTAACGGTTTGGTGATTTTTGTGGGAAATATGACGGCTGCTCCTCAGACTTTTCAGGAGCTTATTGCAACACTACAAGACTTTTGGGCCAGTCAGGGCTGTGTCATTATGCAGCCACTGGATATGGAAGTGGGTGCTGGTACCTTTCATCCGGCAACTTTCCTTCGCTCGATTGGGCCTGAAGTATGGAACTGTGCCTATGTGCAGCCTTCGCGCCGCCCTACTGATGGACGCTATGGCGAAAACCCTAATCGTCTTCAGCACTACTATCAATTCCAAGTCGCACTAAAGCCATCACCGGACAATATCCAAGATCTCTATTTAGATTCTTTGCGTCACTTAGGTGTTGATACCGCGATCCATGATGTGAGGTTCGTTGAAGACAATTGGGAGTCCCCCACACTAGGTGCTTGGGGATTAGGCTGGGAAGTATGGCTAAATGGTATGGAGGTCACTCAGTTTACCTATTTTCAGCAAGTTGGCGGGATTGAATGCTATCCAGTCACCGGTGAAATCACCTATGGGCTAGAGCGTATTGCTATGTATCTTCAGGGTGTCGACAGCATTTATGATTTGGTCTGGTCTAAAGGGCCTTCAGGGACGGTGACCTATGGTGATGTGTTCCTGCAAAATGAACGTGAATTGTCTGCCTTTAACTTTGAGCATGCCGACACTGACTTTTTGTTCAAAGCCTTTGATCAATACGAAAAAGATGGCGAGCATCTCATTGATCAAAAACTTCCGTTGCCTGCCTATGAAATGGTTATGAAAGCTTCTCATACCTTTAATTTATTAGATGCCCGTAAAGCGATTTCGGTGACTGAGCGTCAACGCTATATTTTGCGCGTTAGGACACTTGCCCGGGGTGTTGCTCAAAGTTATTTTGATTCTCGACTTAAAGCTGGCTTCCCTCTCGCCGATAAAACGGTTGCAAAAGAGGTTATAGCCAAACACAAGGGAGAATCAAAATGAGTGCTGATTTTCTTATTGAGCTGGGCACAGAAGAACTACCGCCAAAAGCACTCAAGTCGTTATCGCATGCTTTTACTGATGGCGTTGCGGCCGGCTTAGAGGACACTGGTCTTAACTATAAAGATATTAGATCCTATGCAGCGCCAAGGCGTTTAGCGATTATAATTACTGAGCTTGAAACGCAAACCCCAGATAAAGATTTAGTCCTATGGGGGCCGCCCGTTAAAGTAGCTTTTGATAATGATGGCATACCATCCAGAGCGGCTGAGGCTTTTGCCAAGAAAAACGCTGTGGCGCTGGAAGTCCTACCAACACTTGTAGAAAATGATGGTCAACAGGACAAACTATGCATTAGACGAACGGAAAATGGCATTGCCACCAAGAATTTATTAGCTGGCATTATTAACGAGTCACTGGCAAAGCTTCCTATTCCTAAGCGGATGCGCTGGGGCTATAAAAAAGAAGAGTTTGTTCGGCCAGCACAATGGGTGGTTTTATTATTTAACAACGAAGTTCTGAACGATAGCATCTTAGGTATCACGGCTGGTAATACAAGCCGCGGCCACAGGTTTCATGCCAATCATGAGATTGTTATTGAGTCTCCGGCTAGCTATCGAGAACAATTACGCAATGCCTATATCATCGCAGACTTTAATGAACGCAAAGACATTATTCGTCAGGGAGTTGAAAACCTAGCCAAAGATATTAATGGCATCGCCGTAATTGAAGACGGCCTGCTCGATGAAGTAACCGCACTCAATGAATGGCCTGTCCCATTAATGGGCAATTTTGATAAGCATTTTTTATCAATTCCAGCCCAAGCGCTAATTTCATCCATGGAAGAGCATCAAAAATATTTTCATGTTTTAGATGCCAACAATAAACTACTGCCCGCATTTATTACTGTTGCAAATATTGAAAGCACAGATCCAGCGCAGGTAATCGATGGAAATGAGCGAGTTATTCGTCCTCGGCTGGCTGATGCCGCCTTCTTTTACGAGAATGACAAGAAAAGCAGCCTAGAAAGCCGCAGATCCTCACTAAGAAATATTGTTTTCCAGGCTGATTTGGGTTCTGTGTATGATAAAACACAACGTGTTGCTTCCATTGCCGCCTATCTGGCAGAAAAAATTGGCTCCCAACCACAATTAGCTCGCCGCGCAGCCGAATTAGGTAAATCAGATCTGGTAACCGATATGGTGGGTGAGTTTGATGATCTACAAGGCGTCATGGGGCGAGACTATGCCCTAAATGATGGTGAAGATGCCGAAGTAGCTGAGGCGCTTTTTGAACAATATTTACCCCGCTTCTCGGGCGATATTGTTCCCAGCACAAATACCGGCGCAGCCCTTGCACTTGCTGACCGTCTAGATAGCTTGATGGGTATTTTTAGTATCGGACAGCAACCCTCAGGCTCAAGAGATCCGTTCGCTTTAAGGCGTGCCAGTTTAGGTGTATTACGTATTATGCTTGAGCGCGAAATAGACTTAGATCTTCAGGATATACTGAATTATTGTGATGATCAGCTAAGTATTGGCAAAAGCGCAAAAATTACTGGCCAAAAACTAAAAGAGCTAGTACTCACTTACATCTTAGAGCGTTTTAAATCTTGGTATAAAGAAAAAGGTCTCAAAACTGAAGTGTTTTTATCTGTTTCTACTTTAGGGCTTAGTAATCCACTAGATATTGATGCTAGGGTGTCCGCAGTACATCAATTTACCCTATTGCCAGAGGCCTCTTCTCTTGCAGCTGCCAATAAGCGTGTTTCAAATATTTTAACTAAACAACTGGGCACCGATAAAGCCGACGCCCTCAATCCGAGCTTGCTCAAGGAAGACGCAGAAAAGCAGCTTGCTGACAGCCTTAATAATCTCGAAGCGGTTATTGCGCCGCTTTTAGCCGATCGCGATTACTATGCTGTGCTTGAAAGACTAGCTGACCTTAAACATCCCGTTGACCAGTTCTTTGAAGATGTTATGGTCATGACCGATGATTCTGATTTGCGCAATAACCGATTGGCGCTTTTGGACAAGCTACATAAGTTATTTATCAATGTAGCCGACATATCTCAATTAGTACCCGCAAAATAAAAGGGGCCTCAAAGTGCAAAGCTTGATAAAGACGTTGCTAACCACTTTGAGAGCAACCCTCTTTTACGTAGGATTTGTGGTGATTACCCTATCAGCCAGTATTGTCACTTGCTGCTTATTTTTCTTGCCCTTTACACTGCTGCAACGTATTGCAACTACAGGTAACTATCTGGTTATGCAGTGGCTTCGGCTTATTTGCAATATCAACATTAAAGTAACGGGAATAGACAATATTCCACCGGGGTCATGTGTTGTTTTAAGCAACCATCAGAGCACCTGGGAAACTTTTTATATGCAGTGGTTTTTCCAGCCTGCAAACTTTATCTTAAAGCGCGAACTGTTATGGATTCCCATTTTTGGCTGGGCTCTTTTTTTGATGAATCCTATTGCTATCAAGCGTTCTAGGCCATCTTCCGCAATTAGATATGTGCTCAAACAAGGAACAAAACGCCTTCTAGCTGGCAATAAAATTGTTATCTATCCTGAAGGTACTAGAGTGAGTGATGGCTGCTTAGGTGAATTCAAAACCAGCGGTGCAGCACTAGCAAAGCAAGCGAACGTGGTTGTATTGCCTGTTTCCCATAATAGCGGTGATCACTGGAAACGGAATACCTTTTTGAAATACCCCGGCACCATTCATATGCAAATTGGCCCAGTCATAGACAGTGATGGGCTATCAGTGCGTGAAATCACTGAAACAGCGCGTCATTGGATAGCAGAAAGCCTGAGATAGCGGGGGCAGACAGCCAACTAAAGAGTAGTTGACCGTCAAGGCAAAGTATCAGGCAATTATTAAACGTCTAGATTAACCACAGACAGAGCATTAGTCTCAATAAAGTCGCGACGGGGCTCAACCTGATCTCCCATTAACGTGGTAAACATCTGATCAGCTGCAATCGCATCTTCAATAGTAACCACCAGCATTCGGCGGGTTTCAGGATCCATTGTAGTTTCCCATAATTGCTCAGGGTTCATCTCTCCCAGCCCCTTATAACGCTGGGTATTGATGCCCCGTCGAGCTTCAATCATAAGCCAGTCTAAGGCCTGAGCGAATGAGCTGACCTCTAGACTGCGCTCACCGCGCTGAACATAGGCCCCTTGCTCCAAAAGCCCTTGCAACTTAGCACCTAATTCAACAATTTTTGTATATTCACTAGAACCAAATAGGTCTCTGCCAAAAGAGTGCTTATGGGGAACACCGTGGGCCGTAATCTCGACTATCGGCACAAATAAATTACATTCTTTATCTTCCTCAACAAACACATTATAGCTGTGAGTTCCGGTAGCAACATGATTGAGACTTTCTTGGAGATCGCCACACCAGGCATCGACTTCTTTGCGTTTTCCCAGATTATCGGAACTTAACGCTCTAGTGTAAACCAGCGTTTCAAGTACCTGCTTGGGATAAACTAAAGACATTCGAGCAATTAAATCAGACACCCCTCTAAACTGGCCGACAAGCTCTTCTAACGCAGCGCCCTGCATTGCCGGAGCTGTCTCATTAACATGCAAGCTGGCTTCTTCTAGGGCCTTTTGCGTAAGATATGCCTCCAACGCATCATCATCTTTCAGATACTGCTCATTTTTTCCTTTACTTACCTTGTATAGCGGCGGCTGGGCAATAAAAATATGGCCATTTTCGACCAATTCACGCATCTGTCTAAAGAAGAATGTCAGCAACAAGGTTCGAATATGCGAGCCATCGACATCCGCATCCGTCATAATGACAATTGTATGGTAGCGTAACTTCTCCAAATTAAACTCATGGACACCAATTCCACAGCCTAACGCCGTTATTAGCGTGCCAACCTCTGCGCTAGATAACATTTTATCAAAGCGCGCCTTCTCAACATTAAGAATCTTGCCCTTCAACGGCAAAATGGCTTGGGTCTTTCGGGCTCGGCCCTGTTTAGCCGAACCACCCGCAGAGTCACCCTCCACAAGGTAAAGCTCAGATAATGCAGGATCCTTTTCCTGACAATCCGCCAATTTACCTGGAAGCCCCGCTACATCTAACGCGCCTTTGCGACGAGTCATTTCACGCGCCTTGCGGGCAGCTTCGCGCGCTCTAGCCGCATCAATCATTTTATTGACGACCGCTTTTGCTTCCTGAGGGAATTCCAGCAAATAATCGCTAAACTTCTCCCCCATCTCCTGCTCTACAGCTGATTTTACTTCAGAACTTACCAACTTATCTTTTGTTTGCGATGAAAACTTGGGATCTGGAACCTTTACAGAAATAATTGCCGTTAAGCCCTCTCGTGCGTCATCGCCCGTAGTGTTTACCTTTGCCTTTGAGCCTATCCCCTCTTTCTCTATATAGGTGTTAAGACCTCGAGTTAGCGCAGATCTAAACCCAGCCAGATGAGTTCCGCCATCTCTTTGAGGGATATTATTGGTATAACAAAGAATATTTTCCTGGAAACTATCATTCCACTGTAATGCTACTTCAACGCTAGTACCATCATCTCTAGCGGTGTTGAAATGCATGATTTTATTGATTGTTTGCTTATTGGTGTTTAAGTAATCAACAAAGGCGCTTAATCCGCCCTCATAAGCAAAGGTTTCTTCCTCGCCGGTGCGCTCATCCACCAATACAATACAAACACCAGAGTTAAGAAAAGAAAGCTCTCTTAGCCTTTTTGCTAAAAGATCATAATGAAAGCGAATATTAGTAAAGGTTTCTGGCGAGGGCTCAAAAAACACCTCCGTACCCGATTCTTTAGTGTCGCCAATAATCTCAAGAGGCCCATCTGGAACGCCATGGGAATAGGTTTGCTCATGAACCTTACCATTTCGACGAATAGTTAAGCGCATACGGGTAGAAAGTGCGTTTACGACCGAAACACCCACGCCATGAAGCCCACCGGATACCTTGTAACTGTTATCGTCAAATTTACCGCCCGCATGTAAGACGGTCATAATAACTTCTGCCGCTGAAACACCCTCATCGTGCATTTCCGTTGGGATGCCGCGACCATTATCCGACACTGAAATTGTCTCATTAGGATGAATGACCACGCGTATCTCTGAACAGTGGCCAGCTAGAGCTTCATCGATAGAGTTGTCGACAACCTCAAACACCATATGGTGGAGGCCTGTACCATCGTCAGTATCCCCAATATACATGCCGGGGCGTTTTCTTACTGCGTCTAATCCTTTGAGTACCTTAATACTCGACGAATCATAATTGGCTTCTT
The DNA here is from genome assembly GCA_049890135.1 of Porticoccaceae bacterium. Taxonomy (GTDB): domain Bacteria; phylum Pseudomonadota; class Gammaproteobacteria; order Pseudomonadales; family Porticoccaceae; genus HTCC2207. Next base: position 83,073 of record JBMHCB010000013.1, read on the forward strand.
CACTCATAAACTATACAGTTCCTATTATTCAACCTTTAGAAATAATACCATGTTCCACATGGAACATTTGGCTTAATTCTTTATCTATTGCATCAAAATCTTTCTTATCCACCCCAGTTACAAAGTACTGGCACTGCAATTGATCCAAGTAGGCCATTACGTCTTTGCAATTTTCATAATCCAACTCTGCAGGCAGATCGTCAAGCAAAAAAACGCAGCTATGGCCGGTTACTTCATGGTAGTGAGCAGCTTGCGCCAGCTTGAGGGCATAAACCAACAGTTTTGACTGCCCTCTAGACAAGCTGTCAGCCGCCACAACCCCGTCGACAAATACCCGAATATCTGCACGCTGCGCCCCATGAGAGGTTGTGCCAGTAGCAATATCCCTCTCTTTATCAGCCAACAACACCTCTAGAATTGACTGTTCCTCTGGCCAACCCTGGCTGTATTCTAAACGCACACAACCAAGGCCTCCAAAGGCGCTCACCACCGGGCTTATAAACCCTTCTAGTTGTGATATATACTCTTTTCTCTGCTCAGCTATCATCTCATTTAGCGGCGCCAGCTCCTGAGACCATAACTTCAATAAGTCTTCATCTATTCTACCATGACGAAGCAGTTGATTGCGCTGTTTTAATGCTTTTTGAAAGCGGCGCCAAAGATCAGAATAAGCATGTTCCACGTGGAACACGCCCCAATCTATAAATTGACGTCTTTGTAGCGGGCCGCCCTCTAAAAGCGAGAAGCTATGGGCGTCTACAAGTTGAATTGGAAGCTCGGCAGCGAGCTCTGCTGATGATGATAAATTTTTGCCATCGCAACGCGCTTCAAAGGCGCCCTTCACAGATCGCATCACGCCAAGCTGATGCTCGGTATCAGAATGTGGCCTAAACACCCTGCCTGAAACAACCAAATTGTCTTGACCCCTATTAACCACAAGGCGCAGGTCGCGATGCTTAAAGGATCGCCCCCTACCCAGCAAGAAAATAGCCTCTAATAAACTAGTTTTGCCGCTACCATTAGCGCCATAGATAATATTGGCCTTTGGATGGCAATTAAGGCTAATGGCTTCGAGATTTCGAACCTGGGTTATATCTATACTGTTTAAGAACACTACAAAACCCTAAGCATGCTGTTAGTGACTATTATGTATGGTGTCAATCAACCTAGAGACGCATTGGCATCACAACATAGGTGGCTTTACTTTCGCCACTTGCATCCTCTACTAGTGCGCTACTATTGGAATCAGCTAGGGTGAAGCGAATTTCAGAGCTTTTCAACACATTTAAAACATCTAAAAGGTAACTGACATTAAAGCCAATCTCGAGCTTATCCCCCGAATATGCAACACTGACTTCTTCTTGAGCCTCTTCCTGCTCAGGGTTATTCGCCACTAAATGCATAGCACCATTGACTAATTCTATTCTAACTCCACGATATTTTTCATTAGATAAGATTGCCGTACGGCCAAATGCCTGCCTAAGTTGTTCACGATCGCCGACAACCAGCTTATTGCCGCCCTTAGGCACCACACGATCATAATCTGGGTAAGATCCATCAACCAACTTTGAAGTAAAGCAGTAGTCGCCCCCTGTGACTCTTATATGGTTAGATCCAATAGAAACTCTAACCTCATCATCAGCCAACAACCTAGAAAGCTCTATAATTCCTTTACGCGGCAATATGGCTGAAACCTTTGAATCATCCAGTGCCACGTCGCACTGCCCATCACAAAGCGCGAGACGGTGTCCATCGGTGGCCACTACACGTAACTGATTATGTGTAACCTCCCAAAGCATGCCATTTAGATAATAACGAACATCCTGTTGAGCCATAGCAAAGGAGGTGGATTCAATAAGCCCCCTGATCATGCTACCAAGCACATTAAACTGCACCGTTTGCTCGCCCTCATCAACACTTGGAAATTCATTGGCAGGAAGCGTGGCCAAAGTAAAGCGGCTGCGACCACTGACAATCTGAGCCTTGCCTTCACTGCTTGAAAAATCAACCTGCGCCCCATCAGGTAAGGAGCGACAAATATCAAGAAACTTTCTAGCAGAAACAGTCACTTCACCCGCTTCTATCGAGGAAACCACCTCCGTTGAACCCTTAATCTCTACCTCAAGGTCAGTACCCGTCATTGATAGCTGATTACCCTCAAGCTGCAACAGCACATTGGAAAGAATTGGCAGTGTTTGTCTGCGTTCCACCACCCCTACCACTAATTGTAAAGGGTTGAGAAGGGCTTCTCGAGAAAGGCTGAATTTCATGATGTTGTTTCTCCGGACATAGTATTAATTCTAATGACAACCCTTAGGTTGAAAGCGTTCTGTATAGATTCTTAAGGTCTCGCTGAACTTCTCTGTCTGCTCCCTCAAGTTCTTTAACTTTTCTGCAAGCGTGAAGCACCGTAGTGTGGTCACGACCACCAAAGGCCTCACCAATTTCAGGAAGACTATGGTTAGTCAGCTCTTTAGCAATAGACATCGCAACCTGTCGCGGCCTTGCAACAGAACGACTGCGGCGCCTTGATAGCAAATCTGACATCTTAAGTTGATAGTAGTCTGCAACAACACGCTGAATGTTATCAACCGTGACCAGCTTATCCTGTAAGGCTAGTAAGTCTTTAAGCGACTCTCGAATAAGGTCAATATCAATCGTTCTTCGGGTAAATTGTGCGTGGGCCATCACCCGTTTAAGCGCACCCTCTAACTCACGTACATTAGAGCGAATTCTTTGTGCAATAAAGAAAGCAGCGTCTTTTGATAAGTGGACGCCGCTTTGCTCAGCTTTATTAATTAGAATTGCTGCCCTTGTCTCGAGTTCTGGGGGCTCAACAGCAACGGTTAAACCCCAGCCAAAGCGGGACTTAAGACGCTCCTCAACACCGTCAATCTCTTTAGGATAACGATCACTGGTCAGAATCATTTGCTGACCACCCTCCAATAGAGCGTTATAGGTATGGAAAAACTCTTCCTGTGAGCGCTCTTTGCCTGAGAAAAATTGAATATCATCAATTAACAGGGCATCAACGGAACGGTAAAATCGCTTAAACTCGTCAATTGCCTTGAGTTGAAGCGCCTTAACCATATCAGCCACAAATCTCTCAGAGTGAAGATAAACAATTTTTGCATCCGGTTTTTTTGCCCGTAAGGCATTGCCCACAGCATGCATTAAGTGGGTTTTACCCAAACCAACACCACCATAAATAAATAATGGATTATAGGAACCGCCTGGGTTTTCAGCGACCTGCTGAGCAGCTGCAAATGCCAGTTGGTTTGATTTACCTTCAACAAAACTATCAAATGTAAATTCATTGTTTAGATTTGTTCTTAAGCTGGTTTCTGCCGCTGATCTAAGAATGGTCTGAGCATTAACTGTATCTTCTGAAACATTGCCTTCTACAGGCTCGACCTGAGACTGTATGGGACTGGATAAGGCGGGCTTAGATTCAAACGCGGCTTGTTGTTTGTATTGGGGGGCACTGGTTGGCGAGGCAGAAATACCTAAAACCACACCATTGCCACTTAATTGATGGAATAATTCTTCAATACGATTAAGAAACTTACTTTTAACCCAGTCTTCAACAAACCTATTAGGCGCTAACAGTTCAATAACATCGTCATTAGACGGGTCGTTAAAACGGTCGTTATCACCATCAAAATACTTAAGCTTTAGTGGACGAATCCATGTATTGTACTGCTGTTCAGGCAATTCATTTTGCAGTTGAGATTGGCATTGAGACCAAACTATTTCGGGTGCATCAAAACCCATGATTCATACCTTATAAAGACGTTGAAAAAGGCTGTTAAAAATTTACTACACACAACAACCAACAGTTACTATTAAGAATGAGCTTTTCTATCTCACTTTTTACAGAGTCTATACCCTGCAAAAAAAACTATCCACACCTCAAAAATCTTGGCAGAAAAAGGGTAAAATTAAAAAACTATAAAAATCAATGCGTTATATATTTTCAAGAAATTTATTATCAACAGCAATAAAAATAAATCTGATTAAAAAATAGCCAATTATTGTGGATAACTTGTGTATATGCAGTAAAAAACCCGTGGTTAACGCGAAAAAAACACGAACTTTGACATTTTTATTAAGTAAGACCTGCTTATAGTGACCAAAAACTTTTAATTAGTCACTTTCCAATACAGAAAGAGGAAAAGATGACGCCCAATAAATCATCTGAGGTAAATTCTCCAGTAATTTCAGATAGATAGCGCTGAGCCTCACGCAAATCTTCGGCAAGAAGCTCGCCCGCATTAGAATGCTCCAATTGCTCTATACCATGACACACAAGATCGGTTGCATGGTTGATTGCACTAAGATGCCGTCGGCGCGCTGAAAATACACCCTCAGCCTGTTCTTGATAGCCAACAACCTTAAGGAGCATATATTTCAAATCAGACAACCCATCTCCTGTTTTAGCTGAAACTCCTATAGATGTTTCTTCATCCTCAGGTATTGTCGGTGCTTTTTTAATGAGGTCCTGCTTATTGTAGATACTTATTATATTGTGTTGTTTATCTGGAAAACGCTCAAAATATTCAGGCCAAAGACTTTCAAGGCCATCCCTATCTTGACGGGTAGCATCAACTACATAGAGTATTGCATCCGCTTTCTCTATTTCGCCCCAAGCCCGCATAACACCTTGCTGTTCGACCACATCATCCGTTTCACGCAAACCGGCAGTATCAACAATATTTAAAGGAACGCCATCAAGGTTAATCTTTTCCCGAAGCACATCTCTGGTGGTTCCTGCGACAGAAGTAACAATTGCTGCATCCTGACCCGCAAGTGCATTTAATAGACTGGATTTACCCGCATTTGGCTTTCCCGCCAAAACCAGAGTAATACCATCGCGCAATAGCGCTCCCTGTTCGGCGGTGGCCAAAAATGCCTTTAAGTCAGTACGCAGGCAACTTAGTTTTTCACGTAAAGCTGTATCTGCCAAAAAATCAATTTCCTCTTCAGGGAAATCTATTGCGGCCTCCACAAAAACCCTGATAGCAATCATTGTTTCAACAAAATCACGAATCTTAGAAGAAAACTCCCCCTGGAGAGACCGAACTGCCGATTTCGCAGCCTGACTTGAACTAGCATCAATAAGATCTGCAACCGCCTCAGCCTGGGCTAAATCAAGTTTATCATTCAAGAAAGCTCTTTCACTAAACTCACCAGGTCGAGCAAGACGCGCGCCTAACTCAATACAGCGATTAACCAGAGAGTCCAGTACAACTGGGCCGCCATGTCCATGTAGCTCTAGCACATGCTCGCCGGTGAAAGAATCAGGTGCAGGGAAGTACAAAACCAACCCTTGATCTAGAACATCACCTTTTGCATCATAGAAGGACGAATAATGCGCCTGTCTTGGTTTGAGAACCCTATCTGGACCTAATAAACCCGCAACATAAGCAGATAAATCACCGCCAGAAACACGTACCACACCCACACCCCCTCGGCCAGGAGCAGTGGCTATTGCGACAATAGTATCTGTATTGTTTTTTAATTCATTTGAAGTCATAACAATATTATGCCCGAAAAAAAAGCCTCCTAAGAGGCTTTTCGTTATTTTGCCGCGGCCGCTATCTGTCGATTAACATACCATTGCTGCAAAATACTCAATAGGTTATTGACCGTCCAATACAATACCAATCCTGCGGGAAACATCATAAAAAAGAACGTGAACATGATTGGCATTAGCTGAAACACTTTTGCCTGCATGGGGTCAGTGGGTGCTGGCTGCAGTTTTTGCATCAAAAACATGCTAGCACCCATGATTAGAGGCAGAATAAATAAGGGGTCTTTCGCAGAAAGATCTTGAATCCAGAAAATCCAGGGTGAGTGACGAATCTCAACCGATTCAGATAGTACCCAATATAAAGCAATAAACACCGGCATTTGTAATAACATTGGGAAACAGCCGCCAAGAGGGTTTACTTGATGCTTCTTAAATAACGCCATCTGCTCTTGACCCGCCTTTTGACGGTCATCGCCATAAAGCTCTTTTATTCTTGCCATTTCGGGCTGCAACGTCCTCATTTTTGCCATAGACTTCAAGCTTGCCGCTGATAAGGGATAAAGTAGTATTTTAATAAAAATTGTTAGGAGAATGATCGACCAGCCCCAGTTAATAAGAAACCCCTGTATGATCTGCAATGCAGCAAAAATAGGTTTAGCCAGCATCCACAAAAAGCCATAATCAATGGTTAAATCTAAATATTCAGATAGCTCTTTAAGTACATCTTGGTTCTTAGGGCCAACATATAGATCAACCTTATATTCACCTATATTACCAGGGGCTACATTGATTTTTTCACCCGTTACCGCCATCAAATAAACGTCGCTACCCTGAAGCTTTCTAAGAGAGAAGCGGTTTTTACTCTCCTGAGGTGGAACCCAAGCGCTCACGAAATAGTGCTGAACAAAGGCCAACCAACCACCTTGAATGGACGTTTTTACTGTTTTGTCTTCAATATCTGAAAAGTCATATCTTGAATAGTTTTTATCATTCTCCCGAATAGCTGCCCCCAAAAAGGGTTTCATTCCTGTCGGAGAATCAATTTCAGGCTGATGCGAATCTCGTCTAAACTGTCCATAAAATGTAGCAGACCATGGCTCTGAGGAAAGGTTTCTAATAATATAGCGAACACCGATCTTGTAATCTGAGGCCCTAAATTCAAAACGCTTAATAAACTCAACGCCGTCTTGGTTATAAACAAAATCGACTTCTAATGCTTGCTGGCCGTCCAACAACTCATAGCTATTAGCAGTGGTTGTAAATATAGGTCTTCCTGCAGCAGTATCAGTACCATTAGCACCAATCAACCCGCTTTCAGCAGTAAATTCATTGCCATTAGAGCGCGTCAGTATAGAGATAGGTTGACCGCCGTTGTCGGCCATCTTATCCAAGTTCTTTAACAGTTGCGTTTCAATAACATCACCACCGAGAGTGTCGATGGTGACTTTTAAAACATCAGTAGTAATGCTGACTGTTTTTTGATCATTCGCCAATAGTTTTGCAACTGTTGGTTTATCGTTCGCCAAAACTGGAAGTGTGGAACTAGTTACCGCACGATCAGTATAAAGCTTCTCAACGGCAACCGAGGGCTGCTGTTCATCGGTCGGCATAGTTTGATGTTGAATTTGAAAATCACTCCAACGCACTACAAGCAGCCAAACAACAACGCCAATTGCGGCCAAAATTAGGTTTTTTTGCCAGTTCATACTTTTATCTCTTAATTTTTATCAACATTTGATGGTTTGTCTTGCTTTGTAGGGACCGGATCACACCCACCATCGTTCAAAGGATGGCATTTTATAACCCTTCGCATAGAAAGATAACCCCCTTTTAACACTCCGTATTGATTGATTGCTTCGACCGCATAGTTCGAACAGGTCGGATGAAACCTACATCTTGGACCTAAAAGAGGGCTTACGATGTATTGATAAAGCTTAATTAGCCTAATAAATAAACTACGCATCTTGATCTCCCAGCATCTTACAGCGTGAGTTTAGCTTAACCCAAGACTTTTCAATAATACCGGTTAGCTTTGCTGTTGACAGCTTATCAGAGCCTTGCCGTGCTAAAAAAACCACATCCAACGGCGGTTTGAATTGTTTTTTTCTAAAGGTTTCTCTCGCAACCCGTTTAATACGGTTGCGCTGCACAGCGGTAGGAATGTTTTTCTTTGCAATTACCAAACCCAGCCTAGATGGGGGACCATCCGCAGGTTTGGCAAGAATAAGAAGGGAGGAATTTGCGACCTTTATCCTATTGTAATCAAACACCTGCTTATAATCAGAGGCATTTAATAGGCGCTGAGTCTTTTTAAACGTGAAGATGGGCACTGGGCCCGATACCTCAAGCAGCTAGACGCTTACGACCCTTAGCACGACGACGGTTAATTACCGCGCGTCCACCGCGAGTAGCCATGCGTGATCTAAAGCCATGTGTGCGCTTGCGTTTTAAATTACTGGGTTGAAATGTTCTTTTCATTGCCTAAAAATCCAAATAGGTTTATGTACATATTGCCGAGCCGCGCGATTCTAAAGAAATTATCACCGCATATCAATAAACTTCTGCAATCAATTGCAAATCAGAGCTTATTAACAGCCTCTAAACAAGCTAAACAGTCTAATATTAACTTGTTGTTGGGTATATTGATAAATATCCGGTGTTATTATAAAAAGCTGTAGAAAACCTCTGACTAAAATTAAAAAATACTCAACCAAAATTAATCTTATACTGGAAATTCTTCCAAACATAACTTAATCAACAATCCATCCCCATTATTTTACGGGTTGTTTAACGCTATTAACCCACCACTTATTATTGGTTTTTTATTACTTAACACATTGATTTTAATAAATAAAAAGGATTAATTAACAAAAAACACTAGGCCTAGTAACAACAACAATAATCTTACATATATATATTTGGTAAATTAATACTACATATACTAACAAACAACTATTTAGAAAAATTAAAAAAGGCAACGTATAATGGCGCTAACTACCACAGAGTCAATACAGTCTTATTATGCACTATTCAGAAAAATTTGACGTCATAGTCATCGGCGGCGGCCATGCTGGAACCGAAGCATGCCTGGCATCCGCTAGAATGGGCTGTAAGACTCTTCTTCTAACCCATAATATTGAAACCTTGGGGCAGATGTCTTGCAATCCTGCTATAGGTGGGCTGGGGAAAAGTCATTTGGTGAAAGAGGTCGATGCTCTAGGCGGTGTTATGGCTAGAGCTACTGATATGGGGGGGATTCAGTTTCGAATCCTTAATGCCAGAAAAGGCCCAGCAGTAAGAGCTACCAGAGCTCAGGCTGATAGAGCTCTATATAAAGCCGCAGTAAGAAGCTTCCTAGAAAATCAACCGAATCTAAGTATATTTCAGCAGGCTGTTGAGGATTTGATTATCGAGGGCGATAAGGTGGTTGGCGCCTCAACTCAAATGGGCTTAAAGTTTTATGCAAAAACCGTTGTGGTTACTGCTGGTACCTTTTTAGCAGGAAAGGTTCACATAGGTATGGAAAACTATGCTGCAGGGCGCGCCGGTGACCCTCCAGCCGAACAATTAGCCCAACGTTTTAGACAGCTACCTTTTAGGGTTGAAAGGCTAAAAACAGGTACACCTCCAAGAATTGATGCCCGCAGTGTTGATTTTAGTGGTCTTCAAGAGCAATGGGGTGATCAGCCCGAGCCAATAATGTCGTATTTTGGAAAGTTATCAGATCACCCAAAGCAAACCTGTTGTTGGATAACCTATACCAATGCAAAAACCCATGATGTCATTCGTGGTGGTATGGATAGATCGCCACTTTATACAGGGGTTATTGATGGTGTAGGTCCAAGATATTGCCCATCGATTGAAGATAAGGTGGTTCGTTTTGCTGATAAAGACAAGCATCAGGTGTTTATAGAGCCTGAGGGGTTAAATACTCATGAGCTCTATCCTAATGGTATTTCTACAAGCCTACCTTTTGATGTTCAGTTAAATCTAGTGCGATCTATACAAGGTTTTGAAAACGCCCATATTATGCGGCCTGGCTATGCGATTGAATATGATTATTTTAATCCGCAAGATTTAAAATACTCTCTTGAAACCAAAGCGGTTAAAGGTTTGTTTTTTGCCGGCCAAATAAATGGCACTACAGGCTACGAAGAGGCTGCAGCTCAAGGTTTACTAGCAGGCGCTAATGCAGCCCTCCAAGCACAGGATAAACAGAGTTGGTGCCCAGGCAGAGATGAAGCCTACACTGGTGTTTTAGTTGATGATCTTATTAGTATGGGGACTAGCGAACCCTATCGTATGTTTACCAGTCGCGCAGAATACCGGCTATTGTTGCGTGAGGATAATGCTGATCTTCGACTGACAGAAAAAGGTCGAGAATTAGGGTTGGTTACAGATAACCATTGGCAGCTTTTCTGTGAAAAAAGAGAAGCAATAGAGTTGGAGCGTCAACGAATTAAATCCACCTGGATACAACCCGATTCAACGCAGGCTAAGCAACTAGAACCACTGTTTAAAAACAAAATGGCCCGAGAGTACTCAATGTACGATCTTTTAAAGCGCCCAGAGGTGACCCATGCTGATATCTCTAAGTTAACACCAGATTTAGAGATCGATAGTAAGGTAGCAGAGCAGATAGAGATTGACGCTAAATATGCAGGCTATATAGGTCGCCAACAAGAAGAGATCGATAAATTGCGGCGTCATGAAAATACTGCAATTCCACCTACATTTGACTATGAAAAGGTCAGTGGTTTATCAAATGAGGTTAAGCAAAAGCTTAACGAAGCTAAACCGGAGACGCTGGCTCGCGCCTCCAGAATACCCGGTGTTACACCGGCAGCTATTTCATTATTATTGGTATCACTCAAGAAAAACGCAGCTTAACTATGTCGCTTTCACATAATCAGCAACAGTTAGAGTTGGGGTTAGAAACCCTCGAAATAGACTGCTCACCCTATCAAATAGACCAGCTGCTAACCTACCTCGAAATGCTTCAGCGCTGGAATAAAGCCTATAATCTAACAGCAATTCGTGAGCCCATCCAAATGGTTCGTTTACACCTTTTAGATAGTTTGGCTATTCACCCCTATGTGGAAGGGGTTGAGAATATTATTGACGTTGGAACAGGCCCAGGTCTTCCAGGGATACCGCTAGCAATTTTAAACCCTGATATTAATTTTACCTTATTGGATAGCAACGGAAAGAAAACAAGGTTTTTATTTCAGGCAATCAACGATTTAGGTCTTAAAAATGCCAAAGAAATAAACCAGCGGGTTGAGGCATACCAACCAAACCACCCGTTCGATATTGTTTTAAGCAGAGCATTTAGCGCCATCCCTGATATGCTTACTCAATGTGATCATTTGGTTTCTGATAGTGGCTGTTTTTTGGCGATGAAAGGAAAAAAACCTGATTCAGAGTTGAGCCAAATCGCGAAAGGCTATAAGGTCGTCGATCTGTTGGGGGTAAACGTGCCTCAAATTGACAGCGAGAGACACCTTATAAAAATAATAAAAACAGGTGACGCATCATAATTGCTCAAAGGAAAATGGTTTAACAGTGGTTCGTATATTATCAATTGCTAATCAAAAAGGTGGTGTTGGAAAGACCACTACAAGTATAAACCTTGCTGCTTCCCTTGCCGCCTATAAAAAGCGCGTTCTGCTTTTAGATCTAGACCCTCAGGGAAATACCACTATGGGCTCTGGAATCAATAAGCAAACATGTGAGCACAGTGTTTACGATGTGCTTACTGAAAAAAAACCCATTGAAGAATGTATAGTTGCATCTGAAACTGGAAAGTACCACCTATTGCCAGCAAACGGAGATCTCGTTGCCGCGGAGGTTGAATTAATACAAGAAATTGGTCGTGAAACGCGCTTGCGTTTTGCACTACAAAAAATATCTGATAATTATGATTTTATTATTATTGACTGCCCGCCTTCTCTAAACATGCTAACTGTAAATGCATTAGTAGCGAGCGATGGTGTTATTATCCCAATGCAGTGTGAGTACTATGCCTTGGAGGGGTTGTCTGCCTTAAACAATACCATAAAGCAAATTGCTAAACTCATTAACCCTAAGCTTAAAATTGAGGGCATACTAAGAACCATGTACGATCCTAGAAATGGTTTAACTAATGCGGTTTCAGCTCAACTTAGAAAATATTTTGGTGAAGTTGTTTACAGGGTTAGTATTCCTAGAAACGTAAGACTAGCCGAAGCGCCAAGTTATGGTAAACCGGCATTGGCTTATGATAAAAATGCAAAGGGTTCGTTGGCCTACCTAGCGTTGGCAGGGGAAATACTTCGCAAACAACAAACCGCAACTGAAAATAAAGGATAATAACTCATGCCCACAAAAAGACAGAGCTTAGGAAAGGGTTTAGATGCGCTGTTGGGACTTGCAGAAGAGATAAATGCAGATCAAACCATAGCCGCTGACAATACCCCCCTTAAAGATAGTGAGCTAAAACAAATACCAGTTGAGTTTCTTCAACGCGGGGAGTACCAGCCAAGACGTGAATTCAATAGCGAAAGCCTTCAAGAGCTAGCACACTCTATTGCCAACCAAGGACTTATTCAGCCAATAGTTGTGCGCGAAATTGCACAAAATAAATACGAGATAATAGCGGGTGAAAGACGCTGGAGAGCCGCCCAGCTAGCAGGGTTAGATACAGTACCGGCAATGCTGCGAGAAATATCTGATCAGGCAACCATCGCAATAGCGTTGATTGAAAACATTCAGCGTGAAGATTTAAATGCGATAGAAGAGAGCCAAGCCTTAATTCGTCTACAGGACGAATTTAACCTGACACAACAGCAGGTGGCTGAAGCTGTAGGAAAGTCGAGATCATCAGTAACAAACCTAATGCGGCTAGCATCACTACAACCCTTAGTTCAACAGCAGTTAGAGCGAGGGGATATAGATCTTGGCCATGCAAAATGCCTTTTGTCACTTGAGGGTGACACTCAAATATTAGCCGCCCGCACCGTAGCAAGTGACGATCTAACAGTTCGTCAAACAGAGGCTTTGGTCAAAAAACTACAATCACCCAACCCGCACAAGAAAAACAGCAGCACGCCCAATCAGGATATAGTGAATTTACAAACGCAATTATCAGAAAAACTGGGTGCGGCGGTTAAAATTCAGCACGGTTCAAGAGGTTCTGGCAAGCTAACCATAAGCTATAACAGTGTCGATGAGCTAGATGGGATTCTCAGCCACCTAAAATAATAGTTAAAAAATAAATTATCTGAAAAATTCTTTTCAATTCATTGGTCAGTTGAGTTGAATCTCGACCATACTATACCTATAATGCCGACCCGCGCATGAGGTTGAGAATATTTATTGCTCGCCTCAGGTCGGCAAAGGTGGATTGAGATAACCATGACGACCATTTCAAAGCCTGCAATACTAAAAGTAACGCTATACCAGTTGGCGGTATTAATACTGTTGGTTGGTATCCTCAGCTTTGAGGATAAGCTGCTGGCATTGTCGGCATTGGTGGGAGGTTTGATTCAAATCATACCCCAAGCATGGTTTTCTAGGCAGGCCTTTAAATATGCTGGCGCTAGACAAATGGATTTAGTTGTAAGATCCATGTATCGCGGAGAGTTTGGTAAAGTAGTGCTGACAGCGGCAATGTTCGCTGCAGCATTTACACTTAATAAGCAGTGGAATTACATTGCACTGTTTTCAGCTTTTTTGCTGATGATGCCGTTGCAGTTATTTGTTACCAAACAAATACTGAAACATTAAACCAGATAACGTTTGTTGAGATACAGAGTAGAGAACACTAGATGGCCGGCGAAAACCCCGCAAGCACTACTGAATATATTCAGCATCACCTTCAAAACCTAGTCTATGGCTACCACCCTGAGCAGGGTTGGGGTTTTGCAAAAGGAGCGGATACTGCAGAAACCGCACAGATTGCCTCAGAAATGGGATTTATGGCAGTCCATGTAGACTCATTGGCATGGTCGATTGGTTTGGGTTTGATTTTCTGCTGGCTGTTCCGCGCAGCGGCTAAAAAAGCCACAACCGGCGTCCCCTCCGGATTTCTCAATTTTGTTGAATTAATTCTAGAGTTTATTGATGGCTCCGTGAAAGACAGTTTTCATGGTGTTAACAAAATGGTAGCGCCGCTGGCCCTAACTATTTTTGTCTGGGTTTTCTTGATGAACCTAATGGACCTTATCCCGGTTGACCTTATTCCCTACCTGATGGCTAAAGCAGGTGTTGGCTATCAGAAAATTGTCCCCTCGACCGACCCCAATATCACCATGGGTATGGCGTTGGGCGTGTTTATCTTAATGCTTTACTACTCGATCAAGATTAAAGGCACGGGTTTTGTTAAAGAGTTAACCATGCACCCCTTTAATCATTGGGCATTTATTCCAGTAAACCTATTTATGGAAACGGTTGGCCTGTTGGCAAAACCATTTTCCCTTGGCCTGCGACTATTCGGTAACATGTACGCCGGCGAGATGATCTTTATTCTTATTGCAATGATGTTTGCGGCAGGCGCTGGTGGCGGTATCGCTGCAGGCGGCATCCATGCCCAAATCTTCGGCGAACATACTAGCTTTATTTTTTGGTTGGCTGTGTTTGCATTGGTTTGTGGGGTTTGTTGGTTAAACCTAAAAGGCAAGATAACGACGGGTAAAACGGTTCTTATCGCAGCAATCGTTATGACACTTAGCGGCGGTGTGTTTGCTATCGCTGGTGGCTTAATGCAATGGGGTTGGGCGGTATTCCATATTTTGGTTATCACCCTACAAGCATTTATTTTTATGGTTCTCACCATCGTCTACCTAAGTATGGCGCATGAGGATCACTAACTTTTTATTTAAACTACTGAAATCGGGAGTCTACGATGGAACTTGTTATCATTGCTGCGGCAATTATGCTCGGATTGGGCGCATTAGGAGCCGCTGTTGGTATGGGTCTTCTTGGCGGAAAATTAATCGAAGGAACAGCGCGTCAGCCAGAACTTGGTCCGATGCTTCAGGGCAAAATGTTCCTGCTAGCTGGTCTTATTGATGCTGTGCCAATTATTGGTGTTGGTATCGCTATGTACCTTATCTTTGTTGTTGCTCCAAGCGTTGGTGCCTAACAGCAATTTTTAAATTAGCCTTTATGAGGTGATTGCGTGAATATTAACTTAACGCTTTTTGGTCAAATGGTAACATTCGCATTCTTTGTGTGGTTCTGCATGAAGTTTGTTTGGCCGATCATTCTGCAAGCCATGGAAGAGCGTCAGCAAAAAATTGCCGACGGTCTTGACGCAGCCGATCGCGCTTTGCGTGATCTTGATGCAGCTCAAAGCAAAGTCTCTGATCAGTTAAAAGAGGCCAAGCAAGAAGCAGCAGGCATCATAGATCAAGCCAATAAGCGCGCTAACCAAATTGTAGATGAAGCAAAACAGCAAGCAACAGCAGAAGGTGAGCGACTCAAAGTTGCCGCCCAAGCTGAAATCGAGCAAGAAGTGAATCGCGCCAAAGAAGAGCTGCGCGCCACGGTTGCTGGGCTTGCTATTGCAGGTGCCGAAAAAGTACTTGAAGCTTCAATTGATGATAAAGCCAACAAGGCAATCGTCGACAAATTGGCAGCAGAGCTGTAATCGAGGTCTGATATGGCAGAATTAAGCACATTAGCTCGACCCTACGCTAAAGCGGCATTTGAATATGCTGTAGACGCAAAAGGTCTTCAGGGTTGGTCTGATAGTCTTGCTCTTGCGGCATCTGTAGCCCAACAGCCATCGGTTGAAGAACTGTTGAGTTCGCCTAGTGCGACTGCAGTAGAGCAAGCAGGAGCTGTGCAAGATATATGTGGCGATGCGCTGGCAACAGCCTGTCAAAACTTTATAAGCATATTGTCGGAAAATCGTCGACTACAGCTTTTGCCACACATTTCTCAACAGTTTGAAACTATGAAAGCAAACCTCGAGAAAGCTGTGGATGTCGACATAGTAGCTGCAAATGATTTAGATGCAGCTCAGCAACAAACTCTCAGCGATGCATTAAGTGCAAAGCTCGAAAGAAAAGTAAACCTACAGGTTAGTTTAGATAAAAGCCTGTTAGGTGGCGCAATTATTCGCGCCGGGGACACCGTTATAGACGGTTCCATTCGCGGTCGTTTGACCAAACTCGCCGAATCATTAAATTCCTAAGGATTGAGGTCCAAGCATGCAGCAACTGAATCCATCAGAAATCAGCGACATTATTAAAGGTCGTATTGATAACTTAAATGTAACATCCGAAGCCCAAAATGAGGGCACCATTGTCTCCGTATCGGACGGTATCATTCGTATCCACGGTCTAGCCGACGTGATGTACGGTGAAATGATCGAATTCGATGGTGGCGTCTACGGTATGGCGCTTAACCTTGAGCGCGACTCCGTTGGTGCCGTTGTTCTTGGTGATTACCAATCATTAGCAGAGGGTCAAAAAGCCCGCTGTACTGGCCGCGTACTTGAAGTACCTGTAGGTCCAGAGCTAGAAGGTCGTGTCGTTGATGCGCTGGGTAATCCCATTGACGGCAAAGGTCCTATTGAAGCAAAAGAGACAGACGCGATCGAAAAAGTAGCGCCTGGTGTTATTGCTCGTCAATCGGTTGATCAGCCAGTACAAATTGGTCTGAAAGCGGTTGATTCTATGGTGCCAATCGGTCGTGGTCAGCGTGAGCTGATTATTGGTGATCGTCAGATTGGTAAAACAGCCATTGCAGTCGATGCCATCATCAACCAAAAAGGCTCAGGTATTAAATGTATCTATGTCGCTGTCGGCCAAAAAGCCTCATCGGTTGCTGCTGTTGTGCGCAAGCTAGAAGAACACGGTGCCATGGAGCACACCATTGTGGTAGCGGCTACAGCCTCTGATCCAGCCGCGATGCAGTTCTTAGCACCCTTCGCAGGTTGCTCAATGGGTGAATACTACCGTGACCGCGGCCAAGATGCTCTAATTATTTATGATGATTTGACCAAACAGGCCTGGGCCTACCGTCAAATTTCATTGCTATTGAAGCGCCCACCAGGTCGTGAAGCCTACCCAGGTGACGTATTCTATTTGCACTCCCGTCTACTAGAGCGTGCCGCACGAGTAAATGCTGATTACGTAGAGAAATTTACCAAGGGTAAAGTTAAGGGCCAGACGGGCTCGCTAACCGCACTTCCAGTGATTGAAACCCAAGCGGGTGACGTATCTGCCTTCGTACCTACCAACGTAATTTCGATTACTGATGGTCAGATCTTCCTAGAAGCTGACATGTTTAATGCCGGCGTACGTCCAGCAATGAACGCAGGTATCTCGGTATCTCGTGTAGGTGGTGCAGCGCAAACTAAGATTATTAAAAAGCTATCAGGTGGTATTCGTAACGCCTTGGCACAGTATCGTGAGCTCGCGGCATTCTCGCAGTTTGCCTCTGATCTTGATGATGCAACCAAAGCACAGCTAGATCATGGTGAACGCGTAACCGAGCTAATGAAGCAGAAGCAGTACTCGCCACTCAGCGTAGCTGAAATGGGCGTTGTGATCTTCGCCGCAGAAAAAGGTTACCTAAAGGATGTAGAAGTCAGCAAGGTAGGTGATTTCGAAGGTGCCCTACTTTCTTATATGAAAGCTGAGCACGGCGATCTAATTGATCAAATTAATGAGTCTGGTGATTACAACGATGATATTGCAGCCAGCTTTAAAGCTGCACTAGATAAGTTTGTATCAACTCAAACTTGGTAAGCACGATCAATAAATAGGCATAAAACATGGCGATCGGAAAAGAAGTTAAAACCAAAATTGCTAGTATTAGCAGTACGCAAAAAATCACCAGTGCAATGGAGATGGTTGCGGCTAGTAAGATGCGTCGAGCACAGGACCGTATGGCTGTGGGCAAACCCTATGCCAAGCGTATCCGTGATGTGATCGGCCATATTGCTAATTCGGTTTCTGAATATCGACACCAATATATGGAACAGCGCGATGTTAAGCGTGTAGCCTATATCGTGATTTCAACAGATCGTGGTCTCTGTGGTGGCTTAAATATCAATTTATTTAAGACAGCACTTAAGTCTATGCAAGCATGGACTGACAAAGAGGTTGAAGTTGATATCTGTGTTGTAGGCAACAAAGCAGCTGCTTTTTTTGGCACCGTAGGCGGCAATATTGTTTCAGCAGTGAAAGATTTGGGCGATGAACCCGATATCAAAGATTTAATTGGCGGTGTAAAAGTCATGTTAGACGCCTTCGATGAAGGCCGAATTGATAAGCTATTTGTGGTGGGTAACGAATTTGTGAACACCATGACTCAGCAGCCAACGGTAGAGCAATTATTACCATTGGAGCCAAGCGAAGATGATCAGCTAGGTCACCACTGGGACTATATCTACGAGCCAGATGCCCAAGAGCTGCTTGATGGCCTATTGCTACGCTATGTTGAATCACAGGTTTACCAAGGTGTGGTAGAAAACAAAGCCTGTGAGCAAGCAGCAAGAATGCTTGCAATGAAAAACGCCACAGAAAATGCTGGCGAACTAATCGATGAATTGCAATTACTCTATAACAAAGCCCGTCAGGCAGCGATTACCCAAGAGCTGTCAGAGATTGTTGGCGGCGCGGCAGCAGTATAGAGACAAACGAACTTTAAAGGTTGAGTTAAGAGGAACCGGAAATGAGTAGTGGAAAAATCGTACAAATTATTGGCGCTGTGATTGATGTGGAATTTCCACGAGATCAGGTGCCCAGCGTGTATGACGCTCTAGTAGTTGATGGCAAAGACCTGACGCTCGAAGTGCAGCAACAATTAGGCGACGGTGTAGTACGAACCATTGCTATGGGATCCTCTGAAGGCGTAAGCCGTGGCCTGAGTGTTGAAAACACCAAGGCTCCGATCTCTGTGCCCGTAGGCACTGAAACCCTAGGTCGTATTATGGACGTACTGGGTAACCCGATTGATGAATGTGGCCCGATTGGTGAAAAAGAGCGTTCAGCGATTCACCGCAAGCCACCTTCCTATGATGAGTTAGCCGCATCTGACGATCTGCTAGAAACAGGTATTAAAGTAATCGACCTTGTATGCCCATTCGCTAAGGGTGGTAAGGTCGGCCTTTTCGGTGGTGCCGGTGTTGGTAAAACCGTAAATATGATGGAACTGATTAACAACATCGCAACCGAGCACTCGGGCCTATCAGTATTTGCTGGTGTGGGTGAGCGTACTCGTGAAGGTAATGACTTCTACTACGAGATGCAGGAGTCAGGCGTTGTAAACGTTGAGACCCCAAGCGACTCAAAAGTAGCCATGGTATACGGTCAGATGAATGAGCCACCAGGAAACAGACTGCGTGTAGCACTCACCGGTTTGACCATGGCAGAAAAATTCCGTGATCAAGGTAAAGATGTACTGTTATTCGTAGATAACATCTACCGATACACACTAGCCGGTACTGAAGTATCAGCACTTCTAGGTCGTATGCCGTCAGCTGTAGGTTATCAACCTACCCTAGCTGAAGAAATGGGTGTACTTCAGGAGCGTATTACATCGACTAAGACCGGTTCTATTACCTCGGTACAAGCAGTATATGTACCAGCGGATGATTTGACCGATCCATCGCCAGCAACTACGTTTGCGCACTTGGATTCAACCGTTGTACTAAGTCGAGACATCGCCTCTAAAGGTATCTACCCAGCGGTAGATCCACTAGATTCAACTTCGCGTCAGCTTGATCCACTTATTATTGGTCAAGAACACTACGAAGTTGCCCGTGGAGTACAGACAGTACTTCAGCGCTACAAAGAGCTAAAAGATATTATTGCAATTCTGGGTATGGATGAGTTGTCTGAAGAAGATAAGCTAGTGGTATCGCGCGCTCGTAAAATTGAGCGTTTCCTATCACAACCGTTCCATGTTGCTGAGGTATTTACCGGTGCCCCTGGTAAATATGTATCGCTAAAAGATACCATTGCCGGCTTCCAAGGCATTCTTGACGGTCAATATGACGATCTACCAGAACAGGCGTTCTATATGGTAGGTTCGATTGATGAAGCTGTCGAAAAAGCCAAAAATCTTTAATTGTTTAAAAGGTAATTAGCATGGTGACAACAGTTCAATGCAATATCGTTAGTGCGGATGAGTCTCTGTTTTCAGGTGCCGTAGAAATGGTCGTTGCAACGGGCTCATTGGGTGAGCTAGGCATCAACGCCGGCCATGCACCGCTGTTAAGTGATCTAAAGCCGGGCCCCGTTCGGGTGATTAAAGAAGCGGGCGAAGAAGAAATTTTCTTTCTTTCAGGTGGTTATTTAGAAGTACAGCCCAATGCTATCTCAATACTGGCCGATACCGCAGTGCGCGCTAACGACATCGACGAAGCCGCGGCAGCACAGGCGCTAAAAGATGCTGAGCATGCCATTGCCAACCAAACCGGTGAAATAGAATACTCAAAAGCGGCTGCTATGCTAGCAGAGGCAAGTGCACAGCTACATACGGTAAGAGCCTTACGTAAAAAGCTGGGCGGATAAGCCTAAATGAACAATAAAAAAGGGTGGCATGGCTGCCCTTTTTTTATGCCAGTTAAAATTGCCCGAAGCAACAGGTATACTTCAGTTTAAAGCTCATGGAACGACCACTGAAAAAGGTAGTCTAAGAACGCATGCAAACAACCGATATTATTATTTTAGCCGCTGGTAAAGGCACCCGAATGCAATCTGTCCTTCCCAAGGTGTTGCACCATCTTGCTGGCCAGCCGTTGCTGGGCCATGTGCTAACAGCCGCTAAAAAAGTGCATGACGCAAAAACGATTGTGGTCACAGGCTTTGGTGCCGATCAGGTAGAAAGCACCATTGGGAATGCGGCAGATGCCTTTGTAACCCAACCAGCACAACTGGGCACTGGCCATGCCGTGCAATGCGCTCTACCCCATATAAGAGAAAACTCAAAAGTCCTTATCTTGTATGGCGATGTGCCATTAATAGCCCCCGCAACCATAGCCAATATGTTAGATACAGTCACCGATAATCAAATGGGACTATTAACGGTTACCCTTGATAACCCAACTGGCTATGGGCGTATTATTAGGGACGCAGATAATAATATTTCAGCAATTGTTGAACAAAAAGACGCTAGCGCAGAACAACTGAAGGTTAACGAAGTCAATACCGGCGTAATGGCGCTAACTAGCCAACAGTTAAAGAGTTGGTTGCCACAAATAGACAATAAAAATGCTCAGGGTGAATACTACCTTACCGATCTAATTGCAATTGCCAGAAGTGCATCGGTCAATGTGCAGAGCATACAACCCAAATCTCCAACCGAGGTAGAAGGCGTGAATAATAGAGTGCAATTAAGTCAGCTAGAACGAGCCCATCAGCGCGAAAACGCGCAAAAACTCATGGAAAGCGGCACCACCCTAGCCGATCCCGAGCGTTTTGATCAGCGTGGCGAACTAGCGGTGGGCACCGATAACTTTATAGATATCAATTGCATCTTTGAGGGTGATGTTCAGCTGGGCTCTAATGTGCATATTGGCCCCAACTGCCATATTATTAATAGCAGTATTGGCAACGGCGTTGAAATCAAAGCCAATACCATTATTGAGGATTCAGTGGTAGGGAATAATGCTATTCTTGGGCCTTTTGCTCGTCTAAGACCGGGCACAGACCTTGCCAATAACACTAAGATTGGTAACTTTGTAGAGACCAAAAAAGCCAAAGTGGGCAAAGGTAGTAAAATTAATCATCTCAGCTATGTGGGTGATGCCGAATTGGGCGAAGACGTTAATGTGGGTGCGGGCACCATTACCTGCAACTATGATGGTGCTAATAAATTTAAAACGAATATTGGCAATAATAGCTTTGTTGGTTCCAATAGCACCCTAGTTGCTCCAGTAAAGGTTGCAGACAATAGCTTTGTTGGTGCTGGTAGTACCATCACCAAAGATACCGAAGAAAACTCGTTGGCTATATCGCGCGCCAAACAGCGCAATATACAAGGATGGCAGCGTCCAACAAAAAAAGATTAATCAAATTTTTCGATTAGCCTTTAATACAGCTATTTATGCGGACGGCGTTTGCACCAAACTTGATAAACCGTTGAATAATTCGCCGCAAGCTCGGAGAAGAAAGCCGCTTTGCCCCACTTTTCTTTGTTCCACTTTTTGTTCTTATCGCCACCATGGGCCTTTATCTGGTCAAATAATTCATCTGCCATAAACAGCATGCGCCCCACTCCATCCTTCGTGTCTTTACAGTCTTGGGCATCTAATAAAAAGTGCCTACCCGGCTCATACCCCTTTTCAGCTTTGGATTTTGCGTGATCGTCAGCGATGGCGCTGGAAGCGATGAAGGTGCTCAGTAAAAGAACGATTATTTTTTTCATTTTTGTTACCTCAATTAGTGTTTGTAAGTACTGCCATTGGGCATTTTTTATCATATAGGCTTAAAACGTTAGACAGGGGCTAATAAGAAAGTTCAAGAAAATACACAGTCGGTATAAAATTTTTAGGGAAGGTGTTTTTAGCTACTTCGAAGCGACGAAAGCCCCGCTTGCATTAGCTGTAAATGTTCTTCCAGTTTAGGGCCTTTCTTTTGCGCCACGCCAATCGCCAACACGTCAATCATTACCAAATGGGCAATGCGCGATGATAATGGCGTGTAGATTTGCGTATCTTCGGTAGCATTCACTTCAATGGCAATACTTGCCTGCTCAGCTACGGGCGTACCACTAGGCGCTAAGGCAATCACTATACCGCCGGACTGTTTTGCCAGTGCCATCGAATCTAATAAGGTTTGGGTGCGTCCTGACTGAGATATAGCAATGACCACATCATTGGGCTTTAACGAGCTAGCAGACATATTTTGTAAATGAGGGTCTGAATAAGCCGCCGAGGTAATCTGTAGGCGGAAGAATTTATGTTGGGCATCAAAAGCCACGGCGGCAGATGAGCCAAAGCCATAAAACTCGACGCGATTAGCTGTATGTATTGCTTCTACTGCCGCCTCGAGATTATGCAGTACCAAACTCTCTCGTACTTTTAGCAAGGTATCTACCGTGGAATCAAATACCTTGTGAGTATATTCACGGGTGGAATCGCTTTCGGTTACTGCTATCTTGCCAAAACTGGGGCTGGATGCCAGTTGCTGAGCCAAAGCCAGCTTAAAGTCTTGAAAACCATGACAGCCTACCGCGCGACAAAAACGCACCACGGTGGGTTCGCTTACTTCAGCTCTTTTGGCCAGATCGACGATGCGCATATTGATAATACTTAATGGGTCTTTAAGTACTAATTTAGCTACTTTGCGTTCGGATTTACGTAGCTTGGCTAAGGTGTCGCTAATGGTTTGTGTCAGTTCGGCTGGTTTCATGGCTTTAGTTCTAATTGTTGTTTGTAAAAAATTTACAAGAAATTGCTGAAAATTGCTAGTTTTGTAGTAAAAAATCAATCTTAAATATTAAGCTGAAATCGTAAAAGGCAAAAAATAAACCTTAAATTGCCAAACAAAAACGCTATCTTTGCCATTTACTTGCTAAACTGTGCCCATGGATGTTACCTCAGTTTTAAGTCAGTTAAATACCGCGCAAGAGCAGGCCGTCACAAGCGATAAAAAACATTTGCTAGTGTTGGCGGGCGCCGGTAGCGGAAAAACCCGTGTGCTTGTTCACCGCATTGCTTGGAAGATTCAAGTGGATAATGTGTCGCCCTACGGTATCTTGGCGGTGACCTTTACCAATAAGGCCGCCCGCGAAATGCGCGAACGCATTGATAACCTATTGGGTATGTCATTGCGCGGTATGTGGGTGGGTACTTTTCATGGTTTAGCCCATCGCTTACTTAAAGCCCATTGGCGCGATGCGAAGTTGCCCGAGAATTTTCAAATTCTAGATTCTGATGATCAGTTGCGACTGATTAAGCGGGTAATGCGCGCGATGGATTTAGATGAACAGCGCTGGCCGCCGAAGCAGACGCAGTGGTGGATTAATAGTCAAAAAGATGAGGGTTTACGCGCCGCGCATATTCAAGAGAGTGGCGACCCTTTTATGGCCACTATGCTAAGAATCTATCGCCAATATGAACAGCTATGTGAACAGCTGGGGGTGATCGATTTTGCTGAATTGTTATTGCGAGTATTGGAACTATGGCGCAATAACCCTGAAGTATTGACCCATTACCAACAGCGTTTTGGGCATATTTTGGTCGACGAATTCCAAGATACTAATGCAGTGCAGTACGCATGGCTTAGATTGTTGGCGGGTAACAGTAGTGATGTTACCGCGGTGGGTGATGACGATCAGTCAATCTATGGTTGGCGCGGTGCTAAGGTGGAAAATATTCTAAGCTTTGAGCGCGACTTTGCAGATACCGAAACCATTAAGCTGGAACAAAATTATCGCTCGACCTCAAATATTCTAAATGCAGCTAATGCCGTGATTGCTAAAAATGCCGATCGCTTGGGCAAAAATCTATGGACTGAGTCTGGTGAAGGCGAGCCTATCGCGCTGTATGCGGCTTTTAATGAACATGACGAAGCGCGCTATATTGCTGATCGTTTGGCGGATTGGATTGCCAATGGTAATCGCCGTGATGATTCGGCAATTTTGTACCGCTCTAATGCCCAGTCGCGAGTGTTAGAAGCGGCATTATTGCAGGCAGAAATCCCCTATCGTATTTATGGCGGCCAGCGCTTTTATGAACGCTTAGAAATTAAAAATGCCCTGTGCTATTTGCG
Source organism: Porticoccaceae bacterium (assembly GCA_049890135.1). Taxonomy (GTDB): domain Bacteria; phylum Pseudomonadota; class Gammaproteobacteria; order Pseudomonadales; family Porticoccaceae; genus HTCC2207. The sequence goes on from JBMHCB010000013.1 coordinate 107,322, forward strand.
TATGATGCTAAATTGTCATGATGATGTTGCCTTTGAGCGCGTGGTCAATGTGCCGCCCCGCGGTATTGGCGATCGCACGGTTGAGCAAATTCGAGAACTCAGTCGCGCCAATGGCTGCTCCTTATGGGAAGCCTCAACCACTATGGTAAATGAAAAACGCCTAACCGCTCGAGCGGCTAATGCAGTGTCTGGTTTTATGGTGCTGATTAACGAAATGAGCGGTCAGTTGGATGAATTGCCATTAGCTGAGCAAGCCGAAAATGCGATTCAGCACAGTGGCTTGGTGGATATGCACCGCCGTGAAAAAGGTGAGCGCGGGCAGGCGCGAGTTGAAAACCTTGAAGAACTGGTCAATGCCTGCAAAAACTTTGAGCCAGAGGATAGTGAGGCGTCAGTATTACCGCAATTTTTGGATCAGGTGGCCCTTGATGCCGGTGATCGTCAGGCGGATGAAGATCAGGATGCAGTCCAGTTGATGACCTTGCATAGCGCCAAAGGCTTGGAATTCCCCATGGTATTTTTGGCCGGTATGGAGGAAAATCTGTTTCCCCATAAGATGTCGATTGACGAGCCGGGCCGTTTAGAAGAAGAGCGAAGACTGGCCTATGTTGGTATAACTCGCGCCATGCAAAAACTCACTATGACCTTTGCTGAAACTAGATCGACCTATGGCACAGAGTCATTTAATTCGGTATCGCGTTTTATTCGCGATATTCCCAAAGATGTGGTGGAAGAAGTTAGGCTACACAATACCGTTGCTCGCCCTACTACCTATGCCAAGGCGCGCATTAGCGATGAGGGCAGTGATACCGGCTTCCAATTAGGGCAACAGGTGCGACACAATGTTTATGGTGATGGCATTATTTTAAACTTTGAAGGCAATGGGCCGCGTGCACGAGTGCATGTGGCGTTTGATGACGTAGGGACTAAAATATTAATATTGGCTTCGGCTAATTTGGTCGCGATTTAGCCCGCGACACAACAAGATAAAGATTGAGGGTTAGGATATGCGAGTTTTATTTTACACGGCGCTGGTTTTGTTACTGGCTAGTTGTGGCGATAACGAAAACAGTCAGGCGCAAAGTGACAGCTCTGCTTCACAGCAGGTTTATAAGTGGAAGCTTGTCACCTCATGGCCAAAAAATTATCCAGGTTTGGGCACCGCGCCGGAAAACTTTGCTAAAAAAGTCGAGGCCATGAGTAATGGCCGCTTAAAGATTAAAGTTTATGGTGCTGGGCAGTTAGTGCCAGCGCTACAGGTGTTCGATGCGGTGTCTCAGGGCACCGCGCAAATCGGTCATAGTGGCGCTTATTTTTGGACTGGTAAAAATAAGGCGACCGCATTTTTTACCTCTATTCCCTTTGGTCTTAATGCCCAAGAAATGAATGCGTGGCTCCATTATGGTGGTGGCCTTGAGTTATGGCGCGAGCTGTATGAGCCGTTCAATTTGGTGCCCTTTGCCGGCGGTAGCACTGGCGTGCAAATGGCCGGTTGGTTTAATCGTGAAATTAATTCTATGGCGGATATAAAAGGCCTGAAAATGCGTATCCCTGGTTTGGGCGGCGATGTTATTACCCGTGCCGGTGGCGAATCGGTGAATATCCCCGGCGGTGAGCTTTACACCGCGATGCAAACCGGTGTGATTGACGCCACCGAATGGGTGGGCCCTTATAATGATTTGGCCTTTGGCTTTCATCAGGTAGCTAAGTACTATTATTACCCGGGGTGGCATGAGCCAGGCTCTACCCTTGAGCTCACGGTAAACAAACCGGCCTATGAATCACTGCCTGCGGATCTGCAAGCAATTATTGAAACTGCCGCCCGCGCAGTTAATCAAGATATGCTGGATGAATACACCGCACGCAATAATACGGCGCTCGAAGAATTAGTAAATGTGCATGGTGTTGAAGTGAGAAAGCTGCCGGATGAAGTGATTCAGGGTTTACGTAAGCTATCGGTAGAGGCGGTTAATGAGCTGACCAAAGACAATGAATTTGCGCAACGCGTGGCGAAGTCTATAGAACAATTTAAACGCCAAGTGACTGCCTATCACGGTATTTCTGAAGAGGCGTTTTATAAGACGAGGCAACAATAGGCTGGTTATTTGCGCCAAAAGGTTGGGGTAAATAAAACCAGTAGGGTAAAGATTTCTAATCGACCTAAAAGCATGCCCCAACACAGCACCCATTTGGCAAAGCCACCAATATCACCGTAGTTGGTGGCAACTGCGCCTAAACCTGGACCTAGATTATTGAGTGATGCCGCTGTAGCAGACCAAGCGGTATCATAATCGAGGCCGGTGGCTAACAGCAGGAGTACCATCAGATAGAAAATCGCCAAATACACGCCCATAAACGCCCAGATGGCATCCACGACTCGGGTGGGCACGGTTCTGTTGCGAATCTTTATCGGTAGTAGTGCGTTAGGATGTACCAAGCGATATATTTCCCTTAACCCCTGTTTGGCTAAAATCAGCATGCGCCCGATTTTTATACCGCCGCCAGTCGAGCCGGCACAGGCGCCAAAGAAGGATAAAAAGATTAAAAAGAACGGTAAAAAACTCGGCCAAGTATGGAATTCACTGGTGGTAAAGCCGGTGGTTGTCATAATCGAGATTAGCTGGAAGGTGCCCTGTCGTATGCTTTCATCGCGGCCATATGTGCCGCTGTAATACAGATAACAACAGGTAATAATCGCGCCTATCAACAATAATAATAAATACATTCTGGCTTCGGAATCAGCCCAATACATATTGGGCCGGCGGCTGTGCCAAGCATGAAAATGCAATGCAAAGTTAAGCCCTGCAATAATCATAAAGAAACTACAAATGGCCATAATGGCACTATTATCAAAAAACCCAATACTGGCATCATGGGTTGAGAAGCCGCCTATGGATATGGTAGAAAAACTATGGCTAATGGCATCAAAAAAATTCATTCCTGCCGCCCAATAAGCGATGGCGCAAGCAATGGTTAGGCATAGGTATATTTTAAACAATACATTGGCAGTCTCAGTAATACGCGGCGTTAGTTTTGAATCTTTCATGGGGCCTGGGGTTTCGGCGCGATAGATCTGCATACCACCAACCCCTAGCATGGGCAGAATAGCCACGGCAATAACCACAATACCAATACCGCCGAGCCACTGAAGTTGTTGGCGATAATAAAGTATGGATTTTGGCAGATTATCTAAGCCAGCTATTACCGTAGCGCCGGTGGTAGTTAGCCCAGAAACTGACTCAAATAGGGCATCTATAAAACTCAGATTAAGTGCGTCAGATAGCATCAGTGGTAATGACCCAAAAGAGCTAAGTACTAGCCAGAAAAACACCGTGACTACAAAGCCATCTCTGGTTCTAAGTTCGCCACGAGCCTGCCTCGAGGGCAGCCAAAAAATCATGCCAACAATTAGAGTAATGGCAAAAGCTAGCACAAAGGTAGGGCTAGTATTTTCACCATAGATAAACGCAACTAAAACCGGCGTTAGCATACTGAGGCTAAATATAACCAGCAGCATACCTAACACTCGAGCAATAATTGCAAAATGCATCTTAGGTTGTTCCTTAGAAGAAGCTAAAGCCGACCGAGAATAGCTTCTCGACCGCTTTGGTCTTTTCTTTATCCACCACAAATACAATCACGTGGTCACCACTTTGAATAACGGTATCATGGTGGGCAATAATCACTTCGCCCTCACGCACAAGCGCCGCTAATGTGGTTCCGGGGGGCGATTTAATGTCCTCGATCGCTCGGCCTACAACCTTGGAGCTTTTTTCATCGCCATGCACAATAAATTCAAGCGCTTCAGCGGCGCCACGGCGCAATGAGTGAACACTTTCAGTATCTCCTTTGCGCACATGGGCTAATAATGAACTAATGGTGGCCTGTTGAGGAGAAATGGCAATATCAATTTCACCTCCCTGCATAAGATCGGCATACACAGGGTTGCTAATCAGTGTCATTACCTTTCTTGCGCCTAAACGCTTGGCCAATAACGACGCCATAATATTGGTTTCATCGTCGTTGGTTAGGGCAATAAACACATCGGTTTTATCGATATTTTCGTCAAGTAGTAGCTCTTGATCGGTGGCGGAACCACGAAGAACCACCGTTTTATCCAATTGCTCAGATAGCAGTTCGGCACGAGTATCGGAGTATTCGATAATCTTAATATTGTAGTCTTTTTCAAGTGCCTTACTTAGGCGAAAGCCAATATTGCCACCGCCAGCGACCACTAATTGGCGATAGGGTTTTTCTAGGCGACGCAGCTCGCTCATCACTTTGCGAATATTCTTTTTAGCAGCAATAAAGAACACTTCATCACCGTCTTCGATGACGGTGTCACCGGTTGGAAAGATAGCACCATCTTTACGGTATATGGCCGCAACACGGGCATCGATATCGGGCATATGCTCTTTCAGCGCTCGCAATCTTTGGCCGACTAACGGCCCATCTTCAACGGCACGCAAACCAACCAGTTGAATAACGCCATCGGCAAAATCTAACACCTGAAGGGCGCCGGGTTGTTCGATCAGCTTTTGTATGTAATTGGTCACCACCTGTTCGGGGGTAATCATCACATCCACCGGCATATGCTTATCATTAAATAATTTGTTTTTAAACTCAGGATTAGTGTAATTGCGAGATCTAACACGAGCGATTTTAGTGGGTGTATGGAACAGTGAGTAGGCGACCTGACAGGCAACAATATTAATCTCATCGCTACTGGTAACCGCAACGATCATATCGGCATCTTCAATGCCAGCATTAACCAAAACGTCTGGGTAGCAGCCAGTGCCAACTATGGTGCGAATGTCTAATCGGTCTTGCAATCCACGAAGAACATCAGCATTGATATCAACAATGGTTATATCGTTATTTTCTCGCGCTAAGTTTTCAGCCAGCGTAGCGCCGACTTGACCCGCTCCAACTATGACTATCTTCATGATTGCTCTGCACTTTTTAGCTATTTTTAGCCATTATCAGCTATTTTTTGTAAACGTGAATAGTAAAAACCATCGCCGCCTTTTACCGAGGGGAATATTTGCCTGCCAAAGTCTGTGGCCTCTCCCCAATCTGCCTCAATCTTATCAATGGAGGCATCATTATTTGTTGCCAAAAACTGTGCCACCACTTGATCATTCTCCTGTGGTAACACTGAACAGGTTGCATATATAAGCATGCTCCCTTTGCGCAAAGTTTTCCACACCTTTTCGAGCAATTCGGCCTGAATTTTCGATAAGTTATCAATATCTTTGTCTTTGCGCAGTAATTTAATGTCTGGATGGCGACGAATAACCCCTGAGGCAGAGCATGGCGCATCTAGCAAAATACGATCAAAGGGATTGTTATCCCACCATTGCTCAATGGCGCCAACATCGTCGGCAACAAGATTGGCCTGTAAACTTAGCCGATTAAGATTATCTTTGCATCGCTCAAGGCGCGATGCCTCAAGATCAATTGCGGTTAGTGATTCTAATTTAGGTTCAGATTCAAGAATATGACAGGTTTTGCCGCCGGGAGCGCAACAGGCATCAAGCACCCTATGCCCGGGCTGCACATCTAATAGCACTGCCGCCAGCTGAGCAGACTCATCTTGCACGCTCACCAAGCCATCGGCAAAGCTAGGTAATTCGGTGACATCTTTTGGGCTATCGAGCCAGACACCAACGGGGCTATATTCTGTTTTGCTCGCCTGTATATTTTTTTCAGCTAATTTCTTTAAATAGTCATCACGTGAACAGCGACTAGTATTCACCCGCAAACACATAGGTGCTTGAAGATTGTTGGCTGCCAATATCTCTTTAGCCTGTTTAGGCCAAGCATTTTCTAATTGACTTATCAGCCACTGGGGGTGAGCCGTTTCAAATTCAGCTGTGCCGGATAATTTTTCCACAATCTGCTGTTGTTGGCGCTGGAAATTTCGCAATACGCCATTAACTAAGCCTTTAGCCCAAAGACGTTTTAGTTTGACTGTTGCGGCAACGGTTTCATTGATTGCCGCATGGTCGGCAACGCGCATATGCATAAGTTGGTAGATACCGCAGGCAAGTAGCGCTTGAATTTCACGCTCTTTATCTTTGATCGGTTTTGACATCAGATGATTAACGATTGCCTGTAACTGCGGATACCAGCGCAATGTACCAAAACACAGCTCTTTGAATAAAGCCTGATCATTATCAGCGACCTTTGGGCTGTATTTGGGCAATACCGCAGACAGCGAACGGCCACGCAATACTTGGCCAATGGCTTCGGCAGCAACTACGCGAACATTAGCCATCTACTGATCAAAACTCTGGCCTGCAGCAAATAGCTCGGCCTTGGATTTTAATACTTCCGATACCGCCATTTTTGATTTGCCGGCTAATTGGATCTCGCTTATTAAGAGTTGGCCACGGCCAGCCTGAACCAAGATGCCTGTATCACTTGCCTTGATAATAGTGCCGGCGGCCTTGCCTGAATCTGCATCAATGGTGCTAGCAGCCCAAATTTTTACTCGGTCACCCCTAATATGGCTAAAGGTCGCAGGAAATGGGTTAAATGCTCGTACGCGACGAGCTATTTCTTCAGCCGATTTTGACCAGTTAATTAAAGCCTCAGTTTTATTAATTTTGCTGGCATAGGTGCTAAGGGAATTGTCTTGTTGTTCTGCCACCGCAACACCAGCCTCAATTTTATCCAGAGCCGCTAAAAGAGTTGGTGCCCCTAGATCAGAAAGTTTCTGGTAGATCGAGCCACTGGTATCCTCGGGCTCTATAGCACAGCGCGCGACAGAAATTACGGGACCAGTATCTAGCCCCGCATCCATCTGCATAATACAGATACCGGTTTCTTTATCCCCCGCTTCTACCGCACGCTGAATAGGTGCCGCGCCGCGCCATTTTGGCAATAATGAACCATGTACATTGATACAGCCCAGTCGCGGTATGTCTAAAACCGCCTGCGGTAAAATCAAGCCATAGGCCACCACAACCATGATGTCGGCATTAAGATCAACAAGTTGTTGTTGTGCGCCAGAGTCTTTAAGGCTAGGTGGCTGTAAGACACATAAATCATGATGACTAGCCAACTTTTTCACGGGGCTGGGGGATAACTTTTTACCTCGACCTGCGGGGCGATCAGGTTGAGTATAGACCGCAACAATTTCATGTTGGCCGCAATCTATTAACGCCTGCAAATGTGCGGCGGCAAAATCTGGGGTGCCGGCGAAGATTATCTTCACGCTCAATTATTCCTATGCACGCTGTTTTTTAAGTTTCTTACGAATTCGGTCTCTTTTAAGCGCCGAAAGATAGTCGACAAATAATTTACCTTTTAAATGATCCATTTCATGCTGAATACACACGGCTAGTAATCCGTGGGCCTCTTCTTCAAACGCATTGCCATCGCGATCTAGGGCGCGAATCATCACATGCTTGGGGCGATCAACGGTTTCATTAAAGCCGGGCACAGATAAACATCCCTCATCAAAGGGAACCGTTTCTGGTTCTAGCACTTCTACCTGTGGATTAATAAATACCCGTGGTTCATTGCGCTTCTCTGACAGGTCCATCACGATAACCTGCTGATGAACATCCACCTGTGTCGCCGCCAATCCAATCCCATCAGCATCGATCATGGTCTCAAACATGTTATCAATCAGCGTGCGTATGTCATCGCTCACATCAGTGACTGGTTCAGCCACGATGCGTAAGCGCGGATTTGGATATTCAAGAATTTTTAATATCGTCATAGCTATAGCTGTCTACAATTAAATATAAGTTCTAACAAGATTATACACCGTTGCTTGAAAGGACGCATCGCATGAACGCAATACTCAACAAACAGGATGAATACCACTGGGCATTGATCGTTCAAGTAATAGAGCCGTGCACACCCAGTATCCAAAGAGCCCTGATTGATTAGTTAGAAGGTTGCCACCAACTCATTAAACAGGGTGCCTGCCTAGTAGAGACCACCGCTGAACTGGTTGAGGAAATTGCTGGCCCATTGGCCAGCTATGGCGAGAAATACCAAAATTTAGTGAATACTCCCGCCGATAAATCGCCGCCCGAACAACTAACCAATGAAGAAGCCCTGCTGGAAAAAATATTGGGCTATGAACCCATGCTTATCGATGAATTGGATACGCCATGGCCTATGGAAAAGCTATTGCAGTTGTTGATTGCTTCGGAGTTAAAGGGGGTGGTGGTCAGTGAGCAGGGTTATTACAGTCGGGTTTAACTAACTATAATGACTTAATTGTTATTTCCACTATGATTTGATGGTTTTTTTCGCGTAAAATAGAGGATTGCGCAGAGAGTCAAGTTTCGTTAATCTGCGCGTCTTTTACGGAGAACGTTAAAATTATGAGTAAGCCTTTTGTTGCAATCCTGATGGGTTCCGATTCTGATTTGCCAGTAATGGAAGCCAGCTTTGATATTCTAAAGAAATTCGATATTCCTTTTGAGGTGAAGGTGACTTCTGCGCACCGCACCCCAGCAGCCACTCACAACTATGTCACCGATGCGGATAAGCGCGGTTGTGCGGCCTTTATCTGCGCGGCAGGTATGGCGGCTCACTTGGCAGGTGCTGTGTCTGCAACCACCCTTAAGCCTGTAATTGGTGTGCCAATTAATGGTTCGCTCGACGGTCTTGATGCGTTGCTTTCAACGGTTCAAATGCCGGGCGGTATTCCTGTGGCTACGGTAGCGATTGGTAAAGCAGGTGCTAAAAATGCAGCTTACTTGGCCGCCCAAATTATTGGTGTTGGCGATGCGGATATGCATCAAAAGCTTGTTGCTGAACGTGCGGCTAATGCTGAAGCAATTATTGCTAAAGACGCTGCCTTGCAGGAACGTCTTAAAAATAGCTGAGACAATTTGTGATCAACTGGAGCAGGCGAACAAGTACTAGCCTTGCGGTGCATCAGTTGCATTTACAGGGGGTGATAGCCTACCCGACCGAGGCGGTTTGGGGCTTGGGTTGTGACCCCTACAGCTACTCAGCTGTAGCCAAAATTCTTTCATTAAAAAGTCGCCCTGAGCATAAAGGGGTGATTCTTATCGCCTGCGATTGGCAGCAGTTAGCGCCGTTTACTCAGGGACTAACGCAATCACAGTTAGCGCACCTACAGCAACCCAATAGCAAGCCAACCACATGGCTAATCCCCCACAATGGCGAGGCGCCCGAGTGGATTGTGGGCGGCCATGATACACTGGCGGTCAGAGTGACGGCGCACCCATTGGCGGCTAGCCTATGTCGATTATTTGGCGGACCTATAGTTTCTACTTCGGCTAATCCGCAGGGCTTGCCTGAGGCTAAGAATTCGCTCAAATTGAGAAGCTATTTTGGGCGCAATATAGATGCTATTGCATCGGGTTGTGTAGGAACTGCCTCCGCCCCCAGTGAAATTCGGCATTTACTAAATGGCAAGGTCATCCGTAAAGGATAATATGCAAACAGTTAATAAACAGTTGGTTAAGGATTATCTACTCGGCCTGCAAGATAGCATCTGTGATGCATTGGGGCAGGAAGACGGTGGTGCGTGGCGCGAAGATAACTGGACTCGCCCAGAAGGCGGCGGCGGTCGCAGTCGAGTGATTGCCGATGGCACTGTGATTGAAAAGGGCGGGGTTAATTTTTCTCATGTGTCTGGCGATCAGTTACCCGCTTCTGCTACTCAGAGCCGACCTGAATTAGCCGGTCGTAGCTTTGAGGCGATGGGCGTCTCCCTTGTGATTCACCCGCGCAACCCTTATATGCCGACCTCCCATGCCAATGTTCGCTTTTTTATTGCTGAAAAAGAAGGCGAAGATCCGGTGTGGTGGTTTGGCGGCGGTTATGATTTAACGCCCTACTATGGCAATCAAGAAGATTGTAAACACTGGCATCAAACGGCAAAGAATGCCTGCGATCCCTTTGGTGAAGAGATGTATTCGCGCCTAAAACAGCAGTGCGATAAATATTTTTATCTGCGTCACCGCGACGAGCCACGCGGTGTGGGCGGAGTATTTTTTGATGACTTTAATCATCTGGGGTTTGAGCAAAGTTTTACCTTTATGCGTGCGATTGGCGATAGTTATATTGATGCCTATTTGCCGATTATGCAGCGCCGTCGCGAACAGCCCTATGGTGAGCGTGAGCGCAATTTCCAGCTATATCGTCGCGGTCGCTATGTGGAATTTAATTTAGTTTATGATCGCGGCACATTATTTGGTTTGCAAACCGGTGGACGCACTGAGTCAATATTGATGTCTATGCCACCTATGGTACGCTGGGAATATGACTGGCAGCCTGAGGCTGGCAGTCCTGAAGCAGATCTATATGAGCACTTTTTAATTGATCGGGACTGGATCTAATGACAGACAAATACGCGGTATTTGGCAATCCTATAGCACACAGTAAATCGCCAGAAATTCATCGCCAGTTTGCCGAGCAAACAGGCCAAGATCTAAGCTACAGCAAACAGCTGGTTGCAGAGGATGAGTTTGAGGCGGCAGCGGATGTCTTTTTTGCCAATGGTGGCAAGGGGCTTAATATTACGGTGCCATTTAAGCAGGATGCCTACAGCTATGTGGCGCGTACAACGCCGCGAGCCCGTCGTGCGGGCGCAGTGAATACCCTTTGTTTGGAAGCTGATGGGACTGTGCTGGGCGATACTACCGATGGTGTAGGCTTGGTGTGCGATATTAAAAACAATCTCGGTTGGGAGATTCGCCATAAGCGCGTGCTGATCTTGGGGGCTGGCGGCGCAGTTCGCGGCGTATTGGAGCCCTTGCTTGAGGAACAACCGCAACATATTGTGATTGCTAACCGTACGGTCGATAAAGCCTTGCAGTTATCCAAGGGTTTTGCTGAGTTTGGTTATTTGCTGGGTTGTGGTTTCGATATGCTCGGCGATCAACAGTTTGATTTAATTATTAATGGCACCAGTGCTAGCTTGCAGGGGGAGTTGCCACCCTTGCCAGATAGCCTTATCAATGCTGAAGGTACAACTGCCTGCTACGATTTGCTTTATGGTGCAGAGCCTACCCCATTTATGCAGTGGGCCACCGAGCGCGGCGCCAAAGTGAGCGATGGTTTGGGTATGTTGGTGGGTCAGGCGGCAGAATCCTTTGCACTTTGGCGTGGTGTGCGCCCAGAAACGGCGCAAGTTATTGCTAATCTTAGAGCCCAGCTTGGCAATTAATCCTGCTCGGATAAATACTGATCTTTTAATTTAATATAGCTAGCCGCTGAGTAACTAAAAAACTGCTTTTCCTCTTCGCTGAGGGGGCGCAGTTTTTTGCAGGGATTGCCCACATAGATATAGCCGCTTTCTAAGGTTTTGCGCGGCGGTACCATACAACCGGCGCCGACAATAACCTTATCTTCGACCACAGCGCCATCATTAATCACGGCACCATTGCCAACAAGTATTTGATTACCCAAAGTACAGCCATGCAGAATGGCGCGATGTCCAATAATAACGCCCTCGCCTATGATCAGCGGGTAGCCTTTGGGATTGTAGTCTGAGGCGTGAGTCACGTGCAGTACGGCATTATCCTGAACGTTGCACCTTGCACCTACTCTTATGGAGTGCATATCACCGCGAATCACCGCGCCGGGCCACACAGACACATCATCGCCAAGGACAACATCGCCGATAACGGTGGATTGTGGGTCAATGTAAACACGTTGACCCAGTTCGGGGAATGTGCCTTTAAAAGATCGAATTGAGTGATCCATATGTCATTTCCAAGGTTATAATATAAAGCCTATTGTGGTGAGTTATATGACGTTTTCAACTAAAAAACAATTTATTGCCGGTGTAGTTTGCCCTAAGTGTTCAAAAATGGACAAAATTGTGGCATACAGCAAAGACGGCACTAACTATCGCGAGTGTGTTAGTTGTGGTTTTTTAGATGAGATTCGTATTGCCTCGGAGCCAAGGGAATTACTTACTCGAGTCAACCATGGCTTAGAGGCCATATCGGAGCCCACGCAAAAGGTTAAACTAGTCGATCCCAGCAAGCCGAATCAATAACTCCCAAAAGAAACGTATTCTGCCAAACCCAGTGTTGAGATTTAAATTATACCTGTATGAATTATTCTCAGGTTAAATTAAGTGAATATAGGTTTTAGGTGAAAAATGGTAGCGGTTTGGCTAGAGAAGAAAACTTTTATTTGGTACAATGCCGCGCCTCAATTGGCACCCCAGATTTATGCTTGGGTCGCCATCACGAAGCGAAGTAGTAAATTTCCACAGTTACCACGGAGAAATAAGCGATGTTGAAAAGAGCGCAAGCGCTTTTCTTGAGACCCCTCGGCGCACTATTGGCCTTGGTTTTTGCTGGCAGTGTTAGTGCAGAATCTGCACCAAGTCAGCTTAATATGCCTCAAGGAGTCACAGAAGTTAGTCAGGCTGCCTATGATATTCACATGATTATGATGTGGATCTGTACGGTTATCGGAATAGCCGTATTTGGTTTTATGTTTTACGTTATGTATGCACACCGCAAATCACGCGGCGCTGTAGCAGAGAACTTCCATGAAAACGTATTGGTTGAATTACTTTGGACTATTGTGCCTGCAGTGATTTTGATTGTAATGGCTATCCCTGCAACCTCTGCACTTTTAAAAGTATATGATACTGAAAATGCAGATATCGATATTAAGGTAACGGGTTACCAGTGGAAGTGGCAGTATGAATATCTTGGCGAAGACGTGAAGTTTATGAGTGAGCTTCGTACCCCGCAAGACGAAATTTATGGCAGAGAGCCTAAGGGTGAGCACTACCTCCGTGAAGTGACTGAGCCATTAGTTCTCCCTGCTGGCAAAAAAGTACGATTTTTGATTACTGGTAATGACGTGATTCACAGCTGGTGGGTACCAGACTTTGGCGTTAAACGTGATGCGGTACCAGGACTGTTTACTTCTGCATGGGCTAAGACTGAAAAGCCAGGCACCTATGTCGGTGAATGCACGGAGTTATGTGGCTCTGGTCATGCCTTTATGCCAGTTGTAGTTGAAGTTAAAGAGCAGGCTGAATATGACCAATGGCTAGCGGACAAGAAAGCAGCCGCGGCTGAATATGCGTCGACTATTGGTAAAGAATGGTCATTCGATGAGTTGATGGTCAAGGGTGAAGAGGTTTACAACCGTTCATGTGCTGGCTGTCACGCGGTTAATGGTGAAGGTATTCCGGGTATATTCCCCGCGCTGAAAAATAGCGTTATCGCTTTGGGCCCAGTGGTCGAGCACCTGCGGGTGGTTGTCGATGGCATACCCGGCACGGCAATGCAGTCTTTTGCGGATCAGCTTTCAGAAGTTGATATAGCCGCGGTTATTCATTACGAGCGTAATGCTTGGGGCAACGATGTGGGTGATATTACTCAGCCAATTGATGTTCTTAACTACAAACAAGCTAAATAGGGAGTTTTCGATATGGCACATGGTCCCGCAACATTAGCTGACGGTTGGATAAAATATATAAGCCGTTGGGTATTTACTACAAACCACAAAGATATCGGTACGCTTTACCTATGGTTTAGCTTTGCTATGTTTATCTTGGGTGGTACATTCGCGATGATTATTCGCGCTGAATTATTCCAGCCGGGTATGCAGTTAATTAAACCAGAATTTTTTAACCAGATGACCACCATGCATGGTCTTGTCATGGTATTCGGTGCAATTATGCCGGCCTTTGTTGGCTTGGCTAACTGGTTGATCCCAATGATGATCGGTGCGCCTGATATGGCCCTGCCGCGCATGAATAACCTAAGTTTCTGGATTTTACCTTTTGCTTTCGCAATTCTTGTGGCTACCTTATTTATGGAAGGTGGCGGCCCTAACTTTGGTTGGACGTTCTATGCACCGCTTTCAACTACTTATGCTCCGGATACAGTGAATTACTTTATCTTTGGTGTGCATATTATGGGCGCATCATCAATTATGGGCTCAATTAATATTATTGCGACCGTAATGAATATGCGCGCACCAGGCATGACCTATATGAAGATGCCAATGTTCGTATGGACTTGGTTGATAACGGCATTCTTGCTAGTGGCTGTAATGCCGGTATTGGCGGGCGCTGTGACCATGATGTTGATGGATATCAACTTTGGTACTAGCTTCTTTGATGCTGCTGGTGGTGGTGATCCTGTCTTGTTCCAGCATGTGTTCTGGTTCTTTGGACATCCTGAGGTATATATTATTATTCTGCCTGCCTTTGGTGTGGTATCACAGATTATTCCTACCTTTAGTCGCAAGCCATTATTTGGTTATTCATCAATGGTTTATGCAACGGCTTCGATTGCCTTTATGTCATTTATCGTATGGGCGCACCATATGTTTACCGTAGGTATGCCGATTGCTGGTGAACTGTACTTTATGTATGCCACCATGTTGATTGCAGTTCCAACGGGGGTAAAGGTATTTAACTGGATTACCACTATGTATAAGGGCTCATTAACTTTTGAGACGCCTATGCTGTTTAGTATTGCCTTTGTTATTCTGTTCACCTTCGGTGGATTTACCGGTCTGATGCTGTCGATTGCAGCGGCAGATATTCAGTACCATGACACCTACTTTGTAGTTGCTCACTTCCACTATGTGATGGTGGCGGGTGCTGTATTTAGTGGCACAGCGGCTGTTTATTACTGGCTACCAAAATGGTGCGGCAAGATGTATAACGAGACTATGGGTAAGGTTCAGTTTTGGATCGCCTTTATTGGCTTTAACATTACCTTTATGCCTCAGCACTTCTTGGGCTTAGCGGGTATGCCAAGACGTTATGCTGATTACGGGTTACAGTTTGCTGATTGGAATATGGTGTCTAGTATTGGAGCCTTTATGTACGGTGCCGCTCAGATACTCTTCTTGTTTAATGTGGTTCGTACTATTACTCATGGCAAACCAGTAAACGATCCTCAAGTGTGGGAAGGTGCAGAAGGTCTAGAGTGGACTGTAGAAACTCCTGCTCCATATCACACATTTGAAAAACCACCTCAGTTAAAATAGGTTTTGGTTATGCAAACTAGCCATCGCAAACTGTTAGCCAAATTAATGGCAATGGCAGTGGCTATGTTTTTATTTGCGGTTTTTGTCTTGCCGCCGCTTTACGATCTGTTTTGTGAAATTACAGGTATTGGCGGCAGGACCGACGGCAAATATGAAGCGGTTGATGTGCGTGTAGACACTTCAAGGCAAGTGGAAGTGCAGTTTGTAGCAGCTAACAATGCTGAGATGCCATGGGAGTTTTACCCCATGGAATACAGCGTTGTAGTTCATCCGGGGGAGTCTCGAGCAGTTAACTTTTTTGCTCATAACACCACGAATGAAGATATGATTGGACAGGCAATCCCTAATGTATTGCCCAATAATGCGGCAGATTATTTTCACAAAACTGCATGCTTTTGTTTTGAAAATCAACCCTTGGTGGCCGGCGAACAGGCCGAATTAGGTCTAGTGTTTATCATAGACCCAGATTTACCGGATAGTGTGAATACAGTCACATTATCTTATACATTATTTGATATAACAGACCGCTCTGAATTATCGGTCTCACAAATACAGTAACTTTCACCTAGTTAATGGGTTTAAAGTTCAGAAACGGAGAACACTGATGTCAACAGAAAGTAGTTATTACGTACCAGACCAGAGCAAGTTGCCAATTATTACCGCTACCGGTATGGGTATTCTAGCTTTTGGTGCCGCCAACTGGGTTATTGAGGGGGGGTCGCCAACGATTTTCCTTATCGGTTTGGCGATTATGGCGCTTGTAATGTACAAGTGGTGGAGCATTGTTATTGATGAAAACATGCAAGGCTTAGCCAATGACCAACTTAAAAAATCCTATGTGTTAGGTATGCTGTGGTTTATTTTCTCTGAGGTTATGTTCTTTGCTGCATTCTTTGGTGCATTATTCTACGTTAGAGTTTTTGCCAATTCTTGGTTAGGCGGTGAAGCGGCTGTCGGTTGGTTTGACGATGCCCCTACTGATGCAGCTGCAGCTAATAATGATATTCTTTGGCCAGGCTACCAAGCTGAATGGCCAGTCATGGTAACACCTGATCAGGCTGCCAATGGTGATGCTGCGCAGTTTAAAGGTCCGGAACAAAATATGAACTTCCCCGGTTGGAGTAACCTATTAAGCTGGTTGCCACTGTGGAACACCATTGTTCTTATGACTTCGAGTGTGACTGTACATATCGCTCATACGGCGCTTAAAAATGATAACCGCAAGAAGTTTAATACTTGGTTAGGTATCACGGTTGGTCTTGGTATTTTCTTCTTATTCTTGCAAGCTGAAGAATATGTTCATGCTTATCAGCATATGGGTCTAACCCTTGAGACCGGTATCTATGGCACGACGTTCTTTTTGCTAACAGGTTTCCATGGCGCTCATGTAACGCTTGGAACATGCATGTTGCTAGTTCAGTGGATCAGAGGTCTTAAAGGCCACTTTAGTCATGATGATCAGTTCGGTTTTGAAGCCTCATCATGGTATTGGCACTTTGTTGATGTTGTTTGGGTGGGACTTTTCTTATTTGTCTATGTACTGGCGTAGAAAAGCAGAGCTTGAACAAAACGGCCAGGCAATGCCTGGCCGTTTTTGGTTTAACTGACTAATTATTGGGTGTGGGCTGATAGGGAGCGGCATTTTCAGGGTGTAGTTGACGATCCCAAGGAGCAGTACTATTTAGCTGGCCGCTATAGGTGCCGTAGACAACACAGGCAATAAGTAAGCTAGCAAGGCCAATTCTTATGCCTAATGCGTAAAGTACTCGTTTGTTGGTGTTTCCCATATCCTTGATAAGGAAGTTAAGACCGCCAAACAGGCTGGCGATAACACCGATAAATAAGATGATGATAATGACTTTTAATAGCATGATTTTATCCATTGTTGAGATAGGAACATTTAACCACAGATGACGGACTCGGCTCAAAAAACTTATGGCTTTAAATGGCAACCCAATGCTAAGTTATTGGTGTTTTCGCTATTAATGTTGCCTTTATTGCTGAGTCTTGGGTCATGGCAATTACAGCGTGGGGAAGAAAAACAACAAATTGTTGATCAACATTCGCGCAATCAACAGATGCCGCCTATTGTGAATATTGAAGAATTAGCTGCCGATCTAGACCATCAATATCGGTTGGCGTGGCTACGCGGAACTGTAGATAACCAACGAGTCATTATTCTTGATAATAAAGTAAAGAATGGGCGTCCGGGTTATGAAATATTCCAGCCCGTTACAATATCTGGCCTAGAAGATAAATTATTGATTAACAGGGGTTGGGTAAAGGCGTCCTTGGATCGTGGTATATTGCCATCAATTTTGCCGATAGAGGGCGAGGTTCAGCTGAGAGGTTATTTGTACCGCGCATTAAAAGGCGGCTACCGTTTAGATGATGGTATTCGTCAGGTAAATGAATGGCCTAGCCGAGTGGGTTGGATCACTGTTAAGCGTGCGGAAGAATTGTTTGGCGAATCATTTTTGCCTTATCAGTTGCGCCTAGACCAAGACTCAACAGGCGCACTTGAAACTGGGTGGACTACAGTGGCCGTTCAGCCAGAAAAACACATAGGCTACTCGGTGCAGTGGTTTGCTATGGCTATTACACTGTTAATAATGACCATTATTGCCAACTCTAATATATTGAGTTGGCTTAAAAAAACGCATAAATAATATCAGCAATAAGATTACAGGAATGCATTATGTCAGAGCAAAAGTCTTTAGAAGCCAAGCAAAAAAGCTTTAGATATCAAATTTGGTTAATGTTGATCATTGTCTTTGGGGTTATCGCTTTTGGATTTCTTATGATGCCAAAATCTGAAGAGCAGCGACAAAAAATGATTGAATTATTCGGCACTACTAATCAGGGCCAATTAGTTAAGCCGGTCTTTGATATTAGTTCAGTACTGGGTGAGATTCCAAAGACAGAAAAGCCCAAATGGCAAATTGTTATTGTGGGTGGCAATGTTTGTGATCAAGTGTGCGAAGATATTCTGTTAAATACTCGCCAGATTCATATGTTGCTGGGTAAGTACACTGGCCGTGTTAAGCGAATTTTCTTGCAAAATGCCAATCAAATACTGGATACAGATTGGCTGGAACAGGAGCACCCTTTTTTACAGTTAGCCGATTTGAATAGCACGACATTTAAGGAATTGCTAGATGAAAATTCAGCCGATTGGGATATGCTCAGCACCAGATATTTTGTAGTAACGCCAGACAATAAGGCGATTTTGTACTTTACGGCTGACAATGATGCTAATGGACTGCTTGATGACCTTAAACATCTGTTAAAATACTCCCCTGATCGTTAATTGAGCGATTTAAGACGTCTATTCGGAGAATATGTTGGAGTCAAAAATAGATAATCAAACTGCAATCAGTTGGCGTGACTATTTAGAATTGTGCAAGCCCAACGTGGTGGCGCTGATGATTTTGACATCGGTGATTGGCATGCTTTTGGCTACGCCTGGTGCTGTACCGTTAAATATTTTAATTTTTGGCAACCTTGGAATTGCTCTTTGTGCCGGCGCTGCCGCTGCCGTTAATCATGTAGTTGATCGACATATCGATGAAAAGATGGCGCGCACTGCTAACCGCCCTATTGCTAAAGGCCGACTTAGCCCCAATCAGGCAGTGATTTTTGCGCTACTAATTGGGCTTTTAGGTATTGTTATATTAGTGATATTTACCAATGTGCTAACGGCATGGCTAACCCTTGCCTCCTTAATTGGTTATGCCTTTATTTACACTATGTATCTAAAGCGAGCCACACCACAGAATATTGTTATTGGCGGTCTAGCTGGAGCAGCTCCACCATTATTAGGCTGGGTGGCAGTGACGGGAGAAATACATTACAACGCACTTTTGCTAGTTTTGATTATCTTTGCATGGACGCCGCCGCATTTTTGGGCCTTAGCCCTCCATCGCAAAGAAGAATATGCCAAGGCGGATATCCCTATGCTGCCGGTTACTCACGGCGATACTTACACCAAGATTAACATAGTGCTGTATACCTTAATGCTTATTGTAGTTACGGTAATGCCCTATCTAACCGGTCTTTTTGGTTGGTTATATTTGGCCGGTTGTTTGCTTTTAGGTGGCGGTTTTTTATTCTATTCGGCACTCATGTGGCTTAATAAAGATTCAGGCATGAGAACCTTTAAATATTCAATTATCTACTTGATGGTGTTATTTGCCATTATGTTACTCGATCATTATTTAGTGCCGTCGGTAGCTATCTAAATAAATTCTATCAGTATTAATAAGGCCGGATTAATATGGAACAACAAAACAGAATTAGACTGACCATCGCCATCCTTATTGGCTTTATAATGCTGGTAGTTTATGGATTTTCTTGGCGGATGAGTCAGCCCGTCATCATGTCCAATGAGGAACTGCGTATTAATGGCGCAATCGTATTAGATAAGCCGCGAATTTTTAGTGATTTTGAGCTGGAAGATCACCGAGGCGAGGTTTTTAATATTGCGCGTATGCAAGACATCTGGACAATTGTTTTCTTTGGCTTTACCCATTGTCCAGATATCTGCCCAACAACCCTTGCAATGCTCAATGATACCTACAGCAAGCTTAAAGACAGTGAAAAAGAACGGCTTCAGGTAGTTATGATTTCTTTAGATCCAGAGCGGGATACGGTAGAAAAACTCGCCGAGTATGTCCCTTATTTTAATCCAGCATTTACCGGCGTTACCGGTAATAAACATTTGATTCGTCGCCTAACAGCCGAGCTTAATGTGGCCTATAACCAAGTGCCTCTTAGCGACGATGACTATACAGTAGATCACAGCACGCAATTAATACTGATCAATCCTAAGGGGCATTATCACGGCTTTTTTAAAGCTCCACATACAGAAATTACCATGCGTAGCACCTGGCGCTCTATCGACGGAATTAGTAAATTTTAAGTCTATTTGGCCATATAAGGCGTTAGGATATTAAGGATTTTCTCAATAGCGCCACAATGACTTGCTACAATTTTTAACGCCTCTTCGCCTTGACGCTTTGCCTGCTCGGATGAGTTGGCATAAGTAGCTAATTGTTCGCACAGTGCGTCGGGGCCATCAACTTCAGTGCAAGCATTTTTGGCTATAAGCTGTGGATAGATATGCTTAAAATTGTAATAGCTTGGGCCAGTCATTACGGGTATTGCAAAGGCTGCCGCTTCTAGCGGGTTATGCCCACCCCTATCAATTAGGCTTCCGCCAATAAATGCGCAATTAGCGGCGCCAAAAAAGGTCAGCATTTCTCCCATTGCATCGGCCAATAAAACAGTCTGCCCCGCTAAATCATTATTACTCCATCGCGCAAATGTCATATTTGCATCGCAAATTAATTCAGCGGTTTCCTCAAACTGTTCTGGATGTCTAGGCGCAATAATCAGTAAGCTTTTTTTATGCTTATCACAAAGCAACCTATGAGCGGTAATCACTTGCTCATGTTCTCTCGGATGAGTTGAGCCAGCAACCCAGACAAATTCATAGCCACTAAGCCTTTCCTTGAGTTGCTTGGCACTGTTTTTAGCTTGATCAGAAAGCTGTATATCAAATTTTATTGAGCCTACAACATCAGCTTGTTCATCTTGAAGGCCTAAATGCTTAAAGCGTTCGACATCTTCTTGGTTGTGGCCAGCTAGCATAGTGATTGAGTGCATTAGCGAGCGACTGAGCGGGCTGACTAGTTGATAACGCCTGAGGGATTTTTCAGATAATCTTGCATTGATAACCAGTACGGGAACAACGCGCTGTTTTGATTGAAGAATAAGATTTGGCCACAGTTCAGTTTCAAGAATGATGATTGCGGTTGGTCGTAATTTATTAAGAAAGCGTTTTACACTGCCATGAAAATCAAATGGCAGATAAATATGTTGTACAGAGTCACCAAAGATTTTAGCAATCTGTTCAGATCCAGTTGGAGTGTTGCAGGTAATGGTAATATTTTGCGCAGGGAATCTAATCATTAACTGCTTTATTAAAGGGCTGGCAGCCATAATTTCACCCACAGAAGCGCAGTGAATCACCAGACTACCAGTTTCAGGAGGGTTGGCATAAAAGCCTAGTCGCTCTGCCCAGCGTTTTTTGTAGGCGCTAGCTTTTTGTCCTCTTAGCCATAGATGCAAAAAGATAGCAGGGCTTATAACGTATAAAAATAACGAGTATGCAGCTCGTACCATTGAATATTCCCTTCCAATATTGGCGCATCTTATCATTTATCTGGTGAGATAGAAAAATAGCGCAACCCAGATAGGCTAAACTTCTTATATGGCATGAAATTTACATGGAGGTAAATTTTCAAACTAGCCTTTATAGTCTTTGCTGTGTGCTTTTGCCATATGGTTAAAGCGTCCCCAACTAAAAAAGGCCCTTGATAGATATAATCCCCCAATGCTAAATGTGACATATAGAGTACTTTTAGAACGCCAGAAGCAGAAACAGAGGTATCGTCTTGTGGTTCGCCAAATGCTGGAATGGTGCCCATGAGTTAATCCTTTAATCTCGTGGCAAATTTATGCAGGCATTTATTTGTTAACTCAATTTGCCCGCTTTTTTTGAGTATATTTTTGAGTATAGGTGTACAATAAGTAATCTTCCATTTTAATATTTGAAGCTATTAATATGATTTCGAAAGACATTCAAAATAGTTATTTGGCTAGCATAGAGCGGCATAAAAAAGCCTTTGAATTAATGGATAGCTATCATGCGCAGGTTTTGATTCTTGTTGAAAAATGCCTTGAAGTACTTAATGCTGGCGGCAAGATAATATGGATGGGTAATGGCGGCAGTGCAGCCGACGCACAGCATCTAGCGGCTGAATTTATGGTTCGCTATAAAAATGAACGCGGGCCCCTCGCCTCTATCGCACTAACCACAGATACCTCGATTTTGACGGCACATTCAAATGACTATCATTTTGATTCGGTGTTTGAACGTCAAATTCAAGGGCTGTGCAAGCCTGATGACTTGGTTATAGGCTTAACGACCTCAGGAACGAGTCCAAATATCAATTTGGCCCTTTCTGCCGCCAATGATATTGGTGCCTATACTGTAGCCCTCACCGGTCGTGATGGAGGGGTTGTAAAAGATATTGCAAATCTGCCCATTATTATTGCCAATGATGAAACGGCCCGCATTCAGGAGGCACATATGTTTATTGGCCACTGGTTGTGTGAAGCTATTGATGCGCTAGTAGTGGAAAACAGCTAATGGATTTATCCTATTTTCAAAAACTCAAAGACGTCAAAATACTGGTTGTCGGCGATGTTATGTTGGATCGCTATTGGCATGGCGATACGGCGCGTATTTCACCCGAGGCGCCAGTGCCCGTGGTTAAGGTGTCCAGCTTTGAGGATAAGGCAGGTGGCGCAGCCAATGTTGCGAAAAATATTGTTCATTTAGGCGCCCAGGCTAGCTTGCTTGGGATTATTGGAGATGATGATAATGGTCAAAGCTTGCAAGCCTCTCTTGCGAGCGAGGGCATTAGCTCTTTATTAGTAAAGCAAGATCAAGCCCCAACAATCACTAAAATTCGTATTTTAAGCCGTAGCCAGCAAGTTTTGCGTCTCGATATTGAGCAGCCATTTTCACAGCAGCATGCAGATTTATTGAGCGTTGAGTTTGAAGCGATTATTGATCAGTTTGAAATGGTGCTGTTTTCGGATTACAACAAGGGATCATTGGCCAACATTGGTGCTATGATTAAACTGGCTAAGAAAGCAGGTAAAATTGTCCTAGTAGATCCTAAATCCAAAGATCTTGCAGATTATTCTGGCGCAGATTTTATTACCCCAAATTTAAGCGAATACCGTGCGGCAGGTGGCATCACTGGCGATGAAGAACAGCTTACCCAGTGCGCTAAAAAGATCATTAAAGACTGTAAAGTAGGTGCAATGCTGCTGACTCGCTCTGAGCAAGGCATGTCGCTGATTACACTAACAGAAAAGCATGATTATCCCGCGCAGACACTTGAAGTTGCCGATGTTACTGGTGCTGGCGATACAGTGATTGCCACATTGGCAGTTATGCTTGGTACTCAAATGCCTGCTCCTCAGGCAGTTGAGATTGCTAATATTGCCGCTGGTATAACGGTTACTCGATTGGGTGCTGCCACGGTATCTCCTGAGGAGTTATCTTCAAGGCTAACAGCCTATTTGGAGTCCACGGGCGAGCGCTATCACCCCCCTATTGACGAAGTATTTCAGAGGATAGACCAGGCGCGTCGCCGAGGCGATAAAATTGTGTTTACTAACGGATGCTTTGATATTTTGCATGCAGGGCATGTCAGGTATTTGGCTCAGGCGAAAACCCGTGGTGATAAACTGGTGGTTGGCTTAAATAATGATGATTCTATTTCTCGCCTAAAAGGTGCTGATCGACCCATTAATACACTTGAGGAGCGTGCGACAGTATTGACCGCATTGGCTTCTGTTGACTGGATTATTCCCTTTGGTGCGGCAGACGAAAATGATACCCCAGCCAATCTAATACAGAAGCTAAAGCCTGATGTATTAGTCAAAGGCGGTGACTATTCGATTGACGAAATTGCCGGAGCAGACTTTGTGTTGGCCAATGGCGGCACTGTTGAGGTGCTTGAGTTTATTAATAATTGCTCGACATCCAGTGTCATCAGTAAAATAAAAGCAACCTAGTTATTTTGATAGGCATTAACCAGCAATTGCCATTGTGCTGGATCCCAATAAAAATTGCTGTTTCTCTTAGCTTCTTTGATAAAAGATTGACTCAAACGTTGAATATTGCTTTTTAAGCACTGGTGCATTGGCTTTACTAGGCGTCCCCGATCAAAATCAATGATGTATACTTTACCGCTATTGTCGAGCAGAATATTATTGATGTTTAAGTCTGCATGAAAGACGCCATTTTGATGAAAAACTGCAATAGTTTTTCCTACAGTTGTAATTTCATCACCGGTTAGAGTTCGAGTCTTTAAAATCTCAAGCAGGCTTTCAGCATTAGGGACAGCTTGCGAAATAAGATCTCCGCGGTAGTAAAGACCGTGCTTAGCAATATTTGCAGCTAGCGGCTTGGGCACGTTAAGCCCTCTACGCTCCAGCTCTGTTAATAAAAGATATTCTTTATAGACCCTAGTGTGTTTGAATCCAGTATACAAATACTGATCGCTGATAATCTTGCCAATCATGCCGCCTCGCCAGTAGTGGCGCAACACGCCTACCCCATAAGAGTAATCAAAAAACCATGTAGTAGAGCGCCCTTTTTTTTCGGCTATAATGGCATCTTTACATTGCCAATAACTAGGCGTAAACCAATCCTTGGTAATATTTAGGGGATTGTTGGCTGCGGTAAGAAGGGTATGATTGCCACAATGGATAATGTCGTACATAAGTGCTCTACCGTGATTTATGGCAGTATAACAAGCTTGATCAATCAGATACACAGGGTCAATGGGCCAATGAGCATCAGCAAAGGTGTGTTGGCATTAATTTATTCTTAACGATTAAGGGCTGACTGTGGTTTTATCAGAGCAACCTAACGATATATGCATCCTAAGATTGTCTGCAATAGGCGACGTATGTCATGCTGTATCTGCTGTACAGGCGATTCAGGCATATTACCCAAAGGCCAGCATTACTTGGGTGATTGGCAAGGTGGAGGCCGCATTACTGGACGGCTTGCCGGGAGTTAAGTTTGTTATTTTTGATAAAAAACAAGGTAAAATTGCCTATCAACAGTTAAGAAAAGCCTTTAAAAATAAGCAATTTGATGTTTTATTACATATGCAAGTGGCTTTAAGGGCTAACCTTGCTGCTTGCTGTATTCCCGCTAAAGTAAAAATTGGTTTTGATTGGCATAGAGCTAAAGAAGCTCATTCAATATTTATAAATCAGCGAATAAAAAAGCAACAATATGCTCATGTGTTAGAAGGCTTTATGGGCTTTGCACAGGCAATTGGTGTGCCCAGTTACGAGCCACAATGGCAAATGCCAGTCTCTGACTTGGATAGAAAGGCTGCAGCGCACTATTTGCAGGGGATAGAAAAGGTAGTAGTAATTGCCCCCGCGGCTAGCGATCCTGAGCGCAATTGGGTCCCTCAGCGTTATGCTGAGGTGGCAACACATGCTTATAATCAAGGATTCTCGATTGTATTAACTGGCGGCCCATCAGAGCTTGATCAGTGCCTAGCCAGTGAAATTATGCAGCATATTGATGTTCCTGTTTTAGACTTGGTGGCAAAGACATCGCTTAAAGAGCTGCTATGTGTGCTTGAGCAGGCCGCGCTAGTGATTGCTCCAGACACAGGCCCTGCCCATATGGCGGTCACTGTAGGAACCCCGGTAATTGGTCTCTATGCACACTCGAATCCAGCGCGTACAGGCCCATATTTGTATCAAAACTATGTTGTTGAGGTATATCATCCCAATTTACAAAAACAATATGGTAAGTCTGCGGAGCAGCTACCCTGGGGGCGTCGTACTAAAGGTGATTATTTGATGGAGCAAATAAGCACAGAGTCGGTGATTAATATGTTTGATAAGGTTGCTAAAGAGAAAAAGTTGATATGATCAACAAAGCCGTTTTTTTAGATCGAGATGGGGTGATTAATGTCGACCATTCCTATGTTTATAGGGTGGAAGATTTTGATTTCATGGATGGCATTTTCGAGCTTTGCCGACATTTTAAGCAGCTGGGTTATAAATTAATTGTTGTCACCAATCAGTCAGGAATCGGTCGCGGGTATTATTCAGAGAATGACTTTTTAAAACTTTCTGATTGGATGAAGACAAAATTTGCAACTAATCAATGTGAAATTGATGCTGTGTACTATAGCCCCTATCATCCTGAAAAAGCTAAAGCGCCCTATTTGAAAAATAGTGAATGTCGCAAGCCTGCACCAGGAATGCTAATTCAAGCAATTAAAGATTTTGACTTGTCGCCAAGTGATTGCGCCATGATTGGCGATAGAGAAACGGATATACAGGCAGCTAAGGCAGCGGGCATAGGCCGATCAATTTTGTATGCAGAGAACAAAGGTATTGTCGGCAGCAATACTGATGCCGATGAGGTATGGCAATCACTGTCCGAGGGATTAGGCAAATTCTAAAGCTATTTTTTTAAGCTTTATCGCTAGCCTTTTTGCTTAAGCCCCAGAGATAAGCAGAACAACAAAGTAGCGCTAATAACAATTGAGGGCCCTGCTGGCGTATCTATAAACCATGATGTGGCCAAGCCTGAGACCACAGAAAGCATTGCTGCAAAGCTGGCAATAACCGCCATAGATTCAGGGGTGGCGCTTATTCTGCGCGCTGCTGCTGCTGGAATAATCAACAAAGCAGTTATTAATAGTACGCCCACAATTTTCATCGCAATAGCGATTACTAGTGCCGTAATAATCATCAAAGCTGTTCTGACTCGAGCTACATTAACCCCTTCGACATCTGCTAGCTCAGGCTCTAAAGTGATATTAATAAGGGATTTCCAGAGGGTTGCTAGCAAAACTAAGGCCACCCCGGCGCCTGAATAGATAACCCATAAATCAGCGGCGAGTACTGATAATAAGTCACCAAACAATAATGACATAAGATCAACCCTTACGTCTGATAGTAGGGAGATTACCACTAATCCTGCAGCTAGAGCCGAATGGGAAAGTATTCCCAGAAGTGTATCGAGCGCCAGCACCCCCCGCTGTTCAATAGCAACTAAGCTAAGTGCCATTACTAGACAAATTACTGTAACTGCAACACCCAAATCGATATTTAGCAAAACCCCGAGCGCAACGCCTAATAGGGCGCTATGAGCCAGCGTGTCGCCAAAATAGGCCATTCTGCGCCATACTACAAAACAGCCTAAGGGCCCTGCTACGGCTGCTACCCCAAGTCCGGCAAGTAATGGGTAAAGAAGAAAATCAATCATGCAGGCACCCTTCCCCATGTTGATGATTACCATCGACGTCTAGCACTTTGCCTTGTAGGTTGTGTTTATGGTTATGCTGGTGGTTATACAGGGCTGTTTCACCAAAAATATCTAAATAGGCAGGATCTTGCGTGACCTGTTCAGGCTTGCCTTGACAGCAAATATGATGATTAAGGCAAATTACATGGTCAGTTGAAGACATAACCAGATGCAAGTCATGTGACACCATAATAATTGCGCAATTAAGAGAAGATCTTAGGCTGCTTATAAGGCCATAGAGTTCATTTTGGCCATTGAAATCAACGCTTTGGACAGGCTCATCTAGAACGAGCAAGTTGGGTTGGCGCAGAATAGCCCTAGCCAGCAGAGCGCGCTGCATTTCACCGCCAGAGAGCCTGTGAAAGGGCGTATTTTTGACTTCTGGTATTCCAACGAGCTCAAGAGCATTATGGCAATGTTCATTGGACATATTGGCTATCTGTAAGAACCTTAAAGTAGAAATAGGAAATGTCGGATCAATTTTGACTTTTTGCGGCATATAGCCGGTAGTCAGATGGTTAGATTTTTCTATCACTCCCTGATCTGGTGAAATAAGGCCAAGAATAAGCCTTATTAAAGTAGACTTGCCAGCGCCGTTGGGGCCAATTATCGTTGTAATTTCCCCAGAATTAACAGCCATAGAAATATTTTGCAAAATCGGCTTATTAGCAAAGGATTTACAAACCGATTTCATGCTAACTAGAGCATTATTCATCACTCTCTCCAGGTTCACAATTTGGGCAGAGGCCAAAAATCTCTATGGTCTGTGAGTTTAGTTTAAAGTCGGCCTTACTGCCGAGACTGCTTAGCAAATGATTAACTTTATTATCCGCCATTTCTGCTACAGTATTACACTCCTCGCAAATTAAAAAAATATTGCTATGCTCGCTATTGGGGAATGGGCAGCCGATAAAGGCGTTTAATGAAGGGATTTTATGCACAAGGCCTAAGTTTATAAGAAATTCTATGGCTCTATAGATGGTGGGGGGCGCGACGGGCTTATCGGTAATTTTAGATAGTTGCTGTTGTAGCTGATAGGCGCCTAATGGTTTATGGCTTTGCCACAATAACTTTAATATGGCTTCTCTAGTTGCCGTTAAGCGAACATTTTCGTTGGCACATATCTCATGAGCTCTTGCAATCGCTGCATTTATAGAGCGAACATGGTCATGGGGCTGATAGACTAAACGTGCATTAGTAAGCATAATATGGCCATATAATTTAGCTATGTTATAATATAACAAGCATATTAAAGCTATATATGGCAAAAAAATCAAATTTTTCGGTTAAAAAGAGATATAAATAACATAATGCAACATTATAACATTACATTTAGGATTTGGCGGCTAATGCTGTTTTTCGCTATTAATTGCCTTTCAGTCAGCGTTTACGCCAAGTCAGATGACAAACCGCTGCTGGTCACAAGCATTAAGCCGCTGGCTATTATTGCCAAATCAGCACTTCAAGATAGGGCTAGGGTGGAATATGTGATGCCCGCTGGTTTGTCTCCACACGATGTTGTTCTTAAATTATCAGATATGCGAAAACTGGCTGATGCAGACTTGGTATTTTGGATTGGGCCCGAGTTTGAAATAAGAGCAGCTAAGCAGTTCGCAGCAATCCCGCAAAAAAAATTGGTTTCGGCAATGAAATTAATTTATCCAGATTATGAAGAGAGCGTTAATAATAGCGATGCTAGGCACGATAATGAGCACGCCCACGACATTGATCCTCATATATGGTTATCGCCCAAAATAGCCAACCAAATGGCTGAAATACTATTAAATCGTCTTGATCTTCCGGTTTTAGAGATATTCACAGAGCAGGCAAAAATTAAGACAAATGCTCTTTTGGCGCCGGTAAAGGATAGAAACTATATGGTTCACCATCAGGGTATAGGATACTTTGTTGACGAATTTAAACTTCAGCCAGGTTTATCTATACGTGATATGTTGGGCAAACAAAAAGGCACAAAGACGCAGTTTAAAATGCGCTCACAAGCCAAAAATTTGGCGGTTAGTTGTGTGTTTATTGAGCCACAACATGGACATAAAGATGCTATGGTCGTTGCAAAGGACTTGTCTGTACCCACAACACCAATAGATATACTCGCAGTAGCATCTGGAGATAAATTACCTAACTATGAGTCATATATATATGGTTTGGCCGCTCAATTTTCAGCCTGTTTTAACTAAATGATGTATCCTCATTAGTTGATGCAATAAAAAATTAGATAACTATGACTGAAAAAGCACCATTAATACTTGTCGACGGGTCTTCGTATCTCTATAGGGCGTTTCATGCACTGCCGCCCTTAACTAATAGTAAAGGTATGCCTACCGGAGCTGTTAAAGGTGTTATTAATATGATGCGCCGCCTGCAAAAAGATTACCCTAATAGCACTACGGCAGTGATATTTGACGCAAAAGGAAAAACATTCCGCGATCAAATATACAGTGAATATAAGGCCAATAGGCCGCCTATGCCAGATGATTTACGCTCACAGATTGAACCCATACACAATATTATTAAAGCCATGGGGATGCCACTGATTAGCATTGAAGGAGTTGAGGCAGATGATGTGATTGGGACCTATGCTGTTCAGGCGACAGAACAACAACAGCCAGTCATTATCTCAACTGGGGACAAGGATATAGCACAGTTGGTCAACGCGCATATCAGTCTAGTAAACACAATGACCAATTCGCATTTAGATAGGGAAGGGGTGATAGAGAAATTCGGTATACCTCCAGAGTTGATTATCGATTATTTAGCGCTTTTGGGTGATAAATCCGACAATATTCCTGGTGTTCCAGGCGTTGGGGAAAAAACAGCATTGGGTTTATTGCAGGGGTTAGGGGGACTTGACGCAATTTATCAACGACTTGATGAGGTTGAAGGGCTTAGTTTTCGCGGCGCAAAAACTATGGCAGCTAAATTAGAAGAACATCGGGAATTAGCATATCTTTCCTATACTTTAGCAACCATCAAAACCGATGTTGCAGTCGAACTAAATGTTGGCCAGCTAGCTAATCAAGCGCCTGATCAGGATGAATTATTAAAGCAATTCCAAGAGATGGAGTTTAAAACTTGGATTAATGAACTTAGCGATACGACAAATAATGCCAATGTAGAAAATGCAGCTCAAAAAGACGTTATCGAATCTAAGGTTGAGTTTACAGAGCCAGTCAAAGTCGAGTATGAAACCATTTTGAATTCACAGCAGTTTTGCAGCTGGCTAGATAAGTTGCAAAAGTGCAACCTTGTTGCCGTAGATACCGAAACTACTAGCCTTGACTATATGGTTGCTGAATTAGTGGGCATTAGTTTTGCTGTAGAGCCCGGACGTGCAGTCTATATTCCATTTGGGCACGATTATTTAGGAGCGCCGAATCAGCTATCAAGAGATATTGTCCTTAGCGCTCTGAAACCTATTCTTGAGAATCCGCAGATAAAAAAGGTAGGTCAAAATTTAAAATACGATACGAGCGTGTTAGCTCAGAACGGTATTCAGCTTAAAGGCATTGGCTTTGATACCATGCTGGAATCCTACGTTTTAGATAGTGTAGCAACGCGACATGATATGGATAGCCTGGCTCAGTATTATTTAGACAAACAAACCACCAGTTTTACTGATATTGCTGGTAAGGGTGCTGCCCAGCTTAGATTCAATCAAATTGCCTTGGAGCAGGCCGGCCCCTATGCTGCTGAAGATGCAGATATTACCCTTCGTCTTCATCAGATGTTATGGCCCCAGATTCAGGCAACACTTCCGCTTAAGACGCTTTTTCAGGAAATAGAGCTGCCATTAATCAAGGTGTTATCGCGAATAGAGCGCACGGGTGCTTTGGTTGATGATACGCTGTTATTTCAACAGAGTCAGGAGCTAGCAGAGCGGTTAGCAGAGCTAGAAACGCAGGCATGGGATTTAGCTGGTCAGCAGTTCAATCTGGCTTCTCCAAAACAGTTGGCAGAGATCTTATTTGAAAAACTAGAAATACCCATTTTAAAGAAAACAGCAAAAGGAGCACCCTCCACTAAAGAAGAAGTGCTGCAGGAATTAGCGCTGGATTATCCACTGCCAAAAGTTTTGTTAGAGCATCGAGGCTTGGCTAAGTTAAAGTCTACCTATACCGACAAGTTGCCCACGATGATTAATGCAGAAACTAGAAGGATTCATACCTCCTATCATCAGGCAGGCACTGCTACTGGAAGACTGTCCTCTTCAGATCCCAATTTACAGAATATTCCCATACGTACTGCTGAGGGTCGGCGTGTAAGGCAGGCATTTATAGCGCCCAAAGGGCACAAATTAATTGCCGCAGATTATTCACAAATTGAACTGCGCATCATGGCACATTTGTCTGGCGATCAAAATTTACTAAAAGCCTTTGATCAGGGGCAAGACGTTCACCGTGCTACAGCGGCTGAGGTATTCGGGGTAAATTTAGCTCAGGTAACACCAGACCAAAGGCGTAGCGCAAAAGCCATTAATTTTGGCCTTATTTATGGCATGTCAGCGTTTGGGCTCGCTCGACAATTAAATATAGGGCGTAAGCAAGCCGCTGAATATATTGATCTGTATTTTCAGCGTTATCCAGGCGTACAAAATTATATGAACCAAGTTCGTCACAGCGCCGCTGAAAAGGGCTTTGTAGAAACTCATTTTGGTCGACGACTTTATTTGCCTGAAATTAATAGTACAAATGGTATGCGACGTCAGGCTGCAGAGCGGACTGCAATTAATGCCCCAATGCAGGGAACAGCGGCAGATATAATCAAGCTGGCTATGATCAATGTAGATCAATGGCTACAAACTAATAAGCTAAGAAGTCGAATGATAATGCAGGTTCATGACGAATTGGTGCTTGAGGTGCCAGATGATGAGCTAAAGCAGGTGATAGTTGGAGTGACAGAATGTATGGAGTCAGCAGCTAGTTTACAGGTTAAATTGGTCGTTGATGTTGGGGAAGGTGACAATTGGGATGAGGCGCATTAAATTTTTTTAATAAAAATTGAACTTACGGTAAAAATGCTGTCTAAACCTATGCAAGCAATTAAAAGTGAATTCTCTTCCCCTAGTGAGAATGGCACGTAATCTCTCCGAGTAGCAACAGGCCCTGAATCATTTAGATCAGGGCCTTTTTTTAATCCTCAAGCCAGCTGGTGAGTTTTTGCTCAAGTTCTTGCATCCCTGTTTTTTTAAGAGATGAAAAAATTTGAGCGCTTAACAGTGTGTAGCCTGGATCCATATCACGTAGTAATTTTTCTACCCCCAGCAGTGAACTCATAGCGGGGCCACGTTTTAGCTTATCGGCCTTGGTTAGCAAGATATGGACAGGAAGACTTGCTTGAGCCGCCCAATTTAACATTTGCTGGTCATAATCCTGAAGTGGGTGACGTATATCCATTAACAGCACCATCCCTGTTAGGCTGCTGCGTTTTTGCAAATATTCAGCTAAATTTCTATCCCATTTAGCTTTGATCGCCTTTGGTACTTTGGCATACCCATACCCTGGAAGATCAACCAGACGTTTTTCAGGTTCTATTTCAAAATGGTTTATTAGCTGGGTTCGACCTGGTGTCTTGCTTGTGCGCGCAAGGCCTTTGTTGCGGGTCAAAGTGTTGATAGCGCTTGATTTTCCTGCATTAGACCGGCCAGCAAAGGCCACTTCACAGCCGATATCTTCTGGACATTGCTGAAGTGTTTGGGCGCTAATTAAGAATTTAACTGTATTAAAATTCACTTTTTTTAATCCATAAAAAGACATTGTAATTTGGCTTAAGAAAAATAGCTTATTGGTATATAATGCGCGCGCAAAAGCTCATTGAGCTAACTACCTATTTAAGTTTCGTGCGTATAATTAACAAATATGCCCGACCATTCTAACGGATTGTGAGATTTGGAATAACCATGAAGAGAATCTTTTTTGTTTACGGCCTGATAGCAATGTTCTTAACCACCCCTGCATGGGCCGGTGGAGATGCAGCAGCAGGAAAGCTTAAAACCGCTAGCTGTGCTGGTTGTCACGGCCAAGATGGCAATAGCGCTATTGCTTCTTTCCCTAAATTGGCAGGGCTTGGAGAAAAATATTTAACCGCTCAATTACGTCATGTTAAAGCAGGTGAGCGAGTCATTGTCGAAATGACGGGGATACTCGATTATATGACTGACCAAGATCTGCAAGATATGGCGGCCTATTACAACAGCAAAAAAATCCAGATTTCTGGCGCTAAAGAAATTACTTTGTTGGGCATTGACGATCCACAAGACGTGCTTGATTTAGGTGAAAACCTTTATCGTGCTGGCAACCTGAAGACTGGGGTTGCCGCCTGTATAGCATGCCACTCTCCCTCTGGCAAAGGCAATGGTCCTGCGGGCTACCCTGCACTTGGTGGGCAGTATGCGGAATATACGGAGAAACAATTATTGGCTTACCGAAATGGTGAGCGAGACTCTGGTGCTAATGCAAAAATAATGCAGGGCGTAGCCAAGGCCTTAAGTGATAAAGAAATTAAGGCTTTAGCAAATTATATTTCTGGATTGAACTAATCTAACAAAAGTTTAATTTCAAAAGGGTTTTAACAATGTTTTCAATTAAACGCATTATTTTTATTTTAGCTTTATTGCCATTGGCAATGTGTCAAGCGGCCGATGAAAAATATAAAGCGGGCGAGCATTATGATGTTCTTCCACAGCAGGTTAGAACCGCCAATCCAGACAAAGTAGAAGTTAATGAAGTTTTTGCTTATACCTGTGGCCACTGCTTCAATTTTCAATCCGAGGTTCATGCATGGGCTAAAAATCTCCCGCAGGATGTTGATTTTCAGGCAACGCCAGCAATTTGGCAGCCAAAAATGGAGCCCTATGCCCGCGCTTACTATGCAGCCAAAATTCTAAACGTTTTGGATAAGGTCCATATGCCAATTTTTGAAGCGATTCATATACAGAAAAAGCCGATAAAAAATGAAGGTGACTTTGCGCAATTTTTTACTGCAGCAGGCGTTAAGTCCAAAAATTTCTCTAGCGCATTTAACTCTTTTGGCATTACTAGCATGATTACTCAGGCCAAATCGAGAGTTCGTGCCTACAAGGTTCGCGGCACACCAGAAATTATCGTTAATGGTAAATATCGTGTTACCACAACCAAAGCTGGCGGCTTTTCTGGCATGTTAAAAGTTACAGATTTTCTAATTCAAAAAGAGCGCGAATTGGCAGCCAAGTAAATAATTGAAAGCTAACTATTAGCCCCGTTTAATATCGGGGTCTCAGGGATATTACCAAAGTTAAAACTATGAAACCAACGATTAAACCGAACAACCCAAATTTTTCTTCAGGGCCCTGCTCTAAAAGACCTGGTTACAGCGTAGATAAGTTACAACTCGATACGCTGGGACGTTCACATCGCTCATCTATTGGCAAGCAGGCGCTTGGTAAAGCCTGTGACCAAACAGCGAAAATTCTAGGATTGCCTGAGGGCTATCGTGTGGGTGTTGTTCCAGCTTCCGATACCGGTGCGGTAGAAATGATTATGTGGTCGGTGCTGGGTGCTCGCCCGGTGGATATTTTTGCATGGGAATCTTTTGGCCGCGGTTGGTTAACTGATGCTGTAAAGCAACTAAAGCTAGAAAATTTAAATAGTTATACCGCTGACTATGGTTTGTTACCCGATTTAACTCAGGCTAATCCTGACCATGATTGTGTCTTCACTTGGAATGGCACTACATCGGGCGTTAAGGTTCCCAATGCCAATTGGATTAGCGATGATAGAACTGGATTGACCATCTGTGATGCCACTTCTGCCGTTTTTGCTATGGATATGCCCTGGGAAAAATTGGATGTAGTGACTTACAGCTGGCAAAAAGTTCTAGGTGGCGAAGGTGCTCACGGCATGCTAATTCTCAGCCCACGAGCGGTCGAGAGGCTTGAGAGTTATACCCCGCCATGGCCGCTGCCAAAGATTTTTCGTCTAACTAAGGCGGGTAAGTTAATAGAGGGCATTTTCCGTGGCGCTACTATCAACACACCCTCTATGCTTTGTGTTGCAGATTATTTAGATGCGTTGGATTGGGTTGAGTCCATCGGTGGGTTATCGGCAGCTATCGCCAAGTCCGAAGCAAATTTAGCAACTATAAAGGACTTTGTAGACTCAAGGGCATGGATTGATTTTCTTGCACAAGTGCCCGAGCAGATTTCAAATACCAGTGTTTGCTTGAGCTTAGATTTAGAGGCCGATCAGGTAAAACAAATGATATCTCTGCTTGCAGAAGAATCAGTGGCCTTTGATATAGGCGCTTACCGTGATGCGCCAGCTGGCTTGCGAATTTGGTGTGGCGCAACCGTTGAACAGTCAGATTTAGAAGCCTTATTACCATGGCTAGAATGGGCCTATAACCAAGTAGCCCAATAATTGAAAAGAACTAATTAGAGAATTAACTATGCATAAAATTCGTACCTATAACGCAATCTCATCTAAAGGTCTAAGCCGTTTTTCAGCAGAAAAATATGAGGTTGGCAGCGAGTTATCTGATCCTCAAGGCTTTATTTTACGAAGCCATAAATTGCATGAAGAGCAGGTTCCGGAAAGCTTGTTGGCCGTCGCAAGAGCGGGTGCAGGCGTCAATAATGTCCCTGTTGCTGATTATACTGATCAGGGTATTGTTGTTTTTAACACCCCAGGTGCCAATGCCAACGCAGTAAAAGAACTTATTGTTGCTGGTCTTCTTTTGGGTTCTCGCGATATCTATGGCGGTATGAACTATGTACAAGAACTTACTCATATGGACGATGGTGCCGAGATGGGTAAGCTGCTAGAAAAAGAGAAAAAGCGCTTTGCGGGATCTGAAATTACCGGCAAAACATTAGGCGTTGTTGGTCTGGGCGCGATTGGCTCAATTATCGCCAACCTAGCACTTGATTTAGGTATGGACGTTATAGGTTATGATCCAGCTATTTCAGTTGAGGCGGCGTGGCAGCTTTCAAGTCAGGTTGAGCGCATGGATAGTCTTGAGGCATTGTTGGCAAAATCTGATTTTGTGACTTTACATGTACCTGCAATTCCTGCCACTAAACACCTTATTAATAGTGAAACACTGGGTGTTATGAAGAACTCAGCAAAAATTTTAAACTTTGCCCGTGAAGAAATAGTAAGCACAGAGGATATGGTTAAGGCGCTTGATAATGGTGTAATTGCCGGCTATATCTGTGATTTCCCAACCCCTGAATTCTTGGGTAAGGCCAATGTTTTAGCTATGCCGCATATTGGTGCCAGTACTGCAGAGGCAGAAGAAAACTGTGCGGTGATGGCGGCAAATCAGCTTATGGATTATATTGAAAATGGCAATATCCATAATTCGGTAAATTTCCCGCCAACCAAGTTAGCGCGCAATGGTGGCAGTCGTTTAACATTTGCTAATAAAAATGTACCAAAGGTTCTTGGTAGCGTGTTATCAATACTTGCGGACTTTAATCTTAATGTTCTCGATATGGTTAATAAAAGTCGCGGTGAAGTGGCCTACAATATTATCGATGTTGAAGGTGATATTTCAGATGAACTCGCGCAAAAAATAGAGCAAGTTGAAGGCGTTATTCGAGTAAGAGCGGTTTAATTAAATAACTTTGCTCTAACAGTTTGGCGATATGCTTTGGGCGTATCGCCAGACCATTGCTTGAAGCGCGAAGAAAACCACGTTGCATCCTTAATCCCACTAAATCCAGCAACCTCCAAAATCGATAAATCAGTATTTTTAAGTAGATCACAGGAAAAAGTCATCCGCACATGGGTAAGATAGTCGACGGGTGTCTGTCCAGTTGCAGCCTTAAAGCGCCGATTAAATGTTCTTGTGGTCATGTTAAACTGAGCAGCCAGATCTGGAACGCTTAATGGCTTGGCTAAATTATCTTGAATCCAAATTTGCGCTTGAGCAACTGCCTCATCGCCATGCTTTCTTTGTCTATCGCTTTCAAGGCTAGCTGATTCGGACAGGTTGCGAATTTCATGAAAAAAGTTACGCTGTGCCTGCTTGGCAATGATACGCCCAAAAATACGTTCTACCTGATGCATAATTAATTCAGCCATTGCATTCACACTGGCTGCGCAGTAGATATTGCCAGCCTGCGTGGTAAATCGTTGGCGTTCAAGTTGAATTTTTGGATATCGCCGCTGAAGCTGATCAAAATAATGCCAGTGAGTGGTAGCAGGCTTATCATCCAATAGCCCCGCCTCTGCTAGAAAGCACACGCCAGTTCCGACAGCGGTAAAATTGGCATTTTTTCTATGTTGTTCTTGAAGCCATGGAATATAGGTATGGTATTTATCAACTATGGGCCTTGGATTTCGCCACATGGCGGGAATATGCACCAAGTCGCTATCAAAAAGATCGTTTAGCGAATGGGTTGGGTGCAGCTCAAAGCCCGCGGATGTCTTAACTGGATTGCCATCAGGGCTAAGCCAGTGAATATTAATCTCTTTGCTATTTTCACGGTTAGCGCGGGCAGCAGTTTGTGCGAAATTAAAAATTTCTGCCGCTAAAGTGGTGCTAGAAACCAGCATATTGTCGCAAAGCAACAGGGTTAAATTAAAAGCCATAGCTAAAAATATACCATAAAAGTCTGAATAATTAACTAAAATGGCTAAATAATTAAATAAAAGTCCTTTAATAGCAATTAAACTGTTAGAAAGCATTTCAAATAAATTAGGGAGAGGGGATGTCAGTTTCATTACCATTAATTGTTGGTTATGGCGGCTATAATGCCGCTGGTCGCAGTTCATCGCACCAGGCATTTCGCCGAATGATTCTTGAATCTCTACCGCAGAATCAACAACAAAAAACGGTTGTTAGTCTTGCCTGCCTTATGGGTTTAGTGAAGGCTACAGATCAGGGTTTCGAGACAGCAGAGGCGCAGCTTATTGATGCGTCTGAAGTCGACAAGCAATTTCGCAGCGCGGTTTTAAGTGGCACCCTAGTTAGAAAAATTACCTCTTTTGATCCCAGCGCTGTGCAAGGCAATAAAAAAGTTAATTTAAGCGCAAGCTCAGAATCACAGGCGGTATTTACCATCGCCAAGCGCGACTTGCCGACTGTGACCCCCAAGCACTGGCAGTTAACTGATCTTGAAGATGGTACTTTTGAAGTTAAGTTAAGTGAAGATAGTGACCTTTTGGTGGGCTCAGATTACGAGCTAGCGGCAAAAGCCGCCGGGGAATTACCCCAAGGATTCGATCCTGCCGATCATTACAATGCCCGTTTTCATCCTCGAACCTTACAGATGGCATTAATGGGTGCCAGTGATGCGCTACATTCTATAGGCATTGAGTGGCAAACCATTGCCGATGCCGTTAAACCCGATGAGATTGGGGTTTATTCCTCCAGTGGTTTTAGCCAAATGAGTGAAGAAGGTTTTGGCGGTTTATTTCAAGCGCGCTTAAAAGGTGGACGCACCACCGCTAAACAAGTGCCTATGGGTCTAAATTCAATGCCTGCTGATTTTATTAATGCCTATGTTTTAGGCAGTGTCGGTCATACTGAAGCCATTACCGGCGCCTGTGCTACCTTTCTTTATTGTTTGCAGGCGGCAGTGAGAGATATTCGCAGCGGTGTTCGCCGTGTCGCCATTGTTGGCAATGCAGAAGCTGTGGTAATGCCCGAGGTATCAGAGGGCTTCTCAAATATGAGTGCCCTAGGTAGTGATGAGAATTTGGCTAAATTAGACGGTTCTGAAACACCCGACTGGCGCCGTGCCAGTCGCCCCTTTGGTGAAAACTGTGGCTTTACCCTGGCCGAAGGCACGCAGTATGTAGTGCTAATGGATGATGCTTTAACCGTCGAGTTAGGTGCAGATATTCACGGTGCTGTACCGGATATATTTATTAATGCCGATGGGGTTAAAAAGTCTATCTCTGCTCCCGGTGTTGGCAATACCATTTCCTTTGCTAAGGCGGTGGCCTCGGCCGTAAGTATTGTTGGTAAAGAAACTGTTCAAAATAACAGTTTTGTGCATGCTCATGGTTCAAGTACACCAGCTAATCGCACCACAGAATCCGATTTAATCAACCGCGTCGCTGAAGCCTTTGATATTGAAGATTGGCCAGTAACTGCAGTTAAGTCCTACGTGGGCCATACTATCTCAACCGCCAGTGGTGACCAACTGATGTCGGCATTGGGAACCTTTAAATACCAGATTATTCCCGGTATCAAAACCATTAGTAAAGTGGCAGATGATGTTAATCAGCAACATACCGTATTCCCACTGCAAGATATGGATATGAGCGACAAAAATATGCATGTCGCCTTTGTTAACTCTAAAGGTTTTGGTGGCAATAATGCGACGGCAATGGTGTTATCTCCTCAGCAAGCAGAAAAAATGATGGCAGCTCGTTATGGCGAACAGCTAGAAGCCTACTTTGCCAAGCGTAAAGTCACTAGAAAGAATGCTGAAGCCTATGCTAGCCGCGCTGATGCTGCTGAGCTAGATGTTGTCTATCGTTTTGGTGAAGATTTGATTGATGAAGATAAGGTAAGCATTTCCAAAGAGGGTATTAGTATTCCAGGTTATGCTCAAGAGGTGACATTTGATGTGGAAAATCCTTTTTCAGATATGTAAAAAACAGAGCAAAACCTCCAGGTGCTTTTTAACTGGTCTATAGTTACCTTATTGAAAGTTAATGCATTAGTTGGAGATAAGCTTCATGGAAGATAAAGAAAATAAAATTGTGTATGCAGGCTTTTGGTTAAGAGCGTGCGCAACAGTAATTGATACCATACTGGTACTTTTTTTGATTTCTATTCCAATATCTATGATTTATGGTTCTGAGAATTACTTAAAATACCTCAATAACGAGACCTCATTCTTGGGTCTGTGGCATTTTATTATTGAAGTGATAGTCCCATTGATAATTGTGATTTGGTTGTAGGTGCGCTTCTCCGCAACCCCTGGAAAGATGTTGTTTCGATTAAAAGTTGTCGATTTTAAAACCTCTAACAACCTTAGTTTTCGTCAGGCGATCATAAGATATTTTAGTTATGTGCCCTCTGTGCTTTGTTTGCTTCTAGGCATCATATGGATCGCATTCGATAAGCATAAGCAGGGTTGGCATGACAAATTGGCGTCAACGGCGGTGATTAGAACAAATAAGAGAGATTTGCGCTTAGCGACTTAGACTAAAGGTAATCTTTGAATCCACGCGCCGCGCCTGACCAATCCATTGTGGTGTTTTATTGTTAATTGCTGATTGAACAATAAATCTACCGCCATGCACGGCGATAAGATCCCCGCTTGTGCTATCTAATATAGGACTTCCCGAGCTACCTTCTTGTGCAGGGCAGTTATGAAGTAACAGCTTATCGTTTTTGAGATGGGGGTGGTTAATTTTTTGGCATCTAACCTGTTTAAAATTATCCAAATTAGGGCTTATCAAAGAAAGCGCTAATACTTCGCTTAAAGAATCCCGAGCTAGCTTGAGCCTAGGCTGATGGGCTATGTTTTTGAGTCGTATAAAAACAAGATCGCCCTCGGCTTGAGCAATCTTATTGGTATTTTTTACCGAGTAGTTATGGGTGGATATTGTTTTAAAAGCTATGCCGCTAAGTCGTTTATTCTGTGGTCGATAATGGCACTGGCTAAATAGCTGATCCGTTTGCGGGTTATAAAGCACATGAGCGGCAGTCACAATAACCGAGTGATCTGGGTCATCTTTTATTTCGATATGTGTGGCTATTCCACGAATACCGCCATCACAGTATATGGTGCCCACCGCTTGGATGTAATTTTCGGCCAGTAATGGCTGAGAGTATAAAGTTAGTAGGGCGCACAGTAGCTTTAAAACGCTAACATTTATTATGCCTGCCCAGTTTGTCACTACCCCATATCTCCCCAAACTGATTGCAGGATAGAAATAGCTGCTAGGGGTGCGGTTTCGGTTCGCAATACACGCGGGCCTAGTGTAAGAGGTTGAAAATCTAGAGCTATTGACTGTTCAATTTCACGTTCGCTAAGACCACCTTCGGGGCCAATTAATAAAGCGATCTGCCCATTTGGCTGATCCATATCGCTTAGCTTTTTTTCAGTGCGATGATGAAGCACCAGCTTAAGTGAACTGTCGCA
Organism: Porticoccaceae bacterium; assembly: GCA_049890135.1. Taxonomy (GTDB): domain Bacteria; phylum Pseudomonadota; class Gammaproteobacteria; order Pseudomonadales; family Porticoccaceae; genus HTCC2207. The sequence continues at coordinate 148,343 of JBMHCB010000013.1, forward strand.
GAGGGTTTGCCACTGGTCTAGTTTTAATGGCGCATTGATTTGAGGAACTCTGTTGCGCTGACTCTGCTCACAGGCACTAATAGCCACCTGTTGCCAGTGACCCACCTTCTTTTCGAGTCTATCACCGCTGAGTTTTACTTCACAGCGCTCGGTAAAAAGGGGGGTGATTTCACGCACACCAAGCTCTGTGGCTTTTTGCATAATCCAGTCCATGCGTTCGCCGCGGGAGATGCCTACAGCAAGGTGAATCTCCAGTGGTGATTCACGTTCTGTATTTTCAAAACTTTTGATGGCAACGGTCGCCATGCCCTTTTTAGCGTCTACTAGCTCGGCAATATATTCACCGCCTTGACCATTAAACAGGGTAATCAGCTGGCCAGAGTTCATTCGCAACGCAGAGGTCAAATGGCGTGCTGCACCGGTTTCAAGCTCGATGCTGTCGCCAATGGCCATAGGTTGCGGAGTATAAACTCTGGGAATACGCATGGCTTAGCTGTTGCTTTCCAGCCCGATATTTTGACAGAGCTTATCGGAAATTTGCCATTGGTTCATGGTATAAAAATGTAGTCCTGGTGCACCGCCAGCAAGCAAGGTTTCACATAGATTGGATACAATTTCGATACCATAGCTGATCAAATCTTCTTGATTGTCTTTGCGCTCTTTCATTTGCCACTGCATCCAGCGCGGTATTTCTGCGCCACAGTTTTCAGAGAATCTAAGAAGATTCTGGAAATTAGTTAGGGGCATAATTCCCGGCACTATGGGTTTGTCGATACCTACTTTTTGGCAGTTGTCGACAAACTGGAAATAGGCATCAGGGTTATAAAAATACTGAGTAATCGCTCGGTTGGCACCTGCCTTAAACTTTTCACCTAACCAATAGATATCCTTGCTGTAGCTTTCAGCTTCAGGATGAATTTCTGGGTAGGCTGCAACATTAATATCAAAATGGTCGCCAGTTTTTTCACGAATTAATGCTACGAGTTCGTTGGCGTGAACTAGTTGAGTGGTGCCACCAATACCAGAAGGTAGGTCGCCGCGCAGTGCAACTAGATTTGAGATGCTTGCCTGCTGGTACTCAGTAATTAAGCCTAATACGGTTTCCTGACTATCGCCGCCAAACGACAGATGGGGTGCCGCCTGGTAACCCTGTTGCTGAAGATCCAATACTAGCTGTTTGGTCGTATCGCGGGTTGATCCTCCCGCACCATAGGTAACAGAGTAAAATTCTGGGTTATAGCGGTTGAGTTTTTCACAGGTCATTTGCAGTTTCTGACGACCCTGCTCAGTTTTTGCGGCAAAAAATTCAAAGCTTATATGGGGTTGGTTAGCCATAAAAATTCCGATGTCTTAGTATTTATAACTATCGTTTTTGAACGGACCATTAACTGGCACGCTAATATAGTCAGCCTGTGCTTGGGTTAATTGAGTGATAACACCACCAAATCCATTGACCATATGCGCCGCTACTTCTTCGTCGAGATGTTTTGGCAGTACCTCAACGCCAAGAAGTTCAGCCTGGGCTGCCTTATCTTGATCGGCAAAGCCACGACCATAGAGTTCGATTTGCGCCAGCACCTGATTGGCAAATGAGCCATCCATAATTCGGCTTGGATGCCCGGTTGCATTGCCCAAGTTTACCAATCGACCTTCTGCTAATAAAAGAAGATGATCATTTGATTCTTGCTCGCGGTAGACCTTATGCACCTGAGGCTTAACTTCTTCCCAGTGCCAAGTTTCACGCATATAGGCGGTATCGATTTCATTGTCGAAGTGACCAATATTACACACCACACAACCACTTTTAAGGGCATTAAGCACAGAAGAGTCGCAGACATTATAGTTACCTGTGGTGGTTACCAATAAATCAGTAGTAGTCAGCAACTCAGTATTGACACCTTGGCCAATATCGCCGCCATTGTAGGTTGAAACCACTTCAAAACCATCCATACAAGCCTGCATGGCACAGATCGGATCAACCTCAGTCACCTTCACAATCATACCTTCTTGACGCAGGGATTGAGCCGAACCTTTGCCCACATCACCGTAGCCAATTACCAATGCTTTTTTACCGGATAAAAGATGATCCGTTGCGCGCTTGATCGCATCATTAAGGCTGTGACGACAACCGTATTTGTTATCGTTCTTGGATTTAGTAACTGAGTCATTGACATTAATAGCAGGTACTTTCAGTTCGCCCGCCTCTAGCATTTCATATAAACGATGAACGCCTGTGGTGGTTTCCTCAGTAATACCGTGAACATTGTCCAGCACCTGCGGATATTTTTGATGCAATAGAGCGGTTAGATCACCGCCATCATCCAAAATCATATTTGCATTCCAGGGCTCGCCATCTTTTAGTACCTGTTGTTCCAAGCACCAGTCATATTCCTTTTCCGTTTCACCTTTCCAGGCAAATACCGGTGTACCATTAGCCGCGATAGCCGCCGCTGCATGATCCTGAGTTGAAAAAATATTACAGGAAGTCCAGCGAACCTCTGCACCCAGAGACTCCAGCGTTTCGATAAGTACTGCAGTTTGGATGGTCATATGGATACAGCCCAAAATTCTTGCGCCAGACAGTGGTTGCTCAGCATGGTATTTACTGCGAAGCGCCATCAGTGCAGGCATTTCTGATTCGGCAATAGAGATTTCTTTTCTACCCCATTCTGCCAAATTGATATCAGCCACCTTGTAATCAGTGAATGGCGAGTTATTTTTTACCGACTTTAATACTGTCATTATAGTTACCTTTAAATATGTCTAATTACTTCAGCGCTTTATTAAGTGCTGAGGCTCGATCAGTTTTTTCCCAAGTAAAGCTTGATTCAGTGCGGCCAAAATGCCCATAGGAGGCAGTTTTACGATAGATTGGCTTGCGCAGATCGAGCATTTCTATTAATCCTCTAGGCCGCAGATCAAATTGCTCGCGAACTAGTTCAACAATTTTTTCATCAGAAAGCTTACCTGTACCAAAAGTATTGATACTGATAGACGTAGGCTCTGATACACCAATGGCATATGAAATTTGGATCTCACAGCGATCCGCTAAGCCTGCAGCAACAATATTTTTTGCTACGTAGCGACCGGCATAGGCGGCTGAGCGGTCTACTTTAGTAGGGTCTTTGCCAGAAAAAGCGCCTCCCCCATGGTGAGCCATGCCGCCATAGGTATCGACAATGATTTTTCTACCAGTAAGCCCGCAGTCACCCATTGGCCCGCCGATTTCAAAATTTCCAGTGGGGTTGATATGGTACTGAGTGTCCTTGTGAAGCCATTCAGCTGGCAATACATAATCAACAATCTCACTGCGCACAGCGGCTTGAAGGTCTCTCTGTGAAATATCCGGTGAATGCTGGGTAGATAGCACAACCGCATCAACGGCAACCGGAACACCCTGATCATATCTGAGCGTCACTTGGCTTTTGGCATCAGGACGCAACCATGGCAATGCACCACTCTTTCTAAGCTGAGCCTGGCGCTCAACCAAGCGGTGAGAATAGAAAATTGGTGCGGGCATAAGCACATCAGTTTCATTGCTGGCATAACCAAACATAAGACCCTGATCGCCAGCGCCTATATCTTTATTTTCAGCCTCATCAACGCCTTGAGCAATATCCGATGATTGCTTGCCAATGGCGTTAATTACAGCACAGGAATTGCCATCAAAGCCTTTGTCTGAATGGTCATAACCGATATCAGTGATCACATCGCGAACAATTTGCTCTAAATCCACGTAGGTTTTAGTGCGCACCTCACCGGCAATAATTGCCATGCCTGTTTTAACCATAGTTTCCACCGCAACCCGCGCATGGGGGTCATCGGCAATAATGGCATCTAAAACGGCATCAGAAATTTGATCGGCCATCTTATCTGGGTGTCCTTCAGAGACAGATTCAGATGTAAAAAGGTTATAAGTTGACATAGGTTTCCTTTAAATTGTCGTTGCGGCTTTCTTAAACTGCCGAAGCTGAATTCGAAATCCATTTCGCTGTGTGAGAAATAAACTATTACTTTCTGTAAGTCCTACATTTTGCGCCCAATCAGTAATTTCTTTAGGGTCGAATCCCAGCCAAAGATCGCCGCAGGATTGTTTTACCCAGTCTTGATTATGTGCGCAGAGGTCTGTAATCAGCAAAACGCCGTTATCATTAAGCAACTGGGCACAGTGTTTAATAATATCGCCGGGCGTAGGGTTGTGGTGTAAAACCATATTCAATGAAACAAAATCAGTGCGAATATTTTTATCGAGCGCTGTTAATGTATCACCATGCTGAAAAGCAACATTAGTGAGGCCTTGTTTCTTACTGCGTTGTTCACACTGTTCTAGCATTTCAGCGCTATTATCCAGTGCAATGATTTGATCAAATGTAGATGATAGTTTTTTAAGAAATTGACCATAACCAGGGCCAATTTCTAATGCCGAGTTTGTGGCTGTTGCAGAACTATCTAAAAGACTTTCTACGCTATCACCATAGTCAGACCAACTAGCAATAAGATCCTGATTTTCTTCAAACAAAGAAACGTTGCGATTAAAAAATTCCACAGAAGCATTGGCGCGTTCTAGATTGATATCAGCTAACCGATCAGCAAATCTGGGATCCACAGAGGCTTTATCAATTGCCTGAAATAAAGCCTGTTGAACAGACTGTAGATCAATGTCGGGATTAAACGGATTGCGACGATAAAAAATAGTGGTTCCTTCGCGACGGGAAGATACTAAGCCAGCATTAGACAGTATTTTTAGATGGTGGCTCATCGCCGATTGACGAATATCAAATATTTGGCATAGCTCAAGCACACCATAAGCATTTTGTTGGAGCACTTTTAGAATTTGGATGCGCAAAGGATCGCCGGCCGCCTTGCAAAGGATGCCGATGGCGCCAACCGCTTGTGGTGCAGCAGTATCATAGGGGCTAGTATTCTGATTTTCCGAATTCATTCGTATGATTTTAGCACACTGAATTTACTCCATCAAAATATTTTTATATAAAAATATTTTGATGGGCTTTTAATTAGGAATTTTTTTGCAAATTCATAGGCTTAAATAATGATTTCTGGTTTACTGAAACGGCTGACTAAGAGACAATAGCGCAACTAAATTTTACCTTTCAGGAGTGAAATTCATGGCCTCACGTCGAGACCTCGCAAATGCTATTCGTGCCCTTAGTATGGATGCTGTTCAACAGGCAAACAGCGGCCATCCTGGTGCCCCAATGGGTATGGCAGATATTGCCGAAGTACTATGGAGAGATTATTTAAAACATAATCCTGCAGATCCAGAATGGGTCAACAGAGACCGCTTTGTGCTATCTAATGGCCATGGCTCTATGTTGCTGTACTCTCTTTTGCACCTCTCGGGCTATGATTTACCGATTGAAGAAATAAAGAATTTTCGTCAATTGCATTCAAAAACGCCGGGACATCCTGAATATGGTTATGCGCCAGGCGTTGAAACAACCACGGGTCCACTAGGTCAGGGCATTAGCAATGCAGTTGGAATGGCCTTGGCTGAAAAAGTGCTGGCGGCGCAGTTTAATAAAGCAGGTCATAATTTGGTTGATCATCATACCTACACATTCTTAGGTGATGGCTGTTTGATGGAGGGTATATCTCATGAGGTATGTTCTCTTGCAGGCACGCTTAAATTAGGTAAGTTAATTGCCTTCTATGACGATAATGGTATCTCCATTGATGGTGACGTTGCTGGGGTTGACGGGGATGGCGGCTGGTTTACTGATGATACTCCGGCGCGTTTTGAATCCTATGGTTGGCAGGTAATTCCTGCTATCGATGGCCATGATTCTGAAGCGATTGATACGGCAATTAAACAGGCCCAGGCCTCTGATAAGCCGACATTAATATGCTGTAAAACTGTGATTGGTTTTGGCTCGCCAAACAAGCAGGGCAAAGAAGATTGTCATGGAGCACCTCTTGGTGCCGATGAGATTGCCCTTACCCGCGAGCAACTGGGTTGGGAATATGGCGCATTTGAAATTCCCGAAGATTATTATGCTGAGTGGAGCGGGATAGCAAAAGGCCAAGCTGAGCAGTCTGCTTGGAATCAGCAGTTTGCTGCTTACCAGTCAGAGTATCCAGAATTAGCCGCTGAATTTGAGCGTCGTACAAATGGCGATCTTCCTGCCGACTTCAGCGATAAAGCCGATGCCTATATTCGCGACTGCCAAGAGAAAATGGAAAAGGTTGCCTCGCGCAAAGCATCTCAGAATTGCCTAAATGCGTATGGACCGCTGTTACCTGAATTACTCGGCGGCTCGGCTGATTTGGCCGGATCAAATCTTACTATCTGGTCTGGTTCAAAAGATATCAGTGGCGATAACGCCGATGGAAACTACCTGTATTATGGCGTTCGCGAATTTGGTATGAGCGCAATTATGAATGGTATTGCTCTTCATGGCGGCTTTGTTAACTATGGCGCTACCTTCCTGATGTTTATGGAATATGCCCGCAATGCGGTGCGTATGGCAGCGTTAATGAAGCAGCAAAGCATCTTTGTTTACACCCATGATTCGATTGGTTTGGGTGAAGATGGCCCAACCCACCAACCGGTTGAGCAATTAAGTGCCCTTCGTGCTACGCCCAACCTGCATACATGGCGCCCTTGCGATTCGGTTGAATCAGCAGTTAGCTGGAAAAGTGCCATCGAGCGTAAGGATGGCCCAAGTGCCCTGGTATTTAGCCGTCAGGGTCTAACGCCTATGTCGCGTTCCGATGAGCAACTAAGCAATGTAGGCCGAGGCGGCTATACTTTGCGTAAAGCTTCTAATGCACAGGCAATTCTTATAGCTACGGGCTCCGAGGTTGAGCTGGCAGTGAGTGCCGCAGATCAACTTGCCGATAAAGGTATAGCGGTCAATGTGGTATCCATGCCCTGTGCAGAAATATTCTGTGAGCAAGATAAAGCCTACCGTGAATCTGTATTGCCATCGTCAATACGCGCTCGGGTAGCTGTTGAGGCACTGCATGCAGATTACTGGCATAAATTTGTTGGCTTGGATGGTGCGGTTGTCGGTATGACCAGCTTTGGTGAGTCAGCCCCAGGGAATGTATTAATGAAAGAATTTGGTTTTACGGTGGAGAATGTTGTATCTAAGGTTATGGAGAGCCTAGGCTAATGATTCGCGTAGCCATTAATGGCTATGGACGTATAGGCCGCTCTGTTTTAAGGGCGGTCTATGAATCAAAGCTACAAGATCAGATAAAAATTGTGGCTATCAATGAGCCTGCGGACAACAAAACCATTGCCCACCTAACCCGCTATGACTCCACTCATGGTCGTTTCAAGGGTGATGTTTCCTCGGACAATAAAATGCTGAATGTCTGTGGCGATGCAATTACCATTGTCCACCAAGATAGTCTATCTCAGCTTCCATGGTCAGAATTAGATGTTGATGTGGTGCTGGAGTGCAGTGGCAGCTTTAGTGATCGCGCTACTGCTGAGCAGCATTTGCAAAGCGGTGCCAAGCGCGTGTTATTTTCCCAGCCTGCAGAATCTGATGTTGATGCCACTATTGTCTATGGCTACAACCATCAACAGCTAACGGGTAATGAAAAAATTATTTCAAGTGCCTCTTGCTCAACCAACTGTGTGGTTCCGGTTATTCAGGTGCTCGATAACCAGTTTTCGGTTGAGGGTGGCGTGATCACCACTATTCACTCAGCAATGAACGATCAGCCGGTATTGGATGCCTATCACCATACAGATTTACGTAAAACCCGCGCGGCAATGAATTCAATTATTCCTGTCGATACCGGGCTTGGTGTTGGCATTGATCGGTTGATGCCAAATTTGGCGGGACGTTTTCAAGCGCAGGCGATGCGGGTTCCTACAATCAATGTTTCGGCCATAGATTTATCGGTTTTAGTTAATCAGGCGGTTGATATTGATGCAGTCAATCAAGCCCTAGCTACCGCAGCTAAAGGCTCGCTTATAAATATATTGGGCTACACCGAGGAGCCGTTGGCCTCCTGTGATTTTAATCACGATCCAAGAAGTGGCATTGTTGATGCCAGTCAAACCAGAGTTAGCCAGAAAAAATTGGTTAAAGTACTTATTTGGTTCGATAACGAATGGGGCTATGCCAATAGAATGCTGGATTTGCTTAAAAGCTGGTAACTTACAGGCAAAATTGTACGCTGTTTAAATTAAATAATAGGAAAAATAATGACTATCAAACTAATGACTGATTTAGATCTTAGCCATAAACGTGTGTTAATTCGTGAAGATCTAAATGTACCGGTTAACAATGGCGTAGTAACCAGTGACGCAAGAATTAACGCGGCATTACCTACAATCAAACAGGCCTTAAGCCAAGGCGCCAAGGTTATTTTGATGTCACATTTGGGTCGTCCGACAGAAGGGCAATTTGAAGATCAGTTTAGCTTACAGCCAGTAGCCGATACTCTAAGCAAAAAGCTAGGCACTCCGGTGCAATTAGTTGCTGACTGGTCAAATGGTATAGATGTACCTGAGGGTCAGGTGGCATTACTGGAAAATGTTCGATTTAATCTGGGCGAAAAGGACAATGATGATGCACTTTCGCAGGCCTATGCAAAACTCTGTGATATTTTTGTTATGGATGCCTTTGGTACTGCTCACCGTGCCCAAGCCTCAACTCATGGTGTGGCAAAATTTGCTCCTATTGCTTGCGCAGGGCCACTATTAGCCAATGAGCTCAATGCATTGGAAACAGCCTTGGCTACTCCAGCTCAACCTTTAGGGGCGATTGTTGGCGGATCAAAAGTTTCAACTAAACTTATGGTTTTGGAAACCCTTGCGGATAAAGTTGATCAACTCATTGTGGGCGGTGGTATTGCCAACACATTTTTGGCGGCAGCAGGTTATCCAGTTGGCAAGTCGCTGTATGAGCCGGATCTGATTCCTGCGGCTAAAGCGCTAATGAGCAAGGTTAATATTCCCCTGCCGACCGATGTGGTTGTGGGTAAGGAATTTTCCGAAACTGCCGCGGCGCGCATTGTTTCTGTGGATGCCGTAGAGTCCGACGATATGATCTTTGATATAGGGCCAGAATCTTCAAGCCAGCTGGCTGAAATTATTAAAACCCTAGGCACAATTATTTGGAATGGCCCAGTGGGCGTATTTGAATTTGATCAGTTTGCTGAGGGCACCAAATCTTTATCCCTAGCTATTGCTGAGAGTGACGGATTTTCAATTGCCGGTGGAGGCGATACTCTAGCGGCAGTGGATAAGTATGAAATAGCAGACCAAGTATCCTATATTTCTACTGGTGGGGGTGCATTTTTAGAATATGTAGAAGGTAAGGAATTACCTGCCGTAGCCCTACTTAAAACACGAGCGTCCAGCGACTAAAATGAGGTAAAAACTGGATTGCAAGGAATGCAATTAACTTACAAGGAAAGAGGCCATGTCACTGATCACCATGAGACAGCTGTTGGACCATGCCGCAGAAATATGAGCAATCAATACCATACAGGAAGACTAAATCCCTCGTTTGGCCTCAACTATGCCTGTGCATAATCTTGGTTATTGCCTAGCCAGCGGTCAATTATTTGCACCACCTTATCGGGATGCTGACGTATTAGAATATCTGACGCCTGTTTAATCTGAGGTAATAGGTGTGCATCGCGCTGTAAATCTGCAATCTGTAGTTGCATATCACCAGTTTGGCGGGTGCCCAAAAGTTCACCGGGGCCTCTCAATTCGAGGTCCTTTTCGGCAATAACAAAGCCGTCATTGGTTTCGCGCATGGTTTTTAGTCGTGCACTGCCATTGGCAGAAATGGGTGAGCTGTAGAGTAATACGCAATGACTGTTTGCCGAGCCTCTTCCGACTCGCCCTCTCAGTTGATGAAGCTGTGATAGACCCAGACGTTCGGCATTTTCAATAATCATCAAGCTGGCATTGGGCACATCAACACCCACTTCAATGACAGTAGTAGCAACCAGTAGATTAATCTTACCGGCATTAAAGGCATCCATAATTTCTAATTTTTCACGCGGCTTTAAGCGTCCATGTACAAGGCCAATGGAGAGTTCTGGTAGCATCAGCTGTAGTTCGTTGGCAGTTACCTCTGCCGCTTGGGCTTCAAGCACATCCGATTCTTCAATGAGGGTACAAACCCAATAGGCTTGTCGACCCTCGATACAGGATGCGCGCACTCTTTTGATAATATCATTGCGTCGTAAATTACTTAACACAGCGGTTTCAACCGCTGTTCGCCCCGGTGGTAACTCATCAATCACCGAGCAATCAAGATCGGCATAGGCACTCATAGCCAATGTTCTTGGTATAGGCGTAGCGGTCATAATCAGTTGGTGTGGGGCTATGCCATCCTGCACAGATTGATGGTCGCCAAAGCCTTTGTTGCGCAACGCGAGGCGCTGATGAACGCCGAAACGGTGCTGCTCGTCAATAATGCTAAGGCCAAGATCGTTAAATTTTACCTCTTCTTGAAATAGCGCATGGGTGCCGATCACCATTTGCGCACTGCCATCTGCAATGCGTTGCAGCTGAATTTCTCGCGCCTTGCCTTTAACTTTACCGGTTAGCAAAGCCACACTGATATTCATGGACTTGAGCCATTGCTCAAAATTAATTCTATGTTGTTCGGCGAGAATTTCTGTGGGAGCCATTAAGGCCGCTTGTTTGCCATTGGCAATGGCCTGAAGCGCGGTCATCGCCGCAACAACAGTTTTCCCAGAGCCAACATCACCTTGAACCAGTCGTAACATGGGAAAGGGTTTTTCCATATCAGAACTTATTTCACGGGCAACGCGTTGTTGCGCATCAGTGGGTTCAAAAGGTAATTGATTTAAGAAATTTGAAATTAGCTCTTCACTATAGGTAAGTTTTGGTGCTGGCTGGGCCTGAACCTTTTGCCTCATTTTTAGCAGGCTGAGATTATGCGCGATAAGCTCTTCAGCGGCTAATCGCTGTTGTGCTGGGTGCTCTCCGGTCGTTAAACTATGCAGTTCAAAGCCGGGGGGTGGCGAGTGAATCAGCTGAAGTGCATCAACCAGTGAGTAGGCAAGTGCTGCTCCGAGTTGCTTTTTTAGTGATTCTGGAAGTAGCTCGGGTATGCCATTAGTTTTAAGAAACTTAAGAGCTTGGGAGCAAAGATCGCGAATTCGTGTTTGGCTAATGCCTTCGGTTGACGGGTAAATGGGGGTGAGCGTATCTTCTAAATCGGGAGGATTAGCGCCATCGAGATGTTGATATTCTGGATGATAGAGCTCAAGACCAAATCTGCCCGGCCTTACTTCGCCAAAACAGCGTAATTTTGCACCAGCCTTGAGTTTTTGCTGCTGGGCGCGACTGAAATGAAAAAATCTAAGTACGGTTGTTCCTGTGCCATCTTGCAGCTTGCAAACTAAGCTTCTTCTCCGACCAAAGACCACTTCACTAGCACGAATCTCACCTTCAAGCACAACATCGGTCTGTGGCTGAAGGCTGCCAATAGGGGTTATTTTGGTTCTATCTATATAGCGAAGCGGCAAATGAAATAATAAATCCTGAAGACTGTTGAGGCCGAGTTTGCTAAATTTTTGAGATAGTTGGGGCCCTATTCCTCGAAGCTCGCTGATAGCAATTGCATCGAGGTTAGTTGAATTCATTCGTCACGTACCAATTATTGGAAGCTGTTTGTTGCCATCTTTCAAATTATAGCTAGTATAAATTGCATTGCGAACTGCTTCAATTGTCTTGTGTCTGGGAAAGCCGACACGCCATGCCAGTGCTGTAGAACGCATGGTGCCGTCTCCCTCTAATGGAATGCTGACTAAATTGATGTCGCAACTGTTGCAAAAATTAGATCCTTTTACAGCCGTTTGAGGCATAATTGTAATTCCGAAACCTGAGGCTACCATAGTGCAGAGGGTTTCTAGGGAATGTGCTTGAGAGTCTTTATCAGAGGGATTTTTCCCGCAGTGGTAGACATTAATATTGGGGATTGCATCTATAACTTGATCTCTAAAACAGTGGTCCTCGCCAAGTAGTAAGATGTGTTCTTTTTCTAAGTCTTCAGGCTTTATTGAAGAGCGTATTGCTAGAGGATGATTGAACGGCAATACAACCATAAATGGTTAATTAAACAGTGGCTGAACAACCACAGTCGCATAGCGAAGATTGGTGAGAGTCATATCGTTTCTCCCTTATAACGATATTTAATAACAATAATGATAATGATTAACAGTTGCCTATGCAATTAAGAATTAAATCACAAAGTTGACAAGAATGTCGGGATAGTTTTATGGCAGAGGTATCGAAAGTACTTTTTATTGGCTGTGGCGATATAGCTCAGAGGGCCTTTAAGCTTATGGTAGATCGTTTTTATTGCTGTGGCCTTAGACGCAACCCACATAAATTACAGTCTAGTATTAAAGTCATTACAGCTGATGCAAGTGACGCACAGCAGCTTCTCAAGGTTGCCAGTCAAGGTTTTGATATTTGGGTCGCAACCCTCACCCCCAGTGAATTTACGAGAAAAGCCTACAAAGAATCTTACCTAGCGGTAGCACAGTCAATATTAGAGACTGTAGATGCATTGCCTCATTCACCTAAATTGATTATTTGGGTCTCTAGCACTAGTGTGTATGGCGATAATAATGGTCAATGGGTTGATGAGACTACAAAGCCAAATCCGGTCACATTCTCTGGAGAAATACTACTTCAGGCTGAGAAAATTATTCAAAATTTACCCTGTTCTAGTACTGTGGTCAGATTTTCTGGTATTTATGGCCCCGGAAGGGCTCGATTACTCAATCAGGTTCAAGAGGGTAAGGGAAGGCCAAAAACGCCAGAACAATGGAGTAATCGAATACATGCCGATGATTGTGGCGGTGTTTTGGCGCATCTTATTGATTTATTTACCTCAGATAGATCCATTGAGCCTGTTTATTTGGCTTCAGATTCTGAGCCTGTCACTCAGCATGATATAAGAAAATGGATCGCTGGTTGTTTATCCATTGATCTGATTGAAGAGCCCGTTGCTATTGGGCCCGCAAGGCGATGTAGCAATCGCCTCCTTTTAGAATCCGGTTTTAACTTTAAATATCCCTCTTTTAAAGAAGGGTACGCGGCACTGATAGAGGATCAAAAAAAGAATGAGTCAACTAAACAACCACAATAGCATCCATTTCTATCTCTGAACCCTTAGGTAATTCTTTTACTCCAATAGCGGCTCGCGCAGGGTAAGGCTGCTCAAATAATTCTGCCATAACTTCATTAACAGCAGCGAAATGACTTAAATCGGTTAGAAATATATTGAGTTTAACAATACCGCTTAGATCTGAGCCAGCTGCTTCGCAAACTGCACTTAAATTAGCAAATACCTGCCTTGCCTGAACCTGTATATCGCCAGTGACTAAGGCCATAGTTTCGGGGTCTAATGGAATTTGACCAGAAAGATAAACTGTATTGTTAACTTTTACCGCTTGACTGTAGGGGCCAATGGCGGCGGGGGCTTTTTCTGTAAAAATATGAGCTTTGTTTGACATTGTGGTTCCTTGAAAAACTATTTATTTTTTACGCGATAAACTCGTCGCACAGGCGTTAAGCTTCTTATTCTGCGAATAATATCGGCTAAATGAATGCGGTTTCGCACAGTTAAAACGACATCCACGACACTAGTATAAGCATCTTTTTCGGTTGAGCTAATGTTTTCAATTGTAGCATCCTCATCGGTTATTCTAGAGGCAAGTGCAGCTATAAAGCCGCGTTCGGGCGTTATTTCTACTTTTATCTCAACGGGGAATTCTCCTTCCACTACTTTTGACCAGCTAAGTGGCATACATTTTTCAGGATGATTTCTTATTTCTTTTAGGTTGTGACAAGATTCTAAGTGGATAACTAGTCCTTTACCGGGGGATACGTGACCAAGGATTGGATCTCCTGGGATAGGATGACAGCATCGGGCATAGTGAAGAATTAAACTCTCTGAGGTATCTACAACTACGGGCAGTGATGGCTTGCGCTTATCCTCGGGAATATTGCGCTTAGAAGGAGGCACTAAAATATTAGCTACAGCAAAAGGAACCTGATTACCAAGACCGATTTGTTGCAGTACATATTCAAAAGTAGGCGCAGATGTTTCCTTAAGTAATCGCTTAATCTGTGATTTTCTAAGTTTGTTGTAGGCGGTGCCATAATTGGCTAGCGTTTTATCCAATAGACGTTTGCCTAGATTAACAGACTCATCATGTTGCTGATTTTTTAAGAAGTGACGAATGGCACTGCGCGCCTTCGCGGTAACCACAAAATTTAACCAATTCGGATTTGGTTGGGCACCCTGAGTGCTGATAATTTCAATTTTTTGACCGCTCTGAAGCTGTTCTGATAAGGGCGTCAGCTCACCATCTACTCGACAGGCAATACAGCTATTACCTAGATCTGTATGAACTGAATAGGCAAAATCAACAGCAGTTGCACCTGAAGGAAGCTCGATAATTCTGCCCTTAGGGGTAAAGACGTAGATTTCATCGGGGAATAGATCGGTTTTTACATGCTCCAAAAATTCCAGTGAATCCCCTGCCTGCTTTTGCATCTCAAGCAGCCCCTGAACCCAGCGTGTAGCTCGCCGCTGGCTGGCATCAATGGTGCCCTCTAGTGATTTATATTCCCAGTGGGCAGCAATACCATAATTAGCCATTGTTTCCATTTCTTGGGTGCGAATTTGGACTTCAATCAATACGCCATGCATGCCAACAAGAACAGTGTGTAATGATTGATAACCATTGGCTTTGGGGATTGCTATGTAGTCCTTAAATTCGCCGGGAACCGGCTTAAAGATATTGTGCATCATGCCAAGGGTTCGATAACAATCATCCACCGATTCAACAATCAATCGAAAAGCAAAAACATCCATAATATCGCGAAAAGACTTTTGCTTATCGCGCATTTTTTTATAGATGCTCCACACATGCTTTTCTCGGCCTTTGACAATCGCAGGAAAGGACTCGCCTTCAAGGCGCACTTCAATTGCTTGATGGATCTCAGAAACAATTTCTTTGCGATTTTTACTGGCGGCTTTCAGCGCTTCGCGCAAGCGCCTATGGCGCAGCGGGTACATGGTGGCAAAACCAAGATCCTCAAATTCTATACGCACATCATTAATGCCGAGTCGCTGAGCAATAGGTGCATATATCTCCAGAGTTTCTCTGGCAATACGACGACGTTTATCTGGCCCCAGAACACCTAGAGTGCGCATATTGTGAAGACGATCAGCTAGCTTAACCAAAACCACTCGGATGTCCTTTGACATAGCAAGTGTCATTTTTTGAAAGCTTTCAGCTTGCAGTTGCGCTTTGGTCTCAAATTCAATTTCGCTTAATTTACTGACACCATCAACCAAATCGGCCACAGTGCGCCCAAAGCGACGACTAATTTGGCCTTTAGTAACACCAGTGTCTTCAATCACATCATGAAGAAGAGCCGCCATTAGGCTTTCATGATCTAGGCGCATATCGGCCAGAATATTGGCCACGGCGAGGGGATGTGTAATATACGGGTCACCACTCTGACGCAACTGGCCTGAGTGGCATTGTTCAGCGTACCTGTAAGCACGCTCGATTTTTTTAACCTCTTTTTGCTCGAGGTAATTGGAAAGCTTTTCGGTTAGTACTGAAAGCACCTGTGGTTCGCCCTCCTACCTCTTTAGAGCACTGTACTAGACAGCGTCTTGCGGAGCGTCTTCGGCGTTCTCTTCAGCGTCGACTATTTCATAGTCGCGTTCAATTTCTTGAAGAACTTCTGGGCTAATTAAACCCTGCTCAATTTCGCGAAGAGCGATAACTGTGGGCTTATCGTTTTCTACATCGATAAGAGGGGGGCGACCGTCAACGGCAATTTGTCGAGCTCTTTTAGAGCCTACCATCACCAATTCAAAACGGTTATCTACAAAATTCAAACAATCTTCTACTGTAATGCGAGCCATAATTAATCCGCTGTACAAATTTAATTAATTGGATTTGATGGCTTTTTGCCATCGGGAACCTGTGATTTTACCTAATCTAAGCGCTTACGACAATAAATCAATTAATAGTTTTTCATGCCTGTGGCTATTTATCTCGCAAGCTGTTGCTTGAATAATGCATTGCAGCTGTTTGCAGGCAAGTTCAAATTGATCATTAATGACTAAATAATCAGCATCATGGTAGTGGCTCATTTCTTCCTTTGCGGCGGCAACGCGCTGATCAATAACTTCATCTGAATCCTGCCCGCGGCCTTTTAGTCGTTCAAATAAAGCTTGTTTACTTGGCGGCAAAATAAAAATGCTTTTACTGATTGGAAATTTTTTTCGCACCTGTTCAGCACCCTGCCAATCAATTTCTAGGATTACGTCTATGCCTTTTTTTAGAGTGCTGTTCACCCATTCTTTTGATGTGCCATAGTAGTTGTTGTGAACCTTAGCATGCTCAACGAACTGCTGCTGCTCAACCATGGTTTCAAATTGTTGATGGGAAACAAAGTGGTAATCTATCCCATCCTTTTCTCCAGATCGACTGGGTCGAGTGGTATGAGATACTGAAACCTGAAGATTGTTCAGGCGATTAAGTAACTCAGCAACTAAGCTGGTTTTGCCAGCTCCAGAAGGCGCTGAAATAATAAATAATGTACCTAAAGTCATAATAAAACTAAAAATATCCGATTTATAATAGCTGGTTCACGAAAGTTACATTAGCAGAAAACAAATCTATGTTCGATTCTCTTTAGACAATTTATTCAATATTTTGAATTTGTTCGCGCATCTGCTCAATAAGCACTTTTAACTCAACCGAGGCCTGAGTCGTAATACTAGAGATCGATTTCGAGCCTAATGTATTGGCCTCTCGGTTCAGCTCTTGCATCAAGAAATCAAGTCTTCGCCCAATTGATGCTTTATCACCTAGCACTCTGCGAATTTCGACTACATGAGCTTCTAGGCGGTCTAGCTCTTCATCGACATCAGTGCGATTGGCAATAATTACCATTTCCTGTTCGAGTCGTTGTTCATCGAGTTGCTCTTTTAATTCTGCAAGTTTTTCGTGCAGGCGATTGCGCTGCTGTTCAAGAATTTCAGGTAAATGTTTGCGCACTAAGGCTATTTGTGTCCCGATACTTTGAAGTCGAAGCTCGATCATATCTGCCAGTTTTTCGCCTTCACGAGCACGGCCCTCAAGCATTTGATCCATAGCTAAATCAAAGGCCTGTATGCCGGCTTTACCGAGCTGTTTGGCATCTACTGCAGAGTCTATAAGTACGCCAGGTAATTTCATTATGTCTAGGGCAGAAATTGCGTCTGGCCGAGCTATTTCGGCGGCAATGGATTCAACCATTGTTATATGTTCGCGGGCCGCATCTAAATCTAGCTCAGAGGATGAATTTGAGCGATTAAATGCAATCTGTACAGAGCAATCTATTTTGCCACGACCAAGTTTTTTTCGTGCCATATCTCGAAGCTCTGTTTCTACAGGGCGAAGAGATTCAGGCATTCTAAAACCGACTTCTAAAAATCGATGGTTGACCGATTTCAGTTCACAGCTTATTGAGCCCCAGTTGTGCTCTTCAGTAATACGGGCATAGGCGGTCATACTGCGTGGCATAGTGACTCCATAAATTTTATTTTTCAGTATTCTAACAAAGGCAGTTAAAGAGGGCTAAGATTTGTTACAATTGTTACTTCAAATCAAGACTTTTGTATTAAGGCATCAATCATGACAAGACCAAGTGGACGTCGCCCAGAACAGTTGCGCCAAGTAAAAATTACCCGAGACTACACGCAGCATGCTGAAGGCTCGGTTCTTGTAGAATTTGGTAATACCAAGGTTATCTGCAATGCTAGCATTGAAAAAAATGTGCCACGATTTTTACGTGGCAAAGGTCAGGGTTGGGTGACGGCTGAATATGGCATGCTTCCCCGTTCAACCAATAGCCGAATGGGGCGAGAAGCTGCAAAAGGCAAGCAGTCTGGACGTACCCAAGAAATACAGAGACTTATTGGCCGTTCATTGCGAGCCGCGGTGGACCTAAAGCAGCTAGGTGAAAATACTATTTATATTGATTGCGATGTGATTCAAGCAGATGGTGGAACGCGCACTGCTGCAATTACCGGTGGTTGTGTTGCTCTCGTAGATGCAATTCGATACCTACAGAGAGAAAAGTTGATCCAAACAGATCCCCTTCTGCATATGATTGCCGCTGTTTCAGTTGGTGTTTATCAAGGTACGCCAGTGCTCGATTTAGACTATCCAGAAGACTCTAATGCAGAAACGGATATGAATGTAGTTATGGACGCCAATGGTGGCTATATAGAGATTCAGGGTACGGCTGAAGAGGCGCCATTTTCTGGTGAGGCATTAACAGAAATGTTACAGCTAGCCAATCAAGGCATTGCTGATTTAGTCAGAGTGCAAAATATGGCATTAGCGCAGTAAGCCTAAAACTAATCTATTCTTAAATAAATGGAAAAAAGATTAATAACAGATGAAAACATACAAAGTAGAATTTATTGATAATGCCATTTCTAGCGGCGCTCTAAAATTTGGCCAATTTGAGCTTAAGTCTGGTCGTACCTCGCCTCACTTTTTTAATGCTGGTGAGTTTTACTCCGGGCCTGCGCTCGCTGCTTTGGGGCGTTGTTATGCGTCCTCAATTGTGGAATCTGGTATAGAGTTTAATGTTCTTTTTGGACCCGCCTATAAAGGCATTACATTGGCTGCGGCCACGGCTATCGCGTTGTCAGAGCATCATGGTATAAATGTGCCCTACTGCTTTAATCGCAAAGAGGCGAAGGCTCATGGTGAAGGTGGCACTCTAGTGGGAGCCCCCCTCGAAGGTAAGGTATTGATTATTGACGATGTGATTACTGCTGGTACGGCAATTAGAGAAGTAATGTCCATAGTTGAACAGGTGGGCGCTAAAGCTGCCGGGGTTGTTATCGGATTGGATCGTAAAGAACGAGGGAAATCTGATAGATCAGCTATTCAAGAAGTACAAGAGGAATTTAATATTCCAGTAACCAGTATTATAGATATTGATGATATTTTGCAGTACTTAAAAACTAAGCCTGAAAACAGCGAACTGGTTACAAAAATTGATCAATATCGTCAGCAATATGGCGTTTAACTAGATTGCTGATTTAGGCTCGGTTAAATAGTTGCTCTGCTACTAGTGGCCACTGTTGTTGCCAGTGTTGCGTAGGGCGCTGTTTAAATTCACTGCGAACAAACTGGCTAATTTTGCCTTCCAATAGATTCATCATAAAATCAACGGCAACGGTGATGGATGGGTCTATTTGTAAATCTTGACTAAGCTCCGCCTCTCTAAGAATCTGTTTTAGTTGAGATTCTAATCGGCTAAAAAACTGAGCAATTCTCTGGTGTAGCCGCTCAGTTTCCCCCGTTAACGCATCGCCATGCAATAATCGACTGATGCCGGCATTTTTTTCAGCAAATGTAAGGGTTAAGCCCAATATTCTTTGACACTGATTAATCGCATCTGGCTCGTCATTAATTATATTGTTCACCCGCGCAAAGATGGTTTCTTCGATAAAGTCGATAAGCCCCTCGTACATTTTGGTCTTACTTGGGAAGTGTCGATATAGCGCTGCTTCAGAGCAGTTAAGCTCAGAGGCCAAGGCTGCTGTAGTAATACGCCCACCGCGAGATGACTCGAGCATAAGGGCTAAAGCCTGAAGAATGTCTTGAGCTTTGGAGCTTGGTTTGGCGACCATCAGTAGTCTCCGCTTACTTCTGGTTAGTGATTAAAGTGCCTACGCCTTCATCGGTAAATAGCTCAAGCATGACGGCGTGATCAACGCGACCATCGATAATATGCGATGCGGTTACGCCGGCATTCACTGCATCTAGCGCACACTGAATTTTAGGCAACATGCCACCGTAAATGGTGCCATCTTCTATTAGTTCATCCACAAGATCTATGGTAAGCCCTGTGAGAATTTCGCCCTGTTTATCCTGTAGACCGGCGACATTGGTCAAAAGCATTAATTTTTCCGCTTGTAACACGGAGGCTACCTTACCGGCCACTAAATCGGCATTAATATTGTATGAAGCACCATCGGCACCAACGCCAATTGGAGCGATAACAGGAATATAATTGCTTTTTAGCAACATATCGATCACTGTTTTATCAATAGATTCCACCTCACCTACATGACCAATATCAATAATTTCTGGCACCGACATCTCAGGTGTCTTGTGGGACACCACGAGTTTTTTAGCTTTTATTAGGCGTCCATCTTTACCAGTAACACCAAATGCTCGGCCGCCAGCGCTACTAATAAGATTAACAATTTCTTTATTAATTGTGCCGCCTAGCACCATTTCTACAGCATCCATGGTCTGAGTATCTGTAACCCTCATGCCGTTGACAAATTTGGACTCAATAGACAGCTGATCCAAAAGTTGACCAATTTGTGGGCCGCCACCATGAACCACCACTGGGTTAATACCAACAGCTTTCAATAATACGATATCGCGGGCAAAACTTTGTTTAAGGCGATCGTCTACCATGGCATTACCGCCATACTTAATGACCACCGTCTTGCCGGCAAAGCGTTGGATATAGGGCAAGGCTTTGGAGATGACTTTAGCTGTATTTTCTGCTTCTTCTCGATTTAATGACATAGTTACAAATACTGGTCCACTTGGTTAATAAAAGGCGCAAGCTGATGACGAAACAGCTTTTTAATCCGCGCTAATTCATCTTTATTATCGGCTTCAAAGCGCAAAGTTAGGTTTGCTGAGGTATTGGACGCTCTAATTAAGCCCCAGCCAAGAGGGTATTCTACCCTTAGTCCATCAATAGTGTTAATTATTGCATCTTTAAAGTTGCAATAAGTGATTAATTTTTTCATCAAAGCAAATTTTTCTGCCTCAACCACCGGAATTAATATTTCAGGCGTATAGGCGCTTGGTTTAAAGCCATTAATCATTTTTTCTAAAGCTTGTTTTGGTGCTAAATCGCAGTTTGCCAATATCTCTAGTAGCCGAATACTAGCATAGAGCCCATCATCAAAGCCGTGCCAGCGGTCATTGAAAAAAATATGACCGCTAAATTCACCGCCAACAAGGGCCCCAGTTTGCTCAACCGCACTTCTGACGTGAGAGTGTCCGGTTTTGCACATCACAGGATTTCCGGACAATTCTTTCACAAGCTGCTGTAAGCGAAAGCTACTTTTAACGTCAAATACAATATCTGTATTGGGGTTTTTCTCGAGGATGTCCCGGGCAAAAATCATTAATAATTGGTCTGGCCATATAGTTTTAGAGCTACTCGAGATCACTACAAGGCGATCTCCATCGCCATCAAAAGCAAGCCCAAGATCCGCTTTGTGCTTTAAAACTGCTTCTTTAAGCTGCTGAAGATTGTTTTCGTCAGAGGGATTTGGGTCATGGTTAGGGAAGTTGCCGTCTGGCTGGCAGAATAGTGGTATTAGATTGTAGCCAAGCTGTTCAAAGAGTTTTGTTGCCAGAGGCCCGACAATACTGTTACCGCAATCAACTACAAGGTTAAATTTTTTGCTTGGCTTGCAACTATCGGCAATGGCTTGAAGGTAGTGAGGTGCAATGTCAGTGGATTTAATTTTTCCCGGCTGGCAGTTAATGGGCATATCGCAAAGCATAAGCTGCTTAATTTTTTGTAAGATCTCGCCGGCAATAACTCGATTGCCGGCGATTATTTTAAAGCCGTTGTATTGTTTTGCATTATGACTTGCAGTCACCATAATACCGCAGTCTGCTTTGCCAACACGATGAACCGCGAAATTGAGCGCGGGAGTACTTACTGCGCCAATATCGATTACATTCATCCCGTACTGAGCTAGGCTATTGCCTAGGGCCGTGGCCAGCTCGGGCGAACTAAGCCTGCCGTCGCGCCCAAGATAAATGGTTGAGTGACCCTGATCTAATAGCATGGCGGCTAGAGTGGCGCCAAGTTTATAAGCAAAGTTAGGTGTGATTTGAGAATCAGCGAAGCCGCGAATATCGTAGTTGCGAAACACTTCATCAGGCAGCTGGTCGACTGTATATGAAATATTAGAATTTATTGCACTTACATCATTCAAATTTTTTGTTCTCAATGTGATTTGACTGTTTATAACGACTAGCTATCTATTTTGTCAGCAATTAAGACAGCAATTTCTCTGGCAAGCTGCGACTTGCTTTTTTTGCTGAGTGTTTTGCAGCTGTCAGTATCAATCCATAAGGCTTCATTGTCATCGCAATTGAAGCCAATATCACCGCGAGATACATCATTGGCAATAATTGCATCCAAGCCTTTTCTGCTTAATTTTTCTCTTGCATGGCTTTCTAGTTGCTCGGTTTCGGCGGCAAATCCTAATGTAAACACATTCGGGTTATTTTTGGACAAGATAGCTACAATATCCGGTGTTTTCGATAAATTTAACGACATTTTATCGGATTTTTTCTTTATCTTTTGAGTGGCAGGCTCTGCGATCTGATAGTCTGCTACCGCAGCAGATGAGATAAAAATATCTGCTTTTTTAACAGCTAGCGAGGCAGCCTCTAACATTTCATTGGCTGAAATGACTGAAATTAGTTCGCAGCGATCTGGTGCTTTAAGGGATACTGGGCCAGAAATTAGAGTAACCTTTGCGCCGGCATCAATCATGGCAGTTGCTAGGGCGTATCCCATTTTCCCAGAACTGTGATTGCTGATATAGCGAACAGGGTCAATAGCTTCTCTTGTGGGGCCAGCGGTAATTACAACCTTTTTCCCAGATAAAATGCCGGAGTCAAAAATCCTACTCATTCGATCCACAATAATATCTGGCTGTTGCAGTCTTCCTGGGCCAATATCACCACAGGCTTGGATGCCATTGTCTGGCTCGAGGATGGTGATCCCTCTTCGTTGCAGGCATGAAATGTTTTCCTTGGATGCTGGCTGAGACCACATGGCTTGGTTCATGGCAGGAGCGACAATAATTTTACCTGAACTTGCCAAGCAAACCGTGGTCAGTAAGTCATTAGCATTGCCTTGACTTAGGGCGGCGATAAAATTTGCCGTTGCTGGTGCAACTAATATTGCATCAGCCCAGCGAGCGAGTTCAATATGCCCCATTGCAGCTTCAGCTTTTGGGTCGAGCAAGTCTGTATGAACGGGCTTGCCGGTTAAAGCTTGAAGTGTAAGTGGTCTAATAAATTCTTGTGAAGAATCAGTCATAATGACCCGCACCTCGGCGCCATGATCCTGCAGGCGACGAGCGATTTCTGCACTTTTGTAAGCGGCAATGCCGCCGGTAATGCCTAATATAATGCGTTTATGTGACAGACTACTCATTAATATTCCAATAGCGTTCTGATAAGGGGCTAAGATAACACTTCATAAGGGAATTCTATAGTGATAAATAAGGACTGACTATGTCTATAAGCCAATGGCCAGTGGATGATAGGCCAAGAGAGAAGCTATTAGCAAAAGGTCCAAAGGCCCTAACGGATGCTGAATTGCTGGCAATTTTTTCTTCGTGTTGGTCGCAAAGGAGTGAATGCAAAGCAAATGGCACAAGAACTGATTGATTATTTTGGTGGATTGGGGCCACTATTGAAATCAGACATGCAGTCATTTTGTGCTGCCAAAGGGTTAGGCCAGGCTAAATACTGTCAGCTTCAGGCTACTCTTGAGTTAACTCGGCGCTATCTGGATGAGCAGCTCCGAGAGAAGGATATATTTACTAGCCCTGATAAAGTCATGGATTACCTTGCAATACAGATGCGGGACAATCATCGTGAAGTGTTTGTTGTAATGCTTTTGGATACGCGTCATCGATTGATTGAATTACTTGAATTGTTTGTTGGCACCATTAATTCAGCAAGCGTACACCCTCGTGAAGTTGCTAAGATCGCTCTTGAAAAAAATGCATCGTCAGTCATTGTGGCTCACAATCATCCTAGTGGAGACGCAAAGCCAAGCAGAGCTGATATCCTCATCACCAAAAGACTCAAGGCTGCTCTAGAGATTATTGACATAAAGCTTTTGGATCATTTTGTTATTGGTAAAGGTGAAATTGTGTCTTTAGCGGGGATGGGTAAGTTATAGTTTGGCGGATAACGGTGGTAATTTTTTTAAACAGTGGTTACCGCGAATTTTACTAAATGAGCAACAATCCAAAAAAACAACAGATTTAGCGATCAAATAACGGTTTTTGTTTGCTTCAAGATAGGGTTTCTGGTATAAAACGCGCCTCCTTGAAAGACGACCATTTAGAGAAGGTTGTTTGGGAAATAAAATTAAGTCGCAATGGGCCAGCGCCCAGAGCACAAATTGCTAAAAAGAGGCAGCAATAATGTCTAGAGTATGTCAGGTCACGGGTAAGCGCCCAATGGCTGGAAACAATGTATCTCATGCGAAGAATAGAACTCGTCGTCGTTTTGAGCCGAATCTTCACACACACCGTTTTTGGATTGAGTCTGAAAAACGTTTTGTGAAACTTCGTGTTTCTACCAAAGGAATGCGAATTATTGATAAAAATGGTATTGAAAATGTTCTCGCTAGCCTTCGCGCTAATGGCGAGAAAATCTAGAGGATTAATAAATGGCTAAGTCAGCACGAGAAAAAATCCGCTTAGTGTCTAGCGCTGGTACAGGGCACTTCTACACGACGGACAAAAACAAGCGCAACATGCCTGAAAAGATGGAAATCAAGAAATATGATCCAACCATCCGCAAGCACGTTATCTACAAAGAAGCCAAAATTAAGTAGCGTCCGCTTTTCCAGCGATACTCTTTAATAGCTATTCTTTACGAACAATAAATTAAAGGCCCTGACATTTCTGTCAGGGCCTTCTTAGAGATTTTGCAACTACCCTAGGTAGCCTATAGCCTTAGTCGGCTACTACATTCTCTGCTTGAAGGCCCTTTTGGCTTTCAGCAACTTCCATGGTTACCGCTTGGCCTTCTTTTAATGACTTGAAGCCTTCAGCTTGAATTGCGCTGTGATGAACAAATACGTCACTTCCGCCTTCCTGCTCAATAAAACCAAAACCCTTACTATCGTTGAACCACTTTACAGTGCCAGCAACTCTTTCCCCTGACATAACTACCTCACTTAAATACAACTATGTCCAAAACGAACATTATTACACCAGCCTCTTTAAGAGACTGCATTCATACTTTAGCACTATTGGCTAAAGCTCCCCATTGAATTATATGCAAAAAATATATCGACATAATCCACGTAAGAAAACAGTGTATTGTTTTTTTTTGGGTTTGGCTAATTTTCAACGAATTTTAGTTAATATTAAATTGAAGGCTAGATTCTCTCGATGCATGTTGACTGAGTATTGTTGACCTGTAGGGGTGTATAAAATATGACTGTGTTAATATTAAACGGGTTTGATCGTGGCAGTTAATTTCGATCTTTTTGTTAGTTGCTGCGTACTCTAATTTAGTCAAAAAGGTGCAATGGTGAGTATAGTTCAAGGTATATATAAGCATTTTAAAGGAAAAAAATATCAGGTTATTGGTGTCGCAACGCACAGTGAAGGCGAGACTGATATGGTAGTTTATCGTCCATTATACGGCGATCGCAGGTTGTGGGTCCGTCCTTTAGACATGTTTCAAGAGTCGGTTGAGATCGACGGGATAAAGCGTCCGCGGTTTGAGCTTTTGGAACAGGTTGATCAATGATCTTTATCACCCAGTCTATTTCAATATCTCTTGAGGATATTGAATTAACAGCCATAAGGGCCAGTGGGCCTGGGGGACAAAATGTCAATAAGGTCTCATCGGCTGCGCATTTAAGATTTAATATTTTTCAATCTTCGCTGCCTGAATATTATCAAAAGCGATTAATCGCGCTTAGTGACCAGCGGATTACTAAAGAGGGTATTATCATCATCAAAGCTCAGCAGTATAGAAGCTGGGAGAAAAATCGTGCTGAGGCAATTCAGCGGTTAAAGCAATTATTGCAATCGGTAGCCACTGTGCCAAAGGTGCGCAGGCTGACAAAGCCCACTAAAAGTTCGCAAAGAAAACGCTTGGATAAAAAGGCTCAGCATGGACAAAAAAAAGCCATGCGCTCTAAGCGAATATTCGATTAGCAGTATAGGTTATAAGAATGACGCCATCCAAAGCTCATGAATTTGAGCTGCTAGACCCAGACATGATTATGGACGCTGTTGAGAGCTGTGGTTTTGTGACCGATGGTAGATTGTTGGCGCTAAATAGTTATGAGAATCGTGTTTATCAGGTAGGCATAGAGGACGAGTCGCCAATTATTGCTAAGTTCTACAGGCCTAATCGTTGGAATAGGGATCAAATTGATGAGGAGCATCAATTTTGCTTTCAGTTGCAGGCACAAGAGCTGCCGGTAGTCTGTCCTTTATTAGCCAGTAATAAAAACTCATTACATAGCCATCACGGATTTCAATTCTCTCTTTATCCAAGGCGCGGGGGGCATGCGCCTGAGTTGGATAATTTAGATAATCTTTTTATTCTTGGACGTCTTTTGGGTCGATTTCATGGAGTTGGTGCAGTCAATAAATTTAAATCGCGTCCAAAGTTAGATATTCAAACTTTTGGCTGGCAAGCTTATCACTATATTAGTGAACACTTTATACCATCCGAGTTGAGTCCAGCTTATGACAGTCTGGTGCCAGATGTTCTTAATAAGTGTCAAAGTATTGTGGATGATTTTGGAGAAATTAACTGGATAAGAGTTCATGGTGACTGCCACTCGGGCAATATACTATGGCGCGATGATAATCCTCATTTCGTTGACTTCGATGACGCACGTATGGCGCCTGCTGTGCAAGATTTATGGATGCTTTTATCTGGTGATCGTCATGAGCAAAAAGCCCAAATCGCCGAGCTGGTTGAAGGATATAATGAGTTTAATGATTTTGATCCTCGAGAATTAGCGCTGGTAGAGGTCTTGCGAACATTAAGAATTATTCACCACAGTGCTTGGATTGGGCGCAGATGGAGTGACCCCGCTTTTCCACGTGCCTTCCCCTGGTTCAATTCAGCGCGATATTGGAGTGACCAGATACTGACATTACGTGAGCAATTTTCGGCTCTTGATGAACCTCCACTGGAAATTTCTCCGTAAATTGTCTAATTTTCTATACATAAGTGAAGTTATTGGATGATGATTGAAAATAACTTTAACTTTCTATGCTTAGAACAGTAAAATGAATGTTTACTGAAAATCAATTTTCAAGTTTTAAATAGAGGTGCGGTGTGAGTGATTTTCCCACAGAGTTAAAGTATGCGAATAGCCATGAATGGGCCAAAATAGAGAGTGATGGAACGGTTATTGTTGGGATAACTGACCATGCTCAAGATGCTTTAGGTGATATTGTTTTTATAGAACTTCCAGAGTCAGGTGCTGAAGTTGATGCAGGTGCTGAAATAGCAGTTGTTGAATCGGTAAAGGCAGCGTCTGATATATATTCTCCCGTGACAGGTGAGATTATTGAGGTAAATTCAGCGCTTGAAGATGAGCCAGAATTAGTCAATGCCAGTCCTTACGAAGATGGATGGTTATTTACTGTAAAGGTGGATTCAAGCGATGATTTGAGTCATTTGCTTGATGCCGAGGGATATCAGGCTATAGTCGAAGACGAGTAAGACTCGAATTAATCTCTTAATGAGATAATTTTCCAGTGTCTTGATTCGGCCTCTTTTCGAAGGGCTGAATCAGGATCAACGGCAATGGGATTGGCGACTTCCAACATCAGTGGCAAATCGTTTATTGAATCCGAGTAAAAGTAACTGCCATCGTTACTTTCGTTTTGCGCCTCAAGCCACTGATTAAAGCGCTCTACTTTTCCTTCTTGGAAAGTGGGCGTGCCGATAATTTTGCCAGAGTATTTGCCATTAACGATCTCTAAATCTGTGGCAATAATTTCATCTATGCCCAGCGATAAGCATATTGGCTCAACAATAAACCGATTGGTTGATGTGATAATCAAAAGACGATCACCTGCTTTGCGATGATGGTCAATTAAATCTCTGGCCTGATTGAGCATCATTGGTTTTACTACTTCTTGCATAAATATTTTATGAAGCTGATTAAGGTCTGGGATCGATAACCTGGTCAGTGGCTCTATTGAAAACTCAAGGTAAGCAAAAATATCTAAGGTGCCAGACTCATAATCTACGTAGAATTTATCATTCATTGATTTATATAGACTGGGATCAACTATACTTTGAGCAACCAAGAATTCCCCCCAGCTATGGTCGCTGTCACCAGCAATCAATGTGTTGTCTAGGTCAAAGATGGCCAGCGCCATAAGGAAATCCTATCAAATGGGTTAGAGGTTTTGGGATGCCTAGGATAGCGGTGATGTGAATATGGCTCAAGAGAAAATTGCCGAGTTCTTCCGACTGTGGAACAATGGTCTTTTTAATGCATAAATTTTATTAGGATTTTAAATTGGTTGATAAGGATGGATTTCGTTCAAACGTCGCTATGGTAATTAGCAATGGTCGTGGACAGGTTTTTTGGGCTAAGAGAATGGGTCAGAGAGCATGGCAATTCCCTCAAGGAGGGATCGATCAGGGAGAATCGGCAGAGCAGGCGTTATATCGTGAACTATACGAGGAAGTTGGCTTGGAGGCTGGTGATGTCAAAATTATCCAACAAACTAACCGATGGCTTCGATACCGTATTCCAGAAAAGATGCAGCGTAAACGTTCTATTCCTCGCTGTATTGGGCAAAAGCAGCGATGGTTTTTTTTACAGCTGATGGAAGATCCAAAAAAAATTTGCTTCAATGCTACAGGAAATCCTGAATTTGATGGTTGGGAATGGGTTAGCTTTTGGTATCCGATTAATCAAGTGGTTTCATTTAAGCAAAATGTCTATCGTCAGGCTTTAACAGAATTTTCGCAAACCAATGCTCGATTTCAAAAGCGGAGAAAGTGAAGATATATGAATATCCTTGACTCCCTGCGCACAATCTTTCAAGAGGTAAATACTGCCCGCAGCTTGCCGGAAGTGCTAACTATTATTGTGACAGAAGTTCATGCAGCAATGGGTGCTGAGGTTTGTTCGGTTTATCTTTTTGATGAAACAGATCAAAAATATGTATTAATGGCAACTAAGGGATTGCGCCAACAATCTATTGGCAAGGTACGCCTAGCAATGGGTGAGGGCTTAGTAGGCTTGGTCGCAGCAAAAGAAGAGCCGCTCAATTTACAAGATGCAGATAAACACCCTAATTTTGCTTTTTTTGAAGAGATTGGCGAAGAAATTTATCACTCTTTTTTGGGTGTGCCAATTATCCATCACAGGAAGGTACTGGGTGTTTTGGTGCTCCAGCAGCAAGCTGAACGCCGTTTTGCTACAGAAGAAGAAGCCTTTATGGTTACCGTGTGTGCACAGCTATCTGGCGCTATTGCACATGCTGAAGCAACAGGTGCTCTAAGCAAGCTGGCTTCGGTGGGACGTGGAAAAAGTAAAGAAGCAGTATTTCACGGTATTGCTAGCTCTCCAGGTGTTGGCATTGGGCGTGTTGTTTTGGCTCAGCAAACGATGGATCTTTCTTCTGTACCTGAACGTCATACATCAGACCCTAGTGCTGAGGTAAAAATATTTCGCAAGGCATTAAAATCTGTAAAGCATGATATGCGCAATCTGGGCGTTGGTCTTGAGGGAAAACTGAGTTCGGAGGAATTGGCACTATTCAATGTGTATATCAGTATGCTGGATGACGACTCCTTGGGGGGCGAGGTAATCGAGACCATAAAAGCAGGTCAAACTGCCCAGAGTGCCTGGAGTTCAGTAATTTTAAAGCATGTGCGTACTTTTCGGCATATGGAAGACCCTTATCTTCGTGAACGAGCCTCGGATGTTGAAGGTCTCGGTAAGCGTGTTCTTGGTTATTTACAAGAGACTGATGAGCATAAAAAACCCTTACCTAGACGCATTGTTTTAGTGGGTGAAAATCTTTCGGCAACTGAATTAGCCGATATTCCTGTGGATCGGTTGGTGGGCATAGTTTCCCTTAGGGGTGCGAGCAATTCACATATGGCAATTGTTGGCAGGGCGCTGGGTATACCTACGGTGATGGGTGCGTTAGATATGCCTTGCGCAGAGCTTGAAGGAAAAGAACTTATTGTCGATGGTTTTTCTGGCGATGTTGTCAGCCATGCAACCAGAACCTTGAAGCGTGCTTATGTTCAGCGGCAACGAGAAGAACAAATACTCATTAAAGATTTGCAAAAATTGAGAAATGTTCCTTGCGAAACAACCGATGGTAACGGTTTTTCTTTATGGGTTAATACCGGATTGCGGCATGACAATATTCAATCTCTGCGAAGTGGTGCTGATGCTGTAGGCTTATTTCGAACAGAGATTCCTTTCCTTCTTCGTTCTAGTTTCCCAACGGAAGATGAGCAGGTAGAGGTTTATCGCGAGCATCTTGAAACCTTCGCTCCTCGTCCAGTGACTATGAGAACCTTGGATATAGGTGGCGATAAAGACTTACCATATTTCCCTATTGAAGAAGAAAATCCATTTCTTGGCTGGCGCGGAATTAGAATTTCCCTCGATCATCCAGAAATATTTTTGGTGCAAATCAGGGCCCTGCTTCGTGCCAGTGAGGGTCTAAATAATCTGCGTATTATGCTGCCTATGATCAGTAATCTATCTGAACTGGATAGTGGTCTGGCATTAATTCGTCGAGCCTTTAAAGAGCTAACTGAAGAAGAGGGATATCAGCTAACAATGCCTGCTTTAGGCGCTATGATTGAGGTGCCAGCCGCGGTCTATCAGGTTGCAGAAATTGGTCGTCGTGTGGACTTTATGTCTGTGGGTACCAATGATCTGACTCAATATCTTCTTGCGGTAGATCGAAACAACCCAAGGGTCGCTGATTTATATGATGGCCTTCACCCCAGTGTATTAAGAGCGTTGAAAAGCATTTATGAGCAGGCTAAAGAGGCAAATTGCCAGCTAAGTGTTTGCGGAGAGATGGCTGGTGATCCCTTAAGTGCGGTGGTTCTTCTGGGGTTGGGGTACGAGAATTTCTCCATGAGTGCAAGCTCACTATTGCGAGTAAAGTCGCTTATGCTAAAGGTAAGTCAAGATATGGCAGTCGATTGGGTTAAAAAGGCACTTTGCTTGTCAGATGGCGCTATGGTTGCCGAGTATATGACTGAGGTATTAGAGCCGTTTAAATATGTAAAGAATAGGCCTTTGTCCAAATAGGCCCTGTATTTTGATGATTTTTAGTTATCTTGCGTAGAACAGACCAGCATAAACCGCTATGATCAGCGCAGAAATTTTACCAAGGTTTTCAATATGATATTGCATCCAGATATTAACCCTGTGGCTATAAGTCTAGGACCTTTTCAGATTTATTGGTATAGCCTGATGTATCTTATCGCCTTTGTCTGCGCTTGGTTTATTGCCCTGCGTGCCTGTCAGCGACCATGGTCACCAGTAAAGCGTCACCAGGTGGAAGATCTTATAGTTTATGGTGCCTGGGGTGTGTTGCTTGGCGGCCGCTTGGGTTATATGTTTTTTTATAGCTTTGATAGATGGGCTGCAGATCCCTCAATGCTATTTAGATTATGGGAGGGCGGCATGTCCTTCCATGGTGGTCTAATTGGAGTAATCATAGCGATCTACCTGTATGCTCGAAAGCATCGGATACCCTTTCTTGCTGTTGGTGATTTTGTGGCGCCGATGGTACCAACAGGTTTGTTTTTTGGGCGCATGGGAAATTTTATTGGTCAAGAGCTTTATGGTCGTGCAACTGATGGGCCTTGGGCAATGCTTTTCCCCTCGGATCCACTGCAGTTGGGGCGACACCCATCGCAGCTGTACGAAGCATTTCTGGAAGGCATAGTATTATTTTTTATCGTTTACTTTTTCGCTCGAAAGCCAAGACTATTTGGTGAGGTTAGTGGCGTATTTTTAATTGGCTATGGTGTTTTCCGCTTTATTGTTGAGTTTGTGCGTGAGCCCGACGCACAGTTTGCAGAGCAAACAGCAGTGTTTGAAGCCTTTAATTGGGTGACCAGAGGACAAACATTGTGCATACCTATGATACTTTTAGGTTTATGGTTAATGAGAAAATCACTACCATTGGTCAGTCCAAAACTTAAATCGCGAGCATAATAATGACTCGCCCTTTAGAGATAAATAAAAATGAAGCAATATTTAGATTTAATTAGACATATTAAAGATCAAGGGGTTTTTAAAGGTGACCGAACGGGCACTGGAACTCTAAGTGTATTTGGCTATCAAATGCGCTTTGATTTACAGCAAGGATTTCCACTGGTTACGACAAAAAAAGTACATTTGAAATCAATTCTGCACGAGCTACTGTGGTTCGTTAAGGGCGATACAAATATCCGTTATCTGGTGCAAAATGGAGTTGGCATCTGGAATGAGTGGCCCTATCAGAGCTGGTTGCGACAAACTGGCGCCGATAAAAAATTTGAAATGCATTCTGCTGAATGGAAGCTTGGATTAAAGGAGTTTGTTGAGCGTATTAAAACCGATGATGATTTTGCACAAAAGTACGGCGATTTAGGACCGGTTTATGGGCGTCAATGGCGAAACTTTGAAGGTGTGGATCAGTTAGCTGGTGTGATTGAAGATATTAAATCCAATCCAGACTCAAGGCGTCTTATTGTTTCAGCTTGGAATCCTAAAGATATACCAGTAATGGCTAAGTCAGGATTGCCACCCTGCCATAGTTTATTTCAATTTTATGTGTCTGAGGGTCGACTTTCCTGCCAGCTATATCAGCGTAGTGCAGATGTTTTTTTGGGGGTGCCATTTAATATAGCTTCTTATGCGGCGTTAACTATGATGGTAGCTCAGGTCACTGGCCTTGAACTGGGTGATTTTGTGCATAGTTTTGGTGATGCTCATCTTTATACTAATCACAGGGAGCAAATTGAGGAACAGTTAAGCAGAGAAACCCTGCCGCTACCCATATTAAAAATAAACCCTAAAGTTAATAATCTTTTCGACTTTGTGTATGAAGATTTTGATCTGCAAAATTATGAATCTCATAGCGCCATTTCAGCGCCAGTGGCAGTTTAGAGGTATTTGATGAAAATTGCTCTTGTAGTGGCGGTTAGCCAAAACAACGTTATTGGTCGGGACAACCAATTACCATGGCATTTGCCAGAAGATCTTCAGTACTTTAAGTCGGTCACTATGGGCAAGCCGATATTGATGGGGAGAAAAACCTTTGATTCTATTGGCAGGCCACTTCCTGGACGTAAAAATATTGTAATAACCAGAGACTTGGAGTGGGATGCTGAGGGGGTTGAAGTGGTCCACGGTGTTGATGATGCATTGGCCGCAGGAGCAGACGCATGCGCAGTAGCTAACAGCGATGAAATAATGATTATAGGTGGGGCACAAATTTATCGTGATTGTTTACCGATTGCTGACAGGTTGTATTTGACCCGCGTTGAAGCTGAAATCGAAGGTGATGCATTTTTTCCAGATATTGATATAAAACAATGGCAAAAAATAGCGGAAAAAACCCCAAAAGAAATCGATAAGTACAGCTATTGCTTTCAAGTTTTAGAAAGAACACAAATATAGAGCTAAAAAGACTAAATTTTTACCACTTAGTTGTGGTAGTATTGCCCGATTATTGTGGCTAGGCATGCTTGGAAGGCTTGGCTGCGTTGATTTTTGGTAAAGTAGGCTGTTAAAAAGCCAAACCAAGATACTGAGTACTTATCCGATAGTTTAGATGTCGATAAGGTAGAAATAAGTAACCAACCGGATAGACCCAAATTGAGGGAACTATGAAAAAGCAATCACTGAAAGCATTGGCTCCAATGGCCATTCTTGCTGTTGCTATGACTGCTGTGGCTGAAGAGCCAGCTGTAGTTGAGCGTACGGCAGAAGTAAGCGAAATATTAAATGCTGGGGCTGAAAAAGTTCAGGCTGCCAAAAATTCTCAAATTAAAGTTGATCGTATCGCCGATCAAACAGATGGCTTGCTTCAAGAATTTAAGCAGGTCAATAAACAAATTGAATCCTTGCGGGTATACAACTCCCAACTAGAGCGTCAGATTGAAAGCCAAAAGCAAATGATGGTTGAGCTTGAGGAGTCTATTGAGAATGCAACCATTATTGAGCGTGGCATTTCGCCATTAATGGCTAATATGCTCAATGCTCTTGAAGACTTTGTTGGACTTGATATGCCGTTTAAGCTAGAGCGAAGACAGCAGGCAGTTGCAGACCTATATGTCAACCTAGATAGTGCAAAATTCTCAGCAGCGGAAAAATTTCGTCAAATCTTAGAAGTATATGATATTGAGTCTGAGTACAGCCTATCTATGGAGTCATACACTGATCAAATTGATCTTGAGGGCAATGGTTCTTTGGTAGAGGTTCAAATGCTAAGAGTGGGTCGCGTTGCTTTGGTGTATCAAAGCAAGGACAAATCTAAAGTGGGCGTATGGGATAAAGCAACCAACAGCTGGCAGCCTCTGGGTTCCAGTTATCGTCGACCAGTGGATCAAGCGATCCGCATCGCTGTGAAGCTTGCACCACAGGATGTTATTGAAATTCCGATTACAGCTCCGGAGACAGCACAATGAAAAATAAAATGATGAATATATTTGTAGCATTTTTTGCTGTAGTTGCAATGTCTGCACCTGTTGTAGCTAGCGAAGCAAAAAGTCTAGTAGAACTTCTGGATATGATTGAGTCAGCTAAGATTTCTGAAACTGCTGAATATCGTCAGCGTGAAGCTGACTTTTTGAAAGACCAGCGCAAACAGTCTCAGCTATTAAAGGGTGCTAAAAACACTAAAGCAGCTGAAGAGCGCCGCTCAGATCGTTTGGAGCAGATTATTCGTGATAATGATATCAAGCTGGCAGCGCTGCGTGAGCAGCGTGACAAGCGCTTGGGTTCACTGAAAGAATTGTTTGGTCATCTAACGGGAACAGCGGGCGATTTAAGAGCTAAAATTGATCAATCAATTGTAAGTACACAAATCTCCGGTCGAACTGAATTTCTTGATGATTTAATTGACAAGATGAGCAGTGACACCAAGCTTCCATCAATCGCAGATATCGAAAAGCTTTGGTATGAGCAACAACGAGAAATGGTTGAAAGTGGTCGTATCGTAAAGTTCAACCGCACAGTGATTTTGGAGAATGGTGAGCCTGCCGATATGGAAGTTGTTCGTGTAGGCTCATACAACTTGCTTGCTGATGGAATGTATCTTGAGTACAACCCAGAATCAGGGCTAGTGTCTGAACTTACTCGCCAGCCATCTGGCTTTAGTGGTGGCGCTGAAGATTTACAGGAAGCAACTTCTGGCTTTACCAAAGTTGGTCTTGATCCTACAGGCCCATTTGGTGGGGGTCTACTAGCTGCATTGATTAACGCGCCTACTCTAGTTGAGCGCTGGCATTTTGGTGGCATTGTTGGTTACGTCATTACGGCGGTATTTGTGTTTGCTATTTTCTTAGCGGTCTGGCGATTTGTGGTGTTGTATGGCATGTCAGGCGCGGTTAAAAATCAGCTAGCGAGCAAGACTGCTGACACATCTAATCCATTGGGTCGCGTTTTAAAGGTTGCCGGTGATAATCCGGGCTTAGATGCTGAGTCACTAGAGCTTAAACTTCATGAAGCTGTGCTAAAAGAAAGACCAGAAATTGAGTCCGGATTGAATTTGTTAAAAATTATCGCCATGGTAGCGCCACTGCTAGGTCTTTTGGGAACAGTAACCGGTATGATTATTACCTTCCAGATGATTACGCTATTTGGTGCTGGGGATCCAAAGGCTATGGCCGGCGGCATCTCTCAGGCATTGATAACCACCGTGTTAGGTCTAGTGGTTGCAATTCCAACAGTTCTATTGCACACGTTGGTTAATGGCAAAGCACAGGGTATTTTGCATATTCTCGAAGAGCAGAGCGCAGGTATTGTTGCGGGTTCTCTAGAGGACAAATAAGTATGTTTTTCGTTGATTCCTGGGCAGAGCTCGGTAAATTTATGGATTCAGGCGGCATGGTCCTTTGGGCCATTGTCGTGCTGCTTTTCGTGATGTGGACTCTAATCTTTGAGCGTATGTGGTACCTGCGTTCTATCGTTGGTAGCGATGTTCAGGTTGCGCTCAATGAGTGGGAATCCAGAACTGAGCGAAAATCTAAAACCGCTCGTCAAATTAGAGAAAAGCTCATCTCTGAAGTAAGTGTCAAGATCGATGAAAATATAATGATGATCAAAACCCTAGTAGCTATAGCCCCATTATTCGGTTTGCTGGGAACAGTGACTGGCATGATCGTGGTTTTTGATGTTATGGCATTTACTGGCGGCGGTGACGCAAAAGCGATGGCTGGTGGTGTTTCACAGGCTACGGTACCGACCATGTCTGGTATGGTTGCGGCGCTATCAGGTGTTTTTGGTTTGACTTATGTTGAGCGAGAGGCTGAGCGAGAAAAACATTTACTGGAAGACCATCTAACAATGGATCACTAGTTGGGTTGAGTGCCATTGCGCTCACCTTATGAGAGTTAACTATGCGTGATAGAACAAGCAAACCACAAGAGCAGGGACAGGCAATTGATCTAACGCCAATGCTTGATGTGGTATTTATTATGTTGATCTTCTTTATTGTTACCGCTTCGTTTATTAAGTTGCCAGGCGTTGAGATCAATAGAGTAGACACCACAACATCTGATCCCTACAAAAAAGTGGGTATTTTAGTCGCTGTAAGTGATAAAAATGAATTTTGGATTGATAAAAAAAGAGTTGAAATGACAGCGCTTAAAATCAATCTAACGCGATTATTTAATGAAAACCCAAAGGGCGGCATGGTTATCCAAGCCGATAATGATTCTGATATTGAAACAGTGGCTAAAATTGCCGATATTGCACGTGAAATTGGTATTTCTCCGGTAGCTGTTTCTGTAGAAAACGACTGAGTTTAGAGTATGGTTGGTTATAGAGTAGGGGTTTCTGCAGTTCTTGGGGTAGTTGTTACCCTTTCCTTGGTATTTGTGATGTTTAAGCTGATCGATTCGGGAAATAAGGATTTGGATGAGCAGCCTGCTTATAAAATCCCTGACTTCCTTCATGTTGAGCGTGATCGAACTGAAAACGCCAAGATGACAGAGGTTGAAAAGCCTGACGAGCCAGAAGATATGCCGGATATTCCCGAAGAGCAGGTTGAATTTGAAGCACCTGAAAACGTGGTTAATATGGCAGCGCCAAAAGCAGGTGGAAATCTAAGTATTGGTAATTCTGGATTTTCGCGCGATTCTGATTATATCCCTGTTTATGTGCCACAGCCGCAGTATCCTCGAAGAGCTCAAACTCGAGGCAAAGAAGGCTATGCAGTCGTTCAGGTCATTATTACTACTGTGGGTGGTGTTCGAGATCCTATTCTGATAGAAGAATGGCCCGAGGGCTGGGGTTTTGGTCGTTCAGCGGTTAAAGCGGCTAAAAAGCTAAAATACAATCCAAGAGTAGTGGATGGTGTTGCCGAAGAAGTGCCTGGCGTGCTTTATAAATTCACCTTCCAAATGGCTAAGTAAGGGGTAGCTGATGTTTAAACATATAATAACAATTGCCCTGTTTAGCGTTGTATTTTTGATGCCTGTTATGGTGTCGACTGTGGTGCCCAATTCCGATTTCGGCGGCGCGGTAATGGCTGAAGAGAAAAAGGAAAAAGAACCTAAATACAAAAATGTTAAAACCCGCAAGCGTCAATCTGTTGGCGCCAAATGTGGTAAAGCCCTCGAAAAAGTTCAGGTGGTTTTAGAAGAGGAAGATTGGCCTAAATCCATGGAGATGCTTGAAGGCATCGAGGCCAGCACTAAAACCTGTAAATCGCCTTATGAGCAAACCCAACTATGGAAATTTAAGGGTTATGTTTATTACTCTTTAGATGATTTCCCAGGAGCTATCCGCTCTTACAGGCAAGTTATTAATGGCGAAGGAACACCAGAAGACCTTAGGTTAGATACAAGATATACACTTGCTCAGTTATATACTGCAGAAGAGCGCTATGCAGAGGCTGCTGCTGAGTTAGAGATATGGATAGAAGAGTCAACAATAGTTAGTAATGCCGCGAGAGGACTTTTAGCTCAAATCTACTACCAGCTAGATCGCAAAGAAGACTCATTGACTATGCTTGAGCTGGCAATTGATGATGTAGAGTCCAAGGGTAAGCTGCCTAAAGAGCGTTGGTGGTCGTTACAAAGGGTTCTGTACTACGAAAAAAATGATTACAACCGCGTTGTGGAAATTCTTGAAAAGTTAGTTAAACATTATCCAAAATGGACATTTTGGAAGCAACTTGGCGGTATGTATGGTGAGCAAGAACGACCGCTAGATCAGTTAGTTGCCTCAGAAGTTGTCTATATCAATGATAAGTTCGATAAAGAAAATCAAGTGATGGGTATGGGCTACATGTACCTTGCGGCTGAGGTTCCCTACAAAGCAGCTCAAATTATTTCCAAAGGTATGGATGATGGCATTATCGAAAAAAATGCAAAGAATTTGGAAGTTCTAGGTACTGCTTGGTATCAGGCCAAAGAGCTTAATCTCGCATTGAGTTCTTTGGATAGGGCATCACAATATAGTGATTCTGGCGATCTTCAGGCTCGTATGGCGGGTATCTACTTAGATCTAGGGAAAGACAAACAAGCCTATAAGGCCTCATTAAAAGCTGCAGATAAAGGTAGTATCAAACGTCCAAGTTCCAACTATTTAATTATGGGTAATGCATTAGTCAATATGCATTGCTATAAAGATGCCATCAGTGCTTTCCAGAAGGCATTAAAAGTATCTGAAACTAAAAAAGAGAAGAAATTCCCAACGCAATGGATACGTTATGCTGATGTTGAAGGAACTCGTCTGGGTAAGCTTCGCGATCTTGGTGCGAAGGTTCCAAGTTGTCGTAAATAGACAATGATAAGATATTAAAAAGCCCAGCCTAAGCTGGGCTTTTTTTTGCCAATTAAACCGGCTATTAGAAATTAAAGCTGGGATAAATCACGAACAGCGCCCTTATCTGCACTAGTAGCCAGCTTAGCGTAGGCCTTAAGTGCTGCAGACACTTTTCTTGGTCGTGCTTCCTTAGGTTTCCAACCGATTTTGTCTTGTTCTGAGCGACGCTTAGCAAGCTCTTCATCTGAAACTAACACATCAATGGTGCGGTTGGGGATATCAATGCGAATAGTATCACCCTGTTTTACTAGTCCGATGGTGCCGCCAGCCGCCGCCTCAGGAGAAACGTGACCAATAGATAATCCAGAAGTACCACCTGAAAAACGTCCATCAGTAATTAAGGCACAGGCTTTACCTAGATTCTTAGATTTAATATAACTGGTTGGATAAAGCATTTCCTGCATTCCAGGTCCGCCTCTTGGGCCTTCATAGCGAACAATAACTACATCACCAGCTTTAACCTCATCATTAAGAATAGAATCAACAGCTTCATCTTGGCTTTCAGTAATAAATGCCGGGCCCTCAAACACTAAAATAGACTCATCTACGCCTGACGTTTTGACCACACAGCCATCCTCAGCCAAATTGCCGGTAAGGACAGCCAAGCCACCCTCAGTGCTAAAGGCATTTTCTAAATTGCGAATACAACCATTGGCCCTATCAGCATCTAGAGATGGCCAGCGCGTTGATTGGCTAAATGCAGTTTGCGTCGGAATGCCAGCAGGTCCTGCTTTATAGAATGTTTTTACCTCATCGCTAACATGGCCACTGACAATATCCCACTTATCAAATGCTTCAGCGAGGGTTGCTGAATGTACCGTAGGTAATTCATTGTGAATTAGACCTGCGCGATCAAGTTCGGCCAATATGCCCATAATACCCCCCGCTCTATGAACATCCTCAATATGATACTCAGGCGTATTAGGCGCTACCTTGCACAGCTGCGGCACAACTCTTGAAAGAGCGTCAATATTGGTCATATCAAAATCAATGCCCGCTTCCTGCACTGCTGCAAGAAGGTGCAAAATAGTATTGGTTGAGCCGCCCATACAAATATCGAGAGTCATCGCATTTTCAAACGCTTTAAAATTGGCGATTGATCTTGGGAGGACAGACTCATCATCCTGTTCATAATATCTTTTTGCCATAGAAACGATGGTACGACCCGCTTCTTCAAATAAAGCTTTGCGATCAGCATGAGTTGCCAAAGTAGTACCATTTCCTGGAAGCGACAGGCCCAAAGCCTCGGTTAAGCAGTTCATTGAGTTTGCTGTAAACATACCCGAGCAAGAGCCACAAGTTGGGCAGGCAGAGCGTTCGTACTCAGCTACTTTTTCATCACTTGCGGTATCATCCGCGGCAATTACCATGGCATCAACTAAATCTAGATTATGATCTGCTAGTTTGGTTTTGCCCGCCTCCATAGGGCCGCCAGAAACAAAAATCACTGGAATATTTAGACGCATAGCCGCCATTAACATTCCCGGAGTGATTTTGTCACAGTTAGATATACAAACTAATGCATCAGCACAGTGGGCGTTCACCATATATTCCACCGAATCGGCGATCACATCCCGCGAAGGCAGAGAATACAACATGCCGTCGTGACCCATAGCAATACCATCATCCACTGCAATGGTATGGAATTCCCGAGCAATTCCACCCGCTTTAGCAATTTCACCGGCTACTAAGTCACCCATATCTTTTAAATGTACATGGCCTGGTACAAATTGGGTATAGGAGTTGGCGATGGCGATCATTGGCTTATTAAAATCGTCATCTTTCATGCCTGTAGCGCGCCAAAGCGCTCTGGCACCGGCCATGTTGCGGCCTTGCGTAGTAGTATGTGAACGATACTTAGGCATTGGTTATCTCTTAAAAGTTATGTCTATTGATTTGATTTTACTACAGCTTGTCAGTCATGCACTAAAGGAATTTGCTAAAAATTCGCGAATTGCGCTGATAGTTATATAGAGATTGTTTTTGTTGAGGTAAATCGCTTAGTTCAGCTTCAACAAAGCCTTTTTCTATAAACCAGTGGGCCGTTTGAGTGGTGAGTACAAACAGTTTATTGATTCCCATGTTTAAAGCATCCGCTTCAAGGCGCTGCAATAGTCTAGATGCTATACCCTGCCCTAAAAATTCTGGATCAGTCGCCATACAGGCTATTTCACCTTCATTGCTATCGGCAATAGGATACAGTGCAGCGCAACCTAGAAGATTACCTTCGGGGTGAACCACAAGGGTAAATTGAGAAATTTCGGTTTCTAATAATTCTCGAGAGCGTTTAACTAAGATTTTTTGCTCCTCTAAGGGCGCAATTAAATCTAAAATACCGCCCACATCGTCAATGGAAGCGGATCTGATTACCTCGGAGTGGTCTTGCATTATCAGCGTGCCACTTCCATCTCGGGTAAAAAGTTCAGTCAAAAGAGCCCCATCTTCAGCGCAGCCAACCAGATGAACGCGCTTAACCCCTTCACTACAAGCACTGCAGGCTGTTTCTAAAAGTTTATTTTGGGCGCTGTTATTACTTTTCTTAAGCAAGCCTTTTGCCTCTGGCATAGACAGGCTTCTTGTAAGATTTTTATCTTCAAGAATGC
Source organism: Porticoccaceae bacterium (assembly GCA_049890135.1). Taxonomy (GTDB): domain Bacteria; phylum Pseudomonadota; class Gammaproteobacteria; order Pseudomonadales; family Porticoccaceae; genus HTCC2207. Next base: position 189,857 of record JBMHCB010000013.1, read on the forward strand.
CCGCCATTTCAGTGACTAGGATCAGTTTTTCCGCATTGATTGCAATCGCGGTTTTAGCCGCTACTTCTTGATAACTTAGATTAAACACCTCACCTGTTGGCGAAAAACCAATAGGCGAAATCAGCACCAAGCTACCTAGCTGAAGTTGTTGCTGAATTGATTCGGCATCAATGCCTCTTACTTCTCCCGTATGCTGATAATCAACCCCCTCTAAAATACCAATAGGTTTAGCGGTAATAAAATTACCACCAATGGCTTTAATTTGCGCGCCATGCATAGGCGAATTTGGCAATCCTGTAGATAATTCAGCTTCAATTTGCCATCGGGTACTACCCAGAGCTTCTTTTACAGATTCCATAGCAGTTGTATTGGTAATACGTAGCTGCTTATGGAACTGACTTTGCTCCCCAGACTGTGCAATGCGCTGATCAATTTGTGGACGCCCACCATGAACCAGCACAATGCGAATGCCAAGGCTCTGCAATAGGGCTATATCATGAATAGTGCGATGAAAATTGGCATGTGCGACCGTATCGCCATCAAGGGCGATAACAAAGGTTTTGCCCCTGTGTTTGTGGATATAGGGCGATGTTTGACGGAAGAAATCCACATAGGCATCTGATTTCATGGCGCGATTATAGGGGTTTTGAGCTTTAAGCAACAGTGGCGCGGTCATTGATGGAAAATAAACCTATCGAAATAAGGGTTTTTTGACCAAAACCATGGGGGAATCTCAATATTTTGCATGCTATGATATTGGATGAGTCCAACTCGCCAAATTAACAGGCAATGAATAACGCTTTAATACAGCAGTCCTTTGAGTCTAAGCTAAATCTCTATTTTGATAGGGACGAAGATTCTGCATGGCTAAAAAGTCGAATAAAAGATCCTCAATTTTATCAGCAGCTTCAGTTGACATGGGGGTGCAGTGATTTTGCCGCTGATCAGGCGATTTGTGATCCCCAGTGCTTTCGTCAGCTTGTAGAAAGTGGTGATCTGACCCAATCTTATACGCAAACCTCTCTACTAAAAGCACTGAAACAACAAATTAGTATTATTTCTGAGGCCGATGAAACAGCACTAAGCAAGCAACTAAGAATTTTTCGGCGACGAGAAATGCAACGTATTATCTGGCGCGATCTTAATCGTTGGGCAGATTTGACCGAAACCACACGAGATGTCACTTTGTTGGCTGAGGCCTGCATCACGGTTGCATTAGATTATCTGCATCCCATGGTTGTTAATGATTATGGCAAACCTTTAGATAGTAATGGCAATGAGCAGCGGCTATTGGTTATTGCTATGGGGAAAATGGGGGGCGGCGAATTAAATCTATCTTCAGATATTGATTTGATATTTGCCTATCCAGAAGCAGGTGAAACCTCGGGTGCAAAACGTTCAGTATCTAATCAGCAGTTCTTTGAGCGCCTTGGACAGAGGCTGATCGCTTCACTAGATACACAGACCGTTGATGGTTTTGTGTTTCGTGTGGATATGCGCTTGCGTCCCTATGGGCAAAGTGGCCCATTGGTACAAAATTTTTCAGCCCTAGAAGATTACTACACCACTCAGGGTCGTGGCTGGGAGCGTTTTGCCATGATTAAAGCCAGAGTGGTGACCGGTGACTCACCAAGCGTTAAGTTGCTTTATGAAATATTAAATCCCTTTGTTTATCGGCGTTATCTTGATTATGGTGCAATTGAAGCATTGCGTGATTTAAAGCGAAAAATTAATCTCGAAGTCGCTCGTAAAGGTATGCAAAGTAATATCAAACTGGGACAGGGCGGAATTAGAGAGCTTGAATTTATCGTACAAAGCTTTCAGTTAATACGTGGCGGAAGACTCCAAAGACTTCAGGTGCAATCATTTAAACAGGCCCTTGATGAAATTTCTGAGGAGGGTTTATTAGATGTGAATAATAAAAATCAGTTATGGCAAGCCTACCGGTTTTTGCGTAATACAGAGCATGTGTTGCAAGCTATAGATGATAAGCAAACCCAGCAATTGCCAATAGATAAATTGTCACAGCAACGTGTGGCTTTGGTAATGGGGCAATCGAGTTGGGATAAATTCTTAATCGATTTAGACAGCCATAGAGACAATGTTCATCGTTGTTTTGCCGATATGATTGCTGATGAAGAGGACGTATCTTCTGCGCAACACAGTTCGGAAAACTATTGGCAACCCGAGATGAACGCAGAAGAAAGTATTGTCCTGCTTCAAGCGTTAAATTATCAGCAGTCCGAAGCAATGGTTGAAACGCTTAAACAGTTTTATGCTAGTCGGACGGTGGTTGGGCTAGCCGCAGTCCCAAGAGCACGCTTAGATGACTTAATGCCACAGGTGTTGCGCGTCTGTGCTGCTCAAGAGGAAAGTGATCGCACCTTTGGCTTGGTGTTTAAGCTTATTCAAGCGGTTCTACGACGCAGTGTATATCTCACATTATTAATAGAAAATACGCAAGCGCTAGAACAATTGGCGCTTTTATGCCAAAGAAGCCAATGGATTGCCGATCAGCTAACGGCTTTCCCCGATTTGCTAGATGAGTTACTAGACCCAAGAAATTTGTATGCCACCCAAAGCAAAATTGATATGCAAGATCAATTGCGTCAGCAAGCACTTCGTCTTGATGCGAATGACCAAGAACAGCAAATGGAGGCAATTCGTTACTTTGTTCGCGCCTGCAATTTACGTATTGCCGCCAGCGAGATTACTGGGCGTCTGTCCCTAATGGAAGCCAGTGATCAGCTGACATGGACGGCCGAGGTGGTTGTCGAGCATGTGGCTAATGTTGCCTGGCATCAGATGGCAGCTAAATATGGCACCCCAGCACCCTCAATAGACAAGACCTATGACGGCGCAACCCCGGGCTTTATTGTGGTTGCTTATGGCAAGGTTGGCGGATTAGAAATGGGTTATAAATCTGACTTAGATCTTGTATTTTTGCATGATAATTTAGCTGGCGAAACGACCGGTGGCCCCAAGTCCGTTGATAGCTCCACTTTTTTTGCTCGTCTTGGTCAGCGAATAATCCACCTTTTATCGACATCAACCCATTCCGGTATGGCCTATGAAATTGATATGCGGCTGAGACCCTCAGGAAATTCAGGTATGCTGGTTTCAAGTTTAAGCGCATTTGAGAAATATCAGCAACAGAGTGCATGGACTTGGGAGCATCAGGCATTGGTTCGCTCTAGAGTGATAGCAGGTGATAAAATAACAGCTGAGGGATTCAATACTATTCGCATTGACCAACTGCGTAAAAAAAGAGATATCGTAAAATTACGCAATGATGTGACTGAAATGCGTATTAAAATGCGCAAACATCTTGATAAAAGCACAAAAGATGGCAAATACTGCCTAAAGCAGGCATCCGGAGGTATCGTCGATATTGAATTTATGGTTCAATTTGCGGTCTTGGCTTGGTCCTATAAATTTGAACAGTTAGTTCAGTGGACCGATACGGTTCGATTGTTAGAAACCATGTCGAATGAAGAGGTCATTAGCGAACTTCAGGCTCAGAAATTGATAGAAGCCTATAAGATATATCGCTCGGCAGCCCATGATTTGCAATTGCAAAATCAACCTGCTGAGGTATTGTTGTCGGAATATACAGAACAGCGTGAAGCCGTTCAGTTATGCTGGCAGATTTTTTTAAGTAATCACAAGCAAGGGGATTAGGTCGATGGCATTTTCAGACCGAGACGGTTTTATTTGGATGGATGGCAAGTTGGTGGACTGGCGCGACGCGCAGATACACTTTTTAACTTCATCTTTACATTACGGTACTGGCGTTTTTGAAGGAATTCGCGCCTATGAGACAGATGCAGGCACTTGTATTTTTCGCCTGGAAGACCATGTTCGCCGTTTATTTAATTCCGCTAAAATTCTTCATCTAGAAATACCTTACACAGAGGAAGAAGTCAGTACGGCGATCTGTGAAGTGGTTCGAAAAAATAACTTAAAAGAAGCCTATATTCGTCCGCTGGTATTTTTAGGTTCGGAGGGAATGGGTTTGCGCGCGGAGGGTCTAAAGGTTCATCTTGGTATCGCAGCATGGGAATGGCCATCTTATACATCGCCAGAAACCCTAGAGTCTGGCTTAAAGGTTCGCACTTCTTCTTATACCAGACATCATGTGAATATCACTATGGTGAAAGCTAAGGCCAGCGGTAACTATATTAATTCCACGTTGGCATTGCGTGAGGCCTTAGATTCCGGTTGTGATGAGGCGATTATGCTAGACCCAGAAGGTTATGTTTCTGAGGGCAGTGCAGAAAACTTCTTTATTGTTCGAAAGGGCGCTATATATACGCCCGACCTTACTTCCTGCTTGGACGGTATCACTCGTGATACCGTATTCACGCTCGCTAAAGATCAGGGTATAGAGGTTCACGAAAAGCGTATTTCCCGCGATGAGGTATATATTTGTGATGAGGCCTTCTTTAGTGGAACAGCTGCAGAGATCGTGCCTATTCGAGAATATGATAGCCGCATAATTGGCAGCGGTGCCCGCGGTACTGTTACCAGTTCACTGCAATCGGCTTACTTTGATTTGGTGCGTGGTAAAAGCTCTAGATATAAGGCTTGGTTAACGCCGGTGAATAAATAGCGCCATAGCTGGAGATTCTGTAATTTGAGCTCATTACCCTCAGATATCGCGACTGTATGTTTTGATGTGCAGGAACTTTACTATATCCCACAGTATCTGCCAATACACCGCGAACTAAATAAAAGGGTTAAGTATAAATCGGAGTTCATTTTCTATCGCGGTAAATTCGATTCAATAATAGAGAATATTATTGCAAAAGAAAATTTGAACTCTGTTTGGGTTAATAGCCAATCTGAAGCTAATGAGCACTATCAGGTAAAAAAAGCAGATTGGATATTTTTTAGCAATACATTTCCTTATCTTGATGATTTACACAGGATTAGTAAATCTGCTCAAATTGGCCACGGCATTGGCGCTAAAGCTAGCTACTATTCTCAGTCAGAAACTCCCACTACCGTGCGGTTCGTAGAAGGAGAATATAAAACAAATCGACTTAGAAGCCTGTATCCCAATAATGAATTTATCGATGCGGGATTTTCTAAACTAGATCCTATTTTGAATGGTGAGGTCTGCGGGCCAGATTTAGAAAGCCTTAATTTGGATGCATGTAAAAAAACGATTATATATGCCCCCACCTTTTACCCCAGCAGTATCGAAAGATTCCCTAAAAACTTTCCAGAGGATTTTCAAGAATTTAATATTATTATCAAGCCGCATTATTTCTCTTTAAGCAAAGAAAAGTATGAGGTTCAGCGTAAATTGCTGAAGCATTGGGATAAATACACCAATGTTTATTTAGCGAAAGTGGATGATTACTCTTTAGTTCCTTTTATGGCAGTAGCGGACTTGCTGATAAGTGATACTTCGTCGGCGATTATTGAATTTGCGGCTCTAGACAAACCAGTTATTTGGTGTAATTTTCTCAAATTGCGCTGGACCTATAGAGGCATTTTTTCATATAGATACAAAAAGCGTATGGATAAAGATTATCAAGAATATTCCAAAGTTGCTGTTCGCTCAGACTCCTATAAAATGTTAAAAAGGATTGTCGCAGAGCAGATACTTAAGCCAAAAGCACTTTCTGATCGAAGGTTGCGCTATGCTGAAAAAATGGCAGGTCTCCTAGACGGAAAATCCAGTGAACGAATTGTGGATTATTTAATGGAAAATAAATAAGTTTTACACTGTTGGAAAAAATGAAAACAATTATCACTTTTGGTACCTATGATTTATTGCATGTTGGGCATATAAGGCTTTTATCTCGAGCAAGGGCTTTGGGTGATCGCTTAGTAGTAGGTGTGTCCTCTGATCAGTTAAATTTATCCAAAAAGAACAAATATCCTGAATTTTCCGAACAGGAGCGCATGGAAATCATCAGTATGATCAAAGGTGTTGATGAAGTTTTTTTGGAAGAAAGTCTGGAATTAAAAGATTCCTATTTAAGGGAATATGGAGCGGATATTCTCGTTATGGGAGATGACTGGCTTGGAAAATTTGATCATTTACAAACTATATGCCAGGTGGTTTATTTGCCAAGAACGCCATCTATTTCAACTTCTGCTATTATTGAAAAAACAAGGAGCTAGAAATAAAAATTTTCTCATTTATCACCGGAGGAAATTGCATAAAAACGTGCCTTTGCCATAAAATTATGGATTTATAAGGCTAAATTCTTAGCCAAGCCCCAATTTAGCGATTGATAAGACTTCCATCAAACAGCCACTTGTTTAAATCAAGAACATCCGCTGGCGAAAGCTGACCCGCAACCTGCTTTAAGCGCATCATCGAGAGAATATAGTCATATCGAGCATTAGAATAATTGCGCTTTGCTTGAAACAGGGTTCGCTGAGCCATTAAAACATCGACTATAGTGCGTGTTCCCACCTCATAGCCGGCTTGAGTGGCTTTCAAGGCACTTTCAGCTGATGTAATGGCCTGTTTGCGCGCCTTAACTCTTGCCGCATTGGTAATAGCTAATTGATGATTAGAGCGAGCGGCTTGCATGGTATTGCGTTTGGTGGCTATATAGTTTTGCTCAGCGGCCTGTGCTTGATAAGAAGATTGGCGTGCTTGAGAGCTAGTGAGTCCACCAGAAAAAATCGGCATGGTTATATTTAGATTAATAGATTTTTCTTCTGGATTTGAACTGTCCTGCATTACTGTAGACTCAATATCGCGCTTGCTATAGTCTGCAGAAACGGTAATTTTGGGTAGGTGCTGGGCCTTTGCTGCTTTGGCCGTATGATGGGCTGCTTGTTGGGTAAGTTGACTGGCTTTTAGCTCAAAATTATTAGCTAGCGCAAATTCTACCCATGACTCTGAGGTAATTGGATTAGGTGCTTTGGCAATAAAGTCATCTTTTAGGCCAGCTAACTGGATATAATTTTTTCCGCTCAGAACCTGCAATTGCTCAAAGGCTATATCTAGTGCGCCATTAGCTTCAAGACTATTGACTGTAGCATCATCAAAAATTGCTTGAATTTCATGCACATCGGTAATTGGTAGCAAGCCCACTTCAAAACGCTCAGTCACTTGCTCTAGTTGACGTTGAATAGCCAATTCCTCGGCTTTGCGTGTTTGCTTGTTGTCATAGGCGCGAAGAACATTAAAGTAGGATTCGCTCACTCTAATAATCAGTGATTGTTGTTGAGTGGCGAAATTTGCTTCAGCCACTTGATCCATTTTTTTGGCGCTTTGAAACTGAAACCAAGCAGGAACATTAAACAATGACTGACTTAGGCTTGCTGTATAAATGGTTTTATCCGGATTGTCGACGTCAATGGATATTGGCTCCACTCTAGTCGATGATGCGACTAGTTGAGGCAACAAAACAGCTCTGCCTTGTTTTAATGTTTCCTTATTGGCCTTATAGGTAGCCCTGGCTGCGCCAGCAATGGGGTCATTTTTTAAAGCAGATTGGTAAATATCGACCAAAGTTTCTGCTCTAGAAGAAGTGCTTACAAGTGCTATCAGCGTGATTAACGAAAACATTTTATTGATTGGTAGCATATTTTCTCCATGCACTGTTTGCAGTCATATTGACCCTATCCTGAGGCAAGATATTACATTCTAGTCCCTATCATAATATTTAACTTAGTCGTTAAACAATAACTTAGCCTAGAAGATAATCTTAAACGCATTAAAAAACTGTATATGTTACGTTAATTGATCATATTGTGATCAATACTGGCCAATTAAACCCTGATTGACGGAAATCGCGATAGAGCTACATTCCGCCGCGGCTAATGGAATTATGTTCCATAATCAGGTATATTTTTAACTCACACTGATTGCCCTAAGCACCTATGGAAAGACAAAATTTTAGTCTGGCTTGCCTGCATAGAGAATGCGAGCTTAACTACAATAGATTTGCGCGCCTGACAGAGGGGGACCTTTGTCAGGGGGATAGATTTCAAATCCAAAACGCGCGGCAGTCTAAAATAAATTTCGAAGTCATAGAACTCGCTAAGTTTACTACGACTCTTTTTGTAAAAATTGAGTCTAATAGTCCCCAGTGGTTGCCAAGCATTGAGTTAAAGGCTCGGATTTATCGGGATGCAAAAATGGCTGAGGTGATTGAGTGGTGCTCAGATACCACCATCCCGTGGGCACTTGTAGAGCGTAAAGGACCTCAGTCAAGAGATGAAAAGTGGCAGTGGAATATCTTTTTAGGTGAATTGTTGTATCAGGCTTTACGCCATAGACGCATCGCGCAAGCACAAAGTAGTTAATTCAGTGGCGGTCTTAAAGCTAACGCAGATTACTGATTTGCATCTTGGACCAACCCCGGATTTCAAATGTAGAAATATAGCTACATTTAAAACACTTCAGTCGGTTTTAGCGGCCATTAACAATGATGCACGCGGCGATGACAGGCTTTTGCTAACAGGTGATATCGCTAGTGATGGTCAGCCTGAAGCATACCGACAGTTAGATCGATTATTATCCTCCAAAAAGAAGCGCGTATTGTGGCTGCCGGGCAATCATGATCATATGGCTATCATGCAAAAAAACTTAACACATTTTCCATTTACGCCAGTTTATGACCATGGAGACTGGGCAATTATTATGTTGGATAGCTCATTGCCAAACCATCCAGGGGGTAAAATCTCTATTGCCGAGATGCAGCGCCTAGAGCAACATCTTACCGATAAGGCGGATAAAAATATTTTAGTCGCGATGCACCATAGTCCAGTCGCAGTTGATAGTTTATGGGTTGATCAGCATCGCATTGCCAATCATCATCAGCTTTTTCAATTATTAGTGTCTCATGGCAAAGTTAGGGCAGTGATAAATGGCCATATACATCAGCAACATGAGTTTGATTGGAATGGAATACCTGTTTATTCAGCCCCCTCTACCTGTTTTCAATTTAAACCAAAGTCTACGGATTTTGCCCTCGATGATCAGCCACCTGCCTACAGATGGATTGATTTACATGCCGATGGAAAATTAGAGACCGGGGTAAAATTCTTACCGTCCTTGTGTGTAGGTGGTTAGGCTAATATCAGCCGCTGACAATAAGGTTTATTTGACTATAATGTTGTTTCGATTTCAGGTCAGCTAATACTATGTCGATGTTACTTTACTTACACGGGTTTAACAGTTCCCCGCAGTCAAAAAAGGCCATTGAGACTGGGCGCTGGATAAAGCTAAACGCTCCCCATATAAAGTTTTGCTGTCCTCAATTATCCCCTTACGCTTTTGAAGTTATGCAAAAGTTAAAATCTATAATAGAGGCGCATTTGCCTCAGCCGATTTATTTAGTAGGTAGCTCTATGGGTGGATTTTTTGCTACCTGCCTTGCCGAACAATATAACCTTCCTGCCGTACTGATAAATCCTGCCGTAAACCCCGGTTCTGGGTTACACTCATGGCTGGGAGAAAATAGTAATTTTATAACTGGCGAGAAGTGGGTTTTCAAGGCTGAGCATATCGAGCAATATATTGATTTAGAGCCGCAAGAAATTAAGCGCCAACAAAATTACAAATTACTCTTGCAAACAGGTGATGAGGTGTTGGACTATCGTCATGCGCAAAGACGATATAGAGGATGCAGTATTGAGGTTGAAGCTGGAGGTGATCATAGTTTTGTTGATTATCATCGACATTTATCAGCTAACCTAGATTTTTTAACCCATGTTTAATATGCCAATAAAAGAAGCAGTCAAAAATAATGAGTAACTACAACGCAGAAGATATTGAAGTCCTTACGGGATTAGATCCCGTCAAAAAGCGCCCAGGGATGTACACTGATACAACGCGTCCCAATCATTTGGCGCAGGAGGTCATTGATAACAGTGTGGATGAGGCCTTGGCCGGTCATGCGCGTCGGGTAGATGTAACGCTTCATAAAGACGGCTCATTGTCGGTTTGTGATGATGGTCGTGGCATGCCAGTAGATATTCATCCAGAACAGGGTTTGCCCGGCGTTGAGGTTATTCTCTCCACTCTCCATGCTGGCGGTAAGTTTTCCAATAGTAATTATCAGTTTTCAGGGGGATTGCACGGTGTGGGTGTGTCTGTGGTCAATGCCCTTTCTAACCGCCTGGATGTTACGGTTAAACGAGGCGGTAATGTTCATCAAATACAGTTTGCCAATGGTGATAAAACCTCAGATCTAGCGGTGGTTGATAGCTGTGGTCAGCGAAATACAGGCACAATTTTGCGCTTCTGGCCCAATCCTGAATATTTTGATTCAGTAAAATTTAGCGTCTCCCGATTGCGCCATGTGTTAAGAGCGAAAGCAGTGCTTTGTAGCGGCCTAACCATGAGTTTTTATGATGAAAACACCAGTGAAAGCTTGGAGTGGTTCTACGAAGATGGCCTAAAAGATTATATTGCTGATGCCCTTCATGGCTGGGAAGTTTTACCGGCAGAGCCTTTTATTGGTGCCTTTGCCGCTGAAAATGAAGCTGTGGATTGGGCGGTGCAGTGGTTGCCAGAGGGTGGCGAGCTGGTTCAAGAAAGCTATGTAAATCTTATCCCAACTCCCCAAGGCGGCACCCATGTTAATGGTTTGCGCACAGGCCTTTTAGAAGCGATGCGAGAGTTTTGTGAATTTCGAAATCTATTACCCAGAGGAGTAAAGCTTACGCCAGACGATATTTGGGATCGTTGTAGTTTTGTGCTCTCATCCAAAATGGCGGATCCGCAATTCTCCGGACAAACTAAAGACCGCTTATCCTCAAGAGAGGTAGCGGCATTTATATCTGGCGTAGTGAAAGATGCCTTTAGCCTATGGCTTAATCAGCATACCGAAGAATCTGAAAAGCTTGCCGAACTTTGTATTTTGCATGCTCAAAGACGCATGCGTGCCAGTAAAAAAGTGGTGCGTAAAAAAGTCACTCAAGGGCCAGCACTGCCCGGTAAATTGGCCGATTGTTCCAGTGATGAGCCAGAGCTTTGCGAAATATTTTTGGTAGAGGGTGATTCGGCGGGCGGCTCTGCAAAGCAGGCGCGCAATCGAGAAAACCAAGCAATTATGCCGTTGCGTGGAAAGATTCTAAATACTTGGGAAGTGGAATCACAGGAGATTCTGGGTTCTCAAGAGGTGCATGATATATCGGTCGCTTTGGGGGTGGATCCGGGACTCGAATCAGCAGACGATTTGCGCTATCACAAAGTATGTATCCTTGCCGATGCGGATTCCGACGGGCTTCATATTGCCACTTTACTCTGTGCATTATTCGTTCGTCATTTTCGTCCGTTGGTAGCCAGCGGCCATGTCTATGTGGCTATGCCGCCGCTGTTTAGAATTGATGTGGGCAAGGATGTTTACTATGCATTAGATGATGCCGAGAGGCAGGGCATTCTCGACCGAATAGAAGCTGAAGGAAAGCGCGGCAAGGTGAATGTGCAACGCTTTAAGGGCTTGGGTGAAATGAACCCGCTGCAACTACGTGAAACTACGATGGATCCAGATACCAGACGTCTAGTTCAGCTAACCCTAGAGCCGGGTGATGATACCAACTCAGTGCTCGATATGTTGCTGGCAAAGAAGCGCGCATCTGATAGGCGTCAATGGTTAGAAGCCAAAGGTAATTTAGCGGATACTGCCAACCTGTAACCAACACAAAATAAAGGAAGGGTAATGAACGATACAGTAACCTTTAATGATCAGGGCCTTGAGAGCCGATCACTAAGTAGCTACACCGAGCAGGCATACCTTGATTACTCAATGTATGTAATTCTCGATCGTGCACTGCCCCATATTGGCGATGGTCTAAAGCCGGTGCAACGTCGCATAGTTTACGCCATGAGTGAGCTGGGGCTAAAAGCCACTGCTAAGTATAAAAAATCAGCTAGAACCGTAGGTGATGTGATTGGTAAATTTCACCCCCATGGTGATAGCGCTGCCTATGAGGCCATGGTGTTAATGGCCCAACCCTTCTCTTATCGCTATCCGCTAGTCGATGGACAGGGTAACTGGGGGTCTCAGGATGACCCTAAATCTTTCGCCGCCATGCGTTATACCGAATCCAAGCTATCAAAATATGCTGAGCTATTGCTTGCAGAGCTTGGTCAGGGCACTAGTAACTGGCGTCCCAATTTTGATGCATCATTAGAAGAGCCAGAAATATTGCCGGCACGGGTGCCGAGTATTTTGCTCAATGGCACTACCGGTATTGCCGTGGGTATGGCAACGGATATACCGCCGCATAATCTCAATGAGGTAGTTAGCGCCACCTTACACTTGTTGGATAATCCCAAGGCGGATATCCCTGAGCTCATGGAGTGTATTAAGGCGCCAGATTTCCCTACGGATGCAGAAATAATTACATCTAAAGCTGATATACAAGCAGCCTACGAAACGGGTCGCGGCTCGGTAAAAATGCGCGCAGTATGGGATAAAGAGGATGGCGATATTATTGTTTCAGCACTGCCATTCCAATCATCAGGCTCTAAGGTTTTAGAGCAGATTGCGACACAGATGCGCAATAAAAAATTGCCTATGGTAGCCGATCTTCGCGATGAGTCAGACCATGAAAATCCCACGCGATTGGTGATAACACCAAAATCAAATCGTGTGGATATAGATAACCTAATGGATCATCTATTCGCTACGACCGATTTAGAACGCAGTTACAGAATCAATCTCAATATTATTGGCGTTGATGGCAAGCCAGCGGTTATGAACCTTCGGCGCATTCTAAAAGAATGGTTAAGTTTTAGAATTGATGTGACTCGCCGCCGTTTGGACTATCGATTGCAAAAAGTCGAAAAACGTTTGCATCTTTTAGATGGTTTATTAATCGCCTTTTTAAATATTGATGAAGTGATCCATATTATTCGCACTGAGGATCATCCTAAGCCGGCATTAATACAAAAGTATGGATTGTCCGATCTGCAAGCCGACTATATTCTCGATACCAAGTTACGTCAGTTGGCTCGTCTTGAAGAAGTTAAAATTCGTGCCGAGCAAGAAGAGCTAGCCAAAGAAAAAGCTGATTTGGAATTATTATTAAGTTCCGATGCGCGTCTCAAAACACTGGTAAAAAAAGAGTTAAAAGCCAGTGCCGAAGAATACGGTGATGAGCGTCGTTCAATACTTAAAGAACGTACAGAAGCCCAAGCATTTAGTGAAAAAGATTTGGTTACCGCAGAGCCGGTGACCGTGGTTCTTTCGGATAAGGGTTGGTTGCGAGCGGCCAAGGGTCACGATATTGATCCAACAAGTTTAAATTATAAAGCCGGGGATAAATTCTTATCCTCAGCCCTAGGTCGCAGCAATCAGAATGTGTTCTTGCAAGATACTACGGGCCGATTCTATGCCTTGCCAGCCCATACATTACCCTCGGCGCGAGGTCAGGGTGAGCCAGCTACAGGAAGGCTAAACCCTCCTGCAGGCTCTCTTTTCACCCATTTGGTGATGGGGGATGATTCACAGAGGGTTCTTTTAGGCACAGATGCTGGTTATGGTTTTGTCGCCAAAATTGGCGATTTATTTACCAAAAATAAAGCCGGTAAAGCCGTGGTTTCTATTCCAAAGGGTGCAAAGCTACTCGGACCCAAACCAGTGAATGACGAAAACCTGTTGATTGCCGCAGTGAGCAATGAAGGGAGGTTATTGGCCTTTCCGTTAAGTGATTTGCCAGAGCTTTCTCGTGGTAAAGGCAATAAAATTATTAATATACCAAGTTCCAGATTACAGGCTCGAGAAGAATTTGTGGTCGACTTTGCAGTAATTCCTGAAGATGGATCGCTGGTGGTTCACTCCGGTAAGCGCTACTTGGTTATGAAGTCAAAAGATCTTGAGCATTATCGTGGTGAACGCGGCCGCCGTGGGCACAAATTGCCTCGTGGCTTTCAAAAGGTTGATCGATTAGAGGCAGAGTAGTTAGATTTAAAGCCTAGGATTGCTTTAATGCTTGAACCGCTCGGCTTACCTGAATGTCGTTACCTCCAGTGTCTTGGCTAGAGGGTTCAACAATAATATCTGGCTCAATACCCTGCCCATGAATAAATCGACCATCAGGGGTCAGATAGTGGGCGGTGGTTAGTTTAATTGCACGCCCATCGCCCAAGGGCATCACTGATTGAACTGAGCCCTTGCCAAAACTTTGTGTTCCTATAATGGTTGCTCGTTCTTGATCCTGTAGCGCCCCTGCAACAATTTCTGATGCTGATGCACTGCCTCCATTAATAAGCACAGCAATGGGCGTCCCATTAGTTAAGTCGCCATAGGTTGCATAGTATTGCTTATTGGACTCGGGTAATCGGCCCTCGGTGTAGAGCAGTAATCCCTGATCAATCACAGTATCTGCTACTTCAACTGATATGGGCATTAGTCCGCCAGGATTATTTCTAAGGTCTAATACTAGGCCTTGAAGAGGTGCATCGGCTTGAAGTTGATTAATGGCAGACTTAAATTCTTCGCCAGTCTCTTCTTGGAATACCGCTATACGGATATAACCTATTCCCTGCTCTAGCATCTGGCTGCGCACAGAGCTTTTCGGCGCTAATTCACGTGTCAAGGTGAATTCAAGTCTATCAGATTGTCCGCGTCTTGCGATACCTAAGATAATTTCAGAACCCTGCTTGCCTCGAAGTTCAGCAGTGACCTGTTTAAGATCCATTCCCTCAAGCGTTTGATAGTTAATATCTATGATTTGATCGCCCGATAAGATGCCTGCTCTCCTTGCAGGACTATTATCTAGAGTTGTTATCACTTGAAAAGCTTTTTTATTTAGGTTGATATCAATTCCCAAGCCGCCAGCATTGCCTGAGGTTTTGCCCTGAAGCTGTTTATATTCGTTTTTATCCAGATAGGTAGAGTGCGGGTCAAGATTATCCAAAAGGCCCTGTATAGAACTTTCTTGTAACTGATTGTCAGAGGGAACATCCACGTAGCTTGCGCGCACTTTTTCTAAAACCTGAGAAAATAACTGCGATTCACGCTCTTTTTGTTGGCTGTTACTTTCACTGCCAATGACACTACCAAAGCTCAGTGCCGCAACCAACATCAAGTTGGCGCCAAGGATAATCTTATTCTTACTGCATAGCTTAATCATATTCATATATACGCATCAAAAGTGACTAGCGGTTACCCAGCCACAACTTAGGATTGACTGGTATTCCCTGCTGTCTTATCTCAAAGTATAGAGCATGATTGGTTAAACCGCCCGTGTTTCCTGCGCGAGAAATGATATCGCCGCTTTGAATCCAGTCACCCGTTTCACGCAATAGTTCTTGGTTGTGAGCATAAAGTGACATATACCCATCACCATGATCAACAATCACCAGTAGGCCAAATCCTCTTAAATAATTAGAAAATACCACGCGACCATAGTGAATGGCCTTAACTTCCGCGCCACTGCTTGTGTTAATCAGCCAGCCCTCCCAGCGCAGATCTCCATCGCGGCTAGTGCCAAATGTATTCTTAAGTTTGCCTTTTACCGGCCAGCTAAGCTTGCCCTTACTCAATACAAATGGGGGATAATCTTGAGCTGGAGCAATTTGTTTCGCTGCTTGTTTGACGCTTTTGATTAGGTCCTCTAATTGTTTTCTCTGTTTTTGATACCCAGTCAATTTTTCATTATCGGTCAACAGTGATTTATTGAGTGCGACCAGAGTTTCCTGTCGTTTTTTTGCTTTAGCTGCGAGTTTTTTTCGATCCTGTTCCAGTGATTTTTTTGATTGAGCTAATGTGATTTTTGTTGTTTTAATATCTGCAACAGTTATTTCAAGTTGATTAATATTGGCGGTAAATTGTTTGATTTTTTGACCACGCGCCTGAATAAGATAATCATAATATATTAGATTACGAGCAAATTTTTGTGGATCCTGCTGATTGAGAAGTAACTTTAAAGACTCTTCATGGCCCGTTTTATGCATCGATCTAATTTGTTGTGCAATAGCGTTACGCTGATTGTTTATTCGCTGTTCTAAGATGTTTTTTTCGGTGTTGAGCTGGTTGAGCTTTTTATTGGCGGAAGTTATTTTGGTTTTAAGATTGCGAATATTTTGACTGAGTAGAGAAGAGTCGATTTCAATAATCTCTATTTGAGTTTGAAGCTGACCCTTTTGTTGACGCTTAGTTGCTAGTTTTTGCTCAAGAGCTGAGATATTGCGTTTAAGTTGTTTTAATTCAGATTGTTGGTGGCTGTCTGCCAATCCGTTAAGACTCAGGCCAAGGCATGCAAGACCTATGAATGGCAATGCCAAAAAAGACCTTGACCTCAGTGAAGTCATTAGCGAATCAGCGAACGGCCAGACATTTCGGCGGGCTGATCAAGCCCCATCATATCAAGGATAGTGGGTGCAATATCGGCTAGAGAGCCACCTGTATCTAGGGTCAGTTGGCGAGATCCAGCATAAACTAAGGGGACTGGTAGCGTGGTGTGTTGAGTATGAACCTGATTGCTAACCTCGTCGAACATTTCTTCCACATTACCGTGATCCGCTGTAATTAATACTTCTCCGTCTAGCTTTGCGACAACCTCTATAACTTGTTTTAAGCACGCGTCAACCGCTTCTACCGCTTTGACTGAGGCATCAAAATCACCTGTATGGCCTACTTGATCACAGTTGGCATAGTTGCAAATAATGGTGTCAAAGCGTTCAGACTCAATAGCATCTACCAATTTTTCAGTCACTTCAAAAGCGCTCATTTCTGGCTTCTGGTCATAAGTCTCTACATCGGGCGAGGGGATTAAGATTCGTTCCTCACCGTCATACAGTGCCTCGCGGCCACCACTAAAGAAAAAAGTCACATGGGCATATTTTTCAGTTTCGGCAATTCGTAGCTGTTGTTTGCCTTGACTGGCAAGATATTCGCCCAGGGAGTTCACGAGATTTTCTGGTGGATAGGCGCAAGGCAAATCAAGTGTCGCCTCATATTCTGTAGCCATCACAAAGCTTGATAGGCGAGGTGTTTTTTGGCGATCAAAGCCATCAAATATCTTATCTACAAAAGCATGGGTTATTTCGCGTGCACGATCAGGCCGAAAGTTCATTGAAATTATGGCATCACCATCTTCAATTGCGACAGCCGTTTCGCCATCAGCAACAATAGAGGTCGCCTTAACAAATTCATCATTTTCGTCACGGCCATAAGCGGCCTCAAGCCCCGCCACTGCTGTTGTCGCTGTATGGGTGGCGTAACCCTCTGTCATTAGGCGGTAGGCTTGCTCAACGCGATCCCAACGGTTGTCGCGGTCCATTGAGTAGAAGCGGCCAATAATTGAGGCAATTTTTCCTGCGCCCAACTTATGGCAAAGCGCTTGAGTTTTTTCTAACGAGGATGTTGCGCTGCGCGGTGGGCAGTCTCTGCCATCTAGTGAAGCATGTATATAAACTTTTTTAGCGCCACGCTGTACGGCCATCTCTAGCATGGCATTGATATGATCTTCATGGCTATGAACGCCACCCGGAGATAACAGACCAATAATATGTATTGCCTTATCATTTTTGATGGCGTTATCAATGGCATCACAAAATACTGAATTAGTAAAAAAATCGCCATCGGCAATGGCTTTATTAATGCGTGTAAAGTTTTGATACACCACACGCCCCGCTCCCAATGTCATATGGCCAACTTCTGAATTGCCCATCTGCCCTTCGGGTAATCCTACTGCCATGCCTGAAGTACTAATTAATGTTTTGGGGTTGTTTTTCCATAGATTATGCCAACAGGGGGCATTAGCGGCTGATATTGCGTTGTATTTGCCACTGTCGCTATAGCCAAAGCCATCGACGATAATTAATACTTTAGGTGATTTATGGGAGCTCATAATCTATTTACGCGCAAAATGAATATAAGGGTGATTTTAAAGAGTTACCGCAGTTTTCGCTATGCCGATCGCTAAAATATTAGTGATTTTCTAATATTTCCCAGCGCTCATAACAATGGCTTAGCTGATTTTGTAGTTCGGCGAGTCGATTCTCGGTTTTTTGAACCTCTTCACGCGCTCCTTTGAAAAAATCTGGTTCACTCATTTGTTGAGATATTTCGCCAATTTCACATTCTAGTTTTTCAATCTGGTTTGGCAATCCATCTAGCTCGCGTTGATCCTTGTAGGATAATTTATCGGCTTTTTTCTTGACTCTAGTATCGATTTTTTTTGGCTTGCTGATTTGATTAAGTTGCTTTGTACGCTGCCTCAGCCAATCGTTATAGCCGCCAACATAATGGTTAAATGCACCCTTGCCCTCAAATGCAAAGGTACTGGTTACCACATTATTGATAAAGGCTCTGTCGTGGCTTACAAGAATTATCGTGCCCTTGTACTCGATAAGCAGTTCTTCCAAAAGATCTAGGGTGTCTATATCCAGATCATTGGTTGGCTCATCAAGTATTAACATATTGGATGGTTGTGTGAATAACTTTGCCAAAAGCAATCGATTGCGCTCGCCGCCCGATAAAACTTTGACTGGTTGTCTACAGCGTTCGGGAGAAAACAGAAAATCCCTTAAATAACTGACAACATGTCGTGATTTACCACCAATATCTAACATATCGCGCCCACCGGAGACATTGTCCTGAACGCTTTTTTCTTCGTTTAAAGCGCTTCTATATTGGTCAAAATAGGCAATATTGAGGTTGGTTCCTATTTTGATTTTTCCTGCTGTGGGTATCAGTTCGCCTTGAAGTAATTTAATGAGAGTAGTTTTACCTGAACCATTACCACCAATAAGACCAATCTTATCTCCGCGCTGAATCAGTGCCGAAAAGTTTTTTACAACAGGTTTTTGCTCTGGATCGCCATCGAATACAAAGTTGAGATCTCTTGCTTCAACCACGATTTTTCCGGATTTTTCGGCCTGCAAAACATTGAGTTTGGCTTTGCCCTGATGCTTTCGTCGTTCTGCAAATTCAATACGCATGGCTTGTAAAGCGCGAACGCGGCCTTCGTTGCGAGTGCGCCGTGCTTTAATGCCCTCTCTAATCCATGCCTCTTCCTGTGAAAGTCGCTTGTCAAACAGCGCATTATGCTTGTCTTCGGTTTCAAGCATTTCTTTTTTGCGCTTAAGATAGGTATTGTAATTGCAGTTAAATTCCATGATTTTACCGCGATCTATTTCGATAAATCGGGTCGCTAGATTGTCCATAAATTGGCGATCATGGCTAATAAATAATAGAGCCGCTTCCCACTTCTTTAAAAAAGATTCAAGCCATTGTATGGCTTCAATATCCAAGTGGTTGGTGGGTTCATCCAATACCAGTAGATCTGGTTCGCTTACAAGCGCACGGGCCAATAGAACCCGTCTTTTATATCCGCCCGATAGATCGGCAATGTCAGTATTAGCATTTAAGCCCATTTTGGTGATAATTGCTTCAACTCTTGAGTTAACATCCCAGCCATCAACTAAGTCTAGCTCAGCCTGACAGGCTTCCAGTTCGGCCATATTTTTTTGGGTTGGGTTGTTTGCCACTTCCGCACTTAAGCGATGGTAGCTTTGGGCTAATTCACCTTCCTTTCCCAAACCATGAGCGATTACTTCGTAAACGCTTCCCTGTGTATCAGTCGGAACCGCCTGTTCTAGCTGGGCTATTTTGACCCCGTCAGTAGTTTTAACTACGCCATCATCAGGGATAATTTTTCCGGTTAAAATATTCAACAAGGTGGACTTTCCGGCACCATTGCGTCCAATTAGACACACTCGCTCGCTGCGCTCTATTGATAAATTAACGCCATCAATAAGTGCGGGTTGGCCGTAGCTTAGATAGATATCTTGTAAGGTAACTAACGCCATAGCGGGTTGTTGATTATTTCCCTAGTGGTTTGATTATAAGAATTAACTTCGGCAACAGCGTCATTGAGCCTAAAAGTGCGGCGATCATAGCCAAGCCGGTTAATAAGCCGAAGTAAATCGATGGAATAAAATTAGATAAAGCTAAAATTGAAAAGCCAGTAATAATAGTTATAGCTGTATAAAATAGCGCCTGACCAATACTGTTATGAGCGCGATGCATGCTCGCTAGATAGTTGCTATCTTTGGCAAATTCACGCCTAAATCGGGTGATATAGTGAATACTATGATCCACGCCAATACCGACTGTAATTGCGGCTATAGTTATAGTCATCATATCTAGAGGGATATTAAAAATTCCCATGCCCCCTAGCACTGTGCCTGCGGCAAGAAAGTTGGGGATAATGGCTATAAATGAAAGCTTAAGAGATCGAAATAAGATCAAAAACATTAGCATAATACCTACGAAAACTGCACCTAGAGTCATTATTTGAGATTTGAATAGGCTTTGAAGCATGTTGTTGTATAGCACCAATAGTCCGGTAAATCTTATATCGTCTTCTGCTATGCCGACTTCTTTAGTCGCAAATTGTTGAATCTTGGTTAGCAATTCTTTGCGTTTTAGGCCAGCAGTTTCCATAGCGCGCAATTGAATTCGCGCTTCATCCTTATCCTCAATAAGATAAGGCGCAACCAGTTGTTGATAGATGTCTTCACTGAGACTTTGGCGCATAAAGGCGATTTCAAAGTCATTGAGTTTATGGCCCATTAAATCAGTAGCAACCTGATTCAGCTGCACCAGTGAGCTAACCTTGCCTATTTCAGGCTGAGCTTGTAAGAAATGGGTTAGTTCGGTCAGTATATTTAGGCCAGCTGTTGAGAACCAATAGCTATCTTTTAGGGGTTCAGTTGCGACATCATTTTCGATGTCACCGTATTCGTCAAACTCGCCATATTCATCGAATTCATCATACTCATCGTCTAAATCATATTCATCACTATTTATTTCATCTTCAGCTGTTATGGCATAGGATGACTCAAAAGCAGGCGCCTGTAATATGATATCTAATGGCGTTGTGCCACCCAGCGCTGTATCTATTACTTCCATTCCACGATAAATTTCTGTATCGCTTTTGAAATAATCGATAAAGCGATTTTCTACCTCAAGGCGAGAAATTCCATAACTGGATAAAAGGGTCAGCAATAGCGCGAATAGTATAACGAAGGTTCCATGACGCTCAGTAAAATTTGCAAATTGTCCGGTGATGGCACCGCTTCTATCTTTTTTGGCAGCGGTATTTTCTTTACCCATAATCATCATGCCAGCAGGCATAACAATAAAAGAAACCACCAGAGCTACAACAATGCCGATGGTCATCATCCAGCCAAAATCAATCACTGGTCGGATATTGCTCACTACCAATGAGCTAAAGGCAACAATTGTCGTTAAAACAGTGTAAAGGCAAGGTTTAGCCATAGATTCAATGGTTTCAGTGACTAATTGACGCTGATCTTTGTTGGTTTTAGCAGCATACAATTCACGGTAGCGAACAATAAGATGAATGGTTAATGCTAGGGTAATTATTAGTAATAGAGATACAAAGTTAGATGAAATGACCGTCAGTCGCCAATCAATCCAGCTTAAAAAACCTAGAACCATCGTTAGGCATATAGCGCAGGTAATTACTGGGAGAGCAACCCAGCGTATAGAGCGAAAAATAAACGCTAGGGTCGCCACCATAAATAGCAAGATGCCAAATCCAAAAATAGCTAAGTCACTTTTAATAAAATCAATCATATCTGCGGTAATCATATCGGGGCCACCCAGATAAATAGTGGCGCGATCGCGATATTGATCCATGAGTTTTCGCACTTTAGCGACTCGCAGATGGCCCTCTGCAGCTTTTGCAGTCCGATAATCAAGAAATTCAGCACTAATAGTGTCAAGTTGTTGCTGTTGTTGGTGATTTAATCCTTGAGTGTCGCGTAATAGCCTAAGGTTATCCCGCTCGGTGACGAGCGACAGATAGCGCTGATCTAAACTTAATGTGGCAACAATCCCTGTGGTGGTGCCATCAGCACTTAGGAGCATATTTTTGTAAATTGGACTGGTTAAAAATTCTTGTTTGGCCAGTTGTTTGTCCACCCCCTCAGAAGCGATGGTATTTAGCGGCTGATCTAAATCACTAATACTTATTTTGGGGCTATAAAGTAGCGGCGCATCAAGCATTGAAACTGTGTTTTCTATACCACTGATACTATTTAGCTTGTTGCTGATTGAGTCTAATATTTTGAGATTATCTTTATCAAAAAGATCACCAGATTTGGGTGAAAAGGTAATAATTAAAAAATTATCACTACCATAGCGCTTTGAAACTTCACGAAAAAAAGTTAAGTCTTCATCATATTCTAGGGTCAAGGAATCAGCTGATGCGTCTAACTTAAAATTGGGAAGTCCAAGACTCATTATCAGAGTTGCGGCCAAAACTAGCACTATGGCTCTCCATGGATGGTCTATGATTATTCTTTGATGCAGCTCTAAAAAAGCGTTAGGCATGCTTGCTGTTTCCCCAATACTAGAAGCTAGGTTTGTATTATGCGGTTATAGCGGCTGAGGGGAAAGCCCCAACTGTTTCTATAAGCGATAGATTAAAACTAATTCTATTAAAATAGGTAATAATTAAAGGATAGTACGCTTGTATGGCAAAGAAAAAAATGTATTGCGCTATAAGCAATGGACACTACCCTAGCGCTCGATTTATTGTTCTAATAGACCTTTACGTTATTAGGAAAGTTTATGCACCTGCATTTTTTGGGAATTTGCGGCACATTTATGGGGAGTTTGGCACAGCTGGCTAAATCGGCGGGTCATCAGGTTTCTGGTTGTGATGCCAATGTTTATCCGCCGATGAGCACTCAGCTTGAGCTTGCAGGTATTGAGTTGATAGAGGGTTTTGACCCTGTTCAATTGCAGCCAGCACCTGATTTAATTATCGTGGGTAATGCCATGTCCCGCGGAAACCCCTGTGTAGAGTATATGTTGGATCAAAAACTTGCCTACACGTCTGGTCCGCAGTGGTTGGGCGATAATATTTTAAAAAATAAGTATGTTATTTCTGTCTCTGGCACTCATGGTAAAACATCCACTAGTAGTATGCTGGCAAAAATACTAGATACGGTCGGTTATCACCCTGGATATTTAATTGGCGGTGTACCTCAAAATTTTGGAATATCTGCTCGTATTGGAGGGACAGCTGCTGATGGTAAAAAATACTTTGTGATTGAAGCTGATGAATATGATACGGCTTTTTTCGATAAACGTTCAAAGTTTGTTCATTATCATAGTGATAGTTTGATCATTAATAACCTTGAATATGATCATGCAGACATTTTTGACGACTTAGCATCCATTCAGCGTCAGTTTCATCACTGTGTACGAATCTTGCCTAGTAGTGGCAATGTTATTTTCCCTGCAGATGACGCGGCGGTGCTTGAAGTCCTTGAGCAAGGTTGTTGGAGTCAGCAGAAAAGTTTTGGAGCTGATAATGCGCCGTGGCAATACAAACTTCTTAAAGAGGATGGCTCTCAGTTTGCAGTTTTACACACTAGTTCTGCTGAGGAGTCTACGGTTAATTGGCAGCAGTCGGGACTTCACAATGTGAATAATGCTATGGCGGCAATTGTGGCCGCAGCTGAAATTGGAATTAGCCTTAAGCAGGCCTGTGATGCTTTGAGCGCATTTGTTGGCATTAAGCGTCGTATGGAATCGATTTATAGCGCTCAAAATATAACTGTATATGATGATTTTGCTCATCATCCGACAGCTATAAAAACCACCCTTGCAGGGCTGCGAGCAAAAGTGGGCGATGCCCATATCATTGCTGTAATAGAGCCTCGATCTGCAACTATGAAGTTAGGCGTTCATCAGCAGGAATTAGGCGCTGCTGTAGCCGATGCTGATCAAGTTATGTGGTATCAAAATACAAGTATTGATTGGAGTTTATCATCTGTTGCCATGGGCTGTTTTTTTCCGGCCACGGTCAGTGAAGATATCGACAGGTTATTGAACGATGTTCTTCAAGTGATTAGTCTTAATCAAAACGTTGGTAAGCCTACGCATATAGTGATTATGAGTAACGGAAGTTTTGAAGGGTTTCACCGTCTTTTAGTTGATCAGCTTGAGTAGTTTCAACTGCTGAGCAGGAAAGTCACCGGTCCGTCGTTGCAAAGAGATACCTGCATATCTGCACCAAATTCCCCATTGGCAACTGCGCCATTATGTGTTTTCTTGGCTTGATCAAGAAAATATTCGTAGAGTTTTTTTGCTGGCTCGGGGGGCGCTGCTGAGGAAAAGCTGGGGCGCGATCCTTTTCTTGTATCTGCTGCTAGTGTAAATTGCGAAACTATTAGCAAATCGCCGCTTATATCCTGTAGAGACAGATTCATTTTTCCATTGCCATCATTAAAAACACGATAGTCTAAAAGTTTTTTCAAAAGCTGGTCAGCTTGAAAGAAAGTGTCATTTTTTTCTACTCCGAGTAATAACAGTATACCCTGATTGATATGACCACAGATAGTATTTTCAATAGACACTGATGCTGAAGAAACGCGCTGAATCATACCTAGCATGGAAAATTTCCTTTTTTGATGAGGTTAAATTATAGCCTGAAAATTTTCTATTGATATTGATGAAAGGATTTGAACTATACTAATTAAAAATTTATCGGTACTAAGTGTACTAAGGTATGGTAAAGGCTACTCATCCAGAATAGTCTAATACTGCATAGATTTTATATTGGTTATCAAATACTTTATTTGGGCGCACGTTTACGTTGATTTTCTGTCAATAATTTTTTGCGCAGCCTAATGCTTGCGGGAGTCACTTCAACTAGCTCATCATCTTCAATAAATTCTAATGCTTGCTCAAGCGTGTGTTTGATAGGTGGAACAAGGGTCAGAGCTTCATCAGTGCCCGAGGCGCGAACATTAGTGAGCTGTTTGCCCTTAATTGGATTGACTACCAAGTCATTGGATCGAGAGTGAATGCCTACTACTTGGCCCTCGTAGATATCAATACCATGTCCTAGGAATAATCGCCCACGATTTTGAATATTAAATAGTGCGTAAGCTGCAGTTTTCCCTTTAATCATACTAATTAAAGCGCCATTCTGGCGGCTGTGTTTTTCGCCTTCTTTTACAGGGCCATAGTGATCAAAAATACTTGTCATAATGCCGGAGCCAGAAGTAAGGGTTAGAAAGGTCCCTCTAAAGCCAATTAAGCCTTTGGAAGGCATAATAAATTCAAGCCTTACTCTGCCCTTTCCGTCTGGCTCCATATTGGTCAATTCGGCCTTTCGTATGCCTAGTTCTTCCATGACCGCTCCTTGATGCTGATCTTCAACATCAATGACGACTTGCTCAAACGGTTCAAGAACCTCACCATTTTCAATTTTTTGCACAACTTCTGGTCGAGAAACGCCCATTTCAAAGCCTTCCCTGCGCATGGTTTCAATTAATACTGAAAGGTGTAATTCTCCGCGGCCAGAAACTACAAACTTATCGGGAGTATCACCTTGAGTCACCCTAAGGGCTACATTATGGATAAGTTCTTGCTCTAATCGATCTTTAATATTTCTGGTTGTAACAAATTTTCCTTCTAACCCAGCAAAGGGTGAGTCATTAACGCTAAACGTCATACTGACAGTGGGCTCATCAACGCTAAGTGGTGGCAGGATTTCAATATGTTCCGGATCGCAAAGTGTGTCTGAGATGCTTAGGCCCTCAATGCCGTTTATGCAAACAATATCGCCGGCAGAGGCCAGTTCAGTTTCAACCTTATCAAGGCCCAGATAGCCTTTAACATTGAGAACTTTGCCTTTGCGCTCTTTGCCGTCAACTGTTTTAACTATTACTTGTTGGTTGGGACGAAGTTCGCCGCGAGTGATACGACCAATACCAATAACCCCTACATAGCTGTCATAGTCTAGGGCTGAGATTTGCATTTGAAATGGACCATCTGTATCTACATCAGGGCTTGGTACCTGATTGGCAATCATGTTAAAGAGAGGAGTCATGTCCTCAGCCATATCTTCAGCATCATCACCGGCAATACCATTGATTGCTGAAGCATATATGATGGGAAAATCAAGTTGTTCCTCGGTGGCACCGAGGTTGTCAAATAAATCAAACACCTGATCAACAACCCAATCAGGGCGCGCACCTGGTCGATCGACTTTATTGACAACCAGAATAGGTCTTAACCCGCGCTCAAATGCTTTTGAAGTAACAAATCTTGTTTGAGGCATCGGCCCATCAACGGCATCAACAAGAAGCAGAACTGAATCAACCATTGACAGGACTCGTTCAACTTCGCCGCCAAAGTCGGCGTGACCAGGGGTGTCTACAATATTGATACGATAATCATTCCAGCTAATGGCAGTATTCTTGGCTAGAATCGTAATTCCGCGCTCTTTCTCTTGATCATTCGAATCCATTAGTCGTTCAGCGCCGGCATCTTTGCGATCCAAAGTGCCGGACTGGCTTAGAAGTTTATCAACAAGAGTAGTTTTACCGTGATCTACGTGGGCGATGATCGCGATATTACGTAAATTTTCTATAGACATGAAAATACCTGATATTGACCGTTCATCGGTCACGAAAAAGCCGCGATTATACGAGAATTTCAGGGAACTGCTATAAAAGTTTTTGCTGTTTGTTAAATTTTGTATGAAATAGGCGCCTAAAAAACACTCATTAGCGGATTTTAAGCGGATCCAAGATGGCTGAATGCGATCGTATTGATTGGTTTTATTTGTTTTATAAGCATTGCTGCAGGATTATTATTTGAGCGGCTTGGCATATCTTTTTAAAGATAGATGGGATATTTAACCTCAGTATGCTTTATACTGGGGCAAATCTGGCCCCAAAAGGCTGGATTTTGAATATATGCATCATAATGGTGCTTATATTCACATAGTTGCACTATAATAGTGCAATTACAGTGTAATTATGAGATCAGAGTTAATTTGCCGGTCAAATATTTATAGCTTAAGTATCTATTATAGTAGGATTGCTGAATAATAAAGTTATTATTTTGTATGTTAATATTTGGCATAATAATTGCAAACAACATGAAGGATTATTAAGGTATTTGCTACTTAATCTGGTCGCAAAGCCAAAAGATTTACCAATTAAGTTTTACACGAATTAAAAGTAAAGTGGAGAAAAAAATGTCTAAAAAGACCCTAGATCTTATTAAAGAAAGTGAAGCCCGTTGGGTTGATCTACGTTTCACCGACACGAAAGGTAAAGAGCAACACGTGTCTATACCCATTTCTGAAGTAGACGAAGATTTCTTTGTCGAAGGAAAAATGTTTGATGGGTCATCTATTTCTGGCTGGAAAGGTATTAACGAATCAGACATGATTCTAATGCCTGATGATAGCACTGCAGTTTTGGATCCATTTACTGATGAGACAACAGTTATCGTTCGTTGCGGTATCGTTGAGCCTTCAACTATGCAAGGATACGAGCGTGACCCACGTTCAATCGCTGAGCGCGCCGAACAGTATCTTCAGTCTACGGGTTTAGGTGATACTGCTTACTTTGGACCAGAGCCTGAATTCTTTGTGTTTGATGATGTTAAGTGGGGTGCTGATATGAGCGGTGCCTTCTACAAGATTTCTTCTGAAGAAGCTGCTTGGTCATCATCTGCTGATCTTCCTGACGGCAATATGGGTCACCGCCCTGGTATTAAAGGTGGTTATTTCCCCGTTCCTCCAGTAGATAGCCTTCACGACATGCGTGCCGCAATGTGTGGTGCTATGGAGCAAATGGGCTTGGATGTTGAGGTACACCACCACGAAGTGGGTACAGCTGGCCAGTGTGAGATTGGTATCCGTTTCAACACTCTAGTTAAGAAAGCTGATGAAGTTCAAATTCTTAAGTACTGTGTTCACAATGTGGCACATGCCTACGGCAAAACTGCTACCTTTATGCCTAAGCCTCTTGTTGGCGATAATGGTTCTGGTATGCACTGCCACCAGTCTTTCTGGAAAGATGGTGAAAACCAATTTGCGGGTGATGGCTATGCCGGTCTAAGCGAAACAGCTCTTTACTACATTGGTGGTATCATCAAGCATGCTAAGGCTATCAACGCATTTGCTAATGCTTCAACAAATTCATACAAGCGCCTGATTCCTGGCTTTGAAGCACCAGTAATGTTGGCCTACTCAGCGCGTAACCGTTCTGCATCAATTCGTATTCCTTATGTGCCTAGCCCTAAAGGTAAGCGTATTGAAGCACGCTTCGGTGATCCAACAGCTAACCCATATCTAATGTTTGCGGCAATGCTAATGGCGGGTATCGATGGAGTTAAAAACAAGCTTCACCCCGGTGATGCGGCGGACAAAGATCTATACGATCTTCCAGCTGAAGAAGCAGCGGCTATCCCTCAAGTTGCTGGCAGCTTGAGAGAAGCTCTTGATTCGTTAGATGCTGACCGTGAGTTCTTAACAGCTGGTGGTGTATTTACTGATGATATGATCGATGCTTATATTGAGCTGAAGATGGAAGAGGTATATGCCGTTGAACATACAACTCATCCTGTTGAGTTTGATATGTACTACAGCGTTTAATTGCTTGCTACACGGTCGCGTTAAGGCGCGGCAACTAAAACCCGGCGTTATTAAGCGCCGGGTTTTTTTTGTCTGTTAGATCTTGCCAAATAAAATTATTTATTTGCACCAAAATAGTGCATACTATATTTTACATAGATTTTTGCTGGTGAGTTTTTTTAAATTTGTATCTATGGTGTGGCTCGATTGGTTAATTTTATCAAAATTATACAAATAATTGGCTCGCAAATTGCAAGATAACTCTAGTGCACCAAGATATCAGTTGGGAGATGGCCTTAAGTGGTTTCAAATAAATTACATCATTTTTTGATCGACAACCTCAATACAGCTGTACTGTTGTTGGATGAAGACCTGACTGTTGAATATATAAATGCTGCATTGGAGGCGCTTTTACAAGTTAGTAGCACTAGGTTAAAAGGCCTTCCGGTAAGCGCTTTATTTCGAGATGGTGGCAATGTATTGCAAAGCATTGAAGCAGCGCTTGTCAGTGGTCGACCCTACACCAGACGGCACGAATTTTTGGATAGCTATTCTGCGGGGCCTATAAAAGTAGATTATTCAGGGATACCCATTGAGCTCGATGGGCGTAAAAAGCTTTTGATGGAGTTGCAGCCAATTGATCGTTTTTTGAAGATTAACCGAGAAGAGGCAATGTTGTCTGTTCAAGATACATCAAAAACATTGATTCGCGGTTTAGCTCATGAAATTAAGAATCCTTTAGGGGGTATTCGTGGTGCGGCTCAGCTTCTAGACGACGAAATTGCCGAGCAGAGTTTGGATGGTGAAACCAGAGAGCTCTGTCAGATAATTATGACGGAAACGGATCGCTTGAGAAATCTAGTTGATCGATTGTTAGGCCCAAACCAGGTGCCAACATATTCAAAGCTCAGTATTCACGAGGTAACTGAGAGAGTTGTTGTATTGATGCAGGCTGAACTGCAGGGTCAGATTGAAATTGTTCGTGATTATGACCCTAGTATACCTTCGATTGAAGGTGACGCGGAACAGCTTATTCAGGCAGTGCTTAATGTGGCTAGAAATGCCATGCAGGCACTTATTGATTCAGATCAAAAACAGCCAAAGATAACGTTTAGGACTAGGGTTAACAGGAGCTTTACCATTGCGGGGGAGCGACACAAAATGATTTGTAAGATAGAAATTATAGACAATGGCCCCGGGGTCTCGGAAGAAATTAAAGAGCAGATATTCTTCCCAATGATCAGCGGTAGAAAGCAAGGTTCAGGCTTAGGTCTCACCATTGCTCAAAATGCCGTAAATGGCCACCAGGGCACTATAGAATGTGACTCGAGACCGGGTGATACCTGTTTCTCTATTTATTTACCAATAAAGGTATAGTTATAAATGACTTCAGAAATTTGGATTGCAGAAGACGATCGATCGCTGCGATGGGTGATGGAAAAGGCTATTCGGCGTGAAGATATTAAGGTGCGAAGTTTTGAAAATGGTGAGGATCTACTAGAAGCCTTAGTGAACGATCAACCTGAAATAATTATTTCAGATATTAGAATGCCAGGAATGGATGGTTTGGAGCTTTTACAGCGTATTCATGCCGATCATCCGAATATGCCAATTATTATTACCACGGCACACTCTGATCTTGATAGTGCAGTGGCGGCATATCAAAGCGGTGCTTTTGAGTATTTACCCAAGCCATTTGATCTAGAAGAGCTTGTAGATGTGGCCCAGCGTGGAATTAGTTTTGCCAATGAGCAAAAAGTATCTGCTGAGGTCGCACAGTCTCCCCAGAGTGAAATAATTGGTGAAGCCCCTGCGATGCAGGAGGTATTTCGCGCTATTGGCAGGCTGTCCAATTCCAATATAACCGTATTGATAAACGGTGAATCGGGGACTGGTAAAGAGTTGGTAGCTCAAGCCTTACACAAGCATAGTCCGCGACGTAGTAATAAATTTATTGCGCTAAATATGGCGGCAATTCCCCATGATTTGATTGAATCTGAGCTATTTGGTCATGAAAAAGGCGCTTTTACAGGTGCCTCACAGCGGCGTGAAGGTCGATTTGAGCAGGCTAATGGTGGAACATTATTTCTTGATGAAATTGGTGATATGCCTGCAGAGGCGCAAACTAGGTTATTAAGAGTATTGGCTGATGGCGAATTTTATCGGGTGGGCGGTCATACTGCGGTTAAGGTTGATGTTCGGATTATTGCTGCGACGCACCAAGATCTTGAGGCGCTTGTCACAAAAAACCGTTTTCGAGAGGACCTGTATCACCGTTTAAATGTAATTAGAGTTCATCTTCCTCGGTTAGCCGACAGGCGAGAAGATATTCCTGAGTTAATGCAGCACTTTTTCCATAGTGCCGCAAAAGAGCTAGAAATGGAGCCTAAGGTACTCTCTCCTGAGGCTGAAGAATTTTTGTATGGCCTTCCATGGCCTGGGAATGTCCGTCAATTGGAAAATATCTGTCGTTGGTTAACGGTAATGGCTGCGGGTCGTGAAGTGTTGTTGTCTGACCTTCCCCCAGAGTTGCGAGCAGAGCAGTCGGATAAAGAGCTCAAGATTTCCGGAGACTGGCAGACAGTTTTGCGCAAGTGGGCGGATAAAGCCCTAAGTTCGGGTAGTAAGGATATATTATCCTCGGCTATTCCAAATTTTGAGCGCACAATGATTGAGGCAGCCTTGGCTTATACAGCGGGGAGAAAAAAAGATGCTGCTCAGCTTCTTGGTTGGGGACGTAATACTCTGACAAGAAAGCTTCAGGAATACAATATTGAGAAGTAATAACAGGTATACCTAGTTTTATAAAAAACCCGCCATTTAGGCGGGTTTTTTTATATATTTTTTATCTCAGGATAGATCAGTGCTTAGTTCCATCACCACCTTGATTTTCTTCAGCAGCCTGCTGCACAGCGTTAGCAAAAAGTGCGTCAAAATTAATAGGTGGAAGCAAAAGCGCAGGGAATGAGCCTTTAGTCACAATATTATCAAGCGTTTCACGAAGATAAGGGAATAATATTCCAGGGCAGGTAGTGTTTAGTATCTGCGGCAACTGTTCGTCGGTAAACCCTTTAATATTAAATAGTCCGGCCTGTTCAGCTTCAACAATATAGATGGTATCGTCACCGTCTGTCATAGTGATAGTGACGCGCAGGGCAACTTCAAAGATACCCTCTTCTACTTGCTTGGTTTTGGTGTTTAAATCTTGACTGACTTTTGGCTGCCATTTCTTCTTGAACGCAGAGGGACCTTGAGGAGTCTCGAATGATAGGTCTTTTAGATATACTCGCTGTATAGAAAATTGTGGCTGTTCAGCGTCTTGTTTTTTTTCTGTATCTTTTTTAGCCATGATAAACCCTTAAAATTTAGCTTTTGTTTAGGCAGTGAGTAGGCGATCTAAGTCGCCATTTAATGCCAGTTTTCGCAGATCAGAAAAGCCACCAACATGATGCTCGCCAATCCAAATTTGTGGAACTGTTCTTTGCCCGCTCCGTTTTAATATATTCTCTCGAAGATTGAAGTCGTTATCAACCGCTGTGTATTGATAGGCCACGCCTTTTGTATCAAGCAATTGCCTTGCAGCAATGCAGTAAGGGCAAAATTTGGTGCCGTAAACAGTAACTGAGTTCAAATCTTCAAAGTTTCCAATATTATCTATGTTTTTCCACTAACCAGAGGCAGATTGCTGTGCCTCCATTGAGAAATTCCACCGCCAAGACGACGGATGTTATAGCCCTGCTTAGTTAGTAATCCGCCCGCTGAGCCGGCGTGTTGACCCATTTGGTCTGTAAGAACTATCAGCGATGACTTGTGTTTTTCTAATTCAGTTATTCTGCTAGCTATGCTGTTATGCGGAATATTAATTGACCCATGAATATGCCCTTGATTGAAATCATTTGCAGAGCGTACGTCCACTAGAACGGCTTTTTCTTGGTTCATTAATGTAACTAATTCGCTCGCCGCAATTGGCAAGCCATTATTTTTGCGTGTTAAAGCTACCAGTGCAGCAATAAGAGCAAAAAGGAAAGTAATAAGTAGCCATTCTTGGCTGACAAAAATAAAGATATTCACGTTAAGAATCTCATAAAAATGGGATGGTTCAAATACATAGCCTGTGGTGGCGGCAAGTATACACAGTATTTGTGTAGGGTGGAATTGACTTTAGAATTTACTCCAAACAGGAATGCAATCTGCAGGCAATTCAGAGGCCATGCCCAAAGCAGCCCAGGGTTGTCCCGGGGCATGAAAATCAGAGCCGCGAGAAGCCAGCAGATTATATTGTTTGCAAAGTCTTGCCATTGATTGAGTTTCGGAGACAGTTTGAGTGCCAGAAATCACTTCCATCGCATCTCCGCCGAGCTCGACAAAGTCCTCTAGAAGAAGGCATAGCTTGGTTCTGGTCATTTTATACTTGGTAGGGTGGGCTAAAACAGCAATTCCTCCAGCGCCGCGTATCCAAGCAATAACTTCCCCAAGGCTTGCCCATTGCTGCTTAATATCGCCTGCCTTGCCTGCACCGAGATAGCGTTTAAATGCTTGCTGCATATTGCTAACAGCGCCTATTTCGACGAGATGCTGTGCAAAATGTGGCCTCCCAACCTGACGACCACTGCTAAAGCGCTTAGCACCTTCAAGGCAGTCTTCAAAACCTAGATCATGTAATTTTTTATCGATTAATACGGCTCGCTTTTCTCTTGCTACTGATTGAAACCTAATGCCTTCGAGTAATTCAGCATTATTTAGGTCCATATTAAGTCCCACAATATGTACGCCAATATTTCGCCATGTGGTTGAAAACTCAATGCCGCTAATAAGTTTTAAGCGGTCGTTTGATGCGGTTATTTCAGTGTAGCAATCGATATTGTCATGATCTGTGATGGATAAAATATCAATTTCACGCTCGACAGCAAGCTGAACAAGCTCATGAGGTGATAGCGAGCCATCGGAAAGATTGGTATGGCAATGTAAGTCGACATTCATAGCTAATTTACCCATTAATTACTGTCATTATAACTGTCTATTGTGCCTATGCTACGAATCTTTATAATCAGGCGATGCATATTGTTGACAAAAATGTAGACTATATTGCGCCTATTTCAGATGAGCAGAGGTCTGAGGTGCGAAATTTAGCCCTAAATTACATTGCTCTGGCCGGCCAGATTTACAATAAATCCTTCTCAGCTATTCCAATTATGTTTGATCTTCGCGGAAAGTGCGCAGGGATGTACCAACGCAAAGGACGCGAAAGACGTATTCGATTTAATCCATGGCTATTTGCCAAGTATTACCAACACAGTAACGAACAAACCATACCCCATGAAGTGGCTCACTATATTACTGATTGCCTGTGGTCTATTCGCAAGGTTAAGCCCCATGGCCAAGAATGGCATTCAGTTATGCAGGCGTTCGGTGTTGAGCCAAGAGTAAAGGGAGATTTTGATCTAACTGGCATTCCGACAAAGCAATACCAGCGTTTTAGCTATAGTTGTGGCTGCAAGATCCATCAGCTTTCGTTAATTAGGCATCGCAGAGTGCAATCAGGACAAGCAGAATACCGCTGTAAAGACTGTAGACAGCTGTTAAAGGCGGCCTCAGAGTGAGTTCTAGCGATGATAGTGGCTGGTATGTGTACATTATTCGTGCAAGCGATGATTCACTGTATACAGGTATAACCACTGATTTAGAGCGCAGACTCAAGCAACACCAAACGGGTAAGGGCGGTGCAAAGTATTTTCGAGGACGTAAAGCCTGTGATTTTGTGTACACAGAATCTGGCCATAACCGCAGTAGTGCTTCTATTCGTGAGGCGCAAATAAAAAAAATGACCCGACAGCAAAAAAGTCTGCTACTATAAGTATATTGTATATACAAATATATAATAAATTATTGTAGGTAATAACTGTTTTTAATTGTCAATAAATTGTATATACAAATAAAACGTATATACAAATATGGTAGGTATTAATGGGGCTTAAAGATCAAAAAATACCGCAATTTGCTGTTATAAAGCAGTATTTAGAACAGCAAATTAATACACAGCAGTGGGTGCCGGGCCGGCGAATTCCCACAGAACAGTCTTTAGCGGATACTTTTTCCGTTAGCCGAATGACGGCACGCCGTGCTGTGCAAGAGTTAGCGGATGCAGGATTACTCGAAAGAACCCAGGGTTCAGGCACCTTTGTGGCACAAAAACCGCAACCAAGACCTCATATAGTACTCAAAGATATAATACGTACGGCAAAGAAAGAAAACAGCCATAAACACAAGATGATTTCCTTGGATGCTGTTCCAGCAACGTCTGACATCGCCAAATTAATGCAGTTACAAACCGATACGCTAGTCTTTCAGTTAACTCTGTTACATTTACTGGATGATCAGCCCATACAATGGCAAAAAATTTGGGTTAATCGGGCCTTTGCTCCCGCCTTAATGAAGCAAAAATTGGATAAAATTGACCCCAATGATTACCTTCAATGGGTTTGTCATCCGCAAAAGACAGATTGCCAGGTAAAAGCAGTGATACCCAGTGCCAGCCAGCGATTGGCGCTAATGCTATCTAATGATACCTCCTGTTGTATGCAATTATCTCAAAGAGCGTGGTCGGGTGAATCGGTCTGTAGTTTTTCGATTATGCTTCATCCTGCGCACAAGTATTTTATAGGTGATAGCTTCGTGGAGACCAAGTAGTGATAAAAATAGC
Source organism: Porticoccaceae bacterium (assembly GCA_049890135.1). GTDB lineage: Bacteria > Pseudomonadota > Gammaproteobacteria > Pseudomonadales > Porticoccaceae > HTCC2207. The sequence goes on from JBMHCB010000013.1 coordinate 224,919, forward strand.
CCTATTTGTCGATGTTCAGAATATTTATTACACCGTCAGGGACACCTACCAAAGTTTCTTTAACTATCAGGCGCTGTGGGATCAAATTTCTCAGGAATACAGCATCATTTCGGCTAATGCTTACGCGATTGAGAGCGTTAATGTTAAACAGAAAAGTTTTCAGCAAACCCTGAGAAATATTGGCTTTGATGTCAATTTAAAACCCTATATTCAGCGTTCTGATGGCTCTGCAAAGGGTGATTGGGATGTGGGTATTGCAATAGATATGATGGATGCGGCCGCTAGCCATAATGTTGATCGACTCGTTTTATTATCAGGCGATGGAGATTTTGATCGGCTGCTAGAGCGGCTTTATCGTGGCAATGGAAAAGAAACCATAGTTTATGGGGTTGCTCAGTTAACTGCGGCATCACTCATAGATGCCGCATCGGAGTTTCGCCCTATAGACAAAACCCTTTTAATGACTAAGTAATAATACCCCCGCCAGGGTTGTTGCCCTCTTGCCCAGGCACAACAATTTTTGATGCCTGCTCGCGACGCATTCGTTCTAGCTCTTTGCCAGCCTCTTCTACGGCAATGGCGGCTTTACCAGCAAAATCTTGAGCAGCCTCACCAATAGTTTCGCCATCTAGTGCAAAATTTAGCGGAATAGCTCCCATAGGGGTCATAACTTGAGCGGAGCCAAAAAAGGCAATAGCACGATCAGGGTCATCAGAGCCATCGGCCAATACAGGAATTAATTTGCGAATAGCGCCCGTTTTTTGATCCGTGTAGTTCTCTTCTCTGAACAGCTCATCGGGGCTCATTGCATTACTTTCTTCGTTACTCATAGGGGCTCGCCAAAGGTATTAGTTGTATTAGGGCGAAATGTATCAGAGATTGATGGCTATGAATAGGCGAACAAATAATTAGCGAGTTATTTTTGCGCTCAAAACAGCGCTAATAATCACCATAATCGATGAGACAACTAGGCATGTAGCCAGACCCTGTTGTTGGTATATAAACCCAGATAATAGAGTGCCTACAAGCCTTCCAACGGCATTGGCCATATAGTAAAAGCCAACATCTGTAGCCACCGAATCGCGCTGTGAAAAAGCTACAATTAAAAATGAATGGATGCTCGAATTAATGGCAAAGATGCCGCCATAGATTAGCAACCCTATAATTAAAAGCAGTGTAGGGTCTAGGTCATAAGCCAGTCCGGCTGCTATTAATGCGGGTACAAGCGCTAATTTAGTGACCCAAGAGGTTAACCCAGAGCCGCTAGGGGTCTGTTGTTGGTTATTACCTGTTATTTTAGGGGCTAGTGCTTGAACTAAACCATAGCCAATGACCCAGCATGCCATAAAACTGCCCACTTCAAGGTGAGTCCATTGTAATTGGCTGTGTAAAAACACCGGCAAGGCCACTACAAACCAAATATCTCTAGAGCCAAACAAAAAGAAACGAGCAGCAGAAAGCAGATTAATATCGCGGCTTTTAGATAAGGTCTCAGTAAATTTAGGCTTATAAGTAGTTTTCTGCACCTGTAAAAATATCAAACTAAGTATCAATGTAGCGGCTAATAGCGCCATAAGGGCATAGAGGCTGTTGGCAAACCCAAGCGTCGCAATTAAAAACCCGCCAAGGAAAAACCCCAAACCTTTGAGGCTATTTTTTGACCCCGTTAGCAGTGCAACCCAGCGGTAAAGCGTGGTTTTCTGATTATCTGTCAGCAGTAGCTTAATGCTACTTTTGGCACTCATTTTGTTAAGATCTTTGGCGATGCCAGACAGGGCTTGAGCAATCATTACATACACAAGACTCAGCATAGAGGGCTCAACAGTTAGCATGCCTAATGCTAGTATTTGTAGACCTAAGCCTATATATAGCAATGTGTTAAGACCAATGCGCGTGGCCAGCCAACCACCGTAAAGATTGGTTAAAATGCCAAAAAATTCATACAAAATAAATAAGCTAGCAAGCTCTAAAGGGGTATAACCCAAGCCGTGAAAGAAAAACAGCACAAGCATACGCAGTGCGCCATCAGTCAGGGTAAATGCCCAGTAGCTTAGGGTGATTGTCAGATAGTGTTTTTGGGCAGAGGGTAAAGTCATGGTCACATAGATAAAGCGACTTTGGATACCAACTCCATCATACGGTTTACATAGCCAATTTCATTGTCATACCAGACTAATAATTTAACCTGAGTGCTATTAATCACCATAGTTGAGGGGGCGTCGACAATGCCTGACCGAATATCATTGGTATAGTCAACAGAAACAAGAGGTAATTCTTCATAGCCCAAAATACCCTGTAGCCGACCCTCTGCGGCTGTTTTAAGCACAGAATTTACTTCTTCGACAGTTACTGATTTTTCCACTTCAAACACACAGTCAGTCAATGACGCATTAGCCAGTGGCACACGAACGGCAACACCGTTTATTTTGCCCCTAAGCTCGGGGAATATTTCAGTAATAGCTGTTGCCGAGCCAGTGCTCGTCGGTATTAGCGACATACTGCTAGCACGGGATCTGCGTAAATCTTTATGATATTGATCAATAATACTTTGGGTATTGGTCATATCGTGAATCGTGGTCATCGAGCCATGGGAAATGCCAAAACATTGATGGATTACATCGACAACGGGCGCAATACAATTAGTAGTACAGGAAGCCGCGGTGACAATATCCTGACCTGTATATTCATGATCATTAACACCCATCACCACGTTGAGCACCTGATCTCTTGGGAAACCTTTTATAGGAGCTGAAACCACCACCTTAGTCACGCCCTGGTCAAAATAGGGCGATAAGGCCTCAGGGCTTTTAAAAGACCCTGTGCAATCAAGGATTAAGTCGACATTAGCGCCGCGCCAGTCAGTATCGGCAATAGCCTTGTTTTGCGAGTAATTAATTTTATGGTTATCAATGATTAGATGATTATCTTCGACAGAAACTAGTTTATCCCACTGACCATGAACAGAATCAAAGCGTAGCAAATGTGCTGCGCTCTGAGCATCGCCCGCCATCTCGTTGATATGCACAATTTCAAAATTGGCACATCCCCAAGACTCACGAAGTGCGAGTCGACCCATGCGGCCAAACCCATTAATTGCAACTTTAATCGACATAAGGTTTCTTAAGTTAACAAAATAAACAAATTAATCGCAAAAGATGACAGTTTTATGACAGTCTTAATTTATTGATCTTCAGCGTCTAGATTATGCAGATGCCCTCGGGCTATCTCTTCTTCTGAGGCTTCACGCACAGCTTCAATAGTGACATCAAAATTTAGGTTTTTGCCGGCCAGTGGGTGATTGCCATCGACAGTGACAAGATCATCTGTGACTGCAATAACGGTGACTGGAACTGATCCACCTTGACCCGTTTGAGCCTCAAACTGCATGCCTAGCTCAATAGTATCTATACCTTGAAATGCCTCGCGCGGTACTTCTTGAATAAGCTCTTTTTGGACTTCGCCATAACCTTCAGCCGCACTCACAGCAACACTGAGTGAATCACCGATGGTTTTGCCTTCTAAGGCTTTTTCTAAGCCTGGAATAATGTTTCCTGCCCCGTGTAAGTAATCAAGGGGCTCTTGGCCTTCTGAGCTATCAATGCTGATGCCGTCATCATCGGTAAGTTTATAGTGAAAGCTAACCGCACTGTTGTTCTGAATATTCATGATATTTATCCGTTAATTAAATCAGTTGTACATTATCCATATTGGCGAATAAATATCGATCAACTTATGATCAAATGGCGTAATAAATTAAACAAAGGTTGATGCCATCGTCATAATTATGTCATAAAGAGGTTTTTTAATGGGAGGGCAAAAAGTGGAAGAAGAGATTGAGTTTATGCCCAAACATACTGTTTTGGTCGTTGATGACGAATCAGCGATTCGAGAAATGCTGAGCATCTCTCTCGAGGCTGCGGACTTCAACGTACTGCAGGCATCAAACGCGCAGCAGGCTCACGCAATTATATCAGACCGTCATCCCGATTTAGTGCTTCTAGATTGGATGATGCCGGGTACCTCGGGCCTAGAATTATTACGTCGGCTTAAGCGCGATGAATTAACCGAAAAAATTCCAGTCATTATGCTGACAGCTAAAGCAGAAGAAGACAGTAAGGTTTATGGTCTTGATTCGGGCGCTGATGACTATATTGCCAAGCCCTTCTCGCCGCGAGAACTTATTTCTAGAGTTAAGGCGATACTTCGCAGGTTGGGTCGCGAAGATTTGGTTGAGCCCATAGAAGTTGGTGAGCTGATCTTTGACCCTTTGAGTCATAAGGTTACTATTGCAGGACAGCCGCTTAATTTGGGTCCTACAGAATACAGACTTCTTCAATTCTTCTTAACCCATCAAGAGCGTGTTTATACGCGTGATCAAATCCTCGATTTTGTTTGGGGAAGCAACGTATACCTCGATGAAAGAACCGTTGATGTGCATATTAGACGATTGCGAAAGGCAATTTCAGTTGCAGGTCACGAAAACTATGTGCAGACTGTGAGGGGGGCGGGGTACCGTTTTTCAACTAAGTTAGCACATGCATAGAGGATACACTTTCATTGCGACTGGGAATGCAAAACGAGATATGGCGAATTATTACAATTGCGCTGTTTTCTCTTATCTTTGGAATTAGTCTTGAGCGACCTGTAGAAGCGCTTCTATTTGGTGCTTTGCTTTATATTCTGTGGGCTTCGAGAACCATTGGACGGCTGTTTAAATGGATTGATATTGGAATGCGCGGTGTTCCGCCCGATATGGATGGCGTATGGGGTGAGCTTGCGGACACCTTTAATCGTCAGCGTCGACGCCATCGTGGAACCCAAGAAAAAATGCGCCGGGCAATCAATCGCGCAAAGCGTGTCACAGAAGCAGTAGATGATGCCGTTATTGTGTTGCGGCAAGACCGCACCATTGATTGGTGGAATACGGTGGGCAAAAAGTATTTAGGTCTTAGATCAAGTGATCGAGGCGTCGCCATAACAAATTTAATTCGCGACCCCAAATTTGTTAACTACATTAATAGCAACCATTTCGAATCCACCTCCTTACCTACATCGATTCACAATGGTCGATTGTTAGAATTTTCTGCAGTTATGTTTGCCGAAAATGAAATTGTGGTTGTTATTTCTGATATTACCCATGTCAATGATTTGGAAAAAGTTCGCAAAGAATTTATCGGAAATATCTCCCATGAACTGCGCACACCATTAACGGTTATGCGTGGCTACATAGATACATTAAGTGATATCGAAGGTAACTCAGTCATAGCCAACAAAGCCTATCAAGAGATGTCTAACCAAGTCGATCGCATGAAGGATTTATCAGATGATATTATCTTGCTATCCAAGTTTGAGTCTGATGGTGCGGCTGCGGTCGAGAAAATCAATCTCAATGAGCTTCTAGCTGTGATTGTGGGAGAAGCTGAGCAGTTAAGCGCCGGCAAGCATAGCATTAGTCTTAACTGTGCTAAATCGGTTGTGCTTAACGGCGAAAATAAGATGCTGCGCAGTGCATTGGGAAATATTGTTTTTAATGCGGTGCTTCACAACCCTCAGGGTGCAGATATAGATATAGAAGTTACTCAGACTAAATCTAATACTGTGGTGGTTATTGAAGATAATGGCGTCGGTATTGATGGCGATGAAATTCCCCGATTAACTGAGCGATTCTATCGCGGTGATAGTAGCCGCAACTCCAATACCGGCGGCAGTGGTTTAGGGTTAGCGATTGTAAAGCACGCATTAACTCGCAGTGGTGCTGTGCTTGATATCAAATCTAGCCTGGGCAATGGCGCAAAATTTACCTGTACATTTGCCAGTCAATAAAAAAGGGCGCCTAAGCACCCTTTTTAAAAACAAACACTTTGCTTAGAATTTATGCTCTAAACCCAAGCCAAAAGTTTTTGTTGAAGATGAGTCTTGATTATCAGTGAAAAACACAAAGCTCTTGGTGTTTTTAGCCAATTTAAAATCAGCCCCTACAGATAAAGTTGTTTTATCTGAGCCGTCAGTATCATTTTCATTGTTGCCATACTGGGCCTTATAAGTGATGTTGTCGATTTTATAAGCAGCGCTGGCAAAATAACCAGATTCGTCAGTTGTATCATTCTCTTGATACATTAGACCTAATTGCCAAGCATCAACTTTATACTGAGAAACAACACGAACAAGGTCAGCGCCTTTAACGTTGCTGTCGCCAGCTACAGCTATATAAAGATCGTCTTTACTGTAATTAACAGAATAAGATGTAGCATCGCTGAGGCTGCCAACGTCTTCTTCACCAGGCATCACTGCATAGGTAGCACTAAAGTTGCCGTACTTAGGCGTGGTATAGGCAACAATATTCGACATACGGTTTTCACCGGCAAAGGTTTTCTTAATATCACCTTCTAGGTCATTAAATAGATCAATTTTCTTTTGCGCTAATTTGGTTGGTGTATCGTTTTTACCTGCTAGTACCGAACCAAAGCTACCCTTAACGCCGGCATAAATATTGCGTTGACCAATAGTATTGCTTGTGCAAACACCATCATCGACACAGACTTCAAATTCAGTTTTGTAGAATACAGTCAAACCCTCAGAAACTTGGGTTGAGCCCTTAAGACCAATGCGTGATGCATTGCTGTTAAGTTTCCAAGTATCTGTAGATCCGATATCTGAGTTAACAACTGACACATTGATCTTGCCATATAGCTTGCCATCAATTGGCCCGTTAGCTGCAGCGAAAGGTGCGGTTGCAAGCATTGCTGTAGCAGTACCTAAAAGAATTACTTTATTCATAACTTTTCCCCGAGAACAATTAAATTAATCTTTCATTAATCGCTGAAACAACAGTTTTATATCAGCAGTGTGAAAAAATATAAGGCAGAAATATGACAGTAATATGACAAAGTGGTTTTTTTAAGGGCTGTCATATAATTGTCATAAAACTTTAATAAAGTATTGTCAGTGTTAGCTAAAAATGATTTTTTAATTTCCAAGCTTTAAGTAACCGGAGTCTAATTATGATAAATACAATAATCCCAGTTGTAGTATTGGTGTTTGTTGCTCTTACCGGAGCTTCAACATCTATAGCGCGTGAAAACGTAGAAGTTGTTGGGTCTTCTACAGTCTATCCATTTGCAACGGTTGTTGCTGAGCGCTATGGCCGAGCCAGTGGCAAGCCTACACCAAAGATTGAGTCTACAGGCTCTGGTGGCGGTATGAAGCTATTTTGTTCGGGTGTTGGAACAAACTATCCCGATGTAACAAATGCGTCAAGACGTATGAAAAAATCCGAATTTGATAAGTGTCAGAAAAATGGCGTTAAAGACATTATTGAAGTCCAAATTGGCTATGACGGTATTGTGATTGCCAATTCAATTGAATCAACACCAATGGAAATCAGTCGTAAAGATATCTTTCTAGCCCTAGCGGCAAAAGTGCCTGGTGAGAAAGAAGGCGAGCTAATTGATAACCCTTACACGACTTGGAAACAAGTGAATGCGTCCTTACCAAATGCTGCCATTGAAGTATTGGGTCCGCCGCCGACTTCTGGTACTAGAGATGCATTTGCCGAGCTAGGTCTAGAAGGTGGTTGTAAGGCGTTTCCATGGATCAAAGCGCTTAAGAATGTGAACAAAAGTGAATATAAGTCTGTATGTCACACAGTTCGTGAAGATGGTCGTTATGTAGAGGTGGGTGAAAATGATAATCTTATCGTGCAAAAGCTACAGGCGAACCCATCAGCACTGGGTGTATTTGGATTTAGCTTCCTAGATCAAAATGCGGACAAGGTACAGGGCTCATTAATTGAGTCTGTAGAGCCAACCTTTGAATCAATTGCTGATAAGTCATATCCAATCTCAAGACCTTTATATTTCTATGTCAAAAAAGCACATATTGATGTAGTGCCAGGTATTTTGGGTTATTTGACTGAGTTCACCACTGAAAGAGCTTGGGGCGAAGACGGTTACTTGGCTGAAAAAGGCATGATTCCATTGCCCGAAGATATACGAAAGGCAAAAGCAGCTAGCGTGAGAGCATTAATCCCAATGAATGGAAAAGAACCATTGAAATAATCTCAATAAGTTGTCAAAGTACAATCCGGCTCAAGTAGCCGGGTTGTTTTGTTTATAGTGGATTAGTTTTTACCTATGGAATCTTCGAATTTATTTCTATTAATGCTCACTCTAGGAGCAGTTGCCTTCTATATTGGTCGTAGCCGGTCACTAGCAGTAGCAACGCCACTGGGGGGTATTAGGCACCTTCACTCGCTGCCAAATTACTATGGGCTCAATGCGCTACTCTGGTGTGCGCTACCGTCACTATTTCTTTTAATTATATGGCTAGTGTTTGATGAGGCAGTGATCAATAGTATTGTAATGAGCTCATTGCCTGCAGAGCTGATACCTGGTTCAAAAGCTGATTACAACCTACTATTAAATAAAATTAGTAATCTCGCCGATGGCATAATGACTTCAAAAGGTCAGCCTGCGGCACTAATTGCTGTTGCCGAATCTATGGCTGGTCTTCGTGTGATTTCCCAGTGGGTATTGACTGCACTATGCCTGATTTTAGCCACCATTGGCCTGTATTGGGGTTGGAGAAGAGTTGCCGCTGAATATAGAGCGCGCCAGTCGGTTGAAAGGGTGATGGAAAATCTCCTCCTTGGTTGTGCCTGTTTAGCCATTTTTACCACCGTAGGCATTGTATTTTCGGTACTGTTTGAGTCGATTCAGTTTTTTAGATCAGTGCCATTTTTTGACTTTGTGTTTGGTTTAGACTGGAGTCCACAAACGGCCATCCGCGAGGATCAAGTAGGCTCTTCAGGGAGTTTTGGTGCTGTTCCCTTATTTGTGGGTACTTTGTTAATTTCTGCTGTGGCTATGTTTGTAGCGGTGCCTATCGGCTTAATGTCTGCAATTTATCTTGCTGAGTACTCAAGTAAATCAGTCAGAACCTATGCCAAGCCGGCCCTGGAAGTCTTAGCCGGCGTGCCAACCGTTGTTTATGGCTTCTTTGCCGCTTTGACCGTTGCTCCATTCTTGCGCGACCTAGGTGCCGATTTTGGTCTGACTATTTCTTCAGAAAGTGCGCTTGCAGCCGGTTTGGTTATGGGGGTGATGATTATTCCATTTATCTCATCTTTAGCAGATGATGTTATTACCGCTGTACCACAGGCCATGCGCGATGGTTCTCTTGCAATGGGCGCGACCCATTCGGAAACAGTTCGCAAAGTGGTTATTCCTGCGGCACTGCCCGGCATTGTTGCTGGTATTATGTTGGCAATCTCGCGTGCTATTGGTGAAACTATGATTGTAGTTATGGCAGCCGGTCTTGCGGCGAAACTAACGGCTAATCCACTCGAATCGGTGACAACGGTGACGGTACAAATTGTTACATTGCTAACCGGCGACCAAGAATTTGATAGTCCTAAAACATTAGCAGCCTTCGCATTGGGCCTAATGTTATTTACTGTGACATTGTTGCTAAATATCTTTGCGCTCCATATTGTGAAAAAGTATAGGGAGCAATATGAGTAATTCCATGGATAACTTACAAAAAATTAAAAGCTCCCTTAAACGTCGAAGCCGCTCAGAAAGCCGTTTTCGCTGGTATGGCCGCGTTGCAATCATTATTGGTTTGGCCGCTGTTTTAGCCCTATTTGTCGATATTATTAGCAAGGGCCATGGGGCGTTTAAAGCGACTTATATTCAGGTTGATGTTCATTATGATGGTGACCGTCTAGGCGTGACCAGTCTGGCGGATGAGTCGCAGTTGATGCAGGCTAATTGGGATGCGCTGGTTAAATCTGCCTTGCGTGAAAAGTTTTCTGATGTCTCCGGCCGACGTGACAAACGTCAGCTTTACAAGTTGGTAAGTAATGGTACTGGGTTTGATTTAAAAGAGCATCTGGTCGCTAACCCGGTTTTATTGGGTGAAACAGAATCCCAGTGGCTACTAGCTGATGATGATATTGATACCTATTACAAGTCTTGGCTAGACGGTGAGCCCTATGACGCTCGACTTACCAAAAAGCAAATTCAGTGGATTGATCAACTCCATCAGCAGGGCGATATAAGACTGCAGCTTAACACCAACTTATTGACCCGAGGCGATTCAAGAGAACCGGAACAGGCAGGTATCTATGGTGCGGTTATGGGCTCACTTTTAACACTATTGTTGACCCTAATGCTGTCATTCCCTATCGGGGTTGCGGCGGCGATATATCTTGAAGAGTTTGCCACTAAAAATAAATTCACTGATTTTATTGAAGTTAATATCAATAATTTGGCCGCAGTGCCTTCGATCATTTTTGGATTATTGGGCTTGGCGGTATTTATTAATTTCTTTCATGTACCCAGGTCTGTTCCGATCGTGGGTGGCTTGGTGCTAACCTTGATGACTTTGCCAACCATTATTATTACCAGTCGAGCCGCTATTAAGTCGGTGCCGCCCTCTATTAGAGAAGCTGCACTGGGTATGGGTGCTTCTAGGTATCAGGTGGTCTTGCATCATGTATTACCCCTTGCGCTTCCTGGAATGTTAACCGGAGCAATTATTGGTATGGCTCAGGCATTGGGTGAAACAGCGCCATTGCTGATGATTGGTATGGTGGCATTTATTGTCGACATTCCTCAGGGATTTAACGATCCGGCTACCGTTTTGCCAGTGCAAATTTTCCTCTGGGCAGATAGCCCTGAAAGAGCCTTTATCGAAAAGACATCAGCAGCCATTATGGTTCTGTTATCATTTCTATTGATTATGAATATTTCAGCCGTTTGGTTGAGAAAGCGTTTAGAACGTCGTTGGTAAAAGAGACTTATTATGAAGCAAGCTAAAGCCGCAGCTAAATCTGCGACAGACACAAAGTCAAATCCAAAACAAAATTTGGAAGTTGATACAACTCAGGCTACGGTAGGTAATCGTTTTTGTGAAAATCCAAAAATGAGTATGCGTGATGTTAATGTATTCTATGGTGACAAGCAGGCGATTTATGATGTTAGTGTTGATATTGCTAAGAATGAAGTGATCGCTATGATCGGCCCCTCTGGCTGTGGTAAGTCAACCTTTTTACGATCTTTGAACCGCATGAATGATACGGTAGACGGGTGTAAGGTAGAGGGTGAAGTGCTGTTGGATGGCGATAATATTTATCAGCAGAATTTGGATGTGGTTGAATTGCGCGCTAGAGTAGGTATGGTGTTTCAAAAACCCAACCCCTTCCCTAAGTCAATTTTTGAAAACATCGCTTATGGCCCTAAGATCCACGGCTTAGCTGACTCCCGTGTTGATCTCGATGAAATTGTTGAGGATAGTTTAAAAAAAGCGGGGCTCTGGGAAGAGGTGAAAGAAAGACTTCATCAGCCGGGAACCGGTCTCTCTGGCGGTCAGCAACAGCGACTCTGTATTGCTAGAGCCATTGCGGTCAGTCCTGAGGTTATACTCATGGATGAGCCATGTTCAGCGCTAGATCCAATTGCAACGGCCAGAATTGAAGAGCTAATTGAAGAGTTAAGTCAGAATTTCACGATTGCTATAGTGACACACAGTATGCAACAGGCGGCACGTGTTTCACATCGAACCGCTTATTTTCATCTTGGAAAGCTGATTGAGGTCAATCCAACTGAGCAGGTTTTTACTATGCCTGAGCATCAGCTAACAGAGGCCTATATTACAGGCCGATTTGGCTAGTAGATGCCAAAAAATTTGAAGTAACGCAGTTTAAAGGAAGCTAAATATGCCAAAAATGTCATTTGAAAATCATATTATGACCCAGTTTGATGAGGAGCTTGAAGAAATTCGCACTCAGCTAATGGAAATGGGCGGCAAGGTTGAGCAACAGCTGAAAAATGCAATACAGGCTGTGATTAAAGCAGATAGTAGTTTGGCCGAAGAGGTGATTCGCGAAGAGCGCCTAGTCGATGAAATGGAAGTGGATATCGATGAAGCCTGTATTTTGATTATTGCCCGCCGCCAACCGGCAGCGAGCGATCTTCGTTTTGTGATGATGGTTACCAAGGCCATCAATGATCTCGAACGTATAGGTGATGAATCAAGAAAAATTGCTAATCATGCTGTTATCCTGTCTGAGCAGGATGGCTTATCACAGGGTTATAAAGAGGTTCGTCATCTTGGTGACTCGGTATCCGGTATGCTAGCTAATGCACTCGACGCCTTCGCACGTTTTGATGTTGACGCTGCAATGAAAACTTTAGAAGAAGATGCACAGGTTGATCTAGATTATAAAAGTGCCCTTCGCGAGCTAGTCACCTATATGATGGAAGACCCAAGAAGCATTAGTCGTGCAATTAATATTCTATGGGTTGTTCGGTCTCTAGAGCGTATTGGCGATCATGCCAAAAACTTGTGTGAACAAATTGTTTATGTTGTTAAAGGTAAAGATATAAGGCATCAATAATTTATGCAGAATGGGCAATTCTTAGTTCAGTAAAGTAAGCTAAAGCAATAATAAAAAAGCCCCCAGTTGGGGGCTTTTTTATGCCTAGAAATTTCTAAAAAATATTGAATTGCCCATTCGCCTCAAAATACATGGGGTTAGGCGTAATTGCTGCACGCAAAAAAATTTCACTGTTAGTCTCACCGACCTCGACCATTTCGATACAATAGCCGTAGAATAGTTGGCATTATTAAACAAAAAAAAGTAAATCAGGTTTAAATAGTTAATGGAAACAATCAAGTTTGAACTTCATGATATGGCCACCATGATGACGGCGATATTATGCTTCCTATTTGCTACCATGATTGTGGCTAGTGGAAAATTTCGTCCTATAAGTGCCTGTCTTTTAGCCGGATTCTTTTTATCACAGTCATTTATTTCTCTGCATGAACTAATTTTGTACGGGGATCAGTTTAGATATGCTGTTCTTAGCAGCTCACCAAACTGGTTTTTTATTGGAAGTTTGGGGTACGCATTAAACGGTCCATTATTGTATCTCTATGTCATCTCTATTATCCGCTCTGATTTCACTTTGGGCTCAAGGCATCGTTGGCATCTTTTGCCATTAGTGGTTTATTTTTTATTCTTAATATTTGCATTTTACAGCCAAACACATATGCAAAAAGTGGCATTAATAGATCTTTACCAATTTGATCTCGATTGGCAATTTGTCACTATGGATACGTTGATCAAATCGTCACGTTTTGCTTATTTCATTATGTCGATTTATCTGATCAATAAATATAGAGAGCAACTAAAAGACTACCAGTCTAGCATTGAAAATATTGATCTTACTTGGCTAAAAATTCTTGTTTTAGGGTTTGCGCTTGTTTCTTTGGTTGGTGTCCTTTTATCAATTTCTAAAGTAGTTAATTTATTTTACACAGTCGATATAAGTCTGCAGATTTTTCTTGGTTTGACCACCTATTACGCTGATCTTATTTTGGTTTGTTTCTTGCTTTTTTTCAGTGCAGCAAATATTTCCTCTGTTGCAAAGGTAAAAGATCAGTCAAAAAGTTCCTATGAAGACTATGAGGCTAACGAAGAGTATGTAGATCGAGTAATAAAATTTATGGATGATGAGAAGCCCTATTTGAAATCTAATATCACATTAGATACTCTGTCTGAATTAATTGATGTACCCGCCAGAGAGTTAACCGCCCTGTTAAATGGCCACTTCAAAATGAATTACTATGAATTTATTAACAATTATCGTATCAAAGAGGCTAAGTTAATTTTGGCCCAAGATGTTAATCAAGAAAAAACGATATCAGATGTATTTCTGGCTGTTGGTTTTAATAGCAAGTCTGTTTTTAATACATTTTTTAAAAAAAATGTTGGTGTAACCCCTACCGACTTCAGAAAGCAGATTCTAAATAGAGAGTCCTGAGTCTTGTTCGAGTTGATCTACTCGAACCTTATTTTCTGTTAAAAATTTTCAAATTGATTATTATAGTTTCGGGTTTAAATGCCGCCCTAAAGTGTTTGAGCTGAAGAGCACAATACTGAGCAATTTTATTAAAATAATTAGAAGGCTAAAAATGAAAAAAATAAAATTATATCTGCTTACAATTTCATTAATCTGTTTTATGCCAATGCATTCCCATGGTTCATCCTGGGATATGGATGCTAATGGTGAAGTTGATGCGCTGACAGATGGTTTATTATTACTTAGACACACTTTTGGTATGGCTGGTCAGCCATTAACCAATGGAGCTATGGCCTCTAATTCTCCTATGAGTTCAGCAGAAGTCGAGTCAAGAATTATTGCTGCCTATGCCATTGCAGATATAGATGGTAATGGGCAGGTTGATGCCCTTACAGATGCGCTTCTTTTATTGAGATATCTATTTGATCTAAGGGGGGAGTCTTTGATAATTGGAGCAATCCCCAACGATGCATTAAAAACTTCCTCTGCTGAGATTGAGCAATATATTGCTGACCATATGATAGAAAATAATGATGGATCAGGTGATACGGGCTCGGGTGATACGGGCTCGGGTGATACGGGCTCGGGTGATACGGGCTCAGGTGATACGGGTTCAGGTGATACGGGTTCAGGTGATACCTATGGTACCGAAAAAGGCCCAGCAGAATTTACCGAAGCATTTGGTGGCACAATTTCTGAGTCGGGAGTATTTACCTTCCCAACAGGTGCAGAATCTTGGGCCGGTTTCGCCAATATGAAAATGGATATGTATCCATTTACCTTTGTCGACGGTGGATCAATTAACTTTACCGGTTCAGTGCCCTCCGGCGGTTCGGTAGATGTTCGTTTTCGTTTTGAATATAACGCATATCCCGACGTTGACCCTGCCTATGACACCCAGACAGTAACTATTTCTGGTGCTGATGAAAATGACTATAGTGTTTCTTTTCCATCACAGGGCTCAAACACTTTTAGTAACTTGATTATGTATGTGGTTGAACAAGATGTGCCTGTTAAGGTAACTAATATAGTTGTCATTGAATTTTCTAGTAGCGCAGATGATAATACAGGCGATACAGGTTCAGGTGATACAGGTTCAGGTGATACAGGTTCAGGTGATACAGGTTCAGGTGATATAGGTGGCACAAATAGTGATATAGCGGTTATCAATGAAGCATTTGGTGGTGCTACTTTCCAAGGCGAGACCTTTACTTTCCCAACAGGTGCTGAACCATGGGCCGGTTTTGCCAATATGAACCTCGACCTTTATCCATTTACCTTCTCGAATGGTGGTTCTCTATCCTTTAAGGGTTCTGTTCCCTCAGGCGGATCAGTGAATATTCGTTTCCGTTTTGAATATAATCCTCATCCAGATGTTGATCCTGCCTATGATACGCAAACAGTAACTGTTTCTGGTGCCGATGAGAATGACTACAGTGTTTCTATTCCATCACAGGGATCAAATACCTTTAGCTCATTGATTATGTATGTAGTAGATCGTGATGCTCCTGTTACAGTATCCAATGTAGTGGTTTCTTCAGATGGTGGTTCGGGTGATTCTGGCTCAAGCGACACGGGCTCAAGCGACACGGGCACAGGTGATACGGGCTCAGGTGATACGGGTTCAGATGACACGGGTTCAGGTGATTCTAGCGGTACAGTAAGCGATGCCGCTGTAATTAATGAGGCGTTTGGTGGCGCTTCCTATCAAGGAGAGACATTTACTTTCCCGTCAGGTGCTGAAGCATGGGCTGGTTTCGCTAATATGAATACTAGTCTTTACCCGCTGATATTTGAAGATGGCGGTTCATTATCCTTTACTGGATCAGTTCCCTCAGGCGGTTCAGTCAATGTCCGTTTCCGTTTTGAATATAACCCTTATCCAGATGTTGATCCTGCCTATGATACGCAGATCATCACAGTATCCGGTGCTGATGAAACAAACTACAGTATTTCTATTCCATCACAGGGATCAAATACCTTTAGTTCATTGATTTTTTATGTGGTAGATCGTGATGCTCCAGTCACAGTATCCAATGTACTGGTTACCACAACAGGTGATGCGGGTGGTTCTGCCGGGACAGGCATAGAGCCACCAACAGACTACAATGTGATTGCTTATGGCGCTGGTAGTATTGGCGATACCATATATACATCCAACCACCGCTGTAAGTCTGATTATGGTCAGTGGGTTGAAAATGCAGGCGTAATCTCGACCGAGCACGAGGTTCAAAAGCGAGGCTGTAATCAGTCAACTGGCATTCCGACAGGAAACATTACTAAGCTCTACCCACATTTAGCTGGACCTGCTGCAAATAAGCCAACCCAAACTCATAAATGGTGGGGCTCTGTATCATTCTTAGGTGAGATGACGGTAAATGATCCTAACGATGCCGCGTATATTACACCGGATCCTATATCTGCGAGAATTAATAACATGGGTGTTCGTATTGGCAGTATTCCCTCTGGGATGCAGCTAATTCATGGTGGTCAGTATTATTACCCGATTCCTGGTCATGAATTTGAGGTTTTTGATGGCATTGCCGTTGGTAACTCTGCTTATTCAAACCTTGAAGCCTATACCAAAGATTATAGCGAAGGCTCGGTTACTGTAATCTGGAAGAGCGGAAGTACAGATGTTATGGAAGCTACTTTTGTACATGGATCTCCCTATGTTTATTTCAAGGCTTACACGGGAAGTATAGAGGTTCGAACTCTGCGACAAGATGGTGTAGGTGAAAAAGGGACATTCTCCACAGGTAGTAATATGCGGGGTATATGGACCAGTGTTGCAGGTAAAACGAATAATTATCTAATTGTTGGCGAGGGTTCAACGACATTTACCGATGTGTCCGCTAGCTCGGACCCAATGACTCAAGGTTCTATGCGAGTTAATAATGCGGCAAAAGAAATGACGTTAGTCTATCTTCCAAGTTTAAATGCCGGAAGTCCATCAAGCGCTATGATTAACTTCTTTGCCAGCAAGGCGCGTAACACGGTATCGGCATTGAATATTGATTATGAAGTTAATCGTTCAACCAATGAAATTACGGTTAGCCATCGTTATGAAAATAGTCAGGGTGAGCTAGTTGATACCATAACTGGCATGCATCCGCTGCATTGGAAAAACAGCTCGCAGACTACCTCAAACTACAAAATTAGAAGTGCCCGAGGGATGTTAAAGTTTGCTGAAGTGGATCAATTTAACTATCAAATTCCCTATGTTGGTGTATTGCCTACTATGCCCACCATTGATGGTAGTTTTGATCAGGCAACACTTGAGAGCCTAGTTAGGGACTTTTCGAATACCAGCCCCGACTCGTGGAATACTTATACCGATACTTATTGGTCGGGCAAAAATTATGGCAAGGTAGCTGAACTGGCGGCTATTGCCCGCTCAGCAGGCATGCAAAGCGAAGCCAGCCAGCTAATTAATTGGTTAAAAGCAGAGTTATCTGATTGGTTTACTGCTGAAGCCGATGGTGCATTGAAGACCAAAAAATACTTTGTCTATGATAGTGATTGGAATACATTATTTGGTTTTGATGAAGCCTACGGTGCTCACCAAAGAATAGCAGATCATCATTTCCATTATGGCTATTTTGTCCGTGCAGCAGCAGAAATCTGTCGAGTTGATTCGGCTTGGTGTGGTCAAGATCAGTACGGTCCAATGATCGAGTTATTGATTCGTGACTATGCAGCGGATAAAGATGATCCGTTATTCCCGCATATGCGAAATTTCGATCCAGCTAATGGGTTCTCATGGGCAGATGGAAAAATGAATTTTATTCGCGGCAATAATAATGAGTCTACCTCAGAAGCGGCTACTGCCTATGGTGCAATTATTCTCTATGGTCTAGCGACAGGCAATAATGATTTGGTTGAAAAGGGGATGTACCTTCATGCCTCAACTGGTGCTGCCTATTGGGAGTATTGGAATAACCTTGATGGATACAATAACGTAAGTTCTGACGCTGACAACTTTATGCCAGGCTATACCCATTTAACCACCTCGATTATTTGGGGTGATGGCGTTGACTTTGCTACCTGGTTCAGTGGTGCCTATGCCCATATTTTGGGTATTCAGGGCTTACCATCTAGTCCGTTAATCTTCCATGTAGGTATACATCCAGAGTATATGGAGGACTACGTTGATTTAGGTCTATCAGAGTCATCTAATGGCAAGCCATCAGGTTTAATTCCTGATCAATGGCGTGACCTGTGGTGGAACTTATGGGCTATGACTGATGCGGATGCAGCCATTGCAGATTACAACTCAGTATCAAGCTATCAGCCCGAACAAGGCGAGAGCAAGGCTCACACCTATCACTGGATAAATACTTTCAAGGCGCTGGGCCATCTTGCTATAGGAACAGGAGAGCTAACATCAGACCACCCTGCAGCTGTAGCCTTTGATAAGAATGGCCAGCGAACTTATGTGGTATACAACTTTACCGATCAAGCCATAACCGTCACCTATAGTGATGGTCACACAGTGAATGCTTCACCTCTCGGATTCACTATCGATTAATTCAGATTGGCACTTTTTTGATCGGAATAGCATAAGCGAGCAGTTTGTTCGCTTATGCTATTTTTTTACTCTGTAAGAAATAAAAAATTAGGCTTTTGAGCTAGGTCGGCTAGCAACCTGATCAAACCAGCGCTGAAGATGACCGCACTCGCTAGGAATAGTTTTTTTAACCCAGCGAATAAAGCCCATAGTACAAAATGCGGTAATATCGGCAACTGAAAAATAATCGCCGACTAAAAATTGTTGGTCAGCAAAATGCTTATCCAAATCAGCAAATAAATTATCAATTCTTTTAAGGCCGCGTTCAGCTAACTCAGGTATCTGAGGATAGGCATGGGGGCCAGATATGGCCCGGTTCTTAAAATTGGGGCTAGAATTTCTAAAAGCTTCCCCGCCAGCAATAATGCCGTTCATTTGAATAAGATGATTTTGTGACTCCACCTGAGCGCGTTCTAAGGGCGTGCGACCATAGAGTGGTGTTTCGGGGAAGATATCCTCGAGATAGCGACAAATGGCATTGGTTTGGCTAATACATGAGCCGTCATCAAGAACCAAAGCCGGTACTTCACCCAGAGGATTAATTTTTCGGTAGGCATCAGAATGCTGCTCAAGTTTCATCAAGTTAATTTGAACAGTTTCAATTTCTATGCCTTTTTCAGCCATAAAAATGCGAACACGTCTAGGATTTGGGGCCTGCTTATAATCGTATAGTTTCATTCAATCATCTCCATATGATTGATGTTACGTGGTGAATTTTAAATCCGATCCAATCTTTCCTGAATACGCTTTAAAATTTGTTGGGCATCAAGGCCCACCATTGCTAGTTGCTGTGCATGACTAGCATGATCAATAAATTCATCAGGCAGACCAAGCTGAAGAATTGGCATAACTACGGCTTGTTCGGCTAGGAACTCGCTGACAGCCGAACCTGCACCTCCTGCAATACTATTTTCTTCCACAGTGACCAATAAATCATGGCTCTTGGCTAAATTAAGGATCATCTCTTGATCTAATGGCTTAACAAAGCGCATATCGACCACAGTTGCATCCAGTTTTTTCGCAGCCTGTAATGCAGAATCGAGCAAAGTGCCAAAGTTCAGTATGGCTACTTTTGAGCCCTCGCGTTTTAACAGGCCTTTACCAATAGGTAATTCTGTCATGGTTTTATCAATAACAGCGCCGGTTCCAGTGCCTCTAGGATAACGAACCGCAGCCGGCCCTTGGTACTGATAGCCTGTATACAATAATTGGCGTGTCTCATTTTCATCTGAAGGCGCCATAATGATTAAATTAGGGATACAGCGCATATAGCTAAGATCATAGGCGCCAGCATGGGTCGCCCCATCCTCACCGACTAGGCCGGCGCGATCCATAGCAAACAATACATCTAAATTCTGTATCGCCACATCGTGAATTAATTGATCATAACCTCGCTGAAGAAAGGTAGAATAAATAGCCACCACTGGCTTTAAGCCCTCGCAAGCCATACCTGCCGCCAGAGTCACTGCATGCTGTTCGGCAATGGCCACATCTTCATAGCGATCAGGAAAGCGTTCGGCAAATTCCACCATGCCCGAACCCTCACACATGGCAGGAGTAATGCCTACAAGTTTTGTATCCTGCGCTGCCATATCGCAAAGCCAGTCGCCAAACACCTTTTGGAATTTAGGTTTTTTAGGTTTGGCTTGTTCGGTTTGATCTGCTTTAGGCTCAATTTTAGTCAGCGCATGATAGCCAACCGGATCAGTTTCTGCTGGCCCAAAACCTTTGCCCTTATGCGTAATAGTATGTAATAAAACTGGGCCTTTGATGTCCTTAAGCTTATTTAACGTTTGAATAAGTAGTGACAAATCATGGCCATCAATAGGGCCAATATAATTAAAGCCAAGTTCCTCAAAGATAGTCGCGGGCGATACCATGCCCTTCATATATTCCTCAGTTAATTTCACAAAATTGGCCGCCTGAGGAATGACCTTTAACGCTTTTTTACCACTTTCGCGAAGCTGGTTATAAAATTTACTTGCCCACAGCTTTGAAAAATACGTTGAGAGACCGCCCACATTATGGGAAATCGACATCTGGTTATCATTTAAAACCACCAGTAAATCTTTATCCACATGGGCAGCATGGTTAATAGCCTCAAATGCCATACCAGCAGTCATGGCGCCATCACCAATCACCGCCACCGTTTTTCGATCAAACCCCTGTTGGTTGGATGCCATTGCCATCCCAAGCGCCGCACTGATTGAGGTGCTCGAATGGCCTACGCCAAAGCTGTCATACTCACTTTCAGAGCGCTTAGGAAAACCAGAGGGTCCCTCTTTTTGACGCATCTGAGTCATCTGCTCGCGACGGCCGGTAAGAATCTTATGGGGATAGGTTTGGTGGCCCACGTCCCATACCAAGCGATCATGCGGTGTATTAAACACATTATGTAATGCAATAGTTAACTCAACAACACCCAGCCCAGCACCAAAGTGACCGCCGCTTTTACCTACCGAATATAAAATAAAGGCACGCAATTCATCAGCTAAAGTAAGAAGCTGTTCTTGGTCAAATGCTCTAAGCTGTGCGGGATTATCTACCTGATCAAGTAATGGTGTTTCAGGCCTGGTCTCAGGTATGTTGGTAAAAGTGATTGGCATGTAAATTCGCAGTTAATTAATACAGATTGTTTCGTTAGCCAAGTATACCATAGGGATAACCATACCCATGTCCATTAACAGGATCGATGAACAATAAATTTAGCCAGTACTCCAAGCGATTGAGCTTGGTCACCAAAGGGAGAAAGTGCCTCCAAGCTTTGTTGATAAAGCCGCTCCGCCTCAGATCTCGCTTTTTCAATACCTAAAATAGAGGTATAAGTCGCCTTATTATTTGCGCTGTCGGAACCCTGACTTTTGCCTAATTCCTCAGTAGAACTTTCCACATCCAAAATATCATCTTGAATCTGAAAGGCTAAACCAATATCGCGAGAAAACTGTCTTAGTGCCTGTAGTTGATCGCTAGATGCCTGATCGGTCGCTATGGCCCCCATAACCACACTAGCTTCAATTAATGCACCGGTTTTGTGATTATGCATATAGGTTAACTCTTCGGCGCTAAGTTGCTTGCCCGTCGACGCAAGATCAATGGCCTGACCAGTGACCATGCCATTACAGCCCGCTAAATCGGATAATAATGACACAAGCTGAAGGCTAGTAGATGCTGATAAATCCAGTTCACTAAGCTGTTTAAACGCAAGTGATTGCAAGGCATCACCCGCCAAAACGGCAGTAGCTTCATCAAATTTAATATGGCAGGTAGGCACGCCGCGACGCAGATCATCATCATCCATCGCCGGTAAATCATCATGAATTAACGAATAGGCATGAATCATTTCTACCGCAGCAGCAACGCGCGTTGTATTGCTATCACTTGTACTAACTGCCTCAGCCGCCGCAAAACAGAGGGCAGGACGCAAACGTTTACCGCCATTAAAAACCGAATAATGCACAGCCTCAAAAAGCTTAGCCGCAGGGCCGGTCGGTTGAGGAATAATTTGCTCAAGTTGAGCGTTGACTCGCTCAGTATAGGTTTGTAAAAGTTGCGATAGCTTGATTGTCATAAAGGTATTCTATGATCCAAGGTCATTGTCTTCAAAGGGCAGGCCAACTAGCTCATCGCCCTGGCGAGTTAATACCTCAACCTTTTGTTCGGCCGCCTTTAATGCCGCCTGACAGTCTCGCGCAACCTTAATGCCCTGCTCAAAGGATTTAAGCGATTCCTCAAGGCTGAGTTCGCCGCTCTCAAGAGATTCAACCAAGCCCTCAAGTGACGCCAGTTGTTGTTCAAAATCCACTACTTTTTTTTCTTTTGACACAATTCACCACCAAGATCATCAAAATGTCATAACAGGGTGCCACACTAGCCCACAATGCCATCATGGTCAATTGTAACCGTGTATAATTGACAGGACGCTTTTGGCTGTTCACAATAAGGATAGATTAAAGGGAGGTATAGGGTTCAGCTACCAGATACTATGTATATACCAAGCCAGTCGTCGATCAAGATTGCATCGTCAGGCTAGATTTCCCTTATCGATAATTCTATCTGCGTTTTCTCAAAGCCCTGTTGCCTATGCAATGGGGCTTTTTCGTTATGGCCAATTCTTAAAAATAGGAACATTAAATCATGCAAACTAGAATTCTAAGGCTAAACCTAGCAGGGCAACCCATCGACTGGTTGCATTGGGAAGAAGCGGTGTGCCTATATGCCCGCGACCTTGTTAGCTGGACGCTAGGTGATATTGTGCGCACTGTTCAGGGTGGCGTATCAAGATTAACAGGTGAAAGATCCAAAGTAGATCTGCCCAGCATTATTGCCTGTGGAGGCGAGCAGATGGCACGCCCCAGAACCAATAGCCCACTCAGCAACCCCACATTATTTGCTCGCGATGCCTATCTTTGCCTTTACTGCGCTAGAGAATTTCCAGCTTCCCAGTTGACCAGAGACCATATTCACCCCACATCCAGAGGTGGCGCAGACCGTTGGGAAAATGTCGTTTCCTCCTGCCGAAGATGCAATCAGCACAAAGCGGATAGAACGCCAGAAGAAGCCAATATGCAATTGGTAGCGCTACCCTTTAAGCCCAACAATGCAGAGTATTTAGCCCTGCTTAATAGTCGGCGTATTCGCGGCGATCAAATGGAGTTTTTGCGCGGGCAGTTTTCAAAGAATAGCCGCTTACTTAAGCTTAATTAAAAGCTCTGAAAAATAATAACCACAATTAGAGCGGGGCAAATAAACTTTACGTAGACCGGCCATAACCTCCAAAACAATGAATCCTCAATATCAGGATTTCCTTTCCTAAGCTCTTCAAGGATTGAGTTGCGATAAAAAATCCAGCCAGCAAACAGACAAATGAGCATGCTAATTAATGGTTGCGCCCATTCTGTCGTCAGGCTAATAATAGCATCAAAAGCCATATTAAAATTAAGACAGATAGTCACACTTATTGCAAATATTGCAAAAGATAGCAACAAATTCGACATTTTTCGCGACATATTGTGATTTTCTACTGCATAGGAAACTGGTACCTCAAGCATCGAAATAGAGGATGTCACCGCCGCAATCGACATCAAAACAAAGAACCCAAAGCCCACAACCAGACCAACGCCACCCATAGACTCAAACAGGGTAGGCAATACCTGAAAAATAAGCCCCGGTCCGCCCACTAAACTGCCATCATCTCCATAGATCGCAACCCCCAAGTTTTGCGCCACAAACATTGCCGGAAGAATTAATAGACCGGCCAAAAACGCAATACCCGTATCCGCTAAAGTCACCAGAGAACCCACTACCGGCAAGTTAGCATCCGAGCGAATATAAGAACCATAAATCAGCATGGTGCCAACCCCCAGTGACATAGAAAAGAAAGCTTGCCCCAAGGCGCTAACCATAAGATCAGAGTTGGTTAGTTGAGAAAAATCCGGCACCAAATAATGTCTTAAACCATCCAGTGCACCCTCACGAGTCATTACATAAACGATTAAAGCAACCAATAAAATCAGTAGCGACGGCATTAAGCGCCGCGACCACTTTTCAATACCCTGCTCCACACCCGCATTAATAATTAAAGAGGTTAACAACATAAATAAGGCAGTTAAGCCAATATTGCGAGCGGTTCCAAACTCAGTAAGCCAGCTGCCCAAGGCCTCAAACCCTAAAAAAGTGGCTACAGGTTCCGCCATAGAACCCAGCATCCAACCCGCCACAATGCCATAAAAAGACAGAATCAAACTCGCGGTAAGCATGCCCGCATAACCCGTTAAGCGCCCCAGCTTTTTAGTTGATTGACTAGTGGCTATACAATCTAAAGCCCTCACCATATTAGCGCGGGTATGGCGGCCGATAATTAATTCCGCCATTAGTGCCGGATAAGCCAGCAAAAAAGCCAAAATTAGATACATCAACAAAAACGCAGCGCCACCATTTTCTGCCGCATTAGTGGGGAAGCCCCAGATATTACCCAAGCCAACCGCCGACCCCGCAGCCGCTAGTACAAATGTAAAGGTTGAAGAAAACTGACCCCGTTGCATCGCAAATCTCCAGTTAAAACCTAATAAAATTTATTCTAGAGCAAACTTCATGCAAACTCGACTAAAACAAAGCGCCTACACTTAGAGACTGTGTTAAAATAGAAAGCTACGGGGGCGTTTTGGATTCGACGACGGTTACAAAACCTCCGGTGCATGCCGAGATGGTGACCAATCTCGTTAATCCAAAGTCGCAAACTTATAGTTGCCAACGACGACAACTACGCACTCGCTGCTTAATACCCAGTAGGGTGCCGTCTGACTGGAGCCGTGCTTATGCGTCCAGCGTCTCTCGAGACACTCAGGCGTCATATTTCATAAGATCGTGCTGAAACTTGTTCGGGGTGGATGCATTAAACTCTAACCGAAATCGTGTGTTATGCGCCCTGACAGTCGGGTTGTAGCCCACTAAATTTAAAGACTGAACTAAGCATGTAGAGCCGCAGGCAGCGGACTGGCGGACGCGGGTTCAATTCCCGCCGCCTCCACCAATACAAAAGGTTCGCCCGAAAGGGCGGGCCTTTTTTATTGGCTAGTGGGCATGGATAGAGAGTCCGGCATAGGATAGTTCAGACGACCGTATAAGCAAAGCGATGCCGACCCCGGAGTGGTAATGTATTTAATTTTTACTATTTAGATATGATAAAACCATTATGAATGAAGGATCGTAGGTTTCAGTAGACATCGGAATTACAGGGAAAATAAATGAAAATAAAATTGAATCATTTAATGGTCGTGTTTGTACTACAACTTCCATTCATTTCACTCTCACACGGAAAACCAGTTACTTATGTGATAGATCCAAGTCATACTTTCCCAGCATTTGAAGCTGATCATATGGGTGGGTTATCACTGTGGCGTGGAAAAATAAATTCAACCTCGGGTGAGGTCATTCTTGATAAAAAAAATAAGACCGGTTCTGTGAACGTTATCATGGAAATGGATTCTATTGATTTTGGTCATGATGGAATGAATAAGCATGCTAAAGGTGATGATATGTTCGATATTGAAAAATTTCCCGAGGCTAAATACCAAGGTGCATTAATCGATTTTCAGGATGGTGCGCCAACCAAAGTCGAAGGTAAATTAACGCTGCATGGCATTACCAAAAAAGTAGATTTAGATATTAAGACGTTCAAATGCAAAATTCATCCCTTTAAATTTAAAGAAGTCTGCGGAGCAGATATCCATGGAAATATAATGAGGGATGATTTTGATATAAGTTATGGCAAGATGCTCGGATTTAAGATGGATGTCGCGTTGCGAATAGGCGTTGAAGCAATTAAAAAATAGCCTCACTTGGCGCGATATTGTAGTTGCTGTTTTGTAACACAAAATCGATTGCGCTGGATTAATAACAAAAACAAAGGTCAAAATATTAATGAAAATTAGACTAATGATATTTGCTCCTCTTGTGTTCTTTTCTTGCATTTCATACGGCGATGAAAGGTTTGATATTGATACTCCTGAGGGATGGGCTATGACGTTTATGACTACGTCTGCTCAAAATCTTGGGCAAATGCCACCACAATCTGTAAATATAAGTGATATATCGATTTCGGCAGAGTTAAGCTCTATTCCCCACCTTACCAAAGAGCAGCAAAAAGTTGGACTTGGCGGTTTTAAGGATGAAGATTTAAATAAATCGCCAGCTTTTGGAAGATTAAGAGCCAGTCTTGGTTTGCCATGGGATATAAATGCAGAGATTTCTTGGACGCCACCTTTTCAAATTAATGGCAGTAAGCCGGATGATTTATGGGGTGCCGCACTGTCAAAACCTCTCTTTAGTAATAAAAAAATTGGCATAGGTCTGCGTTTATTTTTGTTAAGAGGTGGGGTTACAGCCAGCGTAACCTGTAGTGAAGATGTAATTAACTTTGAAGCATATTCCGATGAAAATTTTGTTGGATGCGTGGGTCTATCAGATGATAGATTGCAAATGAATCACGAGGGAGTTGAAGTTTTCTTATCCTTTAATAACTCATCAGTCATCCTTCCATGGATATCCTTAGCTTCAAGCAACATAGATAGTTCTGTAGACATTGATGCGCCCCTTAAAGCAGGCAGAGAAACAGGAACTATCCATTCAAGTGGATCAATACAAACACTTAGTGTTGGATTCAATTACGCCCTCGATGACGACTGGAGCCTTAACTTATCAGGCTCATACACGCCTCTTGATGTTCAAAGACAAAATGACCAATCTGATAATGATGATTTTTGGAATCTAAAGGCAGGGTTAACTATTCGCTTTTAGCACTTAGGTTGTTTTAATCAAGAGGCTCCGTCAGACAAAAAAAGTTATCCCACCAGCCATTTTCGGCTTTCTGAAATGGAGCTTTGTTAGGCTCAATTACATCAAAAAAGTGCCACAGAATTTTTCAAATATATTTTAAATTTATAGAGCTATGAGCTGGCGATGAATTTTAAAACACGCACCAACCTGTGGTGAGGTTTCCTTTATTTTTTATCAGCAAATAAAAATTTACAAATCATATGGTCGCAACGTCGTTCTGGGTTTAAACTCAACGTATGACAATTAAAAACGTATTTAACACCAAGATCGGGTTAGCTTTGGGCGGCGGCGGTGCCAAAGGTATAGCTCATATTGGCGTTTTAAAGGCTTTTGAGGACGCTAATGTAAAGATAGATTACCTTGCAGGCACTAGCGTTGGCGCTATGGTCGCGTCTATGTATGCCTTTAATATCAGTCTAGAGAGCCTAAGTCATATCGCTAGAGATCTTACCTTAGCTCAAATTACCACTTTCAAGCTTAGTAAGACGGGCTTCTTTTCTGCAGACCCTCTTAAAGAAATTCTTCTTCAATATTTAGGTGACGTTAATATTGAAGATGCACCTATTCCACTATCCATCATTGCTACCGATTTAAAAACGGGTGAAGAGGTTATTTTTACCAAGGGGCCTCTGGCGGATGCGGTCTGTGCTTCAGCATCAATTCCTGGTGTTTATATTCCTATGAAACTCAATGATAGATTGTTGGTTGATGGTGGTATTGTGCAAAGCGTTCCAGTGCATGCGGTTAAAGCAATGGGTGCTGGCGTTGTTATAGCCAGTCAGTTGGGTGGTGTAGGCATTTACGAAGAGCCAAAAAATGTACTTGATGTGATGCGTAATGCGTTTGATATTGCCCTTAGTCATCGTACTCATGAAGAAACGAAAGCTGCGGATATTTTAATTGCTATGGATTTAAGAGACTTTAGTATTTCAGATAATACTGAGCGTTATGATGAGTTATGCGCTATAGGTTACGACACGGCTGCCAAAGCGCTAACTAAGATAGGCTGGTATCGAAAAACTAATATTTTGTTATACATATGGCGTGTTCTCGGTATTTTGACACCGTTTAAGATGCCAGAATTGATTCGGCGAAAAAACACTAAATAGCTGAAAAAATAATCTTTCTGGCCAATAACAAGCAGGCAAGTATGACCACCCAAAGTAGAATCTTTTGCAGAATAGCCTGATTTTTCTGGCCAATGGAAAACTGCGATCCCAAATAACCACCTATACCAACAGCGAGCAAGCAGGGTAGTAAATCCATCAATGTAAACGGAATATTTCCAGTCTGCCATTTTGCCGCTAGGCCAACCATTGAGTTGCAAAGTATAAAGCCACCACCGCAGGCTGCGGCCTGTTTTATTCCTGCTAAATGCAATAGTAACAATGCAGGGACTAAATAGATGCCGCCACCAATACCTATCAGTCCGGCAAGAAAGCCAAGTACCAATCCAAGACTGGTTATGGCGATGAATGCAAATTGGCGGTTGACGGGTTTTTGCTGATAACTCTGTGGATCAAAATAAATTAAGCGAAAAACAATAAAAATAAGGCTAATTAGCAATAGGCTTTGAATAACAATGGCGTCCACCTGCATTGAACCGCCTATATACGCCGCTGGTAGGGAAAATAGCAGGACTACACCCAAAATTTTCCATGGCATAAGTCCTTTACGTGTAAATTGAACACAGACCAAACTGCTAACTAAAATATTCAGACTTAGGGCAATGGAGGGAATCATTAATGAGGGTATCCCAAGAATCACCATCCATGCGGTATAGGATGATCCGCCACCTAGGCCTACACTGCTATGAACCATAGCGGACAAGAAAAACGCTGCGATTAATAGAGCGGCTAAATACCAGGGTTCAATTAGCATGCTTTGTTTTTTGCATCTAGGATTCTGGGCCTAATAGGTGCCCAACAAAGTTGCAGGGCTTTGAGCGTGAATCTAGTTGTTCTGAAATAATCTTTGTCCAACCTGTTTTGCAAGCATTTTGTGAGCCGGGCAAACAAAATATGCAGGTGTTATTGGCCATGCCACCAAAGGCCCGTGATTGAATGGTTGATGTGCCAATTTCTTGATAGGAAATGGCGCGAAATAACTCACCGAAGCCCTCAATCGGTTTATCAAATAATGGACTAATCGCTTCAGGGGTTACATCTCGAGGATAAAATCCAGTCCCGCCAGTGGTGATAATAGCATTGACAGCGCTATTTGCTATCC
>JBMHCB010000014.1:0-481997 GCA_049890135.1 Porticoccaceae bacterium
CAGATGGAAGTTGAATTGATACACCCGATTGCGATGGAAGAAGGTCTTCGCTTTGCGATTCGAGAAGGTGGTCGTACAGTTGGCGCAGGTGTTGTTGCCAAAATTATTGCATAAGCCCTGAAGCAATAATAAGCATATAGCCGAGGCATTTTTAATGTCTCGGCTTAGCTGTCAAATAGGGAAAAGTAAATTAAGTTGTAGGCCAGTAGTTCAATTGGTAGAGCACCGGTCTCCAAAACCGGCTGTTGGGGGTTCGAGTCCCTCCTGGCCTGCCATACACAAAGCGTAAGGTATAGATTCATAATGAGTGATGTAATAGAGGAAAAGCAGTTTCATCTAGATTGGCTCAAGTGGCTGGTTGTCGCAGCGTTGGTCGCTGGTGCAATTTACGGCAATTGGTATTACTCAGCTGAATCAGTTTTGTACAGAGTTTTGGCTTTGCTGGTAGTTGCTGTCGTATCTGGTTTTATTGCTGCACAAACAGAAAAGGGCGCTGCGATTGTTGAGCTGGCTATTGGTTCTCGCACAGAGTGGCGCAAAGTTGTTTGGCCGACCAAGCAAGAGCGCAATCAGACAACGCTTATTGTTGTGGTTGTTATCTTATTGATGGCGATAGCGCTATGGGGAATCGATTCTCTGTTGAGCTGGGTTGCCTCAATTGTAATGGGCTAGGAGAGCTTAATGTCAAAGCGTTGGTATGTAGTGCACGCCTATTCACTGTATGAGAAAAAGGTAGCTGCGGCGATCCAAGAGCGTGCTGAATTGCATGGTTTGCAGGATAAGTTTGGTGAAATTCTAGTTCCTACTGAAGAAGTAGTTGAGATGAAAAGTGGCCAAAAGCGCACTAGTGAAAGAATGTTTTTTCCTGGCTATGTTCTAGTCAATATGGAGCTGGATGATGATACTTGGCACTTAATTAAAGAGACGCCAAGAGTGATGGGTTTTATTGGTGGCAAAGCAGATAAGCCAGCACCTATTACTGATAAAGAAGCCGATCTTATTTTGCAGCGAGTGCATGATTCGGAAGAGGCACCTCGACCTAAAACCATGTTTGAGCCTGGTGAAATGGTTAGAGTTATTGATGGTCCGTTCAATGATTTCAATGGAACCGTTGAAGAAGTGAATTATGAAAAGAGCAAGTTGCGCGTGGCGGTATCGATATTCGGTCGTTCTACTCCAGTAGAGCTTGAGTTTACTCAGGTAGAAAAAGCCTAGTTTTGAAGTAAGTGGTAAATTGGCAATGGTGCTAATTTATCGGGGAGCCAGAGAAGGTTGAGCTGCATAGCAGTGATTCTGGAGGCGATAATACCCACAATAATAGGAGAAGAAATATGGCTAAGAAAGTACAAGCCTACATAAAATTGCAAGTGCCTGCAGGTCAGGCAAATCCTAGTCCACCAGTGGGTCCGGCATTGGGTCAGCATGGTGTGAATATCATGGAATTTTGTAAAGGTTTCAACGCGCAAACTCAAGGTGTTGAGCCTGGCGCACCTGTTCCGGTAATTATTACCGTCTATGCAGACCGTAGTTTTACCTTTGAAATGAAAACACCACCAGCTTCTTTCTTATTAAAGAAGGCGGCGGGTCTTAAGAGTGGTTCAGGTCGACC
Organism: Porticoccaceae bacterium; assembly: GCA_049890135.1. Lineage (GTDB taxonomy): Bacteria > Pseudomonadota > Gammaproteobacteria > Pseudomonadales > Porticoccaceae > HTCC2207. The sequence goes on from JBMHCB010000014.1 coordinate 1,610, forward strand.
AAACACTGAGAAGGTGGGTAAAGTAACCCGTGCTCAGTTGGAAGAAATTGTTAAAGCAAAAGATCCGGATCTAACAGCTGCCGACATGGATGCTGCGGTTCGAACTATTGCTGGTTCTGCTCGTTCAATGGGCATAGAAACGGAGGGCGTGTAAGTGGCTAAGTTATCAAAGCGTCGTCGCGCGATTAATGAAAAAGTTGAGCCAGGTAAAGTTTACCAAGCAGAGGAAGCACTTAGTCTTCTTAAGGAGCTATCTTCAGTTAAGTTTTCTGAGACCGTTGATGTAGCAATTAACTTGGGTATTGATTCTCGCAAGTCAGACCAAGTGGTTCGCGGTGCAACTACCCTGCCTAATGGCTCTGGAAAAGATATTCGAGTTTGTGTATTTGCCCAAGGTGATGCAGCTGAAGCAGCAAAGGCTGCAGGTGCAGAGGTTGTGGGTATGGAAGAGCTTGCTGAAGAAATCAAAGGCGGCAAGATGGACTTTGACGTAGTTATTGCTGCGCCAGATGCGATGCGTGTTGTCGGTCTTTTGGGTCAGGTGCTTGGGCCGCGTGGTCTAATGCCTAACCCTAAATCTGGCACTGTAACGCCGGATGTTGCTACAGCAGTTAAAAATGCAAAAGCGGGTCAGGTACGTTTCCGCGCTGACAAGAATGGCATTGTTCACGGTGGTATCGGTGTGCTGTCCTTCGAGGCTAGTGCTCTTTTAAAGAACTTAGAAGCGCTTATGGTTGATGTTCATAAAGCTAAGCCAGCTTCTGCAAAAGGAGTATATATTAAGAAGATTACTGTTTCTTCTACGATGGGCCCTGGATTAATTATTGATCAAGCCTCTTTGAGTGCATGATTTTAGACAGCTTTTGCTGTCAAACAAACTTTGGGGTCTGAGTATATTTTACTCAGGCTGTCAGAGACCGTAGGTTACTTAGGTAATAATAAGTTGAATCGGTGTTAAAACATTATCAACTTTCCTACGCAGGCGGTGAACCCAGACCAGAATTTTTGGTATGAATTCACCTTGGTGGTTGAGGATTTCTCTCAACTTTAACTCAGGTAAATCGAGGAGATTTATCGTGGCATTAAATCTCGATGACAAGAAAGCAATCGTTGCTGAAGTGAACGAGACGGCCGCCCAGGCTATGTCCTTGGTGATAGCAGACGCCCGTGGCGTTGATGTAACCAACATGACTGTTCTTCGAGCTAAGGCTCGCGCTGAAAACGTGCAACTGCGCGTAGTGCGAAACACCTTGGCAAAGAGAGCATTCGCAGACACAGACTACGCATGCGTAGATGATGTTTTGGTTGGGCCATCATTATTTGCTTTCTCTATGGAAGATCCAGGTGCGGCAGCGCGTTTATTCAAAGACTTCGCAAAAGAAAACGAAGAATTTGAAGTGAAGGCGTTGTCAGTTGGTGGACAGCTATTAGCGAGTGAACAAATTGATGTTCTTGCTAAGTTGCCTACTCTAGAACAGGCCCTTGGCATGTTGGCTGGCGTGACTCTTGCTCCTGTCACTAAGTTGGTTCGTACCTTTAACGAGATACCTACTAAAACGGCACGAGTAGTTTCTGCAGTTCGTGATGCAAAACAGGAAGCCGCGTAAGCGACTTCAAGGTTAATAGATAAATTTAGGAGGCCCAAAATGGCCCTTTCAAACGAAGATATTTTGAACGCAATCGCTGAAATGAGCGTAATGGATGTAGTTGAGCTAGTTAGCGCAATGGAAGAAAAATTTGGTGTATCTGCTCAAGCAGCTGTTGCTGCTGTAGCTGCGCCAGCAGCTGGTGGTGATGATGCCGGTGCTGCTGCTAAGACTGAATTTGACGTTGTTCTATCTGCTGTAGGCGACAAGAAAGTTAATGTGATTAAAGCAGTTCGCGCAATCACAGGTCTTGGTCTTAAAGAAGCTAAAGAAATGGTTGATGGTGCACCGTCTACTATTAAAGAAGCTGCTTCTAAAGACGACGCTGAAGAAGCTAAGAAGCAATTGGAAGAAGCAGGCGCGTCAGCTGAGCTTAAATAAGCTGCTGATCTGCACGCCTGATATTTCAGGCTGGGCTGAAGGGAAATCCCTTCAGCCCTTTCTTGCTTGTAGATAGGGGAATTTATAAGCAGAGCGATCTCGAGTTAATCTCTTGATCACCAATACAAAACAGAACTGTCCCGAGGAATATAGATGGCTTACTCCTTCACTGAGAAGAAACGTATCCGCAAGAGCTTTGGCAAGTTGCCAGATGTTATGGATTTGCCTTATTTATTGGCAATTCAACTTGATTCCTATAAAAATTTTACACAGGCTGGTGTGGCTTCGGAAGATCGAAAAAACACGGGCTTGCACGCAGCTTTACAATCGATTTTCCCGATTGTGGGATACTCTGGGCATGCCGCCCTAGAGTATGTCGACTACGTCCTAGGCAAGCCTGCCTTTGATGTAGAGGAGTGTAAACTCCGCGGCGTGACTTTTTCCGTACCTCTAAGGGTGCGAGTTCGCTTGGTAATCTATGATAAAGAATCTACCAATAAAGCGATTAAAGATATCCGCGAGCAAGAAGTTTATCTGGGTGAAATACCTCTAATGACTGAGAACGGTACCTTTATTATTAATGGTACTGAGCGTGTTATCGTATCTCAGCTTCATAGAGCCCCAGGCGTGGTGTTTGATCACGATAAAGGTAAGACGCATTCTTCAGGGAAATTGCTGTATACAGCGCGCGTTATTCCTTACCGTGGCTCATGGTTAGATTTTGAGTTTGACCCTAAAGATATGCTGTTCGTTCGAATTGACCGTCGAAGAAAACTACCGGTTACAATTCTTCTGCGTGCACTGGGATATAGCTCTGAAGAAATTCTAGAAATGTTCTTCGATACTAGTACGTTCCACTTTAAGAAAGGTGAGTACAGCCTTGATCTTGATCCTGAGCGTTTGCGTGGTGAGATTGCGGTCTTTGATATTGTTGATAAAAAAGGCGCAGTTGTAGTTGCCAAAGGTCGTCGTATCACGGCTCGACATATTCGTCAGCTAGAAAAAAGTAAGGTTACAACCCTGGCAGTACCCAGTGAATACTTGGTTGGGCGTGCTATTGCAAAAGATATTGCCGATCCAAAGACTGGCGAGTTACTTTTTGAGTGTAATACTGAACTTTCAGAAGAGAATCTGTCTGCTATTAACGAAGCGGGTATCAATGAGATTGAAACGCTTTATACCAATGATCTTGATTGCGGGTCATTTATTTCTGATACCTTGCGAACTGATCCTTCAGCAACGCAACTTGAAGCGTTGATTGAAATTTATCGCATGATGCGTCCAGGTGAACCGCCAACTAAAGAGTCGGCTGAAAACCTATTCTTTAATCTGTTCTTTAATCTAGAGCGCTATGATCTGTCTGCAGTTGGACGCATGAAGTTCAACCGTCGTTTAGATCGCCCATCAGAAGAGGGTGCTGGAATCCTTTATGATCAGCGTTATTACTCTCTGCAAAAGACGGATGAAGCTGAAGAGTTACAGCAAAAATACGGCGATGGTTCAGATATTGTCGATGTTATTAAAACATTGATTGATATTCGTAATGGTAAAGGTGCAGTGGATGATATTGATCACCTAGGTAACCGTCGCGTGCGATCTGTTGGCGAAATGGCTGAAAACCAATTCCGTGTGGGCTTAGTTCGTGTTGAGCGTGCGGTTAAAGAGCGTTTAGGTGTTGCCGAGTCTGAGCAACTTATGCCTCAGGATCTGGTTAATGCCAAGCCCGTAGCTGCAGCTATCAAAGAATTCTTTGGTTCGAGTCAATTGTCTCAGTTTATGGATCAAAATAATCCATTGTCGGAAGTAACTCATAAGCGTCGCGTTTCTGCGTTGGGGCCGGGTGGTTTGACGCGTGAGCGTGCTGGGTTTGAGGTGCGAGATGTGCATCCTACTCACTACGGCCGTGTTTGCCCTATTGAGACTCCAGAGGGGCCAAATATTGGTTTGATTAACTCGCTCGCAACCTATGCGCGTACCAATAATTACGGCTTTATTGAAGCGCCGTATCGTAAAGTTGTGAAAGGCAAGGTTAGTAGTGAAATCGAATATTTATCAGCTATTAATGAGTCGCAGTATGTGATTGCACAGGCTTCAGCAGAACTTGATGACAAAGGGAAATTTGTTGAAGATATGGTGGCGGTTCGTCATCTCAACGAATTTACGGTTAAGGCGCCAGATGAAATTGATTATATGGATGTTTCGCCGCGTCAGGTAGTTTCGGTTGCGGCCTCGTTGATTCCATTCCTTGAACACGATGATGCAAACCGTGCATTGATGGGTTCGAACATGCAACGTCAAGCAGTGCCAACACTAAAAGCAGAGACGCCTTTAGTGGGTACAGGTATCGAGCGCACAGTTGCCAGCGATTCTGGTGTGTGTGAGGTGGCGAGACGTGGTGGTGTGATTGAAAGTGTCGATGCTGGTCGTGTAGTTGTTCGAGTAAATGATAAAGAGGTTGAGTCTGGTGAGGCGGGTGTGGATATCTACAATCTGACCAAGTACACCAGATCTAATCAAAACACCTGTATCAACCAGCGTCCAATTGTTAAGCAAGGCGATAAAGTGTCTCGCGGTGATGTTTTAGCTGATGGCCCATCTGTCGACTTGGGTGAATTGGCGTTGGGGCAGAATATGCGTATCGCATTTATGCCTTGGAATGGTTATAACTTTGAGGATTCGATTCTTATCTCCGAACGTGTCGTTCAAGAAGATCGATTTACTACTATTCATATTCAAGAACTTACCTGTGTCGCTCGTGATACTAAGTTGGGATCTGAGGAAATCACTGCAGATATTCCAAATGTCGGTGAAGCAGCATTGGGTCGTCTCGATGAGTCAGGTATTGTGCACATTGGTGCCGAAGTAGTTGCTGGCGACATTCTTGTGGGTAAGGTGACACCCAAGGGTGAAACTCAGCTTACGCCGGAAGAAAAACTTCTGCGTGCAATCTTTGGAGAAAAAGCATCTGATGTGAAGGACACTTCATTGCGTGTGCCTAGCAGTATTAAAGGTACCGTAATTGATGTTCAGGTCTTTACAAGAGATGGTCTTGAAAAAGATCAGCGATCCAAAGATATTGAGAAAGCTGCTTTGGACCAGTACCGCAAAGATCTTAATGATGAGTATCGCATTATTGAAAATGCTACTCTGGGTCGTCTATTTAGCGCACTGAAAGGCAATAAGGTAGTTAAGTCTTCTGGTCTTAAGAAAGGCGCTGAGCTTACTGCAGAAGCTGTTGCCGAATATAAAGCAGATGATTGGTTTGCAATTCGTATGCAAGATGCTGAGCTTAATGATCAGGTTTCAGCGGCTCAAGCACAGTTAAATGACCGTCGCGCAGCTCTTGATGAGCGCTTTGAAGAAAAGAGTAAAAAATTAAAAAGTGGTGATGATTTAGCCCCAGGCGTACTAAAAACCGTGAAGGTTTATTTGGCGGTTAAGCGTCGCATTCAGCCAGGCGATAAGATGGCAGGGCGCCATGGTAACAAAGGTGTTATCTCAGTTATCAAGCCTGTTGAGGATATGCCCTATGATGAGAATGGTGAACCAGTAGATATTGTTCTTAATCCATTGGGCGTACCTTCTCGAATGAATGTGGGTCAGGTACTTGAAACTCATATGGGTATGGCGGCCAGAGGTTTGGGCGTTAAGATTGATGCCATGTTGAAGCAGCAAGCTAAAACTACTGAGGTTCGCAAATTACTTCAAGAAATTTATGATGTGGGCGATACAGTGTATGGCACTGATATCAAACAATTAAATGACACTGAAGTTATGGAGCTAGCTGGAAATTTAAGAAAAGGCGTTCCAATTGCTACCCCAGTCTTTGATGGTGCAAGTGAAGTTGAATTGAAGAAACTATTGACCCTAGCTGATCTTCCAGAAAGTGGTCAGGTGATTCTTCATGATGGCCGCACCGGCGACAAATTTGATCGACCTGTTACTGTTGGCTACATGTATATGCTTAAACTTAACCACTTGGTTGATGACAAGATGCATGCGCGGTCGACAGGCTCTTACAGTTTGGTTACTCAGCAGCCGCTGGGTGGTAAGGCTCAGTTTGGTGGTCAAAGATTTGGTGAGATGGAGGTATGGGCTCTGGAAGCATATGGTGCATCTTATACACTTCAAGAAATGCTCACTGTTAAGTCTGATGACGTCAACGGTCGAACAAAGATGTACAAAAATATTGTCGACGGTGATCATAGAATGGAGCCAGGTATGCCTGAATCATTCAATGTATTGGTTAAAGAAATCCGCTCACTCGGCATTAATGTCGAGCTGGAAAACGAATAAGCAAATTATTGCTTACTGAATGCCGAGGCTTTTGAGAGGTCTCGGCTCACTCAGTTACTGGAGGATAAGCCTTGAAAGACTTAGTCAATCTACTCAAGCAGCAAGAACAAAATACGGAGTTCGATAATATTCGAATTGGTCTAGCTTCACCGGAAATGATCCGTTCATGGTCATTTGGCGAGGTTAAAAAGCCCGAGACGATTAACTACCGAACGTTTAAACCAGAAAGAGAAGGTCTTTTCTGTGCCAAGATATTTGGCCCAATAAAAGATTACGAATGTCTTTGTGGTAAATACAAGCGCATGAAGCACCGCGGTATCGTGTGCGAAAAGTGTGGTGTTGAGGTCACGCTAACTAAGGTGCGTCGTGAACGTATGGGCCATATTGAATTGGCCTGCCCAGTTGCGCATATTTGGTTTTTGAAATCATTGCCATCTCGTATCGGTCTAATGCTTGATATGACGTTGCGTGAGATCGAGCGTGTACTTTATTTTGAATCCTTTGTGGTTACCGATCCTGGTCTTACTACATTGGAAAAGGGTCAGCTCCTTACTGATGAAGAATACTATGAATCACTTGAAGAGTTCGGTGATGAGTTCTCTGCAGCTATGGGCGCAGAAGCCATTCAGTCACTTCTTAAAGAAGTTAATCTAGATGATGAGATTGCAGATATTCGGGAGGAAATTCCGAATACTAAATCTGAAACTAAGATCAAGAAATTCTCAAAGCGCCTTAAGCTACTAGAAGCGTTTCATGGTTCAGGCAACAAGCCAGAGTGGATGGTATTGGAAGTGCTGCCAGTATTGCCGCCAGACTTGCGCCCATTAGTGCCACTCGATGGCGGTCGTTTTGCGACATCAGACCTAAACGATTTGTATCGTCGAGTGATTAACCGAAACAACCGTTTGAAGCGTCTTCTTGATCTAAGCGCGCCGGATATTATTGTTCGTAACGAAAAGCGTATGCTTCAAGAATCAGTAGATGCATTGCTAGATAACGGTCGTCGCGGAAGAGCGATTACTGGATCTAACAAGCGTCCATTGAAATCCTTGGCCGATATGATTAAGGGTAAGCAGGGTCGTTTCCGTCAAAACCTTTTGGGTAAACGAGTTGATTACTCAGGACGTTCGGTAATTGTTGTTGGTCCTACGTTGAGATTACATCAGTGTGGTCTTCCAAAGCGTATGGCACTTGAATTATTTAAGCCATTTATTTTCAGCAAGCTTTCATTGCGTGGTCTGGCGACTACCGTTAAGGCAGCTAAGAAAATGGTTGAGCGTGAAGAAGCCGTTGTATGGGATATCTTAGACGAAGTGATTCGCGAGCATCCCGTATTACTAAACCGTGCACCAACCCTTCACAGATTGGGTATTCAAGCATTTGAGCCGGTCTTGATTGAAGGTAAGGCTATTCAGTTACACCCCTTAGTTTGTGCCGCTTATAACGCTGACTTTGATGGTGACCAAATGGCAGTTCACGTGCCTTTGACAATCGAAGCTCAGATGGAATCTCGAGCCTTGATGATGTCAACAAACAATATTTTATCGCCTGCATCAGGTGATCCTATTATTGTTCCTTCTCAGGATGTTGTTTTGGGTCTTTACTATATGACCCGTGACCGAGTAAATGCGCCCGGTGAAGGTATGGTCTTCTCTGATGTGCGCGAAGTATCCCGCGCCTATTATTCAGGTAAGGTTGATCTTCAAGCGCGCGTTAAAGTTCGCATTGTTGAAAAATTGCTTGATGAAGCTAGTGGCGAATTAAATGAAGAACAAAAAGTTGTTGATACTACAGTTGGCCGAGCGCTACTTTGGGAAATTGTTCCTGCAGGCCTACCGTTTTCAATGGTCAATAAGCCAATGGTTAAAAAAGCCATCTCTCAAATTATCAATGAGTGCTACCGAAATGTAGGCCTAAAGGATACGGTAATTTTTGCAGATAAGCTTATGTATACCGGCTTTAAGCTGTCAACAAAGTCGGGCGCCTCAATTGGTGTTAATGACTTTGTTATCCCCGATAGCAAAGATGAGATTATTGGTGCTGCTGAAGAGCAGGTTAGAGAGATCGAAAGCCAATTTGCTTCTGGTCTTGTTACCCAGGGTGAGAAATATAACAAGGTTATCGATATTTGGTCGCAAGCTAATGACCGCGTTGCAAAATCGATGATGGAAGGTATTAGTACAGAAACCGTTACAAACCGCGATGGTGAAGATGAGAAACAGGATTCCTTTAACTCAGTATTTATCATGGCTGATTCAGGTGCTCGTGGTTCACCGGCTCAGATTCGTCAGCTAGCAGGTATGCGTGGATTGATGGCGCGTCCGGATGGTTCGATTATTGAGACCCCAATTACGGCGAACTTCCGTGAAGGTCTAAGTGTACTTCAGTACTTTATTTCGACTCACGGTGCTCGTAAAGGTCTTGCCGATACTGCACTTAAAACGGCTAACTCGGGATATCTGACTCGTCGATTAGTTGACGTTGCCCAGGACGTTGTTGTTACTGAAGTTGACTGTGGAACCGAAGATGGATTGTTAATGGCGCCAGTGATTGAAGGTGGTGATATTATCGAAAGTCTTGGTGATCGTATTCTAGGTCGTGTTGTGGCTAAAGACGTAGTCAAGCCTGGAACTGAAGAGGTTGTAGTTCCCGCTGGAACGATGGTTGATGAGCAATGGGTTGTGGCGATTGAGCAAATGGGTATTGATGAAGTTCTGGTGCGTTCGCCCATTACTTGTGAGGTCACTCACGGTATCTGTTCAGCATGTTATGGTCGTGATTTGGCTCGCGGTCATCTGGTTAACCAAGGCGAGGCAGTGGGTGTTATCGCGGCGCAGTCGATTGGTGAGCCAGGTACCCAGTTAACTATGCGTACATTCCACATTGGTGGTGCTGCATCTCGTGCCTCTGCTGTTGATAGTATCAAAGTTAAGCAGGAAGGCGTTGTTCGCCTTCTTAACCTGAAAACGGTTGAGAATAAAGATGGACATCTTGTTGCAGTGTCGCGATCTGGTGAACTTGCGGTAGCGGATGAAAATGGTCGTGAGCGCGAGCGTTATAAGTTGCCCTATGGTGCAGTGATTAGAGTTAAAGACGCTGCCAAAGTTGGTGCAGGTGATGTGGTTGCCAATTGGGATCCGCATACTCACCCAATCGTATCTGAAGTTGCAGGTAAGGTAGCCTTCTCTGGAATGGAAGAAGGTCTAAGTATCCGTCAGCAAACCGATGATTTAACGGGTTTAACCAGTATTTCGGTGATTGACCCTAATGAGCGTCCGGCAGCAGGTAAAGACCTTAAGCCAATGATTACCTTGACTGATAAGAAAGGGAAGGAATTGATATTCCCTAACTCTACAGTGCCTGCACATTACCCACTACCTGCTAACGCAAGTGTCAATGTGGTTGATGGTGACACAATCGGCATTGGTCAGATTATCGCTCGAATTCCTCAGGAATCAGGTGGTACTAAGGATATTACTGGTGGTCTACCTCGAGTTGCTGACTTATTTGAGGCACGTAAGCCTAAAGATCCAGCCATACTAGCTGAGATCACAGGTACGGTAACTCTTGGTAAGGAAACCAAAGGTAAGATGCGTCTTATTATCACCCCTGATGATGGACAGCCGTTGCCAAATGGCAAAATGCACTACGAAGAGCTTATTCCAAAATGGCGTCAGTTGAGTGTGTTTGAGGGTGAGCACGTTGAGAAAGGTGAAGTTATTTCCGATGGTCCGCCAACACCACATGATATCTTGCGACTTAAGGGTGTTAGCGAGTTGGCCAAGTATATCGTGAATGAAATTCAGGACGTTTATCGCCTTCAGGGTGTAAAAATTAACGATAAGCACATTGAGACAATCACTCGTCAAATGTTGCGAAAAGTTGAGATCACCGATATGGGTGATTCGCAATTTATTCGTGGCGAACAAGTTGAATATCGTAAGTTGCTTGAAGAAAACGAGAAGTTGCGTCAAGAAGACCGTCAACCAGCTAAATTTGAAAGACAGTTATTGGGTATTACCAAGGCTTCTTTGGCAACAGATAGCTTTATCTCTGCAGCCTCGTTCCAAGAGACTACAAGAGTGCTCACTGAGGCTGCTGTTACTGGCAAGGCTGATTCATTGCGCGGACTAAAAGAAAATGTTGTTGTAGGTCGACTAATCCCAGCAGGTACAGGATTAGCCTATCATGCACAGCGTCGCAAGGATCGCATGGTCGAAGAAGATATGGCCATGAGTGCTGCGGATGTCGAAGCTGCATTAACCGAAGCGTTAAGCGCAGACTTGGCAGAAGAATAGGAGAGATAAGCGTACATTGGGTAAATTTGCCTCGGTTAAGCAACATTACTTGGCTGGGTTATTAAATGTACGCTTGACTCCTGAATCTGCGGTATTTAGAATGCCGCTCCCGTTATAGGCTTAAAGGCTAATTTTAGTCCCGCCAACGGAATTAAACGCCTTCATAGAGAAGGTAAATTTACATTTGGAGAAAAATTGCATGGCAACGATCAACCAGTTGGTTCGTAAGCCGAGAAAGCGCAAAGTAAGTAAGAGCGATGTTCCCGCACTTCAGGCCTGTCCGCAGCGCCGCGGTGTATGTACACGTGTTTATACTACAACTCCGAAGAAGCCAAACTCTGCATTGCGTAAAGTTTGTCGTGTTCGTCTGACCAGTGGATTTGAGGTTACCTCATACATTGGCGGTGAAGGCCACAACTTACAAGAACACAGTGTTGTGCTAATTCGTGGGGGTCGTGTAAAAGACTTACCAGGTGTTCGCTATCATACAGTTCGAGGTACTTTGGATACTGCTGGTGTAAACGGCCGTACTAAAAGACGCTCAAAGTATGGTACCAAGCGTCCCAAGAGTTAAGCGTAATTTTCGGTAACACTAACCAAGTAAGGCTAGGTTAAATACTAGACAAACCTGAAGAGAAGGGCAAAACGATGCCAAGAAGAAGAGTAGCAGCAAAGCGTGAAATATTACCAGATCCAAAATTTGGTGATGTAACTCTCGCTAAATTTATGAACCACGTAATGGTCAGCGGCAAGAAATCAGTCGCAGAAAGGATTGTATACGGTGCATTAGAGCTTGTAGAGCAGCGCCTTAAAAAAGATCCCGTGGAAGTGTTCCAAGAAGCTTTGGATAATGTAGCACCTATGGTGGAAGTTAAATCACGCCGTGTAGGTGGTGCCACCTATCAAGTTCCTGTTGAAGTTCGTCCATCGCGAAGAACGGCACTGGCAATGCGATGGTTGGTAGATTACGCTCGCGACCGTGGTGAAAAATCCATGCCGCAACGTCTTGCTGGTGAGCTGATTGATGCAGTTCAAGGTAAGGGTGGAGCCGTTAAGAAGCGTGAAGATGTTCACCGTATGGCAGAAGCCAACAAGGCGTTCTCGCACTTCCGTTTCTAAGCTATACTTAGTAGTATTGTTCGTTAAAAGGCGGCTATTGTAGCCGCCTTTTTGCGCTTAAAAATAGATCGTTTTAGAGGAATAACTGTGGCACGTAAAACACCTATCAGTCGCTATCGAAATATTGGTATCTGCGCCCATGTGGACGCAGGTAAAACCACTACAACGGAGCGCGTTCTTTTTTATACCGGACTATCTCACAAAATAGGTGAGGTTCATGATGGTGCCGCAACTATGGATTGGATGGAGCAAGAACAGGAGCGCGGTATTACTATTACCTCAGCAGCCACAACCTGTTTCTGGCGCGGAATGGATGCACAGTTCCCCGATCATCGAATTAATATTATTGATACTCCGGGGCACGTCGATTTTACCATTGAAGTTGAGCGTTCACTTCGAGTGCTTGATGGGGCAGTGGTTGTATTATGTGGTTCTTCCGGAGTACAGCCGCAAACAGAAACCGTATGGCGTCAGGCTAACAAATATGAAGTGCCGCGCATGGTATTCGTTAATAAGATGGATCGTGCGGGCGCAGATTTTAAAGAAGTGGTTAATCAGTTAGGTACCCGATTAGGTGCTACTGCAGTACCATTGCAAATGACTATTGGCGCCGAAGAAAATTTTAAAGGTGTTGTTGATCTTATCAAGATGAAAGCCATCCTTTGGAATGAGGCTGATCAGGGCATGACCTTTGAATATTCAGATATTCCTGATGAATTAGCAGATGAATGTGCTGAAATGCATGAGTTTATTCTTGAGGCAGCCGCTGAAGCCAATGATGAGCTAATGGAAAAATACCTTGAGGGTGAATCCCTTACTGAGGAAGAGATTAAACAAGGTCTTCGATCACGCACTCTAGCCAATGAAATTGTACCTGTCCTTGGTGGATCAGCGTTTAAAAACAAAGGTGTGCAAGCTATGTTGGATGCGGTTGTTGAGTATCTTCCGTCTCCAACTGAAGTAAAGGCTATTGAAGGCGAAGTTCATGGTGGCAAGCGCGATGTGCGTCATGCTGATGATGATGCGCCATTCTCTGCGCTAGCCTTTAAGATTGCTACAGACCCCTTTGTTGGAACCCTAACCTTTATGCGTGTTTACTCCGGTAAGCTTGAGAGTGGTACAGCGATTTATAATTCAGCTAAGACCAAGCGCGAGCGCGTTGGCCGTATGGTGCAGATGCATTCTAATAGTCGCGAGGAAGTTAAAGAAGTACTTGCGGGAGATATTGTTGCTGCCATTGGGCTCAAAGATGTCACTACCGGTGATACCCTATGTGCTGAAAGCGACAAAATTGTTTTAGAGCGCATGGAGTTTCCAGAACCGGTTATTTCTGTTGCAGTAGAGCCAAGGTCCCAAGCAGATCAAGAAAAAATGGGTTTAGCCTTGGGCAAGCTCGCGCAAGAGGATCCCTCATTTAAAGTTAAAACCGACGAAGAGAGTGGTCAAACCATTATTTCGGGCATGGGAGAGCTGCATCTTGATATTCTGGTTGATCGTATGCGGCGTGAGTTTTCCGTTGAGGCTAATATAGGCAAGCCACAGGTAGCCTACCGAGAAGCTATTCGCAATCATTGTGAAATAGAAGGTAAGTTTGTGCGACAGTCAGGTGGTCGCGGCCAATACGGCCATGTTTGGCTTAAATTCGAGCCAGCAGAAGATGCGGGTGCAGAGGGTCTAGAGTTTGTTAATGAAATTGTTGGTGGCACCGTACCCAAAGACTTTATACCTGCCGTCGCAAAAGGGATTGAAGAGCAGATGCAAAATGGCGTTTTGGCTGGATACCCATTGCTGGGGCTGAAAGCGACCCTTTACGATGGATCATTCCATGATGTGGATTCATCAGAAATGGCATTTAAGATTGCTGCCTCAATGGCCACTAAAAAGTTATCCGATGATGGTGGAGCAGTGTTATTAGAGCCGATGATGGCGGTTGAGGTGGTAACACCAGAAGAAAATATGGGTGATGTGGTAGGCGACTTAAATCGTCGTCGCGGCATTATTCATGGTATGGATGAAAATCCCTCCGGCAAGGTTGTAAATGCAGAAGTGCCGTTGGCAGAAATGTTTGGTTATGCCACCGACCTTCGATCAGCAACTCAAGGGCGAGCTACCTTTACCATGGAGTTTGATAAATATGCTGAGGCGCCAAATAATATTGCCGATGCAATTATCTCTAAAAATATGGGCTAGTAACGCTGCCGGAAATAATTGAATTTTTTACAGGCAATAAAAAACCCCGCTAACAATGGCGGGGTTTTTTGTTGGCGTATAAGAAAGTATTACTTAGCTTCTTTACGCTCTTTTGCTTCAGCAATAACTTCTTCAGCAATATTCTGCGGACATGGGTTGTAGTGAGAGAATTCCATAGAGAATTGCCCACGACCCGAAGTCATAGTTCGAAGATGACCAATGTAGCCAAACATCTCAGAGAGAGGCACGTCAGCTTTGATGCGAACACCAGTAACGCCGGGTTCTTGGTCTTTAATCATGCCGCGACGACGGTTAAGGTCACCAATAACGTCACCCACATGATCTTCTGGGGTAAATACATCTACCTTCATGATTGGCTCAATAATTTGTGGGCCAGCCTTAGGCATCGATTGGCGATAAGCGCCTTTTGCAGCAATTTCAAAGGCTACAGCCGATGAATCAACTGCGTGGAAGCCACCGTCAAATAACTCAACTTCAACATCTAATACAGGATAGCCAGCTAGTGGTCCCTCTTCTAGCATGCCTTCAAAACCTTTCTCAATAGCAGGGAAAAATTCTTTAGGAACATTACCGCCCACAACGGTTGATGAAAAAGTAAAGCCTGAACCGGTCTCACCAGGGCGAATATGATAATCGATCTTACCAAACTGACCAGAGCCACCCGATTGTTTCTTGTGCGTGTAGCTATCCTCAACTGGCATAGTGATGGTCTCACGATAGGCTACCTGAGGCTGACCTACTTCAAGCTCAACACCATAGGTTCGCTTTAGAATATCAACTTTAATATCTAGGTGAAGTTCACCCATGCCCTTAAGAATAGTTTCACCACTGTCTTCATCTGTTTCAACGCAGAATGAAGGATCTTCAGCAATCATTTTGCCCAGAGCAACACCCATTTTTTCAGAGCCGCCTTTGTCTTTAGGACTCACAGCAATAGAGATTACAGGATCAGGGAAGATCATTGGCTCAAGTGTGCAAGGGTTCTTCTGATCACATAAGGTATGACCAGTTTGTACATTTTTCATGCCCACAATAGCGATAATGTCACCCGCTTGTGCGCTATTAAGCTCGTTGCGATCGTCAGCGTGCATTTCAACCATTCGGCCGATGCGCTCAGTTTTTCCTGTAGCTGAGTTAAGGATAGTGTCGCCTTTATTAAGAACACCGGAATAAATACGTACAAACGTAAGTGCGCCAAAGCGATCGTCCATAATTTTAAATGCTAAAGCTCGAAGAGGCTCATCAACAGAAACAGTTGCAACTTCACCAGTTTCTTCACCTGATTCATCAGTTAGCGGTTGGGCATCAACCTCAGTTGGGCTTGGTAGGTAGTCAACCACTGCATCAAGTACAAGTTGAACACCTTTGTTTTTAAAGGCTGAACCACAGAATGTTGGGAAGAAGTCTAGAGCGATTGTTCCTTTGCGGATACAATGCTTAATATCTTCAAGAGAAACTTCCTCTCCCTCCATATAAGCCATCATAAGATCATCATCTTGCTCAACAGCAGTTTCAATCAGCTGCTCATGATAGGTTTCAAGATCATCGACCATATCGGCTGGTACATCAACAATTTCATAGTTCTCAGGAAGGCCAGTGTCATCCCATACGTAGGCTTTCTTAGTTAAAACATCAACAACACCGACAAAGTCATCTTCGCGACCAATAGGTAATGTCATAACAAGAGGGTTAGCGCCAAGTACTTTTTCAACCTGACCGACAACGCGATAGAAATCTGCACCCATACGATCCAATTTGTTGACGAAGATGATTCGTGCTACTTCTGATTCGTTTGCATAGCGCCAGTTAGTTTCTGATTGTGGCTCTACACCGCCTGAACCACAGAATACACCAACACCGCCATCAAGAACTTTCAGTGAGCGGTATACCTCAACAGTAAAGTCAACGTGTCCTGGTGTATCAATAATATTTAATCGATGGTCATCCCAAAAACAAGTAGTAGCGGCAGACTGGATAGTAATACCACGTTCCTGTTCCTGTTCCATAAAGTCAGTGGTGGCTGCGCCATCATGAACTTCACCCGTTTTGTGAATCTTACCGGTAAGTTTAAGAATTCGTTCAGTGGTAGTTGTTTTCCCCGCATCTACGTGGGCAAAGATACCAATATTTCTATAGTGAGATAAATCTGTCATTTTGTCGCTCGGCTATATTATGTAAGTCTAATTTATAGGTTTTAAAACGCGCGCGAGTATACAGGATATTCATCAAAGTACGCACAAAAAAATGAAAATTTATTGAGTTAATGAAAAAAAATTGATGAAAATAGCTGTTTTTTGGTGAATTTTAGTAAAAAAACGATTTTTTATGCTTTAAATCGTTGACTCTTAAAAATCCCAGTATAAGATTGCGTTCCTTACGCACTATCACTTTTTGTAATCTGATATGTCGCAGAAAAAATATAAAGAAATGTAATACGCATTATCGAGGAGACTCCAGATGTCTAAAGAAAAATTTGAGAGAAGTAAGCCGCATGTAAACGTAGGTACAATAGGCCACGTTGATCATGGTAAAACGACCTTAACGGCGGCGATGACGCGCGTTTGTGCAGAAGTATATGGGGGCGAGATGAAAGCCTTCGATCAGATTGATAATGCGCCAGAAGAAAGAGAGCGTGGTATTACGATTTCAACGGCTCACGTTGAGTATGATTCGCCGACTCGTCACTATGCGCACGTTGACTGCCCGGGTCACGCGGATTACGTTAAGAACATGATTACTGGTGCTGCCCAGATGGACGGTGCTATTTTGGTATGTGGTGCGACTGATGGTCCTATGCCGCAGACTCGTGAGCACATTCTATTGTCACGTCAGGTAGGTGTACCTTACGTGCTAGTATTTTTGAACAAGGCTGACTTGCTTGCAGAAGACTGTGGCGGTGTTGGTTCAGAAGAGTACGCAGAGATGCTAGAGCTAGTTGAGATGGAGTTGCGTGAGCTTCTCGATCTTTATGAGTTCCCAGGAGACGATACACCGATTATTGTTGGTTCAGCGTTGATGGCGTTGGAAGGTAAAGATGACAATGAGTTGGGTACGACAGCGGTTAAGAATTTGGTAGAGGCATTGGATGCTTATATTCCTGAGCCTGTACGAGCGATTGATCAGCCATTCTTGATGCCGATTGAAGATGTATTCTCGATTGCGGGTCGAGGTACAGTAGTAACAGGTCGTGTAGAGCGAGGTGTTATTAAGGTAGGTGAAGAGATTGAGATTGTAGGTATTGCGGATACGGAGAAGACGACTTGTACTGGTGTTGAGATGTTCCGTAAGTTGTTAGATGAAGGTCGTGCAGGTGAGAACGTAGGTGTATTGTTACGTGGTACCAAGCGTGAGGAAGTGCAGCGTGGTCAGGTATTGTCACATGTTGGTTCAGTTAAGCCGCACACTAAGTTCACTTCAGAAGTATATGTATTGTCGAAAGATGAAGGTGGTCGTCATACGCCATTCTTTAAAGGCTATCGTCCGCAGTTCTATTTCCGTACGACGGATGTGACTGGAGCTTGTGAATTGCCAGCGGGGACAGAGATGGTCATGCCAGGTGATAATGTACAGATGGAAGTTGAATTGATACACCCGATTGCGATGGAAGAAGGTCTTCGCTTTGCGATTCGAGAAGGTGGTCGTACAGTTGGCGCAGGTGTTGTTGCCAAAATTATTGCATAAGCCTTAAATGGTTTAAAAAAAGAGGGTTTTTAAACCCTCTTTTTTTAACTCTGGGCTTTTTTAAAGGCTGTAAAAGTCAGTAAATGCAAAAAAAAGCAATCTAAGCATTAATTCGCTTGACAGGCTTAGGTCGCACCTCTAGAATTCGCGCTCCTTTTTAAGGGCCGAGTTGGCGTTTCTTTAGTAAAAAGTAGTCGCCAAATAATTTTAAACGTATTGATAGCGGAGTTTCGCTTCCATGCAGAACCAAAGCATTAGGATTCGCCTTAAAGCGTTTGATCACAAGTTGATCGATACCTCAACTCAAGAAATTGTTGAGACAGCAAGACGCACAGGCGCACAAATTCGTGGCCCCATACCCTTGCCTACGCGCAAGGAGAGATTCACTGTGTTGATTTCTCCCCACGTAAACAAGGACGCGCGCGATCAGTATGAAATTCGTACGCACAAGCGCCTGATCGATATTGTCGAGCCAACAGAAAAAACTGTTGACGCGCTAATGAAACTGAATCTTGCTGCAGGCGTTGATGTTCAGATTAGTCTGGGCTAGTAACAACTGTAGTTGCTCAGCATAAGCTGGGCTTAATTTAAAAGTGTAATGCCTTGAAATAGGCAGCCGTAGCGGGTAAGAGCCCCGTACGCTTGAGAGGTCAAAAAAATGAGTATAGGTCTTGTCGGCCGCAAATGCGGTATGACTCGTGTATTTAACGAGGATGGTGCGTCTATTCCAGTTACTGTGATAGAAGCGACACCCAACCTTATTACCCAAATTAAGTCTTTGGAAACTGATGGCTATTCTGCTATCCAAGTTACCACAGGCTCTGTTAAAGCTTCCCGTGTTTCCAAATCTCAAGCAGGTCACTTCGCCAAAGCTGGTGTTGAGGCTGGTCGTGGGCAATGGGAATTCCGTCCAGGTTCAGATGAGGCATTTGAAGTTGGTGCAGCACTTACGGTTGAGCGCTTTGAGCAGGGTCAAAAAGTAGACGTAACTGGAACTTCTAAAGGTAAAGGCTTCCAGGGTGGTGTCAAGCGTTGGAACTTCTCCATGCAAGATGCAACTCACGGTAACTCTATCTCACACCGAGCTCCTGGTTCGATTGGTCAAAACCAAACGCCTGGCCGAGTATTTAAAGGTAAGAAGATGGCCGGTCATATGGGTGCTGAGCAGGTAACGACTCAGAATCTAGAAATTATCCGTGTTGATGCGGAACGCAATTTGTTGCTTGTTAAAGGTGCCGTCCCCGGTGCGCCAGGCGGCGATGTTGTTGTTCGTCCAGCAGTTAAGGCTTAAGGGGAGTGTCCATGGAATTAGCAATAGCGACACCTAAGGGTAAAAAAGGAACCGTTGAGGTTTCAGAATTAGCCTTTGGCAAAGAATTTAATCAAGATCTTATACACCAAACAGTTGTAGCATTCTTAGCTGGTGCTCGTCAGGGTACCAAAGCGCAAAAGAATCGTTCAGCAGTTTCTGGTGGTGGCCGTAAGCCTTTCCGTCAGAAAGGTACGGGCCGTGCACGAGCAGGAACCATCCGTAGCCCATTATGGCGTTCAGGTGGTGTAACTTTTGCTGCACAGCCTCAGGACCACAGTCAAAAATTAAACCGCAAGATGTACCGTTCAGCGATGCAGTCAATTGTTTCAGAGCTGGCTCGTCAAGAGCGTTTAATTGTGGTTGAAAAATTTGAACTTAAAGAGCCAAAAACAAAAGGCTTAGTGTCTAAGCTTTCTGACTTTGGATTAAGTGAAGCGCTAATTGTGACTGAAGAGGTAAGTGAAAACCTATACTTAGCTTCTCGCAACCTGCACAAGGTTGATGTTTGCGATACAGCTGCTCTAGACCCTGTTAGCTTGATAAATTTTGATAAGGTGGTAGTTACAGTTGCCGCCCTGAAAAAACTTGAGGAGATATTGGTATGAACCAAGAGAGACTCTTCAAAGTGTTATTAGGACCGCACATCACGGAAAAAGCTGCTTCTTCTACTGGGTCTGCGACTCAGGTAGCATTCAAAGTAGCCACTGATGCCAGTAAGCTCGAAGTAAAGAAAGCGGTAGAGAAGCTCTTTGAGGTTAAGGTTGAAGGCGTGCGTGTGATTAATGTTAAAGGCAAAACACGTCGTACTAAAACTGGAATGGGCAAGCGCAGCGATTGGAAAAAAGCGTATGTGCGTCTTGCTGAAGGTCAAGACATTGACTTTTCGGTTACGGAGTGAGGGTTGAATAATGTCAGTAATTAAAAGAAAACCAACTTCACCAGGTAGACGTTTTGTTGTAAGCGTTGTTACTCCTGAACTACACAAAGGTGCTCCATACGCTCCATTGTTGGCGACTAAGAAAAAGTCAGGCGGCCGAAATAGCAATGGACGAATCACTGTTCGTCATATTGGTGGTGGCCATAAGCAGCATTATCGAATTGTTGACTTTAAGCGCGATAAAGACGGCATTCCAGCCAAGGTAGAGCGTTTAGAGTATGATCCAAATCGCAGTGCACATATTGCACTAGTTTGTTATGCCGATGGTGAAAGGAGATACATTATCGCACCTAAGGGTGTGGCTGCTGGTGATACTTTAGTATCTGGTAGCGATGCACCGATTAAGTCAGGTAATTGTCTTCCTTTAAGAAATATCCCAGTGGGTTCTATTATCCATTGTGTTGAGATGAAGCCAGGTAAGGGGGCTCAGTTAGCTCGTAGTGCGGCGGCTTCAGTTCAGTTGGTTGCTCGCGAAGGAGCCTATGCAACATTGCGTTTACGCAGTGGTGAGATGCGTAAAGTTTCAGTTGATTGTCGCGCAACCTTAGGTGAGGTTTCTAACAGTGAGCACAGTCTGCGCTCATTGGGTAAGGCTGGTGCATCTCGTTGGAGAGGTGTTAGGCCAACGGTTCGTGGTGTAGCTATGAACCCAGTTGATCACCCGCATGGTGGTGGTGAAGGGCGTACCTCTGGTGGCCGTCATCCTGTTTCACCATGGGGAATGCCTACAAAAGGCTACAAGACGCGCAAGAATAAGCGCACTGATAAATACATTGTTCGTCGTCGCAAGTAAGCGAAGACTGATTATTACAAGAGGAAAGCAAACGTGCCACGCTCTCTAAAAAAAGGACCATTCGTAGATCTTCACCTAGTTAAGAAGGTGGAAGCGGCTGTAGAAGCTAGCGATCGTCGACCCATTAAAACCTGGTCTCGTCGTTCAATGATTCTTCCAGATATGGTTGGTCTTACAATTGCCATTCACAATGGCCGACAACATGTTCCTGTTTTGATCAATGAAGAAATGGTTGGTCATAAGCTGGGTGAATTCGCTCCAACACGTACCTATAAAGGTCACGTTGCGGACAAGAAAGCCAAGTAAGATAGGGGGTTATTGTGGAAGTTGCAGCTAAACTAAAAGGGGCCAAATTATCAGCGCAAAAAGCGCGTTTGGTCGCTGATCAAATTCGCGGTAAATCTGCTGAATCTGCGTTGGAGATTTTACAATTCAGTGGCAGAAAAGGTGCTGACATCATTAAGAAGGTATTAGAGTCAGCTATCGCTAATGCAGAGCACAATGATGGTGCCGATGTAGATGAGTTAAAAGTATCGACAATTTTTGTTGATGAGGGCATGACCATGAAGCGTATTAGGCCAAGAGCTAAGGGTCGTGCAGATAGAATTTTAAAGCGCAGTTGTCATATTACTGTGAAAGTTTCTGAGAAATAGAATTTAGGTTCGGGAGTCCATTAAATGGGTCAAAAAGTACATCCAACCGGTATCCGTCTAGGGATTGTTAAAAAGCATTCCTCAACATGGTATTCCGGCAAAAAGGACTATGCAGACAAGCTCTATCAGGATCTCACTGTGCGTGAGTTCATTCAGGAGTCTTTGGGGCATGCGTCAGTTAGCCGTGTTGATATTGAGCGTCCATCAGACAGTGCTCGTATCACAATTCATACTGCACGCCCAGGCATAGTAATTGGTAAAAAGGGTGAGGATGTTGAGAAACTTCGCAGTGAAGTTTCAAAGCGTATGGGATGTCCTGTCCATGTCAATATTGAAGAAATTCGTAAGCCTGATTTAGATGCATCTCTTGTGGCGCAAAATGTTGCGCAACAACTAGAGCGTCGAGTAATGTTCCGTCGCGCTATGAAGCGTGCTGTTCAAAACGCTATGCGCGCCGGGGCTCAGGGTGTAAAGATCCAAGTTGGTGGTCGTTTGGGCGGTGCTGAAATTGCACGTTCTGAATGGTACCGAGAAGGTCGAGTGCCGCTGCATACTTTGCGCGCAGACATCGATTATGCCACAGCTGAAGGCAACACCACTTATGGTGTAATTGGCGTGAAAGTGTGGATCTTTAAAGGTGAAATTTTGGGTGGTGAAGAAGCAGAAGTAGCTCCTTCACAAACTAAGACAAACAAGAAATAAGCGATTAAGAGTAGAGCGAAATGCTACAGCCTAAACGTACAAAATTCCGCAAAATGCACAAGGGGCGCAACCGTGGGTTAGCGCACCGAGGAAGCAAGGTAAGCTTCGGTGAGTTTGCACTCAAAGCATCTGGTCGTGGTCGATTGACCGCCAGGCAGATTGAGGCAGCTCGGCGTGCAATGACTCGTCATATTAAACGTGGCGGTAAAATTTGGATCCGTGTTTTTCCGGATAAGCCTATTACAAATAAGCCTCTTGAGGTTCGAATGGGTAAAGGTAAGGGTAATGTTGAATACTGGGTAGCCTTAGTTCAGCCTGGTAAAGTCCTTTATGAAATGGAAGGTGTAAGTGAAGAGTTAGCGCGTGAAGCATTTGCTCTTGCGGCAGCTAAACTGCCCGTTGCAACTACCTTTGTTAAAAGAACGGTGATGTAAAGATGAAAGCTAAAGATTTACGCGAAAAGTCGGTTGAAGAATTACAGTCGACTTTAGGTGAAGAGCAAGAGGCCCAGTTTAAGTTGCGTATGCAGCAAGCTACTGGTCAGCTTACTGAGAGTCACAAGGTGAAGCAGACGCGTCGTAACATAGCGCGACTAAAAACAGTTATAACTCAGAAGGCAGGTGAGTAACTATGTCTGATACAAACACTAATACACGTACTCTGACAGGCAAGATTGTCAGCGACAAGATGGATAAGTCGATTACAGTGCTAGTTGAGCGCCGAGTGACGCACCCTGTTTATGGGAAAATTTTAACCAAGTCATCAAAGATTAAAGCGCATGATGAAACAAATGATGCACGTATGGGTGATGTGGTAACAATTGCTGAATGTGCTCCAATTTCTAAGTTTAAGTCATGGAAATTGGTAAACATTGATGAGCGAGCTTTAGCAGAATAATTCTGCTAATAGTGATAGTTTCGGGGAACGAAAATGATTCAAACAGAAAGTTATCTTGATGTAGCAGACAATAGCGGCGCACGCCGTGTTATGTGCATCAAAGTATTAGGTGGATCCCACCGTCGCTATGCACGGGTTGGTGACATTATTAAAGTTACCGTTAAAGAAGCGATTCCTCGAGGCAAAGTGAAGAAAGGTCAGGTAATGAGTGCGGTTGTGGTTCGCACCAAAAAAGGTTTGCGCAGACAAGATGGTAGTTTAATCAAATTTGATGATAATGCGGCTGTTTTATTAAACGCGAGCAATGCGCCTGTAGGAACACGTATTTTTGGGCCGGTAACTAGAGAGCTTCGCAATGAAAAATTCATGCGAATTATCTCATTGGCTCCAGAAGTACTTTAAGCGAGGTTTTAGACATGGCAATGAAGAAAATCAAGCGTGATGACGAAGTCGTTGTTATTGCTGGTAAAGACAAAGGCAAACGAGGCAAGGTGCTGAAAGTCTTAGATGACAACCGTCTATTGGTGTCTGGTGTTCAAATCATTAAAAAACACCAAAAACCAAACCCTCAAGCGGGTGTTGCAGGCGGAATTATTGAAAAGGAAGCGCCAATTCAAGTTTCAAACGTCGCGATCTTTAACAGCGCAACAAATAAAGCGGATCGAGTTGGCTTTAAAGTGCAAGAAGATAACACAAAAATTCGAGTATTTAAGTCAAGCGGCGAAGCCGTAGACGCTTAAGGATAGGTAGAGCAAATGGCAAGGCTGAAAGAAGTTTACAACAAAGAAATAGCACCAGAGCTTAAAAAAGAGCTGGGTCTAGCAAATGTGATGGAAGTTCCTCGCATCCTTAAGGTAACGCTTAATATGGGTGTTGGTGAAGCTCTTGGCGATAAGAAAGCATTAGAGAATGCTGTCGCTGATCTCACGCTGATCTCTGGTCAAAAGCCAGTGGTTAATAATGCTAGAAAATCTATTGCTGGTTTTAAGGTACGTCAAGGCTGGCCGATTGGCACTAAGGTCACATTGCGAAGTGAGCGCATGTATGATTTCTTAGAGCGTCTAATCAGCGTTGCTATTCCACGGATACGAGATTTTCGTGGTATTAGCCCAAAGCAGTTTGATGGTAGAGGTAATTTCTCAATGGGTGTTAGTGAGCAGATTATTTTCCCAGAGATTGATTACGAAAAAATTGATAAGTTGCGAGGTCTTGATATCACAATCACGACATCTGCTCGCAATGATGACGAAGGTCGCGCGCTACTGCGTGCCTTTAACTTCCCGCTGAAAAGTTGAGGTAGCAGACTCATGGCAAAAGTATCTATGGTAGAGCGCGAAAAGCGTCGCGCCAAAACAGTTGAGAAATACGCTGCTAAGCGTGCTGAACTAAAAGCAACAATTAGCAATGTAAACGCTTCAGATGAAGAGCGTTGGGAAGCGCAACAAAAGTTGCAAAAACTGCCCCGCGACGCTAGCCCAGTTCGCCAACGTAATCGTTGTCGAGTAACGGGTCGTCCTCACGGAGTTTACAGAAAATTTGGTTTATGCCGAAACAAACTACGCGAAGGTGCTATGCGCGGTTTTGTTCCCGGACTACGTAAAGCCAGCTGGTAGTTTGAGGAGCAATATAATATGAGTATGCAAGATCCATTAGCAGATATGTTGACATGTATTCGTAATGCACATCAGCGTAGTAAGCCAGAAGTAAATATGCCTTCTTCAAAGCTTAAAGCCTCGGTGGCCAAAGTTCTTCAAGACGAAGGCTATATAAATGGTTTTAGTGTCAGTGAAGATGTTAAGCCTACATTGACGATAGATTTGAAATATTATGATGGTAAGCCGGTGATCGAAGAAATCAAGAGAATGAGTAAGCCGAGCCTACGTCATTACAGTGGTAGCAGTGATCTACCCAAAGTTAGAAGCGGTCTCGGTATTGCTGTTGTCTCAACCAGTAAAGGTGTGATGACAGATCGAGCTGCAAGAGCTGCCGGTATCGGCGGTGAAATTCTTTGCACAGTATTCTGATAGGAAACAACAATGTCTAGAATTGCAAATAATCCAGTAGTCTTACCGCAAGGTATTGAAGTTACATTAGGTGACTCAGATATCTCGGTTAAAGGCGCGAAAGGAACATTGGCGATGGCCATTAATCCTCAAGTAGAGATTTTAAAGGGCGATAACGTTTTGACCTTTGCCGCTCGAGCTGAGGATGCTTTTTCACGAGCTATGTCTGGTACCACCAGGTCGCTTGTAAATAATATGGTTGTTGGTGTTACCCAAGGTTTTGAAACCAAGCTTGATTTGGTTGGTGTAGGTTACAGGGCGCAGGTTCAAGGTAAGAAATTAAATCTTACCCTTGGCTTTTCACACCCAGTTATCTATGAATTACCTGAGGGTGTATCCGCTGAAACGCCAAGTCAGACAGAAGTTTTATTAAAGTCTGCTGATAAGCAAAAATTGGGTCAGGCCGTCGCTGAAATTAGGGCGTTCCGTCCACCAGAGCCTTACAAAGGTAAAGGTGTTCAGATTTCTGGCGAATATATACGACGTAAAGAAGCCAAGAAGAAGTAATAGGTTAAAACCATGAGCGATAAGAAACTATCACGTCAGCGTCGAGCACGACGTTCACGAATGAAGATACGCGAGCAGGGCGTTACACGTCTATGCATCAACCGTACTCCGCGTCATATATATGCGCAGGTTATTGCTGAAGGCGGCGCTAAAGTGCTTGCCAGTGCATCAACCTTAGATAAAGACCTCAAGTCAGAAGGCACAGGTAATGTTACTGCAGCTGCGGCTGTTGGTAAGCTAGTTGCCGAGCGCGCTGTTGCAGCGGGCGTTAAAGCAGTAGCCTTTGACCGAAGTGGTTTTAAATATCATGGCCGTGTTAAAGCATTGGCAGACGCCGCGCGTGAAGCCGGCCTTGAATTTTAATAGGTAAACGATATGGCTCTT
The DNA here is from genome assembly GCA_049890135.1 of Porticoccaceae bacterium. Lineage (GTDB taxonomy): Bacteria > Pseudomonadota > Gammaproteobacteria > Pseudomonadales > Porticoccaceae > HTCC2207. Next base: position 27,490 of record JBMHCB010000014.1, read on the forward strand.
ACAGATCAAAAAGACCCTGCAGCTGAAGGAATGTTAGAAAAGCTGGTACAGGTCAACCGTGTTGCTAAGACAGTTAAAGGTGGGCGTATATTTTCCTTCACCGCATTAACGGTTGTTGGTGATGGCAATGGCAAAGTTGGTTTCGGTCGCGGTAAAGCGCGTGAAGTTCCAGCAGCTATCCAAAAAGCAAATGAGGCTGCTCGCAGAAATATGATTGATGTGGCTCTGGATGGTTCGACTATTCAGTATGCAACCAAGGGTATTCACTCTGCCTCCAAAATCTACATGCAGCCCGCATCAGAGGGTACTGGTGTTATTGCCGGTGGTGCTATGCGGTCTGTGTTGGAAATTGCTGGTGTACAGAACGTACTAGCTAAGTGCTACGGTTCTACTAACCCAGTAAATGTTGTTAGAGCCACGTTTAATGCTCTAAGAGATATGAAGTCTCCTGATGATGTTGCTGCAAAACGTGGCAAATCAATTGAAGAAATTCTGAATTAGTTGACGTTTTAAAGCGTCTCGGTGATTGGAAATAGATCATGGCTAAAGCTAAAGTAAAAAAAGTAAAAGTCACTCAAGTTAAGAGTGCAATTGGGCGATTAAAGAACCATCAGGCTTGCTTGAGTGGTTTAGGGCTACGACGTATACGCCACAGTGTGGTTGTAGAAGACACGCCGTCTAATCGTGGCATGATCAATAAAGTTAACTATTTGTTGCAGGTTGAGGAAGCGTAAGATGCGTCTGAACACCCTAAGCCCGGCTCCGGGCAGAGTTAAAGAAGGTAAGCGCTGTGGTCGCGGTATCGGTAGTGGCCTCGGTAAAACTGGTGGTCGCGGCCATAAGGGACAAAAGTCTCGTACTGGCGGTACGGTTCGTCCAGGTTTTGAGGGTGGTCAAATGCCCCTTCAAAAGCGTTTGCCAAAGTATGGCTTTACATCGCGCTTAGCGGCAGTGACAGCTGAAATTCGTTTATCAGAGCTAAACCTTATTGAAGGTGATGTCGCTGATATGGAAGCTTTACTTAAAGCAAGACTAATTAACAACAATATTAGTCGCGCTAAAGTAATCGTTTCAGGTGAGCTAAAGAAGGCTATTACTCTTAAGGGTATTGGTGCTACTAAAGGCGCAGCTGCTGCAATCGTTGCTGCAGGCGGAAAGGTAGAAGAGTAAGTCTTATGGCTAGAGCAGACGCAGCAACTATGGGTAATGCAAAAGGTTTAGGTGAGCTATGGGCTCGGTTACGCTTTTTGCTTTTAGCTATTGTCGTTTATAGATTAGGCACCCATATCCCTGTTCCTGGTTTTGACCCAGAGCGCCTTGCTGATTTGTTTACTCAGAATCAAGGTACTTTCTTGGGTCTATTTAATATGTTCTCGGGCGGTGCTCTTGAACGTATGAGTATTTTAGCATTGGGTGTTATGCCTTACATCTCTGCATCTATTATTATGCAATTGATGTCAGCCACCGTGCCTGCTTTAGAGCAATTAAAGAAAGAAGGTGACAGCGGTCGCCGTCAAATTAATCAGTATACAAGATACCTTACTGTTGCATTAGCGCTTTTCCAAGGTACAGGTCTTGCAGTAGGTTTTGCTACTCAGGGCTTGGCTTTTGAAGTCAACAGCCTGTTCTACATGGTTGCTATTGCTTCCCTTGTTTCTGGGGCTGTATTTCTGATGTGGCTTGGTGAGCAAATTACAGAGCGCGGTATTGGTAATGGCATTTCGATGTTGATTTTTGCAGGTATTGTTGCCGGTATTCCAGGTGCTATTGGACAAGCCATTGAATCAGCGCGTCAAGGAGATCTAAACTCTTTAATGCTGCTAGTTATTTTGATTCTTGCTTTAGCAGTTGTTTATTTTGTTGTGTTTATTGAGCGTGGTCAGCGTCGTTTGACCGTTAACTATGCTCAGCGCCAAGGTCGCAAGGGTTATAACGCGCAAACCTCGCATTTACCACTTAAGGTCAATATGGCGGGTGTTATTCCAGCGATTTTTGCCAGTAGTTTATTGCTTTTCCCGGCGTCAATCAGCCAGTGGTTTGGGCAGGGCGTTAACGCACCAGCATGGCTTCAGGATATCTCATTGTTGATTGGTCCTGGTCAGCCACTATATGTTTTGCTGTTTTCAGCGTTAATTATTTTCTTCAGCTTCTTTTATACTGCTTTAATGTATAACCCGAGAGAAGTGGCTGATAATTTAAAAAGGGGCGGTGCTTATTTGCCAGGAATTAGACCTGGTGATCAGACCGCGAAATATATTGACAGTGTAACGACAAGATTGACTTTGATAGGTGGTATTTACATTACTTTGATCTGTCTAATGCCCCAATTTTTGAATGTGTACTTTAATGTGCCCTTTTATTTAGGCGGAACGTCACTGTTAATTGCGGTTGTTGTAACTATGGATTTTATGGCTCAAGTTCAGTCACATCTTATGTCACAACAATATGATTCGTTAATGAAAAAGGCCAACCTTAAAAATGTTGGCCGTCGATAGAGAGGTGAGCTATGAAAGTTGTTAAATCGCTCAAGAGTGCAAAAAACAGGAGTCCAGACTGTAAAGTGGTAAAGCGTCGCGGGCGTCTTTATGTCATTTGCAAATCAAACCCTCGTTTTAAAGCAGTACAAAAGTAACTGCGTGGCTCTGTGTTTATAGTGCTGAGCCGCGACATAAAAATCGCCACAGATAATCTGGTTGATTTTTGATAGGTCTATCGGTATCCTAGCGCGCCCTCTAAGCAGGCTCGTTGGGTTGCTAGAAGAAAGTAAGAGATAGTTAAACTCATAGTAAAATGGAGTAATGTGAATGGCCCGTATTGCCGGTGTCAACATACCTGATAACAAACATGCAGTCATATCTTTGACTTACGTGTTCGGTATTGGGCGCCCAACGGCAGCGCAAATTTGTGCTGAAGTGGGTATTGCAGAGGACACAAAGATTTCTGAGCTCGACGAAGCTCAACTCGATAAGCTACGTGCTGCTGTTGGGCAGAATGAAGTTGAGGGTGACCTTCGTAGAGAAAATAGTATGAACATTAAGCGTTTGATGGATTTAGGGTGCTATCGCGGCCTGAGACATCGACGCAGTCTTCCAGTGCGCGGGCAGCGTACCAAGACAAACGCGCGAACTCGTAAGGGTCCGCGTCGTCCAATTAAAAGATAATTAGGATTGGTTTCTAATGGCAAAAGCAGCAACTAAAACTACCCGTAAAAAGGTCAAAAAGGTCGTTGTAGACGGTATTGCACATATTAATGCTACCTTTAACAACACGATCATCACGATTACTGATCGTCAGGGTAATACACTTTCTTGGGCTACCTCGGGTGGGTCAGGTTTCCGTGGTTCTCGTAAAAGTACTCCATTCGCGGCACAGGTTGCTTCGGAGCGTGCTGGTGAAGCTGCTAAAGAGTACGGACTAAAGAATCTTGAAGTTCGCGTTAAAGGACCTGGGCCTGGCCGAGAGTCTGCAGTTCGAGCTTTAAACAGCTCTGGCTTCAAGGTGCAAAGTATAACTGACGTGACGCCGATACCTCATAATGGTTGTCGTCCGCCTAAAAAGCGTCGCGTGTAAAAGGGATAAATAATGGCTAGATATATTGGACCAACTTGTAAGTTATCGCGCCGAGAAGGAACAGATTTGTTCCTTAAAAGTGGCGTTCGTCCACTGGAGTCAAAGTGTCGCTCTGAGAGCGCGCCAGGACAGCACGGCCAACGCCGTGGAAGGTTGTCTGACTACGGTATTCAACTGCGTGAAAAACAAAAAGTACGTCGTATTTATGGTGTGCTAGAAAAGCAGTTCCGTAACTACTACAAATCAGCTGCTAAAATTAAGGGAAATACCGGTGAGAACCTTTTAACCCTTTTGGAAACTCGCTTGGATAACGTTGTTTATCGTATGGGCTTTGGTTCTACTCGCGCTGAGTCGCGTCAACTTGTCTCGCACAATGCAATTTTGGTTAACGGGCAAAAAGTAAATATACCTTCCTATAACGTTCAGGTTGGTGATGTTATAAGTCTTCGTGAAAAATCCAAAAAGCAATTGCGTGTTCAAACTGCTTTACAGCTCGCTGCCCAACGCGGTGACATAGATTGGGTTGCTGTTGATAGCAACAAAATGGAAGGTACTTTCTCAAGAAATCCTGACCGTGCTGATTTGCCGGCAGAAATTAATGAGAACTTAATCGTCGAATTGTATTCTAAGTAATCGCTTATTAGCTCTTACAGGAAAAAATATGCAAAATTCTGTTAAAGATTTTCTTACCCCAAGAAATATTGATGTAACTTCTTATGATGCAAATCATGCAAAGGTGGTTCTTGAGCCGCTAGAGCGTGGTTTTGGTCATACTTTGGGGAATGCACTACGTCGCATTCTTCTATCTTCGATGTCTGGCTGTGCAATTACAGAAGTTGAAATTGAAGGCGTTGAACACGAATACTCGGCTATTGAGGGTGTTCAAGAAGACGTGATGGAAATTCTTCTAAACCTTAAATCTGTCGCCGTTATAATGGAAGGACGTGATGACACTATTGTTAGTTTAAGTGTTAAGGGTCCAGGTCCTGTAACTGCCGGCGATATCCAAAGTGATGGCCATGTTGAAGTTATCAATCCAGAGCACGTGATTGCTAATATCACCGGTAAAACTAGTCTCAATATGCAGCTGCGTATTGTTAGAGGTCGAGGATATCAACCATCTGATGCACGTGCTTCAGATGAAGAGAGCCGCACCATTGGTCGTTTGCAATTAGATGCGACTTACAGCCCAGTTTTCAAAGTGTCTTATGATGTTGAGAGTGCGCGTGTAGAAAATCGTACCGACTTGGATAAGTTAGTTCTCGAGTTAGAAACCAATGGAACATTGGATCCTGAAGAGTCTATCCGTCGTGCAGCGACAATTTTACAACAGCAACTGGCGGTATTTGTTGACCTTGAAGGTGAGGCGACTGCTGAGCCTGAAGAGAAAGAAGACGAAATAGATCCTATTTTATTACGTCCAGTTGACGATCTAGAGCTTACAGTAAGATCGGCAAACTGCTTGAAGGCAGAAAGTATTTATTATATTGGTGATTTGATTCAGCGCACAGAAGTTGAGTTGCTGAAAACGCCTAACTTAGGTAAAAAATCATTAACTGAAATTAAAGATGTGTTGGCTTCTCGAGGTTTATCTTTGGGAATGCGCCTTGAAAACTGGCCGCCAGCTAGCATCCAAACTGATCGTGAGTTGGCCTAAGGGCAACTTGTTTAAAATCATTGCTGAGACAGCAAAGAATTAAGGAATAGTATCATGCGTCATCGCTATAGTGGTCGCAAACTTAATAAAACAAGCTCGCATAAAAGAGCTATGTTCCGCAACATGACAGCTTCATTGGTAGAACATGAGTTGATTAAAACAACTGTACCAAAAGCTAAAGAACTTCGTCGTTTTGCTGAGCCGCTGATTACGCTTGCTAAAGATGATTCAGTTGCTAATCGCAGATTAGTATTTGATCGTTTACGCAACAAAGAAGCGGTGGGTAAACTTTTCACTGATTTAGGTCCAAGATATCAGGAGCGTCCTGGTGGCTATTTGCGTATTCTCAAGTGTGGCATGCGCACAGGTGATAACGCACCTATGGCCTATGTTGAACTTGTAGACCGAGAGATTGTTGATGTTGAAGAAGAAGTTGAAGCTGTAGAGGCGGCTGAATAAGCCCTTAGCAGTCTAAAAAATACCGAGCCTGGCTCGGTTTTTTTTGGCCTTCATTTTTTCCAATCAATTTATTTGAGGCTGATCAATAATTCTCCCGTTGTCTAAATTCATCATTCTTAATGTTCCGCCCCATACATAGCCCGTGTCCAAAGCAAACTGATGTGGGCCACAGGGATTTCCGTTAAGTGCCGCCCAGTGTCCAAAGATTATTTTAATATTTTTTTCATTGCGGCAATGTTCAAACCATGGTTTGAACGGCTGTGGAATAGTTTTTTTATCTTTGGTTTTAAGTTCTAATTGACCATTATCATTACAAAAACGCATACGGGTTAAGTAATTGGTAATAACGCGTAAGCGCTTAGGTCCTTTCAGATCGTCATGCCATACATCAGGACTATTGCCATACATATGTTCAAAATATGGCCTTCGTTCATCGGATTGTATGGCTTGGCTGACCTCGGCGGCCAAACTATAGGCTTTCTCGATACGCCATATATGTGGAATACCTGCATGAGCTATATGGTAGCCATTGGCGTTTAATAGTAGCGGGTGACTTCGTAGCCAGTTTAAGATCTGCTCCCTATCATTAGCGTCTAAAATTTCTTTAATAGTATCTTTATCACTTGGGGCTCTTATGCCTTCGGCAACGGCTAAAAGATGCAGATCGTGATTACCTAGAACCATTTTAAATGATTTACCCAGATCCATGCAGAACCTTATGGTTGCTAGGGATTCGGGTCCGCGATTAATTAGATCTCCTGCGGAGATCAGTAAATCGCTGTCTTTATTAAAGTTAACTTTTTCAAGCAGGGCCTTTAAGGGTGCTAAGCAACCTTGAATATCACCAATAGCGTAAATAGCCATTAGTGGACCTGATTGGGTAGGGCGAGTAAAAATGGTTTGATAGGTACTTCTACAGGGTTACCGAATTCATCAACCATGTGATAGGAGCCTTGCATAGTCCCTATTGGGGTATTAAGAACAGTGCCACTACTATATTTGTACTGGGCATTACTGGGAATTAGAGGCTGTTCGCCAATAACGCCGGCCCCTTTTACTTCTTGTCGTTGTTCGTTTGCATCAATAATAATCCAATGCCGGTGGAGCAGAACGATACCATAAGATGAATTATTGGTAATTGTTATATGGTAGGCAAATGCGAATTGATTTTCTTCTAATGTTGATTGTTTTTGAAGATATTCCACATCAACAGATACATTGATATCAGAAGGATTGATGATCATTTCGATGCTACTCATTTCAATTATCCATATGTCTATTAATACAGTTAGAAAGATCAACAAATTCTGCTACAGACAGCTGTTCAGGTCGCTTAGTAAGGTCAACAGTATTTGTATCCGATAAGATGTATTGTGCGTAACTATTTAAACAATTCTTTAATGTTTTTCTGCGCTGCTGAAAGCAAAGACTAACAATTTTGCTAAGTAACTCAGGATTTTCAGCTTTGTGAGGTGGCTCATCATATGGGGTTAATCTAACGACGGCGGACTGTACCTTTGGAGCAGGATTAAACGATGATGGCGGTACTGGAATAAGAGGCATCGCACGACAATGGTACTGAATCATGACAGACAGACGGCCATAGCTTTTTTCGCCGGGGGAGGCACTTAAACGGTCGACTACCTCTCGCTGAAGCATGAAATGCATATCCCGAATATATTCTTTAGTGTCTAGCAAATGGAAAAGAAGAGGTGTTGAAATATTGTAGGGAAGATTGCCCACTAAACGTAATTTTCCACCTTGATAGAATTCGCCAAAATTAGTTTTTAGAGCGTCGCCGTTAATGATTGAAACAGAGGGGTAGTCGATAAGCTTTCGTTTTAGAAATTCTATAAGGTCGCGATCTAATTCAACCAGTGTCATGCTGGGGCAAAGCTTAACCAGATGCTCGGTGATAGCTGCCATCCCAGGGCCGATTTCGATAAGATTATCATCTGATGATGGATTAATGGCCGCTACAATTTGACCAATCACCTGTTGGTCAATAAGAAAATTCTGGCCAAATCGTTTTCTGGCTTTGTGTTGGGTATTCAACCGATGCCATCCGTTTGCCTAGTTGCCATTTGTGCCGCTGTGGAAATGGCAACATCCAAACTTCCTGAATCAGCTATACCTTTTCCTGCTAAATCTAAAGCTGTGCCATGATCTACAGAGGTTCTTATTATGGGCAGGCCAAGAGTAATGTTAGCGGCTTGGCCAAAACCACTATGTTTAAGGACCGGTAAGCCTTGATCGTGATACATGGCTAGAACAGCATCCGCTGAATTAAGATGCTTGTCAGTGAATAAGGTATCAGCCGGCAACGGGCCAACTAAATTCATGCCCTGCGTCTTAAAGTGGCTGATGACAGGCGTAATAGTGTCAATTTCTTCATGACCCAGATGGCCGCCTTCACCTGCGTGAGGGTTAAGGCCGCAAACCAGTATTTTCGGTTGCTCTATGGCAAATTTAGTTTTTAAATCATGGTTAAGTATTTCAATTACTCGGCGTAATAGATCTTGAGTGATAGCATCTGATACTTCGCGAAGTGGTAGGTGAGTCGTGGTTAATGCAACGCGCATTTTTGTTGTTGCTAGCATCATTACTACATGATCAGTATTGGTTTTTTGGGCTAGATATTCTGTATGGCCTGAAAAAGAAATACCCGCATCATTGATAATTGATTTTTGAACGGGACCGGTAATTAATGCGCTACATTGATTAGTCTCGCAGGCATCAATTGCGGCATCGAGACAATCTAGTACATAACGGGCATTGCCGACATCCAAAGTCCCCGCATGGCTTGGCGTGGAGAGTGTTATTGGATATAGGCCAAGCTCTCCTGGTAGCAGTGGCGTTGGCGCCGTATTTTGGTCAAATACTCTAAGTTTTAGGGGGAGACCCAAACACTTTGCGCGTTGCTGTAAAAGATCTGGATCAGCAAAAGCCACTAGCTCATGGGCATAACCCTGTTGAACCTTTTGAATTAAAAGGTCAGGCCCAATACCAGCAGGTTCTCCCGGTGTAACCGCCAATTTAAAGGTCATATTAACTAGATCTCTTTGATTTCGACATAGGCTTCATCGCGAATTTTCTGTAGCCACACTTGTAGTTCTTCTGAGTACTTGCGCTGTCTTAATAGGCTATCAGCACGATTGCGTAATATATCATCACTAAAGTCCTGCATGCGACGTTCAGTGACTTGCAGAATATGCCAGCCAAATTGTGACTGGAATGGTTCACTAATCGCATTGAGAGCAATGCTGCTCATTGTTTGCTCAAACTCTGGTACAAATAAGCCAGGCTTTGACCAGCCCAGATCCCCACCTTTTAATGCTGAACCAGGATCTTCGGAATGCTGCTTGGCCATTGCAAAAAAGTCATCACCAGCTAGAATTTTCTCGCGCAGGTCGCTGAGAAATTTCACAGTTTGAGTTTCATTGCGGACTTGATTTGGTTTTAACAAAATGTGGCGGGCAAAATGTTGTTCGATAAGCTTTTTCTCGCCCCCTCTACGCTGATACAGTTTAAGTAGATGAAAACCAGCTCCACTTCTTATAACCTGAGATATTTCCCCAGGCTTTAAGTCTTCAAGGGCATCAGTAAAGAGGCTCGGTAATTGCGCCTGTTTGCGCCATCCAAGATCACCGCCCTCAAGGGCGCTTTGGTCATCGCTATTAGCAATTGCAAGTTGTTTAAAATCAGCCCCTTGATTTATCTTTTTAATAATAGCGTCTATTTTTTTTTGCGCATCATCAATTTCGGCAGAGGTTGCAGACGAAGACACTGAAATAAGAATCTGACCAAGTTTTATATCTGGGGAGGTCATTAATTTTCCCTCCTCAGAGTTTAAAAAGTTATTAAGTTCTTGTTCACTGATATGAATGCCGCGCATAACAATACCCTGTTGAACTTGCGTCATTATCATTTCATTGGCGATATCCTGACGCAGGGCAGTCATAGAAGAGCCGCTGGCATGAACCTGTTTAACATATTCTTGTAGGCTTAGGTTGTTGCTCGCAGCCAGTCTTGAAACTGTTTGGTCTATTTCTTGGTCCGAAATACGAACTCCGGCATTAATACCCATATTAAGTTGCAAGCGCTCAGAGATAAGGCGCTCTAAAACTTGCTTTTTCAATATCTCTTCAGCTGGAGCCTGTGTGCCAGAGTTTTTAATACTACTGTAAACAGATGCTGTGCGTTGATTCAGTTCACTTAGCAATACTATGTCATCATTGACAATAGCTACTACGCGATCCAGTAAGGCCACATTGGCCTTAATCGATGTTGAAATTAAAGCGCAAAGAACAAAGCTTAGAGTGGCAACGCCTTTCTGTGCAGAGCTAAAAATTTTCCACAGGTTCATAACCATAGATTCCTTTTTTCAAAATTGAGGCTAAACGCCCACCGGCTCCAGCAATGCCTTTAAATTGTATCTGTAAGAATACACCATTCCTAAGTTTTGCCTCTTGCTGAGGCATAAAGCTATCATTCGACCTATCAAGCCAGCGCCTAAAAACTAAGCCTGCACGCCAACAACAGTTGTTATATTCGAACCCAGAAAAGACCTCAAGTTCCCGATTATTTGTAAAATCATGATGCCATCGACCTACCCAACTAAAGTCATTTCCAGTAGGTATATAAAATGACAAATCAGCTTGTTCTATTGGCTGTATTGCAGATGCGTTTTGTAGCTCTGATTCAAGACGCGAATAGTGGTAACTTATATTAAAAATTGTCTCTTTGTTTTGGTAATACAGGCTAGCAGATCCATTTTCCCAATGCTGATCCTGATTGTTGTATACAATCTGATTATTTAGACGCCAGTGGTCATTAATTCGATAAAATACTTCTAGCGCTAAATCTGATTTTTTACGTAAATGGTCAGGTCGGCTTTGTAAACTATCTGTTAGGGTTACTTTGCGATCGTCAAAATAAATAGCTTGAGCAATACTAGCTCGTAATGTTTCATGACCATTTTTTTTGTCGATTAAGCTGGTTGATAATCCAAGGCTTAGCCGGTGGTCATCAGAAATTCTATCTCCTCCGGCAAATCGATTTTCTCTAAATAACTGCGTATAAGAGGAAGTGATTTCTTTGGTATCAAAGTCAGGTAAGAAGTCTTGTTGACGATAGTTTGATTTTACATAAAAAAACCTGGGCTCCAGTGTCTGAGTATATTTGGATAATGAATGACTTTCTTTTTCGAAAATAATACCGCTATCCAGACTAAAAGTGGGCACAGTGACTGTTGGACTATTAGTTAAACCAGTGGCATCAGGCTGATTGACTTGGGTGTCGAGCTGATAGTTCAAATGCTTAATGCCAATACTGGGTTTGAAATAGCCCCAGTTCCAGCGATTATCAATGCCCAATCGATAGTCAAGTAAGGTTCTGCGGCCGTTTATATAGCCCTGAGAATCGTGCTTAAACTCTGTTTGCTGATTTTTTAAACTAATAGTGACAGAATTGGCATATCTAAAGTTACCATTTAATGTCATTCTAGAGGCTATTTCATAGGGGTCGTTTATGCCTAGAGTGATGGACTGGTAGTTTTGAGCCTCAATAGCAAATTGCCATGAATCTGTTTGATATCCGAGAGAGCCTATTCTGCGCAAATGCGTTGGATTATCTTCTTCCTCCATCATTTGACCAATGTCAGAAAAGTAATACTCATCACTTACTTTATTAAAATCAATGTGAGAGGTCCAGGAAGTCGCAAAGTTTCCTTGGTGTTTTAACCTAAACATATAACGATCTTGGTCCTGATAAGGATAAAGTCCGCTGCCAGCCTCAGGTTGGTAATCGTGGTTTCCACCTTTATCATTTCCAAGGAATCCAGCAGTCAATTGGTTTTTTGACCAGCTGCTTAGATGTCTAAATTTTGCTTCAACTCCCATGCCACGATGCTGGATATAACGTGGAGTAATTGTGGCATCGTAATTGGGTGCGATATTCCAATAGATGGGTTGAGAAAAATCTATGCCATTTTCTTGATCATTTGAGATGCTTGGAAATAGTAGGCCAGATGATCTGCGCTCGGTGATGGGGAATTTGGCATAGGGAAAATAGAAAACAGGTACTTTGCCAAGATCAAGCCGTGCATTTTTGACAGTTGCAAAACCAGAGGTTTGGTCGAGATTTATTTCACTAGTTTGTAACTTCCAAGAATCAACGGATGGCTCACAGCTAGTAAAGGAAGAATCTTTTATAGTAATAATACCATCGGATTTTCTGCGAAGTGATTTAGCAGAACCCCTAATGGAGGACTGGTGAAGAACGTAGGTGGCGCTTTCAATTTGAACTTCTTCGCTGTCAAGATCAAGTAGCGCATGGTTGCCCATTAAAAGCATATTAGGTTCGCGGAAACGGACATTGCCAATAAGTGTGATACGCCTATTTTCCTGATCCACAAGAGCGCTATTGCTTTTAATTTGCCGATAACCTTGAGCAATATTTACATCCCCTTCAAGAATTGCCACTGTATCACTTTGCGCTTCAGTACTGATGGCATTGACTCTTAGTGCAGATTCATCGGGATGCTTGTCGGCGTCTTGGTAAGTTCGATCAGGTTCAATGTATGCTCCACAGCAAAATTTTGCCACTAGTGCTTGTTGTTCTGGGTTCATATGTTCTTTTTTTACCCAGTCTAAACGTTGATCTATTGATAGCTGTTGTTTATTGCTGCTCGCAAGCGTCTCACTTTCTGTTGGGGGCGTAATAGCCTCTGCATTTATGGATGCAGATATAGCGCTAGAAAAAACTAATACACAGAGGCATAATTTTGAAACTAACAGACTATATTTGATGGTCTTGAACAACGTTATTCTCATCACTAATTTTAAACATCAATATTCTAACTGAAATGGGCGCATAATTGAGAATTCTATATGAATTAATATGAATCCATTTGCAGCTTATTGAAGCACTTTACTTGAATGCTTGTGGGTTGTTAGGGATATAATGGGATTGCATCCCAAATTAATAAATATTTCTATGCAAGATCAGCAGAATTTTTCAAATTGGATTGAGTGGTCGCTACCCTTATGCGTCTCCATTTCGGGCCAATTGCATCTTGAGCCACTAGCGGGGGATGCAGGTTTTCGGCGCTATTTTCGGGTAAACTCAAAACCCAGCATTATTGCCGTGAGCTCACCGCCGGAAAAAGAAAAGAATCCAGAATATGTCAATCTATCTTTATTTTTGCAATCTCAGGGCCTTATAACGCCAAAAATTCACGGCATAAATTTCACCCACGGCTATATGCTGGTTGAGGATTTTGGTTGCACATTATTTCGACAACAACTTGAAACGAGTGATCCTGATGTTCTTTATCATCAGGCTGAAACGGAATTACTAAAAATACAATGTGCCACAGATAGCTCGCCAAATATTCCGTTACATGATCGCAATAAGATGGGTGAAGAATTAGCCCTATTTGAGCAATGGTTTTTAAATAGTCTTCTTGATTACCAGCTTAACGCCGATGAGAAACGGTTATTACATGATTTTTTTGAAGTACTAAAGAACAGTGCCAAACAGCAACCTCAGGTCATTATCCATGCCGATTATCATTCTCGTAATTTGATGATTCTCGATGGAGGTAAGTTGGGTGTTATAGATTTTCAAGATGCAATGCTCGGAGCCATTACCTATGATTTGGTCTCTTTACTAAAGGATTGTTATATCCGTTGGCCAGCCAGCTGGGTCGCAAATCGTGTACAGATGTACAAACAACGCTTAGAAAGAGCGGGGTTGTTAGCAAACATTGATGATAAGCAGTTTGCACAATGGTTCGACCTTATGGGATTGCAGCGCCATATAAAAGTATTGGGTATTTTCTCGCGGCTAGCACTCAGGGATAGCAAGGATGGTTATTTAAAAGACATTCCACTAGTGGTTCATTATTGCCTTGAGGCATCCGAGCGTTACCCCCAAGCAATTCAATTTAATCAATGGTTTAAAGATCGCATTATGCCCTTATTGTTTAAGCAGTTGTGGTACTCTGATTTGTCGGATACTGGGCAATGAAGGCAATGATATTAGCCGCTGGCTACGGTAAAAGATTACAGCCTTTAACCAATAAAACCCCCAAGCCTTTGTTATCTGTGGCGGGCAAGCCTCTTTTGCAGCATCATATTGAGCGCCTAGCTGCCATTGGGGTCACTGACTTAGTCATTAATATTTCATGGCTAGCGGAGCAAATAGAGAGTTATTTTGGTGATGGTTCTGGCTATGGCGTTAATATCAAATGGTCTAGAGAGTCTGAGCCATTGGAAACGGGTGGAGGGATTAATAAAGCATTACCGCTTCTAGGTGACCAGCCCTTCTTGCTCATAAATGGGGATGTATGGACTGATTTTCCGTTTTTATCAGCGGTAAATTATCAATTGTGTGCTGATCATTTGGCTTGGCTATTATTGGTAAAAAATCCCACGCATAATTCCGATGGTGATTTTGGGCTTTTGGATAATTTAGTCAGTTATCAGCCTCAGATGAAATATACCTTTAGTGGGATTAGTTTAATCAGGCCTCAATTAATCACGGACTATACTAATCGTTTAGGTGAACAAAAGTGCTTTCCACTTCGAGAGATATTGCGACCAGCCATAGAAGATAAAAAAGTAGTAGGTCAGTTATGTCGAGATCAATGGTGTGATGTTGGAACTGTTGATCGTTACTGCAGTCTAAATAAACAGCTAAAGGAATAAACAATAATAATCAGGAAACATAATGATTCCAGTAACGGCTTATAGAGTTACATTTTGGTGTCTTCTGACAGTGGTCGCCATTCTATCTATGATATCTTTTCAGTCAGCACAGCAATTTTTTGACTGGCAAGACAAGCTTCATCATATTTTAGCTTATGCTGTTCTATTCTGGTTTCTAATGGGCGCCTATGGGCAGCAGCATAAAATATGGAAGTTAGGAATTTTACTAGCTATCTTCAGCGGTTTAATTGAGGTTGCCCAGTCTTATACAGGTTATCGCCAAGCGGAAATTATGGATCTACTGGCAAATATTACAGGAATTTTATTGGTAGGTTTGTGTTACCTAAAAAGGTAACAGGTTCGATTACTGTTGTAGTAGGGTTTTTATATTTTTTGGGTGAAGGGTTTGGCTGCCTGCAAAGGACAGTACTAAGGTGGTAAGTTCATCCCAAATATCGGCTTGACGCAAGCCTTTCACTCCGCGATCTATAGCCCCAGCTTGATGCATAAGCATGCGAAGATGAGCCGGAGACAGGCGGCTTAACGCCTTTTTAAATATTGGCATACGTTTATCCCAAACCCCTGCATTTTTTAACGCCTTGTCTTTTGGACTCCCGAGAACAATTTGATGGCTAGCTTTATTCAGTATTCGTAGATCTCGAGTGATTGCCCATAATAGGGCTAGGGGTTCGGTACCTTCATTCTCAAGACCTCGCAATGCTTTAGCAGCTGATTGGGCATTGCCATCTAAAATTTTATCAATAAATTCAAATAGATTATAACGAGCGCTGTCAGCAACCACTGTGGACATAATCTCCCCATCCACTGTGCCCTCCAGAGATAATAATTTTAATTTATTGATTTCTTGCATAGCCGCCAGAAGGTTTCCCTCTACACGATCGGCAAGAATATCTACTGCCGCTTGATTGGCATTAATGCCAGCCTGAACTAAGCGTTGATTAATCCATCGTGGAAGTTGCCGAGTGCTTACTGGCCAGACTTGAATATGCACGCCATGTGCTTCTAGGGTTTTCATCCATTTGCTTTGATAAGCGCCTTTTTCTAGCTTCGGCAAAATAATAATTATTAAGTTGCTCTCATTCAGGTTTTCACAGAGTTCGCAAAGTGCTTTACTACCTTTGTCACCCGGCTTACCACTTGCAATACGTAATTCGAGTATTTTTTTATCGGCAAACAGTGATAATGCATTGGTTTCATTAAAGACTAAATTCCAGTCAAATCTAGCATCTACATCAAAGGTTTCTCTCTCAGTATATTCAAGCTTGCGAGCGGCACTACGAATGCTATCGGCCGCCTCCTGAGATAAAAGGGGTTCATCGCCACTAATAATAAAAATGGGTGATAGCTGTTTACCTTGCAAGTTAGTTTGCAGATGGTAATTTAGTTGCTCTGGTTTAATTTTCACTATTGACCTATAGGGCCGTTAGATACTTCACCTAAACGCCGTAAAATTTGCCGAATAACTTTCGAGCGCAAATTATTTTTTAGAAAAATTTCCTCATTTTGTGAGGCTAAAAGATCTGATTCATCAAAGTTATACGTGCTTTCGGCAGAGACGGTGGTGACGGGAATAATCGGTTTGCCCATAGTATCTAAAACAATGAAATCAACGGTTTGGAAGATTTTATACTGAGTGGCACGGGCGCTAGAGTTGAGCGTAGTGATTCGTCGAGATTGGTTAGTGTCTATAATTTTTAGTTGGTAGTTAGGGTTTTCTGACGAGCTGACAAGCTTTACATTATTGGCTTTAAGTGCACGCTCTATTTCAGTCTCTATTGTCGCTTGAGATTCATGGTAGCTTACATAGATCGTTCCCAAGCTATCGCTAAGCAGGGGGGCATCTCGCAACTGCCAACCACAGGCGCTGAGCGTCAGAAGCATCAATGCTATTTTGATTAGCAACCATTTTTTTGGCATTACTCAGACCCTTGAGTTAGATCGTTATCATTAGTTAGCTACAATATTAACTAATCTTCCAGGAACCACAATAATTTTTCGAACGGTGTTCCCTTCAATAAAGCGCTGTACATTAGGTTCATTAATAGCTTGTTTCTCTACCATGTCTTTTGGCGCATCAACAGCCACCTGAATTTTTCCGCGCACTTTACCATTAACCTGAACCACCAGCTCAATAGTGCTTTGAATGAGAGCTGACGAATCAACTTCAGGCCATGCCGCTTCTGCTATGCTGCCTTTATTGCCCATTTTTTGCCATAGACTATGACAAATATGGGGGACAATAGGCGCTAGCAACAAAATAGCAGAGGTCAGTGCCTCATGCTTTACCGCCATGCTTTGACTGTCGTTGTTAGAAAACTGAGAAATATCATTTAAAAGCTCCATAACCGCAGCAATTGCTGTGTTAAATGTATAACGACGACCATAGTCATCGCTTACTTTTTCAATGGTTTGATGGGTTTTGCGTCGCAGATTTCTTTGATCATCATTCAGGCTATCAGGATCTAGTTTTGAAATTTCTCCAGACACACTGTGGGCTATCACCGCTAACCATAGGCGGCGTAAAAATCTGTGAGCACCAGCAACACCATCATCGCTCCACTCAAGGGTTTGTTCTGGGGGTGCGGCGAACATAGTAAATAATCTAACGGTATCAGCACCATGTTTCTCAATGGCTGACTGAGGATCAACACCATTATTTTTTGATTTAGACATCTTGATGGTGCCACCACTCTGGACTTCTTCGCCAGTATTGCTATGTATAGCTTTAATTGTGCGCCCCTTATTATCGCGCTCAATATCTACTTCTGAAGGGGCTAGCCATTCTTTACGACCGTCTTTTTCGATATAAAAAGATTCAGCTAAAACCATACCCTGACATAGAAGCTGTTTGAAAGGCTCATCGCTGTTTACAAAACCTTCATCTCGCAAAAGTTTGTGGAAAAATCGCGAATATAAAAGGTGTAAAATAGCATGTTCAATCCCGCCCACATATTGATCGACGGGAAGCCAATAATTTGCCCGATCAGGATTAAGCATGGTGCCCTTCTCATCCGGGCAGGTGAAGCGAGCGTAATACCATGAAGATTCCATAAAGGTATCGAAAGTATCAG
The DNA here is from genome assembly GCA_049890135.1 of Porticoccaceae bacterium. Classification (GTDB taxonomy): domain Bacteria; phylum Pseudomonadota; class Gammaproteobacteria; order Pseudomonadales; family Porticoccaceae; genus HTCC2207. The sequence goes on from JBMHCB010000014.1 coordinate 44,979, forward strand.
TTTCATGCTCAACTGATTGACCATTTAGTTCGGCTTTACGCCACTCTGGGTCAGCTTTGATAGGCGATTGAATGCCATCCATTTCAACATCTTCAGGCAAAAGCACCGGTAATTTTTCAAGAGGAACTGGAATATCGCCACCATCTCCAAGTTTGAACATTGGGATCGGTGAGCCCCAGTAGCGCTGTCGACTGACACCCCAGTCTCGCAACCTGAAATTAGTGGTTACTGAGCCAAGATTTTTGTCTTCTAAGGCCGCGGCTATAGCGTCAAATGCAGCATCGAAATCAAGTGCATCAAATACTCCAGAGTTGACGAGCTTGCCTTTGCTGGTGAATGCCTGTTGGTCTAAATCACAGTCTTCGTTATTATTTGGGGCGATGACCTGTTCAATTGGTAATTGGTATTTTTTAGCAAATTCATAATCTCGCTGGTCATGAGCAGGTACTGCCATAACTGCACCAGAGCCATAGTCCATCAATACATAATTGCCTACCCAGACGGGTATTTCCTTCCCAGTAAGAGGGTGTATCGCATTAATTCCTGTGGCTATCCCAGCTTTCTCAAGTGTAGCCATTTCAGCCTCTGAAACCTGCTGCGACTGACAGCTTTCAATAAATTTAGCTAACACAGAATTGGTTTTTGCAAGTTCTAAGGCAATGGGATGTTGTGGCGCTAAAGTCACATAGGTAACGCCCATTAACGTATCGGGACGAGTGGTATAAACATCAAAACTCTTGTAGTTATCTATCACTTCATTTAATTTGAAGCTCATATTGATGCCGCGACTTTTACCAATCCAGTTGTGCTGCATGGTTTTGACCTGTTCTGGCCAGTGCTCTAATTGATCTAAGTCATTAAGTAATTGATCGGCATAGTCGGTTATGCGAATAAACCACTGCGGAATTTCTTTGCGCTCAACTACGGTGCCACAGCGCCAACAACCACCATCGATAACCTGTTCATTGGCAAGTACAGTGGCATCATGTGGGCACCAGTTTACCGCGCTGGTTTTTTTATAAACCAAGCCTTTTTCATAAAGGCGAGTAAAAAACCACTGTTCCCATTTATAGTAATCAGGCTCGCAGGTAGCAAGTTCTCTCGACCAGTCGATACCAAAGCCCAGTGATTTTAGCTGCGTCTTCATGTACGCAATATTTTCTCGCGTCCATTTAGCAGGCGCAGTTTTATTCTGTATAGCAGCATTTTCCGCAGGCAAGCCAAATGCATCCCAGCCCATAGGATGGAGAACATTCTTACCCTGCATTTTTTGGTATCGGGCGATAACATCAGTAATGGTGTAATTGCGCACATGTCCCATATGCAGTTTTCCACTAGGGTAGGGGAACATTGCTAGGCAATAAAACTTTTCTTTGCTGTCATCTTCACCGACTTCGAATGTTTTATTTTCAGACCAAAATGTCTGTGCTTCGAGCTCTACTTTGGCCGGATCATATTGCTGTTCTTGGGTCATTGTTCTCACTGCTAATGCAAATTTGATTTCAGTGGCGAATTATAGGCGAACCAGCGACCATCTAACAGTGATTAAGTACAGCCAATCGGTTTTATAAATTTTAAATGTTATTTTTTAGATGATAGAGCGATTTTAGGGATGCCTAATTTTTCCAAATTAGCCGCAATGTCCTGCGCAGAGGTTGCCGCATTGATATCGCGATCTACCAAAAGTATCCGTCCTTCTTTACTGATATAAATGGTATGCCTTTTTGAAAAAAGGTTAAGTGTTAACACATCGTAGGCTTTAGCCACCTGTTTGCTTGGGTCGCTAAGCAGTGGGAAGTCTGCTTGAGTGGATTCCGCAAAAGCAATATTTTTTTCCAGAGGATCTACGCTTGCCATAAAGTAAGAAACATCAAATTGCTTTAATAGGTGACCATTTTCAGCCAATGATTTGCACTCTATGGTACAGCCGGAAGTAAAAGCGCGAGGGTACCAAGCGATTATAATTGCCTGTTTTCCTTTAAATTGCTCAAGGCTGTAGGTTTTTCCATCTGATGCCGGCAATGAAAAGTCCGGCGCTATATCGCCTACCTCTAAACTCAACGCTGTGCCCGACGCGATCAACGCAAGAGCTGCCATGCTGCGAGTGATAAATTTCATGATTAATCTCCTTTAAAATTTCTGCATAATCGCGTTTGCGCAAGGACTAATATCATTAGGCTAAATATTACAATGGGCCAGCTACCATACTTAGAGAAGGGGGTTTCCCCTGAATAGGGGGTCACTTCACCGGTTAACACACCCTGTGTATGTTGGTTTAATTGCTGGTAGATTTTGCCACGATGGTCAACCAACGCAGTTATACCATTGTTTGTAGCGCGCATAATGGGTTTAGCATTTTCAATAGCGCGCATTCTTGCCATTTGCATGTGCTGTAGTGGGGCAATTGAGTCGCCAAACCAAGCATCATTGCTTACGGTTAAAATTATATGATTTTTACGCGTATTTTCAGCAACCAGATCTGGGTAGGTTATCTCATAACAGATAGCCGTTGAGATACTATGGCCAGCCGCTGTTAATGGTTTCTGGTTTTTGCTACCCAATGAAAAAGATGACATAGGTAGGTCAAAAAAGTTATTAAGTCCCCGAATAACTGATTCGAAGGGAACATACTCGCCAAAGGGTACTAATCGGGTTTTATTATAAATGCCGTTACCCTCACCCAAGCTAAGCATTGAATTATAGTAAGGCCCCTCGAGATTTGTGTTGGTGGGCAAACCGACAATCAGAGCAGTTTGGTGTTCTAGCGCCTGTTGATGAATGGTATCCAGAAAATCGGTAACCTGAGTGTATAGCGCAGGAATAGCGCCTTCCGGCCAGATGATGATTTGAGTACCCCAATGGGGGAGTGTTTGATTTAATAAATTATTGATAATTTGACTGCGCATAGGCAATGACCATTTATCACGTTGGTCAACATTAGGTTGAATTAATGCAACTGAAGCCGATTGCTCTTTGGGCTCAGTCCACTGAACTTTTTGAAGCGCTAAACCACTTAAAAATAACCCCGCAATCAGGATACACCCTATGACAGGAATATGTGGTTTATTGTGTAAACGACATTGTGTCATTACCGCTGCGGCAAAAGCGGTAAAATAGCTGAGTAGAAAAACGCCACCAATAGGCGCCCAGCCATTCAGCCATGTGTCAGTGTGACTGTAACCTGCATAAAGCCATGGAAAACCTGTCAAAAACCAGCTTCTACTCCATTCGCTGATAACCCATATTGCAGGTAATGCGACAAGCCATGCAGCCTTCCTTGTTGGTATCAATGTACAGAGCATAAAAGGCAGCGCAAAAAAAACGGCATTCAGAAAACAAAATAAAAGGGTACCAATCAGGGCGAGTAAAAAAGAAACATCGCCAAAGGAATGCATACTGATAAAAACCCAGCTTACACCGGTGCCAAACATGCCAAAGCCAAAAGTAGCGGCGCGCTTAAATAATTCTTTTGCCGTTTGGCCAGTTAGACTGGCAAACAGAACTGCCAAGCTAGCTATTGCAATTAGCCAATAAGAAAATGGTGCAAGAGATAAGGGAAATAATGCGCCAGCTAAAAATAAGCCCGAATAAAATAAAAGAAATTTAGGGCGCATAATAGCGTTCTAGGCTTGAGGCTTTTTGGTAACTTCGAGGAGTGTGATTTTACGATTATCACAGTTTAGAACCTTGAAATCGAAATGAGAAATTTTCGCACTTTCACCAATATTGGGTAGGTGGCCAAAGGCATTAATCACAAGCCCACCAACGGTATCGAATTCATCGTCCGGAAAGCCTACATCAAAGAATTCATTAAAGTCATCAATGGTGGTGATAGCTTCAACGCTATAACAGTCGTCGGACATTGGTATGATTTGCGCCGCTTCATGCTCATCAGTTTCATCTTCGATTTCGCCAACAATTTCCTCTAGCACATCCTCAATAGTTAGCAGTCCTGATACACCGCCATATTCATCGACAATAATCGCCATATGGTAGCGTTGCTCGCGAAACTCCTGAAGCAATACGTTAAGTCGTTTACTTTCAGGGATAATAGTAGCAGGGCGAAGCATGCGCTGAAGATCAAAGGATTCTTTTCCGGATAAAACCAATGGCAATAATTCTTTCGCTAGTAAAATCCCTTTAATGTCGTCAGAGGACTCTCCAATAACTGGAAAGCGCGAGTGTTGAGATTGAACAACAACTTGTAAAATTTGTTCAAGAGTAAAATCCTCTTCAATTACCATCATCTGTGATTTTGGCACCATAATTTCGCGAGCCTGAAGGTCGGACACCTTTAGAGCACCTTCCATAATTTGTAATGCGCCAGGATCAATGATTGCCTGATCCTCAGCATCGCGAAGAATTTCGATAACATCATCACTATTTGAGGGTGCAGGAGAGAAAATTTCCCACAATTTTTGTAGAAGTGTTTTGTCCTGTTGGCTCTTATCTATTTCGTCATTCATTTTTCTATTCTTATTGGCCTATATAGGGCGGAGGAAAGCCCAATTTTTGCATAATTTCCGTTTCAAGGGTTTCCATAATGACCGCTTCAGTATCATTTTGATGATCATAGCCTTGCAAATGTAGCACACCATGGACAATCATGTGGGCCCAATGTGCTTTGAGCTCTTTATTTTGCTGTTCAGCCTCTCTGGCGACAACCGGTGCACAGATCACTACATCGCCAATCAGCGGAAGGGGCTCAGGGATTTCTGCATCAAATGGGAAGGAAAGCACATTGGTTGGTCCGCTAGACCCTCGGTATGTTTGGTTTAGCTCTTGGCTCTCACGCTCATCGACAATGCGAATACTCAATTCTGTGTCACCTGTTTTAGAGACAATAGCAGCGCTTACCCAGCGCTTCATACTCTGTTCGTCTGGGGCATCTTCAGATGATGAAGCGGACTGAATATCTAAAATAATAGCCATTGTTATCAGTGTATTTTTTTATGATTTGGCTTCGTGATCATCGTAGGCATCAACAATGCTTTGAACCACTGGATGGCGCACAACATCTCGAGAGATAAAATTAGTAAAGCTTATGTCATCCACTGATTTTAATACTTCTTGAGCATGAATCAGTCCGGAGCTCACTCCTTTAGGAAGATCAATTTGAGAGCAGTCTCCAGTGATTACTGCGGTGGAGCCAAAGCCTATTCTTGTAAGGAACATTTTCATTTGTTCGCGCGTCGTATTTTGACTTTCATCAAGAATAATATAGGCTGAATTTAGGGTCCTACCTCGCATATAAGCAAGAGGTGCAACCTCAATTATTCCACGTTCCTGCAACTTAGCGACTGCCTCAAATCCGAGCATTTCATGAAGGGCGTCGTAGAGGGGGCGTAAATAGGGATCTACTTTTTGTGCTAGATCTCCAGGTAAAAACCCAAGTCGCTCGCCAGCTTCAACGGCTGGCCTAACCAAAAGAATGCGCTCAACTTCATCGCGTAGCAATGCTTCTACCGCACAGGCTACTGCAAGGTATGTTTTCCCTGTGCCCGCAGGACCAATACCAAAATTAATATCGTGGGTTTGAATGGCTCTAACATAACGCTGTTGATTGAGCCCTCGAGGCTTAATATTGCCTTTCTTGGTTCTGATTACCGAAAAATTTTCAATATTATTTGATGATTCGATATTACTAGCGTTTTGGGTCATAGGTTTTTCTCTCTCAGATTGTCGGAGGTTGAGATGAACTTCTTCAATAGGTAATTCAGGGAAATGAGCAGTTTGTTGGTATAGATTAAATAAAATATCTAATGCATTTTTGCAAGCTGAGGGTTCGCCATAGGCTGCAAAAAAATTATCACGTGAACGGATTTCAATACCCAGCCTCTGCTCAATAAGCCGCAGATTCTCATCAAATTGACCGCAGAGTGAAGCAAGACGATGTGCATCGTTAGGCTCAAGGTTAATGCTATGAGCAGATGTTAGTGATTCCAGTTGGTTCACTAGTTAATTTTATTCCTATAAAAATAGATGTGCCTAGCATAGCGCGAAAATAATCTCAGGGTAAATACTTTTTATGACTAATCGTTCTCCTGATGGATGAAATTTTTTAATCTGAATAATTAACAAAGCATTCCGCGTAAGCTGTTAGGTAATGCTTCGGTAATTTCGGCATTAACAAATTGCCCTATTAGCTCATGGTTATCCGTCGAAAAATTAACCACGCGATTATTTTCAGTGCGCCCTTGAAGTTGCCCTGGATCTTTCTTAGAAACACCGGTAACGAGCAGCCTCTGTTGAGTCCCAACCATGCGGCGGCTTATTTCAAAGGCATTTTGAATAATTCGGTCCTGAAGAATTTTAAGGCGTTGTTTTTTGACGCTTTCATCCTCAGTGTCGGCAAGATCTGCTGCTGGTGTCCCTGGTCTGGCGCTATAAACAAAGCTAAACGAGGTATCAAAACCAATTTCCTCAATAAGTTTCATAGTAGCGGCAAAGTCAGTTTCCGTTTCACCTGGAAAACCAATAATAAAATCTGAGGAAATACTAATATTGGGACGAATTTTGCGAAGACGACGTATTTTTGACTTGTACTCAATGGCAGTATGACCTCGCTTCATGGCCATTAATATTCTATCTGAGCCACTCTGCACAGGAAGATGTAGATGGCTAACTAGTTCTGGCACTTTGGCATAGACATCTATTAGGGCATCGGAAAATTCTACCGGATGAGAAGTGGTGTAGCGTATACGGTCAATGCCTTCAACTTCAGCGGCATAGGTAATTAATTCGGCTAGATCACAGATTGAGCCATCAGGCATATCACCGCGGTAAGCATTAACATTCTGACCTAGCAGGTTGATTTCTCTGACTCCTTGTTGAGCTAGGTCGCTAATTTCAGATAGAACATCTGCTAGCGGACGACTAACCTCTTCGCCTCGAGTGTATGGGACAACACAAAAGGTACAGTATTTTGAACAACCCTCCATAATTGAGACAAAAGCACTGACGCCGTCAGCTTCAGGGGTGGGTAGTCGGTCAAATTTTTCTATTTCAGGGAAGCTAATATCAACCGCTACGGTACCATCTTGCTTTTGTGTTTCGATCATTTCTGGCAAGCGATGTAATGTTTGCGGGCCAAAGATAACATCCACAAAGGGTGCTCGTTTAGCGATAGCATCACCTTCTTGGCTGGCTACACAGCCACCCACGCCAATGACTAAGTCAGGATTTTTATCTTTCAGATTTTTCCAGCGTCCTAATTGATGAAATACTTTTTCCTGGGCTTTTTCACGTATTGAGCAGGTGTTTAATAGTAATACATCTGCTTCATCGGCATTTTCCGTAGCCACCATATTGTGACTTTCGCCTAAAAGGTCTGCCATGCGCGATGAATCGTATTCATTCATCTGGCATCCATGGGTCACAATATGCAGTTTTTTAACAGATTCAGTTGCCATTGGTAAAAAGCTTTTTAGTGTTTGTTTAGAATGAAGTGCATTATAGCTTTGCGCCATAAATAGGCAATATTATCCCCTGTATTTTGTGGTATGATTGCCGCCGTTTTTTTACGAGTAGAAGTGTGATTTTTAATGATTAATGAGCCAATTTACAGAATTACTTTCTTTAATCAGGGGCAAGTTTATGAAATGTATGCAAGGCATGTGTTTCAAAGTGAACTTTGGGGTTTCCTTGAAGTCGAACAATTTGTCTTTGGAGAACGATCAAAAATGATTGTTGATCCAGCTGAAGAAAAATTAAAGAGCGAGTTTTCATCAATTAAGCGTAGCTTTATACCGATGCAGTCCATAGTGAGGATTGATGAAGTTGAAAAGGAAGGGACTTGTAAGATATCAGAAGCTCCTAAGGGTGGAAATATTAGTCCATTCCCTTTTGCCAGTTCAGTGAGCGCTAAGCCGATAAAAGAACAATAATTGCCATACCAACCACTATTCGTAAGGCGATTTATTTTATTATTAACGAATAATCGTTGTTGTGGCATTTAAATAGGATATAAACATTACCTGCGGTGTATACTTTAGGTGAGTGTATGGTAAGGTTTGAATAGAATTTATAAATAAAACCACTGCTTTTAAAGCAATTTTCAGAGTAGTATTTATGTTAGAACAGCAGGCGCTAAAATTATTGCCTTTCGAATTTGCTCGAATTAATCGAGTTATCGTGGATAGCGAGCAAGAGCAGCTGCTCGTCGGCCCGTCGGCGCCACTTTGGGCTGTTACAGAAGTAAGTCGTGTGACTCAAGCTGATTTGCCAGTGACTCATCTGGCAGAGGCGGAGTTTGATGCCCATCTAAGTCAAATCTACAGTGGCCGCTCAGGCACATCTGAATCAGTCATGGAAGATATTAAGGACTTTGTTGATATGGAAACTGCGGCTGCCGATCTAGAAGACGTTAGTGACCTTTTAGACGCAGAAAATGATGATGCGCCTATTGTTAGGCTGCTAAACGCTGTTCTCACTGAGTCTCTCAAAGAAAATGCTTCAGATATCCATATAGAGCCCTACGAAAAAGAAGCATTAGTCCGCTTTCGTTTAGATGGTGTTCTCAGAACGGTATTGACGCCTTCAGTGCAAATAGCGCCATTGTTAATATCGCGCATAAAAGTAATGTCTAAATTAGATATTGCGGAAAAGCGTCTGCCGCAAGATGGCCGAATGAGTGTTCTAATTGGTGGTCGTAATATCGATTTGCGTGTTTCTACCATGCCCTCTAGTCATGGTGAGCGTGTGGTTATGCGTTTGCTTGATAAAGATGCTGGTAAGCTTAAGGCTCAGCAGTTAGGTATGCCTAAAGATACCAAAGAGGAATTGGATCAGCTGATTTCTAGGCCACATGGTATTATTTTGGTAACAGGGCCTACAGGCTCGGGTAAAACTACAACCCTATATGCAGCCTTACAGCAAATGGATCGTCAGCAGCGCAATATTATGACGGTGGAAGATCCAGTGGAATACGATCTTCCAGGCGTAAGCCAGACACAGATTAATCTTCGTGCTGGCATGACCTTTGCCCGCGGACTGCGTGCTATTCTGCGGCAGGATCCTGACGTTATTCTAATCGGTGAGATTCGTGATGGTGAAACTGCAGAAATTGCAACTCAAGCCAGTCTTACTGGGCACTTAGTGTTATCTACCTTGCACACTAATACAGCAGCTGGTGCAATTACTAGATTGCAAGATTTAGGGGTCGATAGCTTCCTGTTAGCATCGACAGTTAGAGGGATTATTTCTCAGCGACTAATGCGAAAACTTTGCACCCATTGCCGCAAAGAGGTTCCAGCTGATGAGTACCAGAGCAACCTGCTTAATATCAAGCAAGGCACCACAATCTACGAGTCACAAGGTTGTGAGAAGTGCAACAATACTGGTTTTGTTGGCCGTCAGGCTCTTTTTGAGCTAGTGACAGTCAATGCTGATCTACAGTCGCTTATTCATGAGAATGCTGGTGAGATTGAGCTGGAGCAGTCAATTCGTAAACAGGTCCCAAGCATTCGTGAAGCCGGTTTTAAACTGGTGCGAGAAGGGACCACCACAGTAGAAGAAGTGCTTCGAGTTACGAGTGTGTGATCAACTATGCCAACCTTTGATTATGCAGCCTATGATGTTTCCGGAAAGCTAGTAGATGGCGTTGTCTCTGCGGACTCTGAACGCCATGCTAGGCGTATCCTTAAAGAAAAGAAACTTCTCCCTTCAAAGCTAACCGAAGTTGCCAAGGCATCCACTAAATCTAGATTTGGAAGGAGCTCGAAGGTCAATGAATTTGATCTATCATTGGTTTTGCAGCAGCAGGCTATATTAATTCAGTCAGGCTTGCCGCTAGAAGATGCAATGCGAATGACTATTGAGCAAGCCGAAACTGATCGTCAAAAAAGAATGGTTGAAAGTTGGCGTTCAGAAATTATTGAGGGGCGCAGCTTTTCTGAGGCCATGCGTCGTTCTCCCTACAAAATTCCAGAGAGCGTTTTGGCAGGTGTTGGGGTTGGTGAAGAAAGTGGCCATTTGCACACTGTTCTGATGCGTCTAGCGGAAGACATCGAAACCAGTGCCGAAAACAAAAAAACCGTTACAAGAGCATTAATTTATCCAGCAACACTTTTGGGTGCCTCCATGCTAGTGGTATCTATGATGATGGTTTGGGTTGTGCCCAAGATTACCGCGATTTTTATAAGCTCAAATCGAGAATTACCCACTATTACAAAAGTAATTATCGCTATTAGTGATTTTATTCAGCAATATGGTTTGTATATGCTGTTGTTTGGGCTGATATTGGGCGGAACTATTTCATGGCTATTGCGAGATGATGGTCGCAGGAAGCGCTGGCATCAAATTGTTTTGGGAATGCCAGGGTTGGGCCGCTGGACAACAATGGCTAATGTTGCCGATTGGTCGCGAAGTTTGGGTGTACTACTGAGTAACGGGGTGCCTGCATTAGCGGCACTTAAAATCTCTTCTTCAGTTGTTACTAATCTTTATATGCGCGGCAAGATGGAGCAGGTCACGGAAAGCATGCGTCGGGGTGTATCCTTACAGAAAGCCCTTGAAGAGAATAACGTGGGTAGTGGGTTTTTGGTTCATATGGTCGGGAGTGGTGAGGCCTCAAGTGAATTAGATAAGATGTTAATGCGTGTTTCAGAATATTACTCTCTGCGCCTCGCAAATGCGGTTGAAGTATTTCTAAAACTAATTAACCCAGTACTTATTATCTTTATGGGTGGCATTATCTTATCGGTAGTGGCGGCGGTGATGTTGCCAATAATGGATATGGGTAATATGGTTTAAGATATGACAGGTCCGAGGGTTTGTCATCTAAAAGTAAAGAAAAAGAGGATCGATATGAAAGCATTTAATAAAAGAAAACAAGCAGGTTTTACTCTGATTGAGATGATGGTAGTGGTTGCGGTGATTGGGCTTCTTATCGCTATGGTTGGACCAAGAGTTTTTAATCAGGTTGAAAAAGCAGAGAGAACCAGAGTGGCGCAAGATATTAGAGTGGTAGAAAATGCGCTTAAATTTTATCGACTCGATAATTTCCGATACCCAACACAGGCACAGGGTTTAGAGGCTTTAGTATCGCAACCAGCTGGCTCAGATAATTGGAACGGCCCCTATTTAGACGCGGTGCCTAATGATCCATGGAAGACGCCCTACTTATACGCAAATCCGGGTTCCAAGGGTAAAGATATTGATGTATTCACTTACGGGGCTGACGGCGTTTCAGGTGGAGAGGGCTCAAATAAGGATTGGGGGAATTGGAATGTTCAGTAGCTAAGCTGAACTGACAATATTTTTTGAGGAAAAATTGTGATTGCAAAACGTTGCCGCCAAAAAGGCTATACGCTGATAGAAATTATGGTGGTAATTGCTGTTTTGGCTTTAATAGCAGCGGTGGCGGCGTCATCAATTGATCAAACGCTAAACAGACGTTATTCCAGTGAGGCGGAAAAATTATCCATTTGGCTAAATCAGCTAGCTGATCTTTCTGTGATGCAGGGCGCTGCATTTGGTGTGCTCTCGAAAGTTAACGAAAAAACAAAACGCACAACCCAGCTAAGTGCAGTTATATATTACAGAAATCGATGGGTAGAAGTTTCTTTTCCTGAGCCATACAAGCTCGGCGAGGGAGCAAACATTAAATGGCTAACCGATGATACTGATCAAGAGCCATTAGTCTATCAACAGGCCCCATTGCCTTCCCGCGAAGAAATTGAGCAGGGTAAGGTACGAGATTTAGATGACAAGGATAATTTTTTAGAGCCTACATTGGCTTTTTTACCTGATGGCTATGTGGAGCCCCTAGGTACCATTGAGCTGAACTACAAAAATTATGAAATAAGCTATAGTTATACTTGGGACAGTGAAGATTTGCGTATCATAATGGAAAAGCAGAAACAGTGAGATATTCAGGTCGAAAATCAGGTTTCACTTTAATAGAAGTGGTGGTAGCTCTTGGAATTCTAGGTTTAGTTCTGGGAGGTGCAATTTCTACTGTCCATCAATACGCCGATCAGCGCAGTCACCTCAGTAATAAAACGTTTAGTTCTCAGGTTGCTTGGAATGTTTTATTAGAGCAATATCGATTTTCTGAAGGTTGGGTTACTGGTTCTGAGCGTTCCAGAAAGTTTAAAAAAGGCGATCAAAGTCAGTATGGGCGCGACTGGAGATGGGAAGTAGATATCGAACCTGCGGTAGGCAAGGATATGTATCGCTATGAGGCTCAGGTAAGCGCAGTTGGAAGCGACCGTATTTCAAGTGCCTTAGCTATTTATATTATTGAAGATTAATTATGTGTTTAATTATATCCTCAAAAAACAACAACCAGTCTAAAAATCAATTAGGCTTTACCCTGATAGAAACTCTTATTGCTCTATCATTGTTAGCGATTATTTCGGTAATGTCTTATCAGGCGATTGAGATTGTGATTGGTGCTGATGAGCGAAGTCGCTCTAAGCAAATAGGTGAAACTCAAATTCAGAGAGCATGGAAAATTATCCATCGCGATTTAATGCATTTAAGAAATCGTCCGTTTAAGGATGCCCTTGGTGGCGAAGAGTTGCCTTACTTTACTGATAGTAGTGACTTTGGTGTTCGCTTTAGTCGTGGTGGTGGGCCCATGTTAATCACCAACCCGAGTGGTATTAGGCGGGTTTATTATTATCTTGATGATGAGCAGCAATTTATTCGCCAATCATGGGGTATAACTGAATCTATTAGATACAGTGAGGGTGTCTCTATGATTCTTTTGAAGGGCGTAGATGAGGTTTTATTCGAGCACCTAGATGATAATAATATATATACGCCAGACTGGCCGCCACTGAAGCGGCGAAAATCTATACCGTTGCCAAAAATGATTCGCGTAACTATTTCGCTTGATAATGGGACCGAAACCTCGAGAGTATTTCTGGGGGTGATTTCTTCATGAGCCTGTTTCCCTCTCGTCAATCTGGTGTGGCCTTAATCGCTGCGCTGCTGTTAATGACCAGTATTGTGTTTATATTGGGAAATATTTTTTATCGCCATCAAATTAACGTTGCGCATCAGACGCTTTCTATACATGAAGATCAGGCCTTCCTCTTGGCTCTGAGTGCGGAAAGTTGGGCGAGGCAGTTATTAGAAGAGGATTTTAATGATTCGAAGGCGGATCATTTTGCTGAATTATGGGCTCAGGCTATACCTGCAATGCCAGTTGATGGGGGCATGATAAATGGCTGTATTTCAGATCTTCAGAGTCGGTTTAACCTCAATAATTTTTTGGTGGGATATGCATCCCCAGGGGCCCTAAGTGCTGCGCTTAGCGGGGATGTAAGCAGTTTTGCCAAAATATGGAATAATTTACTGCGTTACTTGGATATGCCAGTTTATCCTGGGCGGGTTGAAGCTATTATCGATTGGCTAGACAAGGGATCGTCAAAGATTGGTCCGGATGGTGCCGAACAAGATGAATATGCCGGCGCTATCCCGCCACGAATGATTGCTGACTCGGCAATGGTTGAGTCGAGTGAATTAGCCTCAGTTTTGGGTTATGAGATTTTTGAAGTGCAAAGATTAAGCCCTTGGATAACCGCATTGCCTATTGATCCCATTACTGCGGGGGTCAAGCAGTTGCCTGTCAGTATTAACGTAAATACCGCCTCTGAAGAATTATTGCTAGCTTTGGGCGATACTTATGATATGCAGTTTAGGGATGCGGTCATTATGAATCGACCCTTTGAAGAATTGATAGATTTTCATAATCAGTTGGCGATAGATTTAGCCTTGCCGGTGAATGATATAGCGCGTCGATGGCCAGAGGCGATAGTAGATGTAAGATCTGGTTTTTTTGAATTATATATCGAAGTTATGTTGGGGGAGGCGAGAATTGAGGTTAGAAGTATTATAATGCGCAGTTCTAGGGGAGATTCGGTTATAATCTCCAGAGATTTAACTACCGTGCCGGCTAGTGTCGATAAAAACAGTGCTTCTGCACTGTTGGAAAAGCTATTGGCCGGTGCTAAATCTGACAAAGAATCAGCAGAAATAATAGATGACCAGCAAGTGCAACCTGCTTGCTTAATGATCGGGGCTTAAAAATGTCGCTGCCAGTGGACCACATTCATAATCTTGATAGCTATATCACCAATGAGGGTGAGGCCTTTGAGTCGGTGGCAGATAATGATTTAGTGAGTATGGATTTATGGGTGCCATCTGAATCAGTCTCAATGCATCTTATAGACCCTCCATCGGCGCCAAAGCGCAAATGGGCGGAACTAATACCCTGGATTCTTGAGGACAGGCTTTTACAGCCAATTGAAGATGTTCATTTTGTGGTTTGTGGTCAGAGTGCTGAAGGGCAGCTACAGGTATTGGTCGTCAGTCAGGCAGATGTTCAAAATTGGCAGCGCGTTTCAAAAAATTCAGGTGTTGTGGCCCAATCAATGTATCCTGACTATATGGCGCTGCCCTATGAAGATGGGCGGATCAGTGTTGGATGGCGTGACGGTATCTGTCTCGTCCGCTATGGTGTGGTTGATGGCTTTGCAGCTAGTCCAGATATGGCATGGTCAATGATTGATTCGCTTCTGAAGCAGAATGAATCATTGAGGCTTTCTCTCTCAGTGCCAGATGATGTGGTGGTGCCAGAATCTTTTATTGAGTTTGCAGATATCAATCATTCGGAGCTAGATTGGCAATTTTCACAACTGCCTAGTCAATGTAATTTACTCCAAGGAGAATACAAATCAGCAGTATCGCATACTGCCTTGCTCGCTTGGATTCCCGCCACTTTTTTGGGAGTGATTTCGGTTCTTTTATCAATTATTTATTTGCAAATCGCTAGCGCCAATATGGTGGGAGAGATTAACCTGTTAGAAAATCGCCTAACTCAGGGTTACTCGCGTTTATTTGATGGTCGAAGGCCTGTGGCCAAAGATGTAAAATCTGAGGCAGATTCTCGTATCTCAGTGTTGTTTTCTCAGCAAAAAAGTCTAACCTCGCAGCCGATTGCTGGACTCTTGGCGATAGATAGGCTGATGAAGGGCTGTGGGTGCCAGTTGAGTGGGCTAAATTTTTCTGAAAATGCGCTAGTAATGCAAATCGAAAACGGTTCTGCGCTAAAAAAACGTAAGTTGAATATACCAGGCTACCGAGTTGGCATTACTCAGCAACCAGGTGAGGATAAGAATGCCATTGAGCTTCGATTAACTCCAGTGAATACAGGAGCAAATCAATGACAGATATTATGGCCGTAATAACAGATTTTTTTGCCGGCTTAGAACCCCGAGAAAGGTTGATTATTAAGGTTGGAGCGGCGATTTTAGCGATGACTATGGTGGTACTGTTGTTATTGCCAAGATGGGAATCTTATTCTGAGCTTAAAGGTCAGCGAGATATCCTTCAGTCAGATATGGCCTGGCTGCAGGAAAATCGTGATCTGGTTGCTGGGCTTGCAAATAACTGCCCGCAATTGCGACAGATATCAGGTGATTTAGAGGCTCAGCTGACACAGCTAGCTAGGCGCAATCAATTAGAAATTCTATCCACTACAGAAAAAGAGACGTTTCTTTCGGTAGTTGCTAGTGGTAGCAAAAGTAATCATTTTTTAAAATTAATGCATCAAATTGCGTGCCATGGACATATGTTGGGTCAGGTTTCATTTGATGTGGAAGAAGACGATTTATCAAAAATCAAAGCAACGTTTGAGGTTGAGCGTGTTAACTAAGTTTCTAGACAAAACTGGAATGCGACCGGTTCATTTGGTGCCTACTTTAGTGTTGGGCCTACTTAGCCTTGCCCTTATTACCACTATTTTTATTATTAAGACGCAAGGTCAGCTTGAAATTGCTTCCATTGAGCAGGTTAGATCTCCTGCAAAGATCGGCTTTGACTGGTTTGGTGGTGAGGCTAAGCTGCAAAAAGAGCTTGATTTAGCTAACATTCCTGAAATTTTGCCTACAGCTAACATCAATGGCCAATTGTTGGGTATTGTTTTAGCGGGTGGCGAATCAACAGTGGCTATAAAATTTGGTGGCAAAAATGAGGTCGTACACTTTGTTGGAGATAGGCTCGACGATCAAACAAAAATTATTGAAATTCAAAGCCATAGGATAGTCGTTCTTCAGGATGGTATTAATAAACAAATGATAATGAAAAAGCCTGAGACTATTATTCAGCAAACCAAGGGTTCAAAGGCGGCCGAAGCGTCACCTAGTGACGGGTTTGCACTGGCTAATATGTTTGGAGCAGTCCCTGTTATGACGGGGAAAGGCTCCGGGTTTAAGATTAATAATTTATCAACGGAAGTTCAGTCATTAGCGGATATCCGTGATGGTGATGTAGTCACTAAGGTGGATGGAGTGTCAATGCGTGAAATTATGGCAGATCCGTCAAGTTGGCTTAAATTTAGTGCTTCAACTAATTTGCCGGTATCAGTAATAAGAGACGGTAAAGAGCAGATTATCTATATCAATGCTTCCAGTCTATCGGCTAAAATGATGCCTAATTTAGGATTTAAGCCCTAAAATGAATATTAAAATTAAAAGATGGTTAGAGTTTATGAAAGTGGGTCAATTGAGAAAATGCTCAGATCTTGTTAAATGGAGCGCTACTCTGTTTGTTTCAATGGCTTTTGTTATTGAGGCAATTGCTGTGGATATGGTGAAAATCAATTTCCGTGATGCAGATATTCGAAGTGTTATTGAAAGTGTTGCCGAAATCACAGGGGAGTCTTTTGTTTTAGATCCTAGAGTTAAGGGAAAGGTAACCATTATTTCTCCTGAGTCTATTGATAAAACATTGCTTTATGAAGCCATACTTTCGGCTATTCAGGTACAGGGTTATCAGGCTATTCGAGATGGCGCAGTCACAAGAATTGTCCCCTTTAACCAGTCATTTAATTTAGCCGGTGGCGGTAATAGCGAATTAGTGACGGAAATTCTCAAGGTTCGATATGTTCAGGCGGCCACGTTGATACCTGTTCTAAAGCCACTAATGAGCAATGGTGCGCGAGTTCAGGCCTACAATCAGAGTAATTATTTAGTGGTATCTGATATTCGTTCCAATGTGGAGCGTTTGAAAATGCTACTTAATGAGCTTGATGATCCTGATCAGACCGCAGTTGAAGTCATCAGTCTAGATCATATTTCAGCTGCTGAAGCTGTGCATATTGCAGGGCAATTGAAGCAGCTACAAAAACAGGAGCTTTCGCTAGTTGAAGATGATTTAAATAATCGTGTGATTGTCAGCGGTCCAGGATCGGCAAGAACTGCATTCAAGACTATGCTGCAATCATTGGATGTGCCCCTTAGCAAAAAGGGAAGTGTTGAAGTTATCTATCTTAATTATTCTCGCGCTTCAGAGCTCAAGCCAGTATTGGATGGCCTTTTAACCTCGGATATTCTTTTGCGATTAGCGGGTGAAACAACATCTAAAGGTAGTAAAAAGAGTGGCGCTAAAGCAACGTATAAAGTAGAAATTGATGAGCTTAATAACGCCCTAATTTTAGCGGCGCCAGCGGCAGTGATTCGCGAAGTAAAAAATATTGTTGGCAAATTGGATATTTCTCGCCCTCAGGTATTAATTGAGGCGGTGATTGCGCAGCTTTCAGAAAATCAAGCTAATGAATTAGGTGCCGATCTTTTTTATACCAGCCAGGATAAGGGTGGCTACCTCACTAATTTTGATGGCTTGCTTTCTTCATTGGTTGGTACAGCTATAACCGGTGCTAATGATGCAGCAACGTTAAGCACGCTTACACAGGCGCTCCCCAAGTCGTCAGTTGCCGTTGGAGGAAAATTCGATCCTGCGACGGGCAAGGGGATGGGGCTTTTGATTGAGGCTCTTAAAAAAGATGAAGATACTAATATCTTATCCACGCCATCGGTAGTTACTTTGGATAATGAAGAGGCTAAATTAACCTCGGGTGAAGAAGTACCCTTTCAAACAGGTGGTTATCAGCCTAGTGGTTCAGGAACAAGTAATCCGTTTACCACCTACAATCGCGAAGAAGTGGGTATTTTGTTAACTGTGAAGCCACAAATTAGTAAAGGTAATGCGATCCGATTGGAAATTGAGCAGGAATCTTCTAAGGTGGCAAGTGTCGACCCAGAAACTCGTCAGGTGACAACCTCGAAAAATACTATCAAAACTAATGTCATGATTGAAGATGGTCAACTACTAGTTTTGGGCGGCCTTATTGAAGATAATTTTAATGAGGGTGAAACCAAGGTGCCTTTGCTAGGCGATATTCCATTATTAGGTCGATTATTTACAAAATCAAATAAGACCGAAGATAAAAAAGTCACAATGATGTTTATTCGCCCTACCATTATTAGAACGCCTGGCGATGCTAAAGATTTATCCAATGATAAATTTGAGCATCTTATTAGCCGAGATCTTGATGGTAAAAAACAGAGCAAATTGAGTGATAGACTTAAACAGATCTTACAAGAAGGGCAATCAAAAGAGGCTGAGTAAGCGTGAGTTATGAGCATATACCAACAGTATTTTGCCCTTAATTGCGAACCATTTTCTATTGTTCCTGATCCGGGGTTTTTATACCCCAGCAGCCAGCATCGCCAAGCGGTTGCTCATCTAAAATATGGCCTCGATCGCGAAGGTGGCTTTGTACTGCTTACCGGCGAGGTTGGCACAGGAAAAACTACCCTAACCCGCACGCTTCTTAAGCGTATTCCTGCTCATGTGCGTGTTGCTTATGTACTTAATAGCACCCTTGAGGTCACGGATGTACTGGCAAGCATCTGTCAGGAGCTTGGTGTTGAGTTACCTAAGTCGACAAAAACTTCGCTAACAAAAAACTGTATTGATGCCCTGAATACTGATCTTATTGAAGCTCATATGGCGGGTAAGAAAACACTAGTGGTTATTGAAGAGGCGCAGAATTTAAGTCCAGAGGTTCTTGAGATATTACGCCTACTCAGCAATCTTGAAACAGCGACCCATAAACTATTACATATTTTATTGGTAGGTCAGCCAGAGCTTTTAGAAACTTTAGCGCAAAAGGATCAGCGACAACTTAATCAGCGTGTGGTTGCTCGTTTTCATCTTCTGCCCTTGGCTAAATCTGATGTGGCCAATTATGTAAACCATCGTCTGCATCATGCAGGGGCTAATCGCGCTATCTTTGAAAGTGCGGCCATGACCGCATTGTTTAAGTTAACCAAAGGTGTTCCTCGACTAATTAACCTAATTTGTCATCATGCATTATTGGCAGCTTATGCCACTGGGGCTAAGACGGTATCAGCTAAATTAGTTAAAAAATCAGCGGCGGAAATATTCGATACCCATCTACCCGAAAAGAAATCCACCGGCAAAGGCTTGATTGTCATATTTATTGTAGGGATTTTTGCACTACTAATGGCTGAGCAATACATGGTTGATAAGCCAGCAGATATTGAATTTGGTCAGGTTGAAATTATTGCGCCTGTAGAGCCTGAAATTGAAGAGCAAGCTCAGCCTCTAATTGAAATTGTCGAATCTGAAGAAATATTAATAGAACCTAGCAAGCAGTCACTGGCGCTTCAACCGAAAGGGTTGCAACCGGAAATGCTAGAACCAAAAGTGACCAATCTATTTGCCGATCTTTTTGCTCATTGGTCGATTGAAGTGGAAGCCTTATTTTCAGAAGAAGAAGTTTTTGCCTATGCTGGTGTAAATAATCTGGGCGCTGAAAAGCTAACCAACAGCGATATTTCTCAATTAATTGCAATTGATCGGCCAGGCATTGTTTGGATTCAAGAAGAAAGTGGTCGCTTAAAAAGTTATTTGTTAAACGGTTTAGATGAGCAGTCGGTGCTAATAAAGAGTGTTTCTGGTGAGCGTCGCGAGCCCATAGATTGGTTTTCTAATCAATGGAATGGTGCTTTTCTCTATCTTTGGTCCTCTCCACTTAACATTCAACGTTTAGGTATAGGTGATCAAGACGTCCAAGCGTTGGAATGGGTGCAATCAAAGCTACAAACAATAGATAGTAACTTTTTGCCATTTATTACAGATGGATATTACACTGAAGTCGTACGGGATAGGGTGCTGTCTTTTCAGAAACAGCAGGCTATTCAGGCTGATGGTGTAGTAGGGCGTCAAACTATTATGAAGCTTAATCAACTCACTAATCCAGCCATACCAAAATTGAGCAATATTAATATTCTAGAGGAAAACATTTAATGTCTTTTATATTAAATGCGCTTAAAAAAGCTGAACAAGAGAGATTGCGCGATGATCCAAAAGACTTAGAGGATTTTGCTAGTGCTCGCTGGGATCCTTATGAGCAAACGCCATCGTCTAATAAAAAACTGTTAGTTTTAGTGGTTATTTCATTATCCATTCTTAGTTTGGTGTTAGTGATTTACAGTGGTGAACTAAAGTTGACAGCTGAAAAGGCGCAGGGGTTCTTTATTAGCCAAAATACAGTAGAGGTTGCTGAGCCGCCGAAACAGGTTGAGCTCAAGAATGAACCAGATCCCTATGCCCTGCCTGTATTAACTATAAGTGGCCATATGTTCTTTGAGCAAGGTTCTAAATCCAATCGTTTATTTGCCAATGATCAATCATTTAAAGAGGGTGAAATAATCGATAATGGATGGCGATTAACGACCATAGGGATGGATGGTATTGAAATGGCAAAGCAAAACCGTACAGTATTTATTGCCTATCCCTAAGTTGTTTTTTCTAGATAAAGTCAGTCTACTAACTGTTGTAGCTTTTTAAGCTGTTTGAGATTTTCCGCACGACTGGCCTTCTTACTAGAGGTTTCGGGTAATTCTTTTGGCACTTCAATCACTAATTCTTTCCCGCTTAAAACAAGGTCACAGTAGTTGCGATAGCAATCATTAAATAGAGGGAAGGCTTTGCGCTCTGTTTCATTGGCAAGTAAGTGCCAACCGCAGTCGCGGCCTGCAAGATAAACAGCGGCATGAGACCAGTTCTGAGATGCTTTTGGGCTGGGTTTATTGCACGCTTCTAGGTAGGCATCACGCGGAGTTGCTAAACCCTTTGGCTTGCCAACCTGACGACAGGCTTCAAGCATCTTATGAAGTGTTGGAAGGTAGTCATTGTCGGCAATTATTTTTTCTGCCGCACCACAAATAGTATCAGCACCAAAGTGAGATAACTTGTTTAGCCAAAGATTTTTAGCTAAGTTTTCTGACTTTGTATTATCGCCAAAGGCGCTGAAATATTGGTTGTGGTAATTTATTTGAAACAACGCAAAAACCTGATTGATGGCATCAATCAGTTCAGGGCTCTGAGATGTATTTTCAGGACGCCCAGCTTCTGTCTGAGAGCGCGTCGATGATGTTGCGATCTCGGATACGACCTGTTGAACTAGGTCTTTGTTCCTTGCCATAGTTGTTTTCCGTTGTTTGCGGCTGAATATGTCTCGCCCACTGACGTTTAACATATTGTAAAAATTTAGTGCTCCATGAGCATTGTGCTGAACCATTCTCTCGCCAGTAAAGCACAAACTCAGGTATTAGTTTTTCTGCAAAGCTACGGTCTATATTAGCCATTTGTAATACATCATAGACCGATTCATTTGGCTTCCATATAGCACTTATTGTCTTTGGTGTTTTGTCTTGATTCATCATGCCGTTAAAAAACTGCCACTGCCGACGAACATGTTGTACAAACTTTGAATCCCAAGTGCTTGAGGCCTCTCCCGTTTCACGCCAGTATAGAATAAATTCAGGAATGGCGTCTTCAATAAAGTTGCTATTGATTGAGCCCTTTTTGCATAGAATATCTAGCGCGTCTTGCGAGGGATACCAGTCGCCGGTCATGGGTAGCTGTTTATTTTTACGATGACTAACAGCCTCAGCTTGCTGCCATTGACGCCAAACCTCTTTAATATATTTTGCCTCCCAGCTATGCCGGGGAACATTTCGGTCGCGCCAATAGGCAACAAATTGCCCAACCTGTTGCTGAGCAAATTCACTAGTTACACCGAGTTGCGCAAGTTGGCGCAAGCTGTCTTTGTTGGGTTGCCAGCTACTGCCAATAGTTTTTGCGGAATGTGCGTTTGGTGTGACCTGTGGCAGTTTAGCGTTTGCTTGAGTGCTGCTTGATGCAGTAATAGTTTCATTAAAAGCAAAACGAAAATCTTGATTAGCAGAAAAGGTGCTGCCACCAATAAGTAAAAGACCTTTTTCATGCAGGCTTGCCAATAGTCTTTGAATATCTTGCTCATTCCAAAAAGGGCTAAGCTCAAGAAGTCTTGATCCAGATACGGATGTCCACGAAAAGCCACTACTGGTAAGCTGCTCGGAGTGAGTGACGCACTCTTGAAGTAACTGAAGTAGTATTGCCTCCTCTAAGCCTAAAGTTGCTGCTAGGGTTGGAGAAAAAACGATGGATTTTTCAGGTATCAATGACATCCTCATACTCTATCAGAAACATTCCCAATGAACGAGAAAATATAACTTTTCGAACTAATGTTTTCGCTAAATTAAGATTGATAATAATGTTTGTTTGAGTTACTGTATATAAAAACAGTAATGGGAGTTAAGTTTTTGTCAACTAAAACCAAAACTGCCTATGTATGCAGTGACTGTGGTTCTGAGTACAGTAAGTGGCAGGGCCAATGTAATGATTGCAAAGCTTGGAATACCCTAACTGAGGTGCGCTTGGGTATTGCGAAGCGCTCAGCATCCATATCGCTCATGGGTTTTGCGGCGGCGGTTGATGGCCAGGTTAAAACACTATCAGAAATTACCCTAGATGAGATTCCCAGAATAAGCACTTCGGTGGGTGAGTTAGATCTGGTTTTGGGCGGTGGCTTAGTTCCGGGTTCAGTGATTCTGGTGGGTGGTGAGCCCGGCGCTGGTAAAAGTACTCTATTACTGCAAACACTTTGTCATTTGGCAAAAACAGAGTCAGCACTCTATATCACGGGTGAAGAATCACCTCAGCAGGTCGCCATGCGCGCCTCGCGTTTGCAGTTACCGACCGACAAGCTAGACATTATGGCTGAAACGTCGGTTGAAACGGTCTGTGCAGTTGCTCAGCAGAAAAAACCCAAGATTATGGTAATCGACTCGATTCAAGTGATGCATATGGAAGAGGTTACCTCTGCCCCTGGCAGTGTATCGCAGGTGCGTGAGAGCGCCTCCATGTTAGTTCGCTATGCCAAGCAGACTAATACGGTGCTTATTTTGGTGGGGCATGTAACCAAAGATGGCTCATTGGCGGGGCCGAAAGTGTTAGAGCATATGATCGACTGTTCGCTGATGCTTGAAGGTAATAGTGACAGCCATTTTAGAACCCTACGCAGTCATAAGAACCGCTTTGGTGCTGTGAATGAACTCGGTGTTTTTGCGATGACTGATAAAGGATTAGTTGAAGTCGCTAACCCTTCGGCAATTTTTCTTCAGCGCGGGGAAGATATTTCCTCGGGCAGTGTAGTGATGGTGGTATGGGAAGGTACGCGCCCGTTATTGGTGGAATTACAAGCTCTTGTGGATGATAGTCATTTGGGTAACCCGCGTCGTGTTACTGTGGGTTTAGATCATAATCGACTGTCTATGTTGCTTGCTGTATTGCACCGCCATGGCGGTATTATGGTAGGTGATCAAGATGTTTTTGTGAATGTGGTCGGTGGTGTAAAAGTGCTAGAGACCAGTGCTGACCTAGCCTTAATAATGGCGGTTATTTCTAGTTTTAGAGATAGTCCATTGCCTGATGATTTGGTGGTATTTGGTGAGGTTGGCTTAGCGGGTGAAATTAGACCTGTAGCTAATGGCCAAGAGCGGCTTCGCGAAGCAGCAAAGCACGGATTTAAGCACGCTATAGTGCCAGCCGGTAATCAACCAAAACAGCCTATTAAAGGCATTAGAGTCACCGCTGTGCGAAATGTGACTCAAGCATTAGAAGCCCTATAATAATAAATTTCAAAGTTGATTGACTTCTACCCTGTCAGTGGTTAAATTCACTGCTTGCTTCGGCAACAGGTTCTCTTTTGATTTTTATTCTTAAATCAAAGAGTGAAACGGGAAATCGGTGCGCTTAGATTCTTTAATTTTCAAGAAGACAAGTTATTCCGATACTGCCCCCGCAACGGTAGGTAAGAATATTGAGTTGTATGACCACTGTGCTCCAATTAGGTATGGGAAGGTAACTCAATAGAGCTTTTACTGGCTCACTTACAAGTCCGGAGACCGGCCTGTCGCTATGCAGACAAACCGCGGGGTGCGGTATTGCGCTGATCGACAGTTTCTGGCTGTCCTTTTGCCTGTTCGTATCCTGTAAAAAAATAAAATAATTATGCTCGGGTGAGAGTACAGGATCTTATAATGAAAAAATTTACAAAACTATCCCTAGGTTTAAGCCTAGTTCCTTTTTTTGCGATGTCTTCGGCGAATGCTGAAGAACCCCTCATTAGTGCTGAAGTTTCTTCAGAAATTGAAGAAATACTAGTCAGCGCATCACTTATTCCCATTGCGGCCAATCGTTCTGCTAATGCGATTACAGTGATAGATAGTGAACAAATAAAATTACGTGCTCCATCAAGTATTGCAGATTTATTACGCGATGTACCCGGATTTGCTGTGAGTCAAAGTGGTGGTTTGGGCGCGCTAACAGAAATTAGGGCGCGTGGCGCTGAATCTAATCATCTGGTAGTTTTGGTTGATGGCATTGAAGTTAATGATCCATCTCAAAGTGATATGACTAATTGGGGAACTTTTTCTACAGCAGAAGTTGAGCGTATAGAAATTGTTCGAGGTCCGCAGAGTGCTATTCAAGGCAGTGATGCGATTGCAGGTGTGGTTAATATCATCACTACAAAAGCTGACCAGCCATTTTCTGCCAATATTTTCAGTGAACATGGCAGTTTTTCTTCCTCAAAAAATGGATTCAATGTTGGACATAGGTCAGACAAGTTAAATATTAAATTTGGCGCTTCACATTATGAAACGGCGGGTAATAATATAAGACCCAATACTGGGAGTCTTGACGATGATGGTTATCGTAACACGGGTTTAAATTTAAAAGCCTCATACAAGGTCAGTGATCAAATTTCAGCATCATTAACCAGTCGTCAGTCATCTGGTATGGCTGAATATGATAATTCGGGAAGTGAATTTATGCATTCTGAATTCGACCGCAATTTTTCAAAAGTTCAGAGTGATTTCAATTCGGCTGACGGATTATTGGCGCAATCATTTAAAATAACCCAATCCGATTTTGAAAATAATGAATTTAATAACGCAGTCGCTAATGGTGGCGCTGAGTCTAGTGTGAAAAATTATCAGTACATAGGCTCGCTATTTATCGAGAATCAAAATCAGCAGATTTCTTTGTCCTTAGAAAAGGAAACACAAAATTTTAAACAGCATGTGAGTTCTGGCGAAGATAATAATAAGGTGCTAGAGCGAAATGTCGATAGTGTCGCACTTGAATATAGATTTGATCCATCTGATGTTATTACATTAGCTGCCAGTGCAAGGCATGATGATAATGATTCTTTTGAAAACGCAACAACAGGTCGGTTAGAGGCTATTTATCGTCAATTTGACAACCTTAAATGGCGAGCAGCATGGGGTACAGCGGTTAAAAACCCGACATATGTTGAACTGTATGGCAACTACGAAAGTTTTGTAGCAAATGAATTTCTAATTCCAGAAAAATCCAATAGTTGGGAATTAGGTGTTGATGCTAGCGTGCTTGATAATCGTATGCAATTATCAGCTACCTATTTTAATTCCAAGCTTGACAATGAAATTGATACTGATTGGAGTAGCTGTGACGCTAATTGGAGTAATTGTAGTCTTTACAATAATAGCCAAAAAAGTAATAGAAAAGGTCTTGAGCTTTCATCATCATTTGCGATCAGCGATGTGATGCAGGCATCGGCTGCCTATACCTATACTGATAGTAAAAGTGGTTCAGGTGCTGATGAGGCACGTCGACCAAAAGATATTGCAAGCTTAAATATCTCATGGCAGCCACGCTCAGATGCCAACGTTAACCTAAATATTCAACATAATGGTGAGCAATTTGGGTGGGGGGCAACTGACCCCTATACATTAGTCAATTTACATACTAATGTTAGTGTCACCAGTAATTTGGATGTATATATGAACCTGACCAATCTTTTTGATGAAGATTATCAAGATGTAGCTGGTTATGAAACGCTTGGTTTTGGTTTTAGCACTGGCTTCCGCTGTAAGCTCAAGTAATAAAAGGCTCGTCCTATGACAGACGTAACATCACAGAAGGAAAAATCGCATCAAACCAAGATGCAGAAGCTCAAAGAGAATATAGATGCCTCTATTGAGTCTGCTTCACTGGAGCGTGGTGTATGTATTTTGCTGACTGGCAATGGTAAGGGTAAAACTAGCTCTGCCTTTGGTATGGTTATGCGCGCGCTTGGCTATGGACATAAAGTCGCTGTGGTGCAGTTTATTAAGGGCGAGCAACTTTCTGGTGAAGAGCTTTATCTGCGGGATCAATGCCCGCAGGTAAAGTTCTACCAGATGGGTACAGGTTTTACTTGGGATACTCAGGATCGTTCAGCGGATATTGCTGCGGCAGAAAAAACCTGGGTGGTGGCTGAGCAGGCGCTTGCTGATGAGCAGTATGATTTGGTTGTTTTAGATGAGCTAACCTATATGCTCAGTTTTAAATACCTCGATAAAGACCGCGTGTTAAACGCATTAAAAAGTCGTCCTTATGAGCAATCATTAGTGGTCACCGGTCGCGGGGGTGGCAGTGAGCTAGCAGAATTGGCTGACACTGTGTCTGAAGTTAAAGAAATTAAGCATGCCTATAACGAGGGTGTTATGGCGCGTAAAGGTGTGGATTTCTAGTTGCGTTATCTAGCGCCTGCCAAATTGGTTTGGTGTCTGGCAGTATTGTTGCCAGTAGTGGCGATTGTCTCTTTATCTGTGGGTACTATCAGTATTCCATTATCAGATATTTTTAACGCGCTCTTTGCCATCACGAGTGGTGGCGGGGAAAATTTTCAATTCAATAGCATTATTTTAGATATTCGCTTACCGCGAATGCTTTTGGCATTGCTGGTGGGTGCGGTATTGGCAGTTTTGGGTACGGTGATGCAGGGGTTATTTCGCAACCCTCTTGCTGATCCTTCTCTGGTTGGGGTGTCGGGTGGCGCCTCAGTTGGTGCTAGTGTAGTGATTGTTTTGGTGGGTGGGGCTGTGGCTTCGCCATTGGCAGGGTTGTCGCTTATTTCATTGGGTGCCTTTATTGGTGGTTTTATTTCAACCCTAATTGTTTATCGAGTCGCCACTTCAAGCATGGGTACTTCAGTAACCACCATGTTACTGGCGGGGATTGCTATCGGTGCCATTGCTGGTGCGTTTAATAGTCTCCTAAGTTACTTTTCTGATAACCAGATGCTGCGCCAAATAAGTGTTTGGCAAATGGGTAACCTTGGCGGAGCTAATTGGTTGAAGGTTGGAATAATGGCAGTAGTTTCGGGGCTGATGTTATTGATCCTTTCCTCTCAAGCGAAACCCCTTAATGCGCTACTTTTGGGTGAGTCAGAGGCACGACATCTGGGGATTGATGTGCAAAAAGTGAAGCGCAAGCTTATATTCTTAACCGCGCTTGGTGTAGGTGTAAGTGTCGCTCTTGCGGGGCTTATTGGTTTTATTGGGTTGATTATTCCGCACATAGTCAGGTTGTTAATTGGTCCAGATCACAGGTGGTTACTTCCTACCACCGCACTTGCTGGAGCAAGTCTTCTAATGATTGCCGATAGTATTGCTCGAGTGGTTGTTCTACCAGCAGAATTGCCTACAGGTATTTTAACTGCGTTGCTTGGGGCTCCATTTTTTATTGCATTATTGATCCGTCAGCGCGGGGAGTTTTAGTTGTGTCCATAGTAGCCGACAATATTTCCCTGCACTTGTCAGGGTTTGATTTATTGCGCAATATTAATTTAACGGTAAAGGCGGGGCAGGTGACAGTGCTTGTTGGTCCCAATGGTGCCGGTAAATCAAGTTTGCTCAAGGTTTTAACCGGTGAGTTAAACCCATCTCAGGGTTTGGTATATTTAAATCAACAGAAGCTATCGGAATGGGATATTGAGCGGAAGGCTAGCGTACTTGCCGTTTTACCTCAGAACAGTCAGTTAAATTTTCCATTTACTGCGGATGAAGTCGTTGGTCTTGGTTGTATACCTCATAAAACGGGTTATGCTGAAGATCAAAAAATTATCAATCAAGCATTGCAGATGGTTGATGCAAGTTACCTTCAGCGTAGACTTTATACACAAATGTCAGGTGGTGAAAAACAGCGTGTTCAGTTAGCTCGTGTTTTGGCGCAGGTATGGAGTCCTAGTGATTTTGGTGAGCAATTTTTAATACTTGATGAGCCAACGGCGGCATTTGATCTCGCGCATCAAAAAATGACCTTGGATATTGTTAAACAATTTTCTGCACGTGGTGTTGGTGTGCTGATGGTGTTGCATGATCTAAATTTAGCGGCACGCTGTGCCGATAATTTAGTAGTAGTTAATGGCGGTATGATTGAGGCTGTCGGAAGTCCAGATAAGATACTAACAGAGCAGCTGATAGAAAAGGTATTTGATATTAAGGCAACTATTACCCGTCATCCACTGGCTGATACTCCCTTAGTGATTACCTGATGTTATTAAGATTATTGGCAGCCTTTTTTATTTTCATCGCTCAAAACAGTATGGGTGCTATTGAGGTTGTTGATGATAATGGTGATAAATTAAAGCTGGCCGATGTGGCACAGCGAATTATTAGTCTCTCGCCAAATACAACTGAAATTCTATTTCATATTGGTGCTGGAGAAAAAATTGTTGGGGCTGATGAATATAGTAATTACCCAAAACAGGCTAATGATATTTTGCGGGTAAATAATCATGCGGCGGCAAACTACGAGCTTATTTTATCGTTAAAGCCAGATGTGGTGATTGCCTGGCAATCAGGTAATGGTGAAAAGATAATTAGCCGAATTAGAGAGTTAGGGATACCGGTATTTGTTGTTGAGACAGGTAATTTACAGGATATTCCCTATCTGTATCGTCGATTGGGTCAGCTTTCGGGATATGAAAAACAGTCAAATATTCAGGCTGAGAAATTTTCTAGCGGGTTAAGTCAATTGCGAAAAACCTATAGCTCAAGAGAAGAAATTCGTTTGTTTTATCAGATTTGGAACGAACCTTTGATGACTTTAAACGGCGATCATATGGTGACGGATATAATCGAATTATGCGGAGGGGTTAATATTTTTTCGGATGCAGCAGCTCTGGTGCCCTACGTTAATATTGAGTCGGTATTGGCGGCAGATCCACAAGTTATAATTACAGGCGGCAAAAGTAAAAGCGATTTATTGGACTCGGGATTTTGGGATAAATGGCCCAGTTTATCCGCAGTAAAAAATCAGCATCTTTACGCTATCCCCTCGGATTTACTTCAGCGTCATTCGGATCGAATGCTAGAGGGTACAGGGTTAATGTGTGAATATATTGACCTTGTAAGGTCGACTAAGCCGCAGAAAATCGAGCGCAACTAAAAATCAATCGATATAAAAAAGCCGCTGACTAAGTCAGCGGCTTTCGAGTGCCTTGTAATATATTTATTTTTTATTAAGGCAGCGTTTTTTCATGCGCTTTTATTTTTCTTATTTATAGGTCATACCCCTTCTCATCATGCTCAACAAGATCTACACCTTGTTGTTCTTGCTCTTCATCGACCCGTAATACTAACAGCTTATCGACAAGTTTCAAGAGTAAATATGTAATGATTGCGGTATAAACAAAAGTAGCGACAACACCAACAATTTGAACCTGAACCTGACTTGCCATTGTCATGCCTTCGTTGAAGCCTTGGCCGCTAAATACGCCTAAGGCGTCAGATGCGAATACACCAGCAAGAATGGTACCTAAGATGCCGCCCACGCCGTGAACTGGGAATACATCCAGTGAGTCATCAATTTTAAATTTCTGCTTAATCGCTTGAGTTGCATAGTAGCAAACAATACCAGCACTAAAGCCAATAACTAGTGCGCCGCCAGGTCCAACAAAACCCGAGGCTGGTGTGATTGTGCCTAGACCAGCAACCATACCGGTTACAATACCAAGTACAGATGGCTTGCCGTGTCTAATCCATTCCATCATCATCCAAGCTAATGAGCCCGTTGCTGCTGAAATATGAGTTACTAGAATCGCCATACCTGCATCGCCGTTTGCTGCTAGTGCAGAACCGCCATTAAAGCCAAACCAGCCAACCCAGAGCATTCCAGCACCGGCAACTGTTATAGTTAAATTGTGAGGAGGCATAGCGGTTGTTGGAAAGCCTTTACGGTTTCCAATTACTAATGCGGCCACTAAAGCACCGACACCCGCTGTAATATGAACTACGGTACCACCAGCGAAATCTAGAAGACCCATTTCACCTAACCAGCCGCCACCCCAAACCCAGTGAGTGATTGGCGCATATACAGCCACTAGCCAAAGCGCACTAAATAGAAGCATAGAGCTAAAGCGCATTCTTTCGGCGAAAGCACCAACAATAAGTGCTGGAGTAATAACAGCAAATGTCATTTGGAACATAGCGAACACTGATTCTGGAATATCGCCAGACATTGAGCCTTCAGTAATTTGCCCCAATAAGAAATTATCAAAATTGCCGAAGTAGGCATTTAATGAGCCGCCATCGCCAAATGCAATACTGTAGCCACATACAAGCCAAATAATGGAAGCTAGACAAGTGATAGCGAAGCACTGCATTAATACTGAAAGAACGTTCTTGGAGCGAACCAATCCAGCATAAAAAAGTGACAAGCCTGGGATAGTCATAAATAGAACTAAGGCTGTTGACGTCATAATCCAAGACGTATTTGCGCCATCTAATTCCTGACCGAATACCTGGCCTGATAATAAAGTTAAAATAAGAGCGATTGCGCCTCGCTGGAGGCCGCTAGACTGTAAAAACATTGTTATTCCTCTGCAATAATTAGCACTAATTTAGTGCTTTACTAAGTTATTGTACCCAATAAGCACTATAATGGTGCATAAAGGGGGCTTTTAGGGCTAAATTTACCCACTTGCAGTAATTAACAAGCAATATTTGTGCCATAAGATAAATTTATGCACTAATATAATGCTTTTTTGAATTATACTAGGCACAATAAAGGTGCTTAATCGGCGTCTAGCGGTTTTGTTATGGAAAGAAATTTATTTAATTGCTGTGACTAATCGATGGTTAATTAGACTGATTAATCTTTAAGTGCCTTGTGTCTTACTCGCTTAGGTTGCGTCTCTCCACCTTGACGTTTAATAAGATCGTTATGGTATTCGCTGTAGTTTCCCTCAAAAAACAGCACATCACTATTGTCCTCATAAGCAAGAATATGAGTAGAAACTCGATCTAGAAACCATCTATCGTGAGAAATGACTAAAACACAACCAGGAAAGGACAGAATTGCCTCCTCAAGAGCGCGCAAGGTTTCGATATCAAGATCATTGGAAGGCTCATCTAGCAAGAGCACGTTGGCCCCTTGCTTTAATGTGTTGGCAAGATGCAGTCGACCTCGCTCACCACCAGAAAGCTCACCTACGCGTTTTTGTTGGTCCGTGCCTTTAAAGTTGAATCGCCCTACGTAGGCTCTAGAGGAGACTTCATAGTTAGCGCCAATCTTTAATGTATCAAGACCGCCTGAAATAGCTTCCCATACGCTATGGTTAT
Source organism: Porticoccaceae bacterium (assembly GCA_049890135.1). Classification (GTDB taxonomy): domain Bacteria; phylum Pseudomonadota; class Gammaproteobacteria; order Pseudomonadales; family Porticoccaceae; genus HTCC2207. The sequence continues at coordinate 76,619 of JBMHCB010000014.1, forward strand.
CATTGAGTGCGTCGCGGGTTTGCTCTACATAGGCAACTTTAACAGTCTCACCTAAGTCGATGGAACCACTATCCGGCATTTCTGTTCCAGCAATCATTCGGAAAAGTGTTGATTTACCAGCACCATTGCCGCCAATAATGCCGACAATAGCTCCCTTAGGTATGGACAGGGATAAATCATCAATAAGCATTTTATTGCCATAGGCTTTAGACACATTTTTCAGTTCTATCACTTTGTCGCCTAGGCGCTGTCCAGGGGCTATATATATTTCATTGGTTTCATTGCGCGTTTGGAAATCTTGAGCGTTTAGCTCTTCAAAACGCGCTAAGCGAGCCTTACTTTTTGCTTGACGTCCTTTGGGGTTTTGGCGCACCCACTCAAGTTCTTGTTTAAGTGCGCGCTGTCGAGAAACTTCTTGTTTGGCTTCAATTTCAAGTCGCTTTTCTTTGTTTTCAAGCCAGGTTGAGTAATTACCCTCATGAGGTATGCCATGACCGCGATCAAGCTCCAATATCCAGCCAGCTACATTATCGAGAAAATATCTATCGTGGGTAACAGCAACCACAGTGCCAGTAAACTGCTCTAAAAACTTTTCGAGCCAAAATACAGATTCAGCATCCAAATGGTTGGTGGGCTCATCAAGCAGAAGCATATCAGGGCGTGACAAAAGAAGCCGACAAAGCGCTACACGACGTTTTTCACCGCCAGAAAGGTTGCCAATATCGGCATCCCAGGGCGGGAGCCGCAGGGCATCTGCAGCCACATCCAGAGTATGCTCTAGATTATGTGCATCCCAGGCATCAATCACTGATTCATAATCAGCTTGTTTTTTGGCTAAGGCGTCAAAATCTGCATCGGGATCTGCATAATCAAGATACACTTGTTCTAGACCTTTTAGGGCATCAACGGCTTCTCTAACGCCGTCTTCAACATTACCTCTAACGTCCTTGGACAAGTCTAATTGTGGTTCTTGCGGCAAATAACCAATATTAATATTAGCCATTGGTCGTGCTTCACCTTGAATATCAGAATCAAGTCCAGCCATTATTTTTAACAGCGTAGATTTGCCCGATCCATTCAGACCTAGAACACCAATTTTGGCCCCAGGAAAAAAGGATAGAGAGATATTTTTAAGAATTTCACGCTTTGGGGGAACAATTTTCCCTACTTGATTCATTGTATAAACGTATTGAGCCATAAATTAGTCATCAACTTTTGTATTTTTGGTAATTCAGATTAGAAATGTCTTTTTACTATAAAACGCTAAATATACTGATTTTACTGGTATTTTATATCAAAAATGCCTATATCGGTGGTCTAAATAAAGGTTTTTTTTGCCTGTTTAACGTGATAGTGTTAGCCCGTGCCTTAATAGGCATACATATGTATAAATAAACTAATAAAATATATGGGGTAACAACATGAGTGCATTAAAAGTTGTACGTCTATTATCAATTGCAGTTGCAGTAGTTGGAGCTTTCGTCGCAATTCCAGAAGCCGCGCTAGTTATGGCAGTTTTAGGTTTAGTAGGTGGCTACATGGCAGATGAAGCAGATAAAAGCAATAGAACCTATTTTCTTGTATTCGCAGTAGCATTAGGCACAGTGTCTGGTGCAGCTGGTGCATTACCAGTAGTAGGTGGTCCAATCAGTGATATTATGGCAAACCTAAGCACGATCGTTAATGCAGCAGCTCTTGCTGTCATTCTTAATGCAGTTAAAGATAGAGCATCTGAGTAATTAGTTGTTACACTCAGAAAAACCCCGCGCTTTTAGCGCGGGTTTTTTTTGCCTAGTGATTTTGTCTTTCAAGATATTCGAAAGTCATACCCGCCGAATCAATAAGTCTTTTTATTAACCTGTCTCCCATAGCGCTAGCTGGCGTCCAAAACCCGCCTTCGAGATCAGATTTATTGATATCATAGGCCATGCATAGTCCCGCCTGAACAAGCATTTTAGCCGTGCAGCCATAGCCTGGGTCAGTATTGCCACTGACTTTGATGATTACAGACTGTTGTTTGTGTTTTCCGATAATTCGAAGATCAAAAAAACCATTTTTTTGTTGCTCGGGACTTGGGCCCTGACCCGATTCTGGCAGTACAAATTTTTGTATTAAGAATCGTAAAAATTTGTTTTTTGCTGCTAGCGCAAAACTGCCTAGCCCAAGGGTAATAGCCCAAGCTCGAAAATAACCTTTTCTGCCTTTTCCAGTTAATACGGCTTCACCATAGGTAAAGCTATCTATAGCATTCTGTCGTTGAAGATTATTTGATCTCAACACCACGCGGCTATTAATAGCCTCCATAATAAAGGGCGCGGACCAAGCATTAAAATCTTGATCAAAGGTGGGTTTTACAATGCGTGGTTGCTTAATTGTTGATATCTGAGTCTGGCAAAGCAAATAGGGGTTGCCCATTTTGCGTCGCAGAGAGGGATCTTTTTTGACTGCTTTAGCCATTTCTATGCCGCTGGACACGGTGCCGCCGGATACACCACCTTTCATCGCCTTGACTCGCAATTTAACATCATTGCAGTAATGACCTAGTTGTTGCTGACTAATTTTTTGTAAAAAATATACGCCTAAATCGGACGGGATAGAGTCAAATCCACAGCAGTTAACAATTCTGGCACCAGTTTTTTGTGCTCTTAGTTGGTATTTATCGAGCATTTTTTTGATCCAGTAGGCTTCTCCAGTAAGATCACAATAATCATTACCATTTTGCACACAGGCTTCTACTAGGGATTCACCATACAGTGCATAGGGCCCAACCGTTGATAGAACAACGCGAGTTTGTTGGCACATTTTGGTCAAACTAGCGGAGTCGAAACTATCGGCTACGATAACAGGGATAGCATCCGCCTGTGGCCCAAATTCATTTTTTAATTGCTTTAATTTGCTTATCGAGCGCCCGGCAATTGCCCATTTTATATCGTTGCCAAGCCCAACCTCGGTCAAAAGGTATTGCGTTGTAATTTTTCCTACAAAACTGGTAGCGCCAAATAAAATTATGTCGAGAGATTTGCTATCCATTGGTAAAATCCTTGTGATGAATGCAATGGTTATTTTGGCCCATAAAATTAGGGATTATCTAGATGTTACCCATTTTATATTCTTTTAGGCGTTGCCCTTATGCAATTAGGGCGCGTATGGCTATTGTTTATGCCAGTATAAACCTTGAATTGCGAGAAGTCTCACTGGCTAATAAGCCTGCTGAGATGTTAAGTATATCCCCAAAGGGAACCGTGCCGGTATTACAGTTGGAAGAAAGGGTTATTGATGAAAGTATTGAAGTTATGGATTGGGCAATTGCGCAGTCAGACCCTGATAATTGGTTAGCGTTGGATTTACAGCAACAGCAACAGAGTTTAATTGAAGAAAATGATAATCAATTTAAGCTGTGGTTAGATAAGTATAAGTATTGGGATCGACATCCGGAGCAATCACAGCAAGTCTATCGCAATCAGGCCGAAAAATTTATTTCGAAGTTAGAAAAAAATCTAACACAGCACAGCTACTTATTGGGGAATAAAATATGTATGGCGGATATAGCTATTTTCCCCTTTATAAGGCAATTTGCTTTTGTTGATAAAGATTGGTTTGATCAGGCGGATTATCCCAATCTACAGCAGTGGTTAAATAAGTTCCTCGAGTCACACCTATTTAATCAGGTGATGAAAAAATACAGTGTTTGGCAATCTTCAAGTAATTATTGAGCGTAGGTTTTTTACCCCTAACTTTGCCTTTAAGTTAAACTGTTAGCATTAATTTTTTGACTTCGGATAATCGCGGTCATCGACAGGTTTATATATGTTTAGTTTTTTTGAGCGATTAGTTAACCCTTTTCCAGATGAAATCCCCAAGCAGCCACCCAAAGGTATCTATCAATTCTGTCGATATTACACGGCCGGTTTAGAGCCGTGGTTACTGCTGATGGCGCTACTTACCGCTTTGGTTGCTATAGCTGAGGCCTCATTATTTGGTGTTTTAGGTAAGGTAGTTGACTGGTTAGTTGCCAGTGATCCAGAAACATTTATTGAGGATTCCTGGTTATCCATTGTAGCCATGTCTGTTCTAATTCTTGTGGTAATACCCCTGTTGGCTTCACTACATTCTCTGGTAGTGCACCAAACGTTGATGGGTAACTTTCCTATGTCGGTGCGCTGGATGGCGCATCGTTATTTATTAAATCAAAGCTATGGATTTTTCCAAAATGAATTCAGTGGGCGAATAGCCACAAAAGTGATGCAAACCGCTTTGGCTGTTCGTGAATCGGTTATGAAATTACTGGATGTTATTTTGTTTGTGACGGTCTATGTCATTGCCACATTATTTCTAGTTGCCAGTGCTGATTTAAGATTATGCCTGCCGCTTCTTATTTGGTTGGTTTTTTATATTTCACTTCAGGTGTTCTTTGTTCCCAAGTTAAAAAATATTTCGCAGATACAGGCAAATTCAAGATCGACTATGACAGGTCGAATTGTCGATAGTTATACCAATATTGTGACACTTAAACTTTTTTCTCATTCTAAAAGGGAGTCAAACTACGTAAAAGACGGCATGACTGATTTCCTGAATACAGTTCATCCTCAGATGCGCTTGGTAACCTGTCTTAATATCTGTCTCTGGGTGATTAATATGTCTTTGGTATTTAGTACATTGGCATTAGGCATCTACCTATGGATTGAGTCATCAATAACCGCCGGCGCTATTGCTGTTGTTATTAGTTTAGCATTGCGGCTGTCTGGTATGTCTCATTGGATTGTTTGGGAAATTGGTAATCTATTTGAAAATCTTGGCACAGTTCAAGATGGCATAAACACCCTATCAATTCCTCAGTTAGTTTTAGATAGGGAGGGTGCGTCTAAAATTAATGTTGATAAGGGCGAAATTAATATTCAAGAGGTTAAATTCGGCTACTTAAGTCATGAAAATATAACAGCCAAGCCAGTCTTTGATTCTTTATCTTTGGCGATCAGTGCAGGTGAACGTGTTGGTATTGTAGGTAGAAGTGGTGCGGGTAAGTCCACATTAATCAATTTGCTCCTTCGTTTTTATGATATTCAAAGTGGCAGCATTTCTATTGATGGACAGAATATCAAACAGGTTCAGCAGGAGAGCTTAAGAGAAAATATCGCTGTGGTTACACAGGATACTTCGCTGTTGCATCGATCGGTGCGAGAAAATATTTTATTCGGTCGGCCCGATGCTACCGAAGAGGAAATGATTGCAGCGGCCAAAAAAGCAGAGGCGCATGAGTTTATTCTTGAGTTAAAAGATATTCAGGGCAGGGTTGGCTACGATGCACATGTGGGTGAGCGCGGTGTTTCCCTTTCCGGTGGTCAACGCCAGCGTATTGCCATTGCTCGGGTTGTATTAAAAGATGCCCCTATTTTGATTATGGACGAGGCGACTTCAGCATTAGATTCAGAAATTGAATCGGCTATTCAAAAAAGTTTGAATCAGCTAATGGAGGGTAAAACGGTTATTGCTATAGCGCATAGATTATCGACCATAGCTGCCATGGATCGACTGATTGTATTTGATCAAGGTGAAATCATAGAGCAGGGCACTCATCAACAACTCATGGAAACTCAAGGGGTGTATGCAAAGTTGTGGCACCATCAATCCGGTGGATTTTTAGGTTTAGAATAATTAGATTCAAAATTAAACATTCTTTACTGGAGCAATTTCCCATAGCTTGATAGGATAAGTTATCTATCACCCAGTTAATAATAAGAAAGTCTAATGAAAGATTTAGTTGCACAGGTTGGCAATTTAGTTCGTTCATTTTTTCACCGATTAAAATCGGAAAAACCCCCGACCCCATCTAACAGTCAAAAACACTCAAACTCTCTTGCGAACATAAAACACCAGTCAGTGGTAGGCACTGGTGTTTTAGTGTCAGGCGATTTAAACTGCCAAGATAATCTTTGTATTGAAGGTCAATTTAAAGGCAGCATTCAGGCTTCGATGAACGCTGTTGTGATTGGTTGTAGTGGATTAGTCGATGGCGGTATCCAAGCCAAAAATCTACTGGTTCAAGGAAAGGTTATTGGTGATATCAGTGTGAAGGAGACCATTGTTATTGCAAAAACGGGAGCCATTACTGGCAACCTAAAGGCAGCAAAAGTCGAGTTAGAAAATGGTGCGAAATACAAGGGAATTATGCTAATTGACCCAGTTGAAATACCAACTTCTTCATCTGATTCAACCTCTGATAAATCAACCTCTGAGCACTCAGTTTCTGAATCCTCGGCATTGGAGCCAAGTTAATGGATCAGTCTCAAGCTACAGTTGAAAATACGGCATTGTCCACCACACTTTTGGCGCCATTGTTTAGTCAAATCACAGATAATCAGCCCCTTAAAATTTTAGATATGGGTATGGCTAGCTCAGCAACGGTAAACTTTTTCTGTCAAACGAAAAGTCGATTACAATTTTGCGGTCTAATTGAAGCGTCTATAGATCAATATAATGATCCTGATAAGACCCATGCCGAGCGAATAGCGATTTTTCAAACTAGTCTTGATATACCGGCAGATATTAAATTTGATGTAATTTTTTTTTGGGATATTTTCTGTTATTTAAGCGCGCCCGCCATGGTTGCATTATTAGAGGTATTGGCGCCACATTTTCATAATCGAACCAGAGCCCATAGTATTGGCCAACTTAATGCACGTCAGAAAATGGCATTTTCAGAGTACGGTATCCATAAAATTGACGAGCTCTATCATCAACCCAGTGAGTTTGAGCAACCTAAATTACACCCCCATACACGTCATGATTTTGCCAAATTATTAGGTTATCTGAGGGTGGATAGAAGTTGTTTATTATCTGGCAATCGGGTTGAAAATCTACTATTACTTAATCAAGCACCATAAGCTGCTGCTACAGTTAGTATCAATTATAACGGAGTAAAGCTATGAAGCAGGGAATAATAATAGGCGCAAGTTCAGGTATAGGGTATGAGTTAGCGGTTCAGCTAGCGGCTAAGGGTTATCAATTAGGGCTTGTTGCCAGACGTCTAGAAAAGTTAGAGCAATTATCTAGTATTCTTCCGGGGGAGCACTTTATAGCGCAGTCAGATGTATCTGAGGCTGAGCAAGCGCAGCAAAAGTTAACAGATCTCATTGATAAAATGGGCAATGTAGAGCTTATTATTCTTAACTCAGGGGTAGGCCAACAAGAGAAAAAGCTCGATTGGGCAATTCAGCGTGAGATGATAGAGGTCAATATTCGTGGTTTTGCAACCTTAACCGTGATTTCTATGGATTATTTTCGTGAGCGTGGCAATGGTCATCTAGTGGGTATTTCCTCGGTGGCGGCACATATGTCAAGTGGTACGGCCCCCACCTATGCGGCCACTAAAGCTTTCGTATCAAGCTATTTCAATGGCATGCGCTCAAGAGCAGAATATTCAAAATTACCCATTACAGTGACGACTGTAGAGCCTGGCTTTGTGGATACGCCCATGGTGCAGGGCAGTCCCATTTGGACCGCATCGGTTGAAAAGGCGGTATCTCAATTAGTTAAAGGCATAATCAATAAAAAGGGACATATCTATATTACCAGACGCTGGCGCTATGTGGCTTGGCTGTTAAACATAATGCCTAAATGGTTGATGCGTAAGCTGTTTTAATAAGACAATTTAAAAAATGCGTTTTAGTTGCTCTGCAGCGGCCCATCCAGACAAAATGGCACCCTCAAACCTTGGGCCTGCAAAGGCATCACCCGCTAAAATAAGTGGTGGCATGTCTAGTCCTTCGCTCACCAAAAGACTTGGATCATTGTCTATGATTGTCGGTTTGCTGTAGAGCCAGCCATGGACTTGAAAATTTGTAACATTGGCATTGCCAAATAATGGTCTTGCTAACTCGATAAGTTGTTTGCCAACTTCTGTTCGGTCGTGATCAAAATGAACTTGGCTAAATTCACCATTGGCATGAATGGTCAATGCGGGTATGGGTGAAGCACCTTTTTTATGGTTATCGCTAATCCAAGCGATAGGTCCCTGATCTAGGGCTAATGCACCAGGATCTTCGAGGCAGGTGGGTCCATCCAGTACGGCCATAACCGCAATACAGCTTTCGTATTGAATCGTTTGTAGGCGCTGCACAATGGGAGTGGGTAGTTGCGTATTGCCTTGATTGAGTAAATCCAATGTTTGGGGTACAGGGCTAGTGACAACCACTGATCGGGCAATAATCATTTCTTGGTGATCCAACTGTACCGTCCAATGGCAGCCGTCATGACTGAGGCTAACAGCTCTAGTGGACTGCATAATGGTTTTTTTCTTTGCCAGATACTTGGCAATAGATACCATACTGGGGGTGCCGCGATAGCGAGGGTGACCATTGGGTTGTCCTGGGTAACTTTGATACCACTGTTTGGCTACGCCTGATCTTATCCAGTCTGCAACACAAGCTTTAAATGGTTCTGATCGAGCAGTAAAAAATTGCGCGCCATGATCAAAAATTGCTTCGCCAATTCGTCTCGTGGCGAGTCTGCCACCTACGCCGCGACCCTTGTCGATAATCACAGTATTTAAGCCATTATCAGATAGCGCGTTAGCGGTACTTAGCCCAGCAAGGCCAGAGCCAATAATCAGAGTGTCAACAATGTCTTGGTTGGAGTTGGTCATTATTGACAACTACCTTGCTTAGATGGTGTGCGTCGACATCGCTCTGAACAATACTTAACCTGGTTCCATGTTTTTTCCCATTTTTTTCGCCACATAAAGGGTCGTTCGCAAACAGGGCAAGTTTTTTCAGGAAGAGTCAATTTTTTATGTGCCATAGCGCTGGACTGTGATTATTTGTTATCCATGCTCCAAATACCCGATCCTTTACAGGCAATAAATAGGAAAATAAAACAATAGAGTGCGGCTACTTCACCACCATTAACTAATGGATAAAAAGGTGGCGTGGCGTGATACAACCAATAGGCTGCTGCCATGGTGCCACTGCAAAGAAAAGCAGCCCCCCTTGTGGTCAGTCCTAAAATAATCAGTACACCACCGATTAATTCAATACTACCCGCCGCTATAGTTAGAAAGCCAAGTTCACCATAGGGGTACTGTTGAGGAAAATTAAAGAATTTCTGAGTGCCGTGCAGTAGAAACATAAAGCCAGTGGTAATGCGAAGCAGTGCGTAGACTTGTTCCTGATAGTTTTCTAAGAATTTCATAATAGTTCCCCTTATTTAAATTTGATTTACGTTAGCTATGTAGTGGCTGGTTTAGAAATAAACTTCTTCCACACATTATTAGGTTTCCATATTTTTCTAAGATCAGCTTCTGCATCGCTGTGATTCTCATTTAAGATAGCCATTCTATATTTAAAAATAAAGCAGGAAACCCGCATATTGGCTGCGCAATGCACCCAAATTTTTTGTTCAGTATAAGATGCTATGTGCGATACAAATTTTTCGAAATCCTCGTGACTGGGATTGCTGAATTCCACCGGAATATTGATATAGTCCATACCTAAGCTAACCACCAGAGCCGCTTCATTTTTTAGAGAATTTTCAGTGGCGGGAGGTGCTAGGTTTATTATTTTTGAAAAGCCCGCGGCCTGTATGCTCTTGAGTTGCTTTTCTGTGGGTTGGCCAGATGTCGCTAGATTAGGTGCAATCGGTAAATAATTAAAAATGGCGGTTAGCTTATTTTTTTTAAAGCTAATGGCGGTATATTTTTCTAGAAGGGAAATAGCATAACCGAGAACGGTTTTTAATGTTCTCGGGTTAAAAATCATGCACTGGCGCCTGCTTTGATTAATGCTTGAGCATAGTCAATACCCTGTTTGTGCTGGTTCATAATCTGCACCATGCTCAAACCTTCGGGATTGGTTGCATTGAGATCGTATCCGGCCTGCTTAAAAAAATCGACAAAGCTAATAAAGTTATCAATATTCATGCCGCGATAGGCTTTTTCCAATAGATGAAAGTCACGGCTAACACCCTGCGGCGCAAGGTAGTCGAGAAAGCTTTTAACTCTTTCATCATCAAATACTTCACCGAGAACTTTTTGTTTATCTTTTTTTAACGACATGATTTACCTTACAGTTTGTATCTTAGTTACAACAATTCAGCCAATTTTTTTGCCAGTATTTGACTGACCTGCTGAGGGTTAGCCTGACCTTTGGAGGCTTTCATAATCTGCCCCATAAAGCCGCCTAGTTTTTTCTTGCGCTTATCTGGATCAGTGTTGACATAGTCATCGACCATTGCTTGATTGTTGGCTAACACTTCGTCCACCATAGACTCAAGGGCACCGCTATCAGAGACCTGTTTTAGACCCCGTTTTTCGATAATTTGATCGGCATCACCTTCACCATTCCAGATACCCTCAAATACCTGTTTGGCCATTTTACTGCTAATACTATTGTCAGCAATGCGAACATTTAAGCCTGCAAGCTGCTCAGCAGAAACTGGGCTTTGATTGATGCTTAAATTTTCTGCATTGAGTCGTGCACTTAACTCTCCAGACACCCAATTGGCAGCCAATTTGGCATTTTTGGATTGGGCTGCTGTTTGCTCAAAATAAACTGCTACAGCAGCATCGGCACTTAAAACGCCAGCATCATATTCAGAGAGATCGTATTGATCGATAAAACGTTGTTGTCGCGCATCAGGCAGTTCTGGAAGCGTTGTACGCAATTGCTCGACATGCTCATCACTGATAACGACGGGCAATAAATCAGGGCAAGGGAAGTAGCGATAATCATTGGCCTCTTCTTTACTGCGCATTGAGCGTGCTACCTTGGTATCACCATTGTACAGACGAGTTTCCTGTATCACTTCACCGCCATCTTCTAAAACATCGATTTGGCGTTCAACTTCTAAATGGATAGCATCTTCCATAAACTTAAATGAATTTAAGTTTTTGGTCTCAGTGCGCGTTCCCAGTTTTGTTTCACCCTGAGGACGAACGGAAATATTGACATCAAAGCGCATACTACCCTGAGACATCTCGCCATCGCAAATGCCCAATGAGGTCACAATGCTGTGAAGCTTTTTAGCAAAGGCTACGGCTTCTTGGGCATTACTCATATCGGGTTCAGAAACAATTTCGATCAACGGTGTGCCAGCACGATTTAAATCTATACCTGAAACGCCTGATCTAAAATTACCCTCATGCAATGATTTTCCTGCATCTTCTTCAAGGTGAGCATGGTGAATGCGAATTGATTTTGTATCACCGTTGTCGAGTTGTATTTCAACAATCCCTGCACCAACAACTGGTTTTTCCAGCTGAGTAGTTTGATAGCCTTTAGGCAGATCAGGATAAAAGTAATTCTTGCGTTCAAAAACCGAGGTTTTGCCGATTTCAGCATCAATGGCCAGCCCAAACATTACCGCATAATCAATCGCCTGCTTGTTAACCACAGGCAGTGTGCCTGGCATCGCAAGGTCGATCTCACAGGCTTGTGTATTAGGTTCTGCACCAAAGGCAGTACTCGCCGCTGAAAATATTTTGGTCTTTGTCGCCAGCTGTACATGGACCTCTAGCCCGATAACGGTCTCCCAATTCATGATTCAATCCCCGCTGGCGCCTGTTTGTGCCAATCAGTCACCTGTTGGAATTGATGAGCTGCATTTAGCATGCGCGACTCGTCAAAATAGTTACCAATAATTTGCAGACCGACAGGTTTATTATCAACCATACCGCAGGGGAGTGACATGCCAGGCAGGCCCGCTAGATTAGTCGAAATGGTGTAAATATCTTCTAGATACATAGCTACTGGGTCATTGCCCTTTGAGCCAAATTTAAACGCTGGCGAAGGGCAGGTGGGCCCCATAATAAGATCAACATTTTCAAATGCTTGAACAAAATCCTGACGTATAAGCTGGCGTACCTGCTGTGCTTTTCCATAATAAGCATCATAGTAACCAGCAGATAGACAGTAGGTGCCAATAAGAATACGACGCTGAACCTCATCACCAAAGCCCTCGGCACGAGTTCGGCGATAGAGATCTTCGAGATCTTTAGGATCTTCACATCGGTGTCCGTATCGAACGCCATCAAACCGTGAAAGGTTTGCCGAAGCCTCTGCGGGAGCAATCACATAATAAGCGGGTACCGAAAGCCCCGTGTTGGGAAGATTAATTTCAACCAGTTCAGCGCCTAGTTTTTCATATTCTGTTAGTGCCTCAAGAACTGCTTTTTCCGTTCCCGGATTTAGACCTTCGGAGAAGTATTCCTTAGGAATACCAATACGCAGACCTTTAATAGAGTCATTGATATTGGCAGAATAATTAGGCACGGGGCGGTCGATACAGGTTGAGTCCTTATCGTCATAGCTCGCCATGCAGTTTAAAAGCAATGCGCAGTCTTCAGCGGTTCTTGCCATCGGGCCGCCTTGATCCAAGCTAGAGGCAAAGGCAATCATCCCCCAGCGTGATACGCGCCCATAAGTAGGCTTTAATCCAGTAATACCGCAAAGTGCTGCCGGCTGACGAATGGATCCTCCAGTGTCCGTCGCTGTTGCACCAGGTGCTAATCGCGCTGCAATTGCCGCAGCCGAGCCTCCAGAGGAGCCGCCGGGCACAGAATCTATTGCCCAAGGATTTTTGACCGAACCATAAAAACTGGTTTCATTGGATGAGCCCATAGCAAACTCATCCATATTGGTTTTACCTAACATGACTGAGCCACTGTTTTTGAAATTTTCGATGACGGTTGCATCATAGGGTGGTACAAAATTATCCAGCATCTTTGAACCACAGCTTGTGCGAACGCCTTGGGTGCAAAAAATATCTTTGTGAAGCACCGGAATCCCACAAAGTTCTGGCGCGCGACCATCGGCTAGAAGTTGGTCCGCCAGTTTGGCAGATTCTAGCGCCTGATCTTCGGTAAGGGTAATAACGCTATTAAATTCTGAGTCTAGATTTTTTATGCGTGCTAAAAAGTGCTGTGTGATTTCTGCGCTAGAGAAAACTTTCTTTTTAAGACCGTCTATAAGCTCAGTTATTGTAAAATTATGCATTCTGTACTCGGCTTAATCTTGCTGAATGGGTTAATCAATGACTTTTGGTACTAAATAGAGATTATCTTCGGTATCTGGTGCAATAGCCTGATACGCATCTCTCATATTGGGTTTATTGATTTCGTCCTCTCTGAGACGCTGGGTTTCATTAAGCGGATGGTCTAATTCGCTCAGGCCGCAAGTATCAGCTGCCTGAAGTTGATCGACCAGCTGTAAAACACTGCCGAGTCTTTGAGAAATCTCTTCAACCTTTTCATTATCAACAGCTAAACGAGCAAGTGTGGCAAGGTTTTCTATGGTTTGTTTTTCTATACTCATATCGAAATCTTGTAAATAAAAATTTTCACAGGCTGAAGTTTACAACATTAAGCTGATTTAGGTTAGTTTGAGCAAAGAAAAATCTTAAGTTGTTTAACATAAAACCCACTTTTTTTTGTCAGCTTGTTACAATTAATGGAGATAGTTAAATTTTACGCAATAAAACTGTTATTTTTACACTTGCCATTAGCTCAATGACCTGATAGTTTTCTGCATCTAATTTGTGACTTTTACATGCCGTAAACAGCACAACAATGGAATTTAAAAAATGTTGTTACTCAAAAGAATTTTAGGGCTTTTTTCTAGCGATTTATCCATCGATTTAGGCACCGCAAATACACTCATTTATATGCGCGAGCACGGTATTGTGCTGAACGAACCCTCGGTTGTGGCTATTCGCCAACAATATGGCGAGAAAAAAGTCGAAGCTGTGGGTGTTGATGCAAAAAGAATGCTGGGGAGAACCCCGGGCAATATCACTGCAATTCGACCTCTTAAAGATGGTGTGATCGCAGATTTTCAGGTGACTGAAAAAATGCTGCAACATTTTATTCGAAAAGTTCACTCAGAGAATTTCGTTCCACCTAGCCCGCGAGTTCTCATTTGCGTTCCCTGTACTGCAACTGAAGTAGAAAAGCGCGCTATTAAAGAATCGGCATTTAGTGCTGGAGCGCGGGAAGTATTTTTGATTGAAGAGCCAATGGCTGCTGCTATTGGTGCCGGATTGCCGGTTGAGGAAGCAGTGGGTTCAATGGTGGTTGATATTGGTGGTGGTACCACAGAAATTGCTATCCTTTCATTAAATGGGGTGGTTTTCTCAGATTCAGTGAGAATTGGCGGTGATCGATTTGATGAATCAATATGCAATTATGTGCGTCGCAAGTATGGCAGCGTGATTGGTGATGGCACTGCAGAGCGAATTAAGATGGAAATCGGTACGGCCTATCTTTCAAAAGAAGTGCGAGAAATTGAAGTTAGGGGTCGTAATCTAGCGGAAGGTGTGCCAAAAAGTTTTGTACTCAGCAGCGATGAAATATTGCAATCATTGCAGGAGCCATTATCGGGAATTGTGCAGGCAGTTAAACGTGTCCTAGAGCAGTCTCCACCAGAGCTGGCTTCTGACATTGCTGAAACAGGCATTGTCCTTACTGGCGGCGGATCACTTTTGAAAGACTTGGATCGACTTTTGGCTATTGAGACCGGCTTGCCGGTTATTTTGGCTGAAGAGCCTTTAACCTGTGTTGCGCGAGGTGGTGGTGAAGCCTTGGAGATGATGGGGTCCAAAGGGTCTGGCATGTTTATGTACTAGCACTTGCGTATGCGAGTGTCGTGCTTAGCAAGCATTTATTTGCTGTTCATTATCGTTTTGGAGCACGCCCATTAAAAACGTTTTCGTTAGTTCATCCTCAGTGGTGCGAAAAACATTTTTCGCGTTGTTACTTGCGCTTTTTCTAATGACACTGGATACCTATACATCCATATTTGAATCTACTAAATCCGATATTTCTAAAGCGACTATTCCACTTCAGTTGTTAGCTAATTTCCCCTACAAGTTCAAAGAGTGGGTTGGAATGAGCGCCACTTCTCGAACAAAATTAGAGCAAAAAAATGTCAGCCTTGAAAAAGAGCGTTTAATCCTTCTAGGGCAATTACAGCGCAGCGCAGAATTGGCGGCCGAAAACCTTCGATTGAGACAATTACTCAATGCCACAGAATTGCTGATGCAGAGCGTTTTGGTAACCGAGGTGATAGGTGTTTCTCCTAATCCAATTAACCATAATGTAACCGTCGATCGTGGAAGTAAGGACGGTGTTTATATTGGTCAGCCGGTTTTAGATGCCGATGGTTTGATGGGTCAGGTTGTCGAGGTTCATGACAATTACAGCAAGGTACTATTGATCACTGATATCAATCACGCTCTTCCAGTTCAGGTCTTGAGAAATGGTCTGCGCTCAATTGTTGAAGGCACATCAGATTACAATGAGATGTCATTAAGGTTTGTATCACCAACGGTAGATATTGAAGAGGGTGATGAATTGGTAAGCTCTGGTCTTGGAGGTCGCTTTCCCATGGGGTATCCGGTAGGGACGGTAGCCTCTATCAAACAAAGGTCAGGCGAAAAATTTATGCAGATTAAAGTGACACCCTCGGCAAAATTGGATCGAAGCCGACATCTTCTTTTGGTTTTTACACTCAAAGATGGTGATGTCATTAGAGAGATCAATGAACAGTAATAACACGCTTCAGCCTGTTCTAATCATGCTGTTTATGGCAATGATATTTCAATTTATACCCATAGCTGGGAATTGGGCTTTTTGGAAGCCTAATTTTCTTTTGTTGATGATGATTGCTTGGATGCTTTACTTTCCCGATCAGTATGGCATTGAATTTGCCATGATTATGGGTGTTGTTGCAGATTTTATTTTTTTATCGACCCTTGGCTACCATATTTTAATATTTTCAGTGTGCGGCCTAATCTTAATTTTCTTTCATCGAATTGTTGTTTACCTGCAACTAGTTCACAGGGTTACCCTTGTTTTTTTAATGATTCTATTGGTTGAGTTTATGCGCGCAACTATAGATAACTCTCTAGATAAACCCCTATCTTTGGAAGGGATCCTCTATTTAGCAGTTATCTCGGCAATATGCTGGATTCCACTAGATAAAGTTGTGAGGCATTTCTATTCACTGCAAAAATAGCCAATTGGCAATAATAAACGAAGGGTAAAAAATTGGTCGATTATGATTTGATACTGGCATCTGCCTCTCCGCGGCGCACTGAAATTTTACAGCAAATTGGTGTGCGGCATCAGATAAAGCCTGCAGACATTGATGAGTCATCTAGGGCTCAGGAGTCTCCAGTGGATTATGTGCAAAGAATGGCACTAGAGAAGGCTAAACATATAATCGCACTAAGTTCAGACACTATTCCCGTACTAGGGGCTGATACCTGTGTAGTCTGTGACGGAAAAATTTTTGGCAAACCGGCTAATAAAAATCAGTCACTGGAAATGTTAACTGCATTATCTGGCAGATCTCATCAGGTACTTACAGCGGTGGCTGTGGGGAATACTCAGCGCTGTTTGCTTTCAATGTCGAAAACAGAAGTCATCTTTCGACAAATCACAATGCAAGAGTGTCTCAGTTATTGGGCGACAGGAGAGCCGAAAGATAAAGCGGGTAGTTATGCAATCCAAGGTTACGGCGCGGTGTTTATTGAATCAATCAAAGGCAGCTACAGTGGTGTTGTTGGGTTGCCAATAGAAGAAACATCTGCATTGTTACAAACCTTTGGCGTTCCCATTTGGGATTTAGCTAGGGTGCCCGACCAATGACAAAAGAAATTTTTATCAATCGCACTGCTTTTGAAACTCGTCTTGCACTAGTTGAAGATAAGGTGCTGCAACAAATACATATTGATAGGGATGAGGAGCCTAGCTTGGTCGGCAATATATACAAAGCTAAGGTGCTTAGAGTTATGCCAGGTATGCAATCTGCCTTCGTCGATATTGGCTCGGATCGCAATGCTTTTATTCCTATTGATAATATTTTTCATGCCAAGCCTGGTGACAAGATCTTGGATATTTTAGGGGAAGGACAAGATATCTTGGTTCAGGTGGTAAAAGATCCAATCAATAAAAAGGGGGCTCTTGTTACCACGGATTTGTCGATTGCGACTGACTATTTAGTTTATCGTCACGGGCGAACAAAGCCTGGTATATCAGCACAAATAAAGCAAAAGGAAGAAAGGTCGAGGCTTAATGATCTTCTAAATACTATTGTTTCTGCGGTGACTTTGCCTGAACGACTTACGGGTAATTTTATTGTGCGCTCTGCGGCTGAAGGTATAACCGATGACGAACTAACTTCAGATATTAACTTTTTGATTAAAATATGGCGGTCCATAGAGTCCTTGAGAGTTCAAAAATCCCCAGTCACTGTTTATCAAAACACTCAAAAATTCCAGAGCCTAATTGCGAATATGCTTGATCAAGGTGCCACCAAAATTACTGTTGATTGTGAGATATATTGGAAAAAATTAAATGACTGGTGTGATCTGCATTCGCGTGGGGTTAACAAAATTTTCGAACTTTACAGCGGTGAGGGTCACCTGTTTGATATGTATCAAATAGAAGATCAAATTAATGCAGCACTTAATCTTGAAGTAGCCCTTGATTGTGGTGGGTATCTGGTAATTGAAGAGACCGAAGCATTGTCAGTTATAGATGTTAATACAGGCTCTTTTATTGGCGAATCAATTGATCATAATACTTTCTTTAGGGTAAATCTTGAAGCGGCTTTGGAGTGCGTTAAACAAATAAAATTGCGTCATTTAACGGGTATTATCATTATTGATTTTATTGATATGCAAAATTCTGATCATCGTTCTCAGGTGCTAAAACAGTTAAAAAACGCATTTTCACAAGATAGTGATATAAGTATTATTTCAGACTTTACTGAACTTGGTCTGGTTCAGGTAGCCCGCAAGAAAACCCGTAAAAGTTTGCGGCAAATAGTTTGTGAACCCTGCAATCATTGTGAGGCTAAAGGGGTTATCAAATCTGAAGAAACACTAAGCCTTGAAATATTTCGTGAATTAACCAAGATTGACTCCAATTGTGTTTCGAGATCTATAGAAATCTATGCCTCAGATGCTGTTATTAAGTTATTAGAAAATAAATATTCTACACAGTTAAATGATTTTACGAACAGAACTAACTGTGATGTTAAACTTATTATTGAGCGATCACTTCAAAGTAATCAGTTTAATATTATTCCAGCTTAATGACTCAGATGATAAAAATACCAAAAATTTTTAAAAAAGCGATTCAATGGTTTGGTCTTGGGGCCTCACTATTAATTATTGGTATGGTTATTCTCGTTTTTCTTGGGCGTCAAACCATTGGGCAGCTGGATGAAATAAGGCCATCTGTAAAGGCTTTTATTGCCACCAATACCGGGTTTCAAGTCAATTTAGGAGCACTTAGTGGAGAGTGGCCTCAACTTATACCGATTATTGAGATTGATGGCGTTGAATTAATAGATACGAAAAATGACCCTATCTTGAGTCTTCATGGTGCACGAGCAGATTTAGATTTATTTAGCAGCTTAAAGTTAGGTGCACCTATTTGGCGCGAGCTTGCTATTGATAAATTAGACATTAATTTTGTTGAAAATGCCTCAGGCCATTGGCGATTAAAAGGGTTTAATAGTGAATCCGAAAGTGATCTAGATATTATCCTTCAGCCATTTCTAAACAGTCATCAAATTCGATTGGAGTCAGTTACGGTTAATCTTCATTCTTTTTCTGGCCAAAAAACACAGCTTTTTGGCCAGAAAATGTTGATTGAAAATGATAAAGACTTTCACCGTGCACAGTTATCACTCAGTATTGAGGAGGATGATAATCCCGCATATCTAATTATAGAAGCCTATGGGCAGCCCTCAGATTTAAATTCATTTAATGCCAATGGATACCTTAAATTTGAAGAATTGAATGTTTACCAGTCCCTGAAATTTCTAGCTAAGTCATTGATGCCCGACTTATCAATGGTACTTGATCAGCATGTTATTAAAGCAAGTGGGGAAGTCTGGTTAGATTTTCATCCAGAATGGCAGTTTGATTATGAAGGGGAACTGTCTATCACCAAAATTCCTCTCAGCTGGCTAGGAGATGATGTTGCTCCGGTGTCTGATATTAAAACCATATTCACTGGCTGGTATATGCCTGGCGAGGACTGGGGTGCAAATTTGAATGAGCTGCAGTTTGATATAGGATCGACTAGCTTGGATTCGATCAATCTAATATACACACAACAGTTGGGATTAAATTGGCAAGAATTTGATGTTTTGATTGAGTACATGGATTTGGCGCTGGTAACAGATTTGATCTATGAAACCCAAACTCTGCCCAAAGATTCTATCAATAATCTCATGAGTATTAGCCCTAGTGGCGATATTTCATCTCTAACTATCGGAAGATCTGAACAAGGGCTTTATCTGACTGCCAATGTAAATGATAGTTATACCTTACCTTTTTCAGGTATTCCAGGCTTAAAAAAACTGAATGGTTATATCGAATTAAAAGATTCGAAAGGTTTGTTTCATATCGCCGACGATAATGGCTTTGAGATATTGTTTCCAAAATCATATCAAGATTACCTGAGTATCAATCAAGCAAAAGGAACGATTTATTTTGACTGGGAGCAAGATGATCAAAGGTTGATTTATAGCGATATGATCGACACAACATCTGAGGCGGGAGACAGTCTTTTTAAATTCTCTATTGAACTACCTCCTCGAGGCGTAAGTAAGGCAGCAGAGTTTAATTTATTGATTGGGGCTCGTGATCTAGATTTAGCACTTAATAAAAATTATTTGCCCAAGACCATGCCAGAACAAACATCAAGATGGATGAAGAATGCTATTGAAGAGGGTAACTTAACTCAATTTGGGCTTCTTTTTAGATCGGGCCCGCCAAAAAATAATCGCCTATCTCGTACTATGCAATTATTATTTGAAACAGAAAATGCCGCTATAAAATTTAATCAAAACTGGCCAAAATTAGATAAACTCGATGGAATATTTTTGGTTGATAACGGCAATTTAAGCGCGCAAATAAGAACGGCAGATATGGAACAAGCGAAGGTTAGCAACACTAGGATTGAATACAGTGTTAAACCTCCAGTTGAACAGCGCAAGTGGATAATTAATGGGCAATTAGAAGCTGATTTTGCGGCAATGATTGATATTCTGGCTCAGTCATCACTGAGTCAGAAGCTGGGGCCAATGGCCAATTGGAATTACGCGGGGAACACAAGGTCTCAGTTGTATATGGAACTGCCGAGTTATAGTGCTGATAAGGAAAAATCATCTGCTTCCACCTATAAGTTAAGCTCTATCATAGATAATGGAAAAATAAAGATCACTGGCTCGCCAATTATTTTAGATGCCCTAACAGGTGCGATTGAGTTTTCATCTGAAAAGGGCATTTTCTCTGATGGTCTGAATGCGCTGCTTTGGAAAAAACCGTTTACTGCGAAACTACATCGGAAAAATCAACAACAACTGTCATTCACCACAGCCATAACGCCCAATGACTTGAGCCAATTTGTAGATTTCCCATGGCCAAATATAATTTCGGAGACTATAGCTGTTTCGGGCTCGCTATTTAAAGATCCAAATCACCTATCTAAAACTATTCTAGAGGTCAAAAGTGATATGCAAGGTGTGGCGATAAATTTACCCGCACCTTTAGGAAAAACAGCTGAGCAGTCGCAACTGTTGGAGTTGAAGTTACACTTTGAGCCAAGTCTTTCAAGGCTTGAAGGGAAGTTTGGGGAGTATTTGCTGTCTGATATTAGGTTTGATCAAGGAAAGCTAAAGCGTGGCGTTGTCGGTTACGATTATCCTTTAGTTATGCCCGATCAAGATATGCTCCTAATATCAGCAAATTTACCAACAATTAATTTTTCATTATGGCAGCCATTCAGCGACATGATGGATCAACGTTCACAGCACTCTATGCCTCTAGAAACAGTTTTTGATTTAAAGCTAGCGCAATGGAAAATTTCTGGTATTGAGTTATCTGAAATAAACGCCAGAGTTAAATCAATTCCTCAAGGTTTTGATGCCACTTATACTAGTGATTTAGCAGATGGAACAGCGATTCTTTATCACGATGTCACTCGAGCCCCAAAGATTGCTTTGAATAGACTTGAATTATCAGAGAGTTTTGGTAGCAGTTCAGTCAATTTGGATCCAAGATTACTGATGGCAACAGATTTTTCAGTTGATTGGCTATCAATAGCGGGACGTGAGCTTGGTTCATTATCATTTGAATTAAGGCCAGAGCCTTCCGGTGCTTCATTTAATAATATATCGGGAAATATTCAAGGCCTTCAGCCCGGCATTTATGCGGCTGAAGCACCAACTGATTTTTTTTGGGGTTATGACGGGAAAACACATCTAAGTAAGTTGGTAGGCCCTATAGGGATCGATAATATTGGCGATTTATTTAGTGTATTTGGCATGCCCCAGGTTTTGGACAGCCAGTCAGGTAGATTAGATGCTGATCTTTCATGGCGAGGACATCCATGGTCAATAAGCAAAGAAAATCTCAACGGTGATTTTAAGATTAATTTGGTTGAAGGTAATTTTTATCGAACACCAAGCGGTGCTGGAGCAGCCTTAAAGTTGGTAGGCCTATTTAACTTTGCCAATTGGTTGCGACGGTTGCAGTTAGATTTTTCTGATGTGGTTGGTCAAAATTTAGCCTACAACCGCTTGGATGGAACCCTAAGTTTTGATCAAGCAATATTAGGCTTGGATGAGCCCCTTAAGATACAGATGCCATCAGGTCGAATGAGTATGGCGGGTAATTTTGATTTGATTGATGAAACGATTGATGCCCAACTTGTTGCAACTCTTCCGGTAGCAACAAACCTCCCATGGGTGGTCGGTTTAACCGGAGGCTTGCCTGCTGCCTTGGGAGTTTATGTGACTAGTAAGCTTGTAGAAAAACAGGTTGATCGCATCTCTAGTATTAGTTATGAACTATCAGGGTCTTGGGATGATGTTGAGGTAGCCGTGGATAAAATATTTGCCGCTGAACTGACAGAGCCTAATGAGTAAATAAAATAGGATTGTTATGAAGAATATTGTAAAAGTGGCTGTTATACAGTCTCAGCCGTTGAGGAATTTAGAATCCAATCTTGTTCAGGTTCAGCAGTTATTAGCTGAAGCTGCTGCACAACAGGCAAACATAGCCGTATTGCCGGAAAATTTTGCTTATTATGAAGAGCAAGACCTTCAATCCATCGGTTGTCAAGAAGCCCTAGCTAGTGGCCCTGTTAGACAGTTTTTGAGTGAGCAAGCTAAGCGTTTAAAACTTTGGATTGTGGGCGGCACGGTACCCGTTGGAGATAAAAACTCTAAGCCGGTGGCTAGATCGCTTATATATAACCCCAGTGGCCATTGTATTGATCACTACGATAAAATTCATTTATTTGACGCCGATGTTCATTCTGAAACCAGTCAGCAAGTTTATCGTGAATCTGACTCCTATGGTCATGGACGTGACATTAAAACCGTTGATACAGAATTTTGTAAATTAGGCTTATCAGTTTGTTACGATTTAAGATTTGCGGCACTTTATCATCAACTAAGGTTGGCGGGTGCACAAATTGTTGCAGCCCCAGCAGCATTTACCGCGATTACTGGTAGAGATCATTGGCAGCTTTTACTCAGAGCTCGTGCGGTAGAAAATCAATTTTTTATGGCCGGAGCTAATTTAGTCGATAGGACTAGTAGTTCCAAAGGGCTTTGGGGCGGAAGCGCAATTATTGATCCCTGGGGCACAGTTATTGCCCAGATTGACGATGAGGTTGGCGTGGCAGCAGCCGAAGTTAATCTAAATATGATTGATGATATTAGAAAAAGAATGCCAGTCCATCATCATGCTCGACTGCAGTTTAAAAATTAATCAGCTAGTTGCTTAATATATTTAAATAATTTTTCACTGGCGGGAGAGGCTTTGTTGAGTAATTTTTCTCTGCTAGCCTGTCTTTGCAAATTGCGAAGCTGTTGCCTATCGGCAGAGGGATAAAGCGCTATAAACTCCTCGATAACATTGTTTCCCTCGTTGATAAAACGGTCACGCCATTGCTCCAATTTTGCAAAATGTTGCCTAAAGGTTTGAGACTGATGGTTGAGCTTTTCCAGAGAATACTTAATTTCAGTTGTATCAATTTTACGCAAAAGCTTACCTATATATTGAATTTGACGGCGCCTTGCATCAAGGTTTTTTAATCGTCTAGCTTCCTTAATCGCTGCTTTGAGAGAGTCATCTAAGGTAATTTTTTCCAAATGAGACTTGGCCAGAAGTACTAATTGTTCGCCCATATCTCGCAGTTCTTGATTCTCTCGTTTTAACTGAGATCTACTGGGGAGATCAATTGATTCGCTGGGTAAATCAGACATCAGGTAAGGAATAATGTTGCAAGGCCAAGAAAAGAAATAAAGCCTACAACATCAGTAATAGTAGTTAAGATAACTGTTCCTGCAAGAGCGGGATCAATTTTGAGAAACTTAAGTAACACAGGGAGTAAGGTGCCTGAAAGAGCGGCTGCCATTAAATTGATAGCCATGGCTAACCCAATGATCAGTGCCATTGTGGCATCTTGAAACCATAGCGAAACAACACAGCCTACAATAAGAGCATAAAGCAGGCCGTTGAGCGCGCCTACGGCAAACTCCTTACTGAGCAACCAGCTAAGATTTCCTCGTTCAATTTGCCCAAGGGCCATACCGCGAATAACAACAGTAAGAGTTTGGCTTCCGGCTACACCACCCATACTCGCAACAATCGGCATTAAAATTGCCAGTGCCACCACCTTGTCTAGGGCATCTTCAAATAAGCTTATAGCGGTTGAAGCTAGAATAGCGGTTAGAAGATTAACTCCCAACCAGACCGCTCGTCGAGGCGCGGTTTTACCAATAGACGAAAAAGTATCCTCGGTGTCACTTAAGCCTGCCATTGCAAGAAGAGAGTGATCAGCGTCTTCAACAATAACATCAACGACATCATCAATAGTAATGCGCCCGAGCAGGTGATTTTCATCATCCACAACGGGTGCAGAAACTAAATCATGGCGTTGGAATAATTGTGCAACCTCAGAGTCAGTAAGCTCGACAGGAATACCTTGCACACCGGTATTCATTACCTCTCTTACAGTGGTAGTAGGTGACGATGTCAGCAGCATACTCAGTGGTAAATTGCCAGCAAAAGTATCATCGCGATTAACCACAAAAAGGTTATCAGTGATTTCTGGAATTTCTTCAAAACGACGAAGATAGCGCAGCACTACATCAACAGTAATATCTGGGCGAACTGTGATGACCTCGGTATCCATAAGACCGCCAGCAGTATCTTCATCGTAAGTAAGCACTGACTCTACACGTTGTCTATCTTGAGCTGACATTGCCTGAAGTACTTCTGGAATAACTCGGTCAGGAAGTTGTTGGAGGATATCTACAATATCATCAACATCAAGGCCTTCAGTCAGTGAAGCAACTTCGACACTATCCATCTCTTCAAGAAATTCTACTTTTATTTCATCTGATAATTCATGAATAACTTCCCCAGAAATTTCTGGATCAACTAATTCCCAAAGAATTCTTCTGAATTTAGGAGGGGCTGTTTCTAATTGATGAGCAACATCAGGCGGAGATAGGTTATTCAGGGTATGCCTAACCTGATTTAGCGTCACCGAATCGATGGCGCTACCAAGTTTCGACAGTAAATTATTATTTTGTGTTGCCTGAGTCATGCATCCATTTCCTTGAAAACTAATAGAAAGCAGCAATGGTCCGTTAGTTTAACCTAAAATACTGTTGGATGCCCTGATCTAGGTAGTAAATTTGACGCTAAATATTCACTTACCCTCGCCAAAATAGTCAGCTAGCAGTCTAGCAATCATAGTGCATGCTTCATCTTCATCGGGACCATCAAATTCAAAAATTAGTTCGGTACCCTGACTCGCCGCTAAAAGTAAAAGTGACATAATACTTTTAGCATCAACCAAGGGAGGTTCAATCCCAGTTTTAATGCTAGATTCATAACGTCCAGCCAAAGAGGCCAGTTTAGTCGCTGCTCGAGCATGTAACCCAAGTTCGTTAATGATCGTTAATTTACGGCTAATCATAGGCGTACCTTGTCTAGTGCTTGCTGGCTAATTCTTTATGAATAATTTGTACAAAATTATACTCTTTAGAAAAATGCTCATGAAGACGATTGGCTATATAAACAGATCGATGTTGCCCCCCGGTGCAACCAATAGAGACAGTTAGATAACTTCGATTATTGGCTTGAAATTTTGGAATCCAACGAGTTAGATAGCCAATAATATCGGCTAGCATCGAGGCGACATCAACCTGACTTTCAAGAAATGTTATGACCTCTGAATCATTACCAGTTTGGGTCCGAAGATCAGCTTTCCAATAGGGATTAGGTAAGCAGCGAACATCAAAAACAAAGTCAGAACCGTTTGGTATGCGTTGTTTAAAGCCAAAGCTTTCAAATAAAATCGTCATCTGTTGTTCATTGTTGGGCACAATAGTATTTTTGACCAAATCCCGCAATTGATGTAGTGTTAAGCCCGAGGTGTCGATCGTCAGGCTAGCTACTTGGGCGATTGGTGAAATTAAATTCTCCTCAAGATCAATCGCCTCCTTTAATCCTATTTCATCATTGCTAAGAGGGTGTTTTCGCCTAGTTTCAGAATAGCGACGAATTAAATCAATGCGCTTTGCTTTTAAAAAAATTACATCGACTTGAATACCGGAATTTTCAATAGTACTGAGAATTTTTGGGATTTTAGTTAGATCACCCATTAGATTACGCGCATCTATTCCGACGGCGAGTTGTAAATTTGGATCGCCAGTATCTTCGGTTATTTGATAAATTAATTCGGGTAATAGGCTCGAGGGTAAGTTGTCAACGCAGGTAAAGCCAACATCCTCTAATATATTGAGTGCAGAGGTTTTTCCAGAGCCTGAATGCCCGCTTATTACAACTAATCTCATGATTTTTGGTTGCGCTCCAGATCTAGAATAGTCTTGAAAAGCTTGTCATCATTATCACAATCGCGCAATTTTTGGCGTGATAGTTCGTCTTGCACAATGCCAGCAATTCTTGCAAGAGTGCTTAAATGCTCGTCATTTTTTTCTTGCGGAACAACCAGCGCAAATACGAGATCTACAGGCTTATCATCAACTGCATCAAAGTCCACAGGGGTGGTAAGCTTGGCTAAAAATCCATATATTTTTTTGATCCCAGGAGTGCGGCAATGGGGGATCGCAACGCCATTGCCTAAACCGGTACTACCTAGTTTTTCACGAGAAACAAAGTTATCAAATAAAAGGTCGCATAGCTCATCACCACCCTCTAATTGCGCAGTTATAATCTGAGCGATATTTTCAAGAATACGCTTTTTACTGCGACCGGGTAAGTTGCAACTAGTTAATTCAGCGGTAAGTACATCAGAGATTTTCATACCAAAGCTTAATGATCCCTATGTTTTTCTTTGTATTTAATAAGTTGGCGATCTAATTTATCACTGAGAGCGTCAATGGCTGCATAAAGATCTTCATGCTCAGCGTTAGCGAATAATTCGCCTCCTGAGACATGTATTGTGGCTTCTGCCTTTTGAGAGAGTTTTTCAACACTTAGAATAACTGCGGTACTGTTTATATGATCATAGTGACGTTCCAGCTTAGATAACTTGGAAGTAACATACTCACGAATTGGATCAGTTACGTCTAGGTGATGTCCGCTAATTGTCATTTGCATACTGTTCTCCTTAGTTACGCTTTATTTATAAACCTTTTTCTTTGGCTTGACGAGGGGATGTTCATGCTTTCGCGATATTTCGCAACTGTTCGTCGAGCCACTTGAATTCCTTGATCGGCTAAAAGAGTCGTAAGTTTGTTATCACTT
Organism: Porticoccaceae bacterium; assembly: GCA_049890135.1. Taxonomy (GTDB): domain Bacteria; phylum Pseudomonadota; class Gammaproteobacteria; order Pseudomonadales; family Porticoccaceae; genus HTCC2207. The sequence goes on from JBMHCB010000014.1 coordinate 103,421, forward strand.
AGAGGCCTACAGGGTCGCTCTGCATCTATTAACATTTTTAGGATAGCGCAAACTGCTGTCGATGAACACTCTCCACCATCAGAAGTTCCTACATGACTGGAAAAGAAATATTTGAGTTCGAAAATTCCTTGTGGTGTTGCCATGTATTTTTTTGTTGTAACTCTTGAGACCGTTGATTCATGAAGATCTAGTTGCTCAGCAATTTCAGAAAGAATTAACGGTTTCATTGCTACGGGGCCATGCTCTAAAAAGCCTTTTTGAAAATCTACGATTGCCATAGTGACTTGCATTAGGGTGTCATTGCGACTTTCAAGGCTGCGAATAAACCACCGAGCTTCATTTAGATTCTTCTTTAAGAACTGATTTTCAGGGCTATCATCAGCCCGCTTAATAAGATCACTATAAGCATGGTTTATTCTGACGCGCGGGATATTGCTATCATTTAATTTCACCTGCCAATGGTTATTTATTTTTTCAATATATACATCTGGCACAATGTATTCCGTATCGTCTGCAGCGAGCATTTCCCCGGGTCTTGGATTTAATGTACGAATTAATTCGAGGGCATGTTGTACCCTTGTTCTTTCCAGCTTACTTTTTTTAGCGAGCTTGGTTAGTTCAGTTGAGGCTATGTCCTCCAAGTAATTTTCAACCAGTATTTTTGCCTCTGTCAGGTACAACGTCTCATTCGCTAGTTGATTCAATTGAATCGAGAGACACTCTTTAAGATCTCGCGCAAAAATTCCTGGTGGGTCGAACTGTTGTAGTCTCCTTAGAACAGCAACTAGCTCATCATCTTGTAGTGGATCCTGTTCATTTTGCTCTTTTAAATGAGCAGTGATTTCTTGTAGGGGGCTAGAAATAAAACCATTGTCATTTATTGAATCAATCAGCGCTTCTGCGACTGCCTTATCGCGATTGGAAAGGGTGATTAAATTGAGCTGCCAAAAAAGGTGATCTTGAAGTGATTCAGTTACCTGATAAACCGCATCCAGATTGAATTCATTATCATTAGATATTGGCTTTGATAATGTACTAGGTGCTTCATTCCAATTTTCAATGGAAAGGCTATCTGTGTTATTTGTCTCCCAGTTCGCTTCTGCAGAGTTATTTGGTGAGTCCGTAGTATGAGTATAATTTTCAGGATCGTTGCTATCAAAGTCTACGTCATCTGCACTAGGATTATCTTGTTGAATTTGATCGTTTACCTCCTCTCGCTCATCGGTTTCTAACAGTGGATTATTGTAAAGTTGTTCAATAATCTCTTGTTGAAGATCAAGCGTGGAGAGTTGCAGCAACTTAATTGCTTGCTGCAGTTGCGGAGTCATGGTTAGCTGCTGACTATACTTTAGCTGGAGGCCTTGCCGCATAATATATGTAAACTTTTAGTTGCTCTATTTTAATGTTAGTGCTGAAGGGTTGGTTAACGCAAGATTTGAATTAATAAACTCACTTACATTATGAAATTATCACCCAGATAGGTTTGTCGAACTTTTTGATCAGATAAAATATGTTCTGTGGTCCCCTCGGCAATAATATGGCCTTCACCAACAATATACGCACGTGCACAGATATCAAGCGTTTCACGTACATTATGATCGGTAATTAAAACACCAATCCCTTTGTCACTCAAATGACGGATTATGTCTTTAATATCGTTAACCGATATGGGGTCTACTCCGGCAAATGGCTCATCTAAAAGAATAAATTTTGGATTAGTTGCCAGTGCTCTAGCTATTTCTACACGCCGTCTCTCTCCGCCAGATAGGCTCATGCCAACTGATTCAGCTAGATGATTAATATGGAACTCATTAAGTAAGCTGTCTAATTTTTCGAGGCGCTGGGTCGGGGTTAAATCCTTACGGGTTTCCAAAATTGCCAAAATATTATCGCTCACACTCAGTTTTCTGAAAATTGAAGGTTCCTGAGGTAAATAACCCAAGCCCTTTCGAGCGCGACCATGCATGGCTAATTCGGAAATATCCTCATTACCAATCATAATCTGGCCGCCGTCCTGTTTTACTAAGCCAATCGTCATATAAAAGCAGGTTGTTTTTCCGGCGCCATTGGGCCCTAAAATGCCAACAACTTCACCCTGACTTATAGAGAATGAAACATCCTTCACTACAGAGCGTTTGCCATAAGTTTTACAGAGATGATTTGCAGTTAATACAGTCATTGCTAATTACTCACTTCATCAGAAGCTTGGTTTTCTTTCATATTATCCTCAGTTTTTTGAAGAGGAGGGATAACCAGTTGAATACGTTTTTGATTAGTTTGATTATCACCTTTGGCTCGCCAAGTTTCACTAATGACATCATAGTTAATGCTATCGCCTTTGATAAGGGTTCCGCTTTTAGAAAGTGATGCATTGGTTTTGAGGTTAATCACTTTTTCTGCGGGAAAATATTCAATGGTTTCCGCACGCGCTACAACTTGTCCGCCAGAACTACTTATATGTTGGTAGCTTGCTGGATTGCCATTGCAAATAATGCGACTAACACGATTATCTACATAATGTATTTCAACCATATTGGCATCAATTATCAAAGATCCTTGACGTATAATCACATTGCCAGAGTATTGGGTTACTCCAGTACTTTCATTTCTTTCAACGCTGTCAGATTCAATTATGATGGTTTGATTATCATTTTCACCGAAGGCATGGCTAGCAAAAGAAAGGATAAAAATGCTGACCCAAAAAGCCTTAAATTGAGTCATGAGTACCCCTTACTCGCGACTCAATTTTTAGTAATTTGTTAGTAAAATTTGCTGACAGAGAATCGCCAGTTATCTGGCTATTATGAGTTGTTAATTGAACACCGCCACTGGCTGTGGCGCTCTCTTCTTTTAGTGAATATGAGAGGCTGCCAGCATTAAGGTCTGTTTTACCCCCCACATTTCCCCAATTAGCGTTAACATCACCATTGAATTCGAAAATTTGTGTAATTTTAGAGAGATTACCACGATCAGCTTTTACAAAAAAATGAGAGTTATTGTTATTTTGATAGGCGATAAAGGTAGGTTCAGATAATTTAACCTTAGAAAGACGGCTATAAATCGATATTTTAGATGCTTCTAGCAAGTATTGTTGATTGCCATCATTAGAAAATACCAATGATTTAATATTGCTCATATAGCTATCGGCACTTGGAAGTTCTTCAATTTTGCTTGTATCAGGGCGAGAAAATGATTCCGGTGGGCTCTCCCATAGAAGCAGAAAACTGCCAGTGATCGCAATCAAACAAACCATAAAAATGAATTGTTTTATCATTGATAAGTTGCCAGAAGAGGCGCTAACTTTCTTTGAGCGCTTAAAATTAACTCGGCCACCTCTCTAACAGCACCATGACCACCCTGTTTTTCGGTTTGCCATAAGGCTTGGCTAGCCACTATATGGTTGCCATTGCAAGGCGTTACACCCAGTCCAACTCGGCGAATAACTGCTAAATCTGGAAGGTCATCACCGACAAAAGCAACTTCCTCCATAGTAATATCCATTCCCTCTAAAACTTCATTCAGCGCAGTAAGCTTATCCTCTCTTCCTTGAACTAATGGGTTGATATCAAGCTCTTCCGCTCGGCGTTTTAAAAGCTCAGAGCTGCGGCCAGTGATAATGCCCACCCTTATACCACCACGTTGAAGTAGTTTAATTCCCAAGCCATCCTGAATATCAAATGCTTTTAATTCCTCGCCATTATTTCCATAGTAAAGTCGGCCATCAGTCAGTACACCATCTACATCTAATAATAGTAATTTAATCTTTTGTGCGGCTTTTAAAACGCTTGATGGATAATTCTCATTCATCAGATAACTCCTGCGCGAAGAATATCGTGCATATGAACTACGCCAACTGGGTGTTTATGCTCATTTTCAATAATGACTGCCGTAATGCTACTTTGTTCCATAATATTTAATGCCTCTGCGGCTAAAATATCTTGATTGATGGTTTTAGGGTTTGAGGACATTACATCTTTTACAGATACACTGTTTAGATCAATATCTGAATCGATAACACGCCTTAAATCACCATCAGTGAATACACCAACAAGTCTTCCTTTTTGGTCTATTACTGTAGTCATACCAAAACCTTTAGCAGTCATCTCAAGAAGAGCATTTTGAAGTGGCGTTCCTGGCTCCACTCGTGGTACCTCTTGATCTTTATGCATAATATCGCTGACTTTTAGTAATAATTTCCGTCCCAATGCGCCTCCAGGATGAGAGAAAGCAAAGTCTTCAGCAGTAAATCCACGTGATTCTAGAAGAGCAATTGCCAAAGCATCCCCCATGACTAGGGTCACAGTTGTGCTGGTTGTTGGCGCTAAGTTAAGCGGGCAGGCTTCATTAGAGACACTGATATCAAGATTAGCGCAGGCGGCTTGAGCAAGTGCAGAACTTGGATCCCCTGTCATGCTGATCAATGGAATACCAAGGCGTTTAATCAGGGGTAGCAATGTTATCAGCTCGATAGTATTGCCCGAGCTGGATATTGCTAGTACGACATCGTTTTTGGTGATCATTCCTAGATCGCCATGACTAGCTTCGCCGGGGTGAACAAAAAACGCAGGGGTACCAGTACTTGCAAGAGTCGCTGCAATCTTATTGCCTATGTGGCCAGATTTTCCCATACCGGTAACTACAACACGACCGGTGCAGGCCAACAATGTTTCGCAGGCAACAGTAAACGCGTCATCAATTCGATGCTGCAATTCACTCACTGCCTGAGCCTCCATCTTTACAGTGCGAAGCCCTGATTTAATAAACATAGGTTTTGACATAGTGACTTTGGACATAGTGCCTTAAGTTTTGTTCCCTATAAGGGACCCATTATAGGGCAAAAAAGCAATGATGTGTTCGTGATTAATGGGTTGTTATTGAGCTCCATAGCACCAAATAATAAAAACAATAGGCTGTAATTAACACAATCCCCACTTTTTTGGGAAGCATCGCACCATCAGAAATTTTACCCAGAGCAAGCGCGATAAACAGTAGAAGCATAGCTGTCATTATTGCCATAGCAATATAATCTCGGCTAAAAACCATGCTGTCTAAGGCGACAGGTGAGATAGCGCCAGCAACACCCATAACTAATAATAGATTAAAAAGGTTTGACCCAATAATATTACCTATAGCGATATCATGGTGCCCGCGAATAGCGCTCATGGCAGATGCCGCAAGCTCAGGCAAGCTTGTTCCAATAGCAACAACAGTCAGACCAATGACCAGTTCACTAATACCAAGCTCGAGTGCAATTGACTTTGCACCCCATACAGTGAGCTCAGAGCTAATCAAAAGAACAAACAGGCCAATTACAAAACTCAAAAGTGCGCCTTTTTTGTGCAAGGAATCCGTAGTTTGCGGATTTGCGGTGTCGACTTGAGGCTTTTTATATTTAGCAGCGAAAAATAATAGAGGAATGACTAAAGCAATTAGTAATAAGCTTTCAAGCCTACCTAAAAAACCATTATAGAGACAAATTCCAGCAACTACTGTGACGAGTAACAGAATTAAGCCTTCCTGTTTGAGCAGGTTTTTTTGCACTGGGATAGAAGAAATTAATAAGGTAACCCCAAGGACTAAACCAATATTTGCAAGGTTTGATCCCAAAGCATTGCCAACTGCTAGTTGGCTAGAGCCCTTAAGGGCAGCATTAATGGAAACAATAATTTCTGGCGCAGAGGTTCCCACAGAAACTATGGTTAAGCCTACCACCAAAGAAGAGATGCCTAATGATCTGGCCAAGCTTGCACTTCCTGCGACAAACCTATCGGCACCCCAAATAAGACCGAGCATACCGACGACAAGGGCGCAAATGGGTGAGTATATTGACATCATAAAGTTTCTTTTTAACGCTTCTTGAGTTGTTTATTCAATAAACCCAGAATGGTATAGTGGCCAGTCTCTTATGTCAGTAGAAAATTTAATAAAATTCTCGATATTTTTTGGATTTACAATGGATGTTGCTAATGAAATTTCTTAAAAAAGGCTTTGGTTTAAGTGTTCTGATTTATCTGCTGCTTTTGCCTGCTGCGGCACAGGCTGCTGAAGACCCCTATGAAAAAATTGAAAAAATTACCCAACAGCTTATTGATATTATTAGTCTGTATCAGAAAGACTATCCCAAAAATGAAGAGCAATATTTTGCAGCAATTACCGGTCTACTAAGTGGCACAGTGGACTTTAACTATATTTCCAAAAAAGTGATGGGTTCCTACAGAGCTAATACAACGCCAAGTCAGCGCAAGCGATTTGCCGAAAAATTCCAAAAGGGTTTAGTCGAAACCTATGGTCGGGGGCTAATAAATTATGGTGATCAAAAGATAGTATTGGTTAATCGCTCACCTCTTAAGGAGGGTCAAAGGACACTGATTGTTCAGCAAGAAATACAAAGCTCAGGGAATACATTCCCACTCAGATATTCAATGGCCCGCAAAAAAACGGGTGAGTGGATGGTAATCAACATGACCATAAGCGGTATAAATTTGCGAGAAATTTTTCGCAATCAGTTTTCTCAGGCGGTACAACAAACATCGGGTGACTTTGATGCAGTAATCTCGAAATGGGTTACAGATGTTAAATAAATATAGTTTAGGAAATAATTAAATGAATGCAGATGATTTAAAGTTAATTCTAAACCAGCAGCTTACAGGCTGTGATATTAAAGTGGAGGTCGATGGCAGTCATGTCAATATCATTGTCATTGGCGACATCTTCGAAGGTAAGAGGGCGGTACAGCGTCAACAGATAATTTATGCAGTGTTACAGGAACATATTGCCTCAGGTGTAATACATGCGGTTAATATGAAAACATACTCAAACCAAGAGTGGCAGCAGCTAACCTAGCGCTGTAAACAATATTGAAACTGCGGGATAAGTAAATCTTGCATGCCTTTAAAGTAAGGGAAAGTTAATGGATAAACTAGTCATCCAAGGTGGAGTGCGTCTTGAGGGTGAAATATGGATTTCAGGGTCAAAGAATGCTGCTTTACCGATTCTTTTTGCTACGCTGTTAACCGATAAAAAAGTTACCCTCTCTAATTTACCGCATTTGCAGGATATCACTACCACTATTGCGCTTCTAGGTGCGCTAGGCGTAACCATAAGTGTTGATGACAACATGCAAATAACCGTCGAAGCGGGTTCGCTCAACGCAGTCACTGCACCCTACGATCTGGTGAAGACAATGCGGGCATCTATTCTCGTTTTAGGGCCTTTGCTGGCTAAGCATGGTGAGGCCAATGTGTCTTTTCCAGGAGGCTGTGCTATTGGTAGCCGTCCGGTTGATCTTCATCTTAAAGGTTTGGAGGCAATGGGGGCCGAAATTGAAGTTGATCAAGGTTATATTAAGGCGCGAAGCAATGGCCGATTAAAAGGGGCCCACATATTAATGGATGTGGTATCTGTTGGTGCTACAGAAAACTTAATGATGGCAGCAGCTTTGGCTGAGGGTACAACCGTTATTGAGAACGCTGCTCGAGAGCCTGAAATAGTTGATTTAGCAAAATGTTTGAACACCCTTGGAGCAAAAGTGGAAGGCTATGGTACCAATACATTAACAATTCATGGTGTAGAAAAATTGACAGGCGGCCACTACAGTATTATGCCGGATCGAATTGAAACTGGGACTTTTTTAGCTGCCGCCGCTGCAACTAGCGGAAAAATAAAGGTGACTAAAGCCGACCCTTCAACCCTAGAAGCGGTATTGTTGAAATTAAAAGAAACGGGCGCACAAATTACTCAAGGAGATACCTGGATAGAATTAGATATGAAAGGTCAGAGACCCCAGGCGATTAATCTTAAAACTGCACCCTACCCAGGATTTCCAACCGATATGCAGGCACAGTTAAGTGTGGTGAATGCAGTATCTGTTGGTACAGGAAGGATTACTGAAACAATTTTTGAAAATCGCCATATGCAGGTTCAAGAGCTCAATCGTATGGGTGCTAATATTGCTGTAGAGGGAAACACAGCAGTGGTTACAGGCGTTGAAAAATTAACGGGAGCCCCAGTGATGGCGTCCGATCTTAGAGCATCGGCAGCTCTGGTGATTGCTGGAATGGTCGCTTCAGGTGAAACAGCCGTAGATCGTATTTATCACATTGATCGTGGGTATGAATGTATTGAGGAGAAATTACGTCAAGTGGGTGCTAGAATACGCCGAATTCCCTCAAACTAACCAAGAGATAGTTTTAGTTTTATGACACAGATTACTATTGCCCTAACCAAGGGTCGCATCTTAAAAGAGACCGTGCCGCTGTTAAAGCAGATCGGCCTTGAGCCTCTGGATGATGTGTTTACCAGTCGAAAACTACTTTTCCCCACTAATAAGGATAATATTAGATTACTCATCCTGCGGGGGTCTGATGTGCCCACCTATGTGCAATTTGGAAAAGCAGACATAGGAATTGCTGGAAAAGACGCATTGCTTGAGCACCGTGGTGATGGCTATTACGAGCCAGTGGATCTAGGTATTGCAAAGTGCAAATTAATGACTGCAGCACCGGTTGGTTATCAGCCGGGAAATGGTCGATTACGAGTGGCCACCAAATACACACAGGTTGCCCGAGAGTTCTATGCTCAGCGAGGCCGGCAGATCGATTTAATTAAGCTCTACGGTGCAATGGAGCTCGCTCCAATTATGGATTTGGCAGATGAGATTGTAGATATTGTCGATACAGGGAATACCTTAAAAGCCAATGGTCTAGAAGCGCGAGAAATGATAGCTGAAATTAGCTCAAGGGTGATTGTCAATAAAGCAGCTATGAAAACAAAATACCCAGAAATTAAACAAATCTTATCCGCAATCGAAGAGGCAGTGAACGTTAAATAATGACTAAGCCCTTGATTAAAAGACTTTCGACATCTGATGGTGATTTTATTCCCACCTTGGATAAATTGATCGCCTGGAATGCTGTTTCAGATGCCAATGTTGAAGAGCGTGTAGCAAAAATCATCCAGCAGGTTCGATCAACCGGTGACGAAGCGCTTATAGACTATAGCAACCAGTTTGATCGTCGTGCAGTTAAATCAATGGAAGAGCTGTGTATAGATGCATCTCAGCTGAAAGAAGCTCTAGACAGTATAGATAGTGAAACCAGAACTGCGCTCGAGACAGCGGCTCAAAGGATAAGAGATTATCATCAGCACCAAACCCAAGACTCTTGGCAGTATAAAGAACCTGATGGCACCGTCTTAGGACAGAGGGTTACACCCCTAGAAAGAGTTGGTCTTTACGTCCCAGGCGGTAAGGCCAGTTACCCGTCCTCCGTATTAATGAGCTGCATACCTGCCCGTATTGCTGGTGTCGATGAAGTCATTATGACCGTACCCGCTCCAGATAATGATCTAAATCCAATAGTGTTGGCTGCAGCGGCAATTGCTGGTGTGGATAAGGTCTTTACAGTAGGTGGTGCTCAGGCTGTTGCCGCTATGGCCTATGGCACTCAAAGCATTCCCAAGGTCGATAAAATTGTAGGCCCTGGCAATATCTATGTTGCTACCGCCAAGCGTATGGTATTTGGTGCAGTCGGTTTGGATATGGTGGCAGGTCCAACAGAAATTCTTGTTATCTGTGATGGAAAAACTGATCCCGATTGGATTGCGATGGATCTATTCTCACAGGCAGAGCATGATGAAAATGCTCAATCTCTATTAATAAGTTGGGACAGGGCTCACCTTGATGAGGTTTATCAAAGTATTGCAAAGCTGCTACCCGATATGGAGCGCAAAGATATTATTGCTCAATCTTTAGCTAATCGCGGCGCATTGATTGAAGTGGCCGATAAAGATGAGGCGATTATGGTGAGTAATCGTATTGCCCCAGAGCATTTAGAACTTTCTGTTGATATGCCCGAGTCTTGGTTGTCTGAAATCAAACATGCAGGTGCTATTTTTATGGGACGCTACACGGCCGAGGCTCTTGGTGATTACTCTGCGGGTCCTAGTCATGTGTTGCCGACCTCAGCGACAGCAAGATTTTCATCACCTTTGAGTGTGTATGATTTTCAAAAGCGCAGTTCGCTTATTTACTGCTCGCCAGAGGGTGCTTCAGAGTTGGGTAAAGTTGCCTCTGTTTTGGGGAGAGGTGAAGACCTGACTGCGCACGCTAAGTCCGCAGAATACCGCATCATAAAATAACCCATAGAGCGATTATTATGAGTAGCTACTGGAGTGATTTTGTTAAAGACCTAGAACCCTATAGTCCGGGGGAGCAGCCACAAATTAGCGATATCACAAAGTTAAATACCAATGAAAATCCCTATGGGCCCTCACCAGAAGTTCTCAAAGCAATTTCAGAGACTGCAGATGATCGATTGCGTCTTTATCCGCCGCCTGAGGCTGAACAGCTAAAGGACATAATTGCCGGATACTTTGGGCTGACTGCCTCACAAATTTTTGTAGGTAATGGCTCGGATGAAGTTTTAGCACATGTATTTAACGGCCTCTTAAATCATCCGGATAAAGGGCCTCTGCTATTCCCAGATATTAGTTATAGTTTTTATCCAGTTTTCTGCCAGCTTTACGGTATAAATTATCACAAGATGCCTCTGGCGGATGATTTTACAATAAACCTCGATCAATACCCGCCGGAAAATGCTGGGATTATTTTTCCAAACCCTAATGCGCCAACTGGTTTGTTGCTTAATTTAGAAACCATAGAGCGTTTATTAAAAAAGAATACCGAATCAGTGGTTGTGGTTGATGAGGCCTATATTGATTTTGGTGGTACAACAGCAGCCTCGCTAATTAACACATATAATAATTTGTTAGTCGTACAAACCATGTCAAAATCTCGCTCTCTTGCAGGAATGAGAGTTGGTTATGCCATGGGCTCTGAGCATTTAATTGAAGGGCTTAACCGAATTAAAAACAGCTTTAATTCATACCCATTGGGGCATTTACAAATTGCCGCTGCCATTGCTGCATTTAATGATGAGCCGTATTTCAAAAAAACTTCGCAACAGGTTATTTCAGAGCGCGAACGAGTGGTTGATCAATTGGAAAGACTTGGTTTTGAAGTCTTACCTTCAAAAGCCAATTTTGTTTTAGCGCACCATCCTCAAAAGTCAGGCGAAATTCTGGCTCAGGAGCTAAGAGATAAGGGCATTATTGTTCGCCATTTCGCCAAAGCGCGAATCGATCAATTTTTGAGAATAACCATTGGCACTGAAGCTCAAAATAGCCTGCTCATCAATAGTCTAGAGAAGCTACTCTAACCCTAGAGTTGGGCGCTCACCTGCGGTGACGGTAATATTTAAAGTCTCATGATTCCTTTCAATAACTAGTTCGATAGGTTGTCCAGGAAATATTTCAGCAATTTGACTAATACTACGGTGGCGATTAGTGACTGAGAGTCCATTGATTGATGTCACAATATCGCCTGGTAAGACTCCTGCTTGATAGGTTGGACCGTCTTTTACGGTAGCCGTTACCAACAACCCATTAGTTAGATTGACAGAGAGTCTTTCAGCAATAGCTTGGGTTATTTCAATTGCCTCTACACCCAGCCAACCACGCTTAACACGGCCATGTTCAATAATATGGGTTAATACTTTTTGAACCTCATCTGCTGGAATTGCAAAGCCAATACCATCAGATTTTTCATTATTCAAAATAGCAGCATTTATACCCAGTAAATTTCCATAAGCATCAATCAAAGCGCCGCCTGAATTACCAGGGTTGATGTCCGCATCAGTTTGAATGTAGTTTTCAAGATTATTAAGATTTAAGCCATTGCGTTGGGTTGCACTAACAATTCCCTGTGTTACCGTTTGACCCATACCAAATGGATTGCCAATCGCTAGAACCACATCGCCGATTTCAGTTTGTTTTGGGTTGCCAAATTGAATTTCTTGAAGATTGTTCGCCTCAATTTTTAGGACAGCTAAATCTGTTTCTGGGTCGGTCCCTACAACAGTAGCAGGTAACTCACGACCGTCATAAAGAAGAATTAATATCTCATCGACAGAATCTACAACATGAAAACTAGTCACTATAAATCCAGTTTTATCAATAATAACACCAGACCCGAGTGAGCCTTCTACACGATCAGGTTGTTGTCTGTACAAACGTTTAAAAAAGGGATGTCTAGAAAGCGGATGACTTTTGCGTTTAACTTTTGTTTTGGTATAAATATTAACAACCGATGGTGCTGCTTTTCTTACCGCTTGGGAATAAGAGACGGGTCCAAATTGGGCTGAATTAGAAAACTCTTGGTCAGTTTGGTTAAAGCCATTGCGAAATTCTGGAAAAACAAATAATAGAAATGTAGCAACGGCTAGCCCAGTCAGTATGGGTAATCGAATATAATCTACTACTCCGCTCAAAAGCCGTTTACTTGCCATTATCTCGTCCTAAATCAAAGCACGGTGAAACTATCATCTCTATTAAAGGGTGATTGATTGCCAGTGGTCAAGGTTAATTAAATAGATTATCGTAAAATTACTAACGCAACAGGTTAGACAGTTTGGGGTTTGGCTTATCTGCTTTGCGAAAAAGTAAAATCATATGACCGATTGACTGAATGAGTATAGCCTTAGACTGCAGGCAAATTTCATTTACTGTGGCTTTTTTAGCATCTCTATCGCCAACGGCTAATTTAACTTTAATAAGCTCATGATCGCCAAGTGCTCGCTCAAGTTCCGCCAAAACAGTTTCTGTTAATCCGTTACCAGCCACAGTGACGACGGGTTTTAGTTGATGCCCTAAAGAGCGTAAATATTTCTTATCCGCAGATGAAATTGTCATAGTACAATACCAAGTTATCAATAGAGCCTATTTTAGCGAAAATCCTACTATGGCGAAATCAAAAAATCGTACCTGGATCAAGCAACATGTAAAAGATCCCTACGTCGTGCAATCTCAGCGCGATGGTTATCGTTCGCGAGCGAGTTATAAATTACTCGAAATTGTTGAAAAAACTCGAATGATCAAACCAGGAATGACAGTGGTTGACCTTGGTTCCGCGCCCGGGGGATGGTCTCAGGTGGCTGCCAAGCTTGTGGGCCACAAGGGATCAGTAGTCGCTGTTGATATACTGCCAATGAACCCGATTGCTGGTGTGGATTTTATTCAGGGTGATTTCACCGAGGAAGAGATACTGACTGAATTACTTGAAAAAATAGAAAATAAGCCGGTAGACCTTGTAATTTCAGATATGGCCCCCAACTTAACAGGTATGAAAGCAGTAGACCAGCCAGCGGTTGTTTATTTGGCCGAACTGGCGGTTGATTTAGCACAGCAGGTTCTCACTGAAAACGGAATATTTATTGCTAAATTGTTTCAAGGTGAGGGATTTGACGAATTTGTGCGTAATACTAGAAAGGTGTTTAATGTTGTAAGTCTTAAAAAGCCAGATGCATCTAGATCAAAATCACGTGAAGTGTACCTAGTGGCAAAGGGCTTGCGACAAAATTAACGAGGTAGACGGTTTGAACGATTTTTTAAAGAATATACTAATTTGGCTAGTGCTGGCAGGTATTATGATGTCAGTATTTAATAGTTTTTCACCTAAAACAGAGGTCAATGATCTCAGTTACTCAGATTTTATTCTGGAGGTTCAAAGCGAACGAATTACCAGTGTTGTTAATAATGGTTTGACCATTGAGGGCGAAAGAACTGATGGCAGTAAGTTCACCACAGTAATACCTCCAGCTATCAAAGATGACGGACTTATAAAAGACTTAGTTAACCACAATGTAAAAATTGTTGGTGAGTTACCAGAGTCCCCAAGTATGCTGTCACAGCTATTGATAGCAGCCTTTCCAATCCTCTTAATCTTAGCCATATTTATGTTCTTTATGCGCCAAATGCAGGGTGGCGGCGGTGGTCGTGGTGGCCCTATGAGTTTTGGTAAAAGTAAAGCTAAGTTGCTAACAGGTGATCAGATCAAGACCACTTTTGCCGATGTGGCTGGTGTCGATGAGGCCAAAGAAGATGTCGGTGAGTTAGTAGAATTTCTAAGTGATCCGGGTAAATTTCAGCGCCTAGGTGGTCGAATACCTAAAGGTGTGTTGATGGTTGGTCCTCCAGGAACTGGTAAAACCCTACTGGCAAAAGCAATTGCTGGCGAAGCTAAGGTGCCGTTTTTCTCAATATCAGGCTCTGACTTTGTGGAAATGTTTGTCGGTGTGGGTGCCTCGCGTGTCAGAGATATGTTTGAGCAAGCCAAAAAGCAAGCACCCTGTATTATCTTTATAGATGAAATTGATGCTGTTGGTCGTCATCGAGGTGGCGGTTATGGGGGCGGCAATGATGAGCGTGAGCAAACACTAAATCAGTTGCTAGTTGAAATGGATGGTTTTGAAGGTAATGAAGGCGTCATTGTAATTGCCGCCACCAACCGTCCCGATGTTCTAGATAAGGCATTATTGCGCCCTGGTCGTTTTGATCGTCAGGTCTATGTTGGTCTTCCAGATATTCGTGGTCGCGAGCAAATTCTTAAAGTACATGCGCGAAAAGTACCGCTAGATGAGTCTATAGACTTAGGTATTCTGGCGCGGGGAACACCGGGATTCTCTGGTGCTGACTTAGCTAATTTAGTTAACGAAGCGGCATTGTTTTCTGCTCGAGCAAATCGCCGATTGGTGACTATGGAAGAGTTTGAAAAGGCACGAGACAAAATTATGATGGGTGCCGAAAGACGCTCCATGGTTATGTCTGAGAAAGAAAAAATGAATACTGCCTATCATGAGGCAGGGCATGCGATTATTGGTCGACTTGTACCAGAGCATGATCCAGTTCACAAAGTGACAATTATTCCTCGTGGTCGAGCATTGGGTGTTACTCAATATTTGCCAGAGGAAGATAGATACAGCTCAAGTCGTCGCCAACTCATTAGTCAGCTATGCAGTTTATTTGGTGGTCGAATTGCCGAGGAAATGATTGGCGGTATTGATGGGGTCACCACGGGTGCATCTAATGATATTGAAAGAGCCACTCAGCTTGCCAGAAATATGGTCACCAAATGGGGTCTAACGGAAAAAATGGGTCCCGTGCTCTATGGTGAGGATGATTCTCAGGCTCCAGGGGGTGGAAATACCCACTACTCTGAAGATACTTCGCGAGAAATTGATCAAGAAGTGCGTGATATTCTCGACAAGGCCTATGTCACAGCTAAGAAATTACTTGAAGACAATCGAGATATTCTTGAGGCAATGAAAGATGCGCTAATGGAGTATGAAACCATAGATGCAGATCAAGTAGATGATCTAATGGCCCGGCGCAAAGTTCGTCCACCCCATCAGTGGGATGATAATGATACCGACCCCTCAGGTGGTGCTTCTGGTGCGAAAAAAACTACGCCAAAAGACCCTAACATTGGTGGTCCGGTAGAAGACCTTTAGTACTTTCAAAAAACACCGAGCCATTTATTTGTCTCGGTGCTATCCTTTAGATTATGCAAAACACCAATACTTATACTAAGTTCCTCAAATGTGGTGAGAAAGTTCTCGACCTATCTAAACCAGCCATCATGGCGGTGCTCAATGTCACGCCTGATTCTTTTTCTGATGGTGGACAGCTGTTCACCAATGACACTATAGATAAAGACAAAATCCTTCGAACCGTAGAGTGCATGGTAAATAACGGTGCTGATATTATTGATTTGGGGGGTGAATCTACACGCCCAGGTGCCGCGGCCGTTTCGGTTCAACAAGAGTTAGATCGTGTGATTCCCGTTTTAGAATGGCTTTCTAAAAGATTTGATGCCATTTTTTCGGTAGATACAAGTTCGGCCGAAGTAATAATTGAGGCCAATACAGCAGGTGCCCATATAATTAATGATGTAAGGGCGCTTCGCCGCAATGGGGCTTTGGATGCTGCCTTAGAAACAGGACTCCCTGTTTGTCTTATGCATATGCAAAATGAACCAAAATCAATGCAAGATAGTCCAAAATACAAAGATGTTGTCAATGAGGTTATACAGTTTTTAACTCAACGAAAGTTAAAATGTATAGCGGCAGGTATTCCTGAGCATCAAATCATCTTAGATCCTGGTTTTGGTTTTGGTAAAACCCTTGATCACAATTTAGACCTATTTGCTGGTTTAACTCAGCTGGCTGAATTAAACCATCCCATCATGGTAGGCGTTTCACGCAAGTCGATGATCGGGCAAATAACAAATACAGAAGTGAATGATAGAATGATTGGAAGTGTTACAATGGCGGTTTTAGCAGCGCAAAAAGTATATCAGGCCAATGGTTCGGTCATTCTTCGAGTTCATGATGTAAAAGAGACAAAGCAGGCTATTCAAATTTGGCAAGCAACAAGAAAAGTATAAGGTTTTAATAACCCATGAAGCGTAAATATTTTGGTACAGACGGTATTCGAGGCAGGGTTGGTGAGCACCCTATAACGGCTGATTTTATTCTTAAACTTGGCTGGGCAGCGGGAAAAGTACTTACAAAGCATGCTAAAGGTAAAAAAAACCGCGTGATTATAGGTAAAGATACCCGAGTGTCTGGCTATATGTTTGAGTCTGCACTAGAAGCGGGTCTTATTGCCGCAGGAGTTGATGTAGATTTGCTTGGACCAATGCCAACGCCGGCAATTGCATACCTAACCAGAACGTTTAGAGCGGCGGCAGGTATTGTAATTAGTGCCTCCCACAACCCTGTAGAAGATAATGGCATTAAATTTTTTGCTGCAGATGGTTATAAATTACCCGATGAGGTGGAGCTTGAAATAGAAGCTTTAATAGATCAGCCCCTAATCACTAATAATTCAGATAATTTAGGTAAGGCAAGACGCATCAATGATGCATCGGGTCGCTATGTAGAATTTTGTAAAGGAACACTTCCGCTAGGGTGTAATTTATTGGGGGTTAAAGTAGCCCTCGATTGTGCCAATGGCGCAACCTACAACACAGCCCCAAGAGTATTTAAAGAGTTGGGAGCTTCTGTAGTAACAATAGGTAACGCCCCCGACGGGTTCAATATAAATCGCGAGTGCGGCTCAACGCATATGCAAGCATTGCAAGAATTGGTTAAGCAAGAGAAGGCTGATGTGGGTATTGCTCTGGATGGTGATGGAGACAGAGTTTTATTTATTGATGATAAAGGCGAAATAGTTGATGGTGATGAGCTTCTTTATGTGATTGCACAACACCGTAACAGTCATGGTGGCTGTGAGGGCGTGGTGGGCACTCAGATGAGTAATCTAGGCCTTGAATTAGCGCTTAAAACCATGGACATTCCCTTTTTGCGAACAAAAGTGGGTGATCGCTATGTGGTTGAAGGATTAAAGGCCAATAATTGGGTTCTTGGTGGTGAAAGTTCTGGTCATATACTTTGTGGTGAACTCAATACAACGGGTGATGGAATTGTTTCAGCGCTTCAAGTTATGCGGGCTTTATTCGACAGTGGAAAATCGCTAGCACAACTAAAAGCGGGAATGACTAAGTTTCCGCAAACGATGATCAATGTAAAGTTGCCAAAAAAGATTGATATCAGTGATAATTCTCAGATAAACCAGATCGTAAATGACGCAGAAAAACAGCTGGATAGTCGTGGTCGAGTTCTGCTTCGCCCCTCGGGCACTGAGCCCGTTATTCGAGTTATGGTCGAGGGTGAAGATTCAATTTTGGTGAATAATTTAGTGAATGAAATTGCGGATGTCGTCAAACAACAGGTTAATTAAGGTCTATAACTAAGTTTGTTGGTTGTATATTACCCCTTAGTCGGGTAGCATTCGCACCCGTTTGGGAAAACCCCTCTAAAGAGGAGAGCTGAGGATGGCAAAGCCGCTGTTGGCGGGCAATTGGAAAATGCATGGTACAGCAAAATCGGCGGCTAAATTAGCTGACCAGCTTGCTGCTTACATCGGTGAGAAGCCAGAAATGATGGTATTCCCGTCTTTTGTGAGTATTCCAGCCGTAGTTGCCGCATTGTCGGAGCATTCGGCAATTGCCATTGGCGCGCAAAATCTCAGTCATCATTCAGAGGGTGCATATACCGGAGAGATTTCTGGTCAAATGCTTGCTGATATAGGATGTAGCCATGTATTGGTTGGACATTCTGAAAGGCGAACATACAATGCTGAGAATAATGAGCTGGTGGCAGAAAAATTCGCTGCAGCCCAGGCGAGTGGTCTAATACCCATACTCTGTATAGGTGAGACGCTTCAGCAAAGACAAGAGAGTTTACAGCTGCAAGTGATCAAAGCACAGATCACTGCAGTAATTGAAAGAGTAGGATTGCAAAATGTCTGTGATGCAATCATTGCTTATGAGCCGGTTTGGGCTGTAGGTACAGGAGAGACCGCAACGCCAGAGCAAGCCCAGCAGGTCCACAGCTTTATTCGATCTGAGTTAGGTGAGCAGGGCAAAGATACACAGCTCTTATATGGCGGTAGTATTAACGCAGGCAATGCAGCATCACTATTTTCCCAGCCAGATATTGATGGTGGTCTGGTGGGTGGGGCCTCATTAGAGGCAGAACATTTTATGAAAATTGCACAACAATTAATCGAGCGAAAGTAATGGAACAGTTTATTTTAATTTTTCACTTTGTAGTAGCAGTGGCACTAATCGGCCTAATTCTAATTCAGCAGGGCAAGGGCGCAGAAGCAGGTGCATCATTCGGCGCCGGTGCGTCTCAAACCGTTATGGGTAGCGCTGGTGGTTGGAATTTCTTTAGTAAAGTTACTGCGCTACTAGCGACAGTTTTTTTTGTGACTAGTGTTAGTTTAGCGGTAGTGGCAAAAAATCGCACAGTTGTTGGCGATATTGATCTTCCCATATTAGAGCAGGTTCCCACTGAAACGACAGTTGAAACTGCTCTTCCTGAAATAGAGACAGATACTGAAGCTACTTTGCCAGTTGTAGAAGACTAATACCTCAGATTACAGCATTAATAAATATTGCCCAAGTGGTGGAATTGGTAGACACGCTATCTTGAGGGGGTAGTGGCGCAAGCCGTGCCGGTTCAAGTCCGGCCTTGGGCACCATTAATTTTAAAGTTCAGTATCTGCTGGCAAATTAAATAAAATCACGTCAACCCTACAAATTTTTTTTAGGTGCTTAGTGTGATTCGTATCTAGGCCAAAAAGCTATGACAACAGCAGTTATCTCAGTAAAACCCCAACTTTCAGTTATACAAATTACCCTAATTGTTGCATTGGGTGGTTTGTTGATGGGGTATGATGCAGCTACTGTCGCTACTTCACAGATGTATTTTACCCAGTACTTTGATTTTACTCCTGCACAACAGGGCTGGGTGATTAGCAGTGCTGGTTATGGTTGTTTTTTAGGTGCAATTAGTGCCGGCTATCTCACTACGGCTTATAGCCGTAAGTACACTCTAATACTATCAGCAGTTCTGTATATTATTTCAGCGGTTGGATCTGGTATAGCAGATTCTCTGACTGTTCTAGTGAGCTACAGAATTATTCTGGGTTTAAGTATTGGTATGATCGCTATGACCTCTCCTATGTATATCGCGGAGATTTCACCATCAAATATTAGAGGCAAAATGGTCTCCTATCATCAATTGGCGATGGTAGTAGGATTTATTTTGCCGTTCTTAGTTGGTTTTTTGATTTCTTCAGTAGATAGTAGTCATTCAACTAGAGTGAGCTTTGGTTGGCGACTCATGTTTTGGTTCGAAATAGTCCCTGCATTACCGTTTCTTTTTCTACTGTTTTTTATTCCTCACAGTCCTCGTTGGTTAATGCTTAAACATCGTAATCAGCAAGCTCAGAAGGTACTTAATCAGTTAATTGATGATAAGGGTAGTGCACAATCTGAATATAAGTTGATTGCTCAGTCTCTGGCTGAGGTAAGGGTACCTGCACGTAAATTGTTGTTCAGAAAGGGATTGGGGTTTGCGCTTTTTTTGGGCGTTATGCTGGCGATCTTCCAACAGGCAACGGGGATTGTTGCAATTCTGATCTACAGTGGGGAAATATTTAGCCAAGCTCTTGGCTATGATCCACAGCAGGCATTAATTCCTCAGCTGTGGGTTAGTTTGGTTAATTTGGTGTTTACATTTGTAGCTATTTATACCGTGGATAGCTGGGGTCGTAAACCTCTATTAGTAGTGGGTGTATTAGGCATGCTGCTTGGCCTTCTAGCCCTTGCTTTATCTGTGTATATGCAACAGATGGGCCTAGTGTCTTTGATTGGCGTTTTACTGTTTGTTGGCGCATATGCAATGTCTATGGGTCCAGTGGTATGGGTTATTTTGGCGGAAATTTTCCCGAATAATGTGCGTAGTCTAGCGATGTCGATTGCTATTGGCGCCCAATGTTTAACCAGTGCCTTGGTGACCAATGGTTTTCCTATTTTGCATAAAAGCCACCTCAATGCCATTAACTTTAATGGTGCACTGCCTTATTTTTTATTTGCATCTGTATGTATTATTACTATTTTATTTGTTTGGAAATTGGTTCCGGAAACCAAGGGTAAAACTTTGGAAGAAATGGAACAATTGTGGCGTTAAAATTATGTTTGAGTTTACACAGGGATAAATAAGCCATGGTTAAGATAATAGCAGCATTGCTGGGTTGGCAGATTGCTGGACTTTTTGGTGCAATCATTGGTTTTTATATAGGTAATTATTTTGATCGTGGCTTGAGTAGTTTTTCACGCCCCTTATCATCTGATGAGCAGGCGCGCGTGGGAGCCTGCTACTTTGAAACTACGTATACATTACTGGGTTACCTAGCTAAGGCAGATGGTCGTATCTCGGAAGAAGAGATCGCTCAGGCTGAAGCCTTAATGGCTCGAATGGGCTTAACAAATGATCATCGGCAGCAGGCTATTGGATTATTTAAAAAAGGCTCGAGATTAGATTTTTCTCTAGATGAAACGATGCGGCGTTTTGTTAGTACCTGCGGACGCCTTAATAATCTTAAGCAATCATTACTCAACGATCTGATTGCATTGGCTTTGGCAGATGGAGAATTGCATCAATCAGAGCGCCAAGCACTAGAAAATGTGGCTCGTTATTTAGGTGTATCAAAAGCGCTTTTTGAAAAAATTATTGAGATGATTATGGCGCGGTCTCAATTTAATGCTGGTGGATCCTCGGGTGGGTATGCTAATTCAGCTAATCAGCTTGAGGCAGCTTATAAAGCGTTAGGGGTTACTTCTAAAAATACAGACGCTGAAATTAAAAAAGTATATCGAAAATTAGTCAGTGAAAATCATCCTGATAAGCTTATTGGACAGGGTATGCCTGAGGATATGATTAAATTGGCAACTGAGCGTACCCAAGAAATTCAAAAAGCTTATGAGTTAATTCAGCAAAGCAGAAAATAAAACACCATTAAGGCCTGAAGTTAGTTGACCTAAACTAGACCTGTACCTATAATGCGCGTCCCTCAAGGGTTGGTGTTGTAACACAGCAAAACATAGGTGCGGGATGGAGCAGTCTGGTAGCTCGTCGGGCTCATAACCCGAAGGTCGTTGGTTCAAATCCAGCTCCCGCTACCAAGTATTATAAATATTGTTTGTGAGTACTTAGTCGCTAAACAGTATTGGAAAAGGTGGAAGAAGTAAGCTACGATTGTTGTACAGGGCTTGTAGCTTATAGACTAATGCTTAATTAGGCCGCTAAGACATTCGCGTCGTAACTGGCGTAAATCGAGGAGCCCCATTTTGGGGCTTTTCTTTAGTTGTTTATAAATGGGCAGTAGGCCCATTTTTTTTTCGGAGAGTATTGTGTCATCTGGTAATCAGGTTCTAAAGCAGTTGATAAAGCCCGTAGTAGAGGCGCTAGATTGTGAGCTTTGGGGCATTGAAATGCAGATGGGTGGCAAGGTTAAACTGCTCAGAATTTTTATCGACCGAGATGAAGATGGTGTCGGTATTGATGATTGCGAGCGAGTAAGCCGTCAGACCAGTGCAATACTCGATGTTGAAGATGTAATTGCAGGTGAATATGTATTAGAAGTATCTTCACCTGGTATGGATCGATCGCTCTATGAGCTCGATCATTATGCTCGATATTTGGGCGAAGAGATCTCATTAAGACTAAGATTTCCTTACGAAGGGCGGCGCAATTATAAAGGCCGGTTGAAGGCAATTGAAGGTGATGAGATCGTAGTGGTGGTTACAGATAATGAATTTCTGTTTCCAGTTGAAGGTATCGAAAAGGCAAACCTAGTTCCTCAGTTTTGAGGCAGGCGGAGTTTGATCAATGAGTAAAGAAATATTAATGGTTGCTGAGGCTGTATCCAACGAAAAAGGTGTGGATAGAGGTATTATTTTTGAAGCTATCGAGCAAGCGCTCGCTATGGCGACAAAAAAGCGTTACGAAGAAGGTGCCAATATCCGAGTCGAAATTGACCGGGAAACGGGTGATTATCAATCATTCCGATGGTGGGATGTTGTGGCCGATGATGAGATGGCTGAATTGGGCACCCAGTTCACAACTGAAGAAGCGATAGAAAAAGATCCTACACTTGTTGTGGGTGATACCTTCGAAGAATCAGTGGCCAACATAGAATTTGGGCGAATAGCGGCACAAACAGCAAAACAGGTTATCGTCCAGCGAGTAAAAGAAGCTGAGAGGAATCTTATTATCGATCGTTTCAAGCATCGTGTTGGTGAATTGTTGAATGGCACGGTGAAAAAAGTAACTCGCGATCATATTGTTGTTGATTTTGGCGATAATGCTGAGGGTTTATTACCTAGAGAAGATTTAGTAGGCCGTGAAATTTTTAGAATTAACGATCGGACACGAGTGATCCTCACCGGTATTCGTGAGGAAACTCGCGGGCCGCAACTTCAGGTATCAAGGGCTGCGCCAGAAATGCTTATTCAGCTATTCCAAATTGAGGTACCTGAGATAGCCGAGGGCGTAATTGAGATTAAGGGAGCAGCACGGGATCCCGGACAGCGCGCTAAGATTGCAGTTAAGACCAAGGACGCTCGCATCGATCCAGTGGGTGCTTGCGTAGGCATGCGTGGTGCTCGAGTACAAGCGGTATCCAATGATCTAGATGATGAAAGAGTTGATATTGTTCTCTGGGATGATAATCCGGCTCAATTAG
Source organism: Porticoccaceae bacterium (assembly GCA_049890135.1). Lineage (GTDB taxonomy): Bacteria > Pseudomonadota > Gammaproteobacteria > Pseudomonadales > Porticoccaceae > HTCC2207. The sequence continues at coordinate 126,416 of JBMHCB010000014.1, forward strand.
TTATTAACGCTATGGCTCCCGCTGAAGTTGAGTCTATTGTTGTCGATGAAGAAAGCCACTCAATGGATGTGGCAGTTGATGAAGAAAATTTAGCGCAGGCTATTGGTAAGGGCGGACAAAATGTTCGTCTAGCATCTGAGCTTACGGGTTGGACCATCAACGTTATGACGATTGAAGATGCTCAAGAGAAGCAGCAAACAGAATCCGTGAATGTGATTGAAACTTTAATGAATGCTCTTGACGTTGATGAAGATGTTGCCACTGTGTTGGTAGAAGAAGGCTTCACTAGTGTAGAAGAGGTTGCCTATGTGCCGCTTGAAGAAATGAGTGCTATTGAAGGCTTCGATCCTGATATTGCCGAAGAGCTCAGAGCCCGAGCTAAGGATGCTTTGTTGACCTTGGCACTGGCAAGCGAAGAGCAGTTAACTAATGCAAAGCCTGCTGATGACCTTCTCAATATGGATGGAATGGATCAAGAGCTTGCTTATAAATTAGCAGCTAAAAGCATCATCACCATGGAAGATCTCGCTGAGCAAGCAGTTGATGATCTTATGGATGTTGAAGGCATGAATGAAGAAAAAGCGGCGTCATTGATAATGACTGCTCGTGCACCCTGGTTTGAATAATAGATCTGATAATCAGGTTATCTAGAGGCGAAAACAATGGCTGAAGTGACAGTAAATGAATTAGCGAAAACCGTAGGGGCTTCTGTGGATCGTCTGTTATTGCAGATGAAAGAAGCTGGTTTAAGTCACAGTTCGGCGGATGCCACTGTATCGGACGAAGAAAAACAAGTTCTTCTTGCATATCTTAAAAGCTTGCATGGCGAAAAATCGGGTGAGCCCAAGAAGATTGTATTGCGTCGAAAGACAATGAGTACCCTGAAATCGGGGAGCAAGAAAACAGTCAATATTGAAGTCCGAAAAAAACGAACTTACGTTAAACGTAGCGAAGAAGAACTAGAGTCGCAAGCTAAGGCCGAGGCTGAAGAATTAGCTCGTCGTGAACAGGCAGTCAAAGAAGTCGAATTTGGTACTGGCATTGATGATATTGAAGAAAAGCGCCAATCAGCGATCAAAAAGCGTCAAACTGCAGCAACTGAAGCCAAGCAAGCTGAAGAAGCGGCGCAAAAGATCAAGTTAGAAGAAAAAGCAACTGAAGAATCTAAAAAGCCTGAAAAAGACGCTGTAACAGAAGAGAAAAAGACAGGTAAAAAGACAGCTGCGACCCCACCAAAGCCTGAGCCCGCGCCAGTAGAGCCAGCCCAAGATAAAGGGCGCAGACACTCCGCTAAGCCAGTTGATGACGATGATGAGGACAAGATTGCCAGAAAAGCGGCCAAGAAGCCGTCAATCAAAAGCAGTAAGAAAAAGCCTCGTGTAGAACTTGATGAGGTAATAGGTGAGAGATCCTCAAGACCCAGACTAAAGTCGGGTCTCCCCTCTGCGCTCAAGGTTGATAATAAGCATGTTTTTAAGAAGCCGGTTGATAAAAAAGTTATAGAAGTAGCAATTCCTGATGAAATCAGTGTGGCTGATTTAGCGCAATTGATGGCTTTAAAATCTGGGGTTGTTGTTAAAGAGCTTATGAAAATGGGTGAAATGGCCACCATTAACCAGATGATTGATCAGGAAACTGCTTTCCTAGTAGTTGAAGAGCTAGGGCACACTCCCGTTGCAGCTACTAATGACAACCTTGAAGATCAACTTACTCAGCAGTTCGAAGACCTTAGTACAGATAGTGATCAGCAGTCTAGAGCGCCAGTTGTGACGGTTATGGGTCACGTTGACCATGGAAAGACCTCCCTTCTTGATTATATAAGAAAGTCAAGAGTGGCTTCAGGTGAAGCGGGTGGGATTACTCAGCATATTGGTGCTTATCATGTTGATACACCCAAAGGTATGGTTACATTTCTAGATACTCCAGGCCACGCAGCGTTTACCGCGATGCGAGCTAGGGGTGCTCAAAGTACTGATGTTGTTATCTTGGTTGTTGCAGCTGACGATGGTGTTATGCCACAGACAGAAGAAGCTGTTCAGCACGCGCGGGCTGCTGGTGTACCCCTTGTTGTAGCCATTAATAAAATGGATAAAGAAGGCGCTGATCCTGAAAAGGTTACCACAGAGCTAGCAGCAAAAGATGTTATTCCTGAGGATTGGGGTGGTGATACTCAATTTATTAAAGTTTCAGCCCAAACCGGTGACGGCATTGATGAATTACTTGAAGCCGTTCTTTTGCAATCTGAGTTGTTAGAGCTTACTGCGCCGGTAGATGTTCCTGCTCGCGGGGTTATTGTTGAATCTAGGGTTGACAAAGGACGCGGTGTAGTTGCAACGGCATTGGTTCAGCAGGGCACTCTGCGTAAAGGCGACTTTATGCTAGCTGGTGAAAGCGTAGGAAAAATTCGTGCATTGAATGATGATGCAAGAAACCCAACACCGGAGGCAGGTCCATCGATTCCTGTTGAAATTCTTGGTTTGGATGAGCCACCTCAAGCGGGTGATGAATTTTTTGTGGTTGCTGATGAAAGAAAAGCAAAAGAGATTGCCCAGCAGCGTCAGGATAGAGCTCGTAAAGAGCGCTTCTCGCGACAGCAAGCCGCCAAGCTGGAAAACATGTTTACTGATATGGAATCAGGTGAAGTAAATAAGTTACCTTTGGTTGTGAAAACTGATGTACGTGGTTCACTTGAAGCCTTAACTAGCGCACTAAATGATTTTGCCAATGAAGAAGTCGCGGTTGAAATTGTAGCTTCCGGTGTCGGTGGTATTACTGAATCAGATATTAACCTCGCATTAACAACAGGTGCAATTGTACTTGGCTTTAATGTTCGAGCCTCTAGTATAGCTCGTCAGTTAGCTGAAAAAGAGCAAATCGAAGTTCGTTACTACAGTGTGATTTACAATCTCCTCGACGAGGTTAAGCAGGCTCTTACCGGTATGTTAGCGCCTGAAACAAAAGAAGAAATTGTGGGTAATGCAGAAGTTAGAGATGTATTTAGATCGCCTAAGTTTGGTGCAATTGCTGGCTGTATGGTTACTGAAGGTGTTGTATATCGTAATAAGCCAATTCGCGTTCTACGTGATAATGTTGTTATTTTCCAAGGTGAATTAGAGTCACTTAGGCGCTTTAAAGATGATGCTCAAGAGGTTCGCAATGGAATGGAATGTGGTATCGGCGTTAAAGATTACAATGATGTCAAACCAGGTGACCAAATCGAAGTTTATGAAATTACTCAGGTGCAGCGCTCGCTATAAAGAGTGCAAATTAGATGCCAAAGGAATTTACACGATCTGAGCGAGTCTCAGATGCAGTTCAAAGAGAACTAGCATCATTGATACGCCAGCATGTTCGCGATCCCCGTGTAGGAATGGTTAGTGTGACTGATGTGGCTGTTACTCGTGATCTTGCCATCGCAAAAGTCTATGTAGCCTTTGTGGGCGACCGATCCTCAGACCAAATAAAAGAAGGTCTCGATGCCCTTAATGGTGCCTCGGGTTACCTTCGAAAGCTTTTATCTTCAAGTATTGCACTTCGCGCAACACCTAAACTAACTTTTTTCTATGATGAGACAGGACAGCGCAGTCAGCACCTTGATGCATTGATTGATCTGGCTATATCCTCAGACAATAGCAATCAAGAGGGATCCTAAATTTGGGTCGTCGTCGTAAATCGGGTCGATCAGTTAATGGGGTCCTGCTTGTTAATAAGCCAATTGGTTTGACGTCTAATAAAGTCCTGCAAAAAGTTAGATGGTTATTTGATGCCAATAAAGCAGGCCATACTGGTGCGCTAGATCCCCTTGCGACTGGTGTTCTTCCTCTATGTTTTGGTGAGGCGACAAAATTTAGCCAGTATCTTCTTGATTCAGATAAATATTACCGTAGCACCTATACTTTTGGTTCAAGCACTGCCACTGGTGATAGTGAAGGTGAAATAATTTCGCAACAGGACGCATCAAAAATCACAAGGCAGCAGGTTGAAGAAAAAATAAAGGATTTCCAGGGTGATATACATCAAGTGCCCTCGATGTACTCAGCCTTAAAGCACAACGGTCAGCCACTATATAAGCTAGCTAGACAAGGTATTGAAATTGATCGTCCTGCGCGACAGATAACCATTTTTGATTACAAGATTCTTGATTTTAGGTCTGGCCCAAACCCTGAGGTAGATGTTGAAGTTCATTGTAGTAAGGGGACCTATATTAGAACACTAGCTGAAGATTTAGGGACTGCGCTTGGTTGTGGTGCTCATGTGAGTGCACTGCATCGTTTTAAAGCCGGCCCTTTTGATGAGGCCCAAACAATATCCCTCGATGAGCTTGTTAAGCTAGGAGAGCAGGGTACTGTAGAGCAGTTAGATCAGCTGCTAAAGCCAGTAGACACACCGGTTAGTGATTATCCAGCAGTGGAATTTGATAATATTATGGCTGGATATTTTCAATTGGGGCAGTCAATTACTTCAAATAAAGCCTTTCGCCAAGGGCAAGAAGGCGATATAGTGCGCGTCTTTCGTGAAGATGGTGCATTTTTGGGCATAGGAACTATTACCGAAGATGGCAAAATTGCCCCTAAGCGATTAGTTGTAGAGGATGTCTAATCTTAAAATTAGTCACTCTCGTAAAGTATTTGAGCTAGGCCTAGTGGTCTCTCAAGCATCCGACTTAGTAAGTCGGTACACAGGTAGGTTGTCTGTAATTATGCACGGGCATCCTGAATTTAATCATTGCATATTGGAGTAATGACTATGGCACTAAGTGCAGAAGAGAAAGCAAAAATCGTAGCTGAATATGGCCAAGGGGAAAATGATACAGGCTCCCCAGAAGTGCAGGTTGCATTGTTAACGGAAAACATCAACAAACTTCAGAATCATTTTGGCGATCACAAAAAAGATAACCATTCACGTCGTGGGCTTATTCGTATGGTTAATCAACGTCGTAAATTGCTAGATTATCTTAAAGCTAATAAAGCAGAGCGTTACAGCGCTGTGATTAAAAAGCTTGGCCTACGTAGGTAATCCTTAGGTATGCGGTTTAGCGTTGAAATGCTGGGCCGCAATCCCAAGCAATTTACTTTAAATACCCTGAAAAATGTCAGACAACAGCTGATCGAGTTACTTATAGCCATCTAAATAGGTGGCTATAAGTAACCCGAGCAGCATAAAAAATGACAGAGATTCAGGTTAAACTTGAAAATTAAAAGGTAAAACTATGAACCCTGTAATTAAAACGTTTCAATACGGTAAACATACCGTAACACTTGAAACAGGTCGCGTTGCTAGACAGGCAACAGGCGCTGTTTTATGTTCAATCGATCAAACCACAGTGCTTTGTACTGTGGTTGGTGCAAAAACTGCCAAAGCGGATATAGATTTCTTTCCGTTAGGTGTCCACTATCAGGAAAAAGCTTATGCGGCTGGTAAAATTCCAGGCGGTTTCTTTAAGCGAGAAGCCCGTCCTAGTGAAAAAGAAACTCTAACTTCACGTCTAATTGATCGTCCAATTCGTCCTCTATTTCCGAATGGATTTAAAAATGAAGTTCAGGTTATCTGTACAGTAATTTCTGCAGAAAAAGATATAGACCCAGATATAGCAGCGATGATTGGTACCTCAGCGGCACTATCAATCTCTGGTATTCCATTCAATGGTCCGGTTGGTGCTGCCCGAGTGGGTTATTCCGATGAAGAGGGTTATCTTCTAAATCCGACTTATACTGATCTTGAAACCTCAGCACTAGATATGGTGGTTGCGGGCACAAAAGATGCAGTACTAATGGTTGAATCAGAAGCTAAAGAACTCTCTGAAGATATTATGCTAGGTGCGGTCCTATTTGCGCACCAAGAAATGCAGGCTGTTATCAATGTTATTGAGGAGTTAGCTGCTGAAGCTGGTAAGCCGCGTTGGGAATGGCAGGCTGAAGAAAAAAATGTAGAACTAGTAAGCGCACTATCCGAGGCTGTTGCCGATGATTTGGATGCAGCTTATCAGGTTGTTAACAAGCAAGAGCGATCAGCTAAAATTGCCGAGCTTAAAGATGCAGCAGTAGCTCAGTTGACCGCTGACGAACAATTCCCAGAAGATGAACTAAAAGACGCATTTAAACAACTAGAAAAAGATATTGTTCGCGGTCGTATTATTCGAGGCGAGCCTAGAATTGATGGTCGTGATACAACCACTGTTCGCGGTATTCATGTTGAAGTTGATGTCTTGGATCGTGTGCATGGTTCGGCACTTTTCACTCGCGGTGAAACTCAGGCTTTGGTTGCAGCTACATTAGGCTCAACCCGTGATGCTCAGATGATTGATGCACTTGAAGGCCGACGCGATGACCCATTTATGTTGCACTACAACTTCCCCCCTTATTCAGTGGGCGAATGTGGTCGAGCAGGATTTACTAGCCGCCGAGAAATTGGACATGGTCGTCTAGCCCGCCGTGGTATTGCGGCAGTACTGCCCAATGAAGAAGAATTTCCTTACGCCATGCGTGTAGTGTCAGAAATTACTGAATCAAATGGTTCAAGTTCTATGGCCTCTGTTTGTGGGTCAAGCTTGGCATTGATGGACGCAGGTGTTCCACTTAAAGCACCAGTTGCTGGTATTGCCATGGGTCTAGTTAAAGAAGATTCTGGTTACGCCGTATTGACCGATATTCTGGGTGATGAAGATCATCTAGGTGATATGGACTTTAAAGTAGCGGGTACCAATGATGGTATTACCGCGCTTCAAATGGATATCAAAATCGAAGGTATTACTGAGGAGATTATGGAAATCGCCCTTGAGCAAGCGCTACATGCTCGTGTTCATATTCTTGGTGAAATGAATAAGGTTATCGCTAAGAGTCGTGATGAAGTGGCTGAATCTGCACCTAAAATGGGAACCATGCAGATTGACTCAGATAAAATTCGAGATGTTATCGGTAAAGGTGGTGCTACGATTCGCGGGCTCTGCGAAGAGCATAATTCAACCATCGATATTACTGACGATGGTGAGGTTAAAATCTACTCCGAAGATACAGCATCACTTAACGCCGCTATGGACGCAGTAACAGCAATTGTTGCAGATCCAGAGCCAGGCACTATTTATGACGGTAAGGTTGTTCGTATTGTTGATTTCGGTGCCTTCGTTAACTTTATGCCCGGAACAGATGGTCTAGTGCATATTTCTCAGATTGCGGATAAGCGCGTTGAGAAAGTGACTGACTACTTAAGTGAAGGCCAAGATGTTCGCGTTAAGGTCCTTGAAATTGATAACCGTGGTCGAGTAAAGCTGTCTATTAAAGAAGCTCAGCTAGAAGAAGGCGGTGCAAATGAAGAGTCTGCGGAAATCACCGAAGACTAATATTCAGTTTTAGATGTAGCACAAAAACCCTCATTGGTGTCGCCATTGAGGGTTTTTTATTATTAGGTAGTTGCTAAATCGAGAAGCTCAGACGCATGAGATAGGGTTTGTTGAGTGACTTTGGCTCCGCCAAGCATTCGAGCCAACTCCTCTACACGCTGAGATTGATCTAGGTGGACAATATTTGATTCAGCACTGCTGTTATCAGTAACCTTGCTCACGACATAATGCTGATGTGCATGAGCTGCCACCTGAGGTTGGTGCGTGACACTAATAACTTGCCCACGGTCGCCAAGTTGTTTTAATAGTGTGCCAACAATATCGGCAGTACTCCCTCCAATACCCACATCTACTTCATCAAACACTAAGGTTGGAATACTACTGTTGGCAGCGGCAACCACCTGAATCGCAAGGCTAATGCGAGATAGCTCACCCCCAGAGGCAATTTTTGCCAGTGGTTTATGATCCTGTCCTGGGTTGGTAGAGATCACCAGTTCAATATCTTCCAATCCATAGGATTTATAATTATTTTTTTCCAATGGTGTTAGTTGAACCAGTAATTCAGCACCCTCCATTGAGAGCTGCTGTAATTGATGATTGATCTGCTCAGACATCTTATCGGCACCCTGTTGTCGAATTTGGCTCAATTCAGTTGCAGCTTGCTGATAATTATTAGCAAGGCTATCAACCTGCTGTTGCAGTGCCTGCAGGTTTTGGTCACCTACCGTAAGCTGCTTGAGTTCTAATTCCAATTTGCCCAATTTTTCAAAAAGTTGCTGTGTTTCTACTCTGTGTTTACGTGCTAATTGAAAAATTAAACCCAGCTCATCTTCAACTTGCTGTAACCGTTGAGGGTCTGCTTCAAAGCGATCAATATGTTGTTCAATACAGCGCACTGCCTCATCGACTTGAATTAAGCCAGACTGTAATAGTTGTTCTGCCTCTTCGAGGGCTTTAGGCTTATGCTTTAAGTGGCTTAAAATTGACAGGCATTGATTAAAACCCTCGCGAAGATTAAAAGATTCCCCTTGGTCGCTGATCGCCAACAGTTTTTGGCTGTCTTGAATAATTTGTTCAGCATTGGCAAGGTTTTGTTGCTCTTGCTCCAATTGCTGCAAATAGCCAGCATCCAAATTGAATTCTTTTAATTCCTCGACTTGAAATTGCAGAAGCTCTCTACGTGCAACAAGCTCGTCTGAGCGCTCAGCTAAATCCTGTAATTTCTTGGCAGCTTGGTGCCATTCTTGGTAGTAGCTTGCCACTTGATGTGCAAGTTCAGTGCTAGCATTAAATTCATCCAATAATTTGCGATGAGTGCCGCGTCTCAGTAATGATTGATGTTCATGCTGACTGTGAAGATCAACTAAAACATCTCCCAGCTGTTGAAGCTGTTGCATGGTGCAGGGTTGCCCATTGATATAACCACGTGAGCGACCCTCAGTCGTATATATGCGACGAAGCATACACTCGTCAGCATCTGACAAATCTTGTTCATCCAACCACTGTTTCGCTTCAGGTATAGTCGAAATATCAAAACTGGCCGTTATCTGCGCACGGTCTTTACCTTGGCGAATTGTACTGGTATCAGCACGATCACCTAAAGCCATACTAAGCGCATCAAGTATCAGTGATTTACCAGCACCCGTTTCTCCAGTGATGGCCGTTGTGCCACTTAAAAACTCAATATCAAGAGTATCAACTAGTGTGTAATTATTAATTGTAATCGACTGTAGCAAGGTAAAAATTCACCAAAATAGGGTTAAAAATCATTATTAGGTACACAGCAAAATATTTCTACTTGAAACTCTGCAAATTGCCCCCATCTGTAGTATCAGCGTAAGAACATTTTTTATCAACAATCCAAGTGAATTATAAGGAGTTGGCGTGTCTCAAGATACTAACCAAGAAGATACTTCGGCTAAACAACAACAGTCTGAGTTAGAAACTGAAGAAAAGCTACAAGCTGAAAGTGAAGCAGATCAGCCTCAGTTGTCAGAAGAGGAAAATGGCGATCAGGTTGAAGAGCTTCAGCAAAAGCTAAATATATTAGGTGAGCAGCTATTGCGTGAACAGGCAGAAATGCAAAATATACGCCGACGAGCTCAGCGCGATATTGAAAGTGCACATAAATATGCACTTGAAAAGTTTACTGGAGAGCTTTTATCCGTGGTGGATAACCTAGAGCGAGCAATTGATGCTATTGATACTGAAGATGAGTCTCAAAAAGCCGTGGCAGAGGGATTAGAGTTAACGCTTAAGACATTTATTGAAGTATTAGCCAAATACAAGGTTGAGGCTGTAGAGCCAGAAGGTCAGCCTTTTGATGCCGACCTTCATCAGGCGGTGAGCACAGTGCCCAACGCCGAGGTAGAGCCAAACACGGTGATTAATGTATTTCAAAAGGGATACACCCTTAATGGTCGTTTAATTAGACCAGCGATGGTTGTGGTATCAACTTCAGCCTAACTAAAAAAATTATTTGTTTTGCCCTTGAAATGCTAAATAAAGAACCCACATAAAGACTAAGTGATTAGAAATTTAAACCCCTGATAATAAAACTATTATCAGACGTTAAGAAACATTGATGGAGAAGAAGTAATGGGAAAGATTATTGGAATTGATTTGGGAACTACCAACTCATGCGTAGCAGTACTAGAGGGCGATGCGCCTAAAGTAATCGAGAACGCTGAAGGTGCCCGAACCACCCCATCTGTGATTGCCTATTCAGATGACGGTGAGATATTAGCGGGCCAATCGGCCAAGCGTCAGGCAGTGACCAACCCTGAAAACACGATTTATGCAGTTAAGCGCCTTATCGGTCGCCGCTTTGATGACAAAGTGGTGCAAAAAGATATTGATATGGTGCCTTATAAGATTGTCAAAGCAGACAATGGTGATGCATGGGTTGAAGTTAAAGGTGAAAGTAAAGCTGCCCCTCAGGTTTCTGCAGAAGTGCTTAAGAAGATGAAGAAAACTGCTGAAGACTATCTAGGTGAGACGGTTTCTGAAGCGGTAATTACTGTTCCTGCATACTTCAATGATTCACAGCGTCAAGCAACCAAAGATGCAGGTCGCATCGCAGGTCTAGATGTTAAGCGTATTATTAATGAGCCCACGGCTGCTGCATTGGCCTATGGTATTGATAAAAGCGAAGGCGATAGTGTTATTGCCGTATACGATTTAGGTGGTGGTACCTTTGATATCTCAATTATTGAAATTGCTGATGTTGATGGCGAAAAACAATTTGAAGTTCTGGCAACCAATGGAGACACATTCCTTGGTGGTGAAGACTTCGATTTACGTTTGATCGAATATTTGTCAGCAGAATTTAAAGCCGATAGCGGTGTTGATTTATCGGGTGATCCATTGGCGATGCAACGCCTTAAAGAAGCGGCAGAAAAAGCAAAAATTGAGCTTTCATCGAGCTCGCAAACTGAAGTGAATCTACCTTACATCACTGCTGATGCCTCAGGTCCTAAGCACTTGGTCGTTAAATTGACCAGAGCGAAACTTGAATCTCTAGTTGAAGACCTAGTTGAGCGTTCATTAAGCCCTCTAAAGGTGGCGTTAAAAGATGCTGGTAAGTCAGCCTCTGAAATAGATGAGGTAATTCTTGTGGGTGGTCAAACGCGTATGCCACTGGTGCAAGACAAGGTAACTGAATTCTTCGGCAAAGAGCCACGTAAAGATGTTAACCCAGACGAGGCAGTAGCTGTAGGTGCGTCACTGCAGGGTGCTGTTCTTGCGGGTGATGTTACTGATGTTTTATTGTTGGATGTAACACCGCTAAGTCTAGGTATTGAAACCATGGGTGCAGTGGCTACACCAGTGATTGAGAAAAATACAACGATTCCAACCAAGAAATCGCAAGTGTTCTCAACAGCTGAAGACAATCAAACAGCGGTAACCATCCACGTCGTTCAGGGCGAGCGCAAGCAGGCTGCGCAGAATAAATCTCTGGGTCGTTTTGATCTGGCCGATATTCCCCCAGCACCACGTGGCATGCCTCAGATTGAAGTTACCTTTGATATTGATGCCAACGGTATCCTTAATGTTAGTGCAAAAGATAAGGCTACCGGCAAAGAGCAGTCGATAGTTATTAAGGCATCATCAGGTCTGTCGGACGAAGAAATCGATGCAATGGTTGCAGATGCAGAAGCCAATGCGGCAGAAGATGCAAAATTTGAAGAGTTAGCTCAGGCGCGCAATACAGCAGATGGTCTTGCTCATGCGGCGAAGAAAACCCTTGAAGAGGCTGGCGATAAAGCATCTGATGAGGAAAAGTCAGCCATTGAAGCAGCGATTGCCAAAGTTGAAGAGGCTGTTAAAGGTGATGATAAGGACGCTATGGACACGGCGGCCAAAGAGTTATCAGAAGCCTCGGCAACTCTAGCGCAAAAGCTTTACGCAGAGCAGCAAGCTGAATCAGGCCAGGATGAAAGCGCTGAACAACCTGCTGATGATGCAATGGATGCTGAGTTTGAAGAGGTTGATGAAACTCAGAAAGACAGCAAGTAAATATTGATTAAATCTTTACTTACTCTAGGCGCGAACACTGTTTCGCGCCTTTATTTATTGACTTAGGAATCTAAAAGCTCGTTATGGCAAAACGTGATTATTATGAGGTTTTGGGCGTTGATAGCTCAGCTTCTGATCAAGAGATCAAAAAGGCCTTTCGTCGTGTAGCGATGAAGCACCATCCTGATCGAAATCCTGATGATAAAAAATCAGAAGAAAAATTTAAAGAAGCTCAAGAAGCCTATGAGGTTCTTGGCGATGGCGATAAAAAAGCGGCCTATGATCGATTTGGTCACGCTGGCGTAGATGGAAATTCTGGCGGTGGCGGTGGCTTCGATACTTCAGGTTTTGGTGATGCCTTTGGCGACGTTTTTGGCGATATTTTTGGTGGCGGCGGTCGCCGCCGATCAGGCCCAGCAAGAGGGGCTGACCTGCGCTATGATCTGCAGTTAGATCTGGAGGATGCGGTCAAAGGAAAGACCATTAAAATTGATATACCAAGATCAGTGCATTGCGATACCTGTGATGGCACGGGTGCGCGATCAGGTACATCGCCGGTAACCTGTGGCACCTGCGGTGGTTCTGGTCAGGTACGAATGTCCCAAGGCTTTTTTCAGGTTCAGCAAACCTGTCCGAACTGTGGGGGAACAGGACAAATTATTACTGATCCCTGTGTCGACTGTAATGGCCGTGGTACAAAAGAAGAATATACGAAATTATCGGTTAAAATTCCTGCGGGTGTGGACACAGGCGATCGTATTCGTCTAGGTGGTAAAGGAGAGGCAGGCCCCAATGGCGGTCCTGTTGGTGATCTTTATGTGCAGGTTCACGTTCGAGATCACTCTATATTTGTTCGCGATGGCAGTCATTTACACTGTGAAGTTCCTATTAGTTTTGCACAGGCAGCTCTTGGTGGTGAGCTCGAGGTACCAACATTAACCGGCAAGGTTAAATTAAAGATCCCGTCAGAGACGCAAAGTGGAAAAGTATTTCGTTTGCGCGGCAAAGGGGTAGCTCCTGTTCGAGGGGGTGGCACCGGTGATTTATTATGTCGTGTAATTTTAGAAACGCCGGTGAATCTGAGTGAGGCCCAGCGTGAATTGCTACAGAGCTTTGATAAAAGCTTAATGGGAAAGGGCAAACACTCGCCGAAAACTTCTAGTTGGTTTGATGGTGTAAAAAACTTCTTCGATAATCTTACAGGTTAGAGTAGAGTTACCCTTAATTATATAATTTTGGACAGAAAAATGATCAATATAGCAATAACGGGTGCTGGTGGACGTATGGGTAAAGCCTTAATTGAGGCAGTGACTCAGACCGAGGGCTTGCAGCTTAGCGCGGCAATTGAACGTCCAGATAGTTCTCTTATCGGTGTGGATTCAGGAGAGCTTGCGGCAATAGGTCGCAATGATATCAAAGTTTTTTCATCGCTTAATGAAGTTATCGACCGGTTTGACGTTCTTATTGATTTTAGTACACCAACTTCAACCTGTGCCAATGTTTCACTTTGTGCAGAGCAGGGTAAAAAAATTGTTATTGGAACAACTGGTTTTGATGAACAACAATTGCAGGAAATTAATCTGGCTAGTGAAAAAACAGCTATCTGTATGGCGTCTAATTATGCAACGGGCGTTAATCTATGTTTCAAATTAGCTGAGTTAGCGGCTTCAATTTTGGGCGATGAGGTAGATGTTGAGATCTCTGAAACCCACCATCGGCATAAAGTGGATGCTCCTTCAGGAACAGCGTTATCTCTCGGTGAGTCGGTCGCTGGTGCACTTAATCGCGACCTCAAGCAGGTGGCGGTTTATGGTCGAGAAGGTCAAACAGGTGCTAGAGATCGACAGACAATTGGTTTTGCAACGCAGCGTGCAGGTGATGTGGTTGGTGATCATACGGTATTATTTGCCGCCGAAGGTGAGCGCGTAGAAATTACCCATAAAGCGTCTAGTAGAATGGCATTTGCTCGCGGGGCATTGCGTGCTGCAAAATGGCTAAATGAAAAGCCATCTGGGCTTCACAGCATGCAGGATGTGCTCAGTTTAAATTTATAAATTTGGCGATCAAAAAAAATATAAATTTTCGACAAAATAAATCCATCAATGATAGACAAAACAGGTCCAATTGCCCTAAAATGTTTTCTCAGATTCGTTAACTAATAACGGCACTGGTCCGAGAGGTTGAGATACTGAATATTTCTTATAAAAACGAGATGAGACGAATGGTCCCATCTCGTTTTTTTGCAAATAATCAAAAGCCTTTTCGGTTTTATCCCACCAGATAGACTCATTATAATTTAGGAGGTTGTGTGAATTCCCAGACCAATCGGGAGGCTGTTCTTGCGCTCGCAGATGGAACAATTTTCAGAGGTACCGCTATTGGTGCTGAAGGTCAATCTATTGGTGAAGTAGTCTTTAATACTGCACTTACAGGTTACCAAGAAATTCTCACAGACCCTTCATACGCTAATCAGATTGTTACTCTAACTTACCCTCATATTGGTAATGTAGGTGTCAATCAAGAAGATCAGGAATCCGATCAAATTTGGGCTGCAGGTTTGGTTATTCGCGATCTGCCTCTTCTGGTTTCTAACTTTCGTAGTGAGCAAAGCTTAGATAAGTACCTAGCTGATCGAGGTATTGTCGGTATTGCTGATATTGATACTCGAAAGCTCACCCGCATTTTGCGTGAAACAGGTTCCCAAAGCGGCTGTATTATTGTCGGCAATATAGATGAGCAGAAAGCCATAGAGGCTGCAAAACAGTTCCCGGGTTTAAAGGGAATGGATTTGGCGAAGCAGGTCACAACCAGCAAAGCCTATCAGTGGCAACAAAAAAGTTGGCAGCTAGGTGAGGGTTTTCAATCAGCAACAGACACTTCATTTAAAGTAGTGGCTTATGATTTTGGTGTAAAACAAAATATTTTGCGCATGTTGGTTGATAGAGGTTGTGATCTAACCGTTGTTCCTGCCCAAACCTCAGCAAGTGATGTTTTAGCGATGAACCCAGATGGCGTATTTCTCTCAAATGGGCCGGGAGATCCAGAACCCTGTGATTATGCGATTGAAGCAATTACAAAATTATTAAAAACAGATATCCCCTTATTTGGTATCTGTTTAGGCCACCAGTTACTGGCATTAGCCTCGGGTGCAAAGACTGGAAAAATGAAATTTGGCCATCATGGCGCCAATCATCCAGTAGAAGATATTGCCAATAAAACGGTAATGATCACTAGTCAAAACCATGGTTTTGCTGTTGAGGAAGATGGTTTGCCAAGCTGTCTTAAGGCAACACATAGATCCTTATTCGATGGTTCATTACAAGGAATTCACCGCACCGATAAGCCTGCATTTAGTTTTCAGGGTCACCCTGAAGCAAGTCCTGGTCCCCATGATGCGGCACCATTATTTGATCACTTTATAGAATTGATGGAGGCTAGACGTTAAGCGTCTTGACTGAGTAGCGACCCTATGCCAAAAAGAACAGATATTAAAAGCGTTTTAATTCTTGGAGCAGGCCCAATTGTGATTGGGCAGGCCTGTGAGTTTGATTATTCTGGAGCTCAGGCCTGTAAGGCGCTAAGAGAAGAGGGCTACAGAGTAATATTGGTAAACTCTAACCCAGCCACCATTATGACCGACCCTGCGATGGCAGATGCCACATATATTGAGCCGGTTGAATGGGGAACAGTAGCGAAAATTATTGAAAAAGAACGCCCCGATGTTTTGCTGCCAACCATGGGCGGGCAAACCGCGCTTAACTGTGCGTTAGATCTTGCTAAGCACGGTGTTCTAAAGAAATTTAATGTTGAAATGATTGGCGCGAATGCCGATGCGATTGATAAGGCAGAAGATCGCGAACGTTTCGACAAGGCAATGAAAGCCATTGGTCTAGAAACACCTAATTCAGGTATAGCTCATAGCCTTGAAGAGGCCTATCAGGTTGCCGATCGTTTTGGATTCCCCTGTATTATTCGTCCCTCATTTACTATGGGTGGCTCTGGTGGTGGTATTGCCTATAACCGAGAAGAATTCGAGCAAATTTGTCGACGTGGACTCGATCTTTCACCCACCAATGAGCTCTTAATTGATGAGTCTCTTATTGGTTGGAAAGAATATGAAATGGAAGTGGTTAGAGATCGCAACGATAACTGCATTATTATCTGTTCTATTGAAAACTTGGATCCTATGGGGATTCATACCGGTGACTCGATTACCGTTGCGCCGGCTCAGACACTAACCGATAAAGAATATCAGATAATGCGTAACGCTTCGCTCAGTGTGTTGCGCGAGATTGGCGTAGAGACCGGTGGTTCAAATGTACAGTTTGCAGTGAACCCTAAAGATGGCCGGCTTATAGTTATTGAAATGAATCCGAGGGTTTCACGTTCTTCCGCGCTAGCCTCAAAAGCTACTGGTTTTCCAATTGCTAAAGTGGCTGCAAAGTTAGCAGTTGGCTACACGTTAGATGAACTTCAAAATGAAATCACTGGCGGAGCAACGCCTGCTTCTTTTGAACCAAGTATCGATTATGTGGTCACCAAGGTGCCGAGATTTGCCTTTGAGAAATTTAACCAAGCAAGCCCTAAACTGACTACGCAGATGAAATCTGTTGGTGAGGTAATGGCTATTGGTCGGACTTTCCAAGAGTCTATGCAAAAAGCACTGCGTGGATTAGAGGTAGGTGTTGCTGGTTTTGATCCGGTGATAGACCCTAAAGATGACGCATCAACCAGTATTTTAAATAATCAGCTTGCTGAAGCAGGTCCAGATCGCATCTGGTATGTGGCCGATGGTTTCCGTGCGGGCATGAGTCTTGAAGAAATGTTTAATATCACCAAAATTGACCCATGGTTTTTGGTGCAAATTGAAGATCTCATAAAGGAAGAGCAACAGCTTGAAGGCGCAGATCTGTCGAGTATTGATAAAACAGCATTATTTAAACTTAAGCGCAAAGGTTTTTCTGATAAGCGTTTAGGTGCCATTCTAGGTTGTGGTGAGCAAACGATCCGCGAATATCGCAAGCAGTTAGATGTTCACCCAGTTTATAAGCGTGTGGATACCTGTGCCGCAGAATTTTCTACCGATACTGCTTACATGTATTCAACCTACGAGGAAGAGTGCGAAGCTCAACCCAGTAATCGCGATAAAATTTTAGTATTAGGTGGCGGCCCCAACAGAATTGGTCAGGGTATAGAATTTGACTACTGCTGTGTGCATGCAGCACTGGCTATGCGTGATGATGGTTATGAAACCATTATGGTCAACTGTAATCCAGAAACGGTCTCTACCGATTATGATACTTCTGATAGATTGTTCTTTGAGCCCGTAACCCTTGAAGATGTACTAGAAATTGTTCGTCTAGAAAATCCTAAAGGTGTGATTGTTCAATTTGGTGGTCAGACGCCATTGAAGTTGGCGCGCGCGCTAGAAGCGGAAGGTGTGCCAATTGTAGGTACTACCCCAGACGCAATTGATCGCGCTGAGGATCGTGAAAGATTCCAGCAAATGATTCAAAAACTCGATCTTTTACAGCCCTCGAATGCCACGGCAAGAAGTGCTGAAGATGCAGTTGTGCTAGCGGAAAAAATTGGCTATCCCTTAGTGGTTAGACCCTCCTATGTTTTGGGTGGCCGCGCCATGGAAATTGTTTATAAAGAAGATGAGCTGCGACACTATATGCGCACTGCTGTAGAGGTCTCTGAAGATTCGCCTGTATTGTTAGACTTCTTCCTACCTAATGCTATTGAAGTGGATGTGGATGCGGTAAGCGATGGCGAGCAAGTAGTAATTGGTGCCATTATGCAGCATATTGAACAGGCGGGAATTCACTCTGGTGACTCAGCCTGTTCTCTGCCGCCATACAGCCTCAGTGAAGACGTGCAAAATGAGATGCGTGAAGTCTGTAAAAAAATGGCGCGTGAATTGGGTGTCCGTGGTCTAATGAATGTTCAGTTAGCGCTGCAGGATGACGAGATCTATGTGATTGAAGTGAATCCTCGTGCATCCAGAACAGTGCCATTTGTTTCAAAATGTATTGGTACATCGCTCGCCAAAATAGCCGCGCGTTGCATGGTTGGACAAACTCTTGAGTCTCAGGGTTTCACTAAAGAAATTGTCCCGCCTTATTACAGTGTTAAAGAAGCCGTATTCCCGTTTAATAAATTCCCCGGCATCGATCCAATTCTTGGACCAGAAATGAAGTCGACCGGTGAAGTGATGGGTGTTGGTGAAACCTTTGCCGAAGCCTATGGTAAGGCTGAGCTAGGTGCTAGCGATGAAATACCGACTAAGGGTACCGCCTTTATCAGTGTTCGCGATAGGGATAAGGACCAATTACCTAACTTGGTAAAAGACCTATTATCGATGGGCTTTAAATTGGTTGCTTCTAAGGGTACGGCAAAAGTGATTACAGATGCTGGCTTTGAAGTTGAATTGGTTAACAAAGTTCAGGAAGGCAGACCGCATATTGTAGATATGATCAAAAGTGATAAGATTCATCTTATTATTAATACTACAGAGGGCCGCAAAGCAATTTCTGACTCCAGTGCTATACGCTCTAGTGCAGAGCAGCATCAGGTTTACTATACTACAACCATGGCAGGCGGAAGGGCAGTGTGTGAGGCTCTAATGTTTGCTGGTGATATTCAGGTTCGTGATTTACAAAAGCTCCATAAGGCAATTAGTTAATGCAAAAGATTCCGATGACAGTTGAGGGTGAGGCTGCACTTCGAATTGAGCTTGAAAAGCTCAAGAAAGAAGATCGCCCGACCGTTATTCAGGCAATTGCTGAAGCTCGGGAGCATGGGGATTTAAAAGAAAACGCTGAATATCATGCTGCAAGAGAACAGCAGGGCTTTATTGAGGGTCGTATTCAGGATATCGAATCAAAGCTTTCCCTTTGTCAGGTGGTCGATATATCTCAAATGCCAGAGGGCGATCGAGTCATCTTTGGCGCAACCGTAACAATCATCAATACTGAAACTGATGAAGAATTAACCTATCGAATTGTCGGTGATGATGAAGCTGATGTTAAGGCAGGAAAAATTTCATACCAATCACCTATCGCTCGTGCACTAATTAGTAAAGAAATTGGTGATGTGGTGAATGTGCATACCCCTGGTGGTGAGGTAGAGTATGAAATTGATGACGTGTCTTACAAGGACTAAATCAGTAATAGTTTTAAAATATTACTGATTTAGTAAGAAAAGCATCAGTGCCTTTTGCGCATGTAAACGATTTTCCGCTTCATCCCAAACCACAGAAATAGATTTATCTTCAAGCAACTCAGCTGAAACTTCCTCGCCCCTATGTGCCGGCAAGCAATGCATAAATAATGCTTTATCCGCAGCCTTTTCCATTAGCTTATGGTTGACTTGAAATCCACTAAAATGCTCCATTCTAGTCGCCTGTTCTGATTCCTGACCCATAGAGGCGAATACATCAGTAGTTACCAGATCTGCGCCAGTAGCGGCTTGTGCTGGGTCCATGGTTACTATGACTCTATCACCAGCGGTTTTAACAATATCTGGATCTGGTTCATAGCCTAGAGGACAGGCGATCTGCAATTTAAAATCAAACTGCATGGCGGCATTAATCCATGAATGGCACATGTTATTACCATCGCCGATCCAAGCGACCGTTTTACCCTGAATAGAGCCTCTATGCTCGACATAGGTTTGCACATCAGCAAGCAACTGACAGGGATGAAAACTATCAGTTAACGCATTGATCACTGGCACATCAGAGTGTTGAGCGAATTTTTCAATTTTGTCATGACCAAAGGTTCTGATCATAATAATATCAGTCATTCTTGAGATCACTCTTGCAGAATCCTCAATCGGCTCCCCGCGTCCAAGTTGAGTGTCAGAAGGCGACAAAAATAATGCACTTCCACCCAGCTGTGCCATACCCGCTTCAAAAGATACTCTAGTTCTAGTGGATGATTTTTCAAAGATCATCGCTAATACCTTGCCGGATAGAACAGGTTGCTGAGTATTTTCATGATGGGCTTTTTTTAGCGCAATCGCAGAATCAATCACCTGATTAAGTTCATTTGGTGAGAGGTCATGTAAGGTAAGAAAATGTCTAACAGCCATATGCGTGACTCCTATTTGAAGTCTTTAATAAGGGGCGCCAAAATGCTCACGACCTGTTGAGCTTCTTCATCAGTCATAATCATTGGCGGTAATAGTCTAATGACCGATTCAGCGGTTACATTGATAACTAATCCATGCTTGAGTGCTTCGGTATAAAGTGATTTGCAAGGCTTGGTCAGTTCGATACCGATCATACAGCCGCAGCCCCTGATATCTTTTATATGTTCAACATCATCAAGGGCGTCGCTGAGCCCTTGCATAATGATATTGCCAATGGCTTCGGCTCTCTGATAAGTATCACCGGATTCTAGTAGCTCTACTACTTTAAGAGCTACAGAGCAGGCTAATGGATTACCGCCAAAGGTTGAGCCATGATTTCCCGGTTGCATAAGCTCAGCTGCCGCACCATGGGCTAAACAGGCACCAATAGGCATGCCGTTACCCAGCCCTTTAGCCGTAGTCACAACATCCGGTTGTACACCGCTGTGTTGATAATAAAAATATTTACCCGTTCTGCCATTACCGCTCTGAACTTCATCAAACATAAGCAACCAGCCAAGTTCATCACACAGATCTCTTAGCTGTTGAAAGTAAGCTGGATCAGCTAAATTGATACCGCCCTCACCCTGAATAGGCTCGACAAAAATGGCACAGATATCAGGATTATTGTCGGCAATCTTTTTTAGGGCCTGAATATCATTAAAAGGCCCACGCACAAAACCGCTAACAAGAGGTTCAAAGCCGGCTTGAATTTTTCTACTGCCAGAGGCCGTCAGAGTTGCAAGGGTTCTGCCATGGAAAGCATTGTCCATAACTAATACTGTAGGCAGCTTAATTCCTTTTTTATTGCCATGTAGGCGAGCTATTTTAATAGCTGCCTCATTGGCCTCTGCTCCAGAATTACCAAAGAATACATTGGTCATCCCAGAGAGGCCACACAACTTCTTAGCTAGTTGTTGCTGGCTTGGAATAGCAAAAAAATTTGAACAATGAATTAATTCCTTAGCCTGATCAGATATAACTTTGCTAATCTCAGGATGAGAATGACCCAGACCACAGACGGCAATACCTGATAGAGCATCCAAATATTTATTGCCTTTTTCATCATGCAGCCAAGCACCGTCACCACTGACTAAAGTCATGGCTTTTTCGCCGTAGGTATTCATTAAGGCTTTATCGCCCATAAACTCTCATATTCATTGTGTTTTAAAAATAACGTAAAAAGGGCAGCGTTGCTGCCCTTAACAACGCATAATTATAGGAATATTTAACATTCATCGCAATATGGTTCATTTTACGTATGTTTCTTTAGCTGTAGGGCTAAAAAGGGTAAAATAACCTTAACAGCAACTAATACAGGGCTTTTTTTAATGGATATTATGGAAACAATACGTGATCAAGTAGAAAACAACTCAGTTTTGCTCTACATGAAAGGATCACCTAACCAACCACAATGTGGTTTTTCAGCACGCACAGTACAGGCACTAATGGCCTGTGGACATCGCTTTGCCTTTGTTGATGTGCTTTCAAACCCTGAAATTAGAGCCAATCTTCCTAAGTACGGAAATTGGCCAACTTTCCCTCAGCTTTGGGTTGCAGGTGAACTTGTTGGCGGTTGCGATATTGTTACCGAGATGCATGAAAAAGGTGAGTTAAAAACATTAATTGATGAAAACGTTGGCGAAGAATAATTAGCTATAAATTAGACAGAAATCAAAAACCCTCGATGATCTAAGTCATCGAGGGTTTTTTTATGATTACAGACTTTAGATGGCTTTTGTAAAATAAAACTTGCGCCATAATCGCAATCCAAAGGCTAAAGATAGAATCCATACAAATAACTCAATCCAATTAGGGTTGCTGTTATAGCCTACAAATCCCTTCAGAAAAACACCAATATGGCCTTTATCATGTAAAAGATGAGTGTATTTTTCTTTGCCGTTTAAGTTATAAGAATAAAAAGCAGGATTATCTGACTCGTTTAATTCAGTTTTTGGCTCAAGAATACTGTAGGGGCGGGCGATATCCTGTTTAGATTCTAGGCCAATCACCTCAAGGTGATCGCCTTTAACAAAAAACTCTTCAATTTCATGGGTGCCATAAGTCATCATGCCTGATGCAAAAATGACCAGCAAAAGGCTTGTGGCCCTAAAGAATGACTTAAGCTGAATACGTTTACCCTGAATAACAATGGCATAACCAATCGCCATGGCTAAGGCTAGGCCACTAATAAAGCCTGTATATGAAAATGATTCGGTCATCGAGAAACTGCCCATCAGGAAGATCGCTGTTTCAAAGCCCTCTCTATAGATGGCGAAAAATATAATCAAGAAGATACCCCAACCGGCATTTTCCACGGCTTGGTTGGCATCTTCTTTTATAGCGGCTGTTGCACCTACCTGTTTAGATAGCCAGAAAATGACATACCAAATCAAACCGGCAGTTGCGATCATGGCAACACCCTCAAATAGTGCCTCAATCGATGCATTACCAATAGAGCTCTTCACTTGAACCAATGCAAAGCCAGTAATAATGCTTGCGATAATAGCCGCTGCAACCCCAAACCATAATTGACGGATTTCTCTATTGAGAGACTGCTTGATAAGGAGGGTATAAATGATTCCAACGATTAGTGAGGCTTCGAGGCCTTCGCGGAACATAATAATAAATTCGTTCATAGTAATAGTTTCTCAAATGTTCGTATGATTTTGGTTAGAATTCGATGACTGAACGGCCTTTGGTTCCATAATAAACAGTGTAATTTTACAGATTTAATTCTCTAAATGCAAATAATTATCATTTCTAAAAAATCTTTTAAAGTCAATGTATTCAATGGGTTTAGACTAAATTGACTATCTTCATTCTATAAAGTTAGAGAATTTTATAGAAAAAATTATTGCAAATATAAATGATAATCATTATTATTAGCATCTAAATTCATTTTATTTAAACGAGAAGATTTTTATGAGGCGAGTATTATTTTTCAATAACATCTTTTTGATTGGTATTTTTTTATCAACTAATGTTTTTGCTCAAAGCTCAGATATTGAAGAAATTGTAGTGAAAGGAAGAGTGCTCCAAAGCGATCAAATGAATGCGCTTAAAATACCAACTCCAATTATTAATGTGCCTCAATCACTTTCGATTGTTACTGATGAAGATGTTAGAAAAAAAGGCTTTAAAGAAATTGGTGATATTGTGAGATATACGCCCGGTATCAATACCTCCCTAGGTGAGGGGCATCGTGATGCGGTTGTTTTTCGTGGTGTTAGATCAACAGCAGATTTCTTTCAAGATGGTGTAAGGGATGATGTTCAATACTATCGCCCTTTATATAATGTAGAGCAGGTAGAGGTTCTCAGAGGGCCTAATGCGCTATTGTTTGGTCGTGGCGGAACTGGTGGTGTTATTAATAGAGTTTCAAAGAAGCCAGTTAATGGAAAAGATTTCAAAACTGTGGATGTTGGTATTGACTCTTTTGGAGCTTCCGATATAGCTGCAGATGTTAATACAAACTTAAGTGATAATGTCGCTTTTCGTTTAAATGTACATAGTGAATCACTTGAAAATCATAGAGATTTTTATAATGGTGATCGCTTTGGTATAAACCCTACGCTAAGTGTAGCGCTAGATGCTGATACTGACTTAAATTTTTCCTATGAGTATCTTGATCATGAGCGTTTTATTGATCGAGGTATTCCTACTGCCAATGGCGAGCCAGTTAAAGCTCTAAGTGATATTGTATTTGGTGACAAGAATGGAAACCTTAATCAGGTGGAGGCCTCTGTCCTTCGTGCCGCTATAAGCCATAGATTTTCTGAATCAACTAAGGGAAGCCTGTCTTTAACCTCAAGTAGTTTTGAAAAAATGTATCAAAATACATATGCAAATGACTATGATCAAGATACAAACATTGTAGAAATGGATGGATACCATGACCCTACCGAGAGAGACAGTCTCATTCTATCGGGAAGCCTAGTGAATGAGCTTAATGTCGGAAATATGACCCATACTATTCTTACCGGTTTTGAGTCTATTAAAACAGATAACAGCAACTTGCGTTTCGATACTTATTGGACAACACATGTTTGTGGTGCAAGTAACGACGATAAAGAATCATTTAATGTAACCAACCCAATTGATTTCACTATTAATGCAAATGGCGATACTACAGCGGTTGAGTACACAAATTCATGTGCACTAGAATCGAGTACCGAGACAGATATAAGTGTCAGTTCATTCTATATTCAAGACCAAATTGATGTTACTGATAACCTTATTGTATTAATTGGTGGCCGATATGATAAATTTGATGTCAAGGTTGATGATATTAAAAGCTCTTCCACTGCATCACGAGTGGATACTGAGTTTTCTCCAAGATATGGCCTAATTTTTAAGCCGCAAAACAATATATCTCTTTACTATAGTTACAGTGAAAGTTTTGCACCAAGATCAGGAGAGCAGTATAAAAAACTCACAGGCGGAACGGCTGGTTCTGGTGAAACGTTAAAACCAGATTATTATGAAAGCTCGGAAATAGGTTTTAAATTAGATCTCAATAAAAGCTTGAGTTTAACCACCGCATATTTTGAAAGTGAATCAGAAATTGCAGATTATGATGGTACTAGTTCAGAATATATTACTGAAAGAGGACTTTCTGTTGAAGGGTTTGAGCTTGAGCTAAAGGGAAGGGTCAATGACAATCTTAATGTGGCGCTTAGCTACAGTAATTTAGATGGAAAAACGTCAAGTGGGGGGCAACCAAAAGAAATCCCTGAAACCACTTATTCGATTTGGACAACCTATGATATAAATCCTAATTTTGGCTGGGCCATAGGTGTATTGCATCAAGGTGAATCTGCTGTAAAAGATAACAATTCAGATTTACTTCTTCCAGCATACACAAGAGTTGATGCAGCGGTTTACTATGCTATTTCAGATGATCTTAAACTTCAGTTAAATGTAGAAAATCTTTCAGATGAAGTTTATTTCCCACATTCACACAGTACCCATCAGGTAGCTGTAGGTGAAGCAAGAAGTGCAAGATTTTCATTAAGTAAAACGTTCTAAACTAATACTAATGGTTTGGAATAGGGGCGACTTTGTCGCCCCTTTTTTTTAGTGAGATTTGTCTAATATCGTAGTCTTTTTTTTGGATATATGTCGTATTCTTTTTTTGTTATCTGGCGGTAATTAATTTTTTCCAAGACTATGTTTAATAAAAGTCATCATTTAGTTGAAAGTTAGTCAGTGAGAAACTATGCTTTCACAAAGAATTTTAATGTAATTTTTATTAGGAGTAATTTATATGGGTGTTTTAGTGGGTAAGCCAGCACCGGATTTCACGGCTGCAGCAGTAACGGGTAGCGGCGAGATTATCGATAATTTCAATTTGGCAGAGGCCATCAAGGGTAAAAAGGCTGTTGTATTCTTTTATCCGCTTGATTTCACTTTTGTCTGTCCCTCAGAGCTTATCGCTTTTGATCACCGTTATCAGGACTTCGCCGATCGTGGTGTTGAGGTCATTGGTGTTTCTATTGATTCCCAGTTTTCTCACAATGCGTGGCGTAACACTGATATTAATGATGGTGGTATTGGTGCAGTTAAGTACACATTGGTTGCTGACGTTAAGCATGAAATCTGTCAGGCCTATGATGTGGAGCATGCGGATGGCGTTGCATTTCGTGGATCATTCTTAATTGATGAAGATGGGCTTGTAAGACATCAGGTAGTTAATGATTTGCCATTGGGTCGTAACGTTGATGAGATGTTGCGTATGGTTGATGCATTGGCATTCCATCAAGATCACGGTGAAGTATGTCCAGCGGGCTGGAATAAAGGTGATAGTGGTATGAAAGACACGCCTGAAGGTGTAGCTGAATACCTATCCGAGAATGCCGATAACTTATAAATAGTTGCTAGGTGTTCTAAGCGCCCGTGCTGTTATAGTGCGGGCGTTTTGTTTTTGCCCCGAGAAATGCTGTTTTTGCGAGTAATGACATCTTGAATTACTTCAAAATGATCTTTCTTTCGGTCGGACATAAAGCGTTTTAGTACAGCTGTAACCACAGGAAATGCCAATTCGTCCCATGGGATATTCTCCTCACTAAATAGAGCCACTTCTGTGGATTCAGTGCTAGGTCCAAAATCTTGATTGGTAAGCTCTGCGCGATAAAAAACATAAACCTGATTGATGTACGGGATATCATAAAGCGCATATAGCTCAGGCTTAACAACGTTAGCATTAGCCTCCTCAAAGCACTCCCTCAATGCTCCTTCAAGGGTTGATTCATCGTTCTCTAGAAACCCTGCAGGAAGTGTCCAGCGTCCTTTTTGAGGTTCGATTGCACGCTTGCACAGTAAAACCTGTTGCTTGTATTCGGGAAGGACTCCAACAATAACTAATGGATTTTGGTAGTGCACGGTGTTGCAGTGATTGCAGACAAAGCGTAGTCTGTTATCACCCTCGGGTACTTGCTGTGTCACTTGATTACCACAGTTTGAACAAAACTTCATAAAACCCTCAAAGCTTTTAAATAAGTATAATCGATTAATGCTAACAACAATGACACAGCGGTTAAAATATTACACAGAAAATTCTGATCATTGTGTGATAACCGATAAGCAATCCAAGGCAGCGGTATTTTTATTGCTCCATGGCGATCCTAGTGATCCTCTTATTATTCTGACTCGTCGTGCCAATCACCTTAAAAATCATGCTCGGGAGGTGGCGTTTCCAGGCGGTATGAAAGAAGGCCATGATATTGATCTATTAGCAACCGCTTTAAGGGAAACAGAAGAAGAAATTGGTCTTTCTTCCAGTAAAATTAAATTTCTTGGAAGGTTACCTGCCGATTCACCTCTTACAAATAATATACGAGTCACACCGTTTATAGGATGGGTTGATTCACCCTATAGTTTAAACCTAAACCCGAATGAGATAGACGCTGTATTTAATTTACCATTAAGTTTTTTATTAGATATTAATCATTATCAATATTTTTATTTAGAAGAAGGAAAAATTCAATTACCCTACGTAAGGTATGAGGAATATAAAATATGGGGCTTTACTCTAATGGTGATGGTCGATATGTTAAACACCTTGTTAGATGCAGATATACAGCTTCTCTACCCAAGCAGCAATGAATTAGAAAGGTCAGGCTATTAATAATGGAAAAATCCGCTTCACCCTGTATTTCCCTTTGTCGCTTAAATGATCAGGATATCTGTGAGGGCTGCTTTAGAACCAGCGAAGAAATTCGAATGTGGGTCTACCTCAATGATGATCAGCGACAGATAATCATCGAAAATTGCTCAGAAAGGGCAAACCCAGAATAGTTTAAGCGGCAGATTTTGAGGGTTTAAGGGAAGTTACTGCCACTTTTTTTACCCGAGTACCATTAATTTCCACGGTCTCAAATTTAAAGTTATTGACCCTAAAGCTAACGTTGCCGTCAGGAATACTTTGTAACTGTTCAAGGACCAAGCCATTCATCGTCTTAGGGCCATCAAGCGGGAGATCCCAATTGGTTGCCTTATTGATATCTCTTATTGTTGCAGCGCCATCGATTAAATAACTGCCATTTTTTTGAGCAATAACTTCATCGATTTTGTCCGCTTCATTGGTAGTGAAGTCGCCGACAATTTCTTCCAAAATATCCTCGAGTGTAACCAGTCCCTGAACTTCACCATATTCATCGACTACAATAGCAAAGCGGCTACGCATCTTTTTGAAATTTAGCAGCTGCGTGGTTAGCCTAGTACTCTCAGGGATAAAATAAGCCTCATCAGCAAAACGCTTGATGGCCTTATGGGTAATAGTTTCAGCGCGCAGAAGGTGATTCGCCTTTCTTACATGGAAAATACCAATAATATTATTAATATCACCCGAATAAACAGGCTGGCGAGTATATTCACAGGAAAGAATTTGCTCCATAAGAACATCGATATTCTCTTCTAAATCCAGTCCGCTAACTTCATTTCGCGGAATCATAATATCCTCAACCGTCATATTGTCTAGATCGAGAATAGCCCTTAACATGCCCTGATTGCTGTTGGATATTTTATGACCAGAAAGATCAACCAGCGACTTTAATTCCTCAGAATCTAGACTATCATCACGATTCTTATTGGGATCAAAGCCCAGAATTCCAATAAAGGTGTTGGTTAATTTATTAATTGACCAAACTAATGGTGTGAGAAGTTGTAAAAGTGGTTTAAGAATATGGCTGGCTTTGAAAGCAAACCACTCAGGGTTTTGGGCGGCAATAGTTTTGGGAGTCACCTCAGAAAAAACCAGCACTAAAATGGTTAAAGTTGCTGTAGCTACCCAGGGTGCGGCGGCTTCTCCAACATAATAAATGGCTAGCATATTGGCAATAATCGCCGCCAGAATATTAACCGCATTGTTACCAATTAAAATAAGACCAATCAGTCGATCCGGCATACTCAGTAATTTTGCTGCGCGTCTGGCTCCGGCACTTTTCTTGCGTTGATGTCGAAGTCGGTAGGGGTTTAATGACATCATGCTAGTTTCTGATCCGGAAAAAAATGCCGAAAGAATTAACAGTGTAAACAGGATGCACCAAAGAATGAGTGGATGAGAACCTTCCAAAAAATAGTAGCCTCTATGACTTAGCGAGTTATATGTTGAATGAGATTTTTCAATTTAGCAACTGTAATTGATTAGGTTAAGATAAATTCGATTACAAATTTACTGCCTAAATAACCCAGTAAAATCGCTAAAAATCCAACCCAAGTCCAATTGATTGCGCGTTGGCCACGCCAGCCATAATGGTATTTGCCAAAGATAACCACGGCATAAACCAACCAAGCGACAATGCTAAAGGTCACCTTGTGAATTAATTGTTGGGCAAAAAAGTCACTATAGACATAGAAGCCAGTCAATAATGATATTGTTAGTAGAATTTCACCCACCCAAATAAGTTCAAATAGTAACTTTTCCATAGTCTCAAGGGCAGGTAATTTGCGCATTAGAGCATTTTGGTGCTTATGTTTAAGTTGCCAGTTTTGATAGCCGGCTAATAATGCATGAAGCGCGGCAATAGCCAAGAAGCTATAGGCCAATACAGAGACTAGAATATGTGCCTGCAAACTATAGGGCAGTAGGGTGGTGGATTTGGTGCTAGAGCTTGCTAGGGCTAAGATCAGCGTTACAGCAGAAACAGGAAAAAGGATTAGATAGAGGCTATTGATCGGCTCCCTTAGACCATTAAGGTATACTAGGCTATTAATAACCAATGCGAGTAACGCCAATATTTTAAGTAAGCTGAGATCTAATCCGCCACTATGAAATAACAATCCAAAGGTTGCAAAGCCGTGTAATACAATGGTTACACAGGTTATGGCTTGGATTAGAGAGGCTTTAATTTTTCCTTTATTAATTATTTCTAAGGTATAGCCAATCCACCCTAAAAGATAGAGTGCAATAGCGCTAGAGCCAAAAATAAAGGTGGTCATGTTTTAATCCGCATTTAATAAAAACTAAGTTTGGCATAATAACCTCTACAGGTGAAGCCTGTAGGCAAATTACTGATATAATGATGTTATTAAATCCAAGGTTTGGAAGTTAAATCAATGGCAATGTTTGAAAATCTCAGCGATCGTCTATCTCAGAGTTTAAAAAAAATCTCTGGGAAAGCCAGTCTTAGTGAAAGCAATATCCAAGAAACCCTGCGAGAGGTGCGTGTAGCGCTTCTGGAGGCAGATGTTGCGCTTCCAGTGGTCAAGGATTTTATAGAGCTTGTAAAGCAACGCGCAATTGGTCGCGAAGTCAGTAATAGTCTTAATCCAGGTCAGCAGTTCCTTAAAATTGTTCAAGCTGAATTAGAGTTGGTGATGGGGGAGAAAAATGAATCCCTTAATCTAAATGCGCAACCTCCTGCAGTTATTCTTATGGCAGGTCTTCAGGGTGCGGGTAAAACGACTTCCGTAGCCAAATTGTCGCGCTATCTCTCTGAGCGTGAAAAGAAAAAAGTCATGGTGGTATCTGCAGATGTTTATCGTCCTGCGGCGATTGATCAGCTTAAAACACTGGCTGATGAGGTTGATGCTGAATTTTTTCCAAGCAATGAGCAGCAGAAGCCGATTGATATTGTCAATCAAGCAATAGCTGCCGCTAAAACAAAATTTGTCGATGTGCTAATCGTTGATACCGCTGGTCGTCTCG
The DNA here is from genome assembly GCA_049890135.1 of Porticoccaceae bacterium. Lineage (GTDB taxonomy): Bacteria > Pseudomonadota > Gammaproteobacteria > Pseudomonadales > Porticoccaceae > HTCC2207. The sequence goes on from JBMHCB010000014.1 coordinate 156,556, forward strand.
CCATTGATGAAGAGATGATGGCGGAAATTCAGCAGATTCACAAAGTAGCAAATCCAGTCGAGACGCTTTTTGTGATTGATGCAATGATTGGTCAAGACTCAGTGAATACTGCCAAAGCCTTCAATGATGCCTTACCTTTAACCGGTGTTGTTCTTACCAAGGTTGATGGTGATGCCAGAGGTGGTGCTGCTCTATCGGTGCGCCATGTCACCGGTAAGCCGATTAAATTTATGGGTGTTGGTGAAAAAACCGATGCGCTAGAGCCATTTCATCCTGAGCGTATTGCCTCTCGAATCTTGGGTATGGGTGATGTACTTAGCCTTATTGAGGATGTAGAGCGCAAAGTTGATAAGAAAAAAGCCGAAAAATTTGCCAAAAAAGTGGCTAAAGGAAAGCGTTTTGATCTGGAAGACCTGCGTGAGCAGCTTCAGCAAATGAAGCAGTTAGGCGGAATGGAAAGCATGATGGATAAGATCCCAGGTATGGGGAATATGTCGCAGTTGACTCAGCAGAAGGATATGACGGGTCAATTTAGTAAAATGGAATATATTATTGACTCTATGACACCAAAAGAGCGCGCCAATCCAGATATTTTGAATGGTTCCAGAAAAAGACGTATTACTCAGGGTTCTGGAACAACGATTCAAGATTTAAATCGCTTACTTAAACAGCATAAGCAAATGGGTAAGATGATGAAAAAAATGAAGGGAAAAGGTATGCAAAATATGATGCGTGGCTTAGGCGGCGGCATGCCGCCTGGTGGTGGTTTGCCTCCCGGTGGGTTTCCAAAGTTTTAGTCAGAAAAAAGCACGCTTTTTAGCCAAAAAAACGTCGCTTAATAAAGAGGTTTCCTTTCCGCATTATTTCGCGTAATATACCGCGCCTTTCTAAGGGTCGTGGTATCTATGCGTCGCGCGGCCCAAGGGCAAGATTAATCAGACAATTTAGGACGCTAAAATCGTCCAAAAATAGGGTATCAGTAAATGGTAACAATTAGATTGGCTCGCGGTGGTTCAAAAAAACGTCCGTTCTTCCACATCACGGTTTCCGATTCTCGGAAAGCACGTGATGCCCGCTATATTGAGCGTATTGGATTTTTTAATCCAATTGCCCGTGGTGGCGAAGAGCGTTTGCGTGTTGACTTGGATCGCGCTAAATACTGGCAAGGCCAAGGTGCTCAGGTAAGTGACCGAGTAACCTCGCTTTTGAAAGAGGCTGCTAAGCTAGCAGCATAAGAGGTTTATTCCTATGAGCAATCACTCAATTGTTCAGGGAACTCTCGTTATTGGGCGCATCACTGCGGTTTTCGGTGTCCGTGGCTGGGTGAAAGTGATGTCTTTTACCGAGCAACCAGAAAAAATTTTTGATTATCAACCATGGTTGGTTGATAAACAGGGTAGCTATAAAACGATTGAAGTGGATGAATGGAAAATTCACGGTGATGGTTTGGTGGCGCTCCTTAAAGGTATTAATGATCGCGACGTTGCACGAGATTGGTGTCAATTAGATATCAGGGTTAGGCAAGAAGTTCTCCCGGAATTGCAAGACAGTGATTATTATTGGCATCAGCTTCAGGGTCTCGTGGTGTATAACCATTTTGGAGATAGTATTCAGAGGTTAGGTAAGGTCTCTTCAATGCTAGAGACTGGCGCCAATGATGTGATTGTTGTTACTGGTGATGCTGAGAGTATTGACCTCAACGAACGGTTAATACCATACGCAAAACACTATGTAAAAAACATTGATTTAGAGTCGCATAAAATTGATGTTGTCTGGGATCCTGATTTTTAGGAAATCAGTAATTTAACGGAGGTCTGGTTATGAAAATAGCATTGATTACTCTGTTTCCAGAAATGTTTGAGGCACTCACTGACTATGGAATCAGTGGTCGTGCGGTTAATCAGGGCTTGGTAGAAGTTTCTTGTTTTAACCCAAGAGATTTTACCGATGACCCCCATTCCACTGTCGATGACCGTCCCTATGGCGGTGGCCCGGGCATGGTAATGATGATTGATCCGTTGCGTAAAGCGATTAGCGCGGCAAAAGATTGGATGCAAGGCGAACCCTTAGTGGTTTACCTATCGCCTCAGGGCAAGGTATTACAGCAGAGTGCAGTAGACCAATTTGCAATGCAGCAGCGGCCATTGATTTTAATTGCTGGTCGTTACGAAGGAATTGATGAGCGCTTAATTGAGCTCGAAGTGGACCAAGAGTGGTCCATTGGTGATTATGTCTTAAGCGGTGGAGAATTACCCGCGATGGTGTTATTGGATGCACTAATAAGAAAGTTACCGGGTGCTTTGGGGCACAGTGAATCAGCAAGTCAGGATTCATTTGCTGAAGGGATTTTAGATTGTCCCCATTACACAAGGCCGGATAATTACGAAGGGTTAGATGTACCAGAGGTATTACTTTCCGGTAACCATGAAAAAATTAGACAATGGCGACTTAAGCAGTCGCTGTTAAAAACGAAGCAAAGAAGACCAGATTTATTGGATAGGCTTGAGCTTGATGATGAGCAAAAAGTCCTTCTTAAGGATAGAGAGTAATGCGCTGGCAGATGATGGCAAAGGATAAGCCATCCTCTCTGTACAGAGCTCTAAATCAGGTGGCTTGCCACCAACCAATGTATATTGAGGAGCAAAAAAATGTCAAATAAGACACCTATCATCGCTGCTTTAGAAGCAGAGCAGATGGAGAAAAAAATTCCTGAGTTTGGCCCAGGTGATACAGTTTCAGTAAAGGTGAAAGTTAAAGAAGGTAATCGCGAACGTCTTCAGGCTTTCGAAGGTGTTGTATTAGCAAAGCGTAATCGCCAGCTTAATTCAGCCTTTACGGTGCGAAAAATTTCTAACGGTATTGGCGTTGAGCGTACATTCCAAACCTATAGTCCGCTAGTTGATAGTATTGAGGTTAAACGCCGCGGTGCAGTTCGAAGAGCTAAACTTTACTATCTTCGTGACCGTTCAGGAAGATCTGCAAGAATTAAAGAAAAGCTTGCAAAATAGCAATTCAAAAAAGCGACCCAAAGGGTCGTTTTTTTTTGCCTCTAAGACGACAGGGTGGTTGCTATGTACCATAGATGGTACAGGTTGATCTTGTTATTTACTCCCTCTTAAAACCTCGCTCCCGCGAGGTTTTTTTTCTCTCCACCAAAAGAGATGGTCAAAACTAAAAGAAACTCTTTTATCTGAATAGTATTAGACATAGACTGTTAAAAATTTCAAAAGAATCTTTATGAAAAGAAAAAAACCAGTTAAGGATAGCTTTGCAGATCGTGAGGCATCTAAATACAAGAATCCAATACCAAGTCGGGAATTTATTCTAGATTATTTGGCGCATAGCGTTGGACCTTTAACTCATGAGGCTATCTGTGTTGCACTGAATCTGTCTGATCCTGTCCAAGTTGAAGCGATGCGCCGCAGATTGAATGCAATGGAAAGGGATGGGCAGTTGGCTAGAAATCGTCGCGGTGGATACGGCACCCTAGAGAAGCTTAACTTAGTTAAGGGTAGGGTAATTGGGCATTCTGAGGGTTTTGGTTTTGTTTCTCCCCTAAGTGGGGAAGGAGAAGATATATTTCTCTCTAGCGCTCAAATGCGCCGCGTGTTTGATGGAGATATTGTGTTAGTTAGAGTGGCCGGTTGGGATAGGCGCGGTCGCCCTGAGGGTTCTTTGGTTGATGTCGTAGAGCGGGCTACACAGCAATTAGTTGGTCGTTATTTTCGCGAGAGCGGCATTAACTTTGTAAGACCCGATAATCCTCGAATAAGTCAGGATATTCTTATTTCTGGCGAACATCCCTGCACAGCAAGTCCAGGACAAATTGTGGTTGTGGATATTTTGGAACCACCTACAAGAAATAGCTTACCTGTGGGGTTTGTTTCTGAGATTCTAGGAGAGCATTTAGATCCCGGGATTGAAATAGATATGGCCATACGTAACTATGGTATCCCATTTAAATGGTCTGCTGAGATAGAGTCAGAAACAGCTGATATTCCCTCTGAAATAAGCTATTGCGATTCAAGAATTGATATAAGGTCTATTCCTCTAATTACTATTGATGGTGAAGACGCTCGTGATTTTGATGATGCGGTTTTTTGTCAGCCTAAACCCAAAGGGGGTTGGAAGCTCATTGTCGCAATTGCTGATGTGTCTCATTATGTCGGTGTTGGATCTGAATTAGATAAAGAGGCATTTTCTCGAGGTAATTCGGTCTATTTTCCCAATCATGTTGTGCCAATGCTTCCGGAAAAGTTATCCAATGGGCTTTGTTCGCTCAATCCTGCTGAAGACCGTTTTTGTATGGTGTGTGAGATGCAGATCAGTGAGCAGGGAGATATTACTGGTTACAAATTTTATGAAGGAATCATGCACTCCCATGCCCGTATGACCTATACTCAGGTTTCTCAGGTTATAGCCAATAGGGATCCCAGTAATAGTTCTGCGGCAAGAGAACAATTTTCTGCAGTTTTACCCCAAATAGATGCTTTACAAAGCCTTTCACAGCGATTGCAAAAATGTCGAAATCAGCGTGGGGCTATCGATTTTGATTCTCAAGAAACACGAATTCTTTTTGATAGTAAGCGAAAGATTAGTCAAATTATTCCAGTGGAAAGAACTGATGCACATCGACTGATTGAGGAGTGCATGTTATGCGCTAATCTTTGTGCTGCAGAATTTTTACAAAAATCTAAAGTTCCAGCCCTCTATCGTGTGCATGAGGGCCCGAGTGAAGAGCGATTAATTTCGGTTAGAGATTTCTTAGGTGAACTTGGAATAGGACTGGGTGGGGGAGACGAGCCACAGCCAATGCATTACCGGCAGGTGCTTAATGGTGTTAAGCATCGTGATGATGCACAGATTATTCAGACAGTATTATTGCGCTCAATGAGTCAAGCAGTGTATCAGTCTGAAAACCTCGGTCATTTTGGTTTGGCCTTCGATGCCTACACTCACTTTACATCGCCAATTCGACGTTATTCAGACTTGTTAGTGCATCGAGCAATACGAAGTCTGATTAAAAGTGGAAAAAAATCGGCGCATATTAAACGGCCGGATAAACAGTCCAATATCGATAAATCAGTCTACTATCCCTATGAGTTAAGTGCTCTGGAGGAAGTGGGCCAACACCTTTCAGTAACAGAGCGTCGTGCTGATGAGGCTACCCGCGATGTGGTTAATTGGTTGAAGTGTGAGTTTCTTCTGGATCGCGTTTATGAGGAATATACGGGTGTTATTAGCGCTGTCACTGGTTTTGGATTGTTTGTGATGTTAGATGAGCTTATGGTTGAGGGGTTGATTCATGTGACTGGCCTACCAAAGGATTATTATCATCATGAGGCTACACAGCACCGAATGGTGGGTGAAAGAACTGGTAGAACATTTAGATTGGGTCAGAAGGTTAAGGTAAAGGTAGTTCGGGTTAATTTGGAAGAGCGAAAAATTGACTTTGAACTAATTAATAAGGGATCCAGTCAGCCTCAAACAAAAAATCCCAGAAGTTCTGCCAAACAATTAGATGACCGATCAGGGAAGCCGAAAACCAAAAAAACCAGAACCAAGAGTTCAAGAGCCAAGAAGTCGTCAAATAGCCGATCTAGAACATCGGGTAAGGTGGGTAGCTCAAACTCAAAAAGAAAGCGTAAATCCAGGCGTTAGCAGTTGAGTTTTACATGTTTGGGGATAAGCTGATTGAGTAAATCGCCAATATAATCAATAAAAACTGTTCCAATATCATTTGAGTAAAAATCGGAATCACTGTGACCTAGAGCTAATATGCCAAAAGTAATGTTGTTTTTAAGTGGCAGAGCTATAACAGACCCAATACTGTCTGCTTGAGTGTCAAAAAGCAGAGCAATTTCTTTGGGATTTCTTATGCCACTCACGGCTTTTTTTGCTTTAATGATGACTCCGATATTTTCTTCAGCATCCTTTTTTGAGACTATGTTGGCAGATGTTTTGCTGCTAATTAAGCCGTTGTCTATTAGGGTTAGACTAAAAAATTCTGTAGAAAAATCACTTTTTAGGCTGACATTTAGTGCTTTTATTAGAGTATTTAAATCTGTGGCTTGAACCAAATTTAAAACCAGTCGCTTGGTCTTTTCCATAAGCACTTCATTTTCTTTGGCAGCACTCAGTATGTACTCGATTTGTGTGCTAAGTTCTTTGTTTCGCTCGCGGATTAGGTTTACTTGACGCTCAACTAGCGAAATAGCTTTACCGCTGTCGTGTGAAATATTGATAGCTTCAAAAATATCGGGATTTTGTTCAAAAAAATCTGGATTATGAGCTAAATAGTCACGGACTAACTGCTCATTATCTGAGTTTTTCTTTTTAGCTGTCATAACTTAATTTTCCCATGAAAAACTGTCTCTGCCGGTCCTGTCATCATGATAGGCTCGTCATCACCATGCCACTCAATACTGAGTGATCCTCCAAGTAATTCAAGATTTACTTGGCTATCCACCAGATTTTGTTGAATTGCAGCTACAGCCGCCGCGCATGCACCTGAGCCGCAGGCTTGGGTCTCGCCTACACCACGCTCATAGACACGCAATTTAATGGTTTGGCGATCCATAATTTGCATAAAGCCAACATTGACGCTTTCAGGAAACAGTTTATGTGCTTGAATTAGGGTTCCGATGTTATCAACCTCAGCCGTATCAATGTCTTCGACCTGAATCACTGCATGAGGATTACCAACAGATAGAACTGCAATTTCAACGCTATGAGGTCCTGCTTCCATTGGATAGAGTTGTTGTTGCTGGTCTGAATTAAAAGGTATATCTGATGGCGTGAAGATAGGTGCTCCCATATTGGCTGTGACCAGGTCTTTATTTTTGGTAGTCACTTCCATTACACGGTTTTTAGTTTTTAAAAGGACAGATTTTTTGCCAGATAGTTGCTGATCTGCAATATAGCGACCCATACAACGAGCCCCATTGCCACATTGTTCAACTTCAGTGCCATCACAGTTAAAGATTCGATAGTTGAAGTCGATATTTTTATCACTGGGTGGTTCTATAAGCAGTACCTGATCACAACCTATACCTTGGTTGCGGTCTGCTATTTGTCTTATTGCATCTGTTGTGAGGTTGATATGTTGGCGAACTGCATCTATAACCACAAAATCATTGCCAATACCGTGCATTTTTGTAAATTTTATAAGCATTTCATCGAGTTCCGTTATTTCGCTAGTATTACTATTTTAGCAGTTGTTCACCTCTAACCAGATCTTTAATGGTCTCGCGCGCCCTGACAAGATGTACCTGATCACCATCTACCATAACTTCGGCAACTCTGGGGCGACTATTGTAATTGGAGCTCATGGTGAAACCGTAGGCTCCAGCTGAAGATAGGTACAGGTAATCACCCTCTTTGATGGCGAGAGTTCTGTCTTTGGCTAGAAAATCACCAGTTTCACACACAGGGCCAACCACATCATAGTCTGCTTCTGTTTTATCTGAAATAATTTCGACGGGATTAATATCCATCCAAGCGTTGTAAAGGGCGGGCCGCAACATATCGTTCATAGCGGCATCAACAACGGCAAAATTTTTATCACCATTTTTCTTAATTACCTGCACTTGGGTTAGTAAAATGCCGGCATTAGCTGTTATAGATCGACCAGGCTCCATCACTAAAGTCTCTGTGCGACCTTTAAGTAAAGGTTCTAACGCATCTATATAGCTTGCCAGTGACGGAATAGTTTCATTTTTATAGCACACACCCAGTCCACCACCAATATCAATATGCTTTAGCTTAATGCCTGAGTCAGCTAAACGATCTACGAGTACTAATAAATGTTGCATTGCATCAATAAATGGACTGATATCGGTAAGTTGAGAGCCTATATGACAGTCAACGCCAACCACAGAGATATTATCCATCTGTGAAGCTTGGAGGTAGACCTCAAAGGCACGACTAATATCGATACCAAATTTATTTTCTTTGAGACCTGTTGAGATGTAGGGGTGAGTCTTTGCGTCTACATCTGGATTTACTCTTAAGGAAACAGGCGCTAACTGATTGGTTTCTGCAGCTGTTTTATTCAAAAGCATAAGTTCTGATTCTGATTCCACATTAAAACAATGAATACCTACCTCTAAGGCACGGCGCATTTCTTCTGCAGTTTTTGCAACACCAGAATAAACCACTTTTGACGGGTCGCCACCAGCGATTAACACGCGCTCAAGTTCGCCAACTGATACGATATCAAAGCCAGCACCTAACTTTGCTAGTGTTTGCAGTACAGCGATATTAGAGTTGGATTTAACCGCATAACAGATTAGATGATCGCGCGAGCCTAATGCGCGCTGATAATCTAGAAAATTTTCACTGATGGTCTTTTTGCTATAGGCATAACAGGGGCTGCCGAACTCCTTAACAATAGAGCGTAATGGGACATCCTCCATTATTCGTTGATTGCCTTGAGTTGTAACTGAACTATGCATTTTGGCTAGTAATCCCTTTTTTGTGTCGTTGTTGTTTCTTCAGGTAAATATAGATCACCTGTATTGCCGCAGCTAGTGATACCGCAGAATAAGAATACAGATAAAATTAGGCTTAGACGTTGAGACATGTTCTGTTACCCTTGAAAAAACGGTAGTATAGCGGTTGTGGTGGATTACACTCAAACAATTATCACTGTCAGCTAATAACAGGTGCGAAAATAATGACTGAAGCCCAGTTTAATCAGTTAGTCGATGAGCTTATGTTTTCGATTGAAGAAAGCATTGATGATAGTGGCGCTGATCTAGATTATGAAAATACCGCTGGTATGTTGACGATTACTTGTGAAGCTAACGGTTCGCAAATTATTTTATCTCGTCAGCCAGCATTGGCTGAGATTTGGTTGGCGGCTCGTTCTGGTGGTTTTCATTTCAAATTAGACAACAGCACATGGAAAAATACTGTGAGCGGCGAACCGCTCATCAAGATGTTATCAAACGCCTGTTTAGAGCAATCAGGTGAGCAGGTTAATTTTGACTTTTAACCTGTTTTAGTGCTCGATCTGCGGCTGCTATGACCTGTTCAGGTGCTGTACCGCCTTGGTGATTGCGAGCGGCAACCGACCCTTCAAGTGTTAGGACATCGAATACATCCTGATCGATAAGTCTTGAGAAATTTTGTAGCTCCTGAAGGCTCATTTCGGACAAATCTTTGTTTTTCTCAATCCCATAGGCAACGGCATTGCCCACAATCTCATGGGAATCCCTAAATGCTGTGCCTTTGCATACTAAATAGTCAGCTAAGTCTGTTGCAGTTGAGAATCCTCTGCGGGCAGCTTCGTACATTGATTCGCGATTGGCTTGTATCGCGGGAATCATATCGACAAAGGCTCGGAGGCAGTCTTGTACTGTATCTACTGCGTCAAATAAGGGCTCTTTGTCTTCTTGATTATCCTTGTTGTAAGCCAATGGTTGTGACTTCATAAGAGTAAGCAGTGAAATAAGTTGCCCGGTGACTCTACCGGTTTTACCTCGTACCAATTCAGGAACATCAGGATTTTTCTTTTGCGGCATAATGGAAGAGCCAGTGCAAAAGCGATCGGGTAGATCAATAAACTGGAATTGAGCTGAAGCCCATAGGATTAATTCTTCAGAAATACGTGAAAAATGCGTCATCATTAGGCTAGCAAAAGCACAGAACTCAACAGCAAAGTCACGATCGCTCACTGAATCTAATGAGTTTTCTGAGGCCTTGTTAAACCCTAATTCCGAAGCAGTAAAATCTCGATCAATTGGATAGCTAGTACCCGCCAAGGCGGCTGAACCTAAAGGACTTTGATTTAGTCTCTTTCTGCAGTCGCAAAGACGTTCGTAGTCTCTTTGAATCATTTCATTCCAAGCTAAAAGATGATGACCAAAGGTCACTGGCTGTGCCGTTTGTAAGTGAGTAAAGCCTGGCATGATGGTCGATGCCTCGCTTTTGGCGAGTGCGATAATGTTCTGTTGCAACTGCTTAATTTGCGGCTTGATAATATCAATTTCATCTCTTAACCATAGACGAATATCCGTTGCAACTTGATCATTTCTAGAGCGACCGGTATGGAGTTTTTTTCCAACAATTCCAATGCGCTGTGTCAGTGCTGCTTCAATATTCATATGAACATCTTCGAGGGTTTGTGACCAAGCAAATTCACCCTGATTGATTTCATCACTAATTTGACTGAGTCCATCTATAATTTGATCGAGTTCGTCAGTCGTGAGAACGCCGACCTTGGCAAGCATTTTAGCGTGAGCAATCGAGCCTTGAATATCTTGCTTAGCTAAGCGTTGATCAAAATCAACGGATGCTGTAAAGCGCGCGACAAAAGCATCTACAGGTTCATTAAAGCGGCCGCCCCAAGAGGCATTGGTTGAAGAATTATCCAACTCTTTAGTTTTGTTTTTGTTAGATTTACTCATTGACAATATTGCCCAATCCGTGAAATTTTTACGATTATAGCTAATCCTGAGGGTTTGGGGGTAGAACTTAGCTAAACAGTGTATATTATTTCAATAAACAGTCGCTTTAGTAAGGGTTTCTCTGACAAATAGGGTTAAATTGATGATAATAGGGGCTAATAATTTATCTCAGGATAAAGTTGTGACAAATAAAGTGCGAATAGCGACTAGAAAAAGCCCCCTTGCTTTGTGGCAAGCGGAATATGTAAAGCGCCAATTATTACTGCATCACCCAGATTTGCAGGTTGAGTTAGTGGCAATGAGTACTCGCGGGGATAAATTGCTCGATGCACCACTAGCAAAAGTAGGTGGCAAAGGCCTGTTTGTTAAGGAACTTGAAGTTGCAATGTTAGAGGGTCGAGCAGATATTGCTGTGCATTCAATGAAGGATGTGCCTATGGAATTCCCTGAGGGTCTTGCATTATCGGTGATTTGTGAGCGAGAAGACCCCACCGATGCCTTTGTATCCAATAAATATTCTGAATTAAGTCAATTACCGGATAATGCGATTGTGGGGTCATCCAGTTTGCGCCGTCAATCACAATTACGTGCAAAGTATCCAAATTTAAAGATTAAAGATTTGCGCGGTAACGTCAATACACGATTAGATAAACTGGATCAGGGTGAATATGATGGATTAATACTTGCGAGCGCAGGTTTAATTCGTTTGGACATGGCCGATAGAATTACTTCAAGGTTAGATACTGATCTATGCATGCCCGCAGGGGGGCAGGGTGCAGTCGGGATTGAATGTCGATCTGATGATTCAGATATTCTGGCCCTTTTGGAGCCCTTACATCATTCTGATACTGCCTGCTGTGTTATTGCCGAGCGTGCCGTTAATCGTCGTTTGCAGGGTGGTTGCCAAGTGCCTATCGCCTGTTTTGCTGAGCTAAATCCAAAAGACCATGTGATCAGTCTTCGTGGATTGGTTGGCAGTATTGACGGTAAAACCCTTTTGGAAGCATCGATGGCTGGATCGGCGAGCGATGCAGAACAATTGGGTCAAGAGTTAGCGGATAAATTACTTTCTATGGGTGCCGGCGCAATTCTTTCAGCAGTCTTAGGTAATGATGACCATGGGTGATAAGCCTGTTTTAATTGTAAGGCCGTTGCGCGATGAGGATGCTCTTCTAAAACGTTTGGATCAGGCGTCAATTAACTTTCGTTATATACCTATTATGAACATAGAGCCAATTATGGAAGCAGGTAAGGACTATGCTTCTGTTATTGACTGTATTGATCGGCTGGAACATTTTGACCAAATCATTTTTATAAGTGCTAATGCAGCTGAAATTGGGTTGCCAATAATTTCTCAACGCTGGCCTAGTTTGCCCGCAGGTATTGAATTTTTCGCGGTTGGCCAGCAGACAGCTGGAGTATTTACTGATTTTAATTATCCTGTAAGTTATCCGCAAAACCAGCCTAATACTGAAGGTCTGCTTGAAGAGATAACTCAGCTACAAGATCTAGAGGGAAAATCGGTTCTTATTTTGCGCGGTGGTCAGGGTCGCCAGACCCTAGGTGAAGAGCTTGTTCGTCGAGGCGCAAGCATTGAATACTGCGAGTTATATCAACGTGAAATTCAATCGCAGAACTTGGCAAAAGCAAAAGAATTTATGGCCAGTGCCGGCTGTCTTGTGATTCATAGCGGTGAATTACTTCAAGCAATGGATATTCCCAAGGATAAGCATATACCCCTGGTGGTGCCGAGTGATAGAATTGCACTCATGGCAAAAAAAATGGGTTATCAAAGTGTGCAAGTAGCAGATAATGCTTTACCCGACTCAATGTATAAGGCTGTTTTACAGTCGATGGGCATTGAGTAACAACCATTAATAATCAGTTACCCCTGATGTTGTTTCATGCAGGGTTTTTTTAAGATAAAAGTGAAAATAACTCTATGAAAGCATCAATTTTAGCTAAGCTGGATAATCTTAATGAACGTTACCAAGAGGTTGCGGCACTTTTAAGTGATGCTGAAACAATTGCAGATCAAAATAAATTTAGGGACCTATCTAAGGAGTATGCAGAGTTAGAGCCAGTGGTTAAGGCTTATTTGGGTTATCAAGAGGTGATTAATAACTTAGATGAAGCTAAGTTATTACTTAAGGATTCCGACCCTGATATGCGCGCTATGGCGCAAGAAGAGTTGGCTGAGGCAGAATCTCAATTAGAGCCGTTAGAGTTGGATTTACAAAGGCAGTTACTTCCCAAAGACCCCAATGATGATAACAATGTGTTTTTAGAAGTTCGTGCGGGAACTGGCGGTGATGAAGCCGCTATTTTTTCTGGCGATCTATTCAGGATGTATAGTCGATTTGCTGAGGCTCAGCGGTGGAAAGTCGAAGTGATTAGTATGAGCGAAGGCGATCACGGTGGTTACAAAGAAATAATCACCAGAATCGTTGGTCAGGGTGTTTACTCTATGTTGAAGTTTGAATCTGGTGCCCATCGTGTTCAGCGAGTCCCGGAAACAGAATCTCAGGGTCGCATTCATACTTCTGCTTGCACTGTAGCTGTGATGCCTGAGGCTGATGAGCAAGATGCTATAGAGATTAATAAGGCTGATTTGCGTGTTGATACTTTTCGCGCATCTGGCTCTGGTGGCCAGCATGTCAATAAAACCGATTCAGCTATTCGATTAACACATTTGCCAACGGGTATTGTGGTTGAATGTCAGGATGAGCGTTCGCAGCATAAAAATCGCGCCAAAGCTATGGCTGTTCTTCAAGCGCGCTTAAATAATGCGCAGACAGATGCTGCGGCAAAAGAGCAGTCTGAGCAGCGAAAAAGTTTGGTTGGAAGTGGCGATCGCTCGGAACGAATTCGAACCTATAATTTCCCGCAGGGTCGTGTTACCGATCACAGAATTAACCTAACCCTTTATAAATTGGCGGAGGTTATGGAAGGAAGTCTAGGTGAGGTTGTGCAACCATTAATTAATGAATTTCAGGCTGAACAGCTAGCCACCCTATCGGAATAAATATTTTATAGTATGGCCAGTGTTTCTGAATTACTTAAATTATCGGCCCAATTGCAGTCAGTGAGTGATTCACCGCAGTTAGATTGCGAACTTCTTTTAGGTCACGTTCTTGATGTTGATCGTACTTGGTTGCGAACCTGGCCTGAAAGCCAAGTTGCTGAAGATCAGCAAATGCTATTTGAGAGGCTTTTACAAAAACGCTGTCAGGGTCAGCCAGTTGCATACCTAACAGGTTCACGCGGCTTTTGGTCGATGGACCTCAGTGTTTCACCAGATACTCTGATTCCGCGCCCAGAAACTGAACTTCTAGTAGAAATAGCGTTACAGTTAAAGTTGCCAAAACATAGCCGTGGTTTGGACTTAGGTACTGGAACAGGCGCTATTGCATTAGCCTTAGCCTCTGAGCGCAAAGATATGCAGTGGCTTGCTGTGGACTCAGAGTCGGGCGCAGTTCAGTTGGCAAGAAATAATTGCCATCAACAACAATTAACCAATGTTAGTGTTTTTCAAAGTAGTTGGTTTGAGGCGATAAATGCTGCGGATAATAAATTTGACTTAATCACTAGCAATCCCCCTTATATTGCACACGACGACCCTCATCTCTCCCAGGGTGATGTGCGTTTTGAGCCTGCATCTGCACTGGTTTCTGGTGCCGATGGCTTGGATGATATAACACTTATAGTTCATCAAAGTCCGGCTTTTTTAAATTCTCGTGGCTGGCTTTTATTAGAGCATGGCTATAATCAAGGCGAAGCGGTAAGCGATCTAATGCTGTGTGCAGGTTTTTCTGATGTATCTACTCAGCAAGATTACAATCAGTTAGATCGTGTGACCTTGGGGCAATGGAAATAATTTTACACTCGTTAAACAGTTTTTTAGAGCAAGCAATACAGAGCTAGTGTCTTATTATCTCAGCGGATAAGTCTTAATTCTGATATAGTCGCTGTCATTGTGCATTCACGGTGATAGCCAAATGGCTTTTGCCCTATTAGAAAACTAGAAAAAGTATATAGCCCTTTGACTAAAAATTCCGACCAATCTGATAAGCAAGAAGCGTCAGCTAAGGCGACTCAATCCAATTCTACGCGTTCCTCTAAATTGTCTAAATCTAGGCGTGGAAAAGGACGCCAATGGGATATGTCTCAGTTTGTGGTTGAGCCTCAAAAGGGGAAAGCTAGATTTCATGACTTTGATCTTCCCAGTCCACTTATGCAGGGTATTTATGATGCAGGTTTTCAGTATTGTACGCCCATTCAAGCGTCATCATTACCACATACCTTGCACGGCCATGACTTAGTAGGCAAGGCTCAAACGGGTACAGGTAAAACCGCAGCATTCCTGTTGAGTATTATTGCTGATCTAATTAGGCATCCAGTTGAGGATGAGCGCTATTTAGGTGAGGCTCGGGCTATGATTATGGCGCCAACCCGTGAGTTGGCTATTCAGATTGCAGATGATGCCGTCCAATTGGTTAAGCATGTTGATTTGAGCGTGCATTGTTTAGTTGGCGGCATGGACTACGGCAAGCAGCTAGCAAAACTTCAGCGTGGGCATTGTGATATTTTAGTGGGGACACCGGGCCGACTTTTAGATTTTGCTAACAACCGAGACATATATCTAGATCAGGTTGAAGTTTTAGTGATTGACGAGGCTGATCGTATGCTTGATATGGGATTTATTCCTCAAGTTAGGCGCCTAGTGCAATTAACACCTAAAAAGGAAGATCGTCAAACACTGCTATATTCAGCCACTTTTACGCCGGAAATTATGCGTCTATCTCAATCTTGGACCTTTGAACCTGTGACGGTTGAGATTGATGCGGAAAAGGTTGCAACAGAAACAGTTGAGCAAAAAATTTACATCGCCTCCACTGAGGAAAAGATGATTCTGCTGCAAAATATTCTGCGCTCTGATGAGGTAGATTCGGTGATGGTATTTGCCAATCGAAGAGATATCTGTCGAACCTTACATGAGACGCTAAAAAAGCAGGGATTCAAGGTGGGTATTCTTTCTGGGGATGTGCCTCAAAATCGTCGAATGAAGGCCTTAGAATCGTTTAAATCTGGCGCTTTAAAGGTAATGGTGGCTACAGATGTTGCTGGTCGAGGTATACATGTTGATGGTGTGAGTCATGTGATTAATTATACTTTGCCTGAGGAGCCTGAAGACTATGTCCATCGCATTGGCCGAACCGGTCGTGCAGGAAAAACAGGAACTTCCATTAGTTTTGCCTGCGAGGATGATGCATTTCGTTTAGAGCCGATTGAAAAACTATTAGAGACTAAGCTCAATTGTGTGATGCCTGAAGAAAGCTTATTACTTGATTCGAAGAAGTAAATAGGCCATTTACCGTTTAGCGATGACCGATTAAGAATGCCGCATCAGTCTTTGTTTTTGGCGGCTCCAATCTCGATCTTTAGAATCCATACGTTTGTCGTAGGCAACTTTACCCTTGGCAATTGCAACTTCACATTTAACTAGGTGACCTTTCCAATAAAGTGCCGTACAGATACAGGTGCGACCTTTTTGTTTAACTGCATCATCTATCTTTCTCAGCTCTCGGTAATTTAGCAGCAATTTACGTGATCGTGTCGGTTCAGTCACATAATGGGTAGAAGCTGTTTTAAGCGGTATTATATTGGTATTTAGTAGCCATGCTTCGTTATCCTTAACCATAATATAGGTATCAGTTAGATTAACCTGACCCTCACGAAGACTTTTAACTTCCCAACCTTGAAGTGAAATTCCAGCCTCAAATTTCTCCTCAATAAAATAGTCATGCCTCATCTTGCGATTAAGGGCAATGGTATTGGATGATTGTTTGGGTTTCTTTTTACTCATAAGTGAGGATTATACGTTGACCATTAATTTTGTCCTAAGATTATTACAAACAAGGCAATATTTAGGTGTTTTTTTTCGGACAAATAATTAATCGTTTGTCGCTCTAGGTAAGAGCTAAAATTATGGTTACAATTCAGCAATAAATATTGGAGATTTGTTATGGCACTTCAGCAAAAGGGAATGCATGGCGCATGGGTTAGTCGATGGACCTTTATAATGGCTGCCACCGGCTCTGCAGTTGGTTTAGGGAATATGTGGAAATTTCCTTATGTGGCTGGCAGTAATGGCGGTGGGGCATTTGTTTTAGTTTATCTGGGCTGTATTCTTTTTGTTGGTGTTCCAGTGATGATGGCTGAGGTCATGCTGGGTCGTCACGGGCGAAAAAGCCCCATCAATGCCATGCGAGATATTGTCTATGAGAGTGGTGTAAATCGGTACTGGTCATGTCTTGGCTGGCTAGGTGTCATTGCTGCTATTTTAATTCTAAGTTTTTATGCCGTGATTGCCGGTTGGGCGCTTAGTTATATTATCGAAATGGGTTCAGGAGTTTTAAAAGGGGCTGATGGAGACACAGCTGCCGCAGCTTTTGCTCAGTTACTTAATAACCCAGCTAAATTAATTTTATGGCAGACAATATTTTTAACCCTCTGCGTGGCGGTTGTTATGGGAGGCGTTAAAAAGGGTCTAGGCGTGGCTGTTGAAACCCTGATGCCTATTTTGTTCTTAATTCTTTTGGGTTTGCTGATTTTTAGTTTTTTTAGCGGTGATTTTGCGGCTGCGGTAAGTTTTTTATTTTCTTTTAATCTTGACCAGCTTACCTCGCGCTCAGTTTTAGAGGCTATGGGCCAGGCGTTCTTTACTCTCAGTATTGGTATGGGAGCAATTATGGCTTATGGTGCCTATATGCCACAAAAGGCCAATATTGGGAAAACCGTTCTTATCGTCGCTTTTTTCGATAGCGCTGTGGCCATTATTTCTGGATTAGTTATATTTTCAATCGTTTTTGCAACTCAAGGAATTGAACCTAGTGCAGGCCCAGGGCTTATGTTTATTAGCCTGCCCGTAGCATTTGGCAGTATGCCCGGTGGTTTATTAATAGGAGCCATTTTTTTTATATTGGTTTCTATAGCGGCATGGAGTTCGGCTATATCACTCCTTGAACCCTGTGTAGCATGGTTGGTTGAAACTAAAAATATTGATCGTTTTAAAGCTAATATGTTTTTTGCTTTAATCGCTTGGATACTAGGTCTGGGTACTGTTTTTTCATTTAATATTTGGTCTGGTTATCAATTATTCGGGCTTACGTTTTTTGATTTCCTAGATTTCTTAACAGCCAATATAATATTACCTATTTCAGGTTTGTTGATCGCTCTATTTGTAGGCTACATGATTGATAAAAAGATCGTCGCTTCTGAGATGAAGGGTATGCATTCGAAAATACAGATATTATGGCAATTTACCCTGCGCTATCTGGCGCCATTAGCTATCGGTGCCGTATTTGTTATGGGACTGTATGATAAAATTTAATAGGTGGCCACTTGGCAACAGTTAAAAGATCAGCACTTGTTCCCTATTCAGCACATGCTATGTATTGTTTGGTAAATGATGTGGCAAGCTATCCGCAATTTATGGATGGTTGTTCTTCGGTGGAAATTATCGAACATACTGATCAGTTAATGCGTGCCACATTGTATCTTAAGAAAGCAGGTATGGAAGTAAACCTAACAACACGTAATCAGTTGGTTGCCGACACCAGTATTGAGATGACGTTTGAGGATGGTCCGTTTAAAACATTTAATGGTTTGTGGCAGTTTAAATCTTTGTCTGATACAGCTTGTAAGCTTACACTAGATCTTGAGTTTGAATTTAAAAGCGGCACATTGGCTAAACTGGCAACAGGAATGTTTTCAGGGGTATCAAATAATCTCGTAGATTCTCTATGTAGGCGTGCGGACCAAAAATATAAAAAGGTAGATTAATGACAGAGAATAATTCGCAAATCACGGTTGAAGTTGCTTACGCGTTACCTGATAAACAGGTTCTCAAAGTTTTGAGTGTCACAGAGGGAACTACAGCTCTAGAGGCAGTAGAGCAGTCGGGAATTTTGCAGATTTTTCCCGAAATAGATATTGCCTCGATCCAGATGGGTATTTTTTCTCAGGTCTTAGGAACAAAGGGGCTTGCAGAGCCGTCAGCTTACCAGTTAAAAGCAAGGGACAGGGTAGAGCTCTATAGGCCGCTAATCGCTGACCCGAAAGAGGTACGTCGACGCCGGGCTGAAGAATCTAAGGCGCTCAAAAACTAGTTGAGATTAATCTTCTTCCACTGAGCGGCTGGGTTGTAAGAAGTCACCCTCAAGACTAAGAAGTGTGTTATCTTTAACGAATGTTAGTATAAGCTGCCGTTTGGTTTTGGTGTTGTTGGTATCGACTTTAGTGTAATAATAATACCAGCGAGATGGGTTAAAGGTATCTACTATTAACGGAGATCCCAATATATATTGCACTTGGGCTTTGGTCATACCCATTTGTAATTTATCTACCATATCCTGCGAAACTATATTACCTTGCTGAACTGAGACTTTGTGAATGCTAGGAAATTGAACCCAGCTACATCCAGTTAACAAAAATATAAACAGTAAAACTAAGATCGAATATAATCGCATGAAGAGCATCCTAATTGGTGCGTTAATCTAAAAACAAATCATAACATACAGAAGGTTAGATTATGTCTCCAGAAGATATGGAATTAAAAAAGGCAGGCCTTAAAGTAACATTGCCGAGGATTAAAATTTTACAGATCCTAGAAAATACTGCTGAGCGACATATGACTGCAGAAGATATTTATCAGTCGCTTAGAGATTCTGATCAAGATGTTGGTATAGCAACGGTTTACCGAGTACTAACCCAGTTTGAATCTGCCGGTTTGGTTGAGAGGCATAATTTTGATTCTGGGCCTGCGGTTTATGAGCTGGATAGAGGTGAACATCACGATCATATGGTATGCACTGAAACTGGTAAGGTAATCGAATTTCACAATCATGAAATTGAAGGTCTGCAGGAAAAAATTGCGGAAAAAAATGGCTATCAGTTGGTTGGTCATAGCTTAGTGCTTTACGTTAAGCCCAAGTAATCCAAAAATCTAATAAGTATTAAGGTAGACGTTTTAGTTTTTTCTAAAATCCATGTTTAGGCTCGGGGAATGCCCCGCTTAATACCTCGGCTCTGTAGGTCCTAAGTGCATCCTGTATGGAGGAGGACTGCGCTAAATAATTTTTTGAAAATTTAGGTGCGCCATCAGAAATCCCCAACATATCTTGAAGAACTAAGACCTGACCGTCAGTGTCTGAGCCTGCGCCAATACCTATTAATGGAATTTCCAAGGTTGATGCTAATTTTTTACCTAGCTCTGAGGGTACGCACTCAACAACGAGTAAATCTGCTCCTGCCTGTTCAAGGCTGATCGCATCAGCTAAAATTTTATCAGCCGTATTTGCATCTTTGCCCTGAACTTTGAAACCGCTAAATTTATGCACTGATTGCGGAGTAAGGCCGAGATGGCCACATACAGGAATACCTCTTTCTGTTAACGCATACACAGTTTCCGTTAGCCACTCGCCACCCTCGAGTTTGACCATCTGCGCGCCAGCTTGCATCAGCACAGCAGCGGCATCTAGAGCTTGGGATACTGTAGCGTAAGTCATAAAAGGCATATCCGTGATAATTAAAGAAGACTCAATGCCGCGGTTAACGTTAGTTGTGTGATAAGCCATTTCATCTAAGGTGACAGGGATAGTAGTCGATTGTCCTTGAATAACATTACCAAGGGAGTCGCCAACAAGGGTGACTTCAATTTCGGCTTTATCAATCAGCTTGGCAAAACTGTAATCATATGCAGTAATGGCAGCAAATTTTTGGCCATTGGCTTTAATAGATTTTAGATGATCAATTGACATAGTCGTCATAAACTTAGGCTCTCCAAATGGTCGGACACGCTATCCTTGTGTTGCTTATCGTTATTGTAACATTATATTTAATGCCAACATTTATTGAATTGGATGCGGGTTATAGAAATGTCGACCGGGCTGTCCGCGAAGAATATATTTAACTAAGTTGTAATAATCAGAATTTCCCTGAGCTAAGTTTATCTCGGTAGTATTCACAATCAGTAACGGCGTGTCTTCATAGTGGTAGAAAAACTGCGTGTAGGCATCGTTAAGTTTTTGCAAGTAAGATAGATCAATGCCGCGTTCGATACTGTTGCCACGTAGCTGGACCCGATCATACAATGTGTTTGTTGGAGCTTGTAAACAGATAACTAAATCTGGTTGAGGTAATTCTTCAATTACCTTGTCATAAAGGGTTTGATAAAGGCGATATTCATCATCGTCCAAGGTTATTTTGGCAAATAAGGGGTCTTTTTCTATCAAGAAATCTGATACTCGACTCTGATGAAATAATTCACCTTGCTTGATGCTTTGTAATTTTTGAATGCGTTGAAATAAAAAAGAAAGCTGCGTAGGCAGTGCATTGGCTCGTCGATTTTGGTAGAAGCGCTCAAGGAAAGGATTTTCTTCTGCATCTTCAAGTATTGTTTCGCAATTAAAAGTTTCGGCAAGACGCTTAGTTAGCGTGGTTTTACCAACGCCAATGGGTCCCTCGACAGCGATATAGGTGGGTACCTTGATATTGGCAATAGTTGTATCAAAACCGAGTTCATTTAGCAGGGTTGCTTCCACGCATTTCTCCAGTCTTTATACTGCAAACAGACATTTAATTTGTAAGTCTAACAATACCTTGCATAGAGCAATTTGCCAATAGGTCGTTTACCATGCCACGGTCTGCAATAATTAACTCAGGGCTTATATCTGCCAAAGGTGCTAAAACGAAAGCTCTTTCATGCATTCGGGGGTGGGGCAGGATAAGTTTTTGGGTATTTTCGGTGCATTGATCATAGACCAAAATATCAAGGTCTAATGTTCTTGCTCCCCAGCGTTCTTTGCGAATTCGACCCTGTTGGTTTTCTATTATCTGCAATATGTCCAACAATACATAGGGGTCTAGGTTGGTTTTAATTTTTATCGCAGCATTTATATAGTCGGGCTGTTCCCCTGGTCCAATGGCGCTCGTTTGATAATAGCTAGAAATTGCAATAAGACTAATATCAGGATTTTTTGACATTGTCTCTATTGCATCATTGATCTGATCGCGAGGGGTTTTATGGATACCCCCTGATTGACTGCCAAGATTACTCCCAAGACCAATGTATGCCTCAGGCATCAGTAGAACCTTTTTGTCTGCGTCTCGGTCTGCGGTTTCTTGGCTTGTTTGAGTGGAGTTTTTGTACCATATTTTGGCGTTCGTCATCACTAGCGTCTTGGTAGTTTGTCCACCAGTCACCAAGTCCGCCTAAAGACTCACCAGTTTGTTCTCTAAGCAGAATAAAATCATAGGCAGCACGAAACCTTGAGTTTTCCATTGATCGACTAGCTCGGTTGCCGCCGCGTTTGACTAATGTTAACTGCATAGACCATATTTCCCGCATAGCCATGGTAAATCGCCGAGGGATAGCAGTAATGGGAATCTGATCGCTTATAACTTCATTGGCCGCTTTATTCAAAGCTGAAACCGCTGGATGACCCTGTTTTTCATATTCTGATGCGATCTTTTGCACTGCTGGCCACAATAATGCGGCGTAAATAAAGGCTGGAGTTACTCGCTGATTACTGCGAATTCTTAGATCCGTATTTGTGAGTGCCTGTTCAACCATTTTTCTAGCAGTAGGATGCCCTTGATCAATTAGGCGATTTGCTTGAGGAATAAGTTGAGCAAATAGTCGATATTCATACAAAAGTTGAAATACGGCCAAACCATACCCACTCATAAAAAGTTTTAAGGTCTCGTCAAACATCCTAGGTGCAGATACATGTTGCAGGCTATCAGACATTTTCGATATTGGCTTTAGGCTTTTGCTATCAATATGAAAGCCAAGCTTTGCTGCAAAGCGAACTGCCCTTAAGAGTCTTACAGGGTCTTCGCTATATCTGGTTGCAGGATCGCCTATAATGCGAATCTTTTGTCTGGCAAGATCTTCGAGCCCGTCACAGTAATCATGGAGTGTATTTTTTTCTGTATCATAATACAGTGCGTTAATACTCAGATCACGTCTACTGGCATCATCTAGCAATGAGCCAAAAAGGTTGTCTCTGGTAAGTACTCCACTGGCCGATTGTTGTACTTTTCCATTTTTATCGGCGTTATTTGAGCGAAAAGTAGTTACCTCGATGATTTCTCTTCCAAATTGAACATGAACAATCTGAAAGCGACGGCCTATAATTCTGGAGCGTCTAAATAACCTTTTGATTTGTTGAGGTGTTGCGTTGGTCGCAATATCAAAGTCTTTAGGGTTTAGATCAAGCAGTAAATCTCTAACGCAACCACCCACAACATAGGCTTCAAAATTATTTTTTTGAAGGACTCGAACAATTTCACGGGCATTCTTGCAGATTTTTTTTGGATTGAGATTATGCTCGTGAGAATCTAATTCACGATGATTACCATCATTTTTATTTGATGAGTTTCGATCAAAAAACTTACTGAGACGTTTTAACACATTACTAGCCGTCGCTGAGAAAGAGTGTAGTTTAGCAGAGCAATAGCGCTACTGTTAGAAATATATATAGAGATAGGTATATGTGTAATTTGCAAGGGTAAGAAAAAAATACAGAAAATAAAAAAGGGTTGCCTTTCGGCAGCCCCCCATTCGCTCTTCAGTCTACGCTGTTTGAGCGCTTTGCAATCCATCCGATTATTATTTTTGTTTATTGTTTTTATTGTTAAGTCAAAGCGTGCTTCGACAGGTGTATATAATCAAAAATATTAGACCCTAACAACCTGACTGATACCTTAGAAGGGTTAAAAGGGGTGAAATATGCGTTAAATGCCATAATTTACATTAAATTTTATCTAAAACAGCTATAAATCAATGCTTATTTCATCCTATATGGGATTAAAAATTCTATTTTTTTGATGTGAAAACATTGTGGTATTGCTATCAGGTGCGTCTGAGTAATTGAAGTGTGATTGGTATATTACGTTATTAAAAGTTGTCTGGTGCGCGAAAGCCCTCTCTGCTATCTGGTATTTTAGCAATGTCCCAATGGGTTATCCCCCAGTCGATGATTTCACTAACAGGCGATTTTCGCAGCTCCAAAGGAGGAGTTTGATCTAGCAAACTCAAGGCAAGCCAAACTTGCTCCTGTTCATTATTCTGAGGAAGTTCTTTTGCATGATGCTGCTTGCTTAGTTTTTGCCCTAATGAATTGATAGCAAGTGGTATATGAGCATAAGTGGGTGTTTTATAGCCCAGTATTTTTTGCAGTAAAATCTGTCTTGGCGTTGAATCAATCAGGTCAGCGCCGCGAACAATTTCAGTGATACCCTGTTTGTGATCATCGATGACCACAGCCAATTGATAGGAAATAAGACCATCACGTCGACGCAATACAAAGTCGCCCACCTCCATATTGAGTGATTGAGAGTAGTCTCCCATAATTTGATCGAGAAAATTTAGCCTATCATCACCGCATGAAATCAGTTTTAGACTATTGTCTACAGATAGGCGAATTGCAGTATTTTTATCCGGCAAGTTGAGATTGCGACAATGATTATCATAAATACCACCCAGAGTATTAAGTCTTTGCCTTGTGCAATCACAGTTGTATATTAGAGATTTATGCCTAAGCCGATCTAGAATTTCAAAATAATGCTGAACTTGAGTGCTTTGGAAAATAACCGAATCATCCCAATGTAGCCCATGACACTCAAGTTGTTTGAGAATGGTATCACTTGCGCCAACAACTTCTCGGGGAGGGTCAATATCTTCAATTCTAACCAGCCATTTCCCCCCCTGATGCTTGGCTTGCATAAAGCTAGCAACAGCAGCAAGTAGTGAGCCAAAGTGGAGAGGTCCGCTGGGAGATGGTGCAAACCGGCCAATACTTAATGCTTTAGACATCTGTGTATTGACCGAGAGTATAAAGCATTCAATCTGAAGGCTTAGTTAGCCGCCAGTGATTTGCTTTTCCTTGATTTCGTCCAAGGTTTTACAGTCGATACAGAGATCAGCTGTAGGACGGGCTTCTAGTCGACGAATACCAATTTCTACGCCGCATTGATCACAAAACCCATAATCATCTTCTTCGACTCGGGTCAAAGTCTTATCAATTTTTTTGATTAATTTTCTTTCGCGATCTCTGGTGCGAAGTTCTAGGCTAAATTCTTCTTCTTGAGTTGCGCGATCTGCAGGATCTGGAAAGTTTGCCGCTTCATCCTTCATATGAGTAACAGTGCGGTCAACTTCTTCCATAAGCTCTTTTCGCCAGGCATTTAGGATAAGTTTAAAGTGCATCCTTTGGTCTTCATTCATGTACTCTTCATTGCTCTTTATTTGATAAGGGGCAATACCATGAAGGGTTACCGAATTTTTGGCCATGCTGGGAGAATTCGTCAATGTTTTTTTCTTTGCTGTTGCCATGCTTTAAGTCCGAATTTGAAATAAGCTCAAAAAGAGGAAAGTGTTTATAGAGAGTTTATAACAAATTATCAAGAGAAATTTTTCCAAATTAAGCGGTTTTTGAAACATTTCAGTGATAGATTAAGTATCTTTGTAAATAATAGCACATATTCTAAGATGAATATTTTTTGCAACTAGACCAGTTATTTAAAGGGTTATTAAAAATGAAATTATCGTCTGGCCTTCTGCTTGGAAGATTTCAAAGAAGATATAAACGTTTTTTTAGCGATGTTATAAATTCAGATGGAAAATTATTAACTATCCATTGTCCTAATACAGGTTCCATGAAAAATTGTTTGGTTGAAGATTCTGATTGTTGGTTTTCGCTATCTGATAACCCAAAAAGAAAACTTCCAGGGACCTTAGAATTGGTGACTAATAAGTATGGTAATTTGGCGGGGATCAATACTCATAGAGCTAACCACCTTGTTAAAGAGGCGATAGAAGAAAATCTAATTGCTGAATTGGCTGGCTATAAGAAACTTAAAACAGAAGTCAAATATGGCAATGAAAATAGTCGAATAGATTTGTTATTGGAAGATCCTAAAAAAGGGCAATGTTATGTAGAGGTTAAAAGTGTGACATTGGAGGAATCTGAAGGCGTAGTTATGTTTCCTGATGCCGTTACTTCCCGCGGTACAAAGCACCTAAGAGAACTAATAAATGTAGTTCAGCAGGGTCAAAGAGCGATGCTGTTTTTTTGTGTTCAAGTGAATCAGGCTAAAAAGATGGAGGTGGCAGACAAGATAGACCCGCAATATACTCAAGCCTTAATTCAGGCGCTGAATGCTGGTGTAGAAGTGATTGCTTGGCGAGCTAAGCTTAGTGATACAGAAATGGTCTTAGAATGCCCTATTCCTTGTCTTCAAGATCTGCCAGAGCCATAGCGCGCAAATTGACTGGAGCAGGTGGCATTTTTTGATCTGCAACAACATAATAAAATTGATCTTCATGTCTAAGTTGTATGGGTTGAAGTTTGTCGCCTATGCAGGGTCCTGAAACGCAAAGGCCAGAATCAATTTCAAACAACGCGCCATGTAATGCGCATTGAATAAGCTGGTTTTCAATATCTAAAAACTTGTTAGGCACCCAGTTTAGAGGGCTACTTCTATGAGGGCAGATGTTCCAATAGGCATAGATAGTATTATCCTGCCGAACCGCAAATAGCTGTCGCTGCTCTATTGTTAATTCCATTGCGCATCGATCCTCAAGGTCATTGAGTCTGCAAAGTGGAACTTCTTCTTGTATATAGTCATTAGCCATTGAGATAACCATCTAATTAAAATGACGCGCGAAAACGTTCTAGTGATCGAGACATATTATATTGTAATCGCAATAAATATATTGCGGTTTGATAAGAAAAAGTCAATCGTTGCTCAGAATTAATTGGGGTATTTTTTGCTTATTATTGTCGGTGAGGGTATAAGGTAAACCATTGTCTTAATACCTCGGGATTTATTTGATGAAGGCTGACATTGTTACAGGCTCAACGGATACTCATCTAGTACTGCTAGATGAGGGTCAAAACGATACTGTAAAACAAGCCATTCACAAGGACATATTAAAGCCATTTTTGGATCTTCAAAGGTCGGCACGTAAAGCGGGATTTGATTTAAAAATATGTAGTGCCTACAGGTCATTTGATCGTCAGTTGCTGATCTGGAATGGTAAGATTTCAGGCATGCGGCCAGTAATGGACTCTTTTGGTAAGCCCATTAATATCCAAGATTTAAGTCCATGGCAAAAAATTCAAGCCATACTGCGTTGGTCAGCTCTGCCGGGAGCCTCAAGGCATCATTGGGGTACGGATTTTGATATTTATGATGCCAATGCAATGCCGAAGGATTACAAAATACAACTAACTCCAGAAGAGGTGTATGGAGATGGACTATTTGCACCTATGCATAATTGGCTGGATGGTTATTTGGGCTCAGGAAAATCAGAATTTTATCGTCCCTATGAATTTGATAAAGGGGGTATTGCTCCCGAGCGGTGGCATTTAAGTTATCGGCCTATTGCAGATCAATATGCTCAAATGCTTAATTCTGAGCTGCTTTCCACCCGGCTTATAAATTCAGATTTAATGTTGTTAGATGTGGTTCTAGAACATTTGGATGAAATTCTACAACGCTATATTATAATCGACTAAATTATTTGGAAATTTGGGACAAGCTTTTATGAGTGCAGTGGACCCTATTTGGGGTTTTATTAAAAAAGAAGCACAACAGTTAGCGTCTGAAGAGCCTCTTTTAGCGGATTTTTTTCAGCGTGCGGTGCTTCAATATAATAGCCTTGAGGCGGTAGTAGGGCATGTTTTGGCAGAGACATTTACCTCTAGTTCAATGTCCAGCGAGGATATTCAAAAAGTTATTACTGAAGCTCTTCAGGATGAGCCTAAGATAGGTATAAGTATCCGACGAGATATAGAAGCGGCATTTCATAGGGATGCTGCTTGCCAGTATTATTTGATGCCCTTAATTTATTTCAAAGGCTTTCAAGCACTTCAGCTATATCGCATTTCTCACTGGTTATGGAATAACAAACGCTATTCTTTTGCACTTTTTTTACAGAACAATATTTCTGAGCGATTTGCTGTCGATATTCATCCAGCCGCTAAACTTGGAGACGGCATAATGATTGATCATGCTACCGGTTTGGTTATAGGTGAAACAGCTGTTGTTGGTAATGATGTGTCTATTTTGCATTCAGTGACCCTAGGAGGCAGTGGCTGTCATCAAGGAGATCGACACCCTAAAATTGGTGATGGCGTATTGCTTGCCGTTGGCGCCAAGGTTTTGGGTAATATCACTGTGGGTGAGGGTGTGAAGGTTGGTGCTGGTAGTCTGGTATTAGAATCTGTTCCTGACCATGTGACTGTTGCAGGGGTTCCGGCCACAATTGTTGGTAAACCAGCCGAGCAAAATCCGGCATTGGAAATGGATCAATATATTGAGTAAAAGAGGCTACTTAATTTTGAAAGATTTTTTGGCCATCCTGTATCGACGTTTTATTGTGGCAGGCAGACATTCATTTAGGGGGCTCAAGGATGCTTTTTTACAAGAAGAAGCATTTCGCGTGCAGGTCATGCTATGTTTAGTTTTGGTGCCGATGGCTATGGTTATTGCAAAAAGCTATCAGCAGTTAATAATGCTCTTGATGGCTTTGTTTTTAGTATTGATAGTAGAGCTGTTAAATACGGCAATAGAAATAGTTATTGACCGAATTGGTCCCGAGTTTCATGAGTTATCTGGGCGCGCCAAAGATATTGGTTCGGCCGCGGTGGCACTCTCAATGCTGGTTTTTCTGTTCGTTTGGGGGGTGCTCATCGTTATGAATTATGGCTTATATTAGCGCTTAATCAAGGCAGATTCGAATCAAGTATTCAAGTTGTTTATGTAATAGTTGCATTCTATTTTCAGAGAATCCCTCCAAAATAAATTGATGGTTGTCGTAGCTTTGAAATCTCGCTATTGAGCTTAATTCATCAATATTATACTGATTACAATGCAATAGAATTAACCCCTCCTGCAAGCGGGTGGCAATCTCACTATTTTGTCGCTTTAGCGATAAAAGCGATTGTTCATGCCAAAACCGAGGAGATGTTTCTATATTATTACTGCTAATATTCCAGTTAATCTCAAGGTCTATACTTAATTTTTTTGAAAGCTGCTCGATGAGTTGTTGTAGTGTGTAGACTGCCATTAGACAAACTAACAAATGCTGTTTTGAGCATTCAGTTGAACGGATGGTAAAACAAAAGCTATCTTCCATGCCATCTAAGCGGTCGCCGCCGTATAGTTGAAGCGTTCGCAAAATACAATAATCTAGTTTTTCGAACAGATGATCCAAATTATCCTTATTAAGCTGTTGAATTAGCCGTTGATGATTTTTTACACTGGCACTTATTAGGGAATAAAAATAGCGGTTATTGGGTTCGTGAGAAGAATCTCCAGATGTTGATAGTAGCGGTTGTATCTTGGTCTCAAGTGTTGAAATTTCATCAGCTAAAGATTCTGTTTTCCCAGGTAAGCGATTGCTTATACGCGCAATGCGAAAGATTATTTGACCGATAAATCGATAACTAACATAGGTACTGATGAGGGTAAATACAACCCATATCAACAGCCAATTAATGAAAATCTGATGGTATTGTTTAAATATAGGCTGACTGTCAATCACAATTGAAATAACTCCAGCCTGAGTATTTTCAAATTCAATACTTTCTGAAAAATTTTCAGTATTTACTGCTTGTGATCCCGTGTTTGTACTTTGAGCCAAAAGCTCACCATCAATACCATGAAGGCTGGCGCTTAAAATATATCTATCTTCCGTGACTCTTTGCAGTGCCACCTGCTGGCTTATGGTATCGTTTCTTAATAAAGGTGTGAGTATTGATTCATGTAATTGATTGAGGGCTGAAGTCGCTCTATCTGATACAGCTTCTTGGGCGAGTTTATCAGATTGTGCAAAAAGCAAAGGCCAGCTGATTAATCCAAAAAGAAGGCACATACAGAGTACTGTTGCTGAAGTTTTTTTGGGCATCGAGTGTTGGCGACGCATGATTTGCCTTTTTTTTGCAGTTATTTTGAAACATATTCTATCCTATTCTCACAGCTTTTATATAATGCATATCTTAGAAATTAGATTTGGACTGACTTTTTGAAAGATATATTACTAATAAACGTGTTTGGTGAGGATAAACCTGGCGTCACTAATGCTGTAACCAAGGTCCTATCATCATTTGATGTTACTATTTTAGATATAGGCCAAGCGGTTATTCACGATCAGTTAAATTTGGGGCTGTTGGCGGCAATTCCCAATGAGGCGAATACCGAAGATCTAGTGCTCAAGGTTAAATCCTGTGTTGCTGATTTGGAAATGCGTGCAAAATTTTTGCCAATATCAGAACATGGTTACCAGCAATGGGTTGAGCAACAGGGAAAGTCGAGACATATAGTCACCCTGTTAGGCAGAAAGATTGAGGCCCAGCATTTGGCAGCACTGACCAAAGTGGTGTCTGAATATCAACTTAATATAGATAAAGTAATCAGGCTTTCAGGGCGAATTAATTTGCATGAAAGCGATCAATTAGGTCGAGCTTGCGTTGAGTTTTCGGTTCGTGGAGAAGCTTCTGATCCCCATGCCTTTAAAAAATCATTACTTGAATTAGCCCATCAATTCGACATAGATATTGCTTTCCAAGAGGATAATATTTTTAGACGAAATCGAAGGCTTGTGGTGTTTGATATGGATTCTACGCTCATTGATGCCGAGGTTATTGATGAGTTAGCTATTGAGGCTGGCGTAGGTCAGAAAGTGGCAGAAATTACAGAAGCAGCAATGCAGGGTAAGCTCGACTTTAAGCAGAGCTTTGAGCAAAGATTGGCCCTTCTGAAGGGTTTAGATGCCGCTGTACTTCCGAAGATTGCCCAGCGATTAAGGCTTAATGAAGGCGCAGAACATCTAATTGCTACATTAAAAAAGCTAGGGTTTAAGACCGCCATTGTATCTGGTGGATTTAGTTTTTTTGGTGAGTACCTGCAAGAAATTCTCGGGGTTGATTATGTTTATGCTAACCAACTTGATGTTGAAAATGGTGTGGTTACCGGTCGTGTGAAAGGAGAAATCATTGACGGTCAACGCAAAGCAGATCTATTGATAGAGCTAGCTAATCGTGAAGGGTTGATGCTAGAGCAGGTCATTGCAGTAGGTGATGGAGCCAACGATTTGCCAATGTTAGACATAGCTGGGTTAGGTATTGCGTTTAGAGCTAAACCATTGGTTGAGGCATCAGCTAAACAGGCCATTTCAAGCTTGGGTTTGGACGGTATTCTTTATTTGCTAGGGTATTCCGATAAGGACACCGGTATTCTTGGATAAAACTCAGTATAAAATACCTTGTTTTGATTCTGTGCTAGTTAAAAGTACAGTCATATCAGGTATCATGTAATTTTAGAAATAAGTGAGAGCAAAAAATGGGCAGTTTTTCCACCAATGAATTTCGATCAGGTCTAAAAGTCATGCTAGATGGAGATCCCTGTTCAATTTTAGACAATGAGTTTGTAAAGCCAGGAAAAGGCCAAGCCTTTAACAGAGTTAAACTTCGAAATTTAAAAACTGGCCGTGTGCTAGAAAAGACGTTTAAATCTGGAGAGTCTATTGAAGGTGCGGACGTACTGGATATGGATATGCAATATCTCTATAACGATGGCGATTTTTGGTACTTTATGGAGCCTGACACTTTTGAGCAGCATCAAGCAAATGAAACAGCGGTTGGTGAAGCTAAGTTGTGGCTTAAAGAGCAGGACACCTGCATGGTGACCCTCTACAATGGAGCGCCTCTATCAGTGACACCACCAATTCACGTTGAGCTAGAAATTGTTGAGACAGATCCAGGCCTAAGGGGTGATACGGCTCAGGGCGGCAATAAACCGGCCAGATTAATTACCGGTGCGACAGTTAAAGTGCCACTTTTTCTTAATGAGGGTGAAGTCGTTAAAGTGGATACTAGAACTGGAGAATATCAAGGTCGCGTAAAGGACTGATCTATATTGAAGACTAGAAAGGTCACATCATAAATACTTGGCAGCCAAGCGCACAATCAAACATATTGCACGCAAGAGCAAAGCTACTTTCTGCACTGAGAGTATTTTTTGCCGAGCGCTCGGTATTAGAGGTTGACCCGCCATTACTCGCTAAAACCTCGGTGACAGACGTTCATATTGAAAGTATAAAAGCTCAAATGGGCAATACCTCTAGCTATCTGCAAACCTCCCCTGAATTTTTCATGAAGAGAATGCTAGCCTCTGGGTTAGGTGATATTTACGCCTTAACAAAGGCGTTTCGTGATTCAGAGCAAGGCTCGCGTCATAATCCAGAGTTTACCCTTCTAGAGTGGTATCGCGTGGGTTGGGATGAATTTCAATTAATAGAAGAAATCGAAACCTTAATATCTGCTGTTTATGCTGAGTTTAATCATTCTTCAGTCAGTGTTGAGCGATTAAGTTACGCTGATTGCTTTGTTAGAGAACTGCAACTTGATCCTCATACAGCCCCTCTAGAATCGCTTCAAACTGCAGCTGAAAATCTGGGTTATTCGAACTGGTCAAACGAAACTCGCTCTAACTGCCTAGATCTCCTTTTTACCCAGAAGGTTGAACCAAAATTGCCCAAAGGGTTGGTGTCCATATACGATTATCCTGCCTGTCAGGCAGCTCTTTCTCAGACTCACAAAGATGAAGAGGGCAGGTTGGTGAGTCGCAGGTTTGAGGTTTTTCTAGGCAATATAGAGTTAGCAAATGGTTATTTTGAACTGAGAGACGCCCAGCAACAACATGATCGTTTTGCATTAGATATCGCGCTTAGAGAGAAAAATAAAAAACCTACAATGGCCCTAGATATAAATCTCGATCAAGCAATGCGGGCAGGTTTACCAAGTTGTAGCGGCGTGGCTTTAGGTGTTGATAGATTGCTTATGCAATTGTGTGAGATGCGGACAATTGATGAGGTGTTAGCCTTTCCTTGGAATCGATGCTAACAAGGTTTGAAGTAATGATTCATAGCTTTTGAAGGCTCATGGTCATCTGATTTACCAACGACTTCCGCCGGCACGCCTGCGACAATTGAATGCGCGGGAACAGATTGAAGTACCACGCTTGATGCTGCAACCATGGTCCCTTCGCCAATATTGATATTGCCTAAAATTTTAGCACCTGGGCCTAAAAGTACACCTTGTCTAATTTTTGGATGCCGGTCTCCGCTTTCCTTTCCGGTGCCTCCAAGAGTCACAGATTGCATAATTGAAACACTATCCTCAACAACGGCAGTCTCGCCGATGACCAAGCCTGTTGCATGGTCAATTAAAATACCAGAGCCAATTGTGGCTGCGGGATGAATATCAACCGCAAAATGTGTTGATATACTGTGTTGTAGCATTAGCGCCAATGATTGATTTCCCTTTAGCCACAGATGATTTGTCACTCTATAAGCCTGAAGAGCCAAAAACCCCTTAAAATAAAGGAACGGAGTACTGTAAACAGAGCAGGCGGAATCTCTGTCGACTGTTGCTTGAATATCACGTGATGAGGCGTAAAGTATTTTCTCATCGTTAAATGCCTCTTTCATCAGTGGCTGTAGTAAGTCTAGAGGTAAGGCATGATTAGACAGTTTATTGGCTAGGTGAATGCTCAGTGAATCACCCATAGACTGGTGGTCTAGAACAGTGGATTGTAAAAAATCATGTAATATTGGCTCTTTATTAAGCGCATTGGTTGTTTCATCAACAATGTGTTGCCAAATTTGATTGATTGATTGTTTTTTATTCACCGCTACACCCACTAAATCATAATAATTAAGGCTACATTTTGATCGAGCTTGACTGATTATGCCAGCTTGTTTTTGCAATACACCATAAATCCACTGATTTTGCGCCAGCCATTAATAGAGAAGCTGTTGCTGCCCCAGTTGTTGATCCTGTAGTTGCAACGTCATCAACAAGCGTTAAAGACTTCCCCTGAATGGCAGAATGTTGTTTGGTTTGAAATGTAGAATTTAAAGTTTTCATACGTTGCCGCCTTGTTTTGTCTCGTTGGGGTTTGCCTAAATGTTTGCGAAAGCAAACATTTTTTAGAACAAGTGTTCCGCTTAGCTTATTAGATAAAATTTGAGCAATTAAATCGCTTGGATTAAACCCTCTGGAGAGAATTTTTAGTGGGTGACTTGGCATGGGGATAATAATTTTCGGTATTTCCATACGGGCATATGCCGCGGAGATGTGTTTAGCTAAAAGCAGACTAAGCTGGTTTGTTCCCAAAGCGAAGGGATGAGTCTTAATATGATGAATGATTTCGGGAATGGGGTAACTGTAGTTGCATAGGGTGAGGCAGCGTCTAGAGTTAGGTGGTTTTTTTGGCATATCGGACATATACCCATAGAGGGCAAAGGCTATGCACACTTTACGCAGAAACTAACCGCATAGGGAAGATTTTTTATGCAGTTTGAGCATAGGATCTGCTGAGTTGCATACAATTTTTCTCGACAAAAACTGCATGATCCGGGAAATAAAGTTTTCTTAAGTGCCAATAAATGCTTAGCAAAATCCGTTTTGCTAGTTTTCAAAAAAGACCTCCTGTCTTTTAAAGCTTAGGTTAGATTACCTTGCTGGTTGGGTCATCGTCGTCATCGTCGTTATCATTTAAATCCGCACTTTCAGTATCTGGTTGAGCTTTATTGTCCTCATTTTCCGCTAAACCATAGTCCTCACTTAGTATGCCGCCCGGAACCTTTGGTGCGTAATCGCGAGGTGGTTGAACATCCTCTGCGCTTAGTAAAGGGTTTCCATCTTCATCTGTAAGGTTGAGGTCTGAGCCGCCAGATTTGAGTAATTGCCGTCCAATTTCTGGACTAGCGAGTCTAATAGCGCTAGTTGCAAGGTGCTCATGAATTTGACGATAGCTTTGAGACATGCTCGTGGTTAAGTGAGATACTTTTAAAAAGTGCTCAGTGACTTCTTGTTGGTAGCGTTTAAGTTGGCGCTCAGATTGTGCAAGTTTTTTTTCTAAATCTTGTACAGATTGGTCGCCAGATTTGTTTTGACGAGCAAATAAATGCCCAAGGCCAGCGCCAATAAGGAAAAAAGTTGCTGCTGTGATAATAATTGTTAGCGTACTCATACTTCCCTCTAAAAAATTAACTAATTGCCATATACAGTAGTTTCAATATTGTACCGCAATATAGAGATTTATACTGCATTATGCCAGTTATCAAGTATTCCATAGACCAAGATAAGAATACAAATTATGCCGCAATGGGTTGTGTTGCAGATAATGGATAGGTAGAGTGCTGTCTGCTCAAATTCATTGTACAGATTAATGACAACTCCAAAACAGCGCTATGACGAAGATTTAAATCGTGAGGGCTTTGTCGCAGACAATGCTCAAAAATATGCTGTGGATCTTCTAGATAAACTCTATCATCGTTTAATCAACAGAAATATTAACAACCAACAAAAAAGCGGGTTTGATTGGATTAAGTATCTTTTCAAAGATCCTAATGTAATTCCAGAGCGTGGACTATACATGTGGGGTGGGGTCGGTCGTGGAAAAACTTATTTAATGGATTGTTTTTATGAGTCACTGCCCTTTGAAGCCAAAATGCGCATTCATTTCCATCGATTTATGCGACGCGTTCACAATGAATTGAGGGTTTATAAAGGACATTTAAATCCATTGGAAAAAGTTGCAGATAAAATTTCAAGCGAGACGATGGTTATCTGTTTTGATGAATTTTTTGTTAGTGATATCACTGATGCAATGATATTGGGGGCGTTATTTGAGAGCCTTTTTGCGCGGGGAGTCTGTTTGGTTGCAACCTCAAATATAGAACCAAAGGGTCTCTATAAAAATGGCCTGCAACGCCAGAGGTTTCTGCCTGCGATTACGCTTATTGAGAAACATTGTCAGGTTGTGAATGTAGATGCTGGGGTTGATTATCGGCTTCGCGTCTTGACTAATACAGCACTTTACCACTGGCCACTAGGTGACGACAGCAATAAAGCGATTGCAGAAATATTTAAAACTTTAGCGACTAGTGACAAGAGTATTATTCGAGATACAGAAATATCGGTAAATAACAGACCTATTTCAGTGATTGCTATGACGTCTGATGTTATTTGGTTTGATTTTGTCGTTATTTGTGATGGACCTAGAAGTCAAAATGACTATATTGATCTGGCTTGCGAATTTCATGCAGTGGTAGTCAGTAATGTGCCAACATTTGATGCGGAAAAAGAAGATAGCGCAAGACGATTTATAAATTTAGTGGATGAGTTTTATGATCGCAGTGTCAAACTTGCGATATCAGCTGATTGTCCCTTGGAGCAGCTTTATCAGGGCACTAAGTTAGCTTTTGAATTTGAAAGGACCCAAAGCCGTTTAATCGAAATGCAAAGTTTAGAGTTTTTATCGCGACCGCACCAAATTGACTAATTATTGATTCTTCTTTTAAGCCTAAATGATGAAATATTTGCTGTTTTTGTAAAATATAGGCCGCCATAATAAAAAAAGTTGGAATTTGCATCAATCAGCTCTTGTAATAGAACAATATGCTCTTTACAATTCGCACCCTTTTTTGGGATAGCCCAAGCTCAGGCAGGAAACAATGAAAACTTATAGTGCAAAAGCAGAATTAGTAGAACGCGATTGGTATGTTGTAGATGCGGCCGGTAAAACACTAGGCCGATTAGCAACTGAGGTTGCGACACGTTTGCGTGGAAAACACAAGCCAGAATACACCCCTCACGTTGATACTGGCGATTACATTGTCGTTGTCAATGCTGAAAAAATAACTGTGACTGGCAATAAAGCCAAGAACAAAGTTTATTATTCTCACTCTGAATATCCTGGTGGTATTAAGGATATTAGTTTTGAAAAGTTATTGGATAAAGCCCCAGAGCGCGTTATTCAATCGGCTGTCAAAGGCATGTTGCCTAAAGGTCCTCTTGGGCGTGAGATGTTCAGAAAGCTTAAGATATATGTAGGCTCAGAGCATCCTCATACCGCGCAACAGCCACAGACACTTGAACTGTAACGGAACTTAATTATGGCAGACACTCAATATTACGGCACTGGCCGACGTAAGACATCAGCGGCTCGCGTCTTCCTTAAAAGCGGAAAAGGCGAAATCTCAGTCAATGATCGTACACTGGACACCTATTTTGGTCGTGAAGTTGCGCGAATGATTGTTCGTCAACCCTTCGATGTGGTTGAGCTAACTGATAAATTTGACGTAAAAATATCAGTGACTGGTGGTGGTAGCTTCGGACAAGCTGGCGCTATTCGTCATGGTATTGCACGTGCTCTTGTTGAGTATGACGAAAATCTACGTCCCTCGCTAAGAAAGGCGGGCTTCCTAACGCGAGATGCTCGTCAAGTTGAGCGTAAGAAGGTTGGTTTGCACAAGGCGCGAAAACGTCCACAGTTCTCCAAGCGTTAATATCCACAGTGTTATTAAAGCCCGGCAAATTTGTCGGGCTTTTTTTTGCTTAAAAATCATAGGTTTAGCTATTTAACAGTTATTAGCAGTATTGCCAAAAAAACTAATTTAAACTATAATATGCACACCTAAAAAATCATGCTTTCTGGCATGTTGTACATTCCAATTTTTGTAAGGGAGAGCGTCATGAGTAATGACGGTGTCAACCATAGTCGTCGTAAATTTTTGCTGGGAGCCACCGGTGTTATTGGTGGAGCCGGAATAGTAGGGGCTGCCGTGCCCTTTGTTGCTTCATGGCAGCCAAGCGCTAAAGCTAAGGCAGCTGGAGCGCCAGTTAGGGTTAATATTTCCAAGCTAGAAGCTGGTGGAAGATTAGTTGTGGAGTGGCGAGGAAAGCCGGTTTACATTGTGCGTCGAACCCAAGAATCTCTTGATGCTCTTAATCAGATTAAGCCTAATGAATTAAAAGATGCGAACTCGAATAGCGCTAATCAACCAGCTTATGTGGGTGGAAACGCTCGATCACTTCAAGGCAAAGAAGAAGTTCTGGTGCTTGTAGGCCTGTGTACGCATCTTGGCTGTGCGCCTATGTACAGGCCAGATGTTGGCGCTGCCGATCTTGGCGGTGATGCTTGGTTGGGTGGATTCTTTTGTCCCTGTCATGGTTCGACATTCGATATGTCTGGACGTGTTTTTGTTAACGTACCAGCGCCAACAAATTTAGAGATTCCGCCACACAATTATGAGTCGGATGATGTATTGGTTATTGGCGTAGACTCGGAGGTGGCTTAATGAGCAAAGAAACTGGATTTTTAGCATGGATTGACTCGCGCATGCCGACGCTCAAGCGTGAGTGGAATCGTCATATGGCGCAGTACTATGCACCTAAAAACTTTAACTTCTGGTATCTCTTTGGTATTTTTTCACTGGTGGTTCTGGTTATTCAGTTGGTGACGGGTATTTGGTTGTTGATGAGCTATCAAGGCTCTGCAGAACAGGCTTTTGCCTCTGTTGAATATATTATGCGAGATGTAGAGTTGGGTTGGATAATTCGCTACGCTCACTCCACTGGGGCTTCAGCCTTCTTTATTGTGGTATACCTGCATATGTTTCGCGGTTTAATCTATGGCTCATACAAGGCCCCGCGAGAGCTGGTGTGGATCTTTGGTATGACAATTTATGTAGCGCTTATGGCAGAAGCATTCCTAGGTTATGTATTGCCTTGGGGTCAGATGTCTTACTGGGGTGCTCAGGTTATTATCTCTTTGTTTGGCGCAATACCTGTTGTAGGTGAAGATATTGTGCAATGGATTCGTGGTGACTATCTAATTTCTGGTATCACGCTCAATCGCTTTATGTCTCTTCATGTTGTTGCTATGCCAATTATTCTTTTGGCACTTGTGGTTATGCATATTATTGCTCTTCATGATGTTGGCTCTAATAACCCAGATGGTGTAAGCATTAAGAAATACAAAGATAAAGATGGTAATCCAATTGATGGTTTGCCGTTTTATCCTTATTTTGTAGTGACCAAGATAGCGCCACTAGTTGTATTCTTCTTTGTGTTTTGTGCGATATTATTCTTTATGCCAGAAATGGGCGGTTACTTCTTAGAGCATGCGAATTTTGAAATTGCCAATTCATTAAAAACGCCAGAGCATATTGCACCGGTATGGTATTTCACCCCGTTTTACTCAATGCTGCGCGCAGTTCCGGATAAGTTAGGTGGATTTATCACTATGGCAGCGGCTATTGCGGTTCTATTTGTATTGCCTTGGTTAGACCGTAGCCCGGTGCGTTCGATACGCTATAAAGGCATTATTAGTCGCATCGCTATTTTGGTATTTGTGGCTTGCTTTATTATTCTTGGTTATCTTGGCGTTAAAGCCCCAACTCCTGGCCGCACGCTACTTGCTCAAATTTGTACAATTCTTTACTTTGGCTATTTTGTTGGGATTTATTTCTGGACCCGTTATGAAACCACTAAACCTGAGCCCGATAGAATTACCATGGATGGCGGTATGGGTTTTTGGAAATCTATGGGTGCACTACTAGTGGTTATCCTATTGGTTGTATTACCTATCAAGGCAGTAGGTGCTGAGAGTGGGAAATCTTGTGGGGCAATAGATTGTGACCCTTTTACGCCAGAGTTAACTGACTATGCGTCCATGCAGCGCGGGGCAAATGTGGCAGTTAACTATTGTATGGGTTGCCATTCATTTAAGTACTCAAGATGGGAACGCGTTGCAGATGACCTAAAAATTCCCCATAACCTAATGATGGATAATTTGGTATTTAGCGGCCAGAAAATTGGCGATCTAATGGAAATTTCCATGCCAGCTGACAGCGCTAAAGATTGGTTTGGTGCGGTTCCCCCGGATTTGACCTTGGTCGCCAGATCGCGTTCACCTGAGTGGATTTATACATACTTAAAGAACTTTTATATCGATCCCTCTAGACCATTGGGGGTAAACAATAGAGTATTTAAAGATGTGGGTATGCCGCATGCACTTCTTGATTTGCAAGGCTTGCAAGAATGTGCCCCTGGTCCTGTGGTTGCAAGTAATGGTGGTATCAAGCGCGACCTCCTAACCGGTGAAGATCTCCTTGAAGACCCGTGTGGACGATTTACGCTCGTTGAAAAAGGCACGCTTAGTGAAGCAGAATATGATCAAGCAGTTTATGATCTAACTAACTTTTTGACTTATATTGCGGAGCCCATGGCAGAGCAACGAAAGCATATTGGACGTTGGGTGCTTTTATTCTTATTATTACTGCTGGTCCCGACAACATTGTTAGCTAGAGAATATTCGAAAGTTATGCATTAAGATAACTTAAAATTTCGTCAGAATAGGCGAAAATGATTTAAAATAAAAAGACGTGTAGCGTCAACATAATTAATGAGAGGCAATTTTGCGACGATCATCAATGACATTATTCTCCGATCCCTGCTCACAATACAGTCACAGGGTTCGCATTGTTTTAGCTGAAAAAGGTGTAACGGTTGATATTGAAGATATCGATTCAGGTAATGTTACAGAGGAGATTTTGGAAGCTAATCCCTATGGTACGTTGCCAACGCTTGTCGATCGTGATTTGGCCCTGTACGAGTCCAAGGTTGTTATGGAGTATTTAGATGAGCGTTTTCCTCATCCACCACTTCTGCCTGTTTACCCGGTGGCAAGAGCTCAGAGCCGTCTATGGGTTCACCGTATCGAAAAAGACTGGTGTACACTGGTTGATAATATTATTTCTAACCCTGAATCAAAGAAAACTGACGCAATTAGAAAAGAATTTAAAGAATCCCTTATTTCTATCTCTGATATTTTTATTGAAATGCCCTATTTCATGAGTGAAGAATTTACATTGGTTGATTGTTGTTTGGCGCCAATGTTATGGCGGCTTCCACAGTTGAGTATTGAAATTCCTAGCACGCGTCAAACTAAACCACTTTTGGATTATATTGCCCGCTTATTTGATAGACCTGCATTCCAAGAGAGTCTTACTGATCTTGAGCGTGAAATTCGCGCCTAAGCCATTGAAATGACTATGCGGTCTAATCGTCCCTATCTACTCAAAGCGTTTTATGACTGGATAGTTGATAGTGATTGTACGCCCTATATTGCTGTAGATGCTCATTATTCAGGTGTAGAGGTTCCTCAAGAATTTGTTACCGATGGACAAATTGTGCTTAATATTGCCCCCCGTGCAGTAAGCAATTTTGATATGAATCACCAATTTATTTCTTTCACTACACGTTTTGGTGGAATACCTATTGATATTTTGGTGCCAGTCGCAGCTGTTGTCAGTATCTATGCCCATGAAAATGGTCAGGGTATGGTATTTGAACTAGAAGACAATCCTGATAATGAGCCACCACCTGTCAAAGGTCCAACTGTGGTAACATCAAGCAACAAAAACAAAAAACCGTCAAAATCAAAAGCTAAGCCCTCGCTACGCGTAGTTAAATAGTCTCTTAATGCGAAGGCTACGATGGAGAAATCTATGCCTGAGCCAATTGCAATATTGTCCGCAAAGCGCACCCCAATCGGGTCAATGTTAGGTGATCTCTCCAGTGTTTCTAGTCCGCAAATAGGTGCAACAGCTATTGCTGCTGCGTTGAAATCTTCAGGCTTAAAACCTAATCAAATTGATGAGGTTATAATGGGCTGTGTGCTCAGTGCTGGCCTGGGTCAGGCACCTGCTAGGCAAGCAGCATTGGCTGCGGGTTTAAATCTTAGCACCTCATGCACCACAATTAACAAAGTTTGTGGTTCAGGTATGAATGCAGTGACTACTGCTTGCAACGCATTGCGTTCCGGTCAGGCTGAAGGGATTATTGCTGGTGGTATGGAGAATATGAGTCGTGCGCCTTATTTGATGCCTGAGGCTCGATCAGGTTATCGTTTTGGCGATCGTCAGTTATTAGATCATATGCAGACTGATGGCTTGCAAGATGCCTTTAAGGGGCTTTCTATGGGTCAATTTGCTGAACACTGCGCGAAAAAATATAAATTTAGTCGTTTGGATCAGGATAATTATGCGCTTGAGTCTCTTAAGCGCGCAAAATATGCCATTGAGCAAGGTTGTTTTAAGCAAGAGATTGCACCTATTACGGTTAAAAATAAGAGCCATCAGCTTTTAATTGAGCATGATCAGCAGCCGCTCTTAGCAAATCCTGAAAAAATAGCAAAATTGCCGCCGGCATTTGCCAAAGACGGAACTGTGACGGCCGCTAATGCAAGTTCTATTTCAGATGGTGCGGCAGCACTTACATTGATGTTAGCCAAAGAGGCACAGCATCAGGGTCTAATGCCAATGGCGTTGATACGGGGATATGATCAATCAGCTCATGAACCGGAATGGTTTACTACTGCACCAGTATCGGCGATTGAGAAGACATTGAAACGCGTTGGCTGGACAGTTGAAGATGTCGATCTTTGGGAAATTAATGAAGCCTTCGCTGTGGTTCCTATGGTGGCAATGAACGACTTAGGTATTTCTCATGAAAAATTAAATATACACGGCGGTGCTTGTGCACTTGGGCATCCTATAGGTGCAAGTGGTGCGCGAATTATTGTTTCATTAATTCACGCACTACAGAAAACAAATGGGAAAAGGGGCATTGCTACTTTATGTATAGGTGGTGGAGAGGCCACTGCAGTGGCCCTTGAGCTAATTTGAGGCGCTAGTCTACATACTCAAATACTTTCACCACTTTTCTTACACCATTGTTGCTACTGGCAATGTTTGCCGCTAGATCACCGTTAGCTTTCGTTGTTACACCCATAAGGAAAACGACACCATCCTCCGCAAGCACTGTAATTTGAGATGAATCAATCTGATCTTCAAATACTAATTTAGTTTTTATTTGCGCCGCGAGAATTTTGTCATTTGTTCTAGAAACCAAGGAAGTGTTTCCTCTGACTTGAAGTTCATTGTGAACTTTGCGAACACCAGTAAAATCACGAGCAACCTTGCCTGCAAGAAGTTTCATTTCATTGCTAGGGACTTCACCTGCCAAGAGAACCACAGAATTTATTGTGGTTACATTGATGTGGGCATCACTGAGTTCAGGGCTAGCCTTCTTTAAATTTACACCAATAAAAGTGCTCATTTTTTTATCATTTAAACTTGAAATAATACCCTGTTTCGTGGGGTCAGGTTCAAATGGCTTAGTTGTTAATTTATCTACCACAGTGGTGCAGCCAATAAGGAAAAATACACTGATTGCTAGCACGATTAATTGTCGCATTTAATTTTCTCCAAAAATCTTATTGTCTATTAATGTGCAAAGGCACTGAATAATTAAAAAGTTTATCGCAGAGGTTGCATGCTTGCCATACTCGGCACAGTTTATTTCGATATCCTGCGGACCGAGACCTTGAGCAAGTATAAAGTCATCTGTTGATGAAATCAGTAATAACTGAAACCCTTTTTCCGCTGCGGCCTCAATAGTTTTCTGTAATAGAGGGCTACTATTGCCATTACTAAAAACAACTAATACATCACCAGCTTGCCCATGAATATGCAGTGACTTAGCAAAGGCATCATCTCCTTTATTGCCATTTATCAGTAGGCCTAAATCAATGGCTGGAAAACCTGGACGCTCAATCTGGTGTCCGCAGGTTAAATAATGCACAAAAATGTGGGATAGGGGAGAGGTTTCTCCAATTCCGCAGCTATAGATTGTCTGACCTGATAAAAGAGCTTGAGAAAATTTTTCAGCGGCTTCAACTAATTTATCAGCGCAGTTTTCACCCATTGCCATAGTAGTTTCAATATGATTTTGGAGATGTTGGAATACCAATTGATCCATAATTTCTAATCCGCTAAAAAGTTAGATAAGGATATTCTGAATCCAGTTGATAGTACAGTGCAAATCTGATTCTTTCGAGGGGCTAATGGCAATTGCGTCAAATCTTACGGCTGTGTTGTGGTCATATTTTTTTACTGACTAAATAATTTTGTGCTGTTGCGGTTAATCGCTGACATTTTTTCGCTGTAATTGATTCTTCAGCACTGCCATAGGTCGAATTTTTTCTATACCTAACTTCAACCAAAACAAGGCAGCGATGCTCTGTCATAATCAGGTCTATTTCACCATATTTACTCAGATAGTTACGTTCTAGTAATTTTAGTCCGTGGCTTTTTAACCAATCACAGGCCAGTCGTTCAGACCATTCACCAATTGCTTTTGAACTTGTAAGTGATGGGTGTTGTAAATTAACGGATTTCCCCAGTAAATTGCTAAACATTGATCCCCTCCATGGGTTTAAGGTTGCTTTAATAAATTTCTATGGCATTTCCGCGTTGAAATTTAGCCCACTTTTGTTCGCGTTTAATTTTTCCATTGTTAAGTGAAAGCAAACCAGTTGAACCAAAAATAGGAAGCGATTGTGTCTGATCTAGAGTATTAAGGTTTCTGGCAATTAGAAAACTATCATATCCAAGAGCAAAGAGTTGCCTGTAGGCAGTATGTAATTGATTATCAGGCTTTAGATCTACTGCCAATTGCCCCTTTAAGGTCCAAGGCATTGAGGAAAATTCAACACCAGATAAATCCCGATCCAAACCTGTTTGTTGTACCCCATTATAAATATGCGAAGTGGCTATAACGGGAATATTGGCAGCGTATAAAAAATCTAGGGCAGGTTTAATTTGACGCGCTTTAAGCGGATAACCCA
Organism: Porticoccaceae bacterium; assembly: GCA_049890135.1. Lineage (GTDB taxonomy): Bacteria > Pseudomonadota > Gammaproteobacteria > Pseudomonadales > Porticoccaceae > HTCC2207. The sequence continues at coordinate 200,586 of JBMHCB010000014.1, forward strand.
GCATCAATACTAGATCAATATCTTGCCTTCTTCGTGCCGTATATTGAACTCGGCTATTGATATAACGCTTAATAGCTAATCCGCGCTGTTCACTTAAATCAATATGAAGTGGTTTTTTTAATACTTTAGTAAAGTCATTAACTGATAACGAATAATGCAAACTTTCACTTAAGTTTCCACCCTTAGAAGTCCAGTATTGATTAAAAAATTCAGATGATCTGTTGCCCCAACTATTTTGCGGTGCAATCATTAAAATATTCTTATGGCCTTTTACCCACGCTCGATCTGCAATTTGAGTTAATTCATCTATCGTGGATAAGCCAAATTGGAAGAGGTTCTCAATTTGATCTGTGTGATTATTATTGAGACGGTTTAGCGTCAAGGTTGGAATAGACAGATCACCCGTTGATATTAGATCTTCAACTTGAGATTGACGCAGTGGACCTATAACCATTTCCATACCATCATCAATGGCTTGATTATAAACATCCATAATAGACATACTGGAAGTGTCATAGAGACGTAATTCAGGAAGGTCGAGTGATTTTTTGCTATCTAATTCCATGGTTTCATAATAAGCACTCATAAAACCTTGAATAAGGGTCTGGCTTGGCGTGTAGTAGTCTTCTTGGAGAGGCAGAAGGAGTGCAATCTTTTCAGGGTTGCTGTTCCAAAAGCTACCACCCGAAAAGAAAGAAGGGGGTATTTTTGCCGCAGGATGACCTTTCCAATCACGTCGCCATTGACTAAGTATATAGCCTTGTTCGTCCGGATGGGCTTGGAAGCTACGACTTCTAGCGGCCAAATTAAGCCAGCCTGATAAAGTAAAGGCTTTAACCTTATTGATGTTAAGTTTTTGGTATGACATGCGAGAGGTGATTGCCCAAATGCGATCATGAATCTGACGAATATGGGTCTTACGTTTTGCCATTCGCCCCAAGCTAATTAATTTTTCTAAGCCCTGGTAATGATCACCATTAGCAATTGCTACTTTAGCCTGTAATTCTAAAATTTGTTGTTTTAATTCATTGTTTTGTCGCTTAAAAAGTGAAGTAAATCGCTTTTGATTAAGCTGATTTGCGGCTAATGACATTTGCAATAATGCCGAGTAATTTTCTGCAGCAAGCAGAGTGAAATCAACAAAGTGTCTATTGTTGAGATTTTTTGTGTTGATGGTGCTTAAGATTTTATTGCTGGCTTCAATTTGGCCTGACGTAGATAAGAGCGAAGCCTTACTAAATTTCTGTTGATCGGACATCTGGTCAAGATCATTTAGTAAAGGATCGAGCTGAAAATTAAGGTCAGCCTCCGAAAATAACGCCACTTCTTGATCATTAGATGCTTTTTGCACGTTAGTAGTTGGCGCACAGCCCCCAATAAAGGCTAATATGCTAACTACAACAAATAAAGGCAAAGTGTGTTTTTTCATGGACTCTAATCAAACCGGTGTATTGACCATTGTAGCAACTCCTATAGGCAATCTAAACGATATGGTGCCGCGCGCTGTTCAGACGCTTCAGTCCGTTAGTTTAATCGCCTGTGAGGATACTCGCCATAGTAAAAGATTACTAAATCATTTTAGTATCGATAAACCCTGTATAGCCTATCATGATCATGGTGATCGACAAACGATAGAAAAGCTACTTGTGCATCTAGAGAAGGGTGAGGATATTGCGCTTATTTCAGATGCTGGAACGCCATTGATCTCTGACCCCGGATATCGATTGGTTGCCGAGGCACGAAGCCGAGGAATTACTGTTGTGCCAGTTCCGGGAGCCTGTGCGGCTATTGCTGCGCTTAGTGTTTCAGGATTACCTACGGATAGTTTTTATTTTGGTGGTTTTTTACCTGCTAAGACGGGGCAGCGTAAAACTGCGCTAAATGACATAAAGACTGCCACTGAGACGCTTGTGTTTTATGAGGCTCCTCACCGTATATTAGAAACCATAGGGGATATGGTTGAAATATTTGGCGGTCAGCGCCAAGGATTTTTAGGCCGTGAAATTAGTAAAACATTCGAAACTTTTTTACAGGGCACTCTGAAGGAGTTACAGAAAAAAATTTCTACTGATACTAATCAACAACGCGGTGAGATAGTTCTGGTGATTGCAGGTAATGAAGAGAAATCTGCGACTGCCATGGTTGATGCAGAAAAGGTACTTGCAGTGCTGCTTAAAGAATTACCAGCTTCAAAAGCAGCCTCTATAACTGCGAAAATTTGTGATGTAGATAAAAAAGCCATGTATCAAACTGCTTTAAAGTTTCAAGGAAAATAGCTAGTCGTTAGGCCATCCACCTAAATCTTTCCAACGGTTGACTATAGTGCAAAATAGTTCAGCCGTTTTGGTGGTGTCATAAAGGGCATGGTGAGCATCTTGATTATTAAAGTCGATTTTGGCTGCTTGACAGGCTTTTGCCAAAACCGTTTGTCCAAAGGCTAACCCTGAAAGACTTGAGGTGTCAAAGCACGAAAAAGGATGAAATGGATTACGTTTAATCTGCGCTCTTTCTACAGCTGCATTAACAAATCCAAGATCGAAATGCGCGTTGTGCGCTACCATTACCGCTCTGGTGCAACCAGTTTCAGTGATTTCTCGTCGAATGGGTTGGAAGATTTCCCGCAGAGCATCTCCCTCATCCATGGCGTTGCGCTCGGGATCATAGATATCAATTCCAGTAAATTCTAAAGCTGCCTGTTCGACGATGGCGCCAGAAAAAGGTTCAATATTTCTACTAAAGCTATCTTTTATTTGTAAATAACCTTGGCTGTCCATTTCTAGAATAACTGCCGCTACCTCTAAAAGAGCATCAGTGCCAGAATTAAAACCACCTGTTTCAACATCAATAACCACGGGTAAAAAGCTGCGAAATCGTTGTGATATCAGTGATGGTTTTAATAATTCCTCTGGCATATCCATCAGGATTTAAGTCTCCAATTGAGTGCGTTGCCAGCAGCAAGTGGAACAATTTCAGACTCGTCAAATGGGACAGAATCTGGAATTACCCATGATTGCCTCTCGAGAGTGATGGTCTTATTGTTATAAGGCAATCCATAAAAATCTGCACCATTGATACTGGCAAAGGCTTCCAGCTTGTCCAGAGCGTTAGCTTCTTCAAATACTTCAGCATAGAGTTCGACCGCAGCAGGGTGACTAAAGCATCCTGCACAGCCACAACAGCTTTCTTTGCTATCCCTAGTATGTGGTGCGGAATCAGTACCTAAAAAGAATTTTTTATTACCGCTCACCGCTGCTTCTATCAAGGCATGTTGATGAATATCACGCTTTAAAATTGGCAGGCAGTATAAGTGGGGACGAATTCCCCCCGCTAACATATGATTGCGGTTATAAAGTAAATGCTGGGGGGTGATTGTAGCTGCGACATTATCGCCAGCCGAGGCTACAAAATCAGCGGCCTCTTGTGTGGTGATATGCTCAAGAATTATTTTTAGTCTGGGAAATTTTTCAACCAGCTTAATTAAATGTCGTTCAATAAAGACCGCTTCACGATCAAATATATCTATACTGGTATCCGTGACTTCACCGTGAATTTGCAATGCCATGCCAACTTCCTGCATGGCGCTTAAAACAGCATCGATATTATCAATGTTTGTAACCCCTGAATCAGAATTGGTGGTAGCACCAGCAGGGTAGTATTTGCAGCCAAAAATAAAACCACTATCAGCAGCGGCGCGAATTTCATCAGGATCAGTATTGTCGGTTAAATAGAGAACCATTAAAGGCTCCCAGTCGGAGCCCTCAGGACGATTAGCAACAATGCGATCCCGATAGGCTTGAGCGCGCGCAACAGTGGTCACTGGTGGCTTCAAATTTGGCATAACTATGCCTCGGCCAAAGCCTCTAGTTGCCGCTGGAACTGTCGTTGCCAGAGCTGAACCATCCCGGAGATGAAGATGCCAGTCATCGGGTTGGATAATAGTCAATTCTTTCATATTTTAAGGTCCAAAGTTAGGAAGCTAATGCTACCCTAAACCATTGCTTCATAACAGGCTTAACAGTGCTTTGACAATAATCAATAACAACAAATGCGTTAATCGCAACTATAAACCACACAGAAGGTGCAATTTAGGGTAAAATTTGCGGCATTCTTAATCAATAGGGATTAGTAAAGTGTCATCGGTGAATAAAGTTGTGCTCGCCTACTCAGGCGGCTTAGATACCTCGGTTATCGTTAAATGGTTGCAAGAAGAATATCAGTGTGAGGTAGTTACCTTTACGGCTGATATTGGTCAGGGTGAAGAAGTTGAGCCGGCTCGAGCCAAGGCTCAGGCTCTTGGTGTGAAAGAGATTTATATTGATGATCTGCGTGAAGAATATGCCAGAGATTATGTATTCCCAATGTTTCGAGCTAATACCATTTATGAAGGAGAATACCTTCTAGGGACTTCAATAGCTCGACCCTTGATTGCTAAGCGATTAATTGAAATTGCCAATGAAACCAATGCCGATGCTATTTCTCATGGTGCTACAGGTAAAGGTAATGATCAGGTACGTTTTGAGCTTGGCGCCTATGCCCTTAAGCCAGGTATTCAGGTGATCGCCCCTTGGCGTGAGTGGGATTTAAATTCGCGTGATAAGTTAATGGCATATTGTGAACAGCACAGTATTCCAGTAGAAATGAAACGTGGCAAAAAATCACCATATTCAATGGATGCTAACCTGCTACATATTTCTTATGAAGGTGGCAATTTAGAAGATCCTTGGTCGGAAGCTGAAGATGATATGTGGCGTTGGACAGTCGCTCCTGAAGACGCACCTGATCAGCCTACATACCTTAATCTTAGTTATCAGAAAGGTGACATTGTGGCTATTGATGGCGAACCAATGTCAGCTGCTACAGTGATCGAATATCTAAATAAAGTCGCTGGCGACAATGGTGTTGGCCGTTTAGACATTGTTGAGAACCGCTACGTGGGCATGAAGTCACGTGGCTGTTATGAGACGCCCGCTGGAACCGTAATGATGAAAGCCCATCGCGCCATTGAATCTATTACTCTTGATCGCGAAGTGGCACATCTTAAAGATGAATTGATGCCTAGATACGCCAAGCTAATTTATAACGGCTACTGGTGGGCACCAGAGCGTCTAATGTTGCAGAGCGCCATAGATCAAAGTCAGCATGTGGTTAATGGTGAAGTGAGAATTAAACTTTACAAAGGCAATGTGAGTGTTGTGGGCCGAAAGTCAGACGACAGTTTATTCGATGCCAATATTGCGACTTTTGATGACGACGGCGGCGCTTATGATCAGGCAGATGCAGAAGGCTTTATCAAGCTTAATGCACTGCGTTTGAGAACTGCAGCAAAGGCAGGTCGTAAGCTATAGTAGCAAAAGGTGTTAGAGACTCACTTCTACACCTTTTTTCGCCAAAACCTCTAAGAAATATGCCCAGTGGTTCTAATTCTCTTAGCACCTTTTACGGGTGCTGGTGTGTCCGCTTCGGCTTTTAGCTTAATTTGCCAATCAATAGCATTTTTAATAGCCATCAAAAACCCCATCACCAAAAAAGCCCCGGGTGGCAAAATAGCAATAAGAAAGCTATAGCCATCACCAAAGGGTTTTAATGTCCAGCTTGCTGCGGCTGGGCCAAACAATAATTGCATATCAGCCAATAATGTTCCTTGACCTAGTAGCTCTCTTACAGCGCCAAGGCATACCAGCACCATAAGAAAACCTAGTCCCATCATAAAACCATCTAATGCGGCCATACCCACTGACTGTTTGCTGGCGAATGCTTCCGCCCGTCCGAGAATGGCACAGTTGGTAACAATAAGGGGAATAAAGATCCCCAAAATTTGATAAAGCTCATAGGTAAAAGCTTTCATAACTAATTCAGCGCAAGTTACAAAAGTAGCAATAATAATTACAAATACTGGCAGTCTAACTGCATCGCTAACATGGTGCCGAATAAGAGAAACGATAATATTTGAGCCAATGAGAACCATCATGGTTGCCAAGCCAAGTCCAAGCGCATTAACCACAGTGCCTGAAACAGCAAGAAGTGGACACAGACCAAGTAATTGAACTAATGCAGGGTTATTAGTCCATAAGCCGTTTTTTGTGACCTCTGAGATACTTACATTACTCATTGTGTTGGCTGCTCATTAAAAGATTGAAATTCTGAACTATTAATTGCTGCGACTAATCGCTCTTTGTCTTGGTTAAAGTATTCCAAGGTTTTTGCGATTTGGTGAATCACTGCTCTGGGCGTAATTGTTGCACCAGTAAACTGATCAAACTCGCCATTTTCTTTTTTCACATTCCAAGCATTAGGATGTGGGTTTGATAAAGACTTACCATTAAAACTAAGAATCCAATCACTTTTTCGAAGGTCTACCTTATCACCTAAGCCTGGTGTTTCCTTATGCTCAACGACGCGAACTCCTGCGACGCTACCGTCAAAGTTTATCCCGATAATCATTGCAATATCACCGCTATAACCCTCTGGTGTTACCGAGGGAATAATTGCAGCGACTGGCTGGCCGTCTTGGCGCGCTATATGGATATCACCACCAGATTCAAGTCCTAGTGCTGCCCAGTATTGTTTAGGTATTGGCTGAATATCAAGTAGCAAATCATTGTTGTGCCGTTCTAGAGGAATAATTTCGAATAGGGCTTTTTGGGCTGCTAATCTCTCTGAGCTGGCAATACGATCTTCTGTTAGGCGATCTGTAGATGCCAGAATAAATGCAGTTATTAGCGCAAATAAAGCCAGTAATAGACTGTTTTTTCGCATTGATTTAAAAATCATTAGCCTTCTAGCCTCTCTGTTGCCTTGCGCCGATCAGTGTGACCATAGGTGCGTGGCAATGTATAGTTATCGATAAAGGGTGCAGTAAAGTTTGCCAGTAAAACAGCGAAGGCCACAGCATCTGGGTAATTTCCCCAGGCGCGAATTATAAACACTAAAACGCCAATTAAAGCGCCATAAATAAGTCTGCCGCGATTGCTTACTGCAGAGGATACTGGGTCTGTAAGGATAAAGAATGCACCCATCATAGAGGCACCACTAAATAGATGCATAAGAGGTGATCCGGGACTTTGCGAACTACCAGAATCCCAAAAAATTAATGACATTAAGGCTAGTGCTGCCAGCATGGCGACTGGTCCATGCCATGTAAATACACGGCTACCAAGCAGGATAATACCACCGGCAAGAAAGGCAAGGTTTACCCACTCCCAGCCTACACCAGCAAATAGCGCCTGACTAAATAGAGAGTCTTGCTGATAAATTTGATTAACCGTAAGACCGGCTGCATGTTTAAAGCTATCAAGAGGCGTGGGGCCAGTGATAGCATCCATTGGTGCGGCGCTAATAAAGACTAATCTTAGAGACTCAATAAAGTCTGGATGGGCAACGCCTTCTGGAAGTAATGAAAGGGGGGTAATCCACGAGGTCATTTCAACCGGAAAAGAAATAAGAAGAACGACATAGCCCACCATTGCTGGGTTAAATGGGTTATAGCCCAAGCCACCAAAAAGTTGTTTGGCAATAACAACAGAGAACAGCGTGCCTACTACCACAACCCACCACGGGCATAGCGGCGGCAATGCCAAGCCAAGCAAAACGGCAGTTACAACAGCACTATAATCGCCCAGATAAAACCCCACTGGACGACGACGCATTTTTAGAACAATTGCCTCGCTAACAACAGCGGTAATACAGGCTAAAATCACATTGATAAGTGAGCCCCAACCAAAGTGCCATGTCAGTGCAATCAGCCCTGGAATAGTCGCCCAAACTACCAACTGCATTACCTTAGCAGTACTTTGAGCGCCATGAGCATGGGGTGAAGTCACCTGTTTAAAAGCCATTATTGAGTGTGCTCCGCCAAGCGAGTTTTCGCTTTTTCAAGTTTTTGCTTTGCCCCTGAGAGCGCTGCGCTGAGTATATTTATTTTTTCCTCAGTTTCAGAGCTAGCAGTTGCGGTGTCCAGCTTTTCCTGTGCTTTTTGAACACGCATTTCAGCACTTGAAACGGCACGTTCAAGTTTAGCCCGTTCCTGTTCTGGACTGCTTTTTTTTGCGGCTGTTCGCGCCTGTGCTGCAGCGACTATGTCTGCCACAGAGTCAGTACTTGCAGATGTTTTTGCATGTTTAGCCGCCTCTCGTCGAGCTGCACGTTTGGCCTCCCGTTCTTTTTCAGCCAATTCAATGCGTTGCTGGCGAAATTCAAAACGCTCACGCGCCTGATCTGATTTAATCTTTTCTTCCTGAGCCTTTTTAATATCACTCTTGCTGCTTCGGTAATACTGAACCAGTGGAATATTGCTCGGACATACATAGGAACAGGCACCACATTCAATACAATCAAATAAATTATGTGATTGCAGACGATCATGATCCTTAGCCTGAGAATACCAGAGAAGCTGCTGCGGCAGCAGGGAAGCAGGACATGCCTCAGCACACATCCCACAGCGAATGCAGGGCTGGGCAGGTTCGTTATGCGGTATTTCTTCAATACTAGGCGCTAGTATACAGTTAGTGGTTTTAACAATTGGAATTTGCTTTGAGGTTAAGCTAAAGCCCATCATTGGACCACCCATAATGACACGACTACAACGCTGCGCATCGAATTTATTATGCGCAAGCAAGTGCTCAACCGGTGTACCGATTAAAACATCGTAGTTTCGATTGATCTCACAGGCTTCGCCCGTCATTGTTGTGACTCTTGAAATCAATGGCTCGCCATCTACAACTGCGCGCTTAATGGCATGAGTGGTTCCAATATTGACGCAAACCATACCTATGTCAGCAGGAATTTTTTCGCTAGGTAATTCTTGGCCTGTAAGAATATAAATTAGTTGTTTTTCGCCGCCAGACGGATATTTGGTGGGGAAGGAAACAACATTAATACCAGTATCTTTAGTGTGTGGCTCCAATGCTTGAATAGCTTCAGGTTTATTATCCTCAATACCAATCAAAATATTATGGGGATTTCCCAAAATATGACTAAGTATGCGAATGCCCTCGACAATTTCTTCGGCACGTTCTCTGATTAAAGAATCATCAGCCGTGATATAGGGCTCACATTCGGTAGCATTGATAATTAATGTATCTATTGGGCGCTGATAGCCGGGATTAAGTTTGACCGATGTTGGAAATCCGGCGCCACCCATTCCCGCAATGCCCGCTTTGGTGATAATTGATAGCAAGGCCGAAGGGCTAGTATGTTCAAAATCACTAATACCTGATTTATCGATCCACTGATCTTTACCATCACTTGTGATCTCGATGCATAGGGCTTCCATGCCAGACGAATGAGCAATAGGCCGTGCTTCAATTGCAGTTATTGTGCCTGAGGTTGGTGCATGTATAGCCACTGAGACAGTGCCTGCCGGATCAGCAATTCTTTGCCCCTTGAGTACCTTATCTCCATGTTTAACGCAGGCGATCGCCGGTGCACCAATATGCTGGCCTAGGGGAACCACTAATTTCTCAGGTATTGGTAAGACACCAATGGGTTGAGTTAGCGATTGGTCTTTATTTTCTGGAGGGTGAACGCCACCCGGTGTAACCCAGGTTTGTCTCATGCTGCATCCTCATGATTTGAATTTCCATGTGTTTTATCTGTAGCAATCAGGCCATTAGGTAATGGTGGTGTCGGCCACTGCCATTCCTTAATCCCTGTTTCTACTGGAAGCATATCGATGCAGTCTACTGGGCATGGCTCAACACAAAGATCGCAGCCTGTACACTCATCAACAATGACTGTATGCATTAATTTTGCTGCACCTAAAATAGCATCGACAGGGCAGGCTTGTATGCATTTAGTACAGCCAATGCACTCAGCCTCACGAATATACGCAACCGACTTTACTTCGGCTTCTTCGCCGTGCTCTTGATCTAGTTCAGGAGCTGGGACATCGAGAAGGCTGGCAATCGCATTAATGGTAGATTGTCCTCCGGGAGGGCACTTATTTATTTCATCGCCACCAGCAATAGATTCAGCATAGGGACGGCAACCGGGAAATCCGCACTGCCCACATTGAGTTTGAGGCAGTAGCTCATCGATTTGATCGATCACGGGATCGCCTTCGATTTTAAATTTTTCAGCAGCAAAACCCAGCAGAGCCCCGAAAATAATTCCGAGTCCCGCCAGAGCTATAAGAGCGGCAATGATAGGTTGCTGAATAATGAAATCTAGCATTAAACCAGCCCGCCAAATCCCATAAATGCCAACGACATTAGTCCAGCTGTAATCATGGCAATAGCAGCTCCCTCAAAAGGCTGAGGTATGTCTGCTGCAGCTAATCTTTCACGCATCGCAGAAAATAGGATAAGAACTAGAGAAAACCCAGCGCCGGCGCCAAAGCCATATAGTGAAGCATGGGAAAAACTGAGAGGCTTCGCAGCATTTTGCAAAGCCACACCTAATACGGCACAGTTGGTTGTAATTAATGGTAAAAATACACCCAGCACCCTGTAGAGCAGTGGGCTAGTCTTTTCGATAAACATCTTGGTAAATTGCACAACAGCTGCGATTACCATAATAAAGCTGATGGTGCGTAAATATTCTAAATCCAGAGGAATCAAAACAGCTCTATCAACCACATAGCTGACCATGGCGGTAAGGGTTAGAACAAATGTAGTTGCAGCCGACATACCAATGGCAGATTCGAGCTTTTTAGATACGCCCATAAACGGGCACAGTCCTAGGAACTGTACCAGTACATAGTTGTTGATTAGCACAGAACTAACCAAGATGACCGCGACTTCTTGCATCTATTACTCAAGTTGCTCTAGTAGGTTTGTATTATCATGGAATCAACTACCTCTATTCAATATATAAAAAAATAGTTTTTAGTCCATTTAGGAATAACAAATATACTGTAGAGACTAACAAAGTCCCTTATTTAATCGATTATATGACCGATATCAGGTAATTCTTTGTCCTGGTTCTGCACCACTATCTGGAGAAAGTAGATAAATACCATCGTCGTCACCAGCGGCTAGAACCATGCCTTCTGAGACGCCAAATCGCATTTTTCTTGGCGCTAAATTAGCGACTAATACAGTCAAACGACCTTCGAGATCGGCGGCTTTATAAGATGACTTAATGCCAGAAAACACATTGCGCGTCTCACCACCTATATCCAATGTAAGAGCAAGAAGTTTATCAGCTCCTTCAACCGCTTCGGCCTTAATAATACGCGCAACTCGAAGATCGACTTTAATAAAATCATCAAAATTAATTTCATCGGCAATCGGCTCATCAACCAAAGGGCCCTCAAGCGCGACTTTTGTTGCCTGTTTCACTTCCTGTTTGCTGGCTTCAACCATAGCATCTACCTTTTCTTTTTCCACACGCTTTAGCAGTGGTTTAAAGTTATTAATCTTATGTTCGGTTAAGGGCTTATCGATACTGTCCCAAGTTAACTGGTCGTTAAGAAAAGCTTCACCATTGGCAGCCATAGCAGGAATAACTGGTTTTAAATACGTCAAAAGCAGCCGGAAGAGATTAATACCCAACGAGCATATATCTTGTACCTGCTGATGCTGAGTTGGATCTTTGTTTAGTTTCCATGGCTCTTTTGCGGCAATATATTCATTAGCCGCATCAGCCAGAGCCATAATTTCTCGGATTGCCTTGCTGTACTCACGATTTTCGTAATGCTCAGCAATTATTTTACCCGCCTCACTGGCTTGCTTCCAAAGTGCGGTGTCTGCAATATTTGATGAAAGATTGCCATCGTTGCCCTTAGTGATAAATTTGGCACAACGGCTAGCAATATTTACAACCTTGCCTACAAGGTCACTGTTTACCTTTTGGATAAAGTCTTCCAGATTAAGGTCTATATCTTCAATTGATGCAGTCAGCTTTGAGGCATAGTAATAGCGCAGATACTCTGGGTTTAAATGATCCAGATAACAGCGTGCATTGATAAATGTGCCTCTTGATTTAGACATTTTCTTGCCGTTAACAGTAACAAAACCATGCACACAAACTTTAGTGGGCGTTCTAAAGTTGGCGCTTGTTAACATCGCGGGCCAAAACAAGGCATGGAAATTAACAATATCTTTTCCGATAAAATGGTAAAGCTCAGCTTTACTATTAGCACTCCAGAATTGGTCAAAATCTAAATTTTTCTGATCGCACAGATTTTTAAAACTAGCCATATAGCCAATGGGCGCGTCGAGCCAAACATAGAAGTATTTTCCTGGCGCATTAGGGATTTCAAACCCAAAGTAGGGGGCATCGCGGCTGATATCCCATTCTTGCAGTCCACTTTCTAGCCATTCACCCAGTTTGTTAGCTACCTCATCCTGAACCGCACCGCTGCGTGTCCATGATTTTAAAAAATCGGTAAATTCCGGAAGTTTGAAAAAGTAATGGGTTGACTGTTTCTCAATTGGTGTCGTGCCAGAAAGTACAGAAACTGGATTGATTAAATCTGTTGGGGAGTAAGTAGCACCACAGGCTTCACAGTTGTCGCCATACTGATCCTCTGCCTTACATTTTGGACAGGTTCCTTTAATATAGCGATCGGCCAGGAACAGTTGTTTTTCCGCATCAAACGCTTGGGTGATCTCACGTTTAGCAATGTGATTGTTTTCTACCAAGCGATTGTAGATTAATTCAGCGTACTTTTTATTTTCATCGGAGTGAGTGCTGTGATAATTATCAACACAAATATGAAAATCGCTAAAATCTGCTTCATGAATACTGCGCATGTCAGCAATATGCTGTTCGGGACTGATGCCTTTTTCATCTGCTTTAAGCATAATCGCGGTTCCATGAGCATCATCAGCCGAAACGTAGTAACATTGGTGACCGCGCATACGCTGAAAGCGAACCCAAACATCGGTTTGAGTGTACTCAAGTATATGTCCTAGGTGCAGTGCGGCATTTGCGTAAGGCAGTGCATTAGTGACCAAAATCTGGCGAGTTTCTGTCATGTTCTGGTTTATTGTCCAAAGATTGTATTAAGGCGTTACTATAGCGATTTTACGCCAACTTTTCATGTGCAATTAAGGTATATTCGTTTAAAAAAGTAGTCATGAGGTCTTTGTGTTAGAAAAGGTTAAATATATTGTCGCCGTTGCTTCGGGTAAGGGTGGTGTTGGTAAGTCAACTACTGCTGTTAATACTGCATTAGCCCTCAAATCACTGGGCAAGTCTGTAGGTCTATTAGACGCTGATATTTATGGTCCTAGTATTGCGATGATGCTTGGAGTGCCTGAAGATCAGCGCCCAGAAGTAGTTGAAGAGAAATTTTTTAAGCCCATAGTAGCTCAGGGGTTGTCGACTATGTCTATGGCCTATTTAACCACCGATAAAACTCCGATGGTATGGCGCGGGCCTATGGCAGCAGGCGCACTTCAGCAAATGTTACAGCAAACCCAATGGGGTGAGTTAGATATTCTGGTGGTTGATATGCCGCCGGGAACTGGCGATATTCAGTTAACATTGGCGCAAAAAGCACAAATCTCTGGCGCACTTATAGTGACTACACCTCAGAATATTGCGTTATTAGATGCCAAAAAAGGTATTGAGATGTTTGTTAAGGTTAAGATACCTGTATTGGGGATTGTAGAAAATATGGCAACCCATATCTGCTCAAACTGCGGTACTGAAGAGTCAATTTTTGGCGATGGAGGTGGTGATAGGATTGCAGAGCAATACCAGACAAAACTACTGGGTAGCCTCCCTCTTGATCGCGCTATACGGGAGCAGGGTGATGTTGGTAAGCCAATCTCAATATCCCAGACCAAGCCAGAAATAACTTCACATTATATTAAGATAGCGGATCGGTTAATGACAGAGTTAAAGCAATTAGAGACCGATTCATCACCCCAGATTGTTTTTGAATAGAGCAGTTTGCTGAAAGCCCATAAGTCGGTATGATACGGGGCTAAATTTTTTACTATAACCTTTCGAAAGTCGTTGGAGTCAACACAGATGAGTATCAAGTCAGACCATTGGATTCGCCAAATGTCCGAGCAACATAAAATGATCGAGCCCTATGAGGCTGGGCAGGTTCGTTATCATGGCGATGAGCGAGTTATTTCATATGGCGTTTCTAGTTATGGCTATGATGTTAGATGTGCCGACGAATTTAAAATCTTTACCAATATTCATTCAAAAACAGTGGATCCTAAAAACTTTGATGATGACGCATTTGTCGATATCAAAGGCGACTACTGTATTATTCCGCCTAACTCATTTGCCCTTGCGCGAACCGTTGAATATTTTAGAATTCCACGTCAGGTATTAACGGTATGTTTGGGTAAATCAACCTATGCTCGTTGTGGCATTATTGTTAATGTGACGCCTCTGGAGCCAGAGTGGGAAGGTCATGTAACCTTGGAGTTCTCAAATACGACTAACTTGCCAGCAAAAATCTATGCCAATGAGGGTGTTGCGCAAATGCTGTTCTTTGAGTCAGATCAGGTATGCGAAACATCCTATGCAGACCGCGGCGGCAAATATCAGGGCCAAACCGGCGTTACTCTACCTAAAACCTAATTAGGGATTAAGTAAGGCTTCTCTCAAGGCTTTAGCTTGCTGTTGAATGCGTCGGGTATTTTCAGGGCCGGCGCGCAACAGTTGCTTTTGCAATGGCATCAAATTTTCCAATTCTGGGTCGGCAAATTTATATGCCACTGAATCTCTAGTAAGCTTTAATGGCTCAACAATGATTGGTGTGGTCAGAATATTATCTATGGTTTGAAGAATAATGCCGTCCATTTGTCTTGGTCTGTAGCCAAGTTCAGCAAAAGCTGATTCTAATAAAGGGCGGACCTTATGAAAAAATTTCGCCATATTTTTCATATCTATGTTTAAAAAAATACTAATCACGTCATTGTAGCGTTCATAGTTGCCAGCATTAAGCCAGATTACGTCATCTTGTTTGTGTGTGGTCAGGGTGCCTTTAGGAGATCCCATGGGAAAGATTTTTTCCGAGACAGAGCCTCGGGCAAGACCATCCATAAAGCTGGCCGAACGTCGAATTAAATCATCTAGCTTTAGCCATTGGGACAGACCTTGTGAGGGTTGATCTTGGCGTATAATTTCTCGAACCAATGTATCACTAGCATCAAGAGAGGGTAACGAAGGCTTTACTGGTGTTTCTTCAGTAGCCTTTGGTTGAGCTTGATCTGAATTATCAAGATCAATGGCAGTGGTCGATGGATTGGCATTTTTTGGTATTTCAGCCGAGGGGATTTCGGGAGATGCAACTACATTTTCAATAATAATTTGCTCAGGTATAACACCCACTAATTCGTAGTCATCTTGTGTGGACAGATTCCCTGTTTTATGGAGTACACCAAAAATAAGCGCAACAGC
Source organism: Porticoccaceae bacterium (assembly GCA_049890135.1). Classification (GTDB taxonomy): domain Bacteria; phylum Pseudomonadota; class Gammaproteobacteria; order Pseudomonadales; family Porticoccaceae; genus HTCC2207. Next base: position 215,898 of record JBMHCB010000014.1, read on the forward strand.
GACTAAACTTCCAATTGCAATAACTAATTTACTTGAACCTGATTTCTGTGTTGCCATGCCTAAATCTCTGTTGTTTTTTTAACAGGTAATATCTTATTACCATTTAATTTACCCTGGTTCAGAACCAAGATTTTTGTCGAATTTTTTTCGATTGTTTCCATCTTCAGAATGATAAAGTCCCAATCTAGTGCAAACCAAATTTTTTCTTTTTTGGCTTTATCATTTCCCTGTCTCTCTATCAGAAGGCTATTGAAAGATCCTTGGCTAGTGGAAACAATTTCACTACCAATGACCTGATAATGATATTGTTTTAATCGTCCCTTTCTTATAACAGTGTAGCTGAATTTTTTTTTACCTGAGGCCACATCAATGCGAAGTTGTTGATTGAGTGAAATTCTATCAAACTGATTAGGTAAAAGATCCATTGTGCCTGAGATATCTCTCACAGCGTATTTAAGTGTCTTTGCGTTCCAGTCAAACTGCATAGATTCTGAACGACTACCCATTAGTGTTTTTTGTCGCTTGCTATATTCTGCCGGGATAATATTTCCAATTTTAGATGTTTTGAAACGGCTATATTCAGTTATTTTTCCAAGAAAATTTTTAGCCGTTGTAATCAATTTAAAGTGATCATTTGCAAATGTCAGTTGATGAGTTGCCTCAATCTTCATACCGTCAAGGTCTGCGGTATAGTCAAGATTATAAGGTTTAATTTGCAACATACGGCTGTTGATTATGTCTGAATATGCCGGTGCTACAAATGCAAAAATACTTATCCCCAGAAAAGCGATCAAAGCTAATCTAAATTGGAGTTTGCAGCAGACTAAAGATTTAACAGGACCAAATATTTTCATAACAGCTTAGACTGCAACTTAGCTAGATCGTTCGATGGAATTATAAATAATCCCAGATTCTGGAATTGGATTGTTATCAAGCCTAACGCCATCATTATCCATTGCTAATCTATTGTCACAGAACCATTTAACGGCTTGGGGATAAATCTTGTGTTCAAACGCTAGTACCTTTGATGTTAAAGAGTTTTCGTTATCTGAACTTTCTATATCAACCTGTGCTTGAATAATGGAGGGTCCGCCATCTAATTCTGGGGTCACAAAATGTACGGTAGCTCCAGCCTGTTTATCGCCTGCTTCAAGGGCGCGCCTGTGGGTATGAAGTCCTGGGTAGGCTGGGAGTAAAGATGGGTGGATATTCATCATCCGACCCAGATAATGGTCAACAAATTTGGGAGTAAGGATGCGCATAAATCCTGCGAGTATCACCAAGTCTGGTGCAAAACTATCAATTAACTCACTTAACGCAAGATCAAATGACTCTCTGCTATCAAAAGCCCTGTGATCAATCGCAACATTTGGAATGCCTGCTTTTGCGGCTCTTTCTAAGCCGCCGGCATCGGGATTATTGCTGATAACAGCGGATACGCTGGCATTGATTTCACCGCTTTCGCAACCATCGATCAGCGATTGTAAGTTTGAGCCTCCACCTGAAACCAATATCACTAATCGTTTAGTGACTAAGGGTTGAATGCTATCAGTCATTCAGCTGAACCTGTGGTTGCCCAGTTTTGGTTGCCTCGATAGTGCCCAGTACAAAGGCCTGTTCACCACTTTTAGTAAGTAATTCAAGAGCTTTTTCTTCAGCACCGGCCGGAACACAAATGACCATACCAACACCGCAGTTTAGAGTTCTATACATTTCTTGAAATTCAATGTTGCCTTGTTCTTGAAGCCAGTCAAACACAATGGGGCGTTGCCATGCTTTGGTATTGATGACAGCCGTAGCATTATTTGGCAGTACCCGCGGTATGTTTTCCAATAATCCACCACCGGTAATGTGAGCAATGGCATGAACTGGGAGTTTAGAAATAAGATTTAATAATGACTTAACATAAATTTTTGTTGGCGCCATTAACAGGTCTATGAGTTTCTCGCCCTCTAGCTCAAGGGTTGAGGCATCTGTATTTGTAATATCTAAAACCTTACGTATCAATGAGTAGCCATTCGAATGAGGGCCACTTGAAGCTAATCCGATCAATGTATCACCAACAGCGACTTTTGAGCCATCGATTAGCTCGGTTTTTTCTGCAATACCAACACAGAATCCAGCGAGATCGTAATCTTCGCCTTCATACATACCCGGCATTTCAGCAGTTTCACCACCAATAAGAGAACAACCAGATAGTTCACAGCCATCTGCAATGCCATTGACCACAGAGGCGGCGATATCCACATCCAGCTTTCCCGTTGCATAGTAATCCAGAAAGAATAGAGGCTCGGCACCACATACGATCAAATCATTAACGCACATTGCAACCAAATCAATCCCTACTGTACCGTGTTTTCCAGAATCTAACGCAAGTCTCAATTTAGTCCCTACGCCATCAGTTCCAGAAACTAAAACCGGCTGCTCGTAGCCAGTTGGCAATTCAAAAAGGGCGCCAAAACCACCCAATCCAGCCATAACTTCAGGTCGGCGCGTTCTTTTAGCCGCTCCTTTGATCTTTTCGATAAGTGCATTTCCAGCATCAATATCAACGCCGGCGTCTTTGTAACTCAAAGATTGAGTTGATTTGGTCATGAATGAATCCCACAGCGATAAATAGAAGTGGGGTATTTTAAGCGGAGTTGGGCAAATTTTCATCAAGCACTGGTACAATGTTGCAAATTAATTTGGAGATACACTGTTGAAGCGTTGGTTAATAGGTCTAGTTTTAGGGTTAAGTGCGGGTATCAATGTAGTCCAAGCTACTGATATATATCGCGTTTTAGTCCCTGTTGATGACCAGACGACAGAATCCAGAGAAGCAGGCGTCGATCAAGCTTTTTCAAAAATGTTGATAAAATTAACCGGAAATAGCCAAATTTTACAGTCTCCCAAGTTAAAACCCTTCCTAATTGACCCCAAAGCTTTCCTCGATTCAGTCGGTTTCGATCAACTACCTGCTTTAGAAAATGATAAACCGATTGCCATAGGATTAGATGTTAAGTTTGACCGGCCATCGGTTGATAAACTCCTTAAGCAAGCACAATTGCCGATTATTCCGACTGAAAGACCTAAGTATTTGGTATGGCTGATGGTGGATGATATTGCTCGTGGTCGGCGAGTGTTAGATGAGTCTTCAGCCCAGCAGCTGCCAAAAGAAGATTCATTGTACGAATTTTTACAAGCTTTTGAGTATTCCATGCAAGCGCGAGCTATTCCTTACTTTCTTCCTAGCTATGACCTTGAAGACCAGCTTTCATTATCAGTAAAACATGCTTGGGCTATGGATGTAGAAGCATTAAATAATGCATCAAAGCGGTATGATGCCGACGGCTGGTTTGCCATTAGAGTATTTAAGGCATCAGATGGACAAATCAGGGGAGCATGGGCTTATCAAGAAAATGGTAAGCGGCAAATGAATGATTTTTATGGTGACTCCATGGTTGATTTAATTGGTGCATCTATTGATAGGGTATTGGATGCACTGTTACCCTCGCATACCTATGTGCCGCAGCTTGAGACTGATAAGTTATTGGTGCAAATTGACGGAATCTTATCCTATGAAAACTATCAGACCGCTATTAGTCGGCTAGAGCAATTGGAATTAGTTGAAGCGCTTCAGCTATATTCCGTTAATGAGGATGAATTAGTGGTAGCAATTGAAATCAATGGCAGTGTGGAGCTTCTTCATGCTGATCTGACTAGAACAGGTATAGTAAAGCCTTATATGTCATCAGATAATCGATCAATAGGTCGATTAACGTATCGGTGGGTGGGCCAATGAGCTTATCTAATCAGATGCATTTAGAGATAAAGCTTGATGACCAAGCTACCTTTGATAATTTTTATGCGCCCAAAGGTTCTTCTCAGCAACTGGCTAAGTTTTTATTACAGCAGAGTGGGCAAAAGATTGCTTGTCTTGTCGGAAATAGTGGCAGTGGACTGTCACATTTACTTCAGGCCTCGTGTCAGCGCGGTCCCTTTGATAGGGGAGGTGATGCAATCTACTTGCCGCTATCTGATCTTAAAGAGTATCCACCGCAGCAGATACTAGAAGGTTTAGAATCTGCCGATTTAGTTTGCCTCGATGATTTACAGGCCGTTGCCAATCAGAAAGAGTGGCAGGTTCCATTATTTAATTTTTTTAATGAATGCAAACAAAGTGGAACTAGACTTATTTTTTCAAGTCACCAGTTATTGGAAGATATTGGTATCTCGTTGCCAGATTTGCTCTCAAGACTGCAATCAGGATTAGTTCATATAATCACCGATTTTAATGATGACGATTTACGCAGGCTTTTACAATTTCGTTGTAATCTTCGTGGTATGTATTTATCTGACGAGGTGGCAAAGTTTCTTTTGGTAAGATTGTCTCGCGACTCAAAGACCCTTATTGGTGCTTTAGAGGCATTGGATAGCGCCTCTTTGCGTGAGCAGCGTCGATTGACGACACCATTTGTTAAATCGGTATTGGATATTTAACCCTTAATTCTAGAGGGGGCAACTATCACAGTGCAGATAAATGTCTCTGGGGTCATTGAAATGACTAAGATACTTTAAAGGGCTGATCAGCGAGTCTACCTTCTGGCTAACAATGTCAGGCAGCAATAGGTCAAAGCCAAAGTATCTCAATGAGGCTGAAAAATTATGCCCCATCTCTTGAATAAATTGCTCATAAGGTGAAAGTAACCTTGTCGGATAAATAACTTCATAGTGACTAATGCCAGCTAACTCAGCCGCTGTTTTTACCGCATCATGCAACCCGCCTAGTTGATCAATTAATCCCATCTCAAGGGCTTGTTGTCCAGTCCAGATACGGCCTTTGGCCTTTTTTTCCGCTTCTGCAACAGGAATACTGCGACCGTCGGCGACCAATGTAACAAACCGAGAATAAATATTATCAACGGTGGATTGGATAATTGATTTGGTTTGATCGCTCATTGGCCGGTCGAATTGCATGATTCCGGCGATATCGGTGGTGCCGACGCCATCTGAGTATACGCCCAGTGCGGCAAGAGATTCATCGACAGTGGGGATCATGCTGTATACCCCAATGGAGCCGGTAATAGTTGTTGGAAGGGCTAAAATTTTATCTGCCTCGGCAGAAATCCAATAACCGCCAGACGCGGCATAACTTCCCATAGAGACAACAATAGGCAGATTAAGCTGACTATGGTAAAGAGTATTTCGAATGATATCTGAGGCAAAAGCACTGCCACCAGGACTATCAACTCTTAATACCACCGCTTTTATATTTGGGTCATAATGAAGTTCAGATAAAATTTCCGCCAAGGTATCTGCACCAATATTTCCTTCAGGTTGTTGGCCATCCAGAATATTGCCTTTAGCAACCACAACAGCCACTTTATCAATCGGTGGTGGAGAGGTAATCTTCTCGCGTTGAATATGAGCTAGGTAAACAGCCATATCAACAGCACTATATTCACCATCCAAATTATTGGGAATATGCTGATTTAGGTAGCTTCGCATCTCACTTCTGGTTGCCAGATGATCAACGAGACCTTCCTGTTGAGCTAAAACGGCAGTATCACCATTAGCCTCCCTCAATTTATTAGCAAGGTTGTTAGCAAGATTATCGATTGCACCACTATTAAGCTGACGTAGTTGTTCAATTTTGGAGGTATAGGATTGCCAGAGGCGATTAATCACGTCGGCTGTCTCTTCCCTAGCTTCTGGAGACATATCATTTCTTAAAAATGGCTCTGCAGCACTTTTGTACTCGCCGGCGCGAAATACATTAACTTTAATTTTTAGCTTGTTTAAGGCTTCGTGATAATAATTGCCGTAACTAGCAAAACCGGTGATAAGAACTGCGCCCATAGGGTTTAGTAAAATGTGGTCGGCATGGGCGGCCAAAAAATATTGTGACTGATTAAAATTATCAGCCACAGCGATAATAGGTTTTTCAGTTGTTTTAAAGCGCATTAAAGCATCGCTAATTTCGTCTAGCTTAGCTATGCCTCCAGCTTCAAGATAGTCTGTTGCAATAATCAAATGGGTGATTCTATCGTCCACAGCTGCAGCATCTATGGCGACAATAATATCCCTTACTAGGGTTTCTGGACTATTTATTGTTTGATCAGCAAATAAGGTGTCAATTGGATAAACGTAAGTTTTCTGGTCAACCAATATGCCGCTAGGGGCAAGATAAAGTGCGCCTTTTTCTGGCATAGGGGGCAATTGATTGGCAAACATCCCAGCAATGACAATAATTAATAACCCAGTAAAAACAATGCCTATAAGGGTTCTAATGACTCTAAAAAAGTTGCTAATAAAGCCAAATAAACGTTGAATAATTGAAGGGTTTTGGGATGCCATTATATGTTATTTTCCAAAGTTAAGAGTCGGTGTCCAGTTGCCTAGTTCGGGTATAGAGCATGGCGCTACAAAAAAGCGTTACGGTTAATGTAAGTTCTGCATAATCAAGAATTGAAGGCTCGGGCTTGGAGACACCAAACACAGCACCAGCAAAGTAGAGCAATAGAACAAAGCCCATCCAAATTAAAGTCCTCTGATTATCCACCCAAATGCCTGGTGCAAACATAACTAACGGAAACAATACAATTAAATAGATAACAGTCGGTTGGTTGTAATGCCATAAATTGGCAGCTAGCACAGCAACAAGTAAAGCATAGCTGAGTCTGACTAAGTTTTTTAATAATTTGAGTTTACAGTCAACAGTCAAGGAAATAGGCCTTTTTGAATTAATTGTTAAGTTTTATTGCTAGCTGAGCAAGTCGTTTGCCCTGAGCTTGGCATATCTTTTGTTCGTCATTGCTAAGCTTATCGCTTTCTACATGACTTGCACCATAGGGAGTTCCACCCTTTTGAGTGCTCGTCAGTGCGCTTTCAGAGTAGGGAATGCCTGCGATAAGCATTCCATGATGCAATAATGGCATCATCATGGTTAATAGTGTTGATTCTTGGCCACCGTGAATGGATGATGATGAGGTAAAGGCTCCAGCGGGTTTCCCAATGAGGGCGCCACTAGCCCAGAGGCTACCAGTGCTATCCAAGAAATATTTTAATGGAGCAGCCATATTGCCAAAGCGAGTAGGGCTGCCAATTAAAAGTCCACTGCAATGAGCTAAATCATCTTCAGTACAATATATATCACCACTTTCAGGGATACTTTGCTCAGTTGATTCGCAGACTGCAGACACACTGGGTACGGTTCTTAATCGTGCTTCGATGCCCGCCATCTCAACCCCGAGCGCAATTTGCTCAGCAAGCATTTTTACATGTCCATTACGGCTGTAATAAAGGATAAGAACGTAACTATTTTTATTAGTTTGAGTCACTGGATAATCTCCAAAACGGCTTCTGGTGGACGACCCAGCGCGGCTTTGTCTCCTGCGATGACTATGGGCCGCTCAATCAACTTTGGGTTTTGAATCATAGCCTCAATTAATTGATCTTCACTCAACTCCAAGCCTTTTAAATTTTCTTTATAGTAGATTTCACCTTTGCGAATTAACTGATTTGCCTTAAGGTCCAGTTTTCTAAGGATACCTGAGAGTGTTTTGGCGCTGGGGGGATCATCGAGATAAAGCTCTATTTTGGGCTCTATACCTTTCGCTCTCAGTAGTTCAAGAGTTTGTCGAGATTTAGAACATCGTGGGTTGTGGTAAATTGTTATCATTTAGGGGTTGCCTGAGAAAATTTATCCATAAAGTAATCCATTATCAATTGTAATCGTTATAGTTAATTAATTGCCAAGAATGGCATAATAAAAAACAATCAACCATGGATTTTATAGCATTATGATACGGATAATTTTTCTTGTCAGCTTTCTATTGATGAGTTGCAGTGATAAGCAAGCTGCAAATAGCGAATTTAGCCTAACCACTCAGGCAGTTGTTGATTTAGCATCCCCCGGCAAGATTCTTGTGATTAACTATTGGGCAACTTGGTGCGCCCCCTGTCGTAAAGAAATTCCTGAGCTCAATGAACTTGATCACCAGTTGAGTGATCAACTGGATGTGATCGGGGTAAATTTTGATGGTGTTGTCGGTGAGCAGCTTTTACAAGAAATGCAAAAATTAGGTATTGAGTTTGATAATTTTCACACAGACCCTCGCAGAATATGGGCATTAGATCCGGTGAATATCCTGCCTGAAACTTTGATAATAAATAGCCAAGGGCAGCTGATTCATCGTTTAATTGGGCCTCAGACTAAATCTTCTTTAGAGACCCTAATTAACGCAATCTAAGTTAGCGTTGATAAATTATTTTAGTTTTCCAAGATGTTTTGAAACCACCTGCAGACTTGGCTTGAATAGTCTGGGGGTAGATGCGAGAATATGACCGGTTTCAAGAAATGATTCTCCACCATTAAAATCACTAACCATCCCGCCAGCCTCGCGAACAATTAATACACCTGCGGCTATATCCCAGGGTTTCAAATACATTTCCCAAAAGACATCCATTTTTCCTGCCGCTAAATAGGCTAGATCGAGTGAGGCAACACCGAGACGGCGAATACCCGCTGAATTATCAGCAAATTCTTGCATACAGGCGAGATAATCTGACATATAGGTAAATGAAGGGGCGCTAAAGGGTATGCCTGTGCCGTACAGGGCGCCAGCTTGTTCTTTACGCCCAGAAACACGAATACGGCGACCATTTAAATGGGCGCCTTTGCCACGACTAGCAGTGAATTCTTCTCGTTTGAATGGCTCTAGAATAACCGCATGTTCAAGTTTGCCCTTGATGCGACAGGCAATAGAAATAGCTACATGAGGAATACCACGAATGAAATTTGTTGTACCGTCGAGAGGATCGATAATCCACTCGATATCGCTTTCTGGATCTCCGCTGCGGCCCGTTTCTTCACCTAAAAAAGCATGATCTGGAAAAGCCTTTTTGATATGGTAAATAATGGTCTCTTCGGAGCGTCTATCCACTTCGGTGACAAAGTCATGACGACCTTTTTCGTCAACCTTAATCAGGTCGAGATTATCAGCCGACTTAACAATCATTTCTCCGGCTTCTCGGGCGGCGCGAAGCGCTATATTAACCATAGGTTGCATAGTGGTAGATTCCAATTGATTTAAAGAGCGCGCGCATTGTAACAGATTGAAAATTTCATTAAAGCGCCGTTTTACAGCCTGTAATTTTTTCCCTTTTACTGTTTTGAATATTAGATATAAAAATATTGGGATAATTCTGGTAGAATCGCGGCCCTCAAATTTTGAGATGATCCAAGCTAGTTTCAAATAATCATCAAAGAGGTGCACCTTGCCCACAGCAGCCCGTCAAGCCAATATAAAAATTGTCCTCGTAAATACCGCCCACCCCGGAAATATAGGGGGTGCTGCCCGAGCAATGAAGAATATGGGGTTAGCGGAACTCTGTTTGGTTGAGCCTAGGGAATATCCAGCGCCTAGAGCAGTTTGGCGCTCGGCTGGAGCTCGAGATATTCTGCAAAATGCTACTGTGGTTGATACTGTAGATGAGGCTATTGCCGATTGTTCTCTGGTTATAGGTACCAGTGCTCGTGAAAGGCGTATTCCTTGGCCGCTGATCAATCCGCGGGAATGTGGTGAACGTGTTTGGGCCGAAGCCAAAGAACACAAAGTTGCACTGTTATTTGGTCGAGAAGATAGAGGTTTGACCAACGATGAGCTGCAAAAATGTAATTATCATGTTCATATTCCCTCTAATCCTGAATATAGTTCGCTGAATTTAGCCACCGCGGTTCAGGTATTGGCCTATGAAATTCGAATGGCAAGTCTTACCAATGAAGCGGGTGATCTTCCAGCGCTGAGTGAATGGGATCAGCCTATGGCAAGTTCCGAAGAGCTAGAGCATTTCCATACTCATTTATCTGAAACTATGGCACAGCTAAGTTTTTATGATCCTGATAATCCAAAGCAACTTTTGACCCGTTTGCGCCGTTTATTTAATCGCACGCGCATGGATGAAATGGAAGTTTCTATTCTCAGAGGTCTGTTATCCGCAGTTCAGCGTAAAATTAAGTAGGAATAGATTTAATTGACTAAAATAGTCAGGTATTAGATAATTGGCGTGGTAAATAGGCCTCAAACCATGGTGAATTATGCGACTGACAACTAAAGGTAGATATGCTGTAACGGCAATGATAGATCTGACATTGCATGCCAAAAATAAGCCAATATCATTGGCTGAAATTTCTAGCAGGCAGTCGATTTCGTTGTCCTATTTGGAGCAGTTATTTTCCAAATTGCGTCATTCAGGTTTGGTTTCTAGTGTTCGTGGTCCAGGTGGTGGTTACCACCTAGCAATGCCCAGTGATGAGATTTTTGTCGCACAAATTATTAATGCGGTGAATGAATCTATTGATACCACAAGTTGCCTAGGTAGAGGTGACTGCCAAGGTGGAGAAATATGTTTAACCCATAGTCTTTGGCAAGACCTAAGTGTGCAAATACACCAATTTTTGAACGGCATTTCCTTAGCCGATTTGGTAGCTAAGCGAGATACCCAGCAGATAGCCCAGCGACAGATTGATCAGTTGTTGGTTTTAGATGATAACTTACAGGCTGCGGCCTGTTAATCGTGGAGAAATGAATGAATCTTCCAATTTACTTGGACTATGCCTCTACCACCCCTGTTGATCCAGCGGTGGCTGATCAAATGGTGGAGTTTTTAACCCCTTCTGGTCATTTTGGTAATCCAGCATCGCGTTCACATATGTTTGGTTGGCAGGCAGAGGCGGCAGTTGAAGATGCTCGAGCAGATGTTGCCGGTCTTATTGGTGCTGACCCTAGAGAAATTGTCTGGACTTCAGGTGCAACTGAAGCTAACAACCTCGCAATTAAGGGTTGTGCGCATTTTAACACGCGCAAGGGTAAGCACATTATTACCTCTAAAATTGAACACAAGGCGGTATTAGATACCTGCCGTCAGTTGGAGCGTGAAGGGTTTGATATTACTTACCTTGATCCGGATAAAAATGGTCTTATTCAGCCGCAAGCAGTTGCGGATGCATTGCGCGAAGACACAACAGTAGTGTCGATAATGCATGTAAATAATGAACTTGGAACATTGAATGATATTGCGGCAATTGGAAAGTTATGCCGTGAGAATAAAGTATTCTTTCATGTTGATGCAGCACAGAGTGCGGGTAAAACAGCTATTGATGTCGAGGCTATGCAGGTCGATATGATGTCTTTTTCTGCGCACAAGATATATGGACCAAAAGGTATAGGTGCTCTATATGTTCGCCGTAAGCCGCGGGTAAGAATTGAAGCCCAGATGCACGGCGGTGGTCATGAGCGCGGCATGCGATCTGGTACCTTACCTACACACCAAATTGTAGGGATGGGAGCAGCATTTAGATTAGGCGCTGAGGTATTGGCTGATGAGTCTGCAAGAATTGCTGCCTTGCGCAAGCGTTTGTGGGATGGCGTTTCTGATATGGAAGAAGTTTATTTAAACGGTTCAGAACAACAACATGTCCCAGGCATTATTAATATTAGTTTCGCTTTTGTAGAAGGTGAATCATTGATTATGGCACTGAGAGACCTAGCGGTTTCATCGGGATCAGCCTGTACATCAGCAAGTTTAGAGCCTTCCTATGTGCTTCGTGCACTGGGGCTAAACGATGAAATGGCGCATAGCTCAATTCGCTTTAGTATTGGTCGCTATACCTCTGAAAAAGATGTAGATGATGCGATTGCCAAGGTACGTCATGCGGTTGAAAAGCTGAGAGAGCTCTCGCCGCTATGGGATATGTTCCAAGATGGCGTTGATTTAGATCAGGTTGAGTGGGCTGCCCACTAATTTAAACCCAAGAATTATTTGAAGTAATAAAATAGGATAGAAATATGGCTTACAGCGAAAAAGTAATTGATCATTACGAAAATCCACGCAACGTTGGCAAGTTAGACGACAATTCAAAAAATGTGGGCACTGGGATGGTTGGAGCGCCAGCCTGTGGTGATGTAATGCGTCTTCAAATTCAGGTTAATGATGAGGGTGTAATCGAAGATGCCAAATTCAAAACCTATGGTTGTGGCTCTGCTATTGCCTCAAGTTCACTTTTAACGGAGTGGGTTAAAGGTAAAAATATTGATGAAGCAGAGCAGATAAAAAACACGGCTATTGCTGAAGAGCTAGCATTACCTCCTGTAAAGATTCACTGTTCTGTTTTAGCAGAAGATGCAATTAAAGCAGCGGTGAGAGACGTTAGAGAAAAGCAGGAGAAGTAAGCGTGGCAATAACCATGACACCAGCTGCTGAATCACATGTTATTCGGCACCTAGAGCATCGCGACAAAGGTATTGGCATCCGATTAGGTGTTCGTACCACAGGTTGCTCAGGTCTGTCATATGTCCTTGAGTTTGTCGATGAAAAAGCCGATGAGGATGTGGTTTTTGAGTGCGGCGGCGTTCAATTAATTATTGATCCGAAAAGTTTGGTGTACCTCGATGGCACCCAGCTCGATTATGTCAAGGAAGGTTTAAATGAAGGGTTTGAGTTTAAAAACCCCAATGTCAAAGATGAATGTGGTTGCGGAGAAAGCTTCCATATTTGAATTTGCCTTGGATTCATCCAAACCAATCAGGTCTTAAGTATTGAATAATTCTAAGAACTTCTTTGAAATATTCTCCCTTCCAGTGGGTTGGGAGGTCAATATTGAGCAGCTCGATATAAAATTTCGAGCTTTACAGAAAGCGTTTCATCCCGATCTTTATGCCAATAAGAATGATTTTGAAAAGCGTCTTGCAGTTCAAACAGCCGCAACTATTAATCAGGCATACCAAACCTTAAAAAATCCCCTTTCAAGAGCCCAATATTTATTAGAATTAGAAAATTTAGATGCCAGTCAGGAATCACATATTACCGCTGATGGGCAATTTTTGATGGATCAAATGTTATTGCGTGAGGCTTTGTCCGAAATACGAGATAGCGATAATGCCAAAGAGGCATTGGTTTCTTTAAGTATTGATGCGCAGCAAACTGCCGCCAAAATACAGCAAGAATTTGCCAGTCAATACCAGCGAAAAGCGTATAATGAGGCATTTGAAAGCCTAGCTAAAATGCAATTTGCGATTAAGTTTGTCAATGACATTGACCAGCTAGAAGCAGAATTAGAGGACTTATAAACCGTGGCACTATTGCAGATTTCAGAGCCTGGACAGTCACCGCAACCGCATCAGAGAAAAAATGCGGTCGGCATTGATTTGGGCACCACAAACTCATTAGTTGCTACAGTTAGAAGTGGTTCTGAAGTGATTCTGCCAGACGAACAGGGCAGAGATCTTTTGCCTTCAGTGGTTCACTACGAATCTGGGGGTGTTAGCTGTGTTGGTCATGAAGCTGCAGAACATAATAGTAGTGACCCCCTAAATACTCTTTCTTCAATAAAGCGCCTTCTTGGTAGGGGTGTAGAAGATATAAAGACCCTCGGTGATAGGTTGCCTTATGAGTTTATATCAAATAATGGTGGCATGCCTAAAATTAAGACGGTTAATGGTGCGGTTAGTCCAATTCAAGTGTCATCGGAAATACTGCGAAAGCTTTCCGAACGAGCTGAGCTTGCCTTAGGTGGCATGCTTGATGGCGCGGTTATTACTGTACCAGCCTACTTTGATGATGCACAGCGACAAGCGACCAAAGATGCCGCAACCCTAGCGGGAATTAAAGTATTGCGATTACTTAATGAGCCAACCGCGGCAGCCATTGCTTATGGATTGGATGCGGAAGAGGCTGAAGATGCAAACGCTCAGCGTTTAATTGCCGTTTATGATCTGGGTGGCGGTACATTTGATATTAGTATCCTAAGGCTTTCAAAAGGCGTCTTTGAAGTAATGGCCACTGGGGGTGATTCAGCTTTGGGCGGTGATGATCTCGATTATGCCATTGCAAACTGGCTATGTTCCGAGCTGAATATGACTGAAGATCTTGACCCTGTAAAACAACGCGTTTTACTCGAAGCTGCAAAATCTGCCAAAGAAGAGCTCACTGAAAGCGATCGCGTACAGCTGGATATCTTGAATACAACATTAGAGCTCACCAAAGACAAGTTGCATGACTTAGTGGATAGTCTAATTGATCAAACCCTAGGCGCCTGTAAGCGAGCTATTCGCGATGCAGGACTTAAAAAGAATGAGATTGATGAAGTTGTTTTGGTGGGGGGCTCGACGAGAATGCCCCGAGTGGGTGAAAAGGTCAGTGAGTTATTTGGTCTTCAACCAAAATGTACCATTGATCCAGATTTGGTAGTGGCCATGGGTGCGGCCAAGCAAGCAGATATTTTAGTGGGCAATAACTCGAGTGCTGATATGTTATTGCTTGACGTTATTCCCCTGTCACTAGGTATTGAAACCATGGGAGGACTGACGGAAAAAATTATCCATAGAAATACCACAATACCCGTGGCTAAGGCGCAAGAATTTACCACTTTTAAAGATGGTCAAACCGCAATGAGTATTCATGTGGTTCAGGGCGATCGAGAGTTAGTAGCAGATTGTAGATCATTGGCGCGCTTTGAATTGCGTGGCATACCACCGATGGTAGCTGGCAGTGCTAAGATTCAGGTGAGTTATCAGGTGGATGCGGATGGTCTACTCAATGTGTCAGCACGCGAACTCAGTAGTGGTGTTGAATCTAGTATTGAGGTTAAGCCATCCTATGGCTTAACTGATAATGAAATTACTCAAATGCTAAAGGATTCCTTTAGTCATGCGCGCGATGATATGCGCCTGCGCGCCTTAAGGGAGCAGCAGGTTGAAGCCGATCGAATGTTGGAGGATCTCCGCGCAGCAATTGAAATAGATGGCGAGTCCCTTCTAGATGCAACTGAGTTAAAATGTCTTCAAGTTGTCCTAGATGAATTGCAGGCATTACGCGATAGCTGTGATGATCATCGACAGCTTGCCAATCAAATAGAAAGTGTCGGTAAGTCCAGTGAAGATTTTGCTGCAAGACGAATGGACGCCAGTATCAAGCAAGCGCTTGCAGGGCTAAGCCTTGATGAAGCCTTAGATAAATAAGCTCAGGAGCTTTTATGCCAAAAATAGTATTTTTACCTCATCATGAAATTTGCCCAGAGGGTGCAGTTGTTGAGGCAGAAAAAGGTCAAAGTATCTGTGAGGCCGCGCTTAAAAACGGCCTAGATATTGAGCATGCCTGCGAGATGTCCTGTGCCTGTACCACTTGCCATGTGCATATTAGGGAGGGCTTGGATTCTGTGGCTGAAGCCGATGAGCTGGAAGATGATTTCTTAGATAAGGCTTGGGGCTTAGATCCAGATTCGAGACTGAGTTGTCAGGCTATCGTCGAAGACGAAGACTTAGTGGTTGAAATTCCTAAGTACACTATCAATATGGTGTCTGAAAGACATTAATAGGAGTAGTTATGATTAAATGGACCGATATAAATGATATTGCCATTGAGTTGGCAGACAATCATCAAGATATAGACCCAAAGTATATTAATTTTGTGGATTTGCGGAATTTAGTGCTAAGCATTGAGGATTTTTCAGATGATCCTGACCGTTGTGGTGAAAAAATTCTTGAAGCCATCCAAATGGCATGGATTGAAGAGTTAGATTAATTCACCTTAATAACGCCGATGAATTTGATTTTGCTGCATAAAAGCATTGTTACCCGCTACCGCAATAGGTAAAATCCGCACCCGAGCCGAAAGGCACTTAATTTATACCAATTTTAAGCCCGATTTGGAGAAATTTTTATGGCCGTTGAACGAACTCTATCTATTATCAAACCTGATGCTGTAGCAAAAAATGCAGTGGGTCAAATTCTTAGCCGTTTTGAAGCTGCTGGCCTACAGGTTGTTGCGCTTAAAATGCAACAGCTTTCTCAAGCCCAAGCTGAAGGTTTTTATGCTGAGCACAGCGAACGTCCATTCTTTAAAGATTTGGTTGCTTTTATGACCTCCGGTCCTGTTTCGGTTCAGGTTTTAGAGGGTGAAGGCGCGATATTAAAGAACCGCGACCTAATGGGAGCGACTAATCCACAAGAAGCGGCGGCGGGCACGATCCGTGCTGACTTTGCGACTTCAATTGATGCTAATGCGGTTCATGGTTCAGATTCTGAAACATCAGCAGCGCGCGAAGTTGCTTACTTCTTCGATGATAACGAGATCTGTGCTCGTTAATTAATGCGAGAAAACTAATGCCTGATAGTGCATTAAATACAGCAGAGCAGTATACGCCCCAGCCGGTTAAAACTAACCTGTTGGGGCTTTCTGTTTCCAAGCTAGGCGATTTCTTCGAGCAGTTGGGAGAGAAACGTTTTCGTGCTACCCAAATGGTGAAGTGGATTCATCAGATGGGTGAAAGAGATTTTGATCAGATGACTAATCTGTCCAAATCCTTGCGTGAGAAGCTTCATGAGTCTGCAGAAATTTGTCTGCCAGAAGTGGTTAGCTGTCAAGATTCCAGTGACGGTACCCGCAAGTGGCTGATTAAAGTCGAAGGCGGTAGCTGCATTGAAATGGTTTATATCCCTGAAAAAGATCGAGGAACATTGTGCGTTTCATCACAAATTGGCTGTGCCTTGGATTGCAGTTTTTGCGCTACGGGCAAACAGGGATTTAATCGCGACTTAAGTACAGCTGAAATTATTGGCCAGTTGTGGATTGCCGCCGAATCATTTGACCAGTTTGGCACCAAGTCGCCTCGTCGAGTTACCAATGTGGTGATGATGGGTATGGGCGAGCCGCTAATGAATTTTGATAATGTGGTGGATGCCATGAACCTGATGATGGAAGACAATGCCTATGGTTTGTCAAAGCGTCGGGTCACATTGAGTACCGCTGGTGTTGTCCCTGCATTGGATCAGTTAGCGGAAGTAACGGATGTGTCTCTGGCTATTTCATTGCATGCCCCCAATGATGAATTACGCAATGAGTTAGTGCCAATTAATCGCAAATACAGTGTGACTGAATTTGTACAAAGCGCCAAGAACTATATTGAAAAAATGCCTGATAACCGACGCAAAGCAACGGTTGAATATACCTTGATGGATCAGGTGAATGATCGATCAGTTCATGCTCGAGAATTAGCAATCTTATTGCAAGATCTGCCCTGTAAGATCAACCTTATTCCGTTTAACCCATTTCCGGGATCTGATTATAAGCGAGTGACCAATACAGCACTTAATCGTTTTCGGGACATTCTTCAGGGGGAAGGGTACACTGTGACAGTGCGCACGACGCGCGGTGACGATATCGCCGCGGCCTGTGGCCAACTTGCGGGTGAGGTTAATGACCGCACCAAACGCCAACAACGCTACAAGAATAAACTGGCGGCTGAAGAAGTTCCCATTAAGCTGCTAGACTAATTATTCGATAGCAAGATATCAAAAAGACAGAGAAGCCAAGAGATTAAATACTGTGTTTAGCGGAAACCCCATAGTAAGACGCAAATCTCGACAAATTATGGTCGGTGATGTACCTGTGGGTGGGGATGCGCCTATTTCCGTGCAAAGTATGACCAATACTAGTACCGCTGATGTTGCTGCAACCGTAGCGCAGATTGAGTGTATTCAACAGGCGGGTGCCGATATTGTCCGCGTTTCCGTACCCTCACTTGAAGAGGCGGAAGCCTTTGGTCAAATTCGCAAGCAAGTCAATATTCCTCTAGTAGCCGACATTCATTTTGATCACAATATTGCGCTTCGTGTGGCTGATTTAGGCGTAGACTGCTTAAGAATTAATCCTGGTAATATCACTCGCGAAGATCGTCTTCGAGAGGTTATTGCTAAGGCTAAAGATAAAAATATTCCTATTAGAATTGGGGTTAATGCGGGCTCATTAGGTAAAGAGTTATTAAGAAAATACAATGAACCTACTGCTGAAGCATTGGTTGAATCGGCAATGCGCAATGTGGACTTATTAGACAAGCATAATTTTTACGATTTTAAAGTGAGCGTTAAAGCGTCTGATGTATTTATGGCGGTTGATGCCTATCGCGACCTAGCTAAGCGCATCGAACAGCCGCTGCACTTAGGTATAACCGAAGCTGGTGGATTACGTTCCGGTACTGTGAAGTCAGCGATTGGGCTAGGCGCTTTGTTAATGGATGGTATTGGCGATACGGTGCGTATTTCATTGGCAGCTGATCCGGCCGAGGAAGCTCGTGTAGCCTGGGATATGCTTCGCAGTCTAAGATTGCGCAGCAAGGGCATCAACTTTATTGCCTGCCCCAGCTGTTCACGTCAAAATTTTGATGTGATCAAAACAGTGAACGAATTAGAAAATAGGCTTGAAGATATTACTGTGCCTATGGATGTATCTATAATTGGTTGTATAGTAAATGGCCCAGGTGAAGCAAAAGAATCTGACTTTGGTTTAACCGGTGGGACACCAGATAATCTGGTTTATCTAGATGGTAAGCCAGATCATAAGTTGGAACAGGGAAATCTAGTTGATCAACTAGAAAAAGAAATTCGCGCTAAGGCTGAGATTAAAAAGGCTCAGCTAGAGACTGAGCAACAAGATATAATAGCTAAGAGTTGACTAAAGGAACGCGCTTTGGGGATCTACAGATGAAAATCCAGTCGATACGAGGAATGAATGACTTACTTCCCGAAGACTCTGCTACTTGGCAATATGTCGAGGGTACGCTTGCTCGTTTAGTGGCAAGCTATGGTTATCGAGAAATTCGCTTCCCTATATTAGAAAAAACTGACCTATTTAAGCGCGCTGTCGGTGAAGTCACCGATATTGTCGAAAAAGAGATGTATAGCTTCGATGATCGCAATGGTGATAGCTTAAGTTTACGTCCTGAGGGCACCGCTGGTTGTGTTCGCGCCTGTACTCAAAATGGGTTATTACATAATCAAACACAGCGACTATGGTATAAAGGCCCTATGTTTCGTCATGAGCGGCCACAAAAAGGTCGATTGCGCCAATTTCATCAGATTGGTATCGAAGCCTTTGGTTTAACTGGTCCTGATATTGATGCAGAATTGCTTCTATTAACGGCACGTTTATGGCGTGAGTTAAAGATTAATAGCGCCTTAGAATTGCAGATTAATTCATTGGGTACCGCTGAAGAGCGTGTAGCTTACCGAGAGGCTTTAGTTACCTATCTAAATAATTTTCATGATGATTTAGATGAGGATAGTCAACATCGACTAACCACTAACCCTTTGCGAATCCTTGATAGTAAAAATCCAGACACACAGGCGCTATTGAAAGATGCGCCGTTACTAAATGACTTCTTAGGTGCTGAGTCCAAACAGCACTTTGCGCAAATATGCACCATGCTCGATGCTGCATCTGTGAGCTATATAATTAATCCAAAGCTCGTGAGAGGATTAGACTATTATTCACAGACAGTCTTTGAATGGGTCACTACTGAATTAGGTGCTCAGGGTACCGTTTGTGCTGGAGGCCGCTATGATAGCCTTGTTGAAACCCTAGGTGGCAAGCCTTGTCCTGCAGTAGGTTTGGCAATGGGTATTGAGCGGCTAGTAATGTTGCTTGACGGCATGGGCGTAGTGCCCGATAGTGTCGCCCAGCATATTGATCTTTATCTTGTGGCCGTGGGGGATGAAGCCGGTCAAGGGATGCAGTTAGCGGAACAGCTTCGCAGTGGATTACCGAATATTCGCCTAGAAACTCATTGCGGAGGCGGTAGTTTTAAATCGCAAATTAAAAAAGCAGATAAGAGTGGGGCTGCTATTGCGATTATTTTGGGTGAAGATGAATTATCATCTAACACCGCGCAAGTTAAGTTCTTGCGACAGGAGCGACCCCAAGAAACAGTTAATCAAGCGAGCTTGGTTGAATTTTTAACAATAAATTATGAAAATTAAGGAACTATTGTGGCAGATCACTTATCCGAAGAAGAACAAATAGAAGCATTTAAACAATGGTGGGTAGATAACGGCCTAAAGCTTGTTGCGGCAGCAGTTATTGCTATTGGTGGAACACTTGGTTGGCAAGGTTGGCAAGGTTCTCAGCAGGCGCACTCAGAGCAAGGATCAGCGATTTATTCATCGATGATTGATGCGATTAAAGCCGACGCTGAGCAACCATTGAGTGATGAAAAAAAGCAGGAAATCATCGCATCAGCCAATCAACTAAAAGAAGACTTTAGTAATACCGGTTACGCACATCTTTCGGCATTGCTTAAGGCTAAACTTGCTGTTGATGCAGATGATTTGGATCAGGCAGCCGATGAGTTGCAGTGGGTGCTAAATAACAAGCCTGCAGATGATCTAGAATTATTAGCTACGCTGCGTTTGGCTCGTGTTGAGGCCGCAAAAGGTAATGCAAACAAAGCACTTGCTTTGGTTGAGGCTAAAGAGGCAGAAAATATGACCTCAGCTTACGAAGAAGCCAAGGGTGATTTCCATATAATATTGGGTCATTACGAAGCAGCGTATATAGCATATCAAGCGGCAATTGATGCGGAAGATACGGGAAATACAAGACAGATGTCGATACTTCGACTTAAGTTAAGTCAAGCTAAGCCGAATACTGAAGAAGCAGAGATACAGGGCGAGTCTTAATGAAGACTTGCGCGTTATTTGCCGTAGTAATTACTGTAGTTTTAGTATCTGGTTGTAGTATTTTTAGTGCAGATGATGAAATAAAGCCTACCAAATTAGAATTGATTGATCAGCAGCTTGAGCCTACCCTTATTTGGACAGCCAAAGCCGCTTCGTCCAACAACAATTATTGGGCCAATTTACAAATGGCTGTTAGCGATAAATCCCTTTTTATCGCTGACCACAGTGGTTCGGTAGTCGCTTTGGATATAGAAGATGGTCGCAAGCATTGGTCTGTCGAGCTGGATTTACCTGTTTCTGGGGGTGTTGCTTACGGTGCTCAAAAACTTGTTTTAGGCACTATTGAAGGGCAGGTTTATGCACTTAGCGCACGGGATGGTTCAGTTATATGGTCATCGATTGTTAGCTCAGAAGTTATTTCAAGTCCCTCTGTCAGCGAAGATATAGTTGTTGCCCAAAGTATTGATAATCGACTCTATGCTTTTGACGCTAATACTGGCAAAGAATTATGGCAACATGATGCTGGCGCACCTATTTTAAGTGTTCGCGGCAATAGCTCATCCATTATTTTAAACAATAGGGTGATTGCTGCATTCGATAATGGAAAATTAGTCGCATTCAATGCTCAAAATGGTGCTTTATTGTGGGAAGCCCGATTGGCACTTCCAAAAGGGCGTACTGAACTTGAGCGAATGGTTGATGTTGATGGTCAACCCATTATTGTTGGCGATATTATCTATTCTGTCAGTTATCAGGGTCGCATAGGGGCTTTTACTCGAGGTACGGGCAAAAATTTATGGTTTCAAGATAGCTCGTCTCACTATAGTCCTGCCTACAGTGAAGGTAAATTATTTGTCACTGAGGCAAAAAATAATCTAGTGAGAGGCTTCAAGTCGGGTAACGGTCAAGAAGTATGGAAAAATGACCAGCTTCAATATCGTGGTTTGACCGGTCCGGCAGTCTTTTCTGGCAGTCTAGTAGTAGCGGATGCAGAAGGTTATTTACATATTCTAGATACAGATACAGGTGTGTTTGTTGGTCGAGTAAATATTGGCGGCAATGGTGTAAGCGCACCGCTTTTAGTGGCTGGTGATACGCTTCTCGTTCAGGCCAATAATGGTTTGGTAAGCGCATTTAAAATTCAATAGGGATAATTATCCCCCAATGCAGTAAAATGCCGCACATCAACAGTGCGGCTTTTTTTATTTATGATTCCAGTAATAGCTCTTGTCGGACGCCCCAATGTGGGAAAGTCCACGATTTTTAATCGACTCACTCGAAGTCGAGACGCTCTGGTGGCCAACTATTCTGGTCTAACTCGCGACCGCAAGTACGGTGAAGGCGAAATGTTTGAACGTCGCTTTATGGTCATAGACACAGGCGGTATTAGTGGTGAAGAGCAGGGCATAGATGCAGGTATGGCAGAGCAGTCCCTTCTCGCTATGGATGAAGCCGATATTGTGTTGTTTGTGGTTGATTGTAAATCGGGTATTTTGTCGGCGGATTACACTATTGCTGAAAAATTGCGCCAAAAAAATCGCAAGGTCTATTTAGTAGCCAATAAAATTGATGGTGTTGACCCCGCTGAAGCCTTAGCTGATTTTTACCAGTTAGGTTTTTCTGGCATGTTTCCTACTACCGCCACTCATGGGCGCGGTGTCAAATCTATGATGGAAGAGCTATTAGAGCCTTTCCCACCTGTTGAGCCTGAGGAAACCGACAGCGATAGTATTAAAATCGGGGTTGTTGGACGTCCCAATGTGGGTAAATCAACCTTAGTTAATCGCCTTCTGGGAGAAGATCGCGTAGTGGTTTACGATATGCCGGGAACCACCCGAGACTCAGTCTATATCGACTATGAGCGCGATGATAAAAAATATACCCTAATCGATACTGCGGGTATTCGAAAGCGAAAGAACATTAAATTAGCCATCGAAAAGTTCTCTATTGTGAAAACATTGCAGGCCATTGATGATGCCAATGTAGTGGTTTTATTAATTGATGCTCAAGAGGGTCTTGTCGAGCAAGATTTGCACCTTATGGGTTCAGTAATAGACGCCGGTCGCGGTTTAGTTGTGGCGATTAATAAATGGGATGGTCTAGATGCCGATAAGCGTGAGCATATTAAAGTCGAGATTAAGCGTCGATTGCGGTTCGCCGAATTTGCTGACGTGCACTTTATTTCAGCTCTGCATGGCACAGGTGTTGGGCACCTTTATAAATCTATTAACGATGCCTACCGCGCTGCTACTGACGCTCTTGGTACTACCAGACTAACCAAAATACTTGAGGGTGCGGTTCAAGATCATCAGCCACCCATGGTGCATAATCGTCGTATCAAGCTACGTTATGCCCATGCTGGAGGCAGAAATCCCCCAGTGATTATTATTCATGGCAACCAGACAGATTCAGTTCCCGCCCAGTACACCAGATACTTGGAAAAGGTCTTCCGTCGTCAGTTAGGTTTGCATGGAACACCCATTCGAGTGGAGTATCGCGCCAGTAATAACCCTTATAAAAATAAGGGGGTTAAATCTGGGGCAAAACCTGCTCAGCGCAGCAAGAAAATCACTAAATACAGCAAGCGTAACGAGAAAAAATAATTACCCTAAGGTTTCATTGTTTTTATCAGCCACAGCTAATAACAATTCACCGTCTGTTAGCTGGCCAGTGAGTTGGTCGTCCACATTGACTCGATCAACCGAATTGATAATCTCTCCATTTGAGTTGCGAATAACAGCATAACCTCGCCCTAAGGTTTTTAGCGGGCTAACTGTATCTAAAAGATGCATAGATTGAGTAAGCTTAAGTTGAAGTCTTTCTTGTCTTTGGCTGACAGCCTTACCTAATTGCTTAACGGCAGTAGATAATTTTTGTTGTTTTTCTTTAAGTTGATCTTTTGGGTTTTGGCGAAATAGTTGATCATTTAGTTGGTTGCTTTGGACTTTATAGCTATCTAGTGTAGACGTTATAGCGCGACGCAAGCGAATATCTAAATGATCTAGATGCTGGGCTTGCTGCTGTAACTTAGAGCCAGGATGTTGCAAGCGTTTTTGCAGATGATCTAGCTGTTGTTGGTAACCGCCTAAGATTCGCCGCTGAATATCAGCTAATAATGTTTGATAGCGAGTTAATTGATTAAGCATCTGTTGCCCATCTGGGCTGACTAATTCAGCCGCTGCTGATGGCGTAGGTGCGCGCAAATCGGCCACAAAGTCAGCAATGGTAAAATCAATTTCATGGCCCACAGCACTAATGACAGGCAGGCGACTATTAGCAATGGCACGTGCAACAGGCTCGGTGTTAAATGACCATAGGTCTTCTAGTGAACCACCACCGCGACCTACAATTAGTGCATCAAGCTGATTACAGCTATTTGCATCAGCCAATGCATTAACAATCTGTTCAGTTGCCTCTTCACCTTGCACAGCGGTGGGGAACAGGCTTACCTTGATAGCTGGAAAACGTCGCTCTAGTACCGATAAAATATCCTTTATAGCGGCGCCTGTGTTGGAGGTGATAACACCAATATGTCCTATAGAGCTTGGAATAGAGCGTTTTTTATCAGCATCAAATAGACCCTCATCTGCAAGTTTTGCCTTTAATTGCTCAAATTGACGCTGAAGAGCACCAAAACCCGCCTCTTCCATATGCTCAATAATTAACTGATATTCACCGCGATCCTCATAGAGTCCAGGCTTGCAGCGCACTAATACCTGCATGCCATTTTGTGGGCGAAATTTAACCCGTTGATTAGCATTTTTAAACATAGCACAGCGCACTTGCGCATTTTTGTCCTTAAGACTCAGATACCAGTGTCCAGAGGCGGGGCAGGCAAAATTTGAAACTTCACCCTCCACCCACAGCATAGGTATATTTATTTCCAAAAGCTGACGAACTCTGCGATTAAGTTCGCTAATGGTAAAAATTTGTCGTTCGCTGTTTAAGTCATTCATGCTGCTATTGTAGGTATAGATGACTGTGAAAGTCACTAGCCTTATTGCTAAAGTCTTTAGATAGTAGTTGTTTACTCAGGGCAGAGCGATGTATAATGCACTGCTTACTTTTAAAACTAGCTGAGGTAAGCGTCCCTATGTTACGCATCGCTCATGAAGCACTAACCTTTGATGATGTTCTACTGGTGCCCGGTTACTCCGAGGTGACAGCTAAGGATGTTGATCTAAAATCTAAATTGACTCGTGATATCAGTATGAATATCCCACTGGTATCTGCAGCTATGGATACTGTGACAGAATCTCGTCTTGCCATCGCTATAGCGGCTGAAGGCGGTGTCGGCATCATTCATAAAAGCATGAGTATTGAACAGCAGGCCAAACAGGTTTGGGCAGTTAAAAAATACGAAAGTGGCGTGGTAAAAGATCCGTTTACTATTGACGCTTCTGCTACCTTGCAGCAACTTCATGATCTTACCGTTGCCAATAATATTTCCGGTGTTCCTATTCTTGATAATGGCAACTTAGTGGGTATTGTGACTCGTCGTGACGTACGTTTTGTTGAAGATATGGATGCATCAGTTACTTCGGTTATGACGCCAAAAGAGCGTTTGGTGACGGTGAAAGAAGGTATTGACCCAGATTCAGTTCGCGCACTTTTACACAAGCATCGTATTGAAAAAGTCATGGTGGTAAATGATAACTTCGAGCTTAAGGGCTTGATTACTGTGACTGATATCAATAAAGCCGAACAGCACCCTAATGCCTGTAAAGATGAACAAGGTCGATTACGCGTCGGTGCCTCTGTTGGTGTAGGCGAAGATACAGATGCACGCGTTGAAGCCTTGGTTAATGCGGGTGTTGATGTACTTGTAGTAGATACAGCCCATGGCCATTCAAAAAACGTGATTAACCGCGTTAAGTGGATTAAAAAGAATTATCCAGAGGTTCAGGTAATCGGCGGCAATATAGCCACTGGTGAAGCGGCTAAAGCATTAGTAGATGCGGGGGCTGATGGAGTTAAGGTCGGTATTGGCCCCGGCTCGATCTGTACTACTCGTATTGTTACGGGTATTGGTGTACCACAGGTAACCGCCATTGCCAGTGCTGCTGAAGCGATAAAGGGCTCTGGTGTGCCAGTAATTGCCGATGGTGGTGTTCGTTACTCGGGTGATATTTCAAAAGCTATTGTAGCTGGTGCAAGTTCAGTGATGATGGGCTCCATGTTGGCGGGTACGGAAGAAGCACCGGGTGAAATTGAAATCTATCAGGGTCGCTCCTACAAGTCTTATCGCGGTATGGGTTCATTAGGTGCTATGTCACAGCGACAGGGTTCCAGTGATCGCTACTTCCAAGATGCCAGTGCTGGTGCTGAAAAACTAGTACCCGAAGGTATTGAAGGTCGAGTTCCTTACAAAGGACCTGTTTCTGCAATTATTCACCAAATGCTGGGTGGGTTACGTTCTTCAATGGGTTACACGGGTTGTAGTACTATTGAGCAGATGCGCACGGTACCAAAGTTTGTTCGTGTTACTTCAGCAGGTACTAATGAAAGTCATGTGCATGATGTACAGATCACTAAAGAAGCACCCAACTATCCAGCGGGCGGACGCTAATTCCAGCAGGGTAGAAGAAAATATAATCAGAGGCTGCGCACAGGTGCAGCCTCTTTGTTTAAGGTAAGCAAATGTCTGATTTACAGTCGCAAAGAATTCTGATTCTCGATTTTGGTTCCCAGTACACCCAGCTTATTGCAAGGCGTGTAAGGGAGATTGGTGTATTTTCAGAGATTCGTCCTTGGGATATTTCAGAGCAAGATATTGAACAATTTAATCCTAATGGGATTATTCTTTCTGGTGGACCTGAATCAGTTACTGAAGGTGCAACCGCACCTAGCGCCCCCGACTGTGTATTTACGATGGGCTTGCCTGTTCTAGGAATTTGCTACGGCATGCAAACCATGGCTAGCCAATTAGGTGGTAAAGTTGAAAGCTCTGATGTGCGCGAATTTGGTTACGCGCAAATCAAAGTCGAAAATACCTGCGACCTGTTAGCCGATGCCAAAGATAAAACCAATTATCAGGGTGACGCGCTTCTAGATGTCTGGATGAGTCATGGTGATAAGGTTACTGCCATCCCAGAGGGCTTTCAGGTTATGGCTTCTACGCCATCATGCCCTATCGCCGGTATGTTTGATGCTTCAAGAAATTTCTATGCCATTCAATTCCACCCTGAGGTAACCCATACCCCTCAGGGAGAAGCAATTTTTCAGCATTTTGTAAAAAATATCTGCCAATGCGATGGTCTATGGACTGCAGCGGCAATTATCGAAGACCAAATTGCTCGCGTTCGCCAACAAGTAGGTGATAGCCACGTGTTACTTGGCCTATCAGGTGGTGTAGATTCATCCGTAGTAGCGGCGTTATTGCATAAAGCCATTGGTAAGCAGCTAACCTGCGTGTTTGTCGATAATGGTCTACTGCGCAAAAATGAAGGCGATATGGTAATGGAGATGTTCGCCGAAAATATGGGTGTTAAGGTCATTCGTGCCAACGCTCAAGACCAATTTCTCGATGGTCTCAAAGGGGTTAGTGACCCCGAGAAAAAACGTAAAGTGATTGGCAATACCTTCATCGATGTATTTGATGCCGAATCACAAAAAATAGATAACGTAAAATTCCTAGCGCAGGGAACTATCTACCCTGATGTGATCGAATCAGCCGCTTCAAAAACTGGTAAAGCCCATGTGATTAAATCTCACCATAATGTAGGCGGGCTTCCCGATGATATGGCGTTAGAACTGGTAGAGCCACTGCGTGAATTATTTAAAGACGAAGTAAGAAAGATAGGCCTTGAGTTAGGTCTACCCTACGATATGGTCTATCGCCACCCATTCCCCGGTCCGGGTTTAGGGGTGCGTATTCTGGGTGAAGTTAAAAAAGAGTATGCCGATATTCTGCGTGAAGCCGATGCGATTTTTATCGAAGAGCTTCACAACAGTGGTTGGTATCATAAAACCAGTCAGGCTTTCGCGGTATTTCTACCGGTTAAATCTGTGGGTGTAGTGGGTGATGGTCGCCGCTATGAGTGGGTGATTGCATTGCGCGCCGTGGAGACAATCGACTTTATGACCGCTCGTTGGGCGCATCTTCCCTATGAGTTATTGGAAAAGGTCTCCAATCGCATTATCAATGAAATCGCTGATGTTTCCCGTGTCACCTATGATGTGTCTAGTAAGCCGCCGGCGACGATTGAGTGGGAGTGACCAGAGTAAAAAAATCCGTTTAAAATCAATAGGTTATAAATCAACCAGCTGTTTCACACTTTTGTAACCTGTTGTTTTTATTGAGTTTTTAAATTCTACTTTCACAGTTTGTTTCACAAACTCGTGTCTATTGAAAATCATAAGTCACAACCAAAATGTAGCTATTCTAGCGTTTTAGCGTCTTTAGAAGTTCTTCGACTTTTTCTTCAAAATCTAAGTCACTATTTAGAGTATCTTTCACACAGTTTTTTAGATGTGTTTTTAAAATTTTCCCCTCAATTGTAGCTATTGCACTTCTAGCAGCTTTCAATTGATTAAGAATATCAATGCAATACTTTCCTTCTTCGATCATCTTCCCAACTCCTCGAATTTGCCCCTCTATTCTATTAATTCCTGCTAGTTGTTCTTTGTGACATGGATGACTCATAAAAACCTCGGGACTAAATATGTGAATATTGTTGAAAAGGAAAAAATTGCTAAAGAAAGAAAAAATATGAACTTTGACCGTTTTCTTGTTTGCATACAAAGTTTTGCCAATTCTGGGTCTGTTGGGCAAGGCGCATACTGTGATCTATAATTCGCAAACCCTGCTATCAGAAGCATAATTGCTGCAAAGCAAGTAATAGCAATTTTATGTTGAGAAAGGACAGTTAGAAAAGGAAAGAAACTCACTAGGCTTGCGAATGATGCTCCTGCGCCAAGCAAGACAAAAAGTGCAGGCATGGCGCAACAAATTAATGTTGATGATGATAAAAATAAGGAAATAAAGTTAGATGACTTAACTTTCATATCGATGCCTTAAAGATCTAAAACTTCCATTTTTGTTGCATTTTGACCATTGGCAGTTATTTTTTCTTTTATATCATCATAGCTTATTTCACTTTCCTGTTTGTAAGCGATCAAAACCTTGCCTTTATTTAGGTCAACATCTACGCTGATAACATTCTCATCCTTTTTAAAGGTTTTTTCGATTCCTCGAGCACAGAAATCACAAACCATACCCTGAACGCTAATAACCGCTACTTTGGCGCCGCTATGATTTTTTACAAAATTGCTAAATCTCTTTTGATCAACACCAAAGTTATTTCCGTCAACAAAGATTTCAGTATTGTGTTGTTGTGAATTATGCGCATCCTCATGAAAATGATGCATCATGCTATCTGCCAGTGAGAATGATGAAATTGCAAATGTGATAAAAAAAATATTTTTCATAAAACCTCCTTAAAACCTTCGCATAAAATGAAAATCCCAATTTGATTTTCCGTTGTAACCCAACTCCAAAAGATTGTCTCCTTTGAAAAATTTTAGGCATGGGTAAGTTGATGTTGTGTCAGTAATTGAATTTTTTGTAGCCTTTAACATTATCCAGGTGTGAAGATCACCATATTCACCTAGATAGGGTGCAAACCCTATCTGATATTTCTGTTCAAAATAATCTTGGTTTGGGGGCTCAACTTTTTTAAAGTCAAATCCTATAAAGTATCTTCTAGTTTCCCAGTCACCATGAATCCCATAAAACAAGTTGTCATTTGAGTCGAGACTAAAGCCTGACTGAAAGTATAAATTTCTTTGAGAGTTCTGGGTGTTTTTTCGATTAACAAGATAGGTAAATCGTAGTAGCGAGTATTGATCTTCAATACGCTTATCTTTTTTTCTTTCTATGCCAATTGCGTATTTGTAGGTGGGCGAGTAATGCATGTAAACAGAATTTTGGAAATTATCTGCTTTGGTCATCAAGGTGAATCCGCCGGGATAGGATACAGGTCTGCTATCAACGCTGATTGAAAGTATGGCAAGCAAACAAAAAGTTAAAAATCGTATACCCATAGGGGGTATATTAAATGCTTGTGGCGCCATGTGCAATAAAAATAATAGCCCCAGAATGAGAAGTATAAATCTTGATGTTTTATAACGAATTACCTATACAGAAGATTATGATATTCTTTAGTTACACAGTGTGAAACTATCGGTGAGTTTTTAAATGGTTTTGATTGTTTCGTCGGGTGAATTCAAAGGTGCTACTTTCACACTCGTTTCACACTTTTAAAAATATCAATATAATCAATGGTTTACAATCATGATGTCATTGAGTGGGAATAAATATGTTTAGCCATATATGCTTGGGTACTAATAATCTTGCCGAATCTATCGCCTTTTATGATCAGGTTATGCCCGTACTGGGTGTTTCTAGGCAAGATAATGGCGATACCTACGCTGGCTATGGCGCTGAAGAGGACATAGGTAGCGGAGTAAATTGTTTGTTTATTAGTAATACTTATAATGGCGAGCCGGCGACATCGGGTAATGGGGTCAATATTGCCCTACTTGCTCAAACCAAAGAGCAGGTGGTTAAATTTCACCAGCTAGCGCTTGAAAATGGCGGTCACGATGAGGGCGAACCCGGGTTACGGGATGTTCATCCCCATTTTTTTGCCGCCTATGTTCGCGACCCCACAGGCAATAAGTTGGTTGTGGTTTGCCATAGTGAATAAACCTTAAAAAACATCGTATTAAGATGACAAGTCAGGGTAATTTCATCGATCTACAACTGACTTTGAGGTAAATATATTATTGTTGTGTTTGGATGACTAACATAGCTAAAAACTAAGCTTAAATTAGTATTGGCGTTAACTTAAGTTTTTTTAATAGATAGCAGTTTATATTCTAATAATTTACTAAATACCGTATAAGTTGTTGATATGTAATGAAACAGACTATCGAGTGGGAGTAATATTTACCTAAATTAATATGGATCCAATATCTCAAGCTACAGTCGGCGTAGCCTTTGCTCAGTCCACGGCTAACAAGAAAAATATCCTCAGTATCAGTGTGATTGGTTTTCTTGCAGGATTGGCGCCTGATTTAGATGTGTTGATTCGATCATCAACGGATCCAATGTTATCCCTTGAGTACCACAGGCAGTTTACTCACTCGCTGTTTTTTATTCCCTTCGGCGCTTTGATTGTTACTTTTTTGCTTTATCCTTTGTTTAGAAAATCCATAAGTCTAAAGACTGTTTATTTGGCAAGTTTTTTGGGTTATGCAACCCATGGATTTTTAGATGCATGTACTTCTTATGGCACGCTGCTTTTCTGGCCTTTTTCTAACGAACGCATTACTTGGAATAATATATCCATTGTTGATCCGCTGTTTACGGTTCCTATCTTAATCCTTGTAGGAATTGCAATAAAAAAAAGAAAACGCCTTTTTAGTTATTTTGCAATTGCATGGGTCGCTTTTTATCTATCTTTAGGTTTTGTGCAGTATGAAAGGGCTTTATCAGCTGCGAACGAGCTTGCTCTTTCAAGAGGGCACAATCCAGAGCGTTTGACACTTAAGCCATCATTTGGAAATCTGATTTTGTGGAAGTCTATATATCAGCATGAAGAAAAGTATTATGTTGATGCTATTCGAACCGTTCAATCTTCAACCTGGTGTTTGGGTGAAAGCGTTAGGGTATTTGACTACCAACGTCATCTACCCGATCTTAAACAAGACAGCCAGCAAAGAAAGGATATTGAAAGATTTCGTTGGTTTTCGCAGGACTATTTGGGCTTCGATGAAGAAAAAAATCTTGTCACAGATGTTCGTTACTCAATGATTCCGAACCAGATAGCGCCGATGTGGGGACTGGCTATTGATATTCAGCGAGGTGTTGATGAGCATGCGATTTGGTGGACAAGTCGTGGCCTAGAGAATAGTCAGTTAGACTTATTTAAAGATATGTTAAGCGGTAAAAAGTGTCGAGATAGCGTTTTAGTGTTTTAGCGTTTTTAGTAGTTCCTCTAGCTGTTGCGAAATACTTTCTATATTAAAAACTAGATTTTCGCCTTGGCAAATATTCCAAAATAGGCTTTAAATAAATAGACAGGACAATAGATGACTAAGACTTTTCAAAAATCATTTTTTCCTATCTAAATAGTTTTATATCCCACCTCAATTTTTATCCCTTAGCTCTAAAGACCAACACAGTTTGAAGGCTAAACTGCGACAATTTGTCACATTCCAACAAGGCTTATTTGGCTTTAAAATTCGCGCCTTTATTCCTCTAGCCTCGAGCCTAATTTATGTGTTTAAAGCGCTGTGCTTTTGCAATCATTTTTGCGGTTGCAGTATCACCTATATTTTTCCCTAATTTTGCTTTTTCGGAAAATCTAAACAACCCAGAAAGTATCCAAGAAATCGTGGTGACCACCACCAGAGAAGTTAGAAATCTCAATGAAATGACCGAGTCAATCGATGTGCTGTCTGAGGATGATTTGCGCAACATTTCGCCATCACATCCCGCCGAGGCATTAAATCGTATCGCCGGTGTGCATATTAATAATTTGGGGGGTGAGGGGCATATGGCATCAATTCGTCAGCCAATTACCACCGCTGGGGTCTATCTTTTTTTGGAGGATGGTTTGCCCACAAGACCCACGGGATTTTTTAATCATAATGGCTTATACGAAATTAACATTTCGCAAAGTAGCCGTTTGGAAGTGATTAAAGGGCCTGCCTCAGCACTCTATGGCAGTGATGCAATTGGCGGAGTTATCAATGTTATCAGCAAAGCACCCTCAGTAACGTCTGAAGTAGATGTTAATCACGAGCGGGGTTCTGATGGTTGGCAGCGCAGTTTATTAAGCGTCTCCAATGGCAATAATAATTTGGCGGCTAGATTGGATTTTAATCACACGCAGAGTGATGGCTTTCGCGATGCAGCTGACTATGACCGGCAGTCATTGACTGGGCGAGTAGATACTCAAATTAATGACCGTATGCAGTTAAAGATAATGACCGCATATTCGACAATTGACCAGTCTGGTGTGTCGAGTTTAGAGATTGAGGATTACCAAAAAAATACCCGTAAAAATTTCTACCATGATGATATTGGTTTCCGTGAAGTGGAGGCATTGCGGTTATCTGCTGAATTGGCTTATGAAATCAGTGGCAACCAATTACTGACCCTAACGCCATTTTATCGCGATAACCAAATGCTGATGATGCCCAGCTGGATGGTGACCTATGACCCCAATATTCGCGACTATGAATTTACTAGTTATGGTGCATTATTAAAGTACCGTCAGCGATTTGCGGATAATGCTCTAGAGTTGATTGTAGGCATGGATATTGACTCTACGCCCTCTACTTATCGAGAAGAGAAGATTGAGGTGACCCAAACAGAAGTGAATATCTATACAGATTATACGCGCAGTGGCGAGCTCAATTATCATTTTGACGCTAAACAGCGATCGCTATCCCCCTATATTCAGGCTGAATTGCAACTAAACGACCAATGGCGGTTAAACTTGGGTGTACGTCAGGATGAGTTTAGCGTGGATTATGAAAACTTTTTACCGGCCGATCCCGCAGATTTTTCTTATCGCCGTCCTGCGAGTATGTCCATAGACTACAGCAATACCAGTCCTAAATTTGGTGCTGTTTACCAATATGCTAATGATCATCAAGCCTATGCCAACTACCGTTATGCCTTTCGCGCACCCACAGTAGGGGCATTATTTCGCCCAGGTTCTTCGCAAAATAGCACTGAGTTACAACCAGTGAGCAGTGTCAGTGCCGAAGTGGGTTTGCGCGGGCAGTTTGGCGATGATTTTGGCTATGAGTTAGCCCTCTACGAGATGAATACTGAGGACGATATTGTCTCAGTTATTCAGGATTCAAGTCGGCTGACAGTCAATGCGGGTGAAACAGTCCATCGCGGTATTGAGTTGGGGCTAGACTATAGGCTCAGCGATGAATGGCAGTTGGGACTATCTCTTACTCGCACCGACCAGTCTTATAAAGATTTTACCTATGTGTTTTTTTCGCGCAGTTGTTTCTGTAATCAGCAGATTAATTTTGCCGGCAACCAAGTCGGTAAGGCGCCAGAAAAATTGGCCAATATACGTCTGGCCTTCAGGCCTAAAATACTGCCTGAGTTTAATGCCGAGCTAGAGTGGGATGCTGTGGGTGAATACTATACAGACGAAACCAATACCCAAGCCTATGATGGCCATAATCTGCTTAATTTAAGGCTCAATTATAGGCTATTAGATCAGTTTGATGCCTATCTTCGTGGCGCTAATTTAACCGATAAGTTGTATTCCACCTATACCTCTAATCAGGTAAATAATCCCAATATTAGTTATAGACCTGGGATGGCCAGATCTTGGTTTATAGGTCTGCGCTGGGCGCTTTAATCAGTTAATGCTTAGGAAACGCTTATGTTTAAAAGTCATCTAATGCGCTGGCATAAAAAAATCGCTTGGACCAGTGCGATTGCCATGTTTATCTGGGGAATAAGTGCGATTACTCACCCACTGATGAGTTGGTTTGGCCCTCAGGCAGAACGATTTTACCCACCAAGTATGCAGGTGGATGGCGAGCCATTAGACAAGTTAGTGCCACTGATAAAATCGGTAGCCAATTTAGCAGATGCTCGAATAATAAAATTAGTGCCCAGTGACAATGGGCCACTGTTGCAGTTAACTCAGGATCAGCAGTCACCCAGAGCGTATTACGATCTCAATAGTCAAAGACAATTAAAAGATCAGGATCGCAAACAGGCACAGTGGTTAGCTAGTTATTACACTGGACTTGATAGAACATTGATAGAGGCCACGGAGTTTTATTCAGCATTTTCTGATGAATATCCTAAAGTAAACCGTCTGTTACCCGTGTATAAAGTTACCTTTGGCGGCGATCAGCCTATGCAGGCCTTTGTGTATACTGAGACTGGCGCTTTAGCCAGTCTTTCAAACCCATTTAAGCATCGCATGCAGTGGTTGTTTCAGCATCTGCATACCTTAAAGTGGTTGGACTCTTTAGAATATGGACGATTGATATTGGCGAGTCTGTTTATGCTTTGCTTAGCAGGTACTGCTGTGGTCGGCTTTATGCTTATCCTTTCGTTAAAATCGCGGCTTATTCGCGATGGAAAGCGACGCAATCATCGACGTCTGGGCTATATTTTATGGTTTCCATTGCTCGCTTGGTCGGCTAGTGGTTTTTACCATTTATGGCAATCATCATTGGTAGAAACCAATTATGGAATTCGCCTTGATCAGCCGTTTAATTCGCTTAATTCAGATAGTCTCAATACTCAGAGCTTAAAAAGCCTAGAAGACAAGAGTATTAATAGTCTGTCATTGCTTCGTGGACCTGATTTGAATCTGTATTGGCGTGCTAGTGTGGCGCAGTCTGCTGAGCAAATCATGGTTAATCGCGAACAACGTTTTGCTGGAAAGCCTAGCGAATATACGGGACTGTATTTGCCGGCTTCTTTTGAGGGTGACAGGGCAAGTTTAACTGATGCCCAACTAGCTACAGCAATGGCATTGCGTTTTTCTGGTTTGGATATTTCTCAGTTATCAAAGCCTGTATCCGTCAGGCGTTTTGGCCCCGATTATGATTTTCGCAATAAACGCTTGCCTGTGTGGAAAGTGGAGCTGGATGATGGTTCGGCGACTAATTTATTTGTAGATACTACCACAGGTATTTTAGTGGATAGTAGCACTGGTATAGATCGCGCTGAACGCTGGAGTTTTTCGGTGCTGCACAAATGGAGTCCGCTAACTGGCCTAACTGGACGCAAGTTGCGCGATGGTATTATGGTGGCTACGGTTGTTTTGCTATTACTGGTGAGCCTATTGGGTATTGCGCTGTTAGCTAAACGCAGAAAGCTGTAGCTCTTATGAATACAATAATCTGTATAGGTTTTTGAATGAACTATACCTTAATGATTAAGTATTTGAATTTACTAAAAACTCACTGTATTTAGGCTAGCTATTGCTTATAATTAAATTGTGGATCAACTAATCTGGTTACGCTGTTATTTTGTTGTACTGATTATGGGTTTTGCAGTTGCCAATAGTTAAATTATTGGTCTTAATTTTGTATTAAGGGATTACTATGTTAAAAAAGTTAATGATTTGTCTGATATTTTCTTGTCTTGGGGGCTGCACACTTTTATCTATCCCCGTAGCGATTGTAGATACAGCGGCCGGCATTGTTAAGTTGCCGATTACAGCAGTTGACTCTGTGATTGATGCTGTTAATGATGACGAAGACGAGTAAAGTTTTTATGGTTTTTTATTTACAGAATAAGACTTTTTGATCTTTCACCCGCTCTTTCTTGTACCAGTTTGGGCACTAAAAAACCGGGTAGTTCAGTTTGAATTTGGCGAAAAATTTCCACAGCTCGATCCCTTGATACATCAAAGTGACTGGCGCCCTGAACTGGATCTAGCATATGCAGGTAATAGGGCATAATGCCAGCATCAAAGAGCTTTTCGCTCAAGCTAATGAGTTGATCACTATTGTCATTGATTCCTTTGAGTAAAACGCTCTGGTTCAGAACAGTGATTCCTGATTTCTTTAGTCGATCAACTCCTTGGCGCAACGCTTCATCTATTTCATTGGCGTGATTAATATGAAGAACAAGAGTTGGTTTTAATCTTGTATTACCTAGCCAGTTAAGTAGTTGATCGTCGACTCTTGAGGGTATCACCACCGGTAATCGCGTATGGATGCGTAGACGCTTAATATGCTGAATAGATTCGATTTCAGCGGTCAGCCAACGTAAAAAATGATCATTAGCTGCCAGTGGGTCACCGCCGCTGAAGATTACTTCATTAATTTCTGGTTTGGTTTTTAAATAGTCCAAAGCTTTGAGCCATTGCTGTTTACTTTGACGGTTTTTATCATAGGGGAAATGCCTTCGAAAACAGTAGCGACAGTTAATGGCACAGTTTGGGCTAATAATCATCAGCACTCTATTGCGATATTTATGTACAATGCCTGGCACTGGATTGAAGGATGATTCATCCACTGGGTCGGTGCTAAAATTGTTATCAACTTGTAGCTCGGATGTGATTGGCAGCACCTGTTTTAGCAGGGGGTCATTTGGATTGCCATATTCCATTAGTTGAACAAAGGATTGCGGTACTTTAATCGAAAATTTAGTTGCCGCTTGCTCGGTGGCATTCAAATCCTCAGCTTTTAGACCCAGCTGATTGAGCAATTCATCAATCGAGTTGACGCAGTGGCTTAATTCAGTTTTCCAGTCTGAGTGAAGATTAATCGGTTGGCTTACGGGGTTAATTGACATTTAATAGAGATTCTAACCAGTATTTATAGTGAAGAGTTTACGCTATTTTTTGATTAACGTGGCAATTACAGGAATAATTTTTGAAAAATGATAATGCCTTTATGAGGCAAGCATTCGACTTAGCGAAACAGGCTGCCAATATAGGCGAAGTGCCGGTGGGTGCTATTGTGGTTGCTAATGGCGAAGTCATTGGTCGAGGATTTAATTGCCCTATAGATTCTTCTGATCCAACCGCTCACGCAGAAATTGTCGCTATGCGTGACGCGGCAAAGAAACTTGGTAACTATCGACTATCTGGTTGTGAGTTATACGTCACCATTGAGCCTTGTACCATGTGTTTGGGTGGTATGATGCATGCGCGTATTCATAGGGTTATTTTCGGGGCACCAGAGCCACGGGCAGGCGCCTTTGTTAGCAACCCTATATTGATGGATGCTGGGTATTTTAACCATAAGATTGATTGGACCGGTGGCGTTCTCGAGAAGGAATGCAGTGAATTAATTAAGGGTTTTTTTAAGCGCCGAAGATAAGGTTTTAGGGTCCATTACAATGAGTCTGGTGTTATGGGTTGCCAATTCTCCGTTTCAATACTATCAAATGAGGGCTGTTTTGAGACCGAATTGAGTTGCAAGTAGGATCGGTAATACTGGATGTTATCCACATAAATAACTGGTTCATTCCCTCTTGCATAACCGCGCTTTAATGTACTGTAATATTTCTTTTTACTCAGAAGTGGCAAGTGTTCTCGGACATCAACCCATACGTCAGGGTTTTTATTATTTCTAACCGTTAAGATTCGTGCATCTTCTAAATGACCAAAACCAACATTGTAGGCCGCTAGGGCGAAGAGGGTACGATCGGGGTCTTGTATACGTTCAGGTAGTCGCGCTTTCAGCTTCAAGAAGTAGGCTACCCCACCTTCAAGGCTTTGCGTTGGATCAAGCCGGTTGGTAACACCCATTTCTTTGGCGGTATCAAGGGTTAGCATCATTAGTCCGCGAACACCCGTAGGTGATCTGGCGCGCGAGTTCCAGTGGGATTCTTGATAGGAAATAGCAGCCACAAGATGCCAGTCTAGATTATACTTTTTTGCAGTTTGTCTAAACATTGGCTCGAATTCGGGTAAGCGATCATTAACAAGTTGTCCAAGTTGTTTAGAATCAGCGGCCGAAAAGCGCTTTGTTTGAGAAAATAACTGTTGCTTGAGGGTATCAAGTTGACCACTTTCAGTATATTGTTTTAAAAATCGGTTGGCTGCTTGAAGCAATGTGCCGTCGCCATGATCGGAAAAAGCCCATGCCAATGCCTGTGGCGCAGATACGTTAAATGCTTTTCGGGTATTGGGATAAATATGCCGATTAATTTCATAAGCTAATGAGTCGGCGACGGTATAGCTAATTTCACCATCATGAACTTTTCGAATCATCTCGCTCATCTCGGCATCATTTTCTTTGTGCCAACTCAAGCTTGGAAACTGCTTGCGAAGCTGTTGTAAATTTTCACTGTGAGAGGAGCCTGCAATAACAGACAAATCACCGTTAAGTTGACTGAGTGATTTTGGCCTCTGGTCTCCAGCGCGATAGATAAGTTGCTGAACAACCTGATGGTATGGGTATGAAAATTTATAAGATTTACCGCGATCTGCCGTATTCACTAAATTGGCTGCGGCAAAATCACCCTGTGGCCCACCGATTGAGAGAAGTAGGCTGGCTAGTGTAGATTTTGTTGTTACTTTTAATTCAACGCCAAGGCTGTCGGCAAACGCTTTTGCCAGCACATACTCAAAGCCGTTTTTGCCATCACCATCTTCAAAATATGTGGTAGCACCTGGAAGCGTTAAAACAATAAGATGCCCACGCTTAACGACTTTTTCAAGATCGCTAATATGTGTGCTATCAGAAATATAAGCCAAGCAAAGAAGGGCAATGGCTATGAGCATGCCGCGGTTGCGGAGGTTTTTCATGCGTGAGGATAATGGATCCATTAATAGCCTTTTTTAAATACTAGGTAAAATTTATACTTTTAATTGAAATATTTTACATGGTTTAGCTACTTTGGCTAAATTTCTATGCAAACTTTTGCATCTATACCTGCCTAAAACATAAATTTTCAGATAAAATGCTGTGTTTAAAATAACTGCTTTATTTTGGGACCTACCCTGTATGATCATTATCCCTGGCGCACCTGCACTTTCCGCCTTTCGCCAAAGAAAATTGCTTGTTAGTTTAAAGCAGGCAGTCCCTACCATTACTAATGTTAAGGCTGAATATATGCACTTTGCTGATATCTCTCAGCCGCTGTCAAATAAAGAAACCGATACACTTAAAGCGCTGATGCAGTATGGGCCTATGGAACATGCGGTTTCTGCCAGTGGGCAGTTACTTTTGGTTGCTCCTAGACCAGGTACTATTTCGCCGTGGTCAAGTAAGGCAACTGATATTGCACACAACTGTGGCTTGCAAGACGTTCAGCGTATTGAGCGCGGAACGGCATACTATATTGATTCTAGCGAGCCCTTTTCAGAGCAACAGCTAAATGAAGTATCGAGTTTACTTCACGACCGCATGGTTGAGACTGTGTTTTATGACTTACAGCAGGCACAGACCCTTTTTGAGCAGCATCAGCCTGCACCTCTTACATCAGTTGATATTATGGGTGGTGGTATAGGCGCATTGCGAGAAGCTAATGTTTCGCTAGGTCTAGCTTTGGCGGATGATGAAATTGATTATTTAGTGGCAAGTTTTGAAGGTTTAGAGCGCAATCCAACCGATGCTGAGTTAATGATGTTTGCACAGGCTAACTCTGAGCATTGCCGTCACAAAATCTTTAATGCTAGCTGGACATTGGACGGCGAAGATCAGCCTAATAGCCTGTTTGGGATGATTCGCAATACCCATAATTTGGGTGGTGAAAATGTTCTATCCGCTTATTCTGATAATGCTGCTGTAGTTGAGGGCAGTATGGGTGGGCGTTTTTATCCAGATCCAAGTTCTAGAGAATATGGCTACTCTCAAGAGCCTGTTCATCTTTTAATGAAAGTTGAAACCCATAACCACCCGACAGCAATCGCACCTTTTTCTGGTGCCGGTACTGGTTCTGGTGGTGAAATTCGCGATGAGGGTGCCGTGGGTCGTGGCTCTAAGCCAAAGGTGGGTTTGGTTGGCTTTACTGTTTCCAACCTTCAGATACCAAACTACACCCAGCCATGGGAAGAAGACTATGGTAAGCCTGACCGAATCGTATCGGCTCTGGATATTATGATCGAGGGCCCGATAGGGGGTGCTGCATTTAATAATGAATTTGGACGCCCCAATTTGTGCGGTTATTTTCGTACCTTTGAAGCAGATTTTGCTGGTGAGCGACGTGGTTATCACAAGCCCATTATGATTGCGGGTGGTTATGGCAATATTCGTGAAGAGCATGTGGATAAGCCTGAGTTTGCACCCGGTGCAAAATTGGTTGTACTGGGTGGCCCGGCAATGTTAATTGGTCTAGGCGGTGGTGCCGCCTCGAGTATGACCACTGGCAGTAGTTCGGCTGATTTGGATTTTGCTTCAGTGCAACGACAAAACCCTGAAATTGAGCGCCGCTGTCAGGAAGTTATCGATCAGTGTTGGCAGTTGGGTGATACCAACCCGATTGCCTTTATTCATGATGTGGGTGCTGGTGGTTTATCAA
Organism: Porticoccaceae bacterium; assembly: GCA_049890135.1. GTDB lineage: Bacteria > Pseudomonadota > Gammaproteobacteria > Pseudomonadales > Porticoccaceae > HTCC2207. Next base: position 256,383 of record JBMHCB010000014.1, read on the forward strand.
ACGCATTGCCTGAGTTGGTGAAAGATGGTGGCACTGGAGGTGTGTTTGAGTTGCGAACCGTACCCAATGATGAGCCTGGCATGTCACCAGTAGAAATTTGGTGTAACGAAGCGCAAGAAAGATATGTTTTAGCGGTTAAGCCAGAGGATATTCAGCGCTTTGAAGCAATCTGTGAGCGCGAGCGATGCCCGTTCGCTGTGGTAGGTGAAGCCACGGAAGATAAAACCATTAAGGTAACCGATCAGCAGTTTAATAATAATCCAGTTGATCTGCCGATGTCTGTGTTATTTGGCAAGCCACCCAAGATGCATCGCTCAGCTGAGAGGTTAGCGCTAGCGGGTGATGATTTTGCTACTCAGTATTTAAATATTAATGAGGCCGTTGTGCGTGTGCTGCAGCATCCCGCAGTGGCTAATAAAAGTTTCTTGATTACTATTGGTGACCGCTCGGTTACTGGCATGGTAGCCCGTGATCAAATGGTTGGTCCCTGGCAGGTTCCAGTCGCTGACTGTGCGGTAACCACAGTAACCTACGATAGCTATGCGGGTGAAGCAATGGCTATGGGTGAGCGCACGCCCTTGGCGCTTATTAATGCACCGGCATCGGGTCGAATGGCGATTGGTGAAGCAATCACTAATATCTGTGCTAGCCGTATTGCCGATATTAAAGATATTAAACTCTCTGCCAACTGGATGTGTGCTGCCGGCTCTCCGGGTGAAGATGAAAAACTCTACCGAACTGTAGAAGCAGTGGGTATGGATCTATGTCCCAAATTAGGCATTACGGTACCAGTGGGTAAAGACAGTATGTCGATGCGCACTGCATGGCAGGAGCGAGACCAAGACAAGTCAGTAACAGCGCCATTATCACTGATTATTACGGGCTTTTCTCCGGTAGTTGATGTGCGCAAGACGCTTACGCCACAGTTACAGGATTTAGATGATGATACTCAGTTAATTTTGTTAGATCTAGGTGCTGGCGCTAATCGTCTAGGCGGTTCCATATTGGCGCAGGTCTATTCGCAAATGGGCGCTGTGGCAACGGATGTGGATGATGCGGAGCGTCTAAAAGCCTTTTTTAATACGATGCAGAGCCTTATCGAAAGTGAAAGCTTACTGGCCTACCATGATCGCTCAGATGGCGGCTTATTCGCCACGCTTGCAGAGATGGCTTTTGCTGGACGAACCGGTGTGTCTATTGATATTAGTGCCTTAGATAAAGACACTATGGCAGTGTTGTTTAATGAAGAGTTGGGCGCGGTTATTCAGGTTAAAAAAGAACAGGCCGCTGAGGTATTAGAGCAATTTGCCAATGCAAATATTAGTGCCCATGCCATAGGCACAATTAACCGTGCTGATAGCATTGATATAAGCTCGAATGGCGATCTTTTGTTCTCCAAACCCAGAGCGGAATTGCAAGAGCATTGGAGTCGTACTTCCTATCAGATTGCGGCGCGCAGAGATAATGCAGATTGTGTAAAAGAAGAGTTTGATCGTATTGCAAAATCTGATCCCGGATTATCTGCAAAGCTTAGCTATGATCCTTCAGAAGATATTTCTGCACCCTATATTCAGAAAGGCGCAAAACCAAGAATGGCCATTCTGCGTGAGCAGGGGGTTAATAGTCATCTAGAAATGGCGGCTGCTTTTGACCGTGCCGGATTTATCGCGGTAGATGTACATATGAGCGATCTACTGGCTGAGCGTCAATCGCTACAAGATTTCTCTGGACTAGTTGCCTGTGGTGGTTTTTCCTATGGTGATGTTTTGGGTGCTGGTGAGGGTTGGGCTAAAACAGTCTTATTTAATAATCAACTGCGCGATCAGTTTGAGCAATTTTTCCACCGTCCTGAAACTTTCAGTTTAGGTGTGTGTAACGGTTGTCAGATGTTATCCAATTTAAAAACGCTAATACCGGGTGCTGAGCTTTGGCCGCGTTTCGTGCGCAACTTATCTGAGCAGTTTGAAGCGCGTTTTTCTTTGGTAAGAGTTGAAGAATCGCCCTCTATTCTTATGCAGGGTATGGCGGGTTCTTATATGCCAATTGCCGTATCTCATGGTGAGGGTCGCGCTGAATTTGCTAATCCAGAAGCCTTAAGCAGCCTGCAGCAATCCAATCAGATTGCCCTGCGCTACTTGGAAAATAATTTGCAGGTAGCATCTAAGTATCCGGCCAATCCCAATGGTTCTCCTGATGGAATCACTGGTGTAACTTCAACGGATGGGCGGGCGACATTAATGATGCCCCATCCAGAGCGAGTTTTTCGCACTGTGCTAAACTCATGGTATCCCCAAGATTGGGGAGAGGATAGTGGTTGGATGCGACTATTTAGAAATGCGCGCGTTTTTGTCGATTGATCGAGTCGAAAAGGTGAGAAATGAACAAGATTCCCAATGAACCTGAGCTAGTTAAAAAAGCACTTCAAATTGGCGCTGTCTACGCGCAAAAGCGCGCTTACGGTAAGATTGAATCTCATGATTCAGTCAAGTTAAAAGTGGAGTTCATTTACCGCGTATTGGTTGAAGATAAGCTAATACAGCCTCTCGCCAAGGATCAAATAAGTGACCCTAATATGCGCCATAAGTTGGCTCTATGGATTTCTCGTCAGTTGCCAGCGGATCATCCTCTGTTGAAAGGTTCTTAATCTAACAATTAAGTCATTAATTATTTTTCAATGCATATTTAAAAGGATTTAAATATGAAGAAAACTGTATTTGAGATTTACTCGTCTCTAGTCTGCTTTGTTACCGTAATCTGTTGCTCGGTTTGGTTAGGTATGGGTTTATATAGCCTAGTTGGGGTTTCAGAGCATGAAATAACACTCGATAAATGGTCTTATGAGATGTATCAAATTGATCAGAATCCTTACCCACTATTGTCGGAAGAACCCTTTATATTGGGGCCTCCGGAGACTATAGAAATTAAAAAAACCTGAACCATTTGTACCGAAGTCTGATAAGCAAATGGCTGAAGAAAGGCTTGCTAATTATCAGTTAGTGCTAAAGTCTGAGATCCGAAAAAATAAACAAACATTACTTAAATCTTTTATCGCAGTTATTATTTGTTTGCCGTTATTCTTTATTCACTGGCGTTTTATTAGGTCCCGGTAGCTGTTATTTTTCTATTCTATCTGTTTATTGCATGTTACTCTTGCGCCCGAGTTGGCCAGGCAATCGCTGTAGTAATGTCTCGATCATTCGCTTGCGTTTGAAAGGGTGTAGTGCAGAGGAAAGTCCGGGCTCCATAGGGTAGAGTGCCAGGTAACACCTGGGGGGCGAGAGCCTACGGAAAGTGCAGCAGAAAGCAGACCGCCGATGGCTTTTTCGGAAGTACAGGTAAGGGTGAAAGGGTGCGGTAAGAGCGCACCGCGCGACTGGTAACAGTAGCGGCAAGGTAAACCCCACTCGGAGCAAGACCAAATAGGTTCCCATAAGGCGTGACCCGCGTTGGGAGCGGGTAGGTTGCTTGAGGTAAGCGGTGACGTTTATCCCAGATGAATGATTGTCCTCGACAGAACCCGGCTTATCGGCCAGCTCAACCTTATTGTTGTGTTTTTTACGTATTAGAAAAAAATAGCGTAAAAAGTCGTTATTTTATATTTCTTAAAGGAATATAAATTATTTTCTATAGGCCTAAATATTCTTAAAAACAATAAAAGCTAGAAGTTACTTTAAGTTGCTGTCTTAGTTATATGTTTTATATTTGTTAATTTTTTACACCCTTCCGACCACCGGCTAAGTCTAGCGGAACTAACTGATTTTATTACTTTTTTCCATTCTATTCGTCTTGACATTAAAGGCTACTGGTCATAATCTTAATTTGTGGGTAAAAGTGGCAAAAAGTGTACTTTTTTTAGATTAAAGTGGAGCAAAAGGGTTAAATGTTCAGAGGTAGTGATCCAATCAATATGGATGCAAAAGGGCGGATGGCGATTCCGACCCGTTATCGTGCCCTGCTCGATACTGTTTGCGGAAGCGAGCTGGTGATCACTATAGATATGAAATCTCCTTGTTTAACACTTTCTCCACTGCCTGAATGGAAAAAATTTGAAGAAAAAGTTGCCGCGCTTCCAGCTATGGATGATCTGGGTGAGATGCTCAGTCGATTTGTTGTCGGTCAGGCCAAGGACCTTCAGGTTGATGGTAGCGGACGAATTTTAATTCCTACTGAATTGCGTGGTTATGCCGCGTTAGATAAAAAACTTGTGTTGGTGGGGCGAACTCAGCGTTTGGAAATTTGGTCTGAGACGAACTGGAATGCGGAAAGAGATAAGTCTCAGGAAAATTATCGCGCCATGCTGTCTGATAAGGAGAGCATGTCTGATGCGCTTAAGAATCTATCATGGTAGATGCACATCAATCATCGGAGACCGTCGTGGCTGAGCATTCAACGGTACTTCTGCGAGAGGCTATAGATGCCTTGGTCGTCGACCCCGACGGCTTATATGTAGATGGTACCTTTGGTCGCGGTGGACATTCAGCTGAACTGTTATCCAGACTTTCTGTCAAAGGTTCAGTAATTGCAATTGATAAAGATTTAGAAGCTATTGCGTCGGGTGATCTGCACTTTGCAGATGATGACCGGTTAAGTCTAGTGCATGGCACATTTGCGGATCTCAGTACTATTTTAGAGCAGGTGGGTAAGCGTGGTTGTGTTTCTGGCGTGTTATTGGATTTGGGTGTGTCTTCACCACAGTTAGATCAGGCTGAGCGTGGATTTAGTTTTTTGCGTGATGGGCCATTAGATATGCGCATGGATACCAGTAAAGGTTTATCAGCGGCAGAGTGGATTGCTACAGCGGATGAGCAAGAGATAGCTAAAGTAATTAAAGATTATGGCGAAGAAAAATTTGCACGACGCATGGCTGCGGCTGTGGTACGTGAGCGAGCCGAAAATCCGATTGAGCGCACTGTTCAGCTAGCGAAAATATTAGCAGAGGCGCATCCAGCCTGGGAGCGCGGCAAACATCCAGCCACCAAAGCGTTTCAGGCAATTAGAATTTTTATTAATCGCGAGTTAGCTGATTTAGAAAATTTGCTAGAACAGGTGATTGATAGTTTAGCGATCGGTGGTCGCTTGGTGGTGATTAGCTTCCATTCTCTTGAAGATCGCAGGGTTAAACGTTTTATTCGAGATCAACATCGTGGGATTAAGTTGCCAAAGAATTTACCCATTCCCGATGTTGATCGCGGCGTTCGCTTAATTAAGGTGGGTAAAGCGATTAAGCCGTCGGTATCTGAGATTGAAAATAATATTAGGGCTCGCAGTGCAGTGATGCGTATTGCAGAGCGAGTGGCTTAGGCCCAATGAGTAACTCTTATTGGATAAAAATTGGGTTGTTGTGGATAGCTGTTGTTGCTAGCGCGCTAGCGGTGACTCATTACAGCCATATGTCGCGACAGACCTATGGCCAGCTGACAGCCATGCAGCGAGAAGCCAATCAATTGCAGGTGGAATATGGCAGATATTTGCTAGAGCAGAGTGCGGTGGGTTCATTACAGCGAGTAGAGGCCGCAGCGACTGATGGTTTGCAAATGCATACCCCAGAAGCTGATGAAATTGTGATGATTAAACAATAGTTTAAAGATAATTAGCGGGCAAAATGCCCAATATGTAACTAAAGGTAAAAACGTGTCCAAGCAGCAGGCGCAAAAGTTAATTCCCAGATGGCGTTACTTTTTAGTGATGTTGGGGTTATTCTCTCTGCCGATTTTATTGGTTGCGCATATTGCCCAGTTGCAAATAATGCCGGATGAAGAGTTTGGTGTTGATTTCCTCCAGACCCAAGGTGATGCTCGTTCTATTCGTAAGGAAATTATCCCCGCTTACAGAGGGCTAATTACAGATCGCAATGGCGAACCTTTGGCGGTTAGTACACCAGTTACATCATTAATAGCTAATCCTAAGCATCTGCAAAAATTGGCTACTGGGGATGATCTAAAGAATCTCTCAAATGCCTTAGGTATCAGCCTAGCGCAGCTTAACGCTCGTCTAACTCGCTACCGCAATAAATCATTTATGTATTTGGCGCGACAATTACCTGTTAATGACGCACAAAAAGTATTAGATCTTGGGATAGTAGGAATTTCTGGTCGACAGGAATTTAAACGTTTTTATCCCGCTGGTGAGGTAACAGCTCAACTTGTTGGGTTCACTGATATTGACGATAACGGCCAAGAAGGTATGGAGCTTGCCTACAATGAAGGTCTGACCGGAGAGGCGGGATCAAAAAAAGTGATCAAGGATCTTACCGGTCGAATTATCAAAGATATCTCTCTGATTAAACCCGCTCATGCCGGAAGAGACTTACGCCTTAGTATTGATTTGCGGGTTCAGTATGCGGCTTATAGGGCGCTAAAATCTGCAGTTCAAAAGCATAATGCAAAGTCTGGTTCTGTGGTGGTACTAGACGTCGATACTGGAGAAGTTCTGGCGATGGCAAATCAGCCATCATTTAATCCCAATGATCGCTCCAAGCTAAGACCAGATTCAGTTCGAAATAGAGCAATGACCGATATGATGGAGCCGGGTTCCACCGTTAAGCCATTTGCTATTTTGGCTGCGCTTGAGAGTGGTAAATTCAGCGCAAATACTACAATTGATACCCATCCAGGCTACCTCAAGGTCGACTATAAGGTATTTGAGGATGAAAATAATTATGGCTTACTAGATTTGTCAGGAATATTGGCTAAATCAAGTAATGTGGGCACTTCAAAAATAGCCTTACAGTTAAATCCAAATGAGACAAGAGAGTTATTTCAGCGTTTTGGTTTTGGAGAAAACCTTGGTAGTGGGTTCCCAGGTGAAACTAGCGGTGTACTTCCGGCGCATCGTCGCTGGGACGCAGTCACTCAGGCTAATTTTGCCTTTGGTTATGGTTTAAGTGCTTCATCACTGCAGTTAGCCCGAGCTTATGCAGTACTTGCAAATAATGGGGTGCGCAAAGAAGTATCTCTGGTTGCGGTCGATAATGAGCCGGAGGGGAATAGAATTATTGATCCTGTTTTGACGGATGAATTGCGCTACATGCTTCAAGCGGCTACAGGTTCAAAAGGTACAGGTAAGCGCGCCAATATTAAGGGTTATTCAGTAGGGGGAAAAACAGGAACCCTGCATAAAACTAATAGTGCCGGCGGCTATCATGAAAGTCGCTATATGGCAGCATTTGCCGGCTTTGCTCCAATTGATCAACCGCGGCTCGTCACTGTGGTGGTTATAGATGAACCTTCTGTTGGTGGCTATTTTGGTGGAATTGTTGCAGCGCCTGTATTTTCTGAAGTCACAGGTACCGCTTTGCGTCTTATGCAGGTAACCCCAGATCAAATGAAGACTAATGGGTCATTCGTAGAGAGGCCTCCAGCTGTTTTGCGAGGAGAGTCATGATGAGCCTTGCAAAAAAATGTTATATCCCACTCTCAGACCTATTACAGGGTTTTGTGGATACAGATCAATTGCCCCAGGTTGATATTAGTGGCGTGACTATTGATAGCCGAGCCGTAAAATCAGGCGACTGTTTTATTGCTCTAAAAGGAATAATGACTGATGGTGCGCATTATATACAGCAATCAATTTTAGATGGAGCTGTGGCAGTGTTGGTTGATGAGTCTACTCAGGTAGAAATCAATGATTCAGAGTTCTCTGTTCCAATCTTGAGAATTAATAAATTAACACAGTTGGTATCGGAAATTGCGGGTCGATTCTACGGCAATCCATCGCAACAATTGAATATAGCTGCATTTACCGGTACCAATGGCAAAACCACTTGCTCACAGTTATATGCGCAATTAATGGCAAGAGTTTCCGTCGATGGTGAAAGCATTAAGTCAGCTTACATAGGAACCACAGGTTATGGTGTTGCCGAATCAGAGCCTGAGAATAACTCAGAAAAAACATTTAAGGGTAAGCAGGATAGTCATCAGTTAACAACACCCAATGCAGTATCTTCTCAGCGGATATTGGCAGAATTATTAAATAATGGTTCCCAATATGTTGCGTTAGAGGCCTCGTCCCATAGTTTGGTTCAGCATCGCCTAGAGGCGGTGCAGATTGATACTGCAATATTTACTAATTTAAGTCGCGATCATCTGGATTATCATCAAACGATTGAAAACTATGCCGCTGCGAAAGCCAGTCTATTTGAATTGCCATCAGTGAAAACAGCGATCATTAATTTGGATGATAGGGTAGGTGAGAAAATTATTGCAGGATTGCGGGCCGATATTAGCCTAGTAACCTTTAGTTTGGAAAATAAAACAGCAGATGTCTACTGCTCAGATTGCTCTTTTTCTGCCGCAGGTACCAGCGCCACGATTCAGACCCCTTGGGGTACCGGAATCCTTAGAAGTGGTCTTCTTGGCCAATTTAATTTGAGTAATCTTCTAGCAGTCATCGCCACCGCTTGTATGCATGGAGCAAGGTTGGAAGATTGTTTGAAAGTTGTCCTTAAGTTAAAGGCAGTTTCTGGACGTATGGAGCTAGTTTCCTCAGTTATGCAGCCACAGGTTGTTGTAGATTATGCACACACGCCTGATGCTCTGGAAAAAGCGCTGCAAGCACTTAAACCTTATTGTGTTGGAAAGCTTTGGCTAGTCTTCGGTTGTGGTGGCAATCGCGATAGTGGAAAGCGTGAGCAAATGGGCAGAGTGGCTGATCAATACGCCGATAAAGTAATTATTACAAATGATAACCCACGATTTGAAGCGCCAGAGGAGATCGCGCAACAGATTGTTAAGGCCGTGAGTGGTGATGTTGAGGTTGAATTAGACCGAAGACGCGCGATTGCCACCAGCATTATTCAGGCGGACAAGCAGGATATTGTTTTGATCGCAGGAAAGGGTCATGAAAATTATCAAATAATAGGTAGTAACGCTATTGCCTTTAGTGATCAAGAGGAGGCTTTAGCTGCATTAGAGACAGCCCAGATAAATCACTCAGCATCGATAGAAGGGGGAGCTTTATGATCTCCGAATTTCGACTAACTGATGCAGCTCAAATGTTTGGAGGCACCTTACTGAATCCAGACTGCAGCTATAAAAAAGTTTCTATTGATAGTCGCAATTTTGCTGATGGTGATCTTTTTGTAGCCATAAAAGGCGAGCGTTTTGATGGTCATGAATTTTTAGGTGAAGTTGCTGTGCGGGCTTCGGGTCTTGTCGTTAATAATCCTGATAAAAATTTACCAATTCCCCAATGGGTGGTCAATGATACGACTGAGGCATTGGGTCAATTGGCGCGAATGAACCGCCAAAGTTTCGAGGGGCAACTTATTGCAGTTACCGGCAGTAGTGGTAAAACCTCGGTTAAAGAAATGATCGCATCTATCCACAGTCAAAGTGCGAATGTTCATGCGACTAAAGGCAATCTAAATAACCATATTGGTGTTCCATTAACACTTTTATCTATGGATGCCGATACTGATATTGCTGTGATAGAAATGGGTGCCAGTGGTGCGGGTGAAATTGCCTACCTATGTGATATTGCCAAACCTGACATCACCCTAGTTAATAATATTCAGCATGCGCATATTGAAGGTTTTGGCTCTATTGAGGGTGTGGCTTTAGCAAAGTCAGAAATCTATAACGGACTTAGAGCTGATGGCACTGCGGTGATTAATTTAGATCTATCTTGGTCAAAATTATGGCGGGATTCTCTTACTTGCACGGGTTGCGTTACCTTTTCTGTCGAGCATAAAGATGCAGATATTTACGCAGAAAATATAGAGGCTGTTTCCGCTGGTTGTTATGCGTTTGAACTATGTTCTGGTAATGACAGGCGACGGGTAAATTTACCTATGCCTGGATTGCATTCAGTTAAAAATGCTGTTGCTGCGGCTGCTTGTGCTACCGCATCTGGAGTGAGCTTAGAGCAAATCGCAAATGGCCTAATGGCAGTTAAGCCAGTATCTGGTCGTCTAAACTCCTATCAAATAGCTGATGGCATTACCCTTATTGATGATACCTATAATGCAAATCCCGACTCATTTAAAGCGGCAATTGATGTGCTTAGTGCCAGTGAGGGCTACCAAGTCTTAGTCATGGGTGATATGGCTGAGTTAGGTGAAAAGTCTCTAGAAATGCATGAAGAAATTGGTAGATATGCCAGCGAAAAAGGCATTGATGCATTACATGCCGTAGGTCTATTAAGCGCTATTGCAGCCAACAAGTTTGGGGGCACTCATCATAAAGATAAAAGTGAACTTATCCGCGTAGTTTCTGATCTTTTAGCAAAAGAAACAACAATATCGGTTTTAATTAAGGGCTCTCGTAGCTCAGGCATGGAAGATGTTGTGAAAACGCTTTCCAATAAGGAGATTAGCTAATGCTACTTTGGCTCGCTGAATATTTAAGTGAATTCTACAGTCCATTCACAGTGTTTAAATATCTAACGCTCAGGGGCATCTTAGCGGTGCTTACAGCCTTACTTATCAGTTTAATTGCTGGACCAAAGGTTATTCGCCTGCTTAATCGTTTGCAAATGGGGCAGGCAATACGAACGGATGGTCCTAAAACGCATCTTGAAAAAGCAGGGACGCCAACCATGGGTGGCTCTCTAATTCTTTTATCCATTTTTATAAGTAGCCTTCTGTGGTCTGATTTAAATAATCGCTATGTATGGGTGGTTATGATTGTGACTTTGTTATTTGGTCTTATTGGCTGGGTTGATGATTACCGTAAAGTTGTTGAAAAGAATCCCCGCGGATTACCAGGGCGGTGGAAGTATTTTTGGCAATCGGTTGTGGGTCTGGGTGCAGCATTATTTTTATATAGTACGGTCCAGAGTTCCGCAGATGTGGAGTTGATTGTTCCTTTCTTTAAGGATGTAGCAATTTATATGGGACCATTTTTTATTGTTCTAACTTACTTCGTTATTGTTGGAACCAGTAATGCGGTCAACCTTACGGATGGTCTGGATGGCTTGGCTATTTTGCCAACGGTTTTAGTGGCAGGTGCGCTAGGTATTTTTGCCTATTTAACGGGACATTTTCAGTTTGCTAGCTATTTGCATATTCCCTATATCGCAGGGGCTGGAGAGCTACTTATATTTACTGCTGCAATCTGTGGTGCAGGTTTAGGATTCCTTTGGTTTAACACCTATCCAGCCATGGTATTTATGGGTGATGTAGGTTCTTTAGCGCTTGGTGCGGCTTTGGGTGTTATTGCTGTAATCGTTCGTCAGGAAATTGTTTTGATCATTATGGGCGGTGTGTTTGTGATGGAAACACTGTCGGTTATCTTGCAGGTAGCCTCTTTCAAGATAACCGGTAAGCGTATTTTCAGAATGGCGCCATTACATCATCACTATGAATTAAAAGGGTGGCCAGAGCCTCGTGTCATTGTGCGTTTCTGGATAATTACAGTCATGCTGGTCCTCTTAGGTCTAGCCACATTAAAACTACGTTAAGGACGAATTTTTGATGTCTGACATTATTGTGACTAATCGAAAAACAGCTATCCTAGGCATGGGAGCAACAGGTGTATCTGTAGCATCCTATCTTGCTGCTAAGGATATATCTTTCGATTTTGTCGACAGTCGCAATAAACCGCCTAATCTCGATCTAGTAAAAACTAAATATCCTAAGGCAGAGATAAATTTAGGGTCCTTTGATGAAGAATTCTTATGTCGCTATGATCGTTTGATTGTAAGCCCAGGTATTGCGCTTTCTGAACCAGCATTGATTAAAGCTAAGCAGCAGGGTGTCGAATTATTGGGTGATCTTGAATTATTTCTTGAGCAAGCGCAGGCGCCGGTTATTATTATTTCCGGCTCAAATGGTAAAAGTACGGTCACAGCCCTTGTGGGGAAAATGGCCGAAGATAGTGGCTTAACGATTGGAGTAGGCGGTAATTTAGGTACGCCAATGTTAGATTTACTCGATAACCGCCATAAGCTATATGTTATCGAAGTATCAAGTTTTCAATTGGAATTACTCAATGACTCTCGCGGTGCTATTTCGGGTCTATTAAATATTAGCCCCGACCATCTTGATCGCTATAAAAATCTTCAGCAATACCATACCGCAAAACATCGCATTTTTCGCGGGGCTAGCAAAGTGATCATTAATCGTGAAGATGCTTTAACCCGCCCTCTAATTTCAACGCAGATACCTATGATTAGTTTTGGTCTTAATCAGCCGGATCTTGGCTGTTTTGGAATTTTAGAGGGAATACAAGACGGTTATTTATCCTATGGTATTGAGCGCTTAATGCGAATTGAGCAGGTTGCTTTAAAAGGTACACACAATCTTGCCAATGTGCTTGCTGCTCTAGCGCTTGGTCAAGCAGCCGATTTACCAATGCAAAGCATGTTAGATACTTTAAAAACATTTAAAGGTTTGCCGCATCGCTGCCAAGCTATAGCAGAAATTGATTCGGTCAGCTTTATTAATGATTCTAAGGCAACCAATATAGGTGCGACTGTTGCTGCGATTCGAGGATTTGGCAATAAGGCGCATAAAAATATTGTATTAATTGCAGGTGGGCAGGCCAAAGGCCAAGAGTTTTCAGTCTTGGCTTCAGAAATTTCAGACTTTGTTAAATTAACGATATTAATTGGCGAGGACAGCCACAAAATTGGCTCTGAGCTAGGTGATAGCTGTGAGGTTAAATACTCAGATTCTTTAGATGCAGCGGTGATTGAAGCTAAACAATCCTCGGTACCAGGAGATACTGTTTTGTTGTCACCAGCCTGTGCTAGCTTTGATATGTTTGACGGATTTGAGCATCGCGGCAATTCCTTTGAGACTGCTGTAGACGGTCTTAGTGGTACGCAAGGGGCTGTTCAATGAATCAAACAATCCCAATGAAGAATATGGCCCAGAGAAATGATAGTTGGTATTTTGATAGCAAACTATTAATCCCTGCGTTAGCACTATTATCAATTGGTTTGGTTATGGTTGCTTCTGCCTCATTTAGCTATGCTGATCATAGATTTGGCGATCAATTCTATTTTGTAAAACGCCATTTCGCCTATCTAATTATTAGTTTAGGTGCTATTGGTGTTGGTTTTTATGTATCCCCCTCTATCTGGTCTAAATACAGCTTAGTGTGGATACTAATGTCAGTTTTATTACTAGTTGCTGTGCTTGTTCCCGGTATAGGGTTAAATCTAAATGGTAGTCGCCGCTGGTTAGGTATTGGTGGTTTTACATTGCAAGTCTCGGAGTTGGTTAAGGTGGCTGCAGTTGTTTTTTTAGCCGCTCAGTTAGAAAAATATCGAGATACCCTGAGTGAAAGCTGGCCTCAATTTGCCAAGCTGATGGCAGTTATTGTCCTATTATCTGTTCTACTGATTCTCGAGCCAGATTTTGGTTCTGTAGCTGTTCTCGGCTGCACATTTATGGCGTTATTATTTCTAGGTGGCTCGCATATTCGTCAATTTTTATCAGTACTTGTATTGGCAGGGCTATCATTTTGGGTAATGGCAACAGCGGCACCTTATCGAATGGCTCGCTTGACTGCCTATCTAGATCCATGGTCGGATCAATTTAATTCTGGTTATCAGTTGACTCAGTCACTCATTGCTTTTGGTAGAGGCGAATTATTTGGCGTTGGTTTGGGTCAGTCGGTACAAAAAATGCTGTATTTACCAGATGCCCACACAGACTTTGTGTTTGCAATCTATGCCGAAGAATTTGGTTTTATTGGTGTGGTTTGCCTTATTGCACTTTACAGTTTTTTTGTTATTCGCATATTACAACTCGGTAAAAAAGCGATTAGCAAACAAAATTGGTATGCCGCCTATGTGCTTATTGGTTTCGGATTAATTTTAAGCGGACAGGCCTTTATTAATTTAGGTGTGAACGCCGGATTACTCCCCACTAAGGGCTTAACCCTGCCCTTTATTAGTTATGGTGGGAGCAGCCTAATAGTTTGCTGTGCAATGTTAGGCATGATGATGCGTCTAAGTCATGAGTTACAGCGAACAAAAACTGTTTCAGGGAGGTCTGGCTATGCAAGTTGATCAGACTCCGTTAAATACAATGCGCGTAATGATTATGGCTGGCGGTACCGGCGGGCATGTATTCCCCGCGCTAGCTGTTGCTAAATCACTGCAACAACTCCAAGTGTCTGTTTCATGGTTGGGTACACGCAAAGGAATTGAATCAGAATTAATCCCAAAGCAGGGCATTGAACTACATTTCCTCAATGTTGAAGGACTGCGTGGTCGCGGCATGTTGGCATTACTTAGAGCGCCTTTTAAATTGCTAGCCTCAATTATTCAGGCATGCTCAGCCCTTAAAGAGTTCAAACCATCCGTAGTTTTAGGTATGGGAGGTTTTGTATCTGGCCCCGGTGCTATAGCGGCAAAATTAAAAGGTATTCCTCTTGTTATACATGAGCAAAATTCAGTAGCGGGTACAACTAACAGATTGTCAGCAAAAATGGCAACCTGTGTTATGCAAGGCTTTCCCAATACCTTTAATCAAGGCGAGCATTGCGGAAACCCAGTCCGCGACGAGATAGCTGCCATAAAACCACCCCTAGAGCGATTTGCAAATCGACAAGGTCCCATGAGGTTACTTGTATTGGGAGGAAGTCGTGGGGCGCTAGCAATCAATCAGCTAATACCACAAATGTTGGCAAAAATAGAACCGCAACAAAGACCACAGATTCTTCATCAGGTGGGTGGTCAGCACCAGAAAACAACCCAGGACCTGTATATCGCTCAGGGGCATAATATTGAATCTGAAAGCATTCAGATAGTGCCATTTATTGACAGTATGGAGCAGGCCTACGAATGGGCTGATTTTGTAATATGTCGATCAGGTGCGCTGACAGTGGCTGAATTAACAGCGGTTGGCCTAGGCGCTATTCTAATCCCATTCCCCTATGCTATTGATGACCACCAAACTACAAATGGTGAATGGTTAGTCAATTCAGGGGCAGCAATCATACGTCAGCAGCGAGATATAAATTCACAAGATTTAGCCGATCAGATTGTCAATCTAGCCAATAACCCAGATACACGCCTAACGATGGCAAATAACGCAAGATCACTTGCTAAAAATGGCGCAGCAGAGCGCGTTGCCAAAGTATGTTTGGAGGTTGCAAATGGGTAATGATTTAAATTTTCAGCCACCGGAAATGCGCAGAATTACCCGCATCCACTTTGTGGGAATTGGCGGTAGTGGTATGAGCGGTATTGCAGAAGTGTTATTGAATCAGGGTTATCAAATATCTGGCTCAGATATTAGTACCGGACCCACTATTAAGCGCCTTAAAGCTAGTGGTATGGTAATTTATAAAGGTCATGCTAAAAATAACATTGAAGGCGCTGATGTCGTTGTAAAATCCTCAGCAGTAACAATTGAAAACCCAGAAATAGCCGCTGCTTTTGAATTGAATATTCCTGTCGTCAGGCGAGCCGAAATGTTGGCCGAGCTTATGCGCTATCGTCATGGTGTTGCTGTTGCCGGCACTCATGGAAAAACCACCACCACTAGCCTGATTGCGGCTATTTTTGCCGAGGCAAAACTCGACCCTACATTTATAGTTGGCGGACGAGTCAATAGTACAGGTACAAATGCAAAATTAGGTGCTAGTCGATATATTATTGCTGAAGCAGATGAAAGCGATGCCTCGTTTTTACATCTTCAGCCAATGGTATCAGTGGTTACCAATATTGAGCCAGACCATATGGAAACCTATGGCTTCGATTTTGAACAACTAAAAACCACCTATATCGAATTTCTACATAACCTACCATTCTATGGATTGGCGGTTGTTTGTATTGATGACCCAGTAATACAAGAGCTAACTAAGGCTATTGGTCGGCCGACATTAACCTATGGCTTTAGTCACAACGCATCTTATCGTATTGCCGATTTTTCTATGATCGATGGACGCGGACAGTTTGTGATTGAGCGTCCAGATAATCAGTCAGCTATGACTATCAGCATGAATATTCCGGGACGTCACAATGCTTTAAATGCAGCGGCAGCTATTGCCGTAGCTAGCGATGAAGGTATTTCGGATAAAGCTATTATTGCCGGGCTAGAAAAATTCTGTGGTGTTGGTCGTCGATTTGAAACCATTGGTGAATATCCCGTTGAAAATAATGGTAAAACTGGCGTAGCCACGCTGGTGGATGATTATGGACACCATCCAACCGAACTAAAAGCAACCATTGATGCGGTTCGTGATGGCTGGCCGCAAAAGCGACTAATTATGGTGTTTCAGCCTCACCGCTATACTCGTACGAGAGACTTATATGAAGATTTTGTTCAGGTCCTATCTGAAGTAGATCTATTAATTATGTTGGATGTCTATGCAGCAGGTGAAGAGCCTGTCGTGGGTGCTAGTAGTAAAAACCTTTGTAATAGCATTCGCCAACGCGGAGCCGTAGACCCTATTTATTTAGAAAGTATGGAGCAGGTTCCCAATGTTGTTGCCGACTTAGTGAAAGCGGATGACCTTGTCCTGACTCAGGGAGCAGGAAGTGTGTCAACGCTCGTTACTCTACTAAAAAACAGTCAACTTAAGCCAGTGAAGGAGTGTAAATAATGACTTCACAAATGACTAAATTTGGCAGAGTTGGGGTGCTTTATGGTGGTAATTCATCAGAGCGAGAGATTTCTCTTTTATCTGGAGCTGCGATAATAAACGCTCTGCAAAAAGAGGGTATAGATACGGTTGCTATAGATATTAATGAAAATCCAATTGCAACGATTTCTGAAGCAAATTTAGATTGTGCGTTTATCGCGTTACATGGTCCTGGGGGTGAAGATGGAACCCTTCAGGGCGCACTAGAATATCTCGGGATACCCTACACAGGAAGTGGGGTTATGGCATCAGCTTTAGCTATGGATAAACTGCGCTGCAAGCAGATGTGGAAAGGTATTGGTTTGCCGACAACTGACTTTGCCTCGCTAGACCAAGATACAGACTGGCAGCATACGATTGAGAATTTGGGTGGCTGCTTAGTAGTTAAACCTGCATGTGAAGGCTCAAGCGTTGGTATGAGTATTGCTGAGTCAGCGCAGCAGCTGAAGCAGGCATGGGAATTGGCATCTCAATACGATACCAAAGTGATAGCAGAACCACGATTATTGGGAGAAGAGTACACAGTTGCTCTGTTGGGTGATAAGGCTTTGCCCTCCATAAGAATTCAATCTAATGCAACATTCTACGATTATGAAGCTAAATATTTATCAGATAAAACTGAATATTTTTGTCCATCAGGCTTAAATGCTGAGCGAGAATCTGAGCTAGCGCAACTCTGTATTAATACCTTTAAAAGCATTGATGGAAAAGGCTGGGGTCGAGTGGATGTTATGACCGATCTTAGTGGGACGTTTTATGTTTTAGAGGTTAATACAGTGCCCGGTATGACCAGTCATAGTTTAGTCCCCATGGCAGGAAATGCTGTAGGTATGGACTTCGAGACATTGGTTGTAGCTATTTTAGAGGAGGCTACCCGATGAATCGATCAGAACAGCAAATTAAGCCAAGGTCTTCTGAAGAAAATCGCGGTGTTGTCGATAAGCTAATGGATAATATGAGCACGATAATTACCCTGCTTCTATTTGCCAGTATTGCTTATGGCGCCAATCTTGCCATTCAGCATCTAGATAAACCTATTACCAGAGTCAGTATTGAAGGTGACTTCAAATATCTCGACCATCAGAATTTGGTCAAGCTGGTTAATAGTCAAATGAAAGGCGGCTTTATCACTATTGATCTCAAGGCGCTACAAAATGCTCTTTATCAGCATCCGTGGGTTGCAGATGTTAGTGTTCAGCGTCAATGGCCAACCTTTTTGAAGATTGTTGTAAATGAAGAAGTGCCAATTGCCCGTTGGGGAGATGATGCATTTCTCAATAGATTGGGCGATAAGTTAATTATTGAAGATAACAGCCATCTGGCCAACCTACCATTGATGACCGCTGAATTTGGTAGTTCTACAGAAGTTATGAAGCAATACCAGCGTTTAGCTGATTTGCTACTTCCAACAGGATTAAAGTTATCAAAATTAAAATTAGATCGCTTAGGTGCATGGCAAGTCGAAACAAGTAATGGTATTCGGCTAATTTTGGGTCGAAATTTGGTGGGTGAGAAAATAAGGCGTCTGGTTGTGGTATGGGATTCAGAGCTCAGTCAGCAATCGGGCAGGATTAAAACTATAGATCTTCGCTATCCAAATGGTCTAGCAGTTTCTTGGAAAGGTCGAAAATCGATGGCTAAAATTGAAATAAATGATAAATCAGATGAATTGAGGAAAGTAACTATTATCCGCGGGTGATAGATAACTGCAGAGGAAAAAATGGCAAATACAAATGAACAAAATATGATCGTCGCACTAGATATAGGCACATCTAAGGTGGTTGCCATAGTGGGTGCAATAAATGCTAGTGGTGAATTAGAAATTATAGGTACTGGTATGCACGCATCTGGCGGGCTCAAGAAAGGTGTGGTGGTAAATATAGAAGCAACAGTCAATTCTATAGAGCGAGCAATAGAAGAAGCAGAATTAATGTCTGGTTGTTCCATTCATTCAGTTTATGCAGGTATTGCGGGAAGTCATATTCGCAGTCTGAATTCTCATGGCATTGTTGCTATTAGTGACCGTGAGGTGCAGCCAGTGGATATTGATCGAGTTATAGATGCGGCAAGAGCCGTGGCAATTCCAGCCGATCAAGAAATACTTCATGTATTACCTCAAGAATACATTATCGATGATCAAGAAGGTGTGCATAAGCCTATCGGCATGTCCGGCGTGCGTTTAGAAGCAAAAGTTCATTTGGTTACCTGCGCAGCAAATGCATCTCAGAATATCAAAAAATGTATTCGACGCTGTGGTCTCGAGGTAGATAACGTTGCCTTAGAGCAGTTAGCTTCGAGCTATGCAGTACTGACCGAAGATGAAAAGCAATTAGGTGTGGCGCTTGTAGATATAGGTGGCGGGACTTCAGATATAGCCATATTTACCGAAGGAGCAATTCGCCATACTGGTGTTATTCCAATCGCCGGAGATCAGGTGACCAATGATATAGCCATGGCGTTGCGTACACCAACAGCGCAAGCTGAAGAGTTAAAGATTAAATATGCCTGTGCGCTGGCCAAGTTGGCGCGTCCAGAAGAGACGGTCAAGGTGCCAAGCGTCGGTGAGCGCGATGCCAGAGATATGTCGCGACAACTGCTAGCTGAAGTGGTAGAGCCAAGATATGACGAATTATTCACATTGGTTCAAGCGGAGCTAAGACGAAGTGGATTTGAAGAAATAATCGCAGCGGGCATTGTTCTTACCGGTGGCACATCGAAGATGGAAGGTGTTTGTGAATTGGCAGAAGAAATATTTCATATGCCGGTTCGGATTGGAACGCCAACCGGTGTTAAAGGTTTAAAAGATATTGTCAATAACCCCATTTATTCAACCGGGGTTGGGCTTTTGCAGTTTGGTGTGCAGGAGCAGGCAAGGCATGGTTTTAAGGAAGCAGTAAATCAGGATGGTAGTAGCATACTGGACAAAATTAAGAATTTTTTTCAGGCGGGAGTATAGGCTCAAAACCATTGGTTTTGATGTAAATTTTTTGAGGCGCATAAAAAGGGGAAACCTATGTTTGAACTAGTAGATAGCATTCCAAAGAATGCTGAAATAAAAGTAATAGGGATAGGCGGCGGCGGTTGTAACGCAGTACGTCATATGATGTCGAGTAATATCGACGGAGTAGACTTCATCTGTGCAAACACAGATGCACAGTCACTCAATGATATGTCAGAAGCCACAGTACTGCAGTTAGGCGGTAGCCTAACAAAAGGCTTGGGTGCTGGTGCTAATCCTGAAGTCGGTCGGCAAGCAGCGATTGAAGATAAAGACAGAATTGCACAGGCTTTAGAGGGTGCAGATATGGTCTTTATTACCGCTGGTATGGGTGGCGGAACCGGAACCGGTGGAGCACCTGTTGTGGCAGAGGTTGCCAAACAGATGGGTATTTTAACGGTTGGTGTTGTTACGCGACCTTTTGGCTTTGAAGGCCGAAAGCGAATGGAGCTTGCCAATCAAGGTATAGCTCAACTTAAAGAGCGAGTAGACTCATTAATTATTGTACCCAATGAAAAGCTTCTTCAAGTATTGGGTAAAGATATGCCAGTTTTAAATGCCTTCAAACAGGCCAATGATGTCCTTTTTGGCGCAGTGCAAGGTATTACTGATCTTATTCTGCTCGATGGCCTAATCAATGTGGATTTTGCAGATGTTCGCACGGTTATGTCAGAGATGGGTATGGCAATGATGGGTACCGGCGAAGCCAGTGGTGAAGACCGTGCCGTTGTAGCGGCAGAGGCTGCTGTTAGATGTCCATTGTTAGAAGATATCAACCTGCATGGTGCCAAGGGTATTTTGGTCAATATAACTAGTGGTTACGATCAAACCTTGGGTGAGTTCGAAGAGGTAGGTAATACAGTTCGCGAATTTGCCGATGAAGATGCGACTATTATTGTGGGAAGTGTATTTGATCCTAATCTTGAAGATCAGTTGCGTGTAACGGTAGTAGCGACAGGTTTGCGCTCGCCGGCAGAGCAATCAGGTCCGCGAGCAGTGATTGTAGATAATCAACCACCGCGAAAAGTGGGTGGTGATATAGATTATCGTCAACTAGATCGTCCAACAATTAATCGCAATCCACGACCAGCAACAATGCACAGCGGTAGTGAAGCAACTGCCAGCCAATTGGATGCTCAGTTGGATTCAGAGACGGATTATTTAGATGTTCCAACATTCTTGCGCAAGCAAGCAGATTAATTCCGCTAGCAACCTCCTGCCACCGCGCCTCGGATTATATCCTTGGTGGTAGGAGGGCTTGTCTGTTAGAATACGCAGCTTAAATATAGCGAGCTGTGCTATTTATGGTTAAGCAACGTACATTAAAAAATGCCATACAAGCCACGGGTGTGGGTCTTCATACCGGTGAAAAAGTGTACATGACACTTCATCCATCAGCACCAGATACTGGTGTTGTATTTCGTCGTACCGATTTGGATCCGATGGTTGAAATTCCGGCACAGGCTAAAAATGTTGGTGACACCACTCTGTCAACGACCTTAGTTAAAGACGGCGCTAGAGTTTCCACTATAGAGCATCTGATGTCTGCCCTTGCAGGCATGGGTATTGATAATGTTATCGTTGATGTTTCAGCGGCAGAGATCCCAATTATGGATGGCAGTGCTGCGCCTTTTGTCTTCCTGTTGCAATCTGCGGGAATAGAAGAGCAGAATGCGCCGAAAAAATTTGTTCGAGTAAAACGACCTGTAACAGTAAAACAGGATGGCAAAGAAGCCACTTTTAAGCCATTTGATGGCTTTAAAATTAACTTTGCTATAGATTTCGATCATCCCGTATTTGACAGTCAAACACTCCACGCAAGCATCGATTTTTCAAGTACCTCATTTGTAAAAGAGGTCAGTAGAGCCAGAACATTTGGTTTTATGCATGAATTTGAATACCTGCGCGCCAAAGGCTTGGCGCGAGGCGGTAGTCTTAACAATGCTATTGTGGTTGATGAGTCTCAAATTGTTAACGAAGACGGCCTTCGGTTTGAAGATGAATTTGTGAAGCACAAGATTCTTGATGCTATTGGCGATCTTTACTTGATGGGTAACAGTATTATTGGTGAGTTTGACGCTCATAAATCAGGGCATGGTCTAAATAATGCATCATTGCTGGCGCTTATTGATGAAGAAGACGCATGGGAAATGGTCACCTTCGAAGATAACGCAGATGAAGCCCCTATATCCTATAATACTTAACATGCGTGTTGAAAAATCAAAACCAAGGTCGGCGAGGCATTACTTCTAGTGAAACTTATTCTTATTAGCAAGGGTTCAGATAAGATCAGGACATTCAGCTTAAATAGCTGGATAAAAGTCCTTCTTTCGGCAGCCGTTATAGGAATTCCTGTCGCTGTGGGTATGATTTTGGGGTTAAACCTTGCCGATGGACGCTGGCAATTGCTATTTGAAGACCATATTGCAGAGATGCAGAATGAATTGACCGTCAGTCGTCAGGAACTGTTTGAAGATCGTCAGCGAGTATCTCAAACACTCTCACTAATGACTGCAAAACTAGCCCAAATGCGCGCCAGTGTTGTTAGATTAGATGCCCTTGGCGAGCAGTTAACTGAGCTCTCAGGGATCGAGGGCGGTGAATTTGATTTTTCCAATACACCCGGGCTTGGTGGACCTGATAGACTAGATCATCAGGTGTATCGCGGCATCAAGGATAGCCAGGTTGATTTGAACCTATTGATGTCAGATATTGATAGCTCGCTTACCCAGCGTGAAATTCAATTGCAACTTTTACGCTCAAGCCTTGCTGACAAAAATTTAATCAACGACCGTCGTCTAGCCGGACGGCCAGTTGCCCATGGTTGGCAATCTTCTACCTATGGTATGCGCACTGACCCGTTTTCTGGGGAGCAGCGCTGGCATGCAGGTGTCGATTTCGCGGGTAGACTGGGATCCGATGTTATCGCAGTAGCATCTGGTGTTATCACTTGGTCTGGTGAAAAAAGCGGTTATGGCAAAATGGTGGAGGTTAACCACAGTGATGGTTATGTCACCAGGTATGCGCATAATCAAGAAAATATCGCCAAATTAGGCACAGTGGTCAATAAGGGTGATGTTATTGCTAGCATGGGCACTTCAGGTAGGTCTACCGGCCCCCATGTTCACTTTGAAGTTTATAAAAATGGTCGGGTTGTCGATCCGGCCACCTATATCCGCAGAACCAGTCGCTAATCTCACAAATCGAAGATAATATAGCGTGGTGCGCAAATAAGTGTGTGCCGCAGATTCTTGGTATGTGTAGGTGAAAAATTAATGTTAAGCAAGCTAGCTAAAAGCATCTTTGGAAGTAGTAATGATCGTGAACTTCGCAAATTGCGAAAAACAGTCGATCAAATTAATCAATTAGAATCCGAATTACAGGATCTAACGGCAGAACAGCTAAAAAATAAAACCTCTGAATTTAGGCAGCGACTCAAACTGGGAGAAAGCCTAGATGAAATTCTTCCTGAGGCTTTTGCAACTGTTAGAGAAACATCAAAACGCGTCCTTGAGATGCGCCACTTTGATGTTCAGTTAATCGGTGGAATGGTGCTTCATCAGGGTAAGATTACCGAGATGCGCACCGGTGAGGGTAAAACACTCGTAGCCACATTAGCCGCCTATCTAAATGCACTCAGCGGCAACAGTGTCCACGTTATTACAGTCAATGACTACTTAGCAAAGCGCGATGCAGAATGGATGGCACCTCTGTATAGCGCATTAGATATGTCGATTGGTATTATTCAATCTTTCCAAGGCCCTGATACCCCTAGCTCTTTCGTAATTAGTAATGCTGATGAAAACAGTCAGACTAGCCCCTGTAGTAGAAAAGAGGCCTATGCTGCAGATATTGTCTATGGCACTAATAATGAATTTGGTTTTGATTATTTGCGTGACAATATGGTGCTATCTCAAGCCGATAAATCCCAACGAGATTTGACCTTTGCCATTATTGATGAAGTTGACTCAATCCTAATCGATGAAGCAAGAACCCCGTTAATAATTTCAGGTGCCGCACAAGATAGCTCAGAACTCTACAAAACAATTAATAAACTGGTACTCAAGCTTGAGCCTCAAGAGCAGGTTGAGGGTGATGAGGAACCTGATTCCGTTGGTGACTTTGTATTAGATGAAAAAACTCGGAGTGTTGAGTTGACTGAGGGTGGGCATCAAAAGATAGAAGATATAATGATTAAAGCAGGCCTTCTTGCCAAAGATGAAAATCTCTATCAAGCAACTAACCTCGGATTATTGCATCATGTCCATTCCGCCTTAAGAGCACAGCACCTTTTCCTAAAGGACGTTGAGTACATAGTGCAAAATGGCGAAGCTGTATTGATTGATGAGCATACCGGTAGAACTATGCATGGAAGACGACTCTCAGAAGGTCTTCATCAGGCGATTGAGGCAAAAGAAGGATTGAATATTCAGCAAGAAAGTCAAACGCTTGCCTCTACAACATTCCAGAATTACTTCCGACTCTATCAAAAACTATCAGGAATGACCGGAACGGCTGATACCGAGGCCTATGAATTTCAACAAATATATGGTCTGCAGGTGATGGTAATCCCTACCAATGTCGAAGTTCAAAGAATAGACCACAATGATTTGATTTTTATCTCTCAACAAGAAAAATACGAAGCAGTGATTGAGGATGTTAAAGAACTCGTCGAAAAAGGCGCGCCGGTATTGGTGGGAACAGCCTCTGTTGAAAGCTCTGAAATACTTTCAACCTTGCTAAATAAAGCAAATATTGAGCACAGTGTGCTTAATGCCAAACAGCATGAGCGCGAAGCCAATATTATTGTTAATGCAGGTCGACCGGGTGCGGTGACTATTGCCACTAACATGGCGGGTCGCGGAACCGATATTGTTCTTGGTGGTAATCTTGAAGCTGAGCTAAAAGAGTTGGCAGAAAAATCACCTACGAAAGAAAAAATAGCTGCAGTCAAGGCAGATTGGCAAGAGCGTCATACCAAAGTACTTGAGGCAGGCGGCCTGCATATTGTAGGAACCGAGCGCCATGAGTCACGCCGAATTGATAATCAGCTTAGAGGCCGATCTGGTCGTCAGGGCGATCCGGGTTGGTCAAGATTTTATCTGTCACTCGAAGATCCATTGATGCGTTTATTTGCCTCAGACCGCGTTAAAAATATGATGCGCGCTATGGGTATGGAATATGGTGAATCCATAGAGCATCGCATGGTAACCAATGCGATCGTAAAAGCTCAGCGCAAAGTGGAAGGGCGTAACTTTGATATTCGAAAGCATCTACTAGAATATGATGATGTTGCCAATGATCAGCGTCAGGTAGTCTATCAGCAGCGCAACGATCTGCTTTCTGATGATGATATTAGTGATGTGATTACCAATGTGCGTGATGATGTTATCAACGATACCATCAGTGCCTTTATTCCTCCGCAAAGCCTTGAAGAACAGTGGGATATCTCTGGACTTGAAAAAGCATTAGCCGTCGAATTTTCTGCAAAACTGCCATTGCAACAGTGGTTAGATCAAGATCAAAGATTTGGTGAAGAGCAATTAAGAGATAAAGTGGTTGCCTGTGTGCAGACTGCCTATGAAGAACGATATGCTCATATTGGTAGTGCGATGCGAGAAATTGAGCGACAAATCATGTTGCAGTTGCTTGATACACTGTGGAAAGATCACCTCACCAATATGGACCAATTGCGTCAAGGTATTGGACTTAGGGCCTATGCTCAAAAGAATCCAAAACAAGAGTATAAGCGCGAATCCTATGATCTTTTTGAACAGTTGCTAGAAAATATTAAGCACGAGACGATTAAATACCTCAGTCATGTTGAGGTGTCATCAAAAGATGATGTCGAGCGCATGGAGCAACAGCGCAAACGTCAAGAAACCCAGCATCAATACCAGCATGCCCAGGTTGTTAATATGGGTGGTGAAGATGCAGAAGAGCAAAATTCGACAGAAACTAGTCAGCCCGTGGTAAGATCAGCGCCAAAGGTCGGTCGAAATAGTCCTTGCCCCTGTGGGTCGGGAAAAAAATATAAACAATGTTGCGGTAAAATTTAACAATGGCGACAGGTAAAAATACATTTCCAAGCATGTATCCAGTTCAAGGTTATCAACTGGGAACCACCTGCGCCGGAATCAAAGTGGCAGGGCGCAAAGATCTGGTACTTATGCAAGTCGCTGAAGGCAGTACTACGGCAGCAGTATTCACTCAGAATAAATTTTGTGCCGCACCCGTTACTATTGCCAAGCAACATCTTGGGCAGATCAGTCCCAGCTATTTATTAGTCAATACGGGTAATGCCAATGCGGGCACTGGTGAGCAGGGTATAGCGGATAGTTTAAGTTGTTGTCAGGCTGTAGCTGAAGCAACAGGCGCAGATATACAGCAAATATTGCCCTTTTCTACCGGTGTTATTGGTGAGCCGCTACCTGTTGATACCATCTGTAATGCTGTTGCTGATGCCAAAGAAAATCTTTCGGTTGATGGCTGGCAAGATGCGGCTGAGGGTATTTTAACCACCGATACCCGCCCTAAAGGCGCATCGATTCAATTTGATATTAATGGCTATCCAGTGACTATTACGGGTATTTGCAAAGGCTCCGGGATGATTAAACCCAATATGGCCACCATGCTCGGCTATGTGGCCACGGATGCCGCGATTGATGAGGAGCTATTGCATGCGGCTTTAAGAAAAGCCAATGGAAAATCCTTTAATCGAATTACAGTGGATGGCGATACCTCCACTAATGATGCAGTGGTATTGGTTGCTACGGGTGCCAGTGGTATTGAAATAGACGAAACAAATTTCGATCAATTTTTAGCCCAGTTAACAGATCTATTTGTGCAGTTAGCTCAAGCTATAGTAAGAGATGGCGAAGGTGCGAGTAAGTTTGTTACGGTCAATGTTGAGGGTGCTGGAAATATTCAAGAGGCCATATCTGTTGCCTATACAGTGGCAGAATCGCCATTAGTTAAAACGGCGCTTACTGCCTCAGATCCTAATTGGGGAAGAATTCTAGCCGCCGTTGGCCGAGCAGAGGTGTCAGATCTAGATATTTCAAAGATTCAGATCAGCCTGAATTCAGTGTTAATTGTTGAAAATGGCGGTAGAGCTGCATCCTATACTGAGGAGCAGGGCCAGCAAGCCATGCAAGCTGAAGATATTGAAATCAATATTCAGTTAAATCGTGGGCAGGTATCGGAGACAGTTTGGACAACCGATTTAAGCTATGAATATGTCCGAATTAATGCCGAATACAGAACCTAAAAACCAACAGAATATCCCCGCTGATGCAGTGCATGTAGCCGTGGGGGTGATCTTTAACCCGAAACAGGATCACATCTTAATCGCCAAGCGTCCGCAACATCTGCATCAAGGTGGACTTTGGGAGTTTCCTGGTGGCAAAGTGAGTCTCGGTGAAACCGTTGAGCAGGCTCTAAAGCGAGAGCTGTATGAGGAGTTGGGTATTAGGGTTCTTAAAGCTCAGCCATTGATGCATGTACAACATGATTATTCGGATAAACAGGTCTTTCTTGATATCTGGACAGTCACTCAATTTTCAGGTGATGCAAAGGGCCAAGAGGGGCAGAGGATTCAGTGGGTAGATTTGCAAAAATTGTACAGCCAAGAAAGTGATTACCAATTTCCAAAGGCCAACAAAGCCATATTGGAGCAACTTAAAGCATTAAACAGTTAGGAATCTTCAGCCAGTTTTTCGGGATCTAAGCAGGGTTCGCCGGCAATACTAAAACGTTCGGTTGCCCAGTCACCAAAATCGATTTGTTTGCATCTGTCCGAGCAAAATGGCCTGTACGGAAACGCACTAGTCCATTCAACTTTTGTCCCACAAGTAGGGCAATCTACGATGGTTGGTTTATTCATTACAAAATCCCAAAATATTTATTTTGATTTAGCTAGATTTTCAAATTGCTGATGCAACTCTAGAACTCTTTTATCAATGCTTTCAATCGCCAGAGAATTATCAAAAATATAATCAGCTAAAGCATTTTTTTCTTGGCGGCTCATTTGGCTTTCAATTATAGACTGTATCTGATCGAGACTGACACCATCGCGGTTACTAGCCCTGTCTTTTTGTTGTTCAGAGGGAAGGTCCACCACCAGAGAGATATCAACACGCTTATATTGGTCAGTTTCAAAAAGTAGTGGTGATTCCAAAATAATATATGGGCTAGAGGTAGGCTGCTCAAGTTGCATCGAAATCCAATCACCAATCAGTGGATGAAGTAATTTCTCGAGCCAATTCTTTTGCTCAGGATTGTTGAACACGATTTGTCTTAAAGCTGCGCGATTAAGCTGGCCATTAACCAGTAATTGCTCGTCAGCAAAGTGTGTAATTATTTCTTTTAAAGCATAAGAGTCAGGGACTACAACGGCCCGCGCAGCTTGATCTGCATCAACGACTTTTACTCCCAGACGCTTAAATGAATTGGCAATTGTGCTTTTGCCGCTGCCGATTCCGCCGGTTAAACCCACTAAATACTTTTTATTCATTCTATACCCAGTTTCAGGTTAAGGCGACAACAGACTAAATAGAGAGCTGAGTTGATCACCCCATTCCATTGCAACCCAACCAGCCAGGCATAGATAGGGTCCAAAAGCAAATGGGCTGCGACGATCATGACCCAAAAATATAATGGCAAACAGGCCTGTAATTGCACCTAAAAATGAAGACACCAAGATCACCGTTGGCACCATTTGCCAGCCGAGCCAAGCCCCAATAGCGGCATTGAGTTTAAAGTCACCATAACCCATACCGTCTTTACCAGTAATACATTTAAAAAGGTGCATAACAGACCACAGGGATAAATAGCCCAAGCTAGCGCCAATAATTGCTGAAGTAGGGTTGGACCAATACCCTAATATACTGGCAATCAAGCCCACCCAAACAAGAGGTAAGGTGATTTGATCAGGCAGAATTTGTTCGCGCATATCAATCACTGCAAGAACAATTAAGCTATAGGTAAAAATTAGGCTAAACAGGGCTTTTTCTGAGATACCGTGAACAGTCAGTATATAGGCAGTAACAAATGCTGAAAGTAATTCGATTAATGGATACTGTACTGAAATTAAGCTACCACAATTGCTGCAGCGTCCACGCAAAAAGCAATAACTTAAAATAGGAATATTGTGCAAAGCTTTTAGCTGAGCACCGCAGTCGGGACAGTGAGATCTCGGTGAGGCTAAAGATAGCGGTTGATCATTTGCCGATTCCATGCCTAAGAACAATTTTGCTTCATTGGTCCATTCGGAGCGCAGAATCCTTGGTAGACGATAAATAATCACATTGAGAAAACTGCCGATAATAGCGCCGAATAACAAGCCTATCATGGCAAGAAATGTAGGCGAGAAATTTAAATCTAGTATCATCAATTTTCCCTTATATTATTTATTATCTATACAACGATAAGACAGATTCTAGCAAAGATTTTGACTATATTAGAATAAATGACCAAGTTGAAAAACAGGTAAATACATAGCGACCAGCAAACCACCCACTAATAATCCTAAGGTCATCATCATAACAGGCTCAATGAGTGGAATTATAGTATCTAATGTAAGTTCAATATCGCGCTCATATATTTGACTGGCTTTTTCTAAAATAGGCGCTAATGATCAGGACTCCTCACCCACATCAACCATCTGACGCAATGTTATAGGAAAAATAGAGTGTTTTCCTAAACCCCTGTGAAGAGAAAGGCCGCCAATAATATCCTCTCTTATACATTTTATCGCCTGTTTGATGTAATGATTATCCACGGTACATGATGATGATTTAAGGGCATCTACAATAGGTAAGCCAGCATTGATGGTAATGGCTAGGGTATGGGTGAATCTTCCTAAATGAGCTTTTGTAATGATATTGCCAATAAACAGTCATGGTATCCCTGATAGTAAAAAATCGGCTAAAGGTGTTGTGGGGGTCAAATTGGTGAGCGATATTTTTGATGCCGCGCCCACAAAAACTGTGCAGAAGGGGGATCAGGTAAAAATTATTGCGACAGCCCCTACCGACTCAGAAAATGCAGGGCAAACATACACTTTAACGGCCACATTAAAAGCCGATGGCAGGATTGAATGGTATCAGGGTGAATGCTCAAAATCAGAGCTTTGTTAAATATGGGCTTTGTTAGATAAACTTTCGCTTGCCAGACTACAATGAAAGACGCATAGAAAGGTCAATGGCTTGTATATGCTTGGTTAGACTGCCAGAAGAAATAAAATCTATTGGCGTATCCAGATACTGTAACAAGCTATATTCGCTCACATTGCCAGATACTTCGATTGTGGTATTACCTAAATCAATGTTTGCTATTTGCATAATTTGATCGCGGGTAAAATTATCCAGCATGAGACGATGAGCCCCAGCCTCGACCGCCTGTTGAAGTTCCTCAAGGGACTCCACTTCTACTTCAATTTCTTTATGTGGTGCAACTTGTTTTGCTTTGGTGACTGCCTGAGCAATACCACCACAGGCAATAATATGATTTTCTTTAATTAAGAAAGCATCGTATAAGCCCATGCGATGGTTACTACAGCCACCCACAGCGATGGCATATTTTTGTGCCAGTCTAAGACCGGGTATGGTTTTTCTAGTATCCAGTATTTTGATCTTAGAGTGCGCGGCTAAACGCGCATATTGCCTTGCTGTAGTTGCTGTGCCAGAAAGTGTTTGCAAAAAGTTTAGGGCGCAACGTTCACCACTAAGTAGTGAGCGTGCATTGCCAGAAATGGAAAATATTTCCTGATTTTCAGAAACCCAGTCGCCCTCGGAAACATGCCAATCAATGGTCATCGTAGGGTCTAATTGATGAAACACCTCATCAACCCAAGGCCGCCCACAAATCACTGCTTTTTCTCGTGAAATAACAAGGCCAGTTGCCAATTTATCAGTCTCAATCAACTCTGCGCTGATATCACCGGAGCCAATATCTTCTTTTAGAGCTCGAGTAACTGATAAGGCAATATCTGCAGCATTTACTTTTGGTGTAGGGCTCATAGGAAAAATATAACCTTTTCTATATGGGATAAATTCAGGCCGTAAGTATAGCATTATGCACTTAATAAATGCCCTCGTATTGAGCTTAGTAAATAGCTATTATGACCCATAGCCAACACTTGGGTTGCATGTCTTAAATTTTTGGATAAACAATGGATATAGTAAAGGGCTGGATAAATACAGCAAAAAAACTTGAATCCCCCAATGCGGATTTAAGACCTGATGAAAAAGATATTAGCCTTTTGGTTATTCATAATATTAGCTTGCCGCCAGAGCAGTTTGGTGGTCCCTATATTGAACAGCTATTTTTAAATAGCTTAGACCCCGAAGAGCATTCCTATTTTAGAGATATATACACTTTAGAGGTTTCATCACATCTAGTGATTGATCGCTTGGGAAATTTAACCCAGTTTGTGCCTTTTAATAAGCGGGCTTGGCATGCTGGTGTATCAGATTTTCAGGGGCGAAATCGCTGTAATGATTTTTCCATTGGCATTGAATTGGAGGGTGCAGATCATATTCCTTTCACAGATGCTCAATATTCGGTGCTAGCTGACGTGACCCGGCAAATTATAAGCCATTATCCAATGATTTCCAGTGATAGGGTAGTGGGTCACAGTGATATTGCACCGGGCCGAAAAACTGATCCAGGACCAGCGTTTGACTGGCTCAGATACAAGCAATTAATTGATGATTAAACAGACTGCTTGGCGCTAAATAAGTGATTGATCCACACTATTAGAAACAGAACTGGCAGACCCATTAGTGCTGTGATTAAGAAGAAAGATTCATAGCCAATTCCTTCCACAATGGACCCAGAATAACCACCTAATATTTTGGGAAAAAGTGTCATTATTGAGCTAAAGATTGCATACTGCATTGCTGTAAACGAAATATTGGTTAAGCTTGATAAAAAGGCAACAAATGCTGCACTGGCCAATCCAGCTGATAAGTTATCTGCAGCAATAACCCAATACAGTAAACCGATATCCTGCCCCGCTTTTGCGAGTACTATGAACAATATATTGGTCAATGCAGACAGAAGAGCGCCAGCAAACAAGATTTTAATAACACCAAAACGCATAGCCAACACGCCACCGACAAAGCCACCGACAATAGACATGCCTAAGCCAAAGCTTTTAACAACATTAGCAATAGTTACCTTACTAAATCCCATATCCTGATAGAAAACATTCGAAATAACGCCAAGAACAATATCCGAAACTCTGTATAGTCCTATCAAAGCCAATAGGGTTAGTGCCATAGAAAGACCATAGCGATTAAAGAAATCCACAACGGGTTCAATATAAGCTTGATGGACTTGTTGTTTATCAACCATACCAATATTAATTAGTAACTGAGCCAATAAGCCGGCTATTACTGAGGCTGATATTAATCGAATAAACTCAATAATAGTGGATGAAAGATAATGGTTGGATAACAGTTGGGCCAAATTATCCTTTAGGGTCACGGAGATTGACCCACTGGCCAAGTAACAGCCGATAAAGCCGCCGACAGCAGCGATAAATAAGAGAAAAAATTTAAGACTGTTTTGAGTTGAAGTTATAGTAGCGCCTCTTTTCTCTATATCAGGCTCTGAGATACACAGCGTTGTGACAACCCCTACCAACATACTCATAGCCATTATTAGGTAAGTCGACTGCCATGCCGCAAAGCTGTAATGATCAGTAATTGAGCCGAAGAAGCTCGCTAAATAGAGTGCGCCTGCGCCGGCTATAAGCATGCCAATTCGATAACCAGCTATATACCCTGATGACATTAAAGCCTGAAACTGCTCATCAGCAGATTCTATTCTGTAGGCATCAATGACAATATCCTGAGTGGCAGCTGAAAACCCAAGCAATAATGCCGCCAAGGCCATAGCTGTTAACTGTTCTGTTGCTGGGTCGACAAATGCCATCAGGCTAATTGCCAGCATAATCATTAGTTGAGACAGTAATAGCCACCCTCGTCGTCGGCCCATCTTTTGAGTTAAGAGAGGAATTTGAAGGCTATTCACTAAAGGCGCCCAGACAAACTTAAAGGAGTAACCCAAAGCCGCCCAGCTTAAGTAGGTTACTGCTGAACGATCCACTCCAGCTTCACGCAACCATAAACTTAATGATGAAAAAATAAGAAGTAGGGGAATGCCAGCTGAAATCCCTAAAAAAAACAGGGTAATAACCCTAGGGTGACAGATGGCCCTACAGCTTTCTTTCCAGCTAGCATTGGTCAAATTATGTTTCGATATCATCGTATATACTCATCTACAACTATTCTAACTTTACACTAGCTCACAACAAGTTAACATTGAAAAAGGTTAAACTACCCCAATATAGTAATCAGGTTAAACACGGGTGAACACTATGCGTTTTGCACTGCTATTATTTATTTTAATGCCTATTCTTGAAATATGGCTGCTTATTACGATTGGCAGTTATATTGGTGCTTTAAGTACTATTTTATTGGTCATGCTAACTGCATTAATTGGTATAGGACTGCTTAGAGAGCAGGGGGTATCTACCTTGTGGCGCGGAAGAGAAAAATTACACCAAGGTAGGATGCCCGCTCAAGAAATAATGGAGGGTATTGTGCTAGCTGTATCAGGTGCACTTTTATTAACCCCAGGTTTTGTAACTGATGCCATTGGTTTGTTGGGTTTATTGCCATTTTCACGAATTTTCTTAGTTAAAGGGATATTGCAAAAAGTGACCTTCTTCAACTCCAGTCATCAGTCTTTTGCTCATCAGCCATTTGGGTTTGATTCGAAAAATAGCGGGGATACGATTGATGGCGAGGCATGGGATTCTGAAGAAAGCCTTAAAAAACCTAAATAAATAAAATTTTTTTATAACAGCCCTTGAAAAATTTCAGTCTCGTCACCATATACCTGTTAAGCGCGGCTAAGAAGGTGCCGTAACCCCATGCTAAAACTGTAAATAGAAAATTTGGAGATAAAAAGTATGAAAATTCGCCCATTACATGATCGATTGATCGTGCGTCGTGAGGAAGAGGAACAGAAAACTGCAGGTGGAATTCTTTTACCTGGTTCAGCTCAAGAAAAGCCAAATCGAGGTGAGGTGGTTGCAGTAGGCAGCGGCCGTGTGCTTGATAATGGTGATACTCGTGCGGTTGATGTCAAGGTTGGCGATATTGTGGTATTTGGCCAATATGCCGGCAATGACAAGATTGATGTCGATGGTGAGGAATTAATTATCCTCAGTGAGAGTGATATTAAAGCCGTCGTTGAAGGCTAATTTATTTGAATTTTTGTAACTGATTTTGGAAGGAAAAGAATCATGGCAGCTAAAGATGTAAAGTTCGGCGACAATGCTCGTCAGGGAATGTTAGAAGGTGTAAATACTCTAGCCAATGCGGTTAAGGTAACCTTGGGGCCAAAGGGTCGCAATGTAGTATTGGATAAATCATTTGGTGCACCTCTTGTTACTAAAGATGGTGTTTCAGTCGCGAAAGAAATCGAACTTAAAGATAAGTTCGAAAATATGGGCGCGCAAATGGTCAAAGAAGTGGCATCAAAGGCATCAGATGATGCCGGTGACGGTACAACCACTGCGACAGTATTGGCGCAAACCATTGTCAATGAGGGACTAAAATCTGTTGCTGCAGGTATGAATCCAATGGATCTCAAGCGCGGCATTGATAAAGCGGTCTCTGCAGCAGTTGAAGAGATTGCTAAAATTGCTAAGCCTTGTTCAGATAACATAGAAATTGCTCAGGTCGGCACTATTTCGGCGAACAGTGATGAAAGCATTGGTGCGATTATTGCTGAAGCTATGGGTAAAGTGGGTAAAGAAGGTGTGATCACTGTCGAGGAGGGTTCAGGTCTTGAGAATGAGCTAGATATTGTTGAAGGTATGCAGTTTGATCGCGGTTACCTCTCACCTTACTTTATCAATAATCAAGAGGCGATGAGTGTCGATCAAGAGAGTCCGCTTATCCTACTTGCTGATAAAAAGATTTCAAATATTCGTGAATTGTTGCCTCTTTTAGAGGAAGTAGCAAAAGCGGGTAAACCATTACTCATTATTGCTGAAGATGTAGAAGGCGAAGCCCTAGCAACACTTGTGGTTAATAATCTTCGCGGTATTGTTAAGGTCTCAGCTTGTAAAGCGCCTGGTTTTGGTGATCGTCGTAAGGCAATGCTAGAAGACATTGCTATTCTTACTGGTGGTACGGTTATTTCTGAAGAAGTGGGCTTAGATCTAGAAGGCGCTAAGCTTGAACACTTGGGGACGGCCAAGCGAGTTAGTATGAATAAAGAAGCAACCACCATTGTTGATGGTGCTGGAGAGGCGGCCAATATTGAGGCTCGCGTTAAGCAAATTCACGCGCAAATTGAAGAAACAAGTTCAGATTATGACCGAGAAAAGCTTCAAGAGCGCGTTGCAAAGCTAGCTGGTGGTGTTGCTGTGATTAAAGTGGGTGCTACTACTGAAATTGAAATGAAAGAGAAAAAAGCCCGAGTTGAAGATGCGCTACATGCAACCCGTGCTGCAGTTGAAGAAGGTGTAGTACCTGGCGGTGGTGTGGCCCTAGTCCGCGCTTGCGCTAAGATTGAAGCACTTACAGGTGCTAATGATGATCAGACTGTAGGTGTTGGTATCGCTCGACGCGCCATGGAAGCGCCACTTCGTCAAATTGTTGAAAATGCCGGTGAAGAGGGTTCGGTTGTTGTAGATAAAGTGAGAAGTGGCAAAGGTAACTTTGGTTACAATGCTGGTGCTGGAGATTATGGTGATATGATCGAAATGGGTATTCTCGATCCAGCTAAAGTAACTCGTACAGCGCTTCAGGCGGCCGCTTCGATCGCTGGCTTGATGATTACTACTGAAGCAATGGTTTCTGATGTTGTAGATGAAGGCGCTGCGCCAGCTGCCCCAGACATGGGTGGAATGGGCGGCATGGGCGGTATGGGCGGCATGATGTAATTGTTGTTGGCACATACTGTTTAGTTAGCTCTATAAAAAACCCCGTATTTTTTAAAATACGGGGTTTTTTTGTATTAACAGTTGAAATTTATTGGGCTTTGCAGAACAATTACTAGGTTAGCAATCAATGCCCATTCAGGGCGCTCAACTATAGGGGAACTGGTATGACAATGGAATTTATTAACTTTCTTGCTCGTTGGAGTCATGGATTATTCGGCATTACTTGGATAGGCATGCTCTATTATTTTAACTTTATTCAAGGTGCTTACTTTAAAGAAGCCTCTCCAGAAGGGCTGGCTGATGCAAAGGCGAAACTTGCACCCAGAGCATTATGGTGGTTCCGTTGGGGTGCTATGTTCACCTTTATTACAGGTGTCATTCTTTTCGGGGGTGTTTATCACAATGCTCAGATGAACAACTACATTATTATCGGTGTAGTGATGGGCACGCTAATGGCTGCTAATGTCTGGATGGTGATTTGGCCAGCTCAGAAAGTAGCGCTGGGTTTAGTTGAAGGTGGCGATAAGGCCGCAGCAGCAGGTAAAGCACTGCTTGCCTCGCGAACTAATACATTCTTCTCTGCGCCTATGCTATGGGCTATGTTTGCTGGTCCCCATTATGCGGGCCATGGTTATGGTACAGCGGTAGGTGGAACTGGTCTTATTGTAGCCTTGGTTATTATCGCTGCGATTGAACTTAATGGTCTGAAAGGTCAGCAAGGTCCTCTTACCACAGTGCGAGGCGTGATTATTTCAAGCCTTGTATTAACGGCAGTATTGGCAATAGCGTTAAACGTGCTTTAGTCTTTTTTGTAGTTAAAAAAACCGGCGCTTAAAACGCCGGTTTTTTTATGCAATAAATTAGTTGGACTAGTATGGTTCTGTTTAGGGATCGGAGTATAATCACTAACACATAGTCCCAATTTTAGGTGTAAGTTAAAGAATGGATAATCATCGTAACAACCCAATAGTACCAGAGAGAGATGATAGCTTGGGCCGAGGTTCTAGTGGTTCTCAATCTGAACCCTACAAAGCCCGAGAAACCATAAAGTCCGCGAGCAACCTATCCTCTGCTTGGAAGCTAATCGCTTTATTGGCTTTGCTTGGAATGATGGCTGTTTCTTGGTTTGGCTGGCAACAATATCAGCAGTTTTCAGTACTTCAGGAGCGGTTTCATATCTTAGATTCTAGACTTAATAATACCGATGAGTCAGTGAATCAGTCAGGGGTTGCTATGCAAGTCAATATTGGCAACCACAGTGAACAACTAAAAAAACACTGGAGTGAAATTAGAAAGCTTTGGGGTGTGGCAAATGATAAAAATAAAGGCAAGATTGCTAAAAATAGTAAGGATATTTCCTTTCTTGCCAGCAAGCGTAATGACCTAGAGGCCTCTGTAAAACAACTCCAT
Organism: Porticoccaceae bacterium; assembly: GCA_049890135.1. Lineage (GTDB taxonomy): Bacteria > Pseudomonadota > Gammaproteobacteria > Pseudomonadales > Porticoccaceae > HTCC2207. The sequence continues at coordinate 293,302 of JBMHCB010000014.1, forward strand.
GCACAGGTTGATAAGGATAGAGTTGCAGCTTTGGGTGTTGGTGAAAACTTTTTTGGTCTATCCACTGATTTGGATAAGTTGTCTCAATCTATAGATGACTATTTTGCTGCGGTGGAAAATCTAAAGACCACTCTCAAACAACAGGATAAGCAAATACAGTCTAACCTTGAGGCTGTGAAATCAATGGATGCATTTCGTAGGCAGACTAACCTTAAGATATTAGATCTTGAGAAAAAAATACAGGCACAGAGTGTTGAATCAAGCCTTAAGACTCAAAATATTGATTCCAATACCCTCAGTCCTGAATAATTTTAAAGTGAGATAAACAATATATGACAGTTATCCGTCAACAAGATGTTACCCAAAGTATTGCAGATGCTTTGCAGTATATTTCTTACTATCATCCTACAGATTTTATCCAGGCGGTTAAGCAAGCTTATGATCGTGAGGAGTCAAAATCGGCAAAAGATGCAATGGCTCAGATTTTGATTAACTCTAGACTTTGTGCCACTGGAAAACGACCCATTTGTCAGGATACGGGGATTGTTACTGTTTTTGTAAAAGTTGGTATGCAAGTCCAGTGGGATGCAGAGGATAGCCTTGAAGATATGATTAATGAGGGTGTTAGACAGGCTTATACACACCCAGATAATGTACTGCGTGCCTCTATTCTGGCTGATCCAGATGGTGAGCGAAGGAATACAGGTGATAACACACCTGCGGTTATCCACTATCAGGTGGTGCCCGGTGATAAGATTAAAATTGATGTTGCTGCAAAAGGGGGTGGATCAGAGGCAAAATCAAAATTTGCCATGTTAAATCCATCGGACTCTGTAGTTGACTGGGTGCTCAATGTAGTTCCGACTATGGGCGCTGGTTGGTGTCCCCCAGGAATATTAGGTATTGGTTTAGGCGGAACTGCCGAAAAGGCAATGCTGATGGCTAAAGAGGCTTTGCTTGAGCATATTGATATTCAAGAATTGCAGGCTAGAGGGGCTAAAAATCGCAATGAAGAATTGCGCTTAGAATTATATGAAAAGGTTAATGCTTTAGGGATAGGTGCTCAGGGTCTAGGTGGATTGACTACGGTGCTAGATATTAAAATTAAAGATTATCCTTCTCATGCGGCTAACAAAGCAATTGCGATTATTCCTAATTGTGCCGCTACTCGTCATGTCCACTTTACTCTGGATGGATCCGGTCCAGCTAGTTTTGATGCTCCCGATCTTAATGAATGGCCAGAGATTTCATGGGAAGCTGATGAAACTGTAAGGCGAGTTGATTTGAATTCTGTGACTCAAGCGGACATTGAACAGTGGCAACCTGGTGAAACCCTCTTATTGTCGGGCAAAATGCTAACGGGTCGTGATGCGGCGCATAAAAAAATGACTGATATGTTGGCGCGCGGAGAACAGTTACCAGTGGATCTAACAGGACGATTTATCTATTATGTAGGACCAGTAGATCCAGTTAGAGACGAAGTAATGGGACCTGCGGGACCAACAACGGCAACCCGAATGGATAAGTTTACTCGCACTATGCTTGAGCAAACGGGGCTGATGGGAATGATTGGTAAAGCCGAGCGTGGTCAGCAGGGGATCGAGGCTATAAAAGATAACAAATCGGTTTATCTAATTGCTGTGGGTGGTGCGGCATACTTGGTATCCAAGGCAATTGTGTCGGCTGAGGTAGTTGCCTTCCCTGAGCTTGGTATGGAGGCTATTTATGAATTTGAGGTTGTTGATATGCCAGTCACCGTAGCAGTGAATACTCAAGGGGACTCTGTACATATTGCTGGCCCGAAATTATGGCAATCAAAAATACAAGAAAAAGTGATTCAAATTAAGTAAATCTAAAGGATTAGATTGACCTATTAATTTAGATTGCTACACTGAAAAGAAAAATATGAATAATTTATTTATGCTCAAGGGTATTATATGAGATTTTTACAGTCCTTAGTCATTGCAATTTCTCTATTTTCTGTCTGTTCTGCGCATTCATCAGATCAATGGTATTTTGGTGCAACGCAAGGCTTTTTTAATGTTGGCGAGGGAGACCACTGGAATGGTGAAATTCAAATTGGTGTGGCAGGGTTGCAGATTGGAAAGTTTGTAAGAGATGACTTGTCAATTGAGGGTGGATACGCATTTAACTTTAACAGAGAAGATTTTTTTATTGGTTCGTTATCGGCTCTTTTTTGGATGGGTGACAGTAGCGAAAAATATCAGCCCTACGTTTTACTTGGAACTAATGTTTATAATTTTGATGATGAAGAGGGTTTGCCGATTAAACATCGCCATACTCAGGTAGCATTTGGTGCTGGTTTTGGGTCTAAAATATCTAAACAATATCAAGTGCGAGCAGATGTTCGATTGATGGCGAGAAATGATGAAAATGAAGACGATTTTGCATTTCAGTTTTCAATAAATCGATTTTTTGATTAATCCACCTTATTTGAATCAGAAAGCGGCGCTTGTAGCGCCGTTTTTTTTGGCAATAAAAAAGTATTCAACTACACTCTTGAGGTGATAGTTTAGCAGTAGGCAGTTATTGACAACATTGAGTTAAAAATATTTATGAAAGACAGCTTGTATTGGCATGATTATGAGACTTTTGGTGCGATCCCATCGATTGATAGGCCCAGTCAATTTGCTGGCTTGAGAACCGACTTTGATCTCAATGTGATAGGTGAGCCTTTAGTTATTTATTGCCAGCCAACGATGGATATATTGCCCTCCCCTCAGGCCTGTTTAATCACTGGAATTACCCCTCAACACGCGATGAAGCATGGTCTTTCAGAGCCAGAATTTATACGCCAAATTCATTCTCAGTTGGCGCAACCAAGAACCTGCACTGTGGGTTATAACAGTATTCGTTTTGACGACGAGGTAACCAGATACACTCTCTATCGAAACTTTTATGATCCCTATCAACGGGAGTGGCAAAACGGAAACTCCCGCTGGGATATTATCGATCTATTGCGCGCTACCCGTGCACTTCGCCCCGAGGGCATAGAGTGGCCAGATCATGAGTCTGGAAGTCCAAGCTTTAAACTCGAACATCTCACTGCGGCTAATGGTATTTCTCATGCATCTGCACATGATGCTTTATCTGATGTAACCGCCACTATTGCTTTGGCCAAGCTTGTCAAACGAGCGCAACCTAAATTGTTTGATTACGTATTGCAAAAACGTGGCAAGGTTGCTGTTGCTAAAATTGTCGATACACTCAGTCGTAAACCATTTTTTCACTGCTCGGGTATGTTGCCTAAGGAAAATCTATACAGTGCCATTATGATGCCTCTGGCGGCACATCCCACTAATAAGAATGCGGTTATATGTATTGATCTCTCAGCTGATCCCGATGCGCTAATTAGTTTAAATAAAGAGCAAATAAAACAGCGTGTTTTCACTTCCGCGAAAGATATGCCTGAGGGTGTTGAGCGTATTCCACTTAAATTGGTTCATTTGAATAAAGCGCCGATGGTGGCCACGCCAAAGGTGGTGGACACAGTTGTAGCAAAACGATGTTCGTTAAATTTACAGCGTTGTGAGGACAACTGGCGATGCCTTCAGCAGGTTGATTTAAAGGAAAAACTTCAAGCTGTATTTGCGGAATCAGATTTTGTTGCAAGTGATGAGGCAGAGCACCAACTATATGGTGGTTTTTTATCCAATCAGGATAAACCCTTGCTCGATCAGGTGCGTGAAGCTTCGGCGGAAGATTTTAAAAAACAGGAATTTTATTTTTCTGATAATAGATACAATCAATTATTGTTTTATTACAAAGCAAGATATTTCCCAGAGTCGCTCAATGCGAATGAACACAGTGATTGGTTAGATATTTGTCGAAATCGATTAACTCATCCAAATACTGGCTTTCGTAGTTTGGATCAACAGCAGAGGGAAATAGATCAGCTTTTAAGCGATGATAAACTGGCGGATCATCAACGGGATATTTTGCATGCATTGAGTGATTGGAATCAGGAAATAGCCATAAAATTTTCTTTGAATCGCTAGATAAAATAGTCCGTTTAAGAAATGCTTATTGATTGAATTGATATTTAGGCTAGAGTAGCGAAGTCAAAAAGGCTAAAATCCGCTAATAATTTATTTTCGAGGCGATGATTTGAATTTTCAAGGCGCTCATATACTCTCAATCAATCAATTTGAGAAGCAGGATGTGACCCGTATTTTTGATGTTGCTGATCAGATGCAACCCTATGCTCTACGAAAAAAAGTAACTAGAGTTTTAGAGGGGGCGATCCTTGGAAATATGTTTTTTGAGGCCAGCACTCGAACCCGTGTCAGTTTTGGATCAGCATTTAATCTGCTTGGTGGAGAAGTGCGTGAAACTGCAGGCTTTGAAAGTTCAGCCTTAATTAAGGGCGAGTCCCTTCAGGATACAGCCAGAGTGCTTTCGGGCTTTAGCGATGTGATATGTATGCGCCATCCTAGCGAAGGTTCAGTGGCAGACTTCGCCTCCGCGAGTCGAGTGCCAGTGATGAATGGTGGTGATGGCGCTAATGAACATCCAACTCAAGCATTGCTTGATCTCTATACTATACGCAAAGAAATGGCCGCTACTGGTCGTGATATTGATGGCTTAACTATCGCTATGGTGGGTGATCTTAGATTTGGGCGAACGGTTCATTCCTTATGCAAGCTTTTGTGTCTTTACGATAATGTAAAGGTAGTGTTGGTATCGCCAAAAGAATTATTGTTGCCTGCTGAATTAATCGAGGCAATGCGTGAGTCTGGGGTTGTAGTAGTAACATCCGAAGATTTGGCACCCAGTATTGCGGATGTCGATATTGTTTATTCGACCCGAATTCAAGAAGAACGATTTGGTAGTAAACAAGAAGCGGATCTTTATCGTGGTCGATTTAGGCTCAATCAGGCCATATATACTGAATTTTGCCAACCCAATACGGTGATAATGCACCCACTGCCTCGAGATTCTAGAGCGGATGCCAATGAATTAGATAATGACCTGAATAACAACCCTAATTTAGCCATATTTAGACAAACAGATAATGGTGTTTTGGTGCGTATGGCGCTTTTTGCGCTGGTACTTGATGTGGTCGATAGTGTCGACAAGTATTCCCATGATATTCGTTGGTTTAATGCCCGCGCATAAGGCAATCCTATTAATAATAAATAATGGGGCATCTATACATTGCCCTTCAATGAGTCAGTGTTAAATCTTAGGCAATACAATGAATCAGTTTGATGATATCCGTCCCTACAGGGATTCAGAAGTTACAGATGTACTTGCGCGGTTAATCGCTGATAATGAATTTATAGATCTACTTTTATCTAGGCGAATACCCTTAATGATGCGGTTTTTGTCATGCTTTATAAAACCTGTGGCTAGACCGTTACTAAAACGAAGTTTGCGCAAGCTAACTGCTGATGTTCGGACGGTAGCGGATTTTCAAGACCATGTAAAAGTGGGTTTACAAAAAAGTCTAGATAACACTACGGATGGCTATAGTTTTGGTGGCTTAGATCAGCTAGACCCAAACCAAGCATACCTTTTTATCAGCAATCACCGAGATATTGCTCTTGATCCAGCTATGGTTAATTTAGCCCTGCATACGATAGAGCTCGATACTGTGCGGATTGCTATCGGTGATAACCTATTAAGTAAACCCTTTGCTAGCGACCTTATGCGCGTTAATCGAAGTTTTATTGTTAAACGCTCAGTTGAGGGTCGCAGAGAAAAGCTTGAATCCCTTAAAAACCTATCGGCCTACATTCGTTGCAGCGTTGCCGAAGACAAGGCCTCTTGCTGGATAGCTCAAGCCGAGGGTAGGGCGAAGGATGGAAATGACAGTACTGATACGGCACTTTTAAAGATGCTGACTTTGTCTAAATCAAAACAACAGTCATTTGGTGAGGCTATAAACGAACTAAAATTAATGCCAGTGAGTATTTCTTATGAATATGACCCCTGTATTATTGAAAAAACCAAAGAGCTTTATGCCGCTGCACAGGGCGAAGACTATATAAAAGGTGAATTTGAAGACTTAGATAGTATTCAAAAGGGCTTTTTGGGATACAAAGGTCGTGTTCAGGTTAATTTTGGTGATTGTCTCGGGCATGAATTTGAAACCCCAGAGGATCTCGCGGTTGAGATCGATCGGCAAATTTATGGCTTATACCAGCTATTCCCCACCAATATTATTGCTTGGCAAATGCAGCAGAGCAAAAATGCGTATGGCCTGGATCAATTAAAACAGCAGTGGCCCGATGAGGATTGGCTACAGGCCGAGGCTAAGTTTAAAGATCATCTTCAATTAGTCCCGCAAGAGCAGCGTTCTTTAGTAATAGATGCGTATGCCGCGCCAGTAAAAAATCAACTAGACTATCTACAGCAGCAATCAGTTGCGGATAACCCCAACAATGAGGAAGCTATTGTTTGTTAGATGATTTGACCAAGGAAACTATTCAACAGGGTTACCGGCAATTTCTAAAATCTCGTGATTTAAAACCTCGACAGGGCCAGAAGCAAATGGTGGCGGCTATTGCTAATAGTTTAAGCCATGTTGATGCCGACAAACGACTTGCAGTGATTGAAGCAGGCACAGGCACAGGTAAAACGGTTGGTTATTTACTCTCTTCACTTCCTATAGCCCGGTCACTAGATAAGACTGTGGTTATTGCAACAGGTACTATTGCCCTTCAGGAGCAATTACTGCTCAAAGATATTCCAGAGTTACTTGAGGCCTGTGGTTGGGATCATCAGGTTGCCCTCGTCAAAGGGCGTGGCCGTTATATTTGTAATATGCGTTTAGAGCAGTGCTTAGACGCCATAAAATCCAAGGAGGCAGGCTTATTTTTATTTGAGGATGAGCTTCAATTTAATCCAAATGATCAGAGTGAAGAGCTTTTTCAGGAGCTGTCTGAATCCTTAGAGGATGGAAGTTGGGATGGTGATCGTGACGCTTGGGATTCGCGCATTCCAGATGCCGATTGGCAAACTCTAACTGTTGATCATCGCCAATGTACAGGCCGACGTTGTCAGTTTGTCGATCAGTGTCCTTTTTTTAAGGCGCGTTCTGAGCTTGAGGAAGCCGACTGTATTGTGGCCAACCATGATTTGGTGATGGCTGACTTGGCTCTGGGGGGTGGTGCAATTTTACCACCGCCCGAAGACTGCATTTATATCTTCGATGAGGGTCATCGACTTGGAGAGACTGCGGTAAAACATTTTGGTGCCCAGTGCCGAATCAATACCACCCTAAACTGGCTTGAGCGACTTCCCAAACAAATTAAAGGCCAAACGCCAGTATTTGAAAAAGAAACGACTATCATCGAGATGTTGCCTCGTATTGAAAATAGTGCCAAAGAGATTATGGATCTTTTAACAGTTGCCTATCCTATGTTTAAAAATTATCTGGATAATCTGGAAGATGACCGACAACTCTATCGTTTTCCTCAAGGCGATGTAGGAGAGGGTATTCGTGAATTAGCGCAAAATATAAGTGCTTTAATTAGTCGGTGGATGGGGCGTATTGAGGTACTTCGGGATACCTTAAACGAGGCGCTTAGCGATAAAGATTATTCGGTGGCAACCCCAGATATAGAACTATTTTATCAGCAGGTAGGCAGCTGGTTAACCAAGGCAGAAGGCTTGTTGTCATTATGGGATCGTCTTAAACAGCAATTGGCTAGTAATACTGTGCCCCTAGCATGCTGGTTGAGGTTAGACGATACGGGCTCGGGCAACCTTGATATCAGCATTAATGCGAGTCCCATTCAAGCCACAGAAATTTTAAGTGAACAGTTATGGGGTTGTTGTTATGGTGCAGTGATCACTTCAGCAACACTGAGATCCTTGGGAACGTTTAATACATTAAAACGTGAAACAGGCATTCCAGAAACAGCAAACTTTTTATCAGTGGCGGGAGCATTTAACTATGCTGAGGCTGCCAAGCTGTCTGTTCCAAGCGACTGCATTGAAGGCAATGCTATTGACCAACACACCGATTATATAGCGGATAATCTTGATGGTATGGTAGAAAAGAAGGCAGGCACGCTGGTGTTATTTTCTTCGCGTCGTCAGATGGAAGAGGTCTATGATCGACTGGATACTGATCTGCAAAGCATTTGTTTAGTTCAGGGTAAGTATTCCAATCGTGAAATGGTGCGCTTGCATAAGGAACGCATTGATCAGGGTAAAACCAGTGTCTTGATTGGCTTGGCGAGTTTTGCCGAGGGTGTCGATTTGCCCGGTGATTATTGCAAGCATGTGATTATAGCTAAATTGCCCTTTATGGTTCCCGATGATCCATTGCATGAAGCCTTATCAGAATGGATTGAAGACAAAGGCGGCAACTCGTTCTTTGATATAGCACTGCCGATTGCTTCGTTGCGACTTATTCAGGCCTGCGGACGTTTGCTAAGAACGGAAACCGATACTGGGACTGTATCTATTCTAGATAAGCGGCTATTAACCAAGCGTTATGGCGGGCAGTTAATCGACGCATTGCCGCCGTTTAAGCGACAGCTGTAGATTACTTCTTTTTGTCTTTTTTAGTATAAGTCTTTTTCTTCTTTTTCAATGGCGCGCTACCGTCTGATTTAGCACTTTTGCGTTTTGATGCTCTATCACGATCACCTGACTTTATCTTTTTAGGGCCTTTTTTCGGTCTTGGCGATCGTTTTGAAGGCGCAGTATTATCATCACCTTTATCAATGCTGATATTAAGTGCCTTGGAGCGAACTCTGGCCTTTTTAAGGATTTTGAATATATCATCAGGCATACCATCGGGTAAGTCGACCGTACTGTAATCATCATGAAGGATAATTTGACCAATATATTGACTGCTAATATCGGCTTCATTGGCTATAGCGCCGACAATATTTGAGGGCTCTACACTGTCATTTTTACCGACCTCTAACCTATAGGTCACCATGGGTACAACTTGACCTTCTTCATCGCGAATAATGCGTTCAGATTTAGGTTTAGGACTTCTGTCTTTAGAAAAATTGTCCTTTCCTTTTCTTTCTCTATCTTTGTTTCTGTCTCTATCCCTGTTTTTACCCGAGTTTTCTTGGCGAGGCGCAACAATATTATCCAGTTTAGGGAACAGTGGGCGCTCTTTTTGGTTTTCATAAGTCAAAGCGGCAGCCACATCGGCCATATCTAAATCATTTTCTTCAACAAATTTAACAATCATCTCACGGAATTTGTCTAAACGCGGTGTTTCTAAAGTCTTAGACAGCTGCTCGGTAAACTGTTGTACACGTTGATCGCTAACTTGCGCATTAGATGGCATGGTTAGCGGAGCAATTGTACTTTTTGTGGTTTTTTCGATTGAGCGTAATAAGCGAGTTTCTTTTGGAGTAATAAATAAAATTGCTTTACCCTCTCGGCCTGCACGACCGGTGCGACCAATACGGTGAACATAGGATTCATTATCGTAGGGGATGTCGAAATTAATAACATGGCTAATACGTTCAACATCTAGGCCGCGCGCTGCAACATCTGTAGCCACAACCACATCAATCTGGCCGCGCTTTAGTTTTCCTATGGTACGTTCTCTCAAAGCCTGTGTTAGGTCACCATTGAGAGCAGCCGTAGAGAAGCCTCGAGCCTCGAGGCGCTCAGCAATAGTTAGGGTTGAAGACTTAGTTCGAACAAAGATGATCATGCCATCGAATTGTTCAACCTCAAGCACACGGGTTAACGCATCCATTTTTTGGTGCGCTTTTACGGTGACATATTGCTGATGAATTCTTTCAACAGTTTGGGTTTTGCTTTGAATGCGAACCTGTTCTGCATCGCCAAGGTATTTGTCGGCAACACGCTTAATAGGCGCAGGCATAGTAGCAGAAAATAATGCACGCTGACTCTCATCAGGGGTTTTTGACAGAATGGTTTCTACATCATCAATAAAGCCCATACGCAACATTTCGTCTGCTTCATCAAGGACCAATGCTTTTATCTGACTAAGATTAAGACTTTTGCGCTTAAGATGATCTAACATCCGACCCGGTGTGCCCACAACTACCTGTGCGCCCCTTTTTAAGCCGCGCAATTGGCCACCAATATCAGCACCACCATAAATAGGTAATACATGAAAGCCCTTAATGTGTTTAGCATAACTTTGAAAGGCTTCCGCTACTTGAATCGCTAGCTCTCGGGTAGGTGTTAATACCAAAATTTGCGGTGTTTTTTGTTGAGGGTCAATGTTGCTTAATAATGGCAGGGCAAAAGCTGCTGTCTTACCCGTACCAGTTTGAGCAGTACCTAAAAGGTTTTTTCCACTGAGAAGAATGGGGATACTCTGTGCTTGAATGGGCGATGGCTGCTCGTAACCTAAGTTTTGGACAGCTTTAAGCACCGGTGCACTAATACCCAGTGATTGAAATTCGTTAGAAGACATGAAATTACCTTTGGTTATGCTCTAAACAGCGAGAGGCGCGGAGTATACGCTTGTCATCAACAATTTTATAGCTTAATCATTGTTATTATTAGCATTTCATGGGTTTTAAGCACAATTTTTCGATAAATGCCCTGTAAAATTGTGAACAAAAATTGCTAGCCAACGTACAACTATTTAACTATGGCAACATTAAACATCAAGCTGATGTCTAACTATGGTAAATTAGATACATCTTGGTTTTATGAAAATCATTGTGGAGTTAGTATGAGTTTAGAAGATAATCGTCGAGAATATGATTACGGTAGCCTTAACCGTGATTCATTACTGGATGACCCATTTTCGCAATTTGATTTATGGATGAAGCAAGCGCTTGAGGCGAATATTCAAGATCCCACGGCTATGAATATTGCCACTGTGGGTAGTAATAACCAGCCCTCCCAGCGCATGGTGTTGCTCAAGCAATTTGATAGCCGTGGGTTTGTTTTTTATACCAATTTAGACAGTCGCAAGGCGATAGATATCAAACAAAATTCGCGCGTTAGTCTTCATTTTCCTTGGTTACAGTTAGATCGACAAGTTATTGTTGGTGGCTTAGCTGAGCCTTTGCCAAGAAAAGAGGTTTTAAAATACTTTTTGAGTCGCCCCGTTGAAAGTCAGCTCGGCGCATGGGCATCTAAGCAAAGTACAGTGATTAGTTCTAGGCAGATTTTGGTTCAGCGATTTAACGAATTTAAAGAAAAATTTTCTGCAGGTGAAATACCACTGCCTGATTTTTGGGGTGGCTATCGCGTGGTGCCCAATGAGATAGAATTTTGGCAGGGCGGTGAAAATCGCCTGCATGATCGATTTAGTTTTGAGCGCGACAAAAATGGCTGGGCAATCAATCGATTGTCGCCCTAATAGTCTATGGAATTAATCACAAAATGGCGCTCACCCTCGGGTGTTTTCACCTCGACTTCATCGTCGATAGACCTCCCGATTAAAGCTCGCGCCATAGGCGAATCAATACTAATCCAATTTTGCTCGGCATTGATTTCATCAGACCCGACCAAACGCAAGTGTTGAGGCTGTGCATCTGGATTATCTTGATCTTCTAGGGTTACCCAAGCAGCAAAAAATACTTTTGAAGTATCCCTGGGCTTATCCTCAACAATGGTGGCCTCTTCAAGACGTTTGCTTAGGTAGCGTACACGGCGATCAATTTCCCGTAATCGACGCTTACCATAAATATAGTCGCCATTTTCCGAGCGATCACCATTTTTAGCCGCTTCATGCACCACTTGAGTGACCTGAGGGCGCTCCACCTTCCATAGTTGACGAACCTCTGCGCGCAATTTAGCGGCGCCCTCGGCAGTAATATAGGGCGAACTTTTTGGCGCGGGTGGTCTATAGCGAGACATGGTTTAACCGCCTTGTTTTAAATTGAAAATATCTGAATAAAAAGCAAGTTCGGCCTCCATAGCGCGAATAATATTTTCCGATTTTCTAAAGCCATGTCCCTCATCGGGAAATTCCACATACTCCACATCAATGCCTTTATTTCTTAGGCTTTCTACCATTATTTTTGCTTGATTAGGGGGTACTACCTTGTCTTCTAATCCCTGAAGAAAAATCACTGGGCAATTCAATTGATCAATATGATTAATCGGTGATCTCTGTTGGTAAATTTCTTTTTGTGCAGGATAGGGTCCCACCAATTTATCCAAATAGCGCGATTCAAATTTGTGGGTGTCGCTCACTAGAGTTTCAAGGTTGCCAATACCGTAAAGACTGGCGCCCGCCTTAAATGTATCGGTAAAGGTAAGAGCCGATAATACCGTGTAACCACCGGCACTACTGCCGCGGATAATACAGCGCTCTGGATCTACCTTCTGTTGCGCAACCAAATAGTTGATAGCGTATTGGGTATCTTCAATGTCGGAATTTCCCCAAACACCGGTTAGTGCATGGCGGTAATTTCGTCCAAAACCGGTACTGCCACGGTAATTAATATCTACTACCGCAAAGCCTCGATTAGTCCAATACTGAATTTTTAGATTTAAGCCACAGTCTGTCGCTCCTGTCGGGCCGCCATGACAGATTGCGATAACAGGGGGCAATTCCTTATCCATACCCGCGTATTGACTGTGAGTTGGTGCATAGAAGAATGCCTGTACCCGTTCATTATTAGCCGTGGGAAAGCAAATAGATTCAGGTATAGCAAGATTATCTGATTCCACATCCAGACTGGAGGGTGAATATACAGATTCGATAATATCCCGCTGTGAAACAGCAACAACCTCATCAGCAATATTGGGTGCACCGGCGACCATGTGCAGTTTACCGTTGTGGCAACAGGCAGCTTGCATGGATTTATAAGCGGAATTGATAGTATTTAAAGTTTTATTGGTAATGTCTATAAAACCGCAATGCCAAGTACCCTGTTGAGTCCATAGACAGGCGATAGTATTGGCATCGATAAAATCATAGGTAGACATACCAAACTGCCATAGGGGTGTTGCAAATTCCGCCGGCATATCTAGTGCAATGCCACTATCGGCAGAGTATATATTCCACCAGTTATTGCGGTCAGAGACATAATACAATTGATTATCTGGTGACCACTGAGGCTGAAAGATAGCTTCATTATCATCAGCTCCCGCCACCAAACGCTTTTTAGATAGACTATTGCCTTGAATATCAGCACAGCATAGCTGGGTGCTATCCCAGGGCATATTAGGATGATTCCACTCTATCCAGCAGAGGTTTTTACCATTCGGGCTAATTCGCGGATAAGCATAAAAGTCAGCACCCCAAGTCAAGCGTTGTGGCTGTTGATTAGATTTATCTAGAGATACTGCCGCCAGATAATTTTCTGGTTCAGTCTGATCACTATGCTGTTCACATACAGCAATTAATCGGTTATTGACGCTATCGACTATTAGATCTGCAAATCGAGGGCCAGGATCAGTAATAGCAGTAGGTTGCTGATTACTGCCGATGTCCAATTTATAAATACACTGATCGGCGCCATTGACAAAATATAGAGTATCGCCAAAAAGTGTGTAAGCCATGCCACCATACTCATGCACCCGACTGGAATGGCTGTAGGGTTCAGGAAGTAGATCATGAGTTATGCCATCTTTATCTTGGCTGACAATAACATTGCGCCCCGATTCTTGGGGTCGACTCTCAACCCAAAACAATTGATCTTTATAAGATTGGATAGAGCTGATTTTTGGGGCGGCACTAGAAACTATTTCAGGACTAATAGCAGATGGCCAGGTACCAAAGGGTTGCATAGTTTTCATTTAGCTAGCCACCAGCCAATTTCACATTATGACCCATTTTTTCAAGCTGTCGTTTTAGTGTATCCCGATGATCGCCTTGAATTTCGATGATGCCATCTTTGATTGTTCCGCCAGTTGAACATATTTTTTTTAACTTTTTAGCTAGAGCTTTTATGTCACTTGGCTCCAAGTCAAAACCGGATATGAGGGTGACGCCTTTTCCTTTGCGTCCTTTTGTTTCACGACTAATGCGAATAATGCCATCGGTAATAATTGTTGGCTTTGATTGGCTTGGCGGTTTAATTCGGCCTACCTCAGTGGAATACACCAGCCGTGATTCTTTATTTGGCATTAGTTACACTCGATCATTATTAAGACTGATTTAGATTATCCATAATTTTAAAGAATTAATCATTAATATCCATCCAGCTTTTATCAATCGAGCGGCCTTGAAATGGTTTCTATAGGATAGAGCCTCTTGATACTCTGGTATATCTGGGAGCTCTCTTTTACCGCAGCTTCGGGCAAACAGACAATATTAAATGCGGGTAACCCATTTGAGAGGTGCACCTCTACGGATACCAAAGGCGCTTTTAAGCCCAACTTTGCTCTAGTATTAACTGTTGAAAGCGACATCCTATGTCCTGTGGTATGCTCAACTAAGAGGCGTTAAATATCCTTAAGTGTTTTTTCCAGCTCAGCTATCTGAGTCTCGAGTTTTTCAATCTTTTCTCTTGCGCGCGCTATGACAGCCTTTTGCGCGTCAAAATCTTCCTTAGAAACAATATCGAGCTCATTGAATAAGTTATTTGTCGCAGCCTGAAGGTAAGTCATTGCTTCAGTGCTTAGAGCTTGAGACCCATTCATTACTAAATCGAGTTGATCTTTTAGGTGTTGATAGAAGTCTTCTGGTTTCATAGCTATATATTCCCAATTTAGTTAACTGTAGCAAATTAACTTTTCTTATCATAGTAATTTAAGGCTAACCAAATAGGTGCTTGCATTATATTTTTTTGAACCATTTTGGTGCATATCGGTATATTTGAGTGCTTTTTCCTTTTTTTCTTTTCATTATTCTGGTGTTTTTTTAGATTCTTGCAGTGATTTTCTTCAAATTATAAAAGTTGGCACGCTAAATGCATTGAGTTGAATGCGTATTGAAAAACATACATTTAACACGCAATTTAAATCTTGGGAGATTTAAACAAAGAACTTCTTTACTGGTGGAGTTAAGCCAAACTCTAATTTCACCAATAAAGAAGTTTAACTTAGTTTAAAAAAAGGTGAGTGATTAATCGCTCAATGGAGAAATCAATGAAAATGGTTACGGCAATAATAAAGCCTTTCAAACTCGATGAGGTGCGAGAGTCTTTAGGTGAGCTTGGTGTAACGGGAGTCACTGTTACCGAAGTGAAAGGATTTGGTCGTCAAAAAGGGCATACAGAGCTCTACAGAGGCGCTGAATACGTGGTAGATTTTTTACCAAAAGTTAAAGTTGAGGTTGCTCTAGCGGATGAGTTAGTTGATTCGGCTGTCGAAGCAATTACTGCTGCTGCTAAAACCGGAAAAATTGGCGATGGCAAAATTTTCATAACCAACACTGAACAAGTAATCCGAATCCGTACCGGCGAAACCGGTGCCGAAGCAATTTAATTAGAGGAATAAATAATGACTGAGATATTTGAACTTCAATATGCACTAGACACTTTCTACTTCCTGGTATGTGGTGCTCTAGTAATGTGGATGGCTGCTGGTTTTTCTATGCTAGAAGCCGGTTTGGTTCGTTCCAAAAATACTACTGAAATCTTAACTAAAAACGTAGCGTTGTTTGCTGTAGCATGTACCATGTACTTGGTTTGTGGTTACGCGATCATGTATGGCGGTGATACTTTCTTAAGTGGAATTGCTGGTGATGGTGTCGCTGACGACTGGACATATGCCCCTGCTGCAGATTTCTACTTCCAGGTAGTATTCGTAGCAACTGCTATGTCTATTGTTTCTGGTTCCGTTGCTGAACGCATGAAACTATGGTCCTTCCTATTATTCGCAGTTGTAATGACTGGTTATATCTATCCAATGGAAGGTGCTTGGACTTGGGGTGGTGCTTCTGTATTTGGCATGTACACCCTAGGTGATCTAGGTTTCTCTGACTTTGCTGGATCAGGTATTGTTCATATGGCAGGTGCTTCTGCAGCACTAGCTGGTGTAATTTTGCTTGGTGCTCGTAAAGGCAAGTATGGTTCTAATGGTGAAGTTAACGCAATCCCCGGCGCTAACCTACCATTGGCAACACTAGGTACATTCATTCTATGGATGGGTTGGTTCGGCTTCAATGGTGGTTCAGTACTAGCGACTGCGTCAGTTGAAAGCGCTAACTCTGTTGCAATGGTATTCTTGAATACTAACGCTGCTGCATCTGGTGGTCTTATTGCTGCACTAGTCGTTGCGAAGCTTCTGTTTGGTAAAGCTGATCTTACTATGGCACTGAATGGCGCCCTAGCTGGTCTAGTTGCTATTACCGCTGAACCTTCAACGCCAAGTGCCCTTCAAGCTACTCTCTTCGGTGCACTAGGTGGCGTATTAGTAGTATTCAGTATCCTTACTCTTGATAAGCTAAAACTTGATGACCCTGTTGGTGCTA
The DNA here is from genome assembly GCA_049890135.1 of Porticoccaceae bacterium. Classification (GTDB taxonomy): domain Bacteria; phylum Pseudomonadota; class Gammaproteobacteria; order Pseudomonadales; family Porticoccaceae; genus HTCC2207. Next base: position 309,608 of record JBMHCB010000014.1, read on the forward strand.
TCTCAGTTCACGGTGTTGTAGGTCTTCTAGGTCTATTACTTGTTCCAGTGACCAACGATGGTTCTTCTTTCTCAGGTCAGTTGATCGGTGCAGCTACCATCTTTGTATGGGTATTCGTAACAAGCTTTATTGCATGGTATGTGATCAAAGCACTAATCGGACTCAGAGTATCTGATGAAGATGAAGCTAATGGTATAGATTTGGCTGAATGCGGGATGGAAGCATATCCTGAATTCTCAAGCTCAAAAAGCTAAGTTTCTGCTCTGCAAGCTTACCGGGGCCTTGTGCCCCGGTTTTTTTGTCTAAAAAAATGCGAGATAGTTTTGGCTATAATGAAAGTTAAACGTTAATATTAATTGCAAAGATGCAATATAATGAAATAACAGGTATGTTTACCTATAACTAATTAAATTTTTGTTTTAAGAGGAGTAGGATATGTTTTTGGTGTCAGCCACAATAAAACCATTTAAATTAGATGATGTAAGAGAAGCTCTGTCTGACGTGGGTGTTCAAGGGATAACCGTAACTGAGGTTAAAGGATTTGGGCGCCAGAAAGGCCATACTGAATTATATCGTGGTGCGGAATATGTTGTTGATTTCTTGCCTAAAGTTAAGTTAGAAGTCGTAGTAGCAGATGATATTCTTGATGCAGTTATTGAAGCGGTCGAAAAAGCTGCTAAAACCGGTAAGATTGGTGATGGCAAAGTATTTGTATACAAAGTTGAGCAAGCTTTACGTATCCGTACCGGTGAAACAGGTGAAGAGGCTCTATAATTCCCATTGTTAGGGTCTACACTGTTTATATAGCTAGTATAGGCAACCCTAAACAGGGTTGCCTCCTTTAATTTAAGAAGATTTCCTTAGGAGAATATTTTGGGCTTTACCACTAAGTCAGGTTTGCTGTTGTTTTTGCTAGTGCTTGTATGTTTTTTTGCCGCAGCAAAATTTGCCGTTAATGATAAGGCCATTGAAATCTCGCAGGCTGAAACTGATTATTCAGGCACTGCAAAAGTTGCTACTAATGATGAGGCTGAACAAGTTTCTCAGACCGACGCTAAAAATATTCTAAAAAAGTTGCTAACCGCAAGGCCAGATCTGGAGTTCTCTATTTTGGGAATGTCTCCTATACCTGGTGTTTATGAAGTGCAAGTTAAAAATGGCCCTTTATTATTTGTGTATGAATCAGGCGAGTATTTATTTCAGGGCGATTTGCTTCAGATAAAAGCTAATGAAATTATTAGCACTATGGAAGTAAGGCAGGCTAGCGAAAGGCAACAGCTTTTTGCTCAGCGTTCAACTGAGGATATGATCATCTTTAAGCCTGAGGGTGAAATTAAGGCAGTTATGAATGTATTTACTGACGTTGATTGCGGTTACTGTCGTAAATTTCATCAAGAAGTTCCTCAGCTTAATGCCATGGGTATAGAAATAAGATATTTAGCCTACCCTAGAGCGGGAATACCATCAGGGTCATACGATAAAATAGCCAAAGCGTGGTGTGCGGAAGATCAGCAAGATATTTTGACCAAAGTAAAAAGTGGTCAAAGAGTTGATGTTGAGGTGTGTGATAATAATCCAATTGCTGAGCATTATGCCTTTGGTAGCAGTATTGGAGTCACCGGAACTCCGGCTATTATTTTGATGGACGGTACACTTATTCCCGGATATCAGCCGGCGGATAATTTTGCAAAACTTTTAGGTATTGCCCCTAAATAAACTAAAGTCTTATATCCTCATATTGGCCATTTTGAGTAAAAACATAAAAATAACCCCGAAATACCCCCTAAATAGTATAGAATTGCGCCATTGACAGAGTTCAATTAGGTGTTTAATGTTGCCGCCATTTTTTAGCGAAAAAATATCTAAAATATTACTAATTTTTGGAGAGTGAACGTGCGATCTGTACAAGTCGGTATCTGCGGTTTAGGAACAGTGGGTTCCGGCGTATTTAATGTAATATCAAGCAATTCGAGCAATATTAATGATCGTGCAAACTGCGATATTAATATTTTGCAGGTGGGTGCACGCCGTGACAACCCTAATTGTGATACTTCTGGCGTTGAAGTGGTTCGCGATATTTTCGAAGTAGTTCAAAACCCCAATATCGACATTGTTGTTGAATTGATTGGCGGAACTACGGTTGCTTATGACCTAGTGATGATGGCGCTCAAAAATGGCAAGCATGTGGTAACGGCTAATAAAGCACTTATCGCAGAGCATGGTATGGAAATATTTTCTTTTGCCGCATCCAAGGGTCTTGTGGTTGCCTATGAGGCGGCTGTTGCCGGTGGAATTCCAATTATTAAAGGTCTTCGTGAGGGTCTTTCTGCTAATAAGATTCACTGGGTAGCGGGTATTATTAATGGCACCACGAACTTTATACTTACTGAGATGGATACCAAGGGTCGTGATTTTAACGATGTCTTGGTTGAGGCTCAGGAGAAGGGTTATGCTGAAGCAGATCCAACCTTTGATGTTGAGGGTATAGATGCGGCTCATAAGTTGGTTATTTTGGCCTCTATTGCTTTTGAAATGCCACTCACCCTTGAGGGTTTGTATACCGATGGTATTACCCAATTAGAGCCGCAAGATGTGGCTTATGCTAAAGAGCTAGGTTATGCCATTAAGCATCTGGGTATCGCTAGACAAACGGAGCAGGGTGTCGAGCTTCGTGTTCATCCCACATTAGTGCCTCATAAGAGTATGATTGCTGGCGTTAATGATGTGGCCAATGCTGTTATGGTTAATGCCGACGCAGTGGGTACAACGCTATTTTGCGGCCCTGGTGCTGGTGCTGAACCGACGGCATCGTCAGTTATTGCGGATATTGTGGATGTGGCTCGAACCATTGATTCGCCTGCAGAGGCAAAGGTTAATGCGCTAGGTTGCCCAATATCAGAGCTTGAGCAGTGCACTATAGTTCCGATTGAAGAAATTGAAACTAGCTTTTATATGCGTTTCTCGGCCTTAGATAAGCCTGGTGTATTGTCAGAAATCACCACGATTATGGGTGATTCGGGTATTAGCATTGAAGCTATTGTGCAAAAAGAACAACCGGCCGGTGAAGATTACGTCGATGTGATTATTGTCACCAATGTGACACAAGAGAAATTGTTGAGCACTGCCGTTGAGCGTATAGAAAACCTTGAAACTGTGCGAGAGTCTATTAAATTTATCCGCGTAGAGCATTTGGATCAGTAAATGAAATATATAAGTACTAGAGGCGGCGTTGAGCCTAAAAGTTTTGAAGATGTTGTTCTGACAGGTCTTGCTGAAGATGGCGGTCTATTTGTGCCAGAGCAATTACCTAAATTTAGCATCGAAGAAATTGCCTCTTGGAGTGATCTCTCTTATGAAGAATTAGCCCTTAAGGTCATTACGCCCTTTGTGGGTGGTGCCATTCCAGAAAAGGATTTGCGGGGATTGATTGAGAAATCCTACGCCGGCTTTCGTCATGAGGCGATTGCCCCACTGATACAGGCGGGACAAAATCAATGGATATTAGAATTATTCCAAGGGCCAACACTGGCATTTAAGGATTTTGCACTTCAGTTTTTAGGTAATTTACTTGATTACATTCTCGCCAAGCGCAACCAAAAAGTTGTGATTATGGGTGCGACATCCGGCGATACTGGCTCTGCTGCGATTGAGGGTTGTCGACATTGTAAGAATTTAGATATTTTTATTCTTCATCCCTATCAGCGTGTGTCTGAAGTACAGCGACGTCAAATGACCACTGTTTTGGCAGACAATATTCATAATTTAGCATTGCATGGTAATTTTGATGACTGTCAAAATATGGTTAAAGCCAGTTTTGCCGATCAGTCTTTCTTGCCAGAGGGTAGGCAGTTAGCCGCAGTTAACTCGATTAACTGGGCGCGAATTATGGCGCAGATTGTTTATTACTTCTGGGCCTCTCTAGCCTTGGGTGGTCCACATAGAAAAGTCTCATTCTCAGTGCCTACAGGAAACTTTGGTGATATTTTTGCCGGTTATTTAGCTCATCAGATGGGTCTTCCGATTGAGCAGCTAGTGATTGCAACTAATCAAAATGATATTTTGCATCGCTGTATTAGCGATAATGATCATAGCACCCAGCCGCTGCAGCAAAGTTTAGCGCCCAGTATGGATATTATGATTTCTAGTAATTTCGAGCGGCTATTATTTGATCTTTATCAGCGAGATGGAAAGCAAATTGCCAAGTTAATGGTTGATGCAAAAAATGGTCATATGGTCCTAAGTGATTCGGCATTAGCCAGTGCACGCGAGTTATTTTCAAGCTATCGCTGTGATGATGCCGGTATGGTCGAGGTTATTCGCTCTACCTATGAAGACAGCGGTTATTTGTTAGATCCTCACACCGCGATTGGCTTGGCTGCTGCCCGTGAATGCAGTCATAATAAATCAACGCCAATGATTACTTTGGCAACGGCGCATCCGGCGAAGTTCCCTGATGCAGTAAAAGAAGCGGGTTATCCCAAAGATCCAGCTCTACCGCCGCATATGGCCAGTTTGTTTGATCGAGAAGAGCGCTATACGGTGCTTGATAATGACAAGGAAGCCGTTCAGACATTTATAGCGGATAATATTGTTTCTTAGATTAGCTCTAGATTAATAAAATGCAGACATAAAAAAACCGGCTGATGCCGGTTTTTTTATCATTAGAATAAATTACTTTGCAGCTAGCGCTTTAACTTTAGCGTTAAGGCGGCTTTTATGGCGCGCAGCTTTATTCTTATGGATAATTCCTTTGTCAGCCATACGATCAATCACTGGAACCGATGTGGTATAGGCTTCTTGCGCTGCAGTAGCATCTCCGCTTTCAAGGGCTGCATCAACCTTCTTGATGTAGGTGCGAACCATTGATCGAAGGCCAGCATTGTGTTGACGTCTTTTTTCATTTTGACGTGCGCGTTTTTTTGCTTGTGCTGAATTAGCCACTTGAACTATCTCCTAAATAAGGGAACTCTGTAAAGGCGCGGAAATATACATTGTTATTTCGGGATATTCAACCTTAATATTGTGCTTTTCACAGACTTTTTAATAGTTTGTCGAGAAATATTTTCAGAGCATTCGGAATCAACTGATAGATTCACTTGGACTGGGTTGTTACTCCCGTTAAACTGTCGTGCAGAATTCTTAAAACGGAAGCCATAGTGACCGAGGAAAAAACACAGCAGAAAAAAGATCACGGACTACTTCGCTCAAGCGGTGTGGTTGGTTTTTTTACTATGCTTTCTCGTTTTTTGGGACTGGCTCGCGACGTGGTTTTTGCGCGTGTTGTTGGCGCCGAAGCATTGGCCGATGTCTTTTTCGTTGCCTTTAAAATCCCTAACTTTTTTCGTCGACTATTTGCTGAGGGTGCCTTTGCTCAAGCCTTTGTGCCTATTTTGGGCGAGTACAGGGAAAATGGTAGCAGGGCTGCAGTTAGGCAGCTTGTAAGTCGCGTTGCCGGTAATCTTGGCCTAACTCTTATTCTTATTACCCTCTTTATCGTTTTAGCCTCACCCTTAATGGCGGCAATTTTTGCTCCTAGCTGGTATATGGATAACCCCAGTAAATTTGCCGCAACGGCAGAGATGCTGCGTATTACCTTTCCATACTTATTATTTATTTCAATGACTGGATTGGCTGGCGCGGTGCTCAATAGCTATGACCGCTTTGCTGCGCCTGCGTTTACACCGCTATTGCTCAATATCACGCTGATTGTGGCCGCTTTAATTGGAGCCCCATTATTTGAACAGCCGGCCTATGCTCTTGCTTGGGGTGTTTTGCTTGCCGGTATCATACAGTTTATCTTCCAACTGCCCTTTTTACACAGTATTCATATGTTGCCAATGCCCAAGGTGGATTGGCAGCATTCAGGTGTCAAAAAGGTATTGGCACTCATGGCGCCAGCAATATTTGGTGTTTCGGTCAGTCAAATTAATCTTTTGTTAGATACTGTATTGGCGACGTTCTTACCCACAGGCAGTGTATCTTGGTTGTATTATTCTGATCGCTTATCAGAATTACCTCTGGGTGTTTTTGGTATCGCTATCGCGACGGTTATATTGCCCAATTTATCCCGTCATCATGTCGCTCAGTCGACACAGGCATTTTCTCAGACTGTAGACTGGGCATTAAAAATGATTCTGTTGATTGCGGTGCCAGCGGCAGCGGCGCTGATATTATTGGCTGAGCCCATTTTAGTGACATTATTTTATTACGGCGAGGTAATGACAGTCCGTGATATGGCAATGGCATCCCTTAGTCTAAAAGCCTATGCGGCTGGTTTAATTGCCTTTATGTTGATTAAGGTATTGGCGCCGGGATTTTTTGCGCGCCAGGATATGCGCACGCCGGTCAAGATTGGCATTATTGCCATGGTTATGAACATGCTGTTTAATTTATTGTTGGTAATACCGCTGCATAGCTACTGGCAGGTGGGTCATCTAGGGCTGGCTACGGCGACCTCCTTGTCGGCATTTTTAAATGCAATCCTGCTGTACTTTGCTCTGCGCAAGCAGGGTATCTATAAGCCAGTTGATGGCTGGTTAAGATTTTTTATTCGATTAGCTATTGCGGTAATGGTAATGCTTTTGGTATTGATTCAGCTGTCAAGCGCCTTAGGTGGCTTAGAGTCTTTCTATAGTTTCAATTGGATTCAGAGGGTGGGCTACATTGGTTTGCTCTGTGGCGCTGGTTTTGTTGGTTTTTCGGCCAGTTTGTTGCTACTGGGTTTTCGCTGGTCAGAGTTGCAAGGGCCAGCCAAAGCAACCACCATTCATGATTAAAAAGCAATGTCTTACAAAAAACTCATCTCAACAATTTATCTTGCTTCAATTAGGTGCAATGCCTTACCTTTCTGATGATTGCTAGGTATACTCGACGCCTTGACTATTGAGTAGTTACTTTGGCATTGAAACAGCAAAAAATGACTCTGATGCGCGACCTAGATCCGTCGCGACTGGCTAACCAACAATCCGTTGTGACTATTGGTTCGTTTGATGGTGTTCATTTGGGTCATCAGTTAATTTTACAGCAGGTAATTGATCGTGCTGAATCCCTAAACTGTCGCTCTGTTATTATGACTTTCGAACCCCAGCCGCAGGAGTATTTTTCTGCGCAAACAGCCCCGCCAAGGCTGATGAGGTTGAGAGAAAAAATTGAAGCACTATTAGATTTTGGCGTCGATCTAGTCGTTTGCATGCGCTTCAATGAACAGCTTAGATGTTTAACTGCTGAACAGTTTGTGAGTAAAATCTTGGTGGAAGGGGTTAAAACCAAGCATTTGATCGTAGGTGATGATTTTCGATTTGGCTGTGATCGCAAGGGCGATTTCAAAATGCTTGAAGCTATGGGTCGTGAGCAGGGTTTTAGCGTTCAGGATACGCAAACGGTGCAAGTGCAAAGTCAGCGAGTTAGCAGTACGCTGGTACGCGAATTATTACAGTGTTCAGATTTTAAGTCTGTTGCTGATTTATTGGGCCGCAGTTTTACGATTTCTGGCAAGGTGACTTATGGTCAGCAACTGGGTCGCAAGCTTGGATTCCCTACGGCCAATATAAATCTTAATCGATTTAGAGCCCCTTTAGCTGGGGTCTATGCGGTTTGGGTTGAAATAGAGGGGATGAGTGAAAGGTTTAAGGGTGCCGCCAATGTGGGCGTGCGTCCTACGATAGGTGACAAGGTAAAACCCATTTTAGAGGTTCACCTATTAGATTTTGATCAGCAATTATACGGTCAGCGTATCACCGTAGAATTTGTTCATAAAATTAGAGATGAGCAACAATTTACAAGTTTAGATAACCTCGCCGATAGCATAGGCGAAGATGTAAAAAAAATTAAACAGTGGTTTTTAAATAATAACCCTTAATGCAAAAAATTAGATTGGAAAATTTAATTCGATATGACTGACAGTATTGACTATAAAGCAACCTTAAATCTGCCCAAAACTGACTTCGCTATGCGCGCCAACCTTGCGCAACGCGAGCCCGCAATGCTAAAGCAATGGCAGGATGATGATCTTTACCAGCATATTCGAGAATCCAGAGCTGGATGTGAAAAATTTATCCTCCACGATGGTCCTCCCTATGCCAATGGTGATATACATCTCGGTCATGCGGTTAATAAAACACTTAAAGATATTGTTATTAAATACAAAACGCTTAGCGGTTTTGATGCCCCCTATATCCCAGGTTGGGATTGCCACGGTCTTCCTATCGAGCACAATGTAGAGAAAAAGATCGGTAAAGCTGGGGTTAAAGTAGAGTATTCACAGTTTCGTCAAAAATGTCGTGACTATGCCATGCGTCAAGTTGATGGCCAGTGTAAAGATTTTATTCGGGTAGGTGTTTTGGGTGATTGGAAAAATCCGTACCTGACAATGAATTTTGACGTTGAGGCAAACATCATTCGCGCCGTTGGAAAAATTGCTGAAAACGGCCATCTAGTGAAAGGCTATAAGCCTGTTTACTGGAGTGTGGTTGGCGGTTCAGCATTGGCTGAAGCCGAAGTGGAATATCAGGATAAGACTTCATTCTCGATCGATGTGGCCTACCCAGTAGAAGACAAGGATCAACTGGCAACTCTAGATTCTGCCTTTGGTGGCTTAGCGGGGGAAGGGTCTATTAACTTTCTTATCTGGACTACCACACCATGGACCATTCCAAGTAGTCAGGCCATTAGTCTTGGTGCTGATTTAGAATACTGCCTCATTCAAGCAGGCGCTAAAAGACTGATTTGCGGTTCTGACTTGATTGAATCGGTCGCCGAGCGACTCGAATTAACTGACTATAAAGTGCTTGCGCGTTGTCAGGGTGCGGCATTAGAAAATATTGTTGCCCAACATCCATTTTATCAGAGAGAAATTCCAGTATTGCTGGGTGATCACGTGACAACTGATGCAGGTACTGGCTGCGTTCACACTGCGCCAGATCATGGTTTAGATGATTTTTCTGTGTCCAATAAATACGGTATTGGCACCCTTAATTATATTTTGGACAACGGTGTTTTTAAGGACGATGTCGAATTGTTTGCTGGTCAGCATGTGTATAAAGTTGATGAAGCGGTCAATCAGGTGCTTACAGAGCAGGATCGTTTAATGAGTTGCGGCAAGATAACTCATAGCTATGCACATTGCTGGCGAACCAAAACACCGCTTATCTACCGAGCAACGCCACAATGGTTTATTTCCATGGAGCAGAATGGCTTATTGGAAAAAGCAAAATCAGCGATTAAGTCAGTGGATTGGCATCCGGAATGGGGTGAGGCGAGAATTTGTGGCATGCTAGACGCCAGCCCCGATTGGTGTATTTCAAGACAGCGAACCTGGGGCGTTCCTATTGCTCTGTTTGTGCATAAACAAACTGGTGAATTGCACCCGCAGACCAGTCGCATTATTGAGAAGGTTGCTACCTTGGTAGAGCAGTCCGGAATGGATGCTTGGTATGATACAGATGCCTCTGAGTTATTAGGCGCGGAGGCAGAGGATTACCAAAAGGTTACCGATACATTGGATGTGTGGTTTGACTCAGGTGTTACGCATGCCTCAGTAATTGGTGCGCGAGATGAGTTAAGTTATCCGGCAGATCTTTATCTAGAGGGCTCAGATCAGCATCGAGGTTGGTTTCAGTCGTCATTAAAGACAGCCATTGCTATCAATGGAACTGCGCCTTATAAGGCAGTTTTAACGCATGGGTTTACAGTGGATGAAAATGGTCGAAAAATGTCCAAGTCCATTGGTAATGTAGTCTCGCCGCAAAAAGTGATTAATGAATTAGGTGCTGATGTATTGCGTCTGTGGGTCGCCAGTGCCGACTTTAGTGCTGAGATGACTGTATCTGATGAGATTCTTAAGCGCGCCGGTGAATCCTATCGTAGAATTCGCAATACAGCGCGCTATTTCCTATCAAATATCGATGGTTTTGATCCTCAGCGGCATACGGTTGAAAATAAAGATTTGTTGGCTTTAGATCGCTGGGCAATAAACTGTGCAGCTCAACTGCAAGAACAAATTATTAGCGACTACAATAACTTTCAGTTCCATCAGATTTATCAGAAATTACATAACTTTTGTGTACGAGATATGGGTGGATTTTATCTTGATATTATCAAAGATAGAATTTATACCTGTGCTGAAGACAGCCTGCCTCGAAGATCAGCGCAAACTGCCCTGTATCATATCAGTGAGGCTTTTGTGCGCTGGATAGCCCCAATTTTAAGTTTTACTGCTCATGAGATCTGGAATCATATGCCCGGTGAGCGCAATAAGTATGTATTTACTGCAGAGTGGTATCCATTGCAGCGTTTGACCGAAAATGAGTCAATTACAGAGCAGGATTGGGCAATTATTTTGCAGGCCAAAGAGGCGATTAACAAGGTTATCGAAGATCAGCGCAATCAGGGTAATATTAAAGGCTCCCTTGAGGCTGATATCAAGATATTTGCCGATCAGTCCATATATGATTCTCTAGCAAAATTGGGTCAGGAGTTACGTTTTGTCACTATTACCTCAAAGGCTGAGCTGCTGGCTTCACAAGATGCTTCGGCTGATGCGGTTGAGTCGATTATGCAAGGTCTAAACGTAATAGTTACTCGATCTCAAGCAAATAAATGTGTGCGTTGCTGGCACTATATTGATGATGTGGGTAGCAATGATGAGCACCCCACTGTGTGTGGTCGCTGTATTGAGAATATTGATGGTCAGGGAGAGACTCGTCATTATGCCTAATTTTAGTCTGTCACAGAGTAAGCATATATGGCTACTGTTGGGTGTTGCAGTCTTTGTTTTCTTTGCTGACCAGCTAACAAAGCTTTGGGTTGTCAATCAATATATCTATGGTGCCTCAGAGGCTATAACGGGATTTTTTAATTTAGTAAGAGTACATAACTTTGGTGCGGCCTTTAGTTTTTTAAATAATGAAGGCGGTTGGCAGCGATGGGGCTTTAGCATTTTTGCTGCACTAGTTAGCCTTACTATATTGATCTGGATTATCCGGTTGTCACCTCAGAAAAAATTAGAAGGTCTAGCACTGGCATTAATACTAGGCGGTGCATTAGGCAATCTCTATGATCGAGTAACCTTGGGCTATGTGGTCGATTTTTTAGATTTTCATTGGTCTGGCAGGCATTTCCCTGCGTTTAATATTGCAGATAGCGCAATTTGTGTGGGTGCTGGACTTATTCTTGTAGAAGGTTTTCTCAAATCTACACAGGGCAATCCAAAGAGTAAAAATAAGGACTAAAATTTTATTATGAGTATGATGATTGATCAGGGCACCAAAGTTACCATGAGTTTTTCATTGGCGTTGGAAAATGGTGAGCTTATTGATTCAAATTTTGATGCTCAGCCCGCCACATTTGTTATAGGCGATGGTAATTTATTGCCCGGTTTTGAAGCGCCGCTAAAAGGCCTTAAGGCGGGTGAGCAAGGTGAGTTTGTAATTTTACCAGAAAATGCCTTTGGGCAGCGTAATCCCGAAAACATGCAACAACTAAAGCGTGATAATTTTGATCAAGAATCTCTCCATGTTGGTGACGTTTTCTCCTTTCAAAATGGTGAGGGTGAATTGCCAGGGGTAATTGTGGAAATTGGTGATGAATCTGTAAGGGTAGACTTTAATCATCCACTTGCGGGCCGCAATATTATCTTTAAAGTAGATATTGTTGACGTGGCACCTAGCTCAATTCACTGATTCAAGCGAGGTATGGTCTATGGATATTAAACTTGCGAACCCAAGAGGCTTTTGTGCGGGTGTAGATCGTGCTATTGATATTGTTAATTTAGCTCTCGATCAGTTCGGTGCTCCAGTTTATGTGCGTCACGAAGTAGTGCATAACAAATTTGTAGTCGATGAGTTGCGCAATCGCGGCGCAATATTTGTCGATGAAATTGATGAAATTCCAGATGATGTGGTGGTTATTTTTAGTGCTCATGGCGTTTCTCAGCAGGTTCAAAAAGAAGCAGCAGGCCGACAACTTAAAGTTTTCGATGCGACCTGTCCGCTGGTGACAAAAGTGCATTTGGAAGTCAGTAAATTTAGTGCTGATGGAAAGGAATGCGTTCTTATTGGTCACGAGGGACATCCTGAGGTTGAAGGAACCATGGGTCAATACAACCACAGCGCTGGTGGGCAAATTTATCTGGTCGAAGATGAGCAGGATGTCCTTAATCTAGATGTTAAAGACCCAAATAATTTGGCGTTTGTAACTCAGACCACATTGTCGATGGATGACACTTCCAAAGTGATTGATGCCTTGCGTCAAAAATTTCCTAATATTGAGGGGCCGCGCAAAGATGATATCTGTTATGCCACCCAGAATCGTCAAGATGCTGTTAAGCAGTTAGCCCTTGAAACAGATTTAGTATTAGTGGTTGGCTCGCCCTCTAGTTCAAACTCAAACCGATTGCGAGAATTAGCTGAACGCTGTGGTTGCCATGCGTATCTAATTGATGGTGCTCAGGATATTGATAAACAATGGCTCACTGATGCAAAGTCAGTGGGGGTGACAGCTGGCGCCTCAGCGCCCGAAGTTTTGGTATCTGGAGTTATTGAAAAGCTTATAGAATTTGGTGCCAAGCCACCAAAAGAACTTGATGGCGTTACCGAAACAATTAGTTTTTCTTTGCCCCGAGAATTACGCGGTTAAGCCCTAGGAGTGTTCTTCTATATAGCTGAATAACGCTTTTGTTGATGGATCCATATCAGTAGCGCCTGAATTTTTATCCAAAAGACTGTTGGCCATTTTCTTGCCTAATTCAACGCCCCATTGATCAAATGAATTGATATTCCAGATACTGCCTTGAACAAACACTTTATGCTCATACAGAGCAACGAGTGCGCCAAGGTTTTTAGGCGATAATTCACTGAGCAAAAGGGTATTAGAAGGTTTGTTGCCAGGGTAAAAGCGGTGTTGTTCACCTTCAGGGGCAATTTGCCCCTCCATCAATGCTGATCCTTGTGCAAGCATATTGCCAAGCAGTACCTGATGGTGCTCCGAGTTACTCAAGTTGTCCTTAATTGCGGCAATAAAGTCAATGGGCGACATTCTGGTACCCTGATGAAGTAGTTGAAAGAATGCATGCTGCCCATTTGTACCAGTCTGTCCCCATAAAATAGGACCAGTATTATAGTTAACTGGCTTTCCATCTAAGCTGGTCGATTTTCCATTACTTTCCATATCTAACTGCTGAAGGTAGGAGGGGAGAAGCACTAAACGTTCACAGTAAGGAATAATGGCAATAGATTGAGCCTTGAGGAAATTGCTATACCAGATACCAAGTAATCCGAGTACTACAGGCATATTTTTTTCTAAGGGAGCATTTTGGAAATGTTGATCCATCTCTCTTGCGCCCTCCAGCATTTGCTTAAAGTTTTCAAAACCGATACTAATAGCAATTGAAAGGCCAATACTGGACCATAACGAATAGCGACCGCCAACCCAATCTGAAAACTCTAGAATTTGATTTTCAGGTATGCCATAGGCTATTGCGGCAGATGGATTGGCCGTAAGGCCGATAAAATGGCTACTATTTTTGGGGTTTTCAAGCCCTAACTCATCGCTAAACCACTGAATCGCTGTTTTAGCATTAAGCATGGTTTCCTGCGTTGTAAAGGTCTTGCTAGCAATTGATACCAGCGTGGTTTCGGCATTGAGTTTCTTTAGTGTGCTTAAAATTTGAGCGCCATCAACGTTAGAGATAAAGTGGATATTGATTGACTGATGGGAAAATTCTTCTAGCGCTGTGCAGGCCATTTTAGGGCCTAAATCAGAGCCGCCAATACCAATATTGATAATATCAGTTATTGGTTTTCCGGTGCTGCCAACCCAGCTACCTTGACGGATTTCATTGCTGACACGCTCAACGGCTTGCAGCTGTTTTTCTACTTGAGCTGCTCTTTGTACACCATCGGTAGACCGGTCATCTGATGGCGCTGCTCTTAAGGCCGCATGAAGTACCGAGCGATTTTCACTGGTATTGATTGCTTCCCCAGAAAACATAGCATCACGATGTGAGATTAAGGGTGACTGCTCCGCTAAATTAAGTAGTTGTTCCCAAATTTGGTCATCGATCAAATTTTTAGAAAAATCGAGCTTAAGTTCTCCGGACATTAGAGAATATTTTTTAACGCGTTCTTCATCATCTACAAAAAGCTGTTTGATAGTCATTGGCGTTGCTGAAGTCTGTATTTCAGAGGCAAGCTCAATCAGTTTATTCCATGCTGGAGTATTCAGTGGCATAAAGGTTTCTTTATTCATTGTTACTATTATTCCTGTTAAGCGAAATTCACATGAGTAAAATCAAACGCATTTTTTTTATTTTTGTAATAAAATTACAAAAAACAACCGTTCTATCGATTATATATGGTTAACTTTTGTAATTTTGTTACAATTGCGCCTTAGAATACAGGGAGCCATTATGGGGCAACTTAATAACCAAATAGCAGCTGTAACTGAGCGCATTATAAAGCGTAGTGTGACATTACGCTCTGATTATTTACAGCAGTTGGAAGAAGATTTTAACAATCGCCCCGAGCGGGGTAAATTAAGCTGTGGCAACTTAGCTCATGGCTTTGCTGCCTGTGGTGAAGAAGATAAAAATAGCCTTCGTATGATGCAGGCAGGAAACATAGGTATAGTGACTGCCTACAATGATATGTTATCTGCTCATCAGCCTTACGCTACCTATCCTGATCAAATCAAACGTGCAATGCGAGAAATGGGTTGCACAGCTCAGGTGGCCGGTGGAGTTCCAGCTATGTGTGATGGTGTAACTCAGGGTCAAGATGGAATGGAGCTCAGCTTGCTGAGTCGTGATGTTATTGCTCAATGCACTGCTATTGGTCTATCACATCAGATGTTTGATGGCGTTTTGGCACTAGGGATTTGCGATAAAATTGTTCCCGGTTTATTGATGGGTGCACTTTCATTTGGTTATTTACCCACATTATTTGTGCCAGCAGGGCCTATGGAATCGGGGCTGCCCAATAAAGAAAAGCAAAGAATACGGCAACTGTATGCACAGGGTGAAATTGGTCGAGAAGAGCTTCTTCAAGCAGAATCTGACTCATACCATAGCCATGGTACCTGTACCTTTTATGGGACAGCTAACAGTAACCAAATGGTACTTGAGGCCTTAGGCCTCCAGCTTCCAGGTAGTTCTTTTGTTAATCCAGATAATCCACTGCGTGAACGACTCACTAAAGAGGTGTGTTATCAGGTAGCGCGAATTACCGCATTGGGCAACGATTATCGACCTATTGGCAAGGTAATTGACGAGAAAGCCATTGTAAATGGCACGGTTGCGCTATTAGCTTCAGGTGGTTCAACTAATCACAGCATGCACCTAGTCGCCATCGCAAGAGCAGCGGGCATTGTTTTAAATTGGGATGATATTTCTGACCTCTCAGCAACGGTTCCGCTTCTGGCAAAGGTCTATCCCAATGGTCACGCCGATGTTAATCACTTCCATGCGGCTGGGGGGACTAGCTGTATGTTTCGTCAGTTATTGGATGCAGGTTATATGCATGCTGATGCGCAGACAGCCTGGGGTGATAATTTTTCTGACTTCACTAAAGAGCCGACATTGACAAGTGACGGTGATCTTGAGTGGAAACAATCACCACAAACGCCATTAGATACAGAGGTTCTTACCACGGTTGATAAACCGTTTTCTCCTGAGGGTGGCTTGCGTCTAATGCAGGGTAATTTAGGTCGAGGCGTTATAAAAGTTTCAGCTGTAGCGATCGAAAATCAAATTGTTGAGGCGCCAGCAGTGGTGATTGAAAGCCAAGATGATCTAGAGCCTTTATTTAAGGCTGGTAAGCTTGATAAGGATTGTATTGTTGTTGTGCGTTTTCAAGGGCCAAAAGCATTGGGAATGCCAGAATTGCATAAGCTGACGCCTTTCTTAGGAACACTTCAGGATCGTGGCTTTAAAGTCGCCCTAGTTACCGATGGTCGCATGTCTGGAGCCTCTGGTAAGGTTCCAGCAGCTATTCATTTAGTTCCGGAAGCTATTGAAGATGGTTTATTGGCCAAGTTGAAAGATGGCGATATGATAAGTTTGAATGCAGTCACTGGTGAACTTGCATTTGTCGGTGATGTTGATGAGTTAGAGAAGCGAGAGTCTGCTCCTCAGCCTGCTGCCGGCCAAATTGGCTGTGGTCGAGAGATATTTGCAGTCAATCGTAAAAATATTAGTGACGCCGAGAAAGGCGCTTCATTCCTCTATCCCGAGAATTAAAAATGAGTGTTGAGTGGAATCTTATCGCCGATATAGGTGGAACCAATGCTAGATTTTCTGCAATTCTCGAAGGAGAGTTGGAAAGTCGCTATGAGTTCCATCATTCTGTTGAAGAGCATCCAGAGTTTGCTGACTTAGTGGTAGAGCTTTTGTCTGAGATTGCCGATGCAACAGGTTGGGAAAATCCTCCTGCAAAAGCGTGTTTTGCAGTTGCCTGCCCAGCAGATGTTGAAGAGATTTCCTTTACTAACAGTCATTGGCATTTTACTAAAACACAGCTTAATCAGCTTCTTGGATGCAGTGATCTTTATGTTATCAATGATTTTGAAGCAGTAGCTCATGGTATAACAGAGTTAAATGACAATGATTTGGTTCAAGTTGGTGGGGAAAAACCTATTTCTACCAAACCAATTGGTATTCTTGGTGCAGGTACAGGGCTTGGCGTTGCAGGTCTGGTGCCAACCCCCAATGGTTATCAAGTCCTAGATTCAGAGGGCGGGCATGCTGATTATCCACCGACAACTGATAGAATGGCTGCTGTAGTCGATGTGCTACGTGAAGAATATGGCAGAGTATCTCTTGAGCGGTTGCTATCGGGTAAGGGTATTTTTAATATCTACAGATCGCTGTGTAAAATCAACAATATTGAAAGGGCTTATAAAACTCCCGCAGAAGTTGCAGCAGCGGCTCAAGCTGGCAGTGATGAATTAGCTCTGCAATCGCTCAATATGTTTTGTTCAGGAATGGGCAGTGCTGCGGGTAATTTGGCACTAACGTATGGTGCAAAGGGTGGTATTTACATTGCTGGTGGCGTAGTGCCACGATTTATAGATTTTTTTATCAAAAGCGATTTTCGTTATAAGTTTGAGGAAAAGGGTCGCTTCGTGAGTTATTTAAAGCCAATTCCTATTTTTATTGTAGTCAGAGAGAACTTAGGTTTACTTGGTGCAGCAAAAAAGCTAAAACAAATTTGAGGAGTAACAGGTGCAAAATATGTTAGCGGGAAATCCAGTCATCCCTGTCATTACATTAGATCAAGTTGAAGATGCAGTGCCATTAGCCAATGCACTAGTTGCCGGTGGGTTAAAGGTATTAGAGGTTACTCTTCGCACAGAAGCAGCAGTTGAGGGTATTCGCCAAATAATTCAGCATGTCCCCGATGCCATTGTAGGAACAGGCACCGTATGTAGCGAAGAGCAGATTAAGTTATCTGAAGACTTGGGTTGTCAGTTTATGATATCCCCCGGTGCTACAGATAAATTATTGTCCATAGGTAGTCAGTCTTCAGTGCCTTTCCTTCCGGGTATATCAACTGTGAGTGAATTAATGAGAGGAATGGAATACGGTCTTGAGAACTTCAAGTTTTTCCCCGCTGAAGCGGCTGGTGGAGCGCCTGTAATGAAAGCAATGGCAGGTCCATTTCCCGATATTAAATTTTGCCCAACAGGCGGCATAGGATTAGGAAATGCGATGGACTATCTAGCATTACCCAATGTAATGTGTGTGGGTGGATCCTGGATTGCTAAACCAAATGATATTCGAGAAAAACGATGGAAAGAGATTGAGCAATTAGCGCGCGAAGCAGCAGCGTTAGTCTAGAAAGCCAATCGTAAAGTAGTAGTCATAAACTACGAGGTAAAAGATGACTAGTAATAAAATTGATTTAGTTTTATTTGGGGCGCGAGGTGATTTATCGCGTCGAAAGCTATTTCCAGCACTTTTTCAGCTGGACAAAGCTGAGTTACTGACTGCCAATACACGTATTGCGGCCATAGCCCGACAAGAACTGGATTCTGCTGAATTTGTTAAGCAAATAGGTGAAACCCTTAAAACGAATCTTGGCGATGATTGGTGCGATACAGTTTGGTCTCGATTCAAAAAACGAATTGAATATATTCGTATCGAATTTTCTGAAAAAGAACAGTTCAATGCCCTTAAAGAATGGTCAGATGAGAGTCGCACACTAATTTTTTATATGGCCACCCCGCCAAGTATGTTCGGGACTATTTGTCAGCATCTCGATGATGCTAATTGCATTGATGCCAAATCGAGAATTGTGCTTGAAAAGCCGATTGGACATGACTTAGAAAGCTCAAAGCTAGTGAATGATACAGTAGGTAAATTTTTCCCAGAGAGAGGCATTTACCGCATTGATCATTACCTAGGTAAAGAGACCGTTCAAAATCTGCTAGCACTTCGATTTGCCAACCGCATTATTCACTCTCAGTGGGATAATAGCTGCATTGATCATATTCAAATTACAGCAGCCGAAACGGTAGGCATTGAAGGTCGTTGGACATACTATGATGGTGTGGGTCAGTTGCGTGATATGGTGCAAAATCATTTGTTACAGTTGCTTTCTCTGGTGGCAATGGAGCCGCCCAATAAAGTAGAAGCGGATGAAATTCGCGCCGAAAAAGTTAAACTTCTCAAGGCAATGACGCCGATTACTAAAGACAATGTGTCTAAGCAAGCGGTGCGGGGACAATACTCGGCCGGTTGGATAGCAGATGATCCAGTGGTTGGCTATATGGAAGAAGAGGGGAGCGCTGAGGACAGCAGTAATACCGAAACCTTTGTCGCATTAAAGGTATTTGTGGATAACTGGCGTTGGGCGGGCGTTCCGTTCTATCTTCGCACGGGTAAAAGAATGAAAGAAAAAGTGACGCAGATTGTGATCACCTACAAAGAAAACCCTCATGCCATTTTTTCTGATGATGACTCAGAAACCAATAATCGTCTCGTTATTCGGCTTCAGCCAAATGAGGGCATTCAGCTTGAGATGTTATCTAAAAAACAATGTATGAAAGAGCGCTCAAGCCTAGAAAAACGTACTCTAAATCTTGATTTTCTTGATCCCAATGATGACAGCAGGATAGTCGATGCCTATGAGCGATTACTGCTAGAAGTAATCAATGGTGATCAATGGTTGTTTGTTAGTCGTGATGAGGTCGAGGCTTCTTGGCAGTGGTGTGATGATCTTCTTCAGGCTTGGTCTGACAAAGGTATTGATGCCAAATCCTATAGTGCTGGCTCTTGGGGGCCGTCTAAATCCGAATCGCTAATAGAAAATGATGGTCGAAGCTGGTATCTAGTGTAAAAGACCATTAATAAGCGGGAGAAATGTATGGAATTAAAACAATTTGAAAATACCTCTGCACTTGATATGTCATTGTCAGCAGAGGTGAGTGCGCGTTTAAGTTATGCCATTGAAAAACAGGGTAAGGCATCATTAATTTTATCTGGTGGAAGAACGCCAATGGGCTTCTTTCATCAGCTGTCCCAGCAGATTTTGGACTGGCAGAAAGTAACCGTAACCCTAGCTGATGAGCGCTGGGTTGATAGTGATCATAAAGATAGTAATGAAAAATTAGTGCGAGAAAATTTACTTATTAATGAAGCCCATTGTGCAAAGTTTTTGTCACTCAAAAATTCAGCAGAAACCGCAGTTGAAGGAGAATCTGAAATTGAAGCTGAGTTATCTAACTATGGTCAGTTTACGGTAGTTATTCTTGGTATGGGCGATGATGGTCATACTGCCTCTCTATTTCCAGGGTCAACAGCGCTATCTGCAGGTTTAGATCTTAATTCGGGTCGAAGCTGTATTGCAGTGACCCCTACAGCTGCTCCCCATGAGAGAATGAGTATGACTTTGCCACGACTATTAAACACAGAGCGTCTGATAGTCCATATAAGCGGAGAAAACAAACAAAAGGTACTTGATCAAGCTAATGCAGGAAATGATGCGCAAGAGCTTCCCATCAGGTCAGTGCTACAACAATCACAGGTTCCTGTGACTGTTTATTGGGCAAGTTAAGAGTAGTTAAGTAACAAAGAAAGAAAGTGCCCTCTGCAAAATTGCCGAGGGCATTTTTTTTAGCGTATTTCGTCGCCTACACGAACAATTTTTAAAGTATTAGTGCCACCTTGAACATTAACAAAGTCACCCTTTGTGATAAGCACTAAATCGCCATCGGTAACAGCATCATATTCGCGAAGCTTTTCCACTGCCAAGTGGTTGATAGCCTCAGGCTTTAGGGTCGATGTTTCAAAAGGAACCGGCACTACGCCCTTATAAAGTGCGGTAATCTCACAGGTGCCGGCTTTCTCAGCAAACGCATAAATCGGCAAGGATGAAGTGATTCTAGACATCAGCAATGGCGTAAAACCAGTCTCAGTCATACAGATAACGGCTTTAACACCCTTAAGGTGGTTAGCAGCATACATGGCTGATAAAGCCAAAGATTCATCAATTCGTTCAAATGTTTCATCGATTCTATGTTTAGAGCGTTGAGTTAAAGGGTGCTTTTCCGCCCCTTCGATCACTCTAGCCATCGCGGTAACTGTTTCAACAGGATAGCTACCCACGGCAGTCTCAGCAGAAAGCATTACAGCATCTGTACCATCCAATACGGCATTAGCAACATCAAAGACTTCCGCTCGGGTTGGGGTTGGCGCAGTAATCATCGATTCCATCATTTGAGTGGCAGTAATTACAACCTTGTTAGCCGCCATAGCAGCCTCAATAAGTTGCTTTTGAACAGCGACTAAGTTGGCGTCTCCAATTTCCACACCCAAATCACCGCGTGCAACCATTACGCCATCAGATGCTTTAATAATTCCAGGCAAAAATTCATCAGTAATAGCCTCAGCGCGCTCTACTTTAGCGATGATATGAGCACTACTTCCTGCATCCTTAAGCAGTTTTCGAGTCAGCTCAACATCAGCGGCAGCACGAACAAAAGAAATAGCCAGATAATCAGTTTTTAAGGCTGCAGCAGTTTTTATATCTGCTTTATCTTTAGGTGTTAAGGCGTCGGCAGATAGGCCACCACCAAATTTATTCACCCCTTTTTTGCTGGACAGAACACCACCTTGAACTACTTTACAGCGAGCAAGAGTTGGAGACTTTTCAAGGATATCAAAGGTTAATCGACCATCGTCAAGCAGTAATACATCGCCTGCATCCATATCTTCCAGAAGTGCCTGTTCGATATAGACGCCTTCCTGATTTCCAGCGTCTTGATCCATATTGCTGTCCAAGCTGAAAATATCACCCTCAGCCAGATCGATCTTAGCGTCATCGGCAAAACTACCGATGCGAATTTTTGGCCCTTGCATATCGCAAAGAATGCCCACAGGCATTTGCAGCGACTTAGCAATTTTGCGAATAGTCATCGCTCGCTGAGTATGTTCCTCAGCACTACCATGAGAGAAGTTCAGCCGGAATACATTGACTCCCGCTTGGATGAGTTTAGTCAGGTTGGCTTCATTGCTACTTCCTGGCCCCAGTGTCGCAAGGATTTTGGTTCTTCTTGGCATAAAAAAATTATTCCGCTGTTAAGAGTACAAGGCTGTTATCAAGCATGCGATTTGAGAAACCCCATTCGTTATCATACCAGGCCATGACCTTAACCATAGATCCGTTGACGCGGGTTTGCAGAGAATCAAAGTTACTTGAGTAAGCAATATGATTAAAGTCAGCAGACACCAGCGGCTGATCACAATAGCTTAATACGCTACCTAAGGCGCCATCAGCGGCAGTTTTAAGCACTTGGTTAACCTCTTCAATACTGGTTTCTCTTCCAGCGGTGAATACAAGATCGACAAGTGAAACATTAATGGTTGGAACACGCACCGCCATTCCATCAAGTTTGCCGGCTAATTCAGGAATGACATCGGCAATAGCAACAGCAGCACCCGTTTTAGTTGGAATCATAGACATAGTAGCCGACCGTGCTCGATACACATCAGAGTGATAAACATCACTTAGCTGTTGATCATTAGTGTAGGCATGAACCGTAGTCATATAGCCTGATTCAATGCCCATAGCGTCCTGAAGAGGGGCAACTAATGGTGCTAAGCAGTTAGTAGTGCACGAGGCATTGGAAATAATTTCGTGATCGGCGGTTAACTGGTTATGGTTAATACCATGAACAATAGTAGCATCGACGCCGGAACCAGGTGCAGAAATGATGACTTTCTTGGCGCCACCAGCAATATGTAGAGCAGCTTTTTCTCTTTTAGTGAAAACGCCAGTACATTCAAATACCACATCAACACCGAGGTCTCCCCAAGGGAGGTTGGCGGGGTCTCTCTCACAAAACCATTGAATTTCATCGCCATTGACAGTCATTTTATTATCGCCAACCTCAACCTGCTGATTAAAGCGACCATGAACTGTATCGAATTGCAATAGATGTGCGCTGATATCGACATCACCCAAGTCATTTACCGCAACGATTTTAAGTTTATCATGAAGCTCGGGACGTTCGTAATAAGCTCTGACAATATTGCGACCAATACGACCAAAACCATTAATGGCTATTTTGAACATAAGAGGGAAACCTTAATTTGTAGTAAAATTACAAAAATTATAATTTTTAACAGCATTTTAATCAATTGATAACCGTATTTTTTGCCTATAATTACAAAAAGAGGGTCATTTAATTAGATATTAGAGGTCTTGTGCCAAGAGTTTATTTGAAAGTGACCGAGAATATACTCCTCTTTCTACCAAAGCCTATTTCGTTGTTCTGGATGTTGTAATGGCAGGAATGATATTACAAAGAAGGAATAATTAAATTTTTGTCGACCACAAGAGACAAAGTATTTCATTTATTCATTTCTAATTTTATAAAGATTCTTGAATAATAGTTTGATTTAATACTGTTTAGTTTTTGTTAAAAATCAATGATTTGGTTGAGGTATGGCCTCAAAATTAATAAAATCAGGGAATATATGTCTTTTCCCATCGCGGAGTAGTTAGATGTCTGACAAAGTTGTTTATTCAGTTGCGGAAAATTGGTCCGTAAACGCTTGGATTAATGCGGAAAAGTATCAGTCAATGTATAGTCAGTCAATTGAGGATCCTCATGCTTTTTGGTCTGAACAATCTAATTTATTTCTCACATGGCAACAACCTTGGAATCATCTAAATAAAGCCGATTTTCATACAGGTGCAGCATCTTGGTTTGTCGACGGAAAGTTAAATGTAGCCACGAATTGCATCGATCGACATCTCGAAACTAAGGCAGATAAAGTCGCTATTATTTGGGAAAGTGACGAGCCGGATCATGATAAAAAAATCACTTACTCAGAACTTCATGAGCAGGTATCAAGGTTAGGCAATGTTCTTCGTCAGCGCGGTATAAAAAAAGGCGACCGCGTATGTATCTATATGCCGATGATCCCTGAAGCAGCCTATGCAATGCTTGCCTGTGCTCGAATTGGTGCTGTCCACTCCGTTGTGTTTGGTGGATTTTCTCCCGAAGCACTTAAAGATAGAATTTTAGATTCTGATTGCCAATTAGTTATCACCGCTGATGAGGCTGTTCGAGGCGGTAAGTCTATTCCATTAAAATCTAATACAGATAAAGCGTTAAAAAGCTGCCCTAATGTTCATAGTTGTATTGTTGTTGAGCGCACTTCAAATTCTATCGACTGGGTTGAAGGTCGCGATATCAATTATCGGCAAGCCATAAATAATGTTTCAGCTATTTGTGAACCTGAAGTGATGGATTCTGAGGATCCATTATTTATTCTTTATACCTCAGGCTCGACGGGCAAGCCAAAAGGCGTGGTCCATACCACTGCTGGTTATCTTCTCATGTCTGCTATGACCCATAAATATACCTTTGATTATAAATCGGGTGATATTTATTGGTGTACAGCTGATGTGGGTTGGATTACTGGGCATAGCTACATCATTTATGGGCCACTTTGTAATGGTGGAATTACACTGATGTTTGAGGGCGTTCCAACCTACCCAGATGCCTCGCGTTTTTGGCAGATCATAGATAAGCATCAGGTTAATCAATTCTATACAGCACCGACGGCAATTAGAGCTTTGATGGGGGCTGGTGATAAATATGTTAAAGCTACCTCGCGAAGCTCAGTAAAGCTTTTGGGAACGGTAGGCGAGCCCATCAACCCCGAGGCTTGGGAATGGTATTATCGAGTGGTTGGTGATTCAAATTGTCCTATAGTTGACACATGGTGGCAAACCGAAACTGGTGCGCACATGCTGACCCCTCTGCCGGGAGCAATGGCATTAAAGCCGGGTTCAGCGACATTGCCATTTTTTGGTATACAGCCAGTGATACTCAATACGGAAGGGCAAGAGATAGAGGGTCCTGGTGAAGGCTTGTTGATGATAAAAGATTCGTGGCCCAGTCAAATTAGAACAGTTTTTAATGATCATCAACGTTGTGTAGATACTTATTTTAGTGCTTATCCGGGATACTACTTTACCGGGGATGGGGCTCGCCGAGACGCAGATGGTTATTATTGGATAACAGGTAGAGTCGATGATGTGCTCAATGTCTCAGGTCACCGTATAGGTACGGCTGAGATTGAAAGTGCCCTTGTGCTTCATGATGCTGTTGCAGAAGCTGCAGTAGTGGGTTCGCCTCATGATATAAAAGGCCAAGGCATTTTTTGCTTTGTAACCCTAATGTCTGGCCTTGAACCCAGTGAGGATCTTAAGAAACAGTTAATCAATCTTTGTGCCACTGAAATTGGGCCCATCGCAAAACCCGATGCTATTCGATGGGCATCGGGGCTGCCAAAAACCCGTTCGGGAAAGATTATGCGAAGAATTCTGAGAAAATTAGCTGGCGGTGAATTTGAAGATCTAGGGGATATTTCTACCCTTGCAGATCCAACAGTCGTGGAAAGATTAGTAGATGATTTAAAATAGTAAATTAATTATCAGTGTTTGAGTTTTAAAATGAAACATTCATAAAACTGGTGGTGTTTTTTGGTGCTATGAATATAATATTAAGGATAGGTAAGGAAAGGACTTATGGGTAAACAAGACATCAGCCTACAACTGTCAAAATTAATGCGAGAAAATGGTGTATCGCAAAGCGGCTTATCCCGCGGATGTGGTGTGCCTCAGCCAACCATAAATCGCATATTAAATGAAAAAACAAAAGAGCCTCGAAGAGAGTCAGTCGTCCGTATTGCAAACTTCTTCGGTGTCGAGCCTGAATCTTTGTATCGAGAGTCTGATGAGGTACGTGAAGACGGTGACCCCGTTGCTAGACTTTACAATCAAATGAGCGCCTTGCGACCCAATCAGTTAAAACGATTATTTTCCAAGTTGGCCGAGGATCTTGATTAGTATTTTTGAATACTATCAGTAATCGTTAAGATAACTTTTTCACGATCTTCCGGGGTTAGTTGATTTAAGTACTCCCTTAAACCGGCTAGTCCTATTTCAAATGCCGCTTCCAACTGGCTAATTGTTTGATTCATCATATCATCACTGCCAATTTCATATGTCTTTTTTGTTATTGGGGATAATGTTCC
Organism: Porticoccaceae bacterium; assembly: GCA_049890135.1. Taxonomy (GTDB): domain Bacteria; phylum Pseudomonadota; class Gammaproteobacteria; order Pseudomonadales; family Porticoccaceae; genus HTCC2207. Next base: position 335,154 of record JBMHCB010000014.1, read on the forward strand.
TTCAAATTTTTGAGCGTCCATAACTAAATCCCTTGGTTATATATCCATTAAATTCCAATTTTTTTGTGGTTTTTTCATTTATCAAATACCACCAGACATAAGTTATTATAATTTGCACCATAATTGTATAACCCATAAGAGTTAATACTTTAGTATTAGAATAAAAAATGAAAATATTTACAAAACTTCAATCATTGAATCCTATACTTAGACGATGATAGAATTAGCGTTGCCTAAGGGGCGGTTTTGTTACCTGAGAAGTACCCTTTGAACCTGATCCGGATTATGCCGGCGTAGGAATAGGATCCAAGTAATACCCTTCACCACGTCTTTTGATTCCGGGTCTCCATAACTATTGTTAATGAGCCTTATTTATGAACCTATCAATTAAAAATGTTTTCTGTGTACCTGTTTATCTTTATGCCCTTTTAGGGGCTTCACTAGTTAATGCCGAAACTTCTATTGAAGAAATTATTGTTTCCTCTGATTTTCGTCAGGAGCAGTTAAAAAATATTCCCACCAGTATTACAGTCATTGACTCTGAAATCATTGATCAGCGAAATAGCGGTCACTTAGAGCAAATATTGGCGTTAGCACCCAATGTTAACTTTGCGGCGGGCGCGTCTAGAGGACGATATTTTCAAATACGAGGTATTGGCGAGCGCAGTCAATTTGTTGACCCTTTAAACCCTTCGGTTGGCACCTATGTCGACGATATCGACTTTACCGGATTTGGGGGTGCTGCAACATTGCTTGATATAGATCAAGTAGAAGTCCTTCGAGGGTCTCAGGGTACCAGATTTGGCGCTAATGCACTGGCAGGTGTTATCAATCTTAAAACAGCTGATCCCAGCGCTGAATCAATGGGCTATATCAAAACTTCTGCCAGTAGCTACAACGGTAGAAACCTAGAGACGGCATTTGGCGGCGCTGTTAATGACCAATGGCTTTATAGAGTGGCAACTGGTAAAACCCTATCTCATGGTTTTATAACAAACACCACATTGGATCGTAAAGATACCAATAATATTGATGAGCTAACCTCAAGATTAAAGTTGCGCTATCTTGCGGCTGATAATCTAACCATTGATTTTACCGCTCTGCACCTAGATATTGATAATGGCTATGATGCTTTTTCACTGGACGGAAATCGCAACACTTTGTCAGATGAGCCGGGGCATGATCGTCAAAACACCACAGCTTTTGCGGTTAATACCCATTGGGCGGCATCTGATGCTTATAGTATGAAAACCATTATTACCAGTAATCGCTCTGACACCGAGTATTCTTATGATGAGGATTGGTCCTATCTTGACCTATGGGTAGACACCATGGATGGAGCGGATACTGAAGAATATCAAGGATTTGATAGCTATCAACGCGATATCTCACGCGACTCCGCAGAAGTGAGATGGCTTTCTGGCCCGAGTGGAAAAGTTCTCAATAGTGACTGGCTAATTGGTATCTACCGACAAAATTCAAATATTAAGTTATTGAGAAGCTATGTTGGTATTTACCGTGGCTATTTTAACTCGGATGATCCCGCAGACTATGTCAATTGGGATACGCCGAGAGAATGGGGGCTATTTGATAGTGAATATGATACCGAGACAACTTCTGTATTTGCCCAAGCAAAAACACCCCTTCATAACAATCTTAACCTAACCTCTGGTTTGCGCTATGAATCCTGGAAATCTGAATATACAGACAGCAATGCTATTACGGGTAAAAATAGTGAAAACTTATTGGGAGGTAAGTTAGCGCTGGAATTAACAACTGATACTGATAACTTATTATTTGCTAGTTTAACTCGAGGATATAAGGCGGGTGGTTTTAATTCTGAGGAAGATTTGCCCTCCGAAAATTATCGTCAATTTGATACTGAATATCAGTGGAACTATGAAGTGGGTGCTAAGCTTTATTCACCATCCGGTGTGCTTTCTAATAGCATTACTGCTTTCTATGTGGACCGTAAAGATCTGCAATTAAAGTCTTCAATCTACGATGAAAGCCAAAATAAATGGATAGAATATATTGCCAATGCAGGCACTGGCTATAGTTATGGTGTTGAATGGGAAATGACTTTTCAGCCGCAGGATAATTTGCGTATTGCTTCTAGCCTAGGTCTGCTCAAAACCAAAATAACAGAACATAATAACGCCGATCCTGATGCATTTAACCTTAAAGATCGTGAAGTGGCTCATGCCCCAGAATATAGTTTTGCCACTTCAATGCAATATGATCTAACTGAAAAGCTAACTGCAACCCTGGAGGTTGAGGGAAAGGATAAGTTTTATTATTCTGATTCTCATAATTACCAATCGCAAGCCTATACACTAGTTAATGCACGATTGGCTTATCAAGCCAATGGCTATCAATTAACTGCCTATATCAATAATGCCACTGATAAAGACTATGGTGTTCGAGGTTTCTCTGGTTGGGATAATGACCCCCGAACGGGTGAAGGATTTGATGAAACGTCCTACCAGCAGCTAGGTGCGCCCAAAGTGATTGGTCTATCTGTTCGCGCCGATTTCTAGGTAAGCCAATATGCAAGTGACTATCGATGTAAGTATGTACCCCAATCGGGAGGAATTTATTCCTCCCATTGAGGGGTTTATTGAGCGTATTAATCAGTTTGAGGATCTAAAAATTACCACATTCCCCACTAGTACCGTGGTTCAAGGTGAGTATGGGCATGCTATGCAGGCGGTACAAAAAACTATTGCTGACTGTTATAAAGAATTTAATATGGCAGTCTATGTGATGAAAGTAATTCCCGGTTATGAGGCCCTCAAATAATGCTTGAATGGTTTGGCTTAGAAACTATTGCGGTCATATTAGGTATTGCTTATTTGCTGTTTGCAATGCGCGAGAATAGTCTTTGCTGGTACTGTGCTTTTATCAGTACTGGTATCTATATTTGGATTTTTGGCGATGTTAGCCTGTATATGGAATCAGGACTCAATGCCTATTATATGGTGATGGCTGTCTATGGTTGGTATCAGTGGCAGCATGGTGGCAATAATGCCGAGGGTATCAAGCTTTGCTGTTGGGGGTTAAAAAATCATTTGGCTGCCATTGGTTTGGTGTTGGTTTTATCGGCGATATCGGGCTATTTGTTATCGCAAAATACTGATGCCAGAATGCCCTACATTGATTCTTTTACTACCTGGGGTAGTGTTATTACTACCTTTATGGTGGCGCGCAAGGTACTTGAGAATTGGATTTACTGGATTGTGATCGATGCAGTCTCCATCTTTTTGTATATTGACCGTGGGCTATACCAAACAGTAGGGCTTTACAGTATCTATCTTGTTTTGGCGGTTATTGGTTATATCGCTTGGAGAAAAGCTTATTTCAAACAAAGCCCAGAACCTAGCTAAGCAAAGTCTAGAGAATTGGCGTCAGTGGCAGGCGCCATTTCAATCGCAGCCCAAAATTGTGCAACAACTGGAGGGTGGGCTGACTAATACTAATTATCTGATTGAAGCAGGTTCACGGCGCGCTGTTTTAAGAATTAATAATCCTCAAGCTGATAAGCTTGGGGTTAATCGCCAAGCTGAAATTACTATCCTTAAAAAATTACATTTCTCATATTTTGTACCCAGATTTTATTTTGCCAATAACAGCATTTTGGTGACTGAATATATTGATGGCTGTCCATTGGATGCGGAAACAGCCTTGCAGCCCGATATAAAAAAACAAATTGAACAGACCATAAAAGCCATCCAATCTATCAAGATAAACGACTTTGATGTTCGTAATTACCATTCCTATTTATGCGAATACTGCAATCAGCTAAGCCCGCAAGATTTAGATAAAAGCCTGAGGCAAGCGCTGTTTCAAATAGCTCGCAATATAGATAATCAAGACTGGAATCCAGTGCTTTGTCATCATGATTTAATTCCTGAAAATATTATTCAAAGCGCTAAAGGGTTATTTATTATTGACTGGGAATATGCATCGCTGGGACACCCGAAATTTGATTTTCTGCGTATTTTTAGTCATGTTGACGCAAGCGAAAAGCTAACTTCGGATAGCAGCAAACAATTGCATGCCTTTCAGGTTGTTATGGACCAATTATGGTATGCCATTCGATACCCTGAGAAGCAAAAAACAATACTGCAAAAATTAACTAAAATTATTGAAAAATTACGATTAAAAAATGAGTAAATACAATCAATTGACCCCTGATGAGCAGTATATTATCGAGCATAAGGGCACTGAGATGCCATTTAGCGGTGAGTATAATGATCACTATGTATCCGGTGCCTATATCTGTAAGCGCTGTAATACGCCGCTGTATCGCTCAGAGAGTAAGTTTTCATCGGGTTGTGGCTGGCCGAGTTTTGATGATGAGATTTCAGGTGCGGTAAGGCGAGAAATAGATGCCGATGGTCGGCGAGTTGAGATTTTATGTGCTAACTGTGGCGGGCACTTAGGCCATGTATTCGAGGGTGAACAATTTACCCCAAAGAATATTCGTCACTGCGTTAATTCACTTTCGTTAAGCTTTATTGCTGACGACACGTCCAAATAGAATACCCACTTCAAATAACAGCCACATAGGTATGGCGAGTAATGCCTGAGAAATAATATCTGGCGGCGTAAGTAGCATGCCAACCACAAAACAAAGTACAAAGACGTAGGGTCTTTTTTTCGCGAGGTTATCTGCATTCACAGTCCCTAACCAAGACAGTATCACCACGGCAATGGGGATTTGAAAGCTGAGACCAAAGGCCATAAACAACTTTAAAACAAAATCTAAGTAGGCGCGGATATCCGGCATCATACTGATGCCCTCGGGCGCTATGCTGGTAAAAAATAAAAACACCAGTGGAAATACGAGATAATAGGCAAAGGCCATGCCAGCATAGAATAAGATGACACTGGTAAAAAATAGCGGTAGGGCGACTTTCTTTTCCTGCTTGTAGAGCGCAGGCGCGACAAATGCCCATAGCTGATAAAGAATATAGGGCATGCTGATAAACATGGCCGATACCAATGCTAATTTAAACGGGGTTAAAAAGGGTGAGGTCACCTCTGTGGCTATCATAGTAGATGAGCTCGGCAGGAATTCTCTTAATGGCTCTGAGATATACAGATAAAGTGATTCACTAAAGGGAAATAGTGCGGCAAACACCAAAAGCACAACTATAAAGATGCGTAACAGACGATTGCGCAGTTCAAGAAGGTGTGCCATTAATGGCTGTTTAGCTGTTGCCTGTGAATCAGTCATTTCAGGGCTGACCTGTTTTGTGACTGTCTAATGACTGTTCAAGTTGGTCTTTTTGCTCGCCTAGGTCTTTTAATACTTGCTCATTATGAAGTTGGTGACGAATATCATCCATACCTACTTCATTTTCGATATCTTGGCGTGTTTTAGCCAATTGCTGTTTTAGGCGACCAATCCATAGGCTGATGGTTTTAATGGCCTCAGGTAGGCGTTCAGGACCCATTACAACCAATGTAATAAGGGCGATTACCAGTAGTTCAAGAAAACCAATATCAAACATAAATGTCTAGAGGAGTTATTGGTTAACTATCTTTTTTATCGTCGTCTTTGGCGTCGTTTACAGAGTCTTTAAACCCCTTAACCGCACCGCCGAGATCCGATCCAATGTTACGTAACTTTTTGGTACCAAAAATTAGCGCCACAATCACCAACACAATGATTAATTCCTGCCAGCCAAATCCCATAATTTATACCCTTTATCTGTTAGCTTTTTCTTCGAGACCCGAGAGGCCAAAACGCCTTTCAAGTTCCTGTAGAACGTCATCGACGTGAATATCTAAATGCGACAGCATTACCAGGCTATGAAACCACAAATCAGCAGTTTCATAGATGACCTTACTGCTATCGCCAGTCTGCTCCGAATCTCGCGCCGCTAATATTGTTTCTACAGACTCTTCGCCTACCTTTTCAAGAATCTTATTCAGCCCTTTTTGATGAAGACTGGCTACATAGGAGTCATCCGCAGAAGCCTGTTTACGTTGTTCGAGCACCTCTGTGAGCTGTTTTAATATTGCATCACTCATGAATAGATATCCTCTTGATTTTTAAGCACAGGATCAACCGCTTTCCATTCACCCTCTTCTAGAACATAATAAAAGCAAGATTCTCTTCCTGTGTGGCAGGCAATGCCACCTACCTGATCGACTTTTAATATAATAACATCGCTATCACAGTCGAGGCGTATCTCTTTGATATGCTGTACATGCCCAGATTCCTCACCTTTGCGCCACAATTTTTGTCTCGAGCGCGACCAGTAAATAGCACGATTCTCTTCAACGGTTAGGGCCAAAGATTCTGCGTTCATCCAAGCCATCATTAGGATTTTTCCTGATTGATAGTCCTGTGCAATTGCGGGAACAAGGCCGTCGCTATTCCAAGCTATTTTGTCCAAAAAAGCGGTCAAACTGAGTCTCCAAAGTAATTATTACTGTCTGGGCGACATTATGGCAGTCACAGAGTTGATGTAAAGAGATGAACTCAACGGAATAGCATTAATAGTACGCCAGCAGTGGTGACTATTGAGCCAATAATAAGGGTTGACGAGGCTGAGGGTAGCCACTGGCTAGCCAATAAACCTAGACCCAAGCCGCCAATCACAGCGCCCACCGAATGCAGTCCGCGAGGTTTTAATATTTTTTCTGACGCGGCCGACGGTTTTTCATTGCTGGGGTTTTGCATATTTTCTAATGCCTGAAAAACCATAGGCGGTATTTGTGGTAGCTTTTCTAATAAATCCGGAAGATCATTTTTAAATTGTTTTAGAATGGCTTTAGGGGAATAGCGATCTTTTAGCCATTTTTCTAAATAGGGCTGAGCGGTAGCCCAAAGATCTAACTCAGGGTATAGCTGTCGACCCAAACCCTCAATATTAAGCAGTGTTTTTTGCAATAAGACCAATGAAGGTTGAACCTCCATATTAAACTGTCTGGCGGTGCTAAATAGATTGACTAGCATATGCCCGAGAGAAATTTCCCCTAGAGGTCTTTCAAAAATAGGTTCGCATACGGCGCGAATAGCGGTGGTAAATTCGGCTATTGAGGTATCCTTAGGCACCCAGCCTGAGCGCACATGTAATTCGGCTACCTGAGTGTAATCTCGTTTGAAGATGGCCATTAGATTGCGTGCCATATAAAACTGATCTTCACGGGTGAGTGACCCTATAATGGCACAATCTATGGCAATGTAGCTTGGATTTTCTGGGTTTGCCACATCCACAAAAATATTCCCTGGATGCATGTCCGCATGAAAAAAATTGTGCTCAAACACCTGAGTAAAAAATATTTCTACACCGCGCTCGGCAAGGTTTTTAAAGTTGACCCTAGCGGCTTTTAAATCTTCGATATTAGTCACTGGAATACCGCTAATGCGCTCCATTACCAACACATTTTGATTGGAATAGGGCCAAAAAATCTTGGGTACATGTAAAAGCGGAGAGTTCTCAAAATTATGCTTTAAAAGTGAAGCATTAGCACCCTCAGATTGAAGATTTAGTTCACCATAAATAACCTTTTCATAGTCTTCAACCACTTCCACAGGCTTTAGGCGCGGGCCATCTATGCTGTATTTTGCAACTAGCTTGGCGATACTGTAAAGCAGGGCTATATCGCGGCTAATGGTTTTTTCAATATTCGGTCTAATCGCTTTAACCACAACCTCAGTGCCATCTTTCAAACTTGCCTTATGGACCTGAGCAATAGAAGCTGTTGCTAGTGGTTTCTGATCAAATTCAGCAAAAAAGTCCTCGACCTTGCCATCTAGTGCAGTCTCAACACTGGCGGTGAAAACATCCGAAGAGAAGGGCGCGACATTATCCTGTAAATGCTTAATTTCAGCACAGATATCGGGTGCCACTAAATCGGGTCTTGTTGAGAGTAATTGGCCAAATTTAATAAAAATTGGGCCTAGCTCTTCTAGGGCAAAACGCAAGCGTTCGCCTCGGGAGAGCTTAGTGTTGCCAAATAACTTACTAGGTACCAAAGCAACGCGCAAAGCCACGGGTAAGCGGCGTTTATCGATCAGGTTATCTAATCGATACTTGCCAACTACGCAGTAAATTTTAGCTAGACGTCGCAACTGGCTCATGGTTTGGGTCTCCCATCTAGCATTTGATCCACTTGCTGGCCTAACTGGCTAGCCTTGGCCATTAATCGATCAGTATCCGATGCCATTTGACGCACATCTTTTTTGAATTGTGTAAAAGCATTTTGACTTGGAATAATCTCTAGTTCTTCCTGAGCAACTTCAGCTAATGCGCTAGTAGCTCTGTGAAGACTTTGTTGTGAAATTTTTCTGGTTTTGCGAACAGCTGAGCCAATGACATATGCGGGAATATCACCCACGGTATCAGCTAGAAGACCGTCCCAGTCAATATCTAGTTTAGATAGGATTTTATGCAGCGTATGCAGGGTTTCTAGGTTGCCAGATAGTTGAACGCCAGTTCCTGCAAAAGAGCGAGTGTTGGAGGCGTTAGCAGCCATCTTGGCTAGGGCTATCATTGAGCCTTGAAGAGTGACTGCCGCTTCATTATCCCAGTTGGGATGTACTATGATTTTTTGCTGGCGCGTTTCAATTGCAATGCGTAAATCGGGCATGGTGCAATCAATTAAAAGTATCTGGCCCTCAATTTTTGATAAGTCAGACAGAGTGGCAGGGTCATATTTTAAAGCGGTATTTATCGCTGCTTCTAGGCCACTTAATGCGGTTGAGTGAAGTGTGTCAAACATCACTATGGTTTTACTCCGCGATGCAGTGCAACAATACCGCCTGTCATATTGTGATAATCGGTATTTTTAAAACCTGCATTATCCATCATACTCATTAGAGTCTTTTGATCTGGGTGCATACGAATTGATTCCGCCAAGTATTGATAACTATCAGCATCATTGGCAAATAACTTACCTAACTTAGGTAGCACGCTAAACGAATAGCGATCATAAATTTTTGATAGCATTGAGTTGGGTGGCTTTGAGAATTCCAAGACTAATAATTTCCCACCGGGTTTTAATACACGCAACATAGAACGCAACGCCATATCTTTATCGGTAACATTGCGTAGGCCAAAAGCAATGGTAATGACATCAAAAGTATTGTCTGGAAAGGGTAGATACTGAGCATCGGCTTGAGAAAAACGAACATTATTAGTAATGCCGCGATCAACTAATCTGTCTCGGCCAACCTTCAACATGGAATCATTGATATCGGCTAAAACAACCGTGCCTTCTGAGCCAACGATACGAGAAAATTTTGCCGATAAATCGCCCGTGCCGCCAGCGATATCAAGAACCGTATGCCCAGGACGAACACCAGACATTTCGATGGTGACACGTTTCCATAGACGATGAATGCCGCCAGACATCAGATCGTTCATCAGGTCATAATTGCCAGCCACAGAGTGAAAAACTTCAGCCACTTTGCCAGCTTTTTCCTCTACATTAACTTTTTTGTAACCAAAATCAGTGGTTTTGTCAGACATTTGCCATTATTTCCATAAAGTAGGAGCGCTATTGTAACCAGAGTTATGCCAATAGGGTATCCAAGTCTTTAGATACGTAACCAACTATCAAGACAGGTCTAATTAATAACTATAGTAGCTTAATTACCTGGGCCTCTAGATCACGACTCAGCCCGGCATTGTGCAGTTTTTTAAGATAGTTTGCCCATTTTTCTTGGTAATTTTCGGCCAGTTCTTGCAGATATTCCCAGCTGTAAATACCGGAGTCATGGCCGTCGCTAAAAATAATTTGCAGAGCATAGTTTCCGGCTTTTTCTAGCGATTTGATTTTTACATCGCGTTTACCAAATTGCAGAGTTTCATTGCCCTCACCGTGACCGCGAACCTCTGCGCTGGGAGAATAGACTCGAAGATACTCTGCGGGCAAGTCAAATTCTTGCCCGCTACTGAAAGCAAGTAGCAAAGTGTCTTTGGATTCGCGAACTACGATTTTTGTTGGCGAAGACATAAAGCGAAGGGTTACAGAATAAATCTGGATAGATCTTCATCTTGAGCAAGTTCACTCAGATTCTGATCCACAAATGATTTATTTACGATCACAGCTTCATCTTTAGCTCCGAGATCAGAGGCCTCAAATGAAATCTCCTCTAATAAACGCTCCAATATAGTATGCAGTCTGCGGGCACCAATATTTTCAGTGCTTTCATTAACCTCAAAGGCCAGCTCAGCAATGCGGCGCACACCATCATCCTTAAATTTTACTTTCAGGTTTTCAGTTTCCATTAGGGCGCAGTATTGTTTGGTTAAAGAAGCTTTGGGCTCGGTTAAAATACGTTCCAAATCGTCGACTACCAATGAATTCAGTTCAACGCGAATGGGCAGTCTGCCCTGTAGCTCAGGTATTAAATCAGATGGCTTGGCAAGATGGAAAGCACCAGAGGCAATAAACAGAATATGGTCAGTTTTTATCATGCCATATTTTGTTGAAACCGTACTACCCTCAATTAGTGGCAATAAATCTCGTTGCACACCCTCGCGAGACACATCGGCACCGCCAGCTTCGCCGCGTCGGCAAACCTTGTCTATTTCATCGAGAAAGACGATACCATTTTGCTCAGCAGCCTCTACAGCACTAGTTTTAATATCCTCTTCATTAATCAGCTTAGAGGCTTCTTCATCTTTAAGCAGCTTCATAGCTTCAGCTACGGTAATTTTGCGGGTCGCTTTTTCACCTTTATTCATATTGCTGAACATATTTTGTAACTGCGAAGTCATTTCTTCCATGCCAGGGGGTGCCATAATTTCCACGCCCGCAGTGATTTGACTGAGCTCTATTTCAATTTCCTTGTCATCCAGAGCACCCTCACGCAGTTTTTTGCGAAAAACTTGGCGAGTTGTAGAATCACGTTCTGCTTCTGAATCCGAGCCGCGTGCTGGGGTTAGAAGGGCATCTAATACTCGCTCTTCAGCAGCGTCTACCGCGCGTTGTTCTACCTTGGCAATTTCCTGTTCGCGGCGTTGTTTCACCGAAGTTTCAACTAGGTCGCGAATAATCGACTCAACATCTTTTCCCACATAGCCCACTTCGGTAAATTTCGTAGCTTCAACTTTGACAAAAGGTGCATTGGCTAGACGTGCCAAACGCCGTGCAATTTCAGTTTTACCCACACCGGTTGGGCCAATCATTAGGATATTCTTCGGTGTGACCTCATTGCGCATTTCATCATCGAGTTGCGATCGGCGCCAGCGATTACGCAAGGCAATAGCTACGGCACGTTTAGCATCATCCTGACCTATAATATGGCGGTTAAGCTCGTGAACAATTTCTCTTGGCGTCATTTGAGACATACAAATACCTTCATTCTTTACAGTCTAATTCTTCAATGGTGCGGTTATGGTTAGTGTAGATACAGATATCGCCAGCAATACCTAAGCCTTGCTCAACAATAGAGCGAGCATCCATATCGGTATTATCGAGTAAAGCTCTTGCGGCAGACTGAGCAAAGGGACCACCTGAGCCAATAGCGATTAAGTCATCCTCAGGCTGAATCACATCACCATTCCCTGTGATTACTAATGAGGCCTCCTCATCTGCAACCGCCAAAAGTGCCTCTAATCTACGAAGCATGCGGTCGGTACGCCAATCTTTAGCCAGTTCAACAGCGGCGCGAGTAAGTTGACCTTGATACATTTCAAGTTTTGCCTCAAAGCGTTCAAAAAGTGTAAAGGCATCGGCGGTGCCGCCGGCGAAGCCAGCAATCACCTTGCCGTTATACAAGCGACGTACTTTTCGCGCATTGCCCTTCATAACCGTATTGCCCAAACTCACCTGACCATCACCGCCAATAACCACCTTGCCATTGCGGCGAACCGACAGAATTGTAGTTCCTCTATATTGTTCCATTATTGATTACCTCTTTGGGTTTAATTAATAGATGGGGACATAAGACAAAAAATCAATAGTTTATTTATGAAAAATCAATAAAAAAAGATCAAAAAAAAGGACGGGCAATGCCCGTCCTTTTCATTTAACTAACTCGATTTAAAGCTAGAAGCTTGCTCGAGCTGTTAAACCGTAAGTTTTTGGTACATTAGGATAGCCACCAAAACTACCTGGGGCAGCTGCCGTTGGGAATGCAGATAGCAATGACTGGTGATCAGTCAAATTGCGTCCCCAAAGCATTACTTCAACACCACTTGGGTTATGAGTAAAGCCAAGGCTCATATTGACGTTCTTAGTGCTTCTAACAGCAGGTATATTGTCCGCAATAGGAGCTATGTCAGCCAATGGTGATCTTTCAGCAGGGACATTATCTACTACCGCTACCTCTGATTCATACACATATTCAAGTCTTAAGAAGCTAGAAATTGCATCATTAAGATTAAAGGAATAGGTCGCATTCAGATTAGCACTCCAATCGCTAATCCCTGCAGGTGTGGTTCCGCTAAGATCTCTTGTTGGTAATCCAGGGTCACATTCAACAGATGGAAAAATACCTGAACCCTCTGGTAGAGTTTGGCATGGCCCATTAACAAATGATTCATATTCCGCATCTATATACATAGCAGATAAACCAAGTGATAGTGCATCTGATACCTGATGCTTCATATCAATTTCGAAACCTTGGTGTCTTTGGTCACCCGCATTTACCAACTGGAAGCCAGTACCGACAAAGGTGTTAGACTGAAAGCCTTGAATATTTTGATTAAACAAAGCAGCGTTAATATAGCCAGATTCATGGCTATGCTTTACGCCAATTTCAATGTTTTCAGAATACTCAGGATCTGCAGCACGGGTATTAGGTGTTGTTGCATTGACTGAAAGGTTAACCGAAGTCGGTTTAAAGCCAGTCGATTGAGACAGATAAAACTTAGTGTTATCACTGTAATCATGGGTTAAACGTAAAGTATGTGTTAAGTCATCTGAATCAAAATCTCTACCATTTGCAGGATAAGCAGTAAATGGAGGGAAGAATTTAAACGCCGCAAGACGAGGATCAATGAGTTCCCATGGAACTGTCGCGAAGACATCTTCGATGACAACGTCAGATGTTACATGCTTTTCGTCCTTGGTTTTATTAAGACCTACATTAGCAGACCAACCATCTGTTAATTTGAATTCCGCATTGGCAAATAATGAAAGGGTCTTTGAAGACATATCAAAGTCTTCTTTTAATGATCCACCAGCGCGTTCATTTGGATCAATAACACCATTATTATTGTCATCTTCACCAGAACCGCCCAAGAAAAAGTCATCTGCGCTTATTGATGTAAAGTTTGGTCCAAGTGCGCCAGCTTGCAATGCGCCCGCTAGTGCAGCAAGGCTAGTATCTGCTAAAGCGTTTAGCATTATATCCGCATAACTTGCGATGAAAGGACCGTACATAACTGTTCGTGCGCTTTTGGTATCCTCTTCAGCATAAAAAGCACCAACAGACCATTGAACCTCAGAGTCATCATTTGAGGATAGTCTGAATTCTTGGGTAAATGTATCAAAGTTATAATTAAGATTGTTCTCTCTTAACAATTGAGCGCCAGAAAAATCAGCATCAAAATTTGAAGCCATTTCGGTCGCTCTATCCGCTGTAATCGAGGTTAATGTTGCAAAACCTAAATCATAGTCAAGGTGAACAGAAAGACCTTCATTGTCCAATCTGTTGTAAGGAGATTCATCAGCATTCATATAAATTTGATAATCCCAAGGTGATGCATCTGCAGCTAAAACCATAGTGCCTGCAAGTGCATTACTTGCTTGAGTTGCAGGGCCTTGACGAAGTGGGCCAGTGACACAGCAAGCTTCATCAATTTCGTCTTTATCAGCAATAACTCGAACTGACAGATCTTCTGACACATCCCAAGAAATCTGACCTCTTAACGCTGTGCGGTCTCGATTATTTAGTGGGCTGTTATCGAATAAATTGGTCGCATAGCCATCATTCTCATTGGAGCTAGCAGAAATACGGTAGGCAACATTGTCAGAGATTGGGCCGGTCATTGTGCCCTTAACAATTTGTGTGCCATAGTTACCTAATGTGGTTTCAATTAACCCACTCATTTCGCCCTCAGGTGCTTTCGTAGTAATGCTGATAACACCTGCAGAGGCATTTTTACCAAACAGTGTAGACTGTGGGCCACTTAGCACTTCAACGCGCTCTAGATTAGGTAAATCTGCTAGAGAAGACGATGAACGCGATCTTGGTACGCCGTCAATTAGGACTAATACTGCAGGTTCAATACCTGGGTTATTAGCGCCATTACCAAAACCACGAATAGTAAAGTTGGTTTGAGCGGAGCTTTGCAACTGAGAAACCCGCAATGAAGGCACAGCCGTTTGAAGGTCAATAAGGTCAACAATGCTTGATTGTTGAATAACTTCTGCGCTGGTTACTGAGACAGTCAGTGGTACGTCCTGAAGCGATTGCTCTCGCTTGTTGGCTGTTACTGTAATTTCTTCTATTTCCGCAATTGACGATCCAGCTACTAAAAATGCTGAAACTGCTAGCGAAACGTAAGTACTTTTCTGCTTAAAACGTTTCATAATATTCCCCTGTATTTGTTTTTATCTAGAGTAAATTCTCTATCAATACCTGTTTATCAACGTATTCTTTTACAACTTCTTAAAAGCAATTTTGTTTTTTTACGTGTTAAATCTTATTTTTTTATTTTTGATAAGCAATACTTACCAAAACTTCAACTAACATCCCTAAAAGTAACATAAACAAAATCTAATTGCATATGATGTTTAGCGACTATTGAAAAGATTTTTTAGGTGTAGGTTGATAATTATTGAGGTGGTTTTTTGTATTCTTGGTTTTTTATATTATTTTAGGCAATAAAAAAGGCCACCTCTTAAGAAGTAGCCTTTAATATTTATTGGCGGACCGGACGGGACTCGAACCCGCGACCTCCGGCGTGACAGGCCGGCATTCTAACCAGCTGAACTACCGGTCCGCAATAACCTTGCTTCCTTGGTGGGTGGTACAGGGATTGAACCTGTGACCCTCGCCTTGTAAGGGCGATGCTCTACCAGCTGAGCTAACCACCCTCTGGGAAGAGGCGAGCATTCTACCTAACTGATACCGGCTGTCAAACATTTTCTGATGCTATATACATATCTTGTATATCAACCTAATATAGCGCCCCTTAATAATCGTAAAATCCTTGTCAAAAATGCAGTTATATAAAGAGTTTTATATTGAGGATGCTAATGACAAAAGAATGGACTGGGTTATGGATTTTGAAGATATTAATGAAATTTGTCCGACTAGATGTATTTATCTTGGCAATTAATTCTACAATTCCCCCATTTACTGACAAAGACTAAATTTATGGCCATAGAAATAGGAAAATTCAATAATCTACAGGTGGTTAAAATCGCCGACCACGGGGTTTATGTGGATGGAGGAGAAGAGGGCACGATTTTATTGCCAAATCGCTATGTGCCCAATGGCCTGGATATAGATGATTGGGTTGAGGTGTTCCTCTATTTTGATTCCGACGATCTACTAATTGCCACGACTGAAACCCCCAAGGCCACGATTAATAGTTTAGCCTTGCTAAAGGTGATTGATACTAACCGAGTGGGTGCTTTTTTAGATTGGGGTTTACCTAAGGATTTGTTAGTTCCTTTCAGTGAGCAGCAGCATCCTATGAAAATGGGCGAGTCATATTTAGTCTATGTATTTCATGATCATAAGACTGATCGTATTCTTGCCTCCTCAAAGCTGAATCGATATTTTGAAGAAGAGTCTAAAGATCTAAAGGTAAAGCAAGCCGTTGATCTTCAAATTTCCAATCAAACAGAGCTGGGCTATAAAGCGGTCATTAATAATCAATATTTGGGGCTTATTTTCCATGGTGATGCTTTTCGTCCACTCGCCATTGGTGAGCGACTAACGGGATATATTAAAGCGATTCGTGAAGACGGTAAGATTGATCTAATTATCTCTCAGCATTCCTCACAGGGTGATGATAGTCTTGAAGATCAAATCCTGGCTCACTTAAAGGCAGTTGGTGGTGAATCTAATCTCACCGATAAAAGCAACCCTGACCACATCTATAAGCAGTTTAAGGTATCCAAGAAAAAGTATAAAAATGCTCTAGGTGCCTTATATAAACGCAAGCTTATTGTCATCACCAAGAAAAAAATATCTTTAGCGAAAGCTCAAAAAACCAGTTCCATCTGGGGTTGAGACCATCTAAACTTATTTGGCGTGGGGTTATAGGCTGTATCGGAGTACTAAAATGATTCGATTATTAATTGTTAGCTTAATGATGCTTGTCGCG
This sequence comes from Porticoccaceae bacterium, assembly GCA_049890135.1. Lineage (GTDB taxonomy): Bacteria > Pseudomonadota > Gammaproteobacteria > Pseudomonadales > Porticoccaceae > HTCC2207. The sequence goes on from JBMHCB010000014.1 coordinate 351,410, forward strand.
GGTTGTTCAACTTATCAGCCCAAGCAAGTTAATGATGTCTGTTCGATTTTTTATGGTGAAACGGATTGGTACAAGGATGCCAAGCGTGCAGAAAAACGCTGGGGAACACCAATTCATATAACCATGGCGATTATGAAGCAAGAGTCAACTTTTAGAGCAAAAGTTAGACCCAAGCGTCCAACCTTCTTTTTTATTCCTTTACCCAGAAAATCATCTGCCTACGGATACGCTCAGGCTCAAAACCCAGCATGGAATGACTATCGCAAGGATACTGGCAACTGGAGCCATGATCGTGATGATTTTGGTGATGCCATCAATTTTATCGGTTGGTATACCAATAAAACCAGTAAACGGCTGGGTGTTTCCAAGTGGGATGCCTATAAGCAATACTTAGCTTATCACGAGGGTTGGGGTGGATATTCAAGAGGTAGCTTCAATAAAAAGCCTAAATTAATAAAGGTAGCTGAAAAGGTTAAGCGCCAAGCAGAAATTTATGGCGGTCAACTTAAGGGTTGTCGAGAGAGGTTAGATAAGGCGACAAAGAGTTGGTTTTTTTGGTAAAAAAACAGCTGGTTACTTTGATTTTCTCCTATAAACACTGGCTTTAAAGGGAAATTTAGACTTAATTAGCTAAATTGAGAAAAACACCATATAATGCAAAAATCTGAATTAGCGGTTACACGTTTTAGTGTCTGTTGAAGCAGTAGTATCTTTGATGCTTTATAGGTTTTCAAAGGTTAGGCTAGCCCCGTTATGAGGCTGGATATTTTAAACACCTTAAACGGTATATTTTTTTTAATAGTGAGGTTAGTTATGTCGGATAGAGTTTCTGGCACTGTAAAGTGGTTCAACGACAGTAAAGGTTTTGGTTTTATTGAGCAAGAAGGCGGCGGTGACGTATTTGTACACCACAGTGCTATTCAAGCTGAAGGCTTCAAGTCTTTGAAAGAAGGCCAAGCGGTAACTATGGAAGTTACTCAAGGTCAAAAAGGCGCCCAAGCTGAAAACGTAATTGGCGAATAATTTGAAAAATGCCTCAGAGCATTCATCAAATTTTGCGAATTTGAAAAAACCCGATAAGAAATTATCGGGTTTTTTTTGTCCTATAATTGGGGCTTGCAATCTTGTTATAGTCTGTAGTCAAGACCAAATTTTAATTTGCGATCAATTTTTTCATTGTCTTGTTCTGGCTGATTATCAAAAGACCAATCCCATGAGATTTTAGTATCCAATTGTTCAGTGACTGGAATGATGATGCCGAGGTCAGCATTTAACTGTTTATTATCAGAGTCTTTTATAGAGACATTTAATTGATGTGAGTAGGACAATAAAACTTTTCTGACGAGTCGCTTCTGATATTCACCTGACCAAGCCCAAGCAAGTCGTTCATCGTTAACAGTGCTCAATAATTTATCATTGATCCACGTCAAACCAATTTCTGATGTTAATTTACCTTGATCATTTTTCCAGAACTGATAACCCATATTGGTTCCAACTGAGATGGATTGATCAATTTGACGTTTATCATCAGCCCCATAAAAAAAGTTATTACCCCAGTACCAATTTTCACTTATTGACCAATCGATGACGTATTTAATGCCATAGTCATTTATTGTTGACTCATTTTTACTGCCAAGGGTTTCATAGTTAATTAGTGTATTGTGGATTGTATTTTCCTTTTCAAAGCTAAATCCAATATCAAGCTCTAGGTCATCTCGTTGTTCGTTGCCATCCATATAGGCGCCGGATAATCCAATATTAGCTTTAAATAGGGGCTTTTCTTTTAATTTTGTGGTTACTAAATCAATATTTTTCTTTTTTATAGATGAGACTTGCGCGTTATGGATTTTTAATGTGCCTAAGCTATTGGATTCCCATTCGATATAAGTATCATCTTGAGAGACTAGGGTACCCGTTAATATATCGCCATTAGTTAAAATGATTTGGTCGCTTTGGGCTAGAGAGCTAAGCGCAACAGAAAGGGTTGCGGCCAAGGTGGAAAGTGTTTTTGTTAGGTTCATGCTTGTTATTTCTCGTCTGGGGCTTGTCATCAAAAATTTTTAGTTGATCGGTTAATGGTAATAGTTGAACGCTGTTTTAGGATTTGGGTGCGAAGTATAAGTACTTAGACATGGAAACGGAATGGTGTTTTTTACCTCAAACCTAGACATCAAATGTCGCATATAAAAAACCCCCAGCCTGTGGCTGAGGGTTTGTTATTTGGCGCACCCGGAGAGATTCGAACTCCCGACCAAGTGGTTCGAAGCCACCTACTCTATCCAGCTGAGCTACGGGTGCTGGAAGTTGCGTTCTATCTTAAGTCTACCTCAAATTAACGTTCGAGGTGCTGTAGTTTTCCTTCGACGCCATCCCATTCTGCAGCATCTGACGCCGGGGCTTTTTGCTCTGAGATATTGGGCCATACATCAGCGAGCTCTGCATTTAGCTCTAAAAATACTTCTTGGCCTTCAGGTATTTCGTCTTCAGCATAAATAGCTTCTGCAGGACATTCTGGCTCACAAAGTGCACAATCGATACACTCATCTGGGTGAATAACCAGAAAGTTAGGCCCCTCGTAGAAACAATCTACTGGGCATACTTCTACGCAATCTGTGTATTTACATTTAATGCAATTTTCACCAACGATAAATGTCATGTTGTAATCTCTTGAGTTAGCGGTCAATTTTCGCGCGGCATTATAGCAGGAAGAAAGCGTCTGTGAACGCATACTTTATATAAATTTTTTCTACATAGCCGGATTAGACCATTAGCTACGGTTGCTGAGGTGCTTTAGTTTATAAAGCGCTTCTAAAGCGTCTTTTGGTGATAGCTCATCAGGCTCAATATTTTCCATCATTAAATCCAACTCTGACAACTGATTTGTCGCAAACAGGTCGGTTTGTGGTGTTTTGTTTTTTTGATTAGATCTTTCTTCCTGCGATAGAGTTTTGTGTTCTAGTCGTTGAAGTTCATTTTTAGCTAGCATAACTACTTCCTTAGGAATACCGGCAAGTTTTGCGACCTGAAGGCCATAACTTTGGCTGGCCGGACCTTCTTGGACCGAATGTAAAAAGACAATGCTGTCTTTATGCTCCGTGGCATCCAAATGAACATTAATCGTGCCGCTGACAGTTTCAGGAAGGCTGGTAAGTTCAAAGTAGTGGGTTGCAAATAACGTAAATGCTTTTACTTTTTCAGCGAGATGATAGCCGCAGGCCCATGCTAGAGAAAGGCCGTCAAAGGTGCTGGTTCCTCGACCGATTTCATCCATAAGAACAAGACTGTTTTCGGTTGCATTATGCAAAATATTGGCGGTTTCCATCATTTCGACCATAAAAGTTGAGCGTCCCCCAGCTAGATCATCGGAGGAGCCAATACGAGTAAAGATACGATCGACCAGACCAATTTTTGCTGATTTGGCGGGGACAAAGCTACCAATCTGGGCCAGAAGAACAATGAGTGCGGCCTGCCTCATATAGGTCGATTTTCCGCCCATATTGGGTCCGGTAATAATCAACATTTTGCGTTTATCATTCATTTGTAGATCATTGGCAACAAAGGGTTCTGATAAAACCTGTTCCACCACTGGGTGGCGACCACCTTGAATATCGATACCGGGCTGCTCGGTTAATTCTGGCTGACAGAAATTTAAACTGTGGGCGCGTTCTGCCAAGGTGGCTAAAAGATCAATTTCAGAAATTGCCGAGGCACAGTTTTGTAGGCATTGTAGGTCTTTATTGAGCGTTTCCAATAATTCAGCATAGAGTTGCTTTTCTCTAGTAAGAGCGCGACTCTTAGCACTGAGGGCTTTGTCTTCAAATTCTTTTAATTCGGGGGTGATAAAGCGCTCGGCATTTTTTAATGTTTGACGGCGAATATATTCCACAGGGGCCTTGTCACTTTGCCCGCGAGAAATTTCTATGTAGTACCCATGAACTCTGTTATAGCCAACCTTAAGATTGGAAATTCCTGTCGCTTGTTTTTCGCGTTCTTCCATAGCCAACAAAAACTCACCGGCATTACTGTTGAGTGCCCTTAGTTCATCGAGTTCTTTGTCATAACCATCGGCAATAACACCACCTTCGCGAATCACCATGGGTGGATTTTCAATCATTGCGCGATCTAATAAATCAACCAAATGGGGTAGTGGTTTAGCCGCATTTAGTAATTGTTGAATATGTTGAAGTTGGCTCTGTAAAAGTACTGATCTAATCTGTGGTAAAACAGAAATTGAAGAAAGAAGTCGGGTTAAATCTCTTGGGCGCGCCGAGTGAAGTGCAACTCTAGTAAGGATGCGCTCCATATCACCCACCTGTTTAAGGTGACTGTTTAGATTCTCATAAAGATAATTATTTTGTAATTCAGCAATGCTATGTTGTCGTGACTTAAGTTCATTCAGTTGTCTAAGTGGGCGATTAAGCCAGCGTCGTAACAAACGACTTGCCATACTGGTGGCGGTATTATTAAGCACATCAAACAGGGTATTTTCTTGACCACCATTTAAATTGGTATCTAGCTCAAGATTACGCCGACTGGCAGCATCTAAAGCAACGCCATCTTCACGGTTTTCAACACTAATACAGTGGATATGGGGCAAATTGCCACGCTGGGTATCTTTGGCATATTGCAGGAGGCAGCCAGCAGCGCAGATAGCTATTGGAAGATGACTACAGCCAAAAGCATTTAAATCTTTTGTTCCCAGTTGTTGGTTGAGAAGGCGATCTGCCGCGTCAAAATCAAATAACCAAGGTGGTTGAGTCCTTAGGCCTTTCCAGCTGTCTAACCAATCAATGGTTGGGAATTCCTCAGATATAAGTATTTCAACTGGATTGAGTCTTTGCAGCTCACTATGAAGCTCTTCTTCATGTGTTGCCTGCAAGACCTGAAAACGGCCGCTACTCATATCAAGCGTAGCAATACCATATTGACCCTCATTGAGATGTAGGGCGGCTAATAGATTATCTGATCGGTCATCAAGCAGTGCTTCATCGCTTAAGGTGCCTGGAGTAAGAACTCTGACAACCGCTCTTTCAACAGGTCCCTTACTGGTGGCAGGATCGCCAATTTGCTCGCAAATAGCGACTGAAACCCCTTGTTTGACTAGCTTTGCTAGATAGTTTTCAGCGGAATGAAAGGGTACACCGCACATGGGTATAGGATTGCCATTGGTTTTCCCGCGAGCGGTTAGGGTCACATCAAGAAGCTGACTGGCTTTTTTAGCATCGTCAAAAAATAGCTCATAAAAATCACCCATACGATAGAACACTAAATCATTCGGATGCTCAGCTTTTAAACTGAGGTACTGTTGCATCATTGGTGTATGAGATTGATTTTCTGCTCTGTTGCTCATTGGCTAAAAGTTCTTATGCTTGATTACAAGTTTGGTTTATTCGGAGAGTTTATTACAGACCGAGGGTCTAAGACCATCCAAAATACACGAAACAAATTATTTTCTTTGATAATCATCACCGAGCTAAACCATTTGTTAAAAGTTTAGGTAAACTATAGAGCAAACAAGGAGAATTTTTTGTCAGAATTTGCCAACAACCAATCGATCGCAGCCATTGCCAAACAGGTCGGTGAGGCATTGCGTCGTACAGAGGCAAAAGTAACCACGGCTGAATCTTGTACTGGCGGTGGAATCGCAGAGGCTATCACCGCCATAGCTGGCAGTTCTTATTGGTTTGAATATGGTTATATTACCTATGCCAACAAAGCAAAGAACCAACTCCTTAATGTCCAACAGCAAACGTTAGATCGCTATGGTGCGGTTAGCGAGCAGGTTGTTCAGCAAATGGCCGTAGGTGCAATAAAGTCTTCTGGTGCAGACTATGCCATAGCAGTCAGTGGTATAGCTGGGCCCGAGGGTGGTACTGCAGAAAAACCTGTTGGTACAGTATGGATTTGCTGGCTTGCCCCAGAAAAAACCAAAGTTGAAAAATTTCAATTTCAGGGCGATCGTCAGGCAATCAGAGAGCAGGTAATTAAAATTTCTTTGCAAGAACTCTTGCATCAACTAAACTGATGATATACTGTACACACATACAGTAAAACGCTGGTTGAGAAAAACCAACCCAAAATCAGTCGAACACAAGTTTATGAGGAACAGATAATGGATGCGAATAAAGAAAAAGCACTTGAGGCAGCTCTAGGTCAAATTGAACGTCAGTTTGGGAAGGGGACAGTCATGCGCATGGGTGAAGATAAGCGCGAGGCTATACCATCCATATCGACTGGGTCTTTAGGGTTAGATATAGCATTAGGCATTGGTGGCTTGCCCAAAGGTCGAATTGTTGAAATTTATGGTCCAGAGTCCTCTGGTAAAACAACTCTAACCTTGCAAGTGATTGCAGAGGCGCAAAAAGCTGGTGGAACCTGTGCTTTTGTCGATGCAGAGCATGCTTTAGATCCAGTATATGCTGAAAAACTGGGTGTAAAGGTAGATGATCTTATCGTTTCACAACCTGATACCGGTGAGCAAGCACTTGAAGTGACCGATATGTTAGTTAGATCTGGTGCCTGTGATGTTCTAGTCGTCGATTCTGTTGCTGCTCTGACACCTCGTGCAGAAATTGAAGGTGAAATGGGCGATCATCACGTTGGATTGCAAGCACGTCTTATGTCGCAAGCATTACGCAAGCTTACTAGCAATATCAAAACAGCTAATTGCCTAGTTATTTTTATCAACCAAATTAGAATGAAGATTGGTGTGATGTTTGGTAACCCCGAAACAACCACAGGTGGTAACGCATTAAAATTTTACTCATCTGTTCGCTTGGATATTCGTCGTATAGGTGCAGTTAAAGAAGGTGATGAAGTGGTGGGTAATGAGACCAGAGTTAAAGTGGTTAAAAATAAAGTATCACCACCCTTTAAACAGACTGAATTCCAAATTCTGTATGGCAAAGGCATTAACCGAAATGGCGAATTAGTCGATTTGGGTGTTAAGCATGGTTTAGTCGATAAGTCTGGTGCTTGGTATGCCTACAAGGGCAACAAAATTGGTCAGGGTAAGGCAAATGTCGGTGTTTACTTGACAGAAAATCCAGAGGTAGCGGCTGAAATAGAAGCTCTTATTCGTGAGAAGGAGTTGAGTCATCTTGCTCCAGTAAAAGATCAACCACAAGAAGCATAACATTAGAGGGGCAAAGTGAGTCTAATACCTGCTCACTTTGCCCATATTAACTTTAGGTGTTTTTAATGGAAGAAAAACAACAAGAATTAAAACCCAGCAAAATACGCGTATCTGCTATGGGTATGTTGGCAGGTCGTGAGTACCTTCGCAGTCAATTGGCAACAAAACTCGAAAAAAAATTTGATAATTCACCGTTAATTCCCGAAGTATTAGATCAATTAGCCGCAGAAAATTTACAATCTGATCATAGGTTTGTTGAAGCATTTATCCGATCTCGTATTTCCAGAGGCCAAGGTTATACAAGAATTCGTTTGGATTTAAAAAGTCGCGGTGCCGACAATAATCTTATTGATCAATTATTGGTTGATGCCGATATTGACTGGTATGAGTTGGCGAGAAATACCGCGATATTGAAATTTGGCAACAATGAAAAAGTTGATGCTAAAGAAAAAGCAAAGCGCATGAGGTTCCTTCAATATAGAGGGTTTAATTTTGATCAGATTAAATATGCGCTTGGCGAATCATAGATCTGTTGATTGATCTTCCCCTTTTTACGCTATTGCGATAACCTCTATAACGTATCTAATTAATAAAATTCAATGGATTTGATTTATGTTTTTTTACCCAAAGGTATTAAGTTATTTTGTGATTCTGGGTAGCTTATTTTTTGCTACACATCTACATGCATTAAGTAATCCTAAATTTATAGGATCATTTGAGCAGGGTGGTTTAGTTTTTGGGCAATTAGCTGAAGGTGAAAGCGTTAGCTACAAGGGTAAACTGTTAACTTTAAATGATAAACAACAGTTTTTGCTTGGCTTTGGTAGAAATGAGCCATCAATTATTGAAATTACTGTTCATAATAAATCAGACAGCAAAAAAATTGCCTTACAAGTGGCAGCAAGGGATTACGCTATTCAAAAGATTGAAGGTGTTCATCAGAAAACCGTTACACCTTCCAAGAGCGATTTAGACCGAATAAGACAAGATATTAAATTAGTCAAAGAGGCTAGACGTCTTGTGAGCAATCAGGATGATTTCTCCGCAGGTTTTATTCAACCCGCTAATGGTCCTATTACCGGCGTTTATGGGAGCCAAAGATTCTACAATGGTGTACCTAAAAGCCCACATTATGGTATAGATTATGCAGCGCCTATAGGTACGCCAGTGGTAGCTCCAGCCTCAGGCGTCATCACTTTAGTGCACAATGACATGTTCTATTCTGGTGGTACATTAATCCTTGATCATGGGCATGGATTAAGCTCTACCTTTTTGCATCTAAGTGAAATAATTGTTGAGCAGGGACAGAGAGTTTCATTAGGTATGGTTATAGCAAAAGTTGGAGCATCTGGTCGAGCCACTGGTCCTCATTTAGATTGGCGCATGAATTGGTTAGATCAAAGAATCGATCCCCAGCTTGTGTTACAAACATTACCAGCATTAAATTAAAGCTTTAATATCATCTTGGATTAGCAGTTTTCACAGAATTTGCGTACACTAGCGCCGTTTTTTTTATGGATTATTAGTGTGGATAAAAAATTACTTAGCATCCTTGTATGCCCTGTTAGTAAGGCGCCTCTTGAATATGACTCTAAGGCCAATGAGTTGGTTTGTCGTGCGAGTGGTCTTGCTTACCCTATTCGAGATGGTATTCCCGTGATGCTAGAGGCAGAAGCTCGGAACTTAACTGTCGATGAAAAGCTAGGGTCTAATAAAAACTAGAATTTATCGAAAATCGTTGCAAACTATATTAGTAGGACAACAAAATGAGTGAAGAAAGCTTGTTTACCCGAATTATCAATAGAGAATTGCCGGCCGATATTTTGTATGAAGATGATCAATGTATTGTGATCAATGATATCTCGCCTCAGGCGCCTGTGCATATGTTGGTTATTCCTCGTCTTCCTATTGCTAAATTGGCAGATGCAAAACATAGTGATCGTGCACTTATGGGCCACCTTATGTGGGTCGCTGGCGAAGTTGCTCGAATGGCTGGGGTGAGTGATGCATTTCGTCTAGTTGTTAATAACGGAAAAGGTGCAGGTCAAACAGTCTTTCATTTGCACTTACATATTTTAGCTAACAAGGGTACATCTGATACATTTTCAGAAGACAATCTGTAAACTAAATCAATATAAAGTTGAGACATCGGAAATAAATATGAAAAGTGCTGAAATTAGAAATGCATTCCTTAATTACTTTGCCTCCAAAGGGCACAGTAAAGTGTCTAGCAGTAGTTTGGTGCCCGGCAACGACCCAACACTGCTTTTTACCAATGCAGGTATGGTGCAATTTAAGGATGTATTCTTAGGTGCTGAAAAACGTGATTATTGTCGCGCAGTTTCATCACAGCGCTGTGTAAGGGCTGGAGGCAAACATAACGACTTAGAAAATGTTGGTTATACCGCTCGACACCACACCTTTTTTGAAATGTTGGGTAATTTTAGTTTTGGCGACTATTTCAAGCAAGATGCCATTAAATTTGCCTGGGAGTTTTTAACTGAAGAATTAAAACTACCCAAAGAACGATTATGGGTTACTGTTCATATCAGCGATGATGAAGCGGCTGATATATGGGTCAATGAAATTGGTGTAGATCCTGCACGTCTTTCAAGATTGGATGAAGATAACTTTTGGCAGATGGGTGATACCGGGCCCTGCGGTCCAAGTACAGAAATCTTTTGGGATCATGGTGAGGATATACCCGGCGGTCCTCCAGGTAGTGAAAATGACGATCTTGATCGCTACATTGAAATCTGGAATCTCGTATTTATGCAATATGAGCGCGATAGCTCTGGTGAGATGACAGCCTTACCTAAACCCTCAATTGATACTGGTATGGGGCTAGAGCGTGTTGCAGCGGTTATGCAAGGGGTTCACAATAATTATGATATTGATTTGTTTAAACACCTAATATCGGCAGCCATTGAAGTTACCCAGTGCAAAGATCCCAAAAACGCTTCGTTAAAGGTTCTTGCCGATCATATTCGCTCATGTGCATTTCTGGTTGCCGACGGTGTGCAGCCATCCAATGAAGGGCGAGGCTATGTGTTGCGTCGGATTATCCGTCGTGCTCTTCGCCATGGTCACAAGTTGGGTGCAAAAGGTGTATTTTTTCACAATTTGGTAGCGCCCTTGGGCGAAGTGATGGGTGAAGCTTATCCGGAATTAATAGAAAAAGGTGATCTAATCGCCAAAGCAATTAAAGCGGAAGAAGAGCAATTTGCCAGAACCCTTGATAAGGGAATGGGTGTTCTTGATTCGGCGCTAAAAGATTTACAGGGCGAGATCCTTCCCGGTGAGCTTATTTTTCTGCTATACGACACCTATGGTTTTCCTACAGATTTAACCAACGATGTAGCTCGAGAAAGGGGCTATAGTCTTGATCTAGATGGCTATGAAAACTGCATGGATCAGCAGCGTGCACGTGCACGATCAGCAAGCCAGTTCGATATAGATTACACTGATAATATTCGCTTGGAAGGCAGTACCGACTTTTCTGGCTATACAGCCCTAGAAGAAAAAGGAACTATTTTGGGTCTTTACTCAGAAGGCAACAAAATTGATTCTGCTGCAGAAGGAACAACTGTGGCAGTGGTTCTAGATAGGACATCTTTTTATGCCGAATCTGGCGGTCAGGTAGGTGATACAGGCTATCTCACAACCAGTGAAGCAAAAATAGAAATTCTCGATTGCAAAAAATCTGCAGAGCATAGCCTTCATATAGGGCGAGTTTTATCAGGCACTATTAATACCGGTGATCAAGTAAGTGCTCAGGTCGATAAAAATCTGCGCCAGTCTATTGCTCTAAATCATTCTGCGACCCACCTAGCTCATGAAGCATTGCGTCAGGTGTTAGGTGATCATGTTGCGCAAAAAGGCTCATTGGTCGATAGTGAAAAATTGCGGTTTGACTTTGCACATAATCAAGCGGTTACAGCTCTGCAAATTAGACAGGTTGAGCAAATGGTCAACAGAGAAATAATGCGTAACACAGAAGTTAGCACCCAGTTGATGTCTATGGAGCAAGCCAAAGAACAGGGTGCGATGGCATTATTTGGTGAAAAATATGGTGACGAAGTTCGTGTTTTATCAATGGGCGGTGATTTCTCGGTAGAACTCTGTGGTGGAACCCATGTTGAGCGCACAGGAGATATAGGCCTAATTAAAATTATCTCAGAAAGCAGTGTTGCCTCTGGTGTTCGTCGTATCGAGGCAGTAACAGGAAAAACAGCTCTTGCCTATTGTGAGCAAACTCAGGATACGGTGGAAGAAATTGCTGAAATTGCAAAAGTTGCAAAGGCAAAAGTAAGTGAAAGAGTGCGTCAAGTTATGGAAGAAAACCGACGCATGCAAAAAGAAATTGATCAGTTAAAGCAAAAGTTAGCCAACTCTTCTGGCTCGGATATTATGTCATCTGCACAGCAGATTAAAGGTATTACGGTATTATCAACCATTGTTGATGGAGCCGATGCTAAAAGTTTAAAAACAGTCGCTGATCAGGTGCGCTCTAAGATAGATAAAGGGGTATTCTTCTTAGTTGCCAAAGAAGGAGAAAAGGCATCGCTAGTAGCAGGTGTTACTAAAAACCTAACCTCTGAGCTTAAAGCAGGAGATTTAATGCAGCATATTTCAACTCAGCTTGATGGCAAAGGTGGTGGCAGGCCAGATATGGCAATGGGTGCAGCTTCAGATCTAAAAAACCTATCTCAAGCGCTTGAGTCAGTGTCTATATGGGTTGAGGCTAACTTAGCCTAGATTTTAAAAAAATTCTTAACTTTACCAGCAAATTACTGTTTAATTTGCGACCTTCAAATATAGCGCGACATATATGAGTTTAATTGTTCAAAAATACGGTGGCACCTCAGTGGGTTCAATAGAGCGAATCCAGGCTGTTGCGGCACGGGTAGCAAAATCACACAAGCAAGGTGATCAAATTGTTGTTGCAGTCTCGGCTATGAGCGGAGAGACAAACAGATTGATTGGGATGGCCAAAGAGATTGACCAGCAGCCAGAAGCAAGAGAAATGGATGTCTTGGTCAGTACCGGCGAGCAAGTAACTATTGCCCTCCTTTGTATGGCATTGCATAAGATTGGTATCGAAGCTAAATCATACACAGGTAGCCAAGTTAGAATTCTAACAGACAACTCCCATGGTAAAGCCAGAATCAAAGAAATAGATGGCCATAAAATGCAAGACGATCTCAATGCAGGTCGGGTAGTTGTGGTCGCAGGTTTCCAAGGTTCAGACGAAAATGGCAACATTACTACGCTTGGTCGTGGTGGCTCTGATACTACAGCAGTAGCTCTAGCAGCTGCATTAGAAGCTGATGAATGTCAGATTTATACAGATGTTGATGGGGTTTACACCACAGATCCAAGAGTGGTTAGCGAGGCTCAGCGGCTGGAAAAAATTACCTTTGAAGAGATGTTAGAAATGGCGAGTCAGGGATCAAAGGTACTACAGATTCGCTCAGTGGAATTTGCAGGAAAATATAAGGTACCTCTTCGGGTAAAATCTAGTTTTGAAGAAGGTCCAGGCACTTTAATTTCTTTAGAGGAAGATGATCTAATGGAAAAAGCAGTTGTATCAGGTATAGCATTTAATCGAGATGAAGCGAAACTAACCATTCGCGGCATTCCAGATCAGCCAGGCGTAGCATATAAAGTTTTGGGTGCCATTAGTGATGCGAATATTGAAATTGATGTTATCGTGCAAAATGTTGCAAAGGATAATTCGGCTACTATCACTTTTACTGTTCATCGTAATGACCTATCAGCGGCGCATAAATTACTTAATCAAATTGCTATAGATTTAGGGGCTACTGAAGTAGAAACAGATGATGCTATTGCAAAGGTTTCTATTGTTGGCGTTGGCATGAGATCGCATGCTGGTGTTGCGGCAAAAATGTTTGAAATATTGGCAGCAGAAAATATTAATATCCAGTTAATTACTACCTCTGAAATTAAGATAGCGGTAGTGGTTGAGGAACAGTATCTTGAGCTTGCTGTTCGTGCACTACACACTGGCTTTGGATTAGATAAAACCAGTTAAATACAATTGGATTTGGGTGCAAGTAGATACAAAAAACTGTTAGCGCCGTAACAACGAGAAATGTTAAAATTATTTCAACTTAAGTCCGGTTTATATTGGCCTTATGCTAGAATTGGAAGACGCTAGAGATAAATTATATTCAAGGGATTATTTAGGAGCTGTATATGTTAATTCTTACAAGAAGAGTAGGGGAAACTCTCGTAATCGGTGATGATGTTAATGTTACCGTTTTAGGTGTAAGAGGGAACCAAGTTAGAATCGGTGTAAATGCACCAAAAGAAGTTGCAGTTCACAGGGAAGAAATTTATCAACGAATTCAAAATGAAAATGATACGGATAATTCATCATCTGACGATGAATAGTCTTTGAATTTTCTGTCGATGTGATATCATGCCGCGGCTGGATTGCGCGGTATTCGATTAAAATCCAAATGCTCAACTTAAAGCAACCCAAACTACTTAATCCTAGGTCAATAAATTTGACATTAAGTGTTTTACTAGTTTGTTTTCTGGGAACGTTTATCGATTGAGATAATAATACCAGTGTAAAAGTTTATGGTGAAGTGGCCGAGTGGCTGAAGGCGCTCCCCTGCTAAGGGAGTATACGTTAAGAGCGTATCGAGGGTTCGAATCCCTCCTTCACCGCCAAATAGCCTCCTAATTAGGGGGCTTTTTTGTGCCTGTCTGAAATAGGTAGACCAAACCTTAGTTGTCTATTCCTTTCTAAACAATAGCTCCCTTTATTTGGCGTATTTTTATACCTACATGATCGAAAAAAAAAGCATTTTTTGGGCTATGCTTTAGTCAAATTAAAGAAGATAACTGTGAAATAGTTCCATTAAATCAATCAACTAATGGAAAAGGAGTTCAAACAATGAAAAAAATGGGGTTTATTTTCTTGTTAATTTTACCCATGTTTTCTTATGCGGAAAGTGTTCGTCTGTTTAGTGTCTTTGCCATACATCAAGATGATAGGGCTGGCACTAGAATTGGTTATACCCGTATTGATAATGGTCGATATATCACTACCTTGAGATATTCAAATTTTTCAGAGGATGATAGCCACATATCTGCCTATGATCTTGGTCTAAACTATGTTTTTCAATCCGTTTATACAGGTTCTTTTTATGCGGGTATTGGCATTGCTCATAGCCGTGTTTTCATAAGAGAAAATATTGGTGCCTCCCATAATTCAAGAAAATTTGTTAAGGCAAGTAATCAAAATGATTTTTCACGGTTGGGTTATTCTAAGCTTAGTGGTGTAGGTATAGATTATGATTATTCACTGTTTACTGTAGATGGAAAAACAACTGTGGGTGCCTTGTGGCGTGGCGCTATTAATAATAGTAATTATGGTTGGCTTTTAGATGTTACAAGTAATAGTGATGTTGATACTGTATCTGCAGGGATAAGTGTTATTTTTTAGTTCTCTATTGATCAAAGACTTTCAGATGCTGGTGTACTTTTTTTGCAGTGTGAATATACTTAAGTTACGCAATGTTTTGGTATTAACTGGGTGGAAGCATGAAGTACCTAAAGTTTTTCAGTTTTGTGATTGTATTGAATTTGGTGGCCTGTTCTCCAGTGCAAACCTATTTGAAAACCGATACCACTGCATTTTATAAGCAGCCTTTTGAATCGAAGGGCTCTATTTTGGTGTTACCAGGGGATATTAATCTTAATAACTCTCTCGAATTTGATGCCTATAGGCAAAAACTTCAAACAAAACTGATTGCTGAAGGTTTTAATCTTGCCTCAGATAAAGCCTCTGCTGATTTTGCCGCTTTATTATTGTTTGCGGTAGATGATGGCAAGCAATCGGTAGTCTATACCCCGATTTATGGGCGAGCAGGGCGGCATATTAATTCATATTCGGACATTGCTTATAATGAGGATGGTAAAGCGGTTTATATTCGTACAAATTACTTATCACCAAGTTATGGTGTAGTAGGTGCTTCTGCACAGACAAAAACCAACTACAGGCATACTCTAGCTATAGATATTGTCACTGCGGATTCATTAAATCAGGATCAGATGAAAAAGGTTTATGAGGGTAGAACCATAAGTGTAGGTAAGTGTTCGGTAACAGTTGAGGTATTTGATGAAATGCTCGAGGCGATGTTTGCTGATTTCCCTGGCGAAAATGGTCGCAATCGAAGTCAAACAGTAGAGGCATCAACTAACTGTTCATAAAAAATAATAATTAAGGAAATATTATGTCTCTTACCATTCTGCCAATTTTTTTGGGATTTCTAACGTTTTTTTATCTCTTTCTTGCGTTGCGAGTTGGCTATATGCGAGGCAGTCCGGTGATGAAACTTCTGTTTAAAATGGATGATGTTATTTCTGAAGAAAAACTTTATCGCAATATACGAGCCCATGGCAATTTTTCTGAATATGTACCTATTTTTTCGATTCTTTTGTTAGCTTTAGAACTTCAGAGCGTTACCTCGTTGCTTTATTTGGCTTCAGCCGCATTAGTTTTTGCCTATGGTCGTCTGGCCCATGGTATTTGCTTTGCTTTTTTTGAGCACAGCCCTTTTTTAAGAATTACAGGGATGCTTGGCACCTATATTGGTTTGGCGCTTCTTGCCTATGAGGCGATAAGAATAGCTGTCTGATATTTTTTATGGCACTTCGTGGCCAGTGGCGGCCTGCAGTAACTCAAACCACTGTTCACGGCTTAAATCAACTGTTAGAGCTTCCGAGAATTGCTTGATTCTCTGCATATGGTTACTCCCCATAATGGGCAGTATCTGCGCAGGATGTCTAAGTAGCCATGCAATCGCTATAGCGGCAGGTTGAACCGCAAAGTCCTTAGCTAGACTGATGAGTTTTTGATTAAGCGGCGATTGGGAATTTTTAAATAGTTCACCGCCGCCCAAAGGTGACCATGCCATAGGTAAGATATCATGCTGTTGCATATAGGCAAGATCACCGTTAGTAAGTGCATTATTTTGGGTAAGGCTGATCTCAATTTGATTGGTTAACAGTTTATTTTTGGTGCATGACTGCAATAGATCAATATCCCAAGGACGAAAGTTTGAAACGCCAATAGCTTTAACTTTTCCGCTATTAATTAAGCCGTCCAAGGCTCTGCCAGTTTCTTGTGCATCCATTAAGGGGTCTGGTCGATGAAGTAGCAGTAAATCAATCTGCTCAATTGCCATTTGGCTTAGTGAACGCTCTACAGAAAAGTTTATATGCTGGGCGGATGTATCGT
Source organism: Porticoccaceae bacterium (assembly GCA_049890135.1). Taxonomy (GTDB): domain Bacteria; phylum Pseudomonadota; class Gammaproteobacteria; order Pseudomonadales; family Porticoccaceae; genus HTCC2207. The sequence continues at coordinate 367,822 of JBMHCB010000014.1, forward strand.
AGTGTTTGATTTTTTTATCACTATATAAGCCAATAGGGGCGACAATATCGCACTTGGTAATTAACTGTATGCTGTCGCGTAAATGGGGTGCCTGTTTTAAGGTTTCACCCAGCAGAGCCTCTGAGGTATAGCCACCATAAATATCTGCTTGGTCAAAGGTACTAATACCCTGATCTAAGCAGGCTTCAATTTTGCTTTGTAGTTTTTGGGAAGAAATATCTTGGTCATTGGTATGGCGCCATAAGCCATAGATAATTCTTGAAACTGATAGGCTATCTGAAAGGGAAATTCGCTGCATATTGGTCAACCTTAAAGATACTCATTGATTTTGATGATTCCAGCTTAGACATTCATCCAGAGTCACTCCAGAACCACCAAAAATGTCGAGTGCACTCCCTATAGTGAGATCAATTTTGCCATTGGAAAGTGCCTGAACTAAATTTAAGTCATCAACGGACTTTGCCCCTCCAGCATAGGTGCAGGGTAATGTGCATATTTCACCAAGTAGTTTAACTAGATCTTGATCAATACCAGCTTGAAGACCTTCAACATCGGCGGCATGCACCAAAAATTCAGCACAGTGTTGCTCAAGTTGAGCAATCGTTTGTTGATTAATGGCGGTGTTGGTGATTGTCTGCCAACGATCGGTGGCTATCATCCAGCCCTTATTGGTTTTTCTACAGCTTAGATCCAACACCAATCGTTCAGGACCCACAGCGGCCTTTATTTGTTCTAGGCGCGACCATGAAAATTCACCCTCTTCAAAAAGATAGGAGGTAACAATAACCTGTGAAGCGCCAGCCGCTATAAATTCGTTGGCATTTTCTGGCGTTACGCCACCGCCATACTGCAGACCATTGGGGTAGGATGAAAGTGCCTGTGTTGCTTGCTGTTGATTATTGGCGCCCAAAGAAATTATATGACCACCCTTAAGGTTGTGTTGTCGGTAAAGCTTTGCATAATAATCGGCACTGTATTGACTAATAAAGTTAGTTTCAGCGCCACTATCATTTAGGCTGCCGCCGACTATCTGCTTTACCTTACCCTCATGGAGGTCTATACATGGTCTAAATTGGGTCACAGGATATCTCTTATCGGTTTGTCTTTCGGGCTAGTATAACTAATCTGCAAATGCAGGTCTTGCAAGTTTTTCACAGATAAATTGACTGACTTGAGATAGTTTTTGTTTGTCCACGCCATGGGCTATTTTGAGATGATCTAATAGAGCGATAACCCGTTCTGTTGCCACATTGCCAGAGGCGCCTTTTGCATAGGGGCAACCACCTAAACCAGCGACTGAGCTGTCAATTGTAGCTATTCCCATTGCCAAAGATTGCTTGATGTTGTCGATAGCGCGTCCATAGGTATCATGAAGATGGACAGCCAGTTTTGAAGAATCAATGGTTTTTAATAGTTCACAAAGAAGCGTTTCTATATTCTTTGGTGTTGCTACGCCAATGGTGTCGCCGAGTGAAATTTCATAACAACCCATATCAAGTAAAGACTGAGCAACTAAGCTAACTTTTTGGTTGTCCACATCTCCCTGATAAGGGCAGCCGGCAACACAGGAAATATAGCCGCGAACGGCAATATTATGATCCTTAGCTTTTTGGGTAACGGCTTTAAATTTTTGTAGGCTTTCATCGATCGAACAGTTGATGTTTTTTTGGCTAAACGCCTCGCTAGCAGCGGCAAAGACCGCAATTTCTTTAACATTGCATTCGATTGCTCGATCGAGCCCACGCATATTGGGGGTGAGAGCAGTATAGGTCGCTCGGCTTGGTATTAGCTGCTTAAAAACATCATCGCTACCTGCCATTTGCGGTACCCATTTAGGGCTGACAAAACTACCGGCTTCAATAGTTTGTAGACCGGCATCGGCTAAACCGTGAACCAGCTTAACCTTGGTCGCTACATCTAGGGATACAGATTCATTTTGCAGGCCATCGCGCGGACCGACTTCAATAATTTTTACTGCTTTAGGTAAGCTCATAAGAGTTAAAGATTGTGATATTTGCCGCGATAAAATATCAAAGGCTGAAGCTCATTATCAGTAAATTCAGTCACTTCACCAGTCATTATCATATGATCTCCACCTTCATACTGTGTGCTCATTTTACATTGAAAGCAAACGCTGTAATGGGGGAGAATAGGTATACCAGATAGACCTTTGCTGCATTCTAAATTGGCAAAACGATCCACCCCAGTAGTGGCAAACAGGTTAGATAATTCCTGCTGATCTTCTGCTAGCACATGGACTGCAAATGCTTTGGCAGCCATAAAATCTTCAAAGCAGTTGGTTTCTTTACCAATACTCCAGAGTATAAGGGGAGGAGCTAGGGATACAGAGTTAAAGCTATTGGCTGTCATGCCAATCTTTTGCCCATTTTTACCGAGTGCGGTAATAATGGTGATCCCAGTTGCAAAGCCACCCAAAGCATTGCGAAATTGTTGCTGGGTGAAAGAGTTAGACACTGATTGACTGCTCCTTGGTAAAGGCTAATGTCCTTTTATTTTTAATATAAGGACTAAAGCTGGCAATAATGAGATTAATCTGCTGTCGTTGCAAGCGGTTTATAGGCTGGCAGCAACTTTTGTACCCTGAGCTATAGCTGTTTTAGCATCTAATTCTTTGGCGCTATCTGCGCCGCCAATAAGATGAAAGGGTAATTTTAATCCATTAGTAATTTCGGTTAATGGGTCCTGACCCGCGCAGATAACTATATTATCGACAGCTAAAATCTCTAATTGGTCGTTAATTCTCATATGCAAGCCTTGATCGTCTATACGTTCATAATGGCATCCATTGATCATTTTTACCTGCTTTTTTGCCAGCCCTGCTCGATGAATCCAGCCGGTAGTTTTGCCAAGCCCTGAGCCAATTTTGGATGTTTTACGTTGCAGTAAATAGATTTCCCTTGGCGATGGCTGTACTTTTGGATTACAGCCCTCAATGCCACCGCGAGCTTCTAAGGACATATCAATTCCCCATTCGTCCATAAATTCTTCAATTTTAAGGGAGGAGGATTGACCACTGTGACTAATATACTCAGCGGTATCAAAGCCAATACCACCAGCGCCAATAATAGCCACACGGTTTCCCAGTGGTTTTTTATTTACAATAACATCTATGTAACTAAGCACGCTGGGATGATCTATGCCTTTAATCTGCGGCATTCGTGGGGTAATGCCGGTGGCGACAATCACTTCATCAAAATCACTATTATTTAACTGATCTACGCTCACTTTTGTGTCTAGATTAAGGCAAATATTGTGTAACTCTATCTGTTTTTTAAAGTACCTGAGTGTTTCGTGGAATTCTTCTTTCCCAGGTATTTGCTTGGCAATATTAAACTGTCCACCAATTTCACTGGCTGAATCAAAAAGTGCAACCTTGTGCCCTCTTGAGGCGGCGGTGGTTGCGGCAGCAAGACCAGCTGGCCCCGCACCTATTACAGCTATAGTTTTGACCTGTTGCGTTGGTTCAATAATCAGTTCAGTCTCATGACAGGCGCGCGGATTAACTAGGCAGCTGGCGGTCTGCCCCTGAAATACATGATCTAGGCAGGCCTGATTGCAAGCAATGCAGGTATTGATTTCATCGGCTCGACCTTCTTTGGCTTTAATGACAAAATCAGCATCAGCTAAAAATGGGCGCGCCATAGAGACGATATCAGCATCGCCACTGGCCAATACATGCTCGGCTATTTCTGGTGTATTGATTCGATTCGAAGCAACCACAGGGACTGAAAATTCCTGCCTAAATTTAGCGGTTACCCAAGTGAATGCCGCCCTGGGTACCTTGGTGGCAATGGTGGGTATTTTTGCTTCATGCCAACCAATACCCGTACTAATAATAGTAGCGCCGGCTTTTTCAACAGCTTTGCCAAGTTGAATAACCTCTTCGGCACTGCTTCCACCTTCCACCAAGTCGAGCATTGAAAGTCGAAAAATAATAATAAAATTTTCGCCAACAGCCTCTCTTATTTGCCGGACGACTTCAATAGGAAGGCGTATTCTATTTTCATAGCTACCACCCCATTGATCATCTCTTTTATTGGTTCTGGAAGCGATAAATTGATTTAGAAAGTAACCTTCCGAGCCCATAATTTCGACCCCATCATAGCCCGCTTTCTGGGCATTAACAGCAGTAGAAACATAATCATCAATTTGTTTGCAAATTTCTCCCTCTGTTAGTGCCTTGGGTATAAAAGGATTGATCGGCGCCTTAATAGCTGAGGGTGCCACAAGATTGGGTGAGTAGGCATAGCGCCCCGTATGCAGTATTTGTAGGCAGATTTTGCCACCGTTTTGGTGTACTGCATCTGTAATAACCTGATGGTCATTAATATCCTGTTGGCACTGCAGGTTTTTACAGGCTGAATGAGTACCGCCCTCAGTATTGGGGCCAATACCGCCAGTCACAATTAACCCAACGCCGCCTTTTGCTCGTTCTGCAAAAAAGGTAGCCATTCGATAATGACCGTCTTCAGATTCCTCTAGACCGGTGTGCATGGAGCCCATTAATACTCTATTTTTTAGTTGGGTAAAGCCAAGATCTAGGGGTGCTAAAAGATTGGGATAGTTGCCATTGTCCATAAAATTCCCCTTTTTTATTACTTACGCCATTCTATTTTGTTGAGATTACGCGCCTATTTTGACAGTGTCAAGATTGATTGTTATATTGATCTTATGACTACAGACGCTGCAATATCAAACAATAGCTCAAGCTACCATCATGGTAATCTTCGCCAGACTTTGGTTTCTACTGCGACGCTTATGATCGCAGAGAACGGCATTGAGTCTCTATCCCTAAGGAAGTTAGCTGATAAAGTCGGCGTCTCTAGAACTGCTGCATACCACTATTTTCAGGATAAGAATGATTTGCTCTGTGCACTTGCTGCCAATGGTTTTAAGCGTTGGCAAAATTCACTAGATCAGCTTAGTTCCGATCAATTAGTAGAAAGAGACAGATTTGAACAGTACATTATTGGTTATATGAGTTTTGCGACTAAGAATCCGGAAGAGTATGAGCTAATGTTTGGCCGTTGCATTTGGAAACAATCACAATGCACTCCAGAACTACAGGCAATATCTCATGCAACATTCCAGCATCAGGTGGATATGATTGATGATTGGCAAACAATTGGCTTAATTAAAGGCGATAATCCTTTGCGAATGGCCCAGATTATTTGGGGTACTCTACATGGCATTGCAAAATTATTTATCGATGGCGTTTACACCGATGTCACTCGTGCTGAAGAAATTGTTATCAGTGCTTTACCTATGTTCTTGATGCCTAAGTTGTAAATTATTGGTTTTTTTAAAATTTATCTAAAAACTTTGTTCAAAACGTCACTATTTGGTTGATGAATATAAGTTGCTGTGGCAGAATTGCCGCCTTTTTCACGTAGACCATAATAATGGGCGTTAAAAAGCCCAAAAATTAACTTACGTGTAGATGTATTATGCGAGTGTGGCGGAATTGGTAGACGCGCTGGATTTAGGTTCCAGTGGGGTGACCCGTGAGAGTTCAAGTCTCTCCACTCGTACCATTTTAAACAATATTACCCTGTTTTTTTCAGGTATTTTCCTGTCATATTCTTTTAGTTGGGTGACATTTCAAGAGGTTTTTTCATGCAGGTTTCCATTGAGTCTAGCAAAGGTCTTGAACGGCAGGTAAAGATTGTTGTACCTGCAGAAAAGATTGATACTGAAGTATTGCAGCGCCTTCAGAAGGCCACTAAAACAGTTAGCATTAAAGGCTTCCGTAAAGGCAAGGTTCCTTTAAACGTGGTTAAGCAGCAATATGGTAAGGCTGTTCGTCAAGAAGTTATGGGCGAAGTGGTTAACTCTAGTTTTTATGATGCAATCAAGCAGGAAGATCTCAAGCCAGTGGGTCAACCAAAAATTGATAGTATTGTTGACAATGCAGGTCAGGATCTTGAATACACAGCGACCTTTGAAGTATACCCCGAAGTTAAGCTAGCTGATCTTAGTAAAGTGTCGATCAAGCGTCCGGTAGCGGATATTCAGGCTGATGATTTGGAAAAAATGATTGATGTATTGCGCAATCAACAAGCGTCCTTTGATGAAACAGATAAGCCTGCTGCCGATGGCGACAAAGTGAATATTGATTTTGTTGGTACCTTGCGTGGCAAAAAAGAATTCCCAGGCGGCTCGGCGGAAGCTCAAGACTTAGTTTTGGGCTCTAACAGCATGATTCCTGGTTTCGAAGATGGTTTGGTTGGTGTAAGCGCTGGTGATGAAACTGTCCTAAAGCTGAAATTTCCAAAAGATTATCATGCCGAAGAAGTTAAAGGTAAGTCTGTATCCTTTGCAGTTAAGGTTAACTCTGTGTTAGCAAAAACGTTGCCAGCTATGGATGATGATTTTTTCAAGCTTTATGGTGTTGAAACAGGTGGCGAAGAAAAATTCCGCGAGGATGTTGAGGCCAATATGCAGCGCGAATTAAATAATGCAATTCGTAGCAATATTAAAAACCGCATTATGGACCAACTTTATAAGCTTAATAAGGTTGAAGTGCCTGAAGCTCTAGTTGCCAACGAAATTTTACAGTTGAAGAAGCAAATGATTCAGCAGTTTGGTGGTGGGCAAGAGTTTGATCTTAATATGTTGCCTGATGATATGTTTAAGGCTAAAGCACAGCGACGTGCATCTTTGGGTGTTATTGTTTCTGAAGTTGTTAAGGTTGAATCACTGACGCCAAATGAAGATCAGGTGCGAGCAAGAATTGATGAAATTGCGTCCACTTATGAACAGCCTTCAGAAGTTGTTGATTATTATTACAGCAAGCCTGAGCTTCTAAGCTCAGTTGAAGCGGTTGTACTCGAAGATCAGGTGACGGAACTTGTACTTTCTAAGGGTAAGGTTAAAGAAGAAAAATTATCCTACGAGGATGCAGTAAAGCCAGATCCTGAAGCTGAGGCATAATTAAGGCCCTCTTCCTGTACAGATTTTAGTAGATTGGCGTATAATTTGGTTGTATATGCTCGTTTTAGCTATTTCATACGTATTAACATCAGGGAGGACCTTATGACGCTACAAAATTCAAAAATTAGTCCAGATTATCTAGATACTCAAGCCAGTGGCCTAGTGCCTATGGTAGTTGAGCAATCCTCTCGTGGTGAGCGAGCCTACGACATATATTCTCGCTTATTAAAAGAAAGAGTAATCTTTCTGGTTGGTCAGGTAGAAGACCATATGGCCAACCTTATTGTTGCTCAGTTACTGTTTCTAGAATCTGAAAACCCTGATAAAGATATACATCTATATATCAATTCCCCTGGTGGTTCGGTCACTGCGGGCTTATCAATTTATGACACCATGCAGTTTATAAAGCCAGATGTCAGTACTATGTGTATTGGTCAAGCAGCATCAATGGGTGCTTTTTTGCTGGCATCAGGCGCTGCTGGAAAGCGCTACTGTTTGCCAAATGCCCGCACAATGATCCATCAGCCAAGTGGTGGAGCCTCGGGTCAAGCAACTGATATTCATATTCAGTCACAAGAAATTCTTAAGATCAAAGAGCGTCTAAATAAGCTGATGGCAGACCATACTGGCCAACCCATTAAGAAAGTTGAGCAGGATACTGAGCGAGATAACTTTATGAGTGCTGATGAATCAAAGGCCTATGGTCTTGTTGATGAAGTGCTAGAAAAACGCGGCTAATAAGTTTTATCTGAACATTTGAAGCTGAATTACCTAAACTAAATATTAAATAGGATGCAGAAATGAGTGATGATGACACGACAAGTGATGGCGGTAAGCTTTTATTCTGTTCCTTTTGTGGAAAAAACCAGAATGAAGTACGTCGACTAATAGCCGGTCCGTCAGTTTATATTTGTGATGAATGCGTTGATCTGTGTACGGATATTATTACAGAAGAAACGGAGCTTGTTGAGGACGATGAAAAATCTGGTTCGCTGCCAGTTCCTACCGAAATTAAAGATATTCTTGATCAATACGTTATAGGTCAAGAACGAGCAAAGAAAATACTCTCGGTCGCTGTATACAACCACTATAAACGTTTGCAGGCATCGAGTGATAAAGTCGACATAGAGTTAGGAAAGAGTAATATTTTGCTAATTGGGCCTACTGGTAGCGGTAAAACGCTGCTTGCAGAAACCCTAGCCAGACTGATAGATGTTCCCTTCACAATTGCTGATGCAACCACTTTAACTGAGGCTGGTTATGTGGGTGAAGATGTCGAAAATATTATTCAAAAGCTTCTTCAAAAATGTGATTACGACGTGGATAAAGCTCAGCGCGGCATCGTTTACGTGGACGAGATTGATAAAATTTCACGTAAATCTGATAACCCATCAATTACCAGAGATGTTTCAGGTGAGGGTGTTCAGCAAGCGCTGCTTAAATTAATTGAGGGTACGGTTGCTTCTGTGCCTCCTCAGGGTGGCCGCAAACATCCTCAGCAAGAATTTCTTCAAGTAGATACATCGAATATCTTGTTTATTTGTGGTGGTGCTTTTGCAGGCCTTGAAAAAGTAATTCGTGAACGCTCTGAAAAGGGTGGCATTGGTTTTAGTGCTGAGGTCAACAGTAAGGATGATCGTAAGTCAGTCGGCGAAACATTACTCGATGTTCAGCCTAGCGATTTGATTGGCTATGGGTTGATACCAGAATTTATTGGTCGTCTGCCCGTTGTAGCAACATTGGCAGAGCTTGATCGAAATGCTTTGGTCAACATCCTTACTGAGCCTAAAAACGCGCTTGTGAAGCAATATCAGGCACTGTTTGATATGGAATCTGTGGAGTTAGACCTAAGGCAAGAAGCTTTGGAAACGGTAGCTGAAAAAGCTATTGAACGCAAAACCGGTGCTCGAGGGTTACGTTCGATTCTAGAATCGGTTCTGCTAGATACTATGTATAAAATTCCTGCAGAAAAAGATGTTATCAAAGTAGTTGTTGATGGCTCGGTGATTAATGGAGAAAATGAACCACTCTTAGTTTACGAGCAAAAAGAAGCAAAAAAAGTTGCTTCTGAAGACTGAAAGCTTAAAGGCACCCCGTAGGTGCCTTTTTTTTGACTTTAATTTATTTACTTTCAGTTATTTTCTCCCTTATGGTTGCTTTCTTGAATCGAGTCCCCATATAGTTCCGTAGAGATAATATAATATTGTATTTGTCGATCGTATCGACAGTCTAGGAGATTAATCAATGGATTCCGATCAAACAGCCGCTGCAAAAACCTATCCGCTACTACCATTGCGTGACGTGGTGGTTTATCCGCATATGGCGGTTCCACTTTTTGTGGGGCGTGAAAAGTCAATTCTTGCTTTAGAGGAGGGTATGAGCACCGATAAGAAGGTGGTTTTGGTGACTCAGAAAGATCCTGCTGAAGACAGTCCAGTGCTGGATGATGTTCATCAAATAGGTACCCTAGCTACAATATTGCAACTTCTTAAATTGCCCGATGGCACTTTGAAGGTTCTTGTTGAAGGTGTAAGTAGAGTCCAGTTGGTAAATCCAGTAGAGGGACCAAAATTTCTTCAGACTCAGTTTAATGAATTAGCCATAAATGGACTTGATGATAAAGAATTGGATGCGTTAGGACGTGCTACCAAAGTACTGTTCGAGCGATATGTTAATTTAAGCAAGAAGATTCCTTCAGAGATAGTGACTACGGTTAATGCGATTGATGACAATGATCGATTGGCAGATACCATTGCTTCGCATATGACATTAAGCCTAAGTCAGAAGCAAGAAGTACTTGAAATTGCCAATTTGGCTCATCGATTTGATCACCTAATGGGTCTAATGGAAACAGAAATTGATCTTGCTGAGGTAGAGCAAAGAATTCGCGGGCGTGTTAAGAAGCAGATGGAAAAAAGTCAGCGCGAGTACTACCTAAACGAGCAAATTAAGGCCATTCAAAAAGAATTGGGCGATGAAGATGGTGTTTCTGAGTTTGAGCAGCTAGAGGGTAAAATAGAAGAAGTTGGTATGCCAAAGAGCGCTTTAGAAAAGGCGCGTTCTGAATTATCTAAGCTTAAAATGATGTCACCAATGTCTGCCGAAGCTTCAGTGTTAAGAAACTATATTGATTGGATGGTAGGAGTCCCCTGGAAAAAACGCTCTAGGGTGAAGCATGATTTAAAAAATGCTGAAGAAACTCTCGGTCAGGATCATTATGGTTTAGAGGAAGTTAAAGAGCGGATTTTAGAATTTCTGGCCGTTCAAAAGCGGGTCAAAAAATTAAAAGGACCTGTGCTTTGTTTAGTGGGTCCCCCGGGCGTGGGTAAAACCTCGCTGGGTGAATCTATTGCAAAAGCTACGGGCAGAAAGTTTGTGAGAATGAGCTTAGGTGGTGTGCGTGATGAGGCGGAAATTCGTGGTCATCGAAGAACCTATATAGGGTCGCTACCGGGAAAAATTATTCAGAAGCTCAGCAAGGTTAAAACTAAAAACCCACTTTTCTTGTTAGATGAAATTGACAAAATGGGTATGGATCACAGAGGTGATCCAGCTTCAGCCTTATTAGAGGTATTGGATCCTGAGCAAAACCACACATTCAACGACCATTATTTAGAAGTAGACTACGATTTATCTGAGGTGATGTTTATCTGTACCTCAAATTCAATGAATATCCCTGGACCACTTTTGGATCGTATGGAAGTTATTCGTATTCCCGGGTATACCGAAGATGAAAAAGTCGCTATCGCTGAAAAGTATTTAATACCCAAGCAGAGTAAAGCCAATGGTCTAAAAGCGAATGAATTAGAGATTCAACCAGATGCATTGCGCGATATTATCCGTTTCTATACAAGAGAAGCAGGTGTTCGTGGTCTGGAGCGAGATATTGCAAAAATTTGCCGAAAAACTGTCACCAAAAATGTTCGCGATGAGGCGGATGGACAAGTTAATCTTAAATCTGATGGGCTCGAGGATATGCTTGGTGTTCATCGCTTTGATTATGGTCGCGCTGAAGGTGAAAATCATATTGGCCAAGCGACTGGTTTGGCATGGACTCAGGTGGGTGGTGAGCTGCTTAGTATTGAATCATCTGTTGTTCCAGGAAAAGGCAATATGGTTAAAACCGGTTCTCTAGGTGATGTTATGCAAGAGTCTATTCAGGCGGCACTGACTGTTGTTAGAAGCAGGGCTCAGCAGTTGGGAATCCATAAAAGCTTTTATAAAGAGCAGGACATACATATCCATGTTCCCGAAGGTGCAACCCCTAAGGATGGCCCATCGGCAGGTATCAGCATGTGTACAGCGTTGGTTTCTGTGCTCACAGGTATACCTGTTAAGTCATCAGTTGCTATGACCGGTGAAATCACCTTGCGTGGTCAGGTTCTTAAGATTGGTGGCCTAAAAGAAAAATTATTGGCAGCTCATCGCGGTGGTATTAGTAGTGTGATTATTCCTTACGATAACGCTAGAGACCTTAAGGAAATACCTGACAATATAAAAAATGATTTAGAGATATTTCCGGTAAAAGTGATCGATGAAGTCCTTGAAATTGCACTCGAAACATCACCTAAGCCGTTGAGTGAAGAAGATTATAATCGTGGAAATGGGTCTGAAAAAGCACTTGATAACGACTTAAGGCCAAGCACTCACTAGGCTGTAGACTAAATTTTTTTTCAAAGTTAGCTTGACCAGACAATTTGCTGTTGGTATAAAGTTGCTACGGGACTAAAGAAGGCTTGGCGTTAAGTAAGTTTCCTAGCTTGAATTGTCTCAATACTGGAAAAAATTTAACTCCATAATAAAAGGGGAACACTGTGAATAAATCTGAATTAATCGATGCTATCTCAAACTCTGCTGACCTATCTAAGTCTTCTGCTGCTCGTGCTCTAGATGCAGTATTAGGTTCAGTTCAAGGCGCTCTTGCAAATGGCGACCAAGTTTCACTAGTAGGTTTTGGAACTTTCTCTGTTAAGCACCGCGCTGCTCGTTCTGGCCGTAATCCGCAAACAGGAGCTGAAATTCAAATTAAAGCTTCTAATGTACCAAGCTTCAAAGCGGGTAAGGCTCTTAAAGACGCTGTGAATTAATACTCGGACTCTTTTTTCCTAAATATTAGAAGAAAGAGTATCGAATCTAAAAGGCGCATACTTATGCGCCTTTTTTTAATGTTGGAAGAGATAAAATGTTATTAGATTTTAGAAATAATATGCGTGGTGTCGCCCTTGGTATCACCATCGTAATTGGTCTTATTTTCGCCCTAACAGGAACCGGTTCACTATTTGTCAGCACGCCTGATTCAGAGTCAGCGCTAGTGGTTAATGGGTATGAAATAAGTGAGAGAGAGCTTATCCAGCAAATTGCTAGAGAGCGAAGCAGAATTATTAATACTAATCCTGAAGTGGACAGAAGCTTACTGGACGATGAGGCACTGCGTCCTCAGGCTATTCGTCAGTTGATTAGTACAGAAGTGCTTATTCAAGCGGCAAAGCAACAGGATTTAGGTGTAGCTCCATCATTAATCAGTGATTTGATATTAGATGTTGAGCAGTTCCAAACTGATGGCCAGTTTGATGAAGATAGATTCCGCTATGCCATTCGAAATCAAGGTTATACATCAAGTACTAAATTTACCGATATGCTGTCTGATCAGTTCTTAGTTGAACAATTGTCAGACGGTATTATTAATAGCAGTTTTGTAACCGCTGTAGAGGTTGCTGATTTAGCTGCATTAGCAGATCAAAAGCGGGATTTTGAATTTGCACGTTTGGCATTTAAGCCGTTTAAAGACAGTGTTTCACTATCCGATGAGCAGATTGCTGAGTATTACGACAATAATAAACAGCAATATATGACTGAACGTAAATTAACTGTTGAGTATATTGAGCTCAATGCGGCTATGTTGTTGGATGCTGAAACAGTCTCTGAAGAGGATGTTCAGGCCAGATTTGAACAGGAAGCCGAGTCAGCCGATACCAGCCCATCCCTTCGTGCGGCACATATCTTGTTAGAAGATGCCAACCAAGCGCTAATTTCAGAGGTGCAAGCCAAGCTTGATGCTGGCGATGACTTTTCTGAGCTAGTAAAACAGTATTCTCAGGACGTTGCCTCAGCTGAAACCGGTGGTGATTTGGGCTTTACTACGGGTGATACTTTCCCTGAAGCGTTTGAACAGGCTTTGGCGGCATTGGATGTTGGCCAAGTATCTGCACCAGTAGAAACTGACTCAGGTACACATTTTATTAAGTTGCTAGAAATTGAGAAAACAGAGTTTTTATTTGAAGATCAACAACAGCGAATTTCTCAAGAGTTAAAGCAAGAAGCTGCAGATACACTTTTAGTTGAAAAATTAGAGACGCTAAAAGAACTTGCGTTTAATGCAGATAATCTTCAAGAAGTAGCTGAAGACTTAGAGCTTGAGGCCAAAGTAAGTGAGCCGTTTAGTGAAAATGGCGGAGCTGGCATTGCAGCCTCAGCTAAAGTCGTTACTGCGGCCTATAGCCCAGAAGTGGCTGAAGATGGTTATGCCAGTGAAGTGATTGATTTGGGTGATGACAACTATGTTGTGCTTAGGTTGCAACAAGACTTTCCATCCCGCCAGCAAACACTTGACGAAGTGCGCACAAGTTTAGTTGAGACATTGACCACTGATATTGCGAAAGAGAATATCGAAGCAAAGTCTGCGGAAATATCAGCGGCGCTTAAGGGTGGTGACTCAATACAGGCTATTAGTAGTGCTTTTGATTTAAAGCGAGAAGTGGTTAAAGACGGCGCTAGATCGAACAAAGCCATTGACCCAGAGGTTAATGCCTACGTGTTTGATTTGCCGACCCCAAGGAGTGATGTTGTGAATGATAGTTTTACTGCGGCTAATGGTGATTTTGTCGCGATTCAGCTGACACAGGTTCAACTAGCCGATACCGATTCGTTGGCCAGTGAGCGCCTAGAGCTTGTTCGCTCCATTGCAGAATCAGCCACCACCGGCAAAGAGTTTATGTCTTATCAACAAGCGCTCATTGAGCAGGCAGATATTGTTCAGTAACAATATTTAAAAACTAAATTTGTAGTCTTCGAAAAGATATAGCCCCAGTGGCTATATCTTTTTTTTGTATCTAGAAAACAAATACGGTCGAACTTTTGGGTTTATAGTAATAAATGTTATCTACTTAGGTGATTACAATTATAGGGAAATTGAAGATTCGTATGTACTTACGAACATGTGAAAGGTCACAAGCGGTCAACTCTTTATCTATGACTTTTCAGATGATAGAAAAATCCAATGTTGATATTAAATATCTGCGTTGGGTAATTCTATTTATCCATACTTCAGTTCAAGAATTTATGGTTCTTAGGACTATGACTCGAAATGAGGCATTAATATATGAAACAAAAAGTGCAGAAAAATATAACAATTCATTGCATAAAGGGACTGTTCTTCCAAGCAAACTATTTATAAAAAAATTCGAGATTTATATGAACAAACAAACAAAATCTTAAAAGAGCAATGTGTTGTTGAGGATGAAGATAAGTTTAGTTCATCTGTAGAAAATTTGAATAGTCTTCGTAATGATTTTACTCATTATAGACCACAAGATTGGAGTTTATGCGTGGGTAATCTAACCTCAATCTTTATGGATTGTTTCGATTTTATAGAATTACTTGGGTGGGGAAAAAAAATGTGTTTCAAGGCAGTATAGAGCTTTCCGATCAGGCACAAATGTATCTTGTTAATATCAAAAAAGCGCTTCATGATTTGGAGGAAGTTTTAGAAAGCATAAAAAACTAAATCCTTAAGGGATTAATATACAACGTCAACCTTTGCCCTGGCTGGAGATAGTTATTCTTATCTAGTTTATTCCACGATGTAATATCGGTAATTTTTAGATCAAACCGTTTGGCAATGAGATACAGTGAATCACCATTGCGCACCTGATAGTTTAGCTTTCTAACGGGGGTCGATTTAGGGCCTGATTTGGGAGCTTTTATAATCAGCTCTTGATTCACCTTAATCAAATTGCTGGTTAAATGATTGGCGCGTTTTAGACTGCTAATTGAGACCTTATGCTTGGCCGCGATTTCTGACAATGTATCCCCTGCAGCAACTATATAGGTTCGAATAGGGGGTGTTTTATATTCTGTTAGAACCGCGACTTCACCGGTCGGTGGTATACGTAATATTTGGCCGATTCGCAAAAAGTCATTTCTTAGTCGGTTGGTGATTTTAATTTGCTGTGTCGTTTGATTATAGCGCTTGGCGATATGTGACAAAGTATCACCGGATTTAACGATATATTCTCGGTATTCAGCCCAAGTTGAGGGCTCGCTTGTGGCTAAGAAGTTACCTAGTATATGGCTTTTATCGATGGGCAACAGTATATGATAGCCAACTTCTGGTGGAGTTACTGAACGCTTGTAGGCAGAGTTTAGTTGGGTGAAAACTGCATCATCGACGCCTGTTACTTCGATAACCTTATCCAGTTCTATTTGCGCTGGAAGATCAACAACTGCGAAATAGGCGCTATTGGAGATTTCTGGCAGATTAACCTTAAGTTTCTCTGCATCTTTAACAATGCTTGCGAGTGCCATAAGTTGGGGTACGTAGTTTTTGGTCTCTCTTGGGAGTCTAAGTGCCCAAAATTCGGTTGATTTGCCGAGGCGACGATTTTTTCTGATGGCCTTTCTAACCGCACCTTCACCAGAGTTATACGCAGCTAAAGCATGCAACCAGTTACCATTAAATTGCTTGTTTAAATAACCCAAATAGGTGACAGCTGCGGCGGTAGATTGAACCACATCGCGGCGACCTTCATACCAACGACTGCGCTCTAGTCCCAGTGAGGTTGCTGTTGAGGGTATAAATTGCCATAGACCAACAGCATGACTTGGGCTGTAGGCGAGTGGGTCATAGTTACTCTCAACAATGGGTAATAATGCTAACTCTAGGGGTAGGTTGGCATTTTCAAGCTGTTCAGTCACATGGAATAAAAACGGAGATGAGTGCTCGAATAATAAATTTAGATTATGCGGATTTTTCAGATAGCGCTGTAATTGTTTTTCTGCACTATAGGGTAGTGAGTTAGGCGTTATTTGAAAACCTTGACGCAGACGTTGCCAGATATCTATTGGCGCTATGGCTTGTGGCTGTTGTTGTTCTGAAATGGCTTCAGCCGATAAATCTGGTTCTTCTAAGCCATTTTCTTCATCTGCCTTTGGTGCCGCATTGGGTGTTGCTTGCGGTGCGTTTAAATCAACGATAGGTGCGAGTTCGGTTGTCTTTTCTAGTTGCCCTTGCCCGTCCTCTGTAATTGAGACGCAACCGACTAACCTCAGGCTAATCAGCAAAAGGCATAGGTAAATGATGTTATTTTTAGGCTTCGATAACACAAAAAACTCTATTGGGCGTAAATTTTAGGAGCGCGATTGTAACGGTCATGGCGGTCATTAACAACATAGTCGTAAAACTTGGGGTTTGGGTGAATTTCTTTGGAGTCTAATAGGGTAATGGTCATTTACATGTTAGGATTTACTGATAATAAATTTAGCCGCTAATAGTTATGAGCAAAAAACGCCAAATGCTTGCAAATTTGTTTCATCAATATCTGGAAATTTCGCCAGATAATAGTGCTATGGCTTTGGATAATTGGAGAGGCAAAAAGTTCGGTAAATATTTGCTGGATTCAGAAATAAAATTATTAGCAGAAAATTGTGCTGATTTATCGGGTTACAGAATGATGCATTTGGGTGTGACTGGAGAGCGATGTGCGCTTGAACCATTTGATCAATTGCATCAGTTTTATGTTCGCCCCAGTTGCGGTGAATTGAGCTTTGATGGCAGTTCAGTTGTGGCGGCTAACGAAGAGTTGCCATTGCCTTCTGATATTGTCGATGTGGCAATTTTACAGCATGCGCTAGAATACTCGGTGTCACCACAATCGGTTTTGGCGGAAGCGGCTAGAGTTGTTGCCCCAGGTGGGCATATGATTTTGTATGTATTTAATCCAATAGGCCCTATGGGTTTATTAAAGTGGCCTATGAGGTTGGCTACACAGCGCTCCGAGTACAACTTTTTTAGTTTGCGTAAATCCCGAATATACGATTGGCTTTCTTTACTTAATTGTGAGGTCATCGGTATACAAAATGGCGCGTATAATTTACCTCTCGGTACTGCGGGTTGTTTTCATCAGGACACAAGGTGGCACAAAATAAGTGAAAAGATTGGCTCTCCCTTAGGTAATTTTTATATGATTCATGCTGTAAAGCGAGTGGCTGGTGGAATCAGTAATCGTATTAGGGCTTGGCGACCATTGGCGGCTAAACCCTATGGTTCAAAACGAACCAATATTAATCGAACACCTCAAAATTAGGCTGTTAATGTAATGAAGACTGTGGAAATTTTTACCGATGGCGCCTGTAGAGGAAATCCCGGGCCTGGTGGCTGGGGCGCCTTGTTGCGTTATGGTGATAATGAGCGCGAACTTTGTGGTGGAGAGCATGAGACAACAAATAATCGTATGGAGTTAATGGCGGTTATTGAGGGGTTGTCTGCTCTGCAAAGACCCTGTGAGGTTAAAGTTACCTCAGATTCAACCTACGTATTAAAGGGCATTCAAGAGTGGATGCCTAATTGGAAAAAGAGGGGCTGGAAAACAGCATCAAAAAAGCCAGTTAAGAATGTTGATCTGTGGCAACAATTGGATCAGCTGGTTGAGCTACACTCTATTGATTGGCACTGGGTTAAGGGTCATAGTGGCCATGCTGAAAATGAGATTGCCGATCAATTGGCTAATCGCGGTATAGACGAGCTGGAATAAGCGAGCATATGAGACAGATAGTTTTAGATACAGAGACCACAGGGCTTGAGACCTCTCAAGATCACAGAATCATTGAAATTGGTTGTGTAGAATTAGTTAATCGCAAGCTAACCGGTAAACATTATCACCAATATATTAATCCCGAAAGAAATGTTGATGAGGGCGCGATGCAGGTGCATGGTATTACCGATGAATTTCTTGAGGATAAACCGCTATTTGCCAATATTGTGGATGAGTTTTTGGCTTTTGTGGGTGATTCTGAGTTGGTTATTCATAATGCACCGTTTGATGTGGGTTTTATAGATCATGAACTTTCCAAACTAAAAAATCAGCCTAAATCTATAGCTGGTCTGTGTCAGGTTGTTGATACACTTGCGTTAGCTAGAAACAAGCATCCGGGTCAGCGCAATAACTTGGATGCACTGTGTAAGCGCTATATGGTAGATAATTCTCAGCGCGACCTTCACGGAGCATTGTTAGATGCGGAAATTTTAGCCGATGTCTATCTGGTTATGACCGGTGGTCAGGTTAATCTTAATATCAATGATCAATCTTCTTCTGATGAGGGGGCGGCATCAAGTTCTGGTGGTATTAGGAGGCTTTCTACGGAACGCTCTCCTCTTAAAGTCATAAAAGCAAGCGATGCGGAATTAGCTAGTCATAACAAGAAACTCGAGACGATTAAATCGGCGAGTGGTCAATGTGTCTGGCAGGATTTATCGCAATAAGACTATTTGATGAGAAATCCAACGGCGGAATTTAAAATCCCTGCCAAAATACCCACTCAGCCCAAGCAATTTAGGCTGCTTGAATCGCAACTTTCTGACGCGGTTTCTAGCCGTGATTTGTTTCGTTTTAAGCAACAGTTAATAAAGATCCAACAGGCTGATAAAGGTTCCGATGCGCAGACTGCATTATGGGATAAGTGGACCGCTGCTGTGGCTAGGTCAAATGATTGGGTTGAGCGTCGAGCGCAATGCTTCCCCGAAATTTCTTATTCTGATTTACCTGTTTGTGCTAGAGCTGATGAGATTCGTGATCTTATTAAAGAGAATCAGGTCGTTGTTATTGCTGGTGAAACCGGTTCGGGTAAAACGACTCAGTTACCTAAGATATGCCTAGAGGCGGGCTGTGGGCGACGGGGCATGATTGGCCATACTCAGCCGCGGCGCATTGCGGCGCGTTCGGTGGCAAGCCGATTAGCTGAAGAGCTTAGGACGGATCTAGGGGACAAGGTTGGCTATCAGGTGCGATTTGCCGATCAAACCAATCGAGATACCCTAATTAAGTTAATGACCGATGGTATTTTGCTAGCGGAAATTCAGCGCGATCGTTTTCTTAGTCATTACGATACGATTATTATTGATGAGGCCCATGAGCGCAGTCTAAATATTGATTTTCTTTTGGGTTATCTAAAGCAGATTTTGCCTAAGCGGCCTGACCTTAAAGTTATTATTACTTCTGCAACTATTGATGTTGAAAAATTTTCAAAGCATTTTAATGATGCGCCCATTGTTGAAGTTTCTGGAAGAACCTTTCCAGTCGATATTGTGTATGACAATGTTGATCAATCGGCATTGGAGTTAGATCAACAAATTATCGACCGTTTAAAAGATATCGAAGCTTTGGGTGATCGTGGAGATGTGTTGGTATTCTTAAGTGGCGAACGAGAAATTCGCGAGCTTAGTTTGGCTATACGAAGAGCACAAATCCCTCATCTTGAAGTGGTTCCCTTGTATGCTCGCTTAAGTCTTGCGGAGCAGAGAAAAATTTTCTCTCCACATAAAGGTAGGCGGGTTGTCTTAAGCACTAATGTTGCGGAGACATCTCTAACTGTTCCGGGAATTGGATATGTGATTGATGTGGGTCGAGCGCGGCTTTCACGCTACAGTTATCGCACCAAGGTCCAGCGGTTACCTATAGAAGCTATTTCTCAGGCCAGCGCTAATCAGCGAGCAGGTCGCTGTGGTCGAGTGCAAAAGGGGGTTTGTTACAGGCTTTATACCGAAGAAGATTTTGTTAATCGCTCGGAATATACCGACCCTGAAATTATTCGCACTAATTTGGCCGCCGTTATTCTGCAGATGATGCATGCCCGACTTGGGGATATACGCGATTTCCCATTTATCGATAAGCCAGACTCACGAATGATTAATGATGGCTATAAGCTATTGGAAGAATTGCAGGCTGTGGATAAAAAAGGTGGTCTTACTCGTTTGGGTAAAATGTTGGTGGCTATTCCTCTAGATCCAAAGTTTGCGCGCATGCTGGTTGAGGCTTCTAAGCTTGGCTCTCTCACCGAACTTTTAATTGTTACTACAGGCTTGAGTATTCAGGACCCCAGAGAGCGTCCGGCAGATAAAAAACAAGCCGCAGATTTGGCGCATAAGCCATGGCTGGATGAACAGTCTGACTTTATGTCGCTATTGAATATCTGGCAGCACTTTGAAGAAAAAAGACAAACGCTGTCACGCAATCAGTTTGCAAAATACTGTCGAGCTCATTTTATTTCGCCACTGCGAATGAAGGAATGGCGTGATTTACATCATCAGGTTCACAGTGCTTGTCGCGGTTTGGGTTTTATAGATAACAAGCAAGCGGCTGATTATCAGTCGATTCACTGTGCTTTGCTTTCAGGTTTGTTGGGTCAAGTTGCCAATCGACAGGATAAGTGGAAATTTTTGGGAACACGTAATCGTAAGTTATTTATTTTTCCCGGTTCAGGGACTAGCAACAAGCCGCCTAAATGGATCGTTGCTGGTTCATTGATGGAGACGGCCAAGCAATATGCTTTAAATGTCGCCAAAATTGACCCGGCATGGTTGCCCTCACTAGCGGCACATTTGGTTAAAAAAACCTACAGTGAACCTTTTTATCATGGAAAAAATGGGTTGGTGATGGCGAAAGAGCGTCAGACATTATTTGGTTTGACCATTGTAGAAGCAAAACTAACGCCCTACGGAAAAATTGCGCCGCGTGAGGCGAGAATGGTATTTATTCAGCAAGCGTTAGTTGAGCATGGTTACAAAGGAAAGGGCAGATTCTTAAGTTACAACAAAAACCTTTTGGAGGAATTACAAGCACTTGAGGATAGATTTAGGCGCCGAGATTTAGTCGCAGAGCAAAAAGTGGTTTATGGATTCTATGATGAGCGATTGCCTGAGGGAATCTACAATCAAGTCGCCTTTGATCGTTGGCGCAGAGAGGCTGAGCGCGAAGATAAGACTATTCTAAAGCTTAATCGTGAATTATTACTGCTGCGAGGACTGTCTGTAGATGAGCAGGCACAGTTTCCAGAGCAGATTAGCTGTGGCGGGTTAGATTTTCAGTTGAAATACCGATTTGAGCCTGGGCATCAGAAGGATGGTGTCAGTGTGATCATCCCATTGCCTATTTTGCATCAGGTACCAAGATTTTTCTTTGAATGGGTGGTGCCGGGAATGTTGCGTGACAAATGCATTGCTCTAATAAAAAGTTTACCCAAGCAGGTACGGCGACATTTTGTGCCAGTGCCAGACTACGTTGATAAGATTTTATTATCTAGCAAAGCCCAGGATAGACCTTTAACCGAGGTTCTTGGCGAACAGTTACACCGCCTATCAGGTTTTACTGTAGCAGATACAGATTGGCGTCTAGAGGGGTTGAACCCTTGGTATTTGATGAATTTTATTCTGCAGGATGAGAATGGTGAGACAGTGGCTGTAGGTAGAAATTTACAGCAGTTGCAGCAAGCGTTTAAACAGCAAATTAGTGATAACCTTCAACAGTCAGATAAGGATGAAATAAGTCGCCAAAATATCACTGAGTGGGATTTTGATACTCTGCCGGAGCAGGTCAGTCTTAAACGCGGAAATATCACGATTAAAGCATGGCCCTGCCTTCGAGACTGTGGTGATTGGGTCGATATTGAGTTGGAAGATAATCCTTTGGTTGCTGAAAATTTATCCATTGAAGGGCAGTTGAGGTTGGCATTGATTAAAGGCCGCCAGCAGGTTAATTATCTAGCTAAAAACCTGCTTAAAGGCGCTGATTTGGCGCTAAAAGCCGCTGCTATTGGAGATCGAAAATCCATAGTAATGGCAATTATTAGTGCTAGTTTTCAGCAATCTATGTTTGCCAATGAGAAATCTATTCGTGATAAGCAAGAGTTTGAACGCCAATATTCTGAAGGTGTGGCTTCAGTGGTGGGCATAGCTCAAGAATATGCAGATATTATTCAATCTGTTCTTCCTTCTCTGCACCAATGTCGCAAACAAATACGAGCAATGAATTTGGCGGCGGTTTATGCTAAATCGGATATTGAGTCTCAGGTTGAACGGCTTTTTTCAATGAAAACACTCAGCGCCATAAGGCGCGAATATATTATTCAGTACCCTAGATTTATTCGTGCTCTTGAAATTAGGTTGGAAAAATTACCTATGCAGATTTCAAAAGACCGACAGTGGTTAGAAGAAATACAGGAATTTTCACAGCGAACCAAAGATCAGGATCATGCATCGCTATCGCGAGAGTTAGTTTTGCAGCTAGATACCTATGAGTGGGCGCTCGAGGAGTATAGAGTTTCTTTGTTCGCTCAACAGTTAGGGACTAAGATGCCTATATCGAGCAAGCGATTGGAAAAAATGTGGCAACAGTTATATGAGCAGTTGCGGCGTTTTTAATCCGTTTTAGTATATTTATTTCATCTATGACTGTTTAGCTGTTGAATCTGTAAGCTATCAGCCATTAGAATATAGCAAACCAGCAAAGGGTAAAGGGATGAATAAATCCTCAGCAATGAACGCCATTATTTCGATTGTCCTTGTATGGTCATGCTTCTTTTGTTCGTTCTCTGTTGCCGCTGATCAAGCCTCTGATGCAGACCCCTATCAAAATATTAATCAAAAGATTTTTAGCTTTAATAAATCATTAGATGATTATATTGCTCGGCCCCTAGCAAAATTTTATGTTGCCGTTACACCTGACTTTGTTGAGCGTGGTATTTCCAATGTTTTTGGTAATCTCAAAGAAGTTACTAATGTATTTAATGATGTGTTGCAGGGAAAATTCTCTCTAGCCTTAAATGATGCGGGTAGATTCGGGGTAAATAGCACGCTTGGTATGGCTGGGTTATTTGATGTTGCTTCCTTACTTAGCCTTAAAAAAAGTGAAGGTGAGGATTTTGGTCAAACATTAGGTTATTGGGGTGTACCTGAGGGTTCATATCTAATGCTACCTTTGATAGGGCCGTCTACTCTAAGAGACGCCCCATCTAAAGTTGTGGATAGGATTACGGATCCTTTGGATTATTTAAGTCATAACTCTGACCGCATAATAGTCAGAGGCACCAAGTTGGTGTCAATGAGAGCATCCTTACTGGAATATGACAATCTGATTTCTGGCGATAGTTATACCTTAGTACGAGACGTTTATTTACAAAGAAGGGCCTATCAAGTGACAGATGGCGCTGTTGAAGATGAGTTTGATGATCTCGATGATTACTAGTATTGATCCACGGAGTAGAATCACTGTTGTATAATTATAATAAAGTCGCTGATTGCACTAACAAAGTGAACGCTCAATGAGTGAGTTAACAGGTCCAGTTATTGTTGTTGATGACAATACAGAGACAGCACAAGGTTTGTTGGCAAGTTTCCAGTCTATTGGTTGGAGTTGTTTGAGCGTAGAAAATATTAATCAGCTTCAACAAGCCTGCGAAGACCCCCTTAATCAACCCGTTGTTTTTACTTCCGAGTACTTATGTGAAAATGGTATGGATGATCAAGCTATTGTTGATCTCTGTAGTCATTTTTTAGTTGTGGTAGCACTGGATGATCATTCGATGGGTAATGAAGCCTATTATTTTAGGTTAGGTGTATCGGATATCTTAGAATCTAATCCAGCACAGCAGAATATACCAGATATGTTAAAGCGCTTATCTAACCTCGCTCTGGCTCGGGCTCGTCAGCAGAATTATGGGGAGCGTTTGCAAAAAATAAATAGTAAATTACAGCAAAGCATTAAACTTCTTGAGCATGATCAAAAGGCGGGTTTGGAGATTCAAAAAAACCTAATGCCAGAGGCGCCTCTAAAATGCGGTGATATTGAAATAGCTCACTCAATGGCTCCCTCTCTTTATTTGAGCGGTGACTGTGTAGGTTACCAATTTGTTTTGGGTCGCTATATTTTATTTTATTTTGTCGATGTATCTGGCCATGGTGCTTCATCGGCGTTTGTCACTGTATTGTTGCATTTTATTACCGGTCGAATTATTCGCCGCCATGCTCGCGAGAAAGAATATGACGCATTAGCACAGGCGCCTGAGGGGTTGGTAGAATCAATTAATCAGCAGCTAATGAATACCGAGCTAGATAAGCACTTAACTATTGTTGCTGGATCACTGGATACTGAAACAAGAAAGTTGCGCTACGTTGTTGGTGCTCATCAGCCATCACCAATTTTGATTGTTGATGGCGAAGCTCGATATCTCCCAGGTAAAGGCAAGCCGGCAGGTATTTTCAAGGATGCTAGATGGGCGGTTGAAGAAATACAGCTGCCAGAAAAGTTTGCTTTAGTACTGCTTTCAGATGGTGTGTTTGAATTACTACCCGGCAAAGAAATTGAAGATAAAGAAACCCGATTATTGCGTTATTTAAGTAATCGCTCGGTCAGTGTTAAGGCGTTAAAAAAAGGGTTATTTATTGAAGGCATAAAAGACCTTCAGGATGACGTATCTGTGCTTCTGTTGACAGGAGGTGCCTAGCGTGACTCAAGGAAAAATACTTATTTCTGATAAAGCGGATTACTATCTTCTCAAGTTAGTTGGCGATGTGCGTTTAACGCTTAGTGGCACGTTAAATCGTTATATGGAAGTCTTGTTTGGTAAAAGTAAGGTAAAAAGTGTTGTAGTGGATATGCTTGATGCCGATGGGGTCGATAGTACGACACTGGGCCTAATAGCAAAGCTGGGTTTACACTGTCGTGAGTACTATCGAATGAATGTAAAACTGTTTTGCCAAAACCCCTCAATTATTCGTACCCTTGAGTGTATGGGGTTTGATGAAATTATTGATATTTTCCAACAGTCACCAGATGAGTTTGATGCAGAGTTACGAAGTCTTGAGGAAGTACCTGCAGGTGTTGATGAAATTCGCAAGCAGGTTCTTGAGGCGCATAAACTTCTACTGAAACTCAATCCAAAAAATAGTGATGAATTTACTGATTTAATTAATGCGCTAGAAGCCGATCAGTAATAACCCTGTTAATTCTGTTTAAGCATTTTGATAAAAGCCACTGCAGCATTGGAAAGACTGCGGTTTTTGTGGTGAATATAGCCTAGCTCTCGCGAAGCGTTAGTATGCTCTATTGCCATTACATGAAGATTTTTAATTAATGTTTCTGGAAGCATGCTCCAGCCGAGTCCGATTTCCACCATGGTACTGATGGTCTCTAAATAGTTTGTGGACATGGGGGCTTTGAGTGGTACCGCTTTGGTTTCAAAAAGGTTTTGAATGATTCGCCCAGTGTAGGTGTTTATTCCAGGAAGTATAACCGGATATTCAGATAGGTCCTGCAAGCTTGGTTGATCAATTTTAGTAAGGGCATGATCCGTCGCGCATATAAACTTCAGCGGATCGGTCCATATTTTATGACATAAAATATTCGGATGTCGCTCTAAAGCGAGGGTTATCACAGCTACTTCAGACTTTCCCTGAAGAACTTGTTCGTAAGCTTTTTCTGAGTCCATAAATTCAATATTTAAACTGACTTTTGGGTATTGACGCGCAAATGCCTTAAGTATGTGTGGCAAACGGTGGAGACCAAGATGGTGGCTAATGGCTAAGTGAAGAGTGCCATTGGCATCGCCCGATAAATCATTGATTGCCTGAATGGCCGCAGCATATTCTTGAAGGATATGCTGAGCTCGAGGTAATAAGGCATTTCCTGCCTCCGTTAGGGTAACTTGTCGAGCAATTCGATCAAATAATTTTTTTCCTGTTTGGTATTCTAGGTTTGCGATTCGCTTGCTTACCGCAGACTGGGTGAGGTGCAATTGTTCAGCGGCTAGTGAAAATGAAGCGCATTCAGCGACGGTTACAAATGCTTTTAGGCTTTGATTATCCATAGATAGAGTCTTAAAGATTCTTTTTAGGAATCATAAATATGAAAAATATGAATTTATTTCATCATAAAGTATAAGTAAACTAAGCGCAATATAGAAAATTTAGGAGAACAGCATGTCGCAAAGAACAGTCTACGACAAACTTTGGGATAGTCATTTAGTTAAACAAAATGAAGATGGGTCAGCGCTTTTATATATTGATCGCCATATTCTTCACGAGGTGACATCACCTCAGGCATTTGAGGGTCTGCGTATGGCGGGGCGAAAGCCTTGGCGCTTGGATACTAATGTGGCGACCCCTGATCATAATATTTCTACAGATCCTGCTGAGCGGGCGGCAGGGGTTGCTGGCATTCCAGATGATACCTCACGTATTCAGGTACAAACCTTGGATGATAACTGTGATCATTTTGGTATCAAAGAATTCAAAATGAATGAAATGGGTCAGGGTATTGTACATGTAATGGGCCCTGAGCTAGGTGCCACTATGCCTGGTTTTACTGTGGTCTGTGGAGATTCTCACACGGCAACGCATGGTGCTCTTGCCTGTTTAGCCCATGGTATTGGTACCTCTGAGGTCGAACATGTTTTGGCTTCCCAGTGCCTTGTTACCAAAAAGATGAAAAATATGCGTGTCACAGTTGATGGTGTTCTAGGTGCAGGTGTAACGCCTAAGGATGTGGTATTAGCTATTATCGCTAAAATTGGGACTGCGGGAGGTAATGGCCATGCGATTGAGTTTGCAGGCTCTGTGTTTAGAGATATGTCGATTGAAGGTCGGATGACCGTTTGCAATATGGCAATTGAAGCTGGTGCTCGTGTGGGTTTAGTGGCAGTTGATGAAAAGACTGTTGATTACTGTAAGGGTCGACAGTTTATGCCCAGTGGCGACATGTTTGATAAAGCAGCAGATTACTGGCGGACTTTGGTGAGTGATGCTGATGCGGTATTCGATACTGAAGTTCATATGGATGGAAGTGAAATTGCGCCGCAAGTATCCTGGGGTACGTCCCCAGAGATGGTGGTGCCGGTAACAGCTAATATCCCAAAGGTAGAAGACCAGATTGATGAGGTTAAGCAAAAAGGTGTTGAACGCGCCCTTGAGTATATGGGGCTTGAAGGTGGTGCGCCTATAACCTCAGTGTATGTGGATAGAGTCTTTATTGGTTCATGTACTAACTCTCGAATTGAAGATATGAGAGCTGCAGCTGCGGTGGTTGAAGGTTTTACCGTTGCCTCAAGTGTGAAACAGGCATTGGTGGTTCCCGGGTCGCAAATGGTCAAGGAACAGGCAGAGGCTGAGGGTTTGGATAAGATCTTTACTGAGGCAGGGCTGGATTGGCGTGAGCCTGGTTGCTCTATGTGTTTGGCGATGAATGCCGATAAATTAGGGTCTGGGGAGCACTGTGCTTCCACTTCAAATCGTAATTTTGAAGGGCGACAGGGCAATGGTGGTCGTACCCATTTAATGAGTCCAGAAATGGCAGCCGCTGCGGCCATTGCCGGTCATATTGTGGATGTTAGAACTTTTACGGGAGATCAATCATGAAGTCGTTTACTCAGCACAGTGGCATTGTAGGCCCTATGGATCGTGCTAATGTGGATACAGATATGATTATCCCTAAGCAATTTTTGAAGTCCATTAAACGCAGTGGCTTTGGTCCTAATTTATTTGATGAATTACGTTATTTAGATGAGGGACAGCCGGGTCAAGATTGTAGTCAACGTCCATTGAACAAAGATTTCCCGTTAAATATGTCACGTTATCAGGGCGCCTCTATTTTATTGGCAAGAAAAAACTTTGGTTGTGGCTCCAGTCGTGAGCATGCACCTTGGGCAATAGAAGACTATGGTTTCCGGGCTATTATTGCACCCAGTTATGCAGATATCTTCTACAATAACTGTTTTAAAAATGGTCTGTTGCCGGTGATTTTAACTGAGCAGCAGGTAGATCTCATATTTACTGAGATGAATGCTACCGAGGGTTATCAGTTAACCATTGATTTGGTCTCACAAAAGGTTATTCGATCCTGTGGGGAAAGCTTTGATTTTGAGATAGATGACTTTCGTAAAGACTGCTTAATTAAGGGCTTGGATGAGATTGGTCTTACCTTGCAGTCTGCGGATGCAATTAAAGAGTATGAAAAAACTAGGGCGGCTAATCAGCCTTGGGTATTTGGAGCAATTAAATAATGGCAAAAAACGTATTGATATTACCTGGTGACAATATTGGACCAGAAATTGTTGCTGAGGCAGTCAAAGTATTACAGCGCGTAGATGAAAAATTTAGCTTAGGTATCAATTTAACCTATGCCCACTTGGGTGGTGCTGGAATAGATGCTGTAGGAGATCCCTGCCCGGAAGAAACGCTAAAAAAGGCGCGACAATCCGATGCCATATTACTTGGCGCGGTCGGTGGTCCTCAATGGGATAATGTAGAGCGTCATTTACGACCTGAAAAAGGCTTATTAACCATTCGCTCTGAATTAGAATTATTTGGCAATTTGCGCCCAGCCATTATGTACCCTCAGTTGGCGCATGCCTCATCTTTAAAACCTGAATTTGTTTCTGGTTTGGATATTTTAATTGTCCGCGAGTTAGTGGGTGGGATCTATTTTGGTGAGCCAAGAGGTATTCGAACCCTTGAAGACGGCCAGCGTGAAGGTTATAACACCTATAAATACAACGAATCAGAAATACGCCGAATTGGTAAGATGGCGTTTGAAGCCGCCAGGGTCAGAAATAAAAAGCTTTGTTCGGTAGATAAGTCCAATGTACTTGAGGCCACCGTACTTTGGCGTGAAGTAATCACTGATATGGCCTCTGACTACAAAGATGTAGAGTTAAGTCATATGTATGTTGATAATGCAGCGATGCAGCTTGTCATGTATCCCAAGCAATTTGACGTGGTAGTTACCGGCAATATGTTTGGCGATATTTTATCGGATACTGCGGCTATGTTGACCGGCTCAATTGGCATGTTGCCCTCGGCATCATTAGATAAGAATAGCGGCGGTATGTATGAGCCCTGTCATGGTTCAGCGCCAGATATTGCCGGTCAGGGTATTGCCAATCCATTGGCAACCATTTTGTCGGTGGCGATGATGCTTCGATATTCTCTTAATGCACCAGAGGTTGCCAATGCCATTGAACAGGCGGTGAGTGTAGTTTTGGATAGTGGTTTGCGAACTGCGGATATTCAAACCGAGGGTTGCCAGCTGGTTGGCACAGTTGAGATGGGTGATGCGGTGGTTGCAGCCCTAACATAATTTTTTTATTCAAAGATCGAGAAGGTTTTACCAATGAAAAAAACAGGATTTGTAGGTTGGCGTGGCATGGTGGGTTCCGTTTTGATGGAGCGCATGAGTGAAGAGTCTGACTTTAAAGATATACAGCCAATTTTCTTTACTACCTCACAGGCGGGTCAAAAAGGACCCGATGTTGGCGTAGAGATTCCACTGCTACAAAGCGCCTTTGATATTGATGCGCTTGCACAGATGGATGTTATTGTTACCTGTCAGGGCGGCGATTACACCAAAAAAGTTTATCCTGAACTTCGCAAAAGCGGTTGGCAGGGATACTGGATTGATGCCGCCTCTGCGCTTCGTATGGAAGATAGCTCGATTATTGTTCTTGACCCAGTTAATTCGCAGGTGATTGAGCAGGGCTTAGCAAATGGTGTTAAGGATTATATTGGCGGCAACTGTACGGTTAGTTTAATGCTAATGGCTTTGGGTGGACTATTTAATGCCAACCTTGTGGAATGGGCTAGCTCAATGACTTATCAGGCGGCTTCTGGCGCAGGTGCACAAAATATGCGCGAGCTAATTTCGCAAATGGGTGTGATTAAAGATAATGTGGCTGATAGTTTGGCTAATCCCTCTTCGGCTATTCTTGATATTGACCGTCAGGTAACAAACACCCTTCGCGGTGATGATTTCCCAGTAGATAACTGGGGTTATCCGCTGGCTGGTAGTTTGCTTCCTTACATTGATTCTCAGCTAGAGAATGGACAAAGTCGTGAAGAGTGGAAAAACCAAGCTGAAACCAACAAAATTCTTGGTTTAGATGGAAACCCCATCCCGCTGGATGGTCTATGTGTAAGAATTGGTGCTATGCGTTGTCATAGTCAGGCCCTAACGATAAAGTTGACTCAGGATGTGCCCATGGATGAAATCGAGTCTATGTTAGCTGAGGCCAATCAATGGGCTCAGTTTGTATCTAATACCAAAGAAGCATCGGTTGAATACTTAACGCCAGCAGCCGTGACCGGCGGTTTACAGGTGCCCGTAGGACGCGTACGCAAGATGAATATGGGTGATCAATACCTTTCTGCGTTTACTGTTGGTGATCAGTTATTATGGGGTGCTGCTGAACCACTGCGTCGTATGCTAAGAATTTTGGTTGAGCGGTAATTGCTCTAACCCATTATGGAAAAACAATGAGACAGATAACAGGATTACTCTTGAATTGTATTAAGGCTATACCGATTAGCAGGATTATAGTCTCTGCGATAATTCTGTCTTATAGCTACTCAGTTGTTGCAGCTGATACTAATCCTGTCGAATCAAACAATACAGTCGAAATAACAAGCTCGTCCGCTGCTCACTCTGCTATGTCGACTCACACCGTTGTGGTGGGCGATACATTGTGGAGTGTCGCTATGCAGCTACGCCCAGACAATATGTCAATGGCTGAGGCTATGGACAGTCTTTATGAGAATAATCCAGAAGCTTTTCTGGAGGGTGATAGCACAAAGTTGATAGAGGGTTCAGTGGTTACTTTTGCAACAGGCGACATGGTAAATAAGCCGTCTGACACTTTAGTTTCGCAAGAAAATTCAACGTTAATTATTCCAACCGTTGAGGTCGCTGAAGATATTAGTGTTGAACTAGACGTCAGCCAAGAAGTTATCGCAGACACCATTAGAGATGCAACTGAAGTTGATCAGTCAGCTGATGCTGTGACTGATTTATCGTCTGAATTAGAAATTGAAATGTCATCCGAACCCCTAGTTGATCCAGTTGAAATATTAGATGAAAACATACAAATCAAGGTGTCAGATGCAGTTGTAAATCAGCCAGTTAAGCAATCAAATTTTGAAATCTCTAAAACAAATTCTTTCTCTATTGAACAGTTGAAAAGGTTTCTGATTAATTTTGATGCGAAAGATTTCAACCTATTAGTCTCCAGAGTAAAGCAGCTACCTATAGACTTCTGGATTTTTGTTGGCGCACTATGCTTTGCAATGATCATTAATCGATCCAGAAAATTAGACCAACGCAGTAAGGAAAACATCGAATCATCTAAAGAGCAAAAGCCGATCGAAACTGTTCTTGAAGGACCCTTTGCTGATGGCAGTGATGATGATGTTTTCGCAGACTCAACGGATAACAAAACAGTAGACGTCAAAACGCAGAAAGACCCAAAAATTCGGTCAGAGGACGCTTTAGCGATTAATCTGCCTGGTGTTGAGGAATTAGAAGCTCAGATGCGTGAAGATGATGATCAAGGATCTGATACTGGTAAAGTTTTGGGTATTGATTTTGAAGAGGACACTCTGGAGATTGACCCACTACAGATTAAGCTTGATATGGCTTCGCTTTGTATAGAGATGGCCGATATTGAAAGTGCGCAATCCATCCTTGAAGAAATTATTGGCGAAGCGGATAAATCAGGCAAAGCAAAAGCGCGAGAAATACTTGATAGTATTGAAACCTAGCAAACGGATAAGACTGTGACTGATTGGATTTATACAGAGGGCTGCATGATGCCAGACGATCAGCTGCTGCCATCAGGCGTTTCTAGATATGCGGCAATTGTGCAGTATCAGGGTGGCGATTTTTGTGGTTTTCAGCGACAAAAGCATAGTCCTTCAGTACAGCAAGAGCTTGAGGAGGCGCTAAGTTATGTTGCGGATTGTCCGATTAAATTACACTGCGCGGGACGCACGGATACCGCGGTTCATGCCAGCCATCAAGTGATTCATTTTGATACCGCAGCTCAGCGTTCTGGCTACAGCTGGATTCAGGGTGCCAACAGTCAGTTACCCGATAGTATTGCGCTAATATGGGCAGACAAAATAACTCAAGATTTTCATTCTCGATTTAGTGCTGAGGCAAGAACCTATCGCTACATCATTGATAATAGTCCCACAAGACCGGCAATTATGGCGGGTGCTGTTACTTGGATTAAAAAGCCCTTAGATATTTCGCTGATGCAAGGCAGTTGTCAGTATTTACTTGGTGAGCAAGATTATTCGGCCTTTAGAGGGTCTGGTTGTCAGTCAAATTCTCCCTATCGAAATGTTTATCAGGCCAATGTTTTTCGTCGAGGCAACCTAGTTATTTTCGAGATTACCGCCAATGCATTCCTATTGCATATGGTGCGAAATATAGTAGGCTCTCTTTTAGAGGTGGGTATGGAGCGCCAACAGCCATTATGGATAAAGCAGCTACTTGCTCAAGGTGATCGTTGTAAGAGTGCTGCAACAGCAGCTCCTGATGGACTGTATTTAGTCGCTGTTGATTACCCTTCGAAATTTGGGTTACCGTCTCTTGCCAAAGGGCCAGTATTTTTGCCGGCCGAACTAGAACATACAGAAGAATAACCTATGACAGTTCGTGTAAAAATTTGTGGCATTACAAGTCCAGAGCAAGCATTGATGGTACAGGAAAATGGTGCGGATGCTCTGGGGTTGGTTATTTATGAGAAAAGCCCGCGTTATGTTGATATTGAGCAAGCGGCAAAAATAAGAGCCGTCATTAATGATTCCACGCACGCAATTGCTCTATTAGTCAATCCAAGTAAAGCTTTGGTTAATCAGGTAATTAAACAGGTTAAGCCAGATTATATTCAGTTTCACGGTGATGAAACGGCTGAATTTTGTCACCAATTTAATTTCCCATTCATTAGAGCTGTGCGAATGCGAGAAGGTTTGGATATAGATGCCGAGGTCGCTTCCTATAATGCCGAGGGCGGGTTTTTGTTTGATGCTTGGAGTGATGATTTGTATGGCGGTACTGGGCATAGTTTTGACTGGAGTCGACTCCCAGTTTCGACTAATTACAAGCTTATTCTCGCCGGCGGCTTAAATCCAAACAATGTTGCTGAGGCGATCGCAAAAACTAATCCCTATATGGTGGATGTAAGTGGGGGTGTAGAGGCAAGTCCAGGCGTTAAAAATCCCTCAAAGGTAAAAGCCTTCGTATCAGAAGCCAAAAAATAACATAAAAATGCCCTACAAATAAAAATTACTGTGGTATAGCTTAGCGACTCTCGATTTCTCGTGTTAGAATAGCGAAAAAAATTTATTACCAATGATTGTCTGTCTTTCATTGGGTAACAGTTGAAAGGTATATTGATGGATTGGCTGAAACGCATCCGACCCTCGGGTCCTGCATCAACAAATGGTAACCGATCAAGCGCCGTTCCAGAGGGCTTGTGGAAAAAGTGCCCCAAATGTGCAGCACCCCTCTATCGACCAGAGCTAGAACGCAATCAAGATGTCTGTCCTAAATGTGGTCACCATATGCGCATTGGTGCACGCCGCAGGCTTGATATTTTTTTAGATGAACAGGGTCGAGAAGAAATTGCTGCTGATATTGTAGCCATCGATCGATTGCGTTTTAAAGATGTAAAAAAATACAAAGATCGTTTGACTGAAGCGCAAAAGAAAACGGGTGAAAAAGACGCATTAGTGGCCATGTCTGGAAGTCTCCACTCCATGCCAATTGTTGCCTGTGCCTTTGAATTCGCCTTTCATGGTGGCTCTATGGGTTATGCTGTTGGGGAAAAATTTACCAGAGCAGCCACATTAGCACTTGAGCAAAAAATTCCTTTTATTTGCTTTGCCGCCACGGGCGGTGCCCGTATGCAAGAAGCACTTATATCGCTGATGCAAATGGCTAAGACTAGCGCAGTACTTGAGCGTCTAAAAATTGCTGGTGTACCATACATTTCAGTAATGACAGACCCCGTCTACGGCGGAGTTTCTGCTAGTTTGGCAATGTTAGGTGATCTTAATGTTGCTGAGCCCGGAGCTCGTGCAGGCTTTGCTGGTCCAAATATTATTGAGCAGACGATTCGTCAAAAGCTACCTAAAGGTTTCCAAAGAAGTGAATTCCTTCTTGAAAAAGGTCATATTGATATGATTATTAGTCGCGCAGACATGCGTGATCGCTTGGGAAGTGTTCTTTCTAAGTTAACAGGTCAGTCAGAACCGGCCAATGACTAACCGCTCACTGGCGGAATGGTTAGAGCTTCTAGAGCAAAGGCACCCCTGCGAAATTAATCTCGGTGTTAAAAGAGTTGCCGAGGTATGGCAGCGCTACAAAACCACTCAGTCGCTGACTGGCGAGGTTGGCACATCCAAAGTGATTACTGTTGCTGGAACTAACGGCAAAGGATCCTGTGTTGCCAGCATGCAATCTATACTCTTAGCGCATGATTATTCCGTCGGCAGTTTTACATCTCCGCATTTTCAACGCTACAACGAACGTATCTGCATCAATGGTTCCGCTGTCGATGATGAGCTAATTATTGATTCGTTTGAAACTATTGAGCGTTTAAGACAGCAAATTTCCCTGACCTATTTTGAATTCAATACCCTAGCAGCACTGATTATATTCAGTCGCAGCAACTTGGATGTAGTACTTCTTGAAGTTGGTTTAGGTGGCCGTTTGGATGCGGCTAATATTATTAATTGCGATATTGCTGTTCTCACCAGTATTGATTTAGATCATCAGCAGTGGCTCGGAGAGACTAGAGCAGAGATTGCTAAAGAAAAGTTAGGTATAGCTCGCGCTAATCGCTCACTAATCATTGGTGAAAAAAATCATCCACAAGGATTTTCTGGTTTAGTAAAAGACACTCAAGCTAACGCCTTATGGTTGGGTAAAGATTTTAGTTTTACTGAAAATAATGAGACTTTTTCCATACAGCCAAATTGGCACAAAGAAAATACTGATTTTGCCACTCTGGATAACTTGTCAAATAATGGTCTGCTAGCGGTTAATAAGACTTTAGCACTTCAGGTATTAATAAGCCTTGGTTGTCGTTTGGATGCTGATAAGTGCCGTATAGCATTGAATAATGCCGCTGTTATGGGGCGACAGCAGAGTTTAATCTATCAATCTGTTCCAGTGATTCTTGATGTTGCGCATAATCCAGCGGCGGCGGCTGTTTTGGCCGATAGACTTGACTCAGAGTCAAGGCCAATTATTGCTGTAGCCTCAGTTTTGGCAGATAAAGATTGGTCTTCAATGGTCGCTGAATTAAAGTCCCAAATAGATTATTGGCATATTGCGGAATTAACAGGAATTTCTCGTGCAGCAAAGGGACAATCCTTGCTTAAACTGTTATACAATAGCGGAATTGAAGGAGCACTAAGCGACAGTATTGTGCAGGCATTTCAATCGGCAATCTCTCAGGCCGGTAACACTGGGAAAGTAGTGGTGTTTGGCTCGTTCCATACAGTTGCTGCAATTTTGGATTTTATATCAATGGAGGTTGCGAGTGAGTGACGGTTTAAAACATCGAATTATTGGAGCGCTAGTGCTTGGCGCTCTAGGTTTAATTCTGTTGCCTTTGGTGCTTGATTTCAAAGATCCTAAAAAAGTTGATCGCACTTCGTTGATTCCCCCATCACCCAATGTTGTGACTACTGATATTGTTGCTGCAACACGCCCTGAGACTGTTAAAGATGCAGCGGACGTTTCGTTAGCATTTGATGTTGATCGATTACAGCCGGTCAAAGAAAACGACACGAACTATCAGGGTTTGGACAAGTCGGGATTGCCGCAAAGGTGGTATCTGCAGGTGGGTAGCTTTGAAGACCGAGTAGCTGCCGATAAATTAAAGCAGACATTACTAGCAAAACAATACAAAGTATTTCTAAAGAGCGTTAAGATTAATACAAAACTATTTCACCGGGTCTATATAGGTCCAAAAATCAGTCGACATAGCGCTATTGCAGATAAAAATAATATTGATAAATTATTAACAACAAATTCACGCGTTCTTAAATACGTACCCTAAACAGCGGATAGGTTATGGATATTGGAGTAGCAGATACAGGTATTGTCGCAATCGTAGCTATTTCTGGCTTGATTAGCCTTATTAGAGGCTTTTTAAAAGAAGCAATGTCGCTGGTAATCTGGGTGGCAGCATTTGTTATAGCCATGACCTTTAGCGAGGCAGCGTCGGCACTTCTAGTTAACTTTATTGAGTTGGCATCTCTGCGGCAGTTGGCGGCTTGGGGTGGGCTCTTTGTGGGAACTCTTTTAGTGGGCGCGGTCGTTAATTTTTTACTAGGAAAATTAGTAACCTCAACCGGGCTTGGGGGAACAGACAGAACTTTGGGATTGGTGTTTGGTGTATTTCGAGGCTTACTGGTTGTGTTAGCCGTAGTGATTGCACTGCCAAAGGCTATTCCTGTAGAGCAAGACCCTTGGTGGCAAGAATCAACTCTAATCCCTATATTTCAAAGTTTCGAAGGCTGGGGTCGGGAAGCGGCAACAGATATTAAAAATTTACTAACTGGTTGGATTTAGCTCATGTGTGGTGTGGTTGGAATAGCGGGAAACTCAGATGTTAATTTGGAGCTTTATGATGCTTTAACTATGCTGCAGCATAGAGGGCAAGATGCTGCAGGTATGGTGACTGATAGCCATGGTGAGCTTCATCAGTGTAAAGGTGAAGGCCTAGTGCGCGATGTTTTTCGTCGCAGTCATATGATGCGCCTAGTCGGCAGATTCGGTGTTGGACACTGTCGTTATCCTACAGCTGGAAGCTCTGGTCCAGCCATGGCGCAGCCTCTGTATGTAAATTCTCCTTACGGCATTTGCATTGCTCACAATGGCAATCTTACTAATGCGGATGAGTTACGTGAGGATATATTTAGAACCGACTTGCGTCATCTAAATACAGATTCTGATTCAGAGGTTTTATTGAATGTTTTTGCTCACGAGTTACAGGTTAGGGGAAAACTTGAGCCGAGTAGTGAAGATATTTTTGCCTCAGTAGCAGAAGTTCATAAGCGATGCCGCGGAGCCTATGCAGTTGTTGGGTTGATTGCAAATTATGGCATGTTTGCCTTTCGTGATCCCAATGGTATTCGTCCACTGTGTTTTGGTGTTCGTCATACTAAACAGGGTGATGAATATGCCGTAGTTTCAGAATCAGTTGTGCTGGATAGCTTGGGTTTTGAATTAATTCGCGATCTCGAGCCTGGTGAGGCTTTATTTGTTGATACTAAGGGCAATTTACACCTCAAGCAGTGTGCTGATAGTCCGCAGTTAGCGCCCTGTATTTTCGAACATGTTTACTTTGCCAGACCCGATTCAATTATGGACAATATTTCAGTCTACAAATGTAGACTTCGTATGGGTGAAAAGCTAGCCGATAAGATACTGCGTGAAAAGCCCGATCATGATATTGATGTGGTTATTCCAATACCTGATACTAGTCGAGTTTCTTCTCAGGCTCTGGCTGAACGTTTAGGTGTAAAAATTCGTGAAGGCTTTATGAAAAATCGCTATATCGGCCGAACCTTTATTATGCCAGGTCAAAAAGAGCGTAAAAAATCCGTACGTCAAAAGCTCAATGCGGTTAAATTAGAGTTTTCGGGGAAAAATGTACTTTTAGTCGATGATTCTATAGTGCGAGGAACGACCTCAAAAGAGATTATTCAAATGGCAAGGGATGCTGGCGCAAAAAAAGTCTATATGGTATCTGCAGCACCAGGGGTTCGCTATCCAAATGTTTATGGTATTGATATGCCCACAGCGAATGAATTAATTGCTCATGGTCGAACGGACGATGAGGTAGGAGAAATTATTGGCGCTGATTGGATAATCTATCAAGATTTAGATGATTTGATTGCTTCGGGAACGGAGGGGAATCCAGAGGTTAAGCGTTTTGATTGTTCAGTGTTTGACGGTGAATATGTCACTGGTGATGTCGATGAAAGCTATCTTAATCATATGCATGCGACACGTAATGATGATGCTAAACAGAAAAAAAACCCCTCGTTAGATAACAAAAAACAATCAGTCATTGGAATTCACAATAACAGCGTAAGCTGATTTTGGTAAACTAGTACCATGAAAAGTAAAGATAAGTTATATCATCAGGACACTAACGCTATTCGAGGTGGGTATCAGCATACCCATGAGAATGAGCATTCGGAGGCGTTATTTCTAACCTCGAGCTATGTATTTAAAAGCGCTGAAATGGCCGCCCAAAGTTTTAGTGATGAGATAGAGGGTAATGTTTATTCCCGTTATACCAATCCAACGGTTAGAACTTTTGAGCAACGTTTAGCAATGCTTGAAGAAGCTGAGCAAGCAGTGGCTACCTCGTCAGGGATGGCCGCAACACTTGCCGTTATTATGGCGCTTCTTGAAGCTGGCGATCATATTATCTGTTCAAGAGATGTATTTGGTAGCACCCGAGTGATGATGGATAAATACATCACCAAGTTTGGTATTGAGGTTAGTTATGTGGCCTTAACTGATCTATCGGCATGGCAGGACGCAGTAAAAACCAATACCAAGATGCTTTTCTGTGAAACACCTTCGAATCCGTTATCTGAAATTGCAGATTTGGAAGGTCTTAGCCAAATAGCTAAAAAAGCTAATGCTTTATTTGTAGTCGATAACTGCTTCTGTACCCCTGTGCTTCAAAAGCCGCTGAAATGGGGTGTAGATATAGTAGTGCATTCGGCAACTAAATACATTGATGGTCAGGGCAGAGCGCTTGGCGGTGCTGTCGTAGGCAGTGCCGAACTTATGAAACAGGTGCAGGGCTTTTTGCGTGCTGCAGGGCCAACTATGAGTCCCTTTAATGCTTGGATATTTTTAAAGGGTTTAGAAACATTAAGTCTTAGAATGAAAGCCCATTCAGCCAATGCTAGTGCACTGGCTTTGTGGCTTTCTAACCATCCTAAGGTAAGCAAGGTATTCTTTGCAGGATTGCCCGATCACCCAGGACATAGCTTGGCCAAGAAACAGCAAAGTGATTTTGGTGCTGTCGTCTCTTTTGTGGTTGACGGCGGTCAGAATGCTGCTTGGCAAGTCATAGATGCAACTCAAATGCTATCCCTTACAGCTAATCTAGGCGATGCGAAGACAACAATTGTTCATCCAGCAACTACGACCCATGGTCGCTTAAGTGCAGAGTCTCTTGCTGAAGCGGGTATAGAGGAAGGCCTTATACGCATTGCTGTTGGTCTTGAAGATCTGGACGATATTAAAAATGATTTAGAGTTGGGGCTTTCCCAGCTCTAAACCATGATCTATAACCTGTGCGCAACAGTAGACACACTAAATCATTACTGTTGATTGATAAATGTTTCAAAATCTATACAAACAAACCCTAGTCAAAGCTGAGGATGCCCTTGTCGGTAGAGATCAGCCTCTTGAGGTTACAAACTGTCATTTAGTAAGCCAACAACCTATAAAGCCACCATTTGATAAGAACTTACATCAAGCTATTTTTGCTATGGGTTGTTTTTGGGGTGCAGAGCGACGTTTTTGGCAGCAGCAAGGTGTTGTTTCAACGGCAGTTGGTTATGCTGGTGGCTATACAAAAAATCCCACTTATCACGAAGTATGCTCAGGACAAACAGGGCATACAGAAGTTGTATTGGTGGTATTTGACCCCGAACTTATTTCCTACAATCAATTATTAAAAACCTTTTGGGAATCACATGACCCCACACAGGGTATGCGCCAAGGAAATGATATTGGCACGCAATATAGATCAGCTATTTATTGTTCTGATAAGAATCAATTGAAGTATGCAAGTGACTCAGCAAAAATAGTTCAGAGGCTATTGAATGCTCAAGGTTATGGCACTATTACTAGTGAAATCTGCGTTGCACCCACTTTTTACTATGCAGAAGACGACCATCAACAGTACTTAGCAAAGCATCCCTTAGGCTATTGTGGTTTACGTGGAACGGGTATCCATTATCCCTAATATAGATGTCAGACAGTTGGATCGGCGGTTGGGATTGCGTTTAAAAGCTCTTGGGTATAGGCCGTTTTGGGTTTGGCCCAAAGTTTTTCAGTTTCATTAACTTCAACTAATTTACCTTTTTGCATAACGGCTAGGCGATCGCAAATTGAGCGTACCACTGATAGATCATGAGATATAAACAACATGGTCAACTCATGCTTTTCCACTAGGTTGAGAATAAGTTCTAAAATTTGTGCCTGAATAGTCACATCAAGTGCAGAAACAGGCTCATCAGCAACAATAAATTCGGGTTTAGTTGCAATAGCCCGACCAATAGCAATGCGTTGACGTTGACCGCCAGAAAATTCATGGGGATATTTTAAAACACTCGATCTATCTAGTCCGACGTCGTTCATGAGCTGTTGCACCTGCTTGGCCACGGTTTTTTTATCGGCAATAGCATGATAAAGCAGGGGCTCTGCCAAGGTTTCATAAACTGTCATTCGCGGGTTGAGTGAGGCGTAGGGATCTTGAAAAATCATCTGAAGCTTTGGTCGCCAGCGCATTAACTGATTGGGCTCAAGTGCCGAAATTTCAGTGTTTGAATAATGAACTGAGCCAGCTGTGAGTGGCACTAATCGAAGAATAGATCGTCCCAGGGTGGATTTTCCAGAGCCCGACTCCCCCACTAATCCAAATATTTCGCTTTTATTGATATTAAAACTTACATTATCAACCGCTTTGACTAATGTCTCGCTACTATTTGAAAAGTCTTTAAAGTATATTTTTACCTTATTAACCTCAATTAAAGATGACCCTTTTTGGGCGTCTCTGGCTTGTGTTTTAGCACCCTTAGGTATGGCTGATAAAAGTTTTTTAGTGTAGTCACTGGTACTGTTATAGAACACCTCTTGGGTGGTGCTGTGATCCTGTGTTTGACCATCGCACATAACTAGTACCTTATCGGCAATTCCGGCTACCACTCCCAAATCATGGCTAATAAATATCACCGCGACATCCCGTGTTTTTTGTAGCTTTTTAATAAGGTTAAGAATCTGTGCCTGAATCGTGACATCAAGCGCAGTGGTAGGCTCATCACAGATGAGTAGGCGTGGTTTATTGATTAGTGCCATTGCGATCATGACGCGTTGACGCATACCGCCAGAGAATTCATGAGGGTAACTATTAAAACGCCCATTGGGGTTATCTATTCCTACCTCATCCAATAAGTTAATGGCTTCTTCACGCGCAGCCTTTCTGTTGAGTCGTTTTGATTTTTCTGGATGATAGATAAGCGGCTCGATTAACTGTTCGCCAATGGTTAAAAAAGGATTTAGAGAGGTCATAGGATCTTGAAAGATCATCGCAATATGATTGCCGCGCAATTGGCGCATACGTTCTCTACTACAGGTTAATAAATCCTCGTCATCAAACAAAGCACTACCGCCTTCAATCACTGCCGGTGGCTTGGGTAATAAATCTAATAAGCTATAGCAGGTAACAGATTTTCCTGAACCTGATTCACCAACAATCGCCAAGGTTTCACCACTATCAACGCTAAAACTAACATCGTCCACTGCCTTAACCACACCATTTCTAGTATGAAAGGAAATCTTGAGATTGTTAACGCTAAGAAGTGCCATATCAGTCCTTTGATGCCCGAGGGTCAAGCGCATCGCGCAAGCCATCGCCAAGAAAGTTAAGTGCAAAAAGGGTTAAGGATAGAGTAATACCTGGAAAGATAAGCAACCAAGGGTATTCTTCCATGGTTTCAACGCCGTAGTTAATCAATAATCCCCATGAGCTTTGTGGTGGCTGGATACCAAGCCCTAAAAAGCTTAAAAAAGCTTCAAGTAGCATCACGCTGGGAATGGTTAAAGTGGTATACACAATCACTGGTCCCAAAGTGTTTGGAATGATATGGCGGCGAATAATCGCCCAGCGAGAAAGCCCCATAGAATAGGCCGCCTCTACAAATTCCTGTTTGCGCAATGCCATGACTTGACTGCGAACAATACGAGCCATAGTCAGCCACTCCACAGCCCCAATAGCGATGAATAACAGCAGAATATTGCGTCCAAAAACCACCATCAATAAAACAATAAAGATCATAAAGGGTAGGGCATACGTGATATCCACAATACGCATCATCACAGCATCAACTCTACCGCCGACAAACCCTGCAATTGAACCCCATAGAATACCAATCACCAATGCCACTGCAGTGGCAATAAAGCCCACCATTAGAGACACGCGACCACCATACATAATACGCGTTAGCATATCGCGCCCAAAGATATCTGTACCTAACCAATGAGCAGCAGAGGGTGGTGTAGCCCCAAGCATCAAATTTTGTTCCTCATAGCTATAGGGCGCAATCCATGGTGTTAACAGTGAAACCACACATAAAATAAGCAGTACAGTAAAGCCAAATAATGCCATACGGTTTTTGCGCAGTTTAATCCACGCATCTAGCCATAGGGAGCTAAGTTGTTCGGATGTTTGAGAAGGACTTTGCATTAGTTGCCTCCTCGAGCCTGATGTCGTAGCTTGGGGTTAAGCCAAAGAGCAATAAGATCTGACAGTAAATTAAAGACAATAATGAGACCGGCAAAAAAGATGGTCATACCCAAAATCATCGTGTAGTCACGGTTAAATGCCGAGGTGACATAAAAGCGGCCTAAGCCAGGTATTTGAAAAATAGTCTCCACCACAAAAGAACCCCCTAAAAGTCCAGCAAAAGCTGGCCCTAAAAAGGCAATCACGGGAATTAATCCACCGCGCAACGCATGTTTGAATATAATCAAACGCTCAGATAAGCCTTTGGCGCGAGCCGTGCGGATATAGTCTTGAGATAAGACTTCTAGCATCCCGCTGCGGGAAAGACGAGCTATATAGGCCGCATACCCTGTACCCAGAGTAATTGCTGGTAAGATCTTATCGCCAGGAATATCTCCCCAGCCAGAAATAGGAAGCCATTCTAACTGTATGCCAAACACTAATATTAAAATAGGTCCAAGTAAGAAAGAGGGCATACAGATACCCAGCATTGCCGCAGACATTGGAATATAGTCCTGCATAGTATTCGGCCTAATTGCGGCAAAAATACCGGCGCTTATTCCAATAAATAAAGCAACTAGCATAGCGTATAGAGCTAGTTCAGCGGTGACTGGCAAGCCTGCAGCTATTAATTCATTTACGGTACGTCCAGAATATTTAAAAGATGGACCAAAATCACCCTGAATAACATCACCTAAATAATTTATATACTGATGCCATAAAGGTTGATCCAAATTGTATTGTGCTTCCAAGGCGCGAGCTACCTCTGGCGGCACCGCTTTTTCATCAGAAAATGGACCTCCGGGGGCGCTATGAATCAGCAAGAAAGTGACTGAAATAACCACTAAAAGTACAGGAATCGCTTGAAGTAATCGACTGAGTATAAAGCGAAGCATTATTTTACTACCTCTTTAGCGGCTTGGGGCTCAAGGAACATCTCGCGATAGTTGGCTTGATTGAGAATGTTGCGGCCAAAATTCTTCACGGATGGATGCACAAGATTATTTGAGGTATAGATATAAATAGGAATAACCGGCATCTCTTGTAACAAGATTTTTTCTGCCTGCTTAAAGATCTCCAAGCGCTCATTGTGCGTCTTTGCTTCTGGTGCTTGCTTGAGAATAAGCTGATCATAGGTTTTATTGCACCAGTTAGTTCGATTATTGCCGCCATTGCAAAGAAACATATCTAGAAAGTTATTAGGGTCAACATAGTCACCAATCCAGCCAGCACGGGCTATTTCATAGTGGCGGTTACTAACAGTATCTAGATAAACCTTCCATTCTTGATTTAATAATGTGACATCGATATTAAGGTTCTTTTTCCACATTTGCTGAAGTGCTACAGCAATTTTTCGATGCCCCTCACTGGTATTATAAAGAATCTCCGTAGTTGGGAAGCCCTGACCATTGGGGTAACCTGCCTCGGCTAACAATTTTTTGGCCTGTTCTGGGTCAAATTTTAGGTCACTCTCTGGGTAATAACCCATAGTTCCTGGTGGTGTGATGGCGTAGGCTGGTATCTGGCCGCCTTTAGTAATTTGAGAGACGAGTTGGTCGCGATTAATGGTCATTCCCAGTGCTCGACGCACACGTTTATCCTGTAAATGGGGTTGATCAACATTAAGGCGATAAAAATAGATACCTAGATAGGGTTGAATTCGAAGCGAAGGATCATTCACTTCTTTGTATGATTCAATTTTATCCGAGGGAATCCCGCTGTAATGTAGTTGCCCAGCACGAAACATCCGCTCCTCGGTAGTAACATTTTCCGTAGGATAGAATACCACTTGATTTAGCTCGACATTATCAGCATTCCAGTAATAGGGATTGCGCTCAACTGTAATTCGACGATTGATTTTCCACTCTTTAAGTTGAAAAGCACCATTGCCTACAATATTTCCTTCATAGGTCCAGCGCGTTCCACGTTGATCTGCTTTGCCAAATTTCTCTACGGTAGCGCGGTGAACAGGATAGGTACTGTAATGATCCAGTAACTGCAAAAAATAGGGAATGGGGTTGGTAAGAGTGACTTGCAGGGTAAAAGCATCTAATGCTTTT
This sequence comes from Porticoccaceae bacterium, assembly GCA_049890135.1. Classification (GTDB taxonomy): domain Bacteria; phylum Pseudomonadota; class Gammaproteobacteria; order Pseudomonadales; family Porticoccaceae; genus HTCC2207. The sequence continues at coordinate 412,266 of JBMHCB010000014.1, forward strand.
ACGCCGACCTGATCAAAATCACTTATCTCACCTTCAAAATAGGCTTTGGCATTTTGGATAGGAAAATACATATAGGCATAGAGGTTGCCAAGCGCAGGTTGCAATGCTCTCCACCAAGACCAAATATAATCATGGGCATTGTGGGGATCGCCATTTGACCATCGAGCATCTTTGCGTAAGTAAAAGGTGTAAATTCGGCCATCGTCGCTAATATCCCACGACTCAGCAACCCCTGGACGAGGCTCAAGGGTTTCGCCATCTTTATGGATTAGGCCTTCCATTAGAGCTGAAATAATATGGTGCTCTGGAACCCCTGTTGCTATATGCGGATCCAGGCTTTGAGGCTCGGTACCATTACCCCAATGCAGGGTTCCATTAAGGTTTCCTGCCTCAACATTACTTTGGTAGTCTCCACAGCTGGCGAGAACAAACATTAGACCTAAAATGACTAATGCTTGAACCGATTTTGAACAGCGTTTTTGATATAGCATCCACTACTTCCTTTTTCCTACTATCATTATATGGATAAACTGCGAAAAAAATACAATTTGATTCAGTTATAGTCGTGTATTGGTTTATTTTGGTTCTTGCACTTGTAGGTCAAACCTCGCATAATCGCGCGCCTTAAATCTTTTCAATGGTGGCCCCCTTTGGTCCCCTCGCAACAGACGACTATTAACTCCGCCAGGCCCGGAAGGGAGCAACGGTAGTAGTTATTCTGTGTGCCGAGGTGTGGCTATTGGGGGTCATCGCCATTCTTACTTTGCGGTCGTCGAATATACACCTATAATGGTGTTTTTATTATCGCCGGATAACCCTTATGAGCTATCAAGTTCTTGCCCGAAAATGGCGCCCCAATACCTTTTCTGAAATGGTTGGGCAAGAGCATGTGTTGCAGGCATTAATTAATGCTCTTGACAACGATCGCTTGCATCATGCCTATCTGTTTACTGGTACTCGAGGTGTTGGTAAGACCACTATTGCGCGAATTTTGGCGAAGTGCCTAAATTGTGAGGAAGGTGTTAGCTCAAAGCCTTGTGGTGTCTGTAGCAGCTGCCAAGAAATAGCCTCAGGTCGCTTTATTGATTTAGTAGAAGTGGATGCGGCATCGCGTACTGGTGTCGATGATATGCGAGACCTTCTTGATAACGTTCAATACGCTCCAGCTCGTGGTCGCTACAAGGTATATCTTATTGATGAGGTGCATATGTTATCTAAGCAAAGTTTTGCCGCTTTGCTTAAAACTCTTGAAGAGCCTCCAGAGCATGTAAAATTTCTCTTTGCTACAACTGATCCGCAAAAACTACCTATTACAGTATTATCAAGATGTCTGCAGTTCAATCTTAAAAATCTCAGCACTGAAAAAATTGCTCATCATTTGAATCATGTTCTCAATGAAGAAAAACTAGCTTGTGAAGAGCTTGGGACATTGGCATTAGCTCGCGCGGCTGACGGTAGTATGCGAGACGCACTGAGCCTTACCGATCAAGCAATAGGTCACGGCGGTGGTAAGATTACAGAGTCTGATGTCAATGCAATGCTCGGCACCATTGACCGCAGTTTTGCGATTGGTATATGTCATGCCTTAATTTCAGGGGATGGTACCAAGTTATTGAATGAGATATCAAAAATAGCTGAATTAAGCCCTGACTATGTCATGGTATTAGCCGATTTGCTATCTATCTGGCATCAGGTTGCGATCATGCAAACAGTGCCAGAGTCAATTGATAAAACCCTATCGCATTATGCTGATATCTGTGAGATTGCCACTGTGGTTTCTCCTGAGGACGTACAACTTTACTATCAAATTTGTCTTCTTGGGCGAAAAGATTTGGATTTGGCGCCAGATTTAAAATCAGGATTTGAAATGGTTCTGCTTAGAGCTCTAGCTTTTCGACCCGGCAGTGTTCCTGTCACTAAAATATCCCCTCCAGTCCAAGCCGATACGGGGGCAGAAAGAAGCCTAAAAAAGTCTAAAAATGAAGGTCGTCAGGTGTCGCAGGCACAGCAAAAGCCTACGTCAAAAATAGAATTATTCGACAAGCAAAAGCCTGGTGCAATACACCAGCCAAAGCCCGACAATAGTCCAATACCACAGCAATCAGTGGCTGAACAGAAAGTAACTGAATTGCCAATAGAAAAAAATACAAAAATTGACTTAAAAGACTTATCTCCTGATAACTGGGTTGATGTTCATAGCCAATTAAATCTCGGTGCTTCATTGGGTGAAATCGCTAGCCATTGCTTGTTTAGTGAAAGACGTGACAACCACCTCCTATTTATTATAGATCAGCAGCAAACAAGCTTGTATGACGCTGCTCATCAACAGGGTTTAGCCGAAGCACTCAGTGCTTATTTTGATGCCGAAGTGAGGGTAGAAATTTCATTTGGCGAGGCAAAAACAGAAACACCGCGAGCAGTCAATATAAGAACCAAAGAAGAGCGGTTAGCCGCCGCCATAGATGTGTTAAATGAAGATCCTGATTTACAAGAGTTTAAGCAAAAGTTTGATGCAAGCTTAGATAAAAAAACAGTTCGTCCAATCGATTAATTATTGAAAGTAGGTAGTGAATGGATATTAATAAATTAATGAAGCAAGCTTCGGAAATGCAGGAAAAAATGCAGTCGATGCAAGAGCAGGCTGCCAATGCAGAGGTTACCGGTGAAGCAGGTGCAGGTTTGGTCAAAGTAGTGATGACTGGGCGGCATGATGTTAAAAGCGTCACTATAGATCCATCTCTGCTGGATGAGAGTAAGGAGTTCTTAGAAGATTTATTAGCGGCAGCAGTTAATGATGCTGTTCGTAAAGTAGAAGCCAAAAGTAAGGATGCAATGGGCTCATTAGCAGGAGGAATCAACTTGCCTCCAGGATTTAAATTTCCACTTTAATGTGGTTTTGTTGAGGAATTTCCTTGTTCGGAAAAACAATAGATCAATTAATTGATGCCCTGCGAATATTGCCTGGGGTTGGTGTGAAGTCGGCACAACGAATGGCGCTTCAGCTATTAGAAAAAGATAGAGGTGCTGCGCGCAAGCTCGCCAGCGCCATAGATGAAGCAGCCACTAAGGTAGGAAGATGTGCGCAATGTCGAACCCTAACTGAGCATGATATCTGCGATATTTGTAGTAACCCCAACCGATCAGATTCACAGCTATGTGTCGTTGAAAGTCCCGCTGACTTGTATGCTATCGAACAGGCCGGTGGTTACCGAGGTAAATATTTTGTCCTTCTCGGACATTTATCACCTATTGATGGTGTTGGCCCAGAGCAACTAGGCATTGATAAACTGATAGAGCGCCTGCAATCCAATCAGGTTAAGGAGCTTATTTTGGCCACTAATTTAACGGTTGAAGGAGAGGCTACGGCTCATTTTATTGCTGATAAAGCAAAGGCCTTGGGAGTGCAGGTTAGTCGTATAGCCTATGGCGTGCCTATGGGTGGTGAATTGGAATATGTAGATGGCGGCACGCTGAATATGGCACTACAGAGTAGAAAGACAATTTAAATGAGCATATGGATCAATAACAATAATGAGTTAAAAAGTCTTTGTGATCAGCTTGCAGACTCAAAACTTATAGCCCTTGATACAGAATTTATTCGTGCTGATACCTATTATCCAAAAATTGCATTAATACAGTTATCTGATGGTAAGAGTGTTTGGCTTATTGATGTGCTTGCTATTGATGATTTTTTACCGCTTAAAAAATTACTAGAAAGTCCAGATAACAGTCTTATTTTTCATGCCTGCGCTGAAGATCTTGAAGTTCTGGATCACAGTATAAATATACAGCCAACGCAGATTTTCGATACACAGATTGCGGCCGGAATTGTTAATATTGGCTACTCTATGGGCTATGCTAGATTAGTGGATAGTCTGCTAAATATTCAACTTGATAAACAAGAAACAAGATCCAATTGGTTGGCGAGGCCGTTGACTCAGCGTCAGTTAGATTACGCGACCATCGATGTGCTTCACTTGCATAGTTTACATGGCATATTAATAAAAATGCTTGATCAGCAAAATCGTGTTAAGTGGTTTGAAGAAGAGTCTAAAGGTCTTTTTAAAGTTGTTGATCAGCGCAAAAATAATCAAGACTACTACACTCGTATTAGGGGAGCTTGGCGTCTGAATGCTCAATCTCTAACTACTTTGCGACATCTATGTCTTTGGCGTGAAGCTTTATCGCGAAGCAAGGATATACCCAAGTCGAGAATTGCTAAAGACAATGTTTTATATGATATCGCCAATCAAATGCCTAAGTATTTTCACCAATTGCAATCAATCAGTGATTGGCATCCGGGATGCGTCAGACGCTATGGTGAATTGTTATTGAAAGAAATAAAAAGTTCTATCACCGATACCCATGATGCTCAGGTGCCGCAGCCGCTCTCTGGCAGCTTAAATGTTATTTCCAAAAATATTAGAAAGTTATTAATTAAAATTGCTGAGGAACAAAAAATTCCTCAAGAGTTTTTAACCAATAAACGAGAATTGGAAGATATATTGCGAAGTAGCCAGCAAGGAAGATATCAGCTTCCAGAACGCATTCGGCAGGGTTGGCGACAGCAGTGGGTTCAACCTGTTATTGAAGCGGAGCTGACCAAAGCCAATATGAATTGTGAGTCGACATGATTTTATGTGATATCTACAAAGGTAATAAAAAATCTGAAATGTATCTTTATGTACCCTCAGATACAGGTACAAAAGATGTGCCGCAAGCATTAATACAGAGCTTTGGTGAGCTAGAATTGGTTATGAAAATAAAATTAACTAAATCTAGAAAATTAGCCAGGGTTGATGTGGCTACTGTTATAAATGAACTTCAGCAAACAGGGTTCTATCTTCAGGTGCCTCCTTCTAAATGGGCTGAGTCTGAAGATCATAGTTCTGCAAAGGGATAATTTGCTTGTGGGTGAATTTTGGAAAGCCAAAAAATTGCATGAAATGTCATCGGAGGAGTGGGAGTCGCTGTGTGATGGCTGCGGTAAATGCTGTTTGGTCAAGCTTGAAGATTACGATACAGAAGAAATTTATCATACCAATGTTGCCTGTAAATTACTTGATCTTAAAAAATGCCGCTGTTTAGATTACAAGGATCGTCAAAACCTTGTGCATGATTGTGTAAAGCTTGATCCAGATAGTCTAAAATCAATCAAGTGGCTACCTGATACCTGCTCCTACCGCTTGATTGAGGAGGGAAAGCCATTGCCAGGCTGGCATCATTTAGTGACTGGTAATACTGATGATGTTCATCAGGTATTGGGCTCGGTGAGACATTTTGCAGTTTCTGAATTGGATGTGAAAGAACAGGATATTGAACAGCATATTATTCAATGGGTTGACTAATTATGTACAGTACAGAAAGTTATGTATGGGGGTGGATTGCTTATTCGGCAGGCGTATTTTGCCTATTGAGCCTTTGTTGGTTGCCGATTAGAAAAATTACTTCCCAATGGTTAAAGCATGTAATAATGATAATGTTACTGGCAATTTTCTTTACGCCTGTTACAGCCTATCCGGATAACCCTTATTTAGCACCCGCATTTTTTGTCAGTTTATATGAAGGTATTTTGCTGGGTGACAGAGGGATGGGGTTCCAGCGTGGATTAGCGCCAATTCTTGCATTTAGCTTTATTTCAATTGTTCTATATACCGTTTTTTTTCCTATTTTCAGGGGTCGAAAAAGGACTCGTCTTAGTTAAAAAGGCGTGAGAATTTTGGGGTAAATCCTATAGAAATGATTTAATATGTTTTAAACAATAAAACCTATTTTTTGAACTAGAATAATAAAATAAAAAGAATTGGATCTTGGATGTTATTAGAGCAAGCGGTAAAACAGGGGCGTGAGCGCGTAGGATTACCCAGTGATCAGCCCGAGCTTCCAGCAGAGTCCTTAATTAGATTTTGGTCTAATACTGTTTTAAATTACCCGGATAAACCTGCCTTTAGCTGCTTGGGCCAGACCTTGAGTTACGGCGAGGTAGATCAGCTTTCGAGACGAATTGCCAGTTACTTACAAAAGGAATTAGGCCTAAAGAGTGGTGACCGGATTGCCATTCAGCTACCTAACTTAATTCAATATCCCGCTATTGCTTTGGCCGCTTGGCATATTGGATTAGTGGTCGTAAATACCAACCCGATGTATTCAACTAGAGAGTTAATTCATCAGTTTAATGATGCTGGTGTCAAAGCAGTTTTTGTGCTGGATAAATTCTATGGTACTGTCCTTGAGGCACTCCCTAATACATCTATAGAACATGTTATTGTAGTTCGCGCCCTCGATTTACTCCCCTTGCCAAAAAGAGTGTTAGGTGGGTTATTAATGAAACTAACGGGGCGTTGGACCAAAGTCAAAGCGAGTGATTGGATTCCCTTTTCAGATGTATTGAAGTCTAGTTGTACTTTTCAGGCATACTCGGCCAAGTTAGATGATATATGCACACTGCAGTATACAGGTGGGACTACGGGTGCCTCCAAAGGCGTTATGCTTACGAATAAATCGGTTTTATCGAATATTGCCCAGTGTTTGACGGTGTTATCTAGCCGTGAAAAATCCCTAGAAGGTGCTTGTACCATTGCACCATTACCCATGTATCATATTTATTCTTACGCCTTATGCCTTGGGATTATCCCAGCTATCAAAGGGCATAGTGTATTAATTCCAGATCCAAGAAATATTCCAGCTTTTATCGGCACAATAAAACAGTATCAATTTGACATCTTTACAGGTCTAAATTCATTATTTGTGGCACTTATGGAGCATTCCAAATTTAAGCAGATAGATTTCTCAAAATTGCGTATTACTCTTTCAGGCGGCATGGCATTAATGGAATCAGTGGCTGAGGATTGGCAGCGTGCAACAGGCTGTGTAATCAGTGAAGGTTATGGTATGACTGAGGCCTCACCCGTTGTGTCTATGAATCCATTGGGCTTTCAGAAAATTGGTAGTGCGGGTATCCCCATTCCTGGTGCAGAGATAAAAGTTGTCGATGAGCAGGGTGTGGAGCAAGAAGTTGATGGCGAAGGTGAACTTTGTGTTCGCGGCGATCAAGTAATGAAAGGCTACTGGAAATGCCCTGAAAAAACCGCTGAAACTATAGTTAATGGTTGGTTGCATACCGGGGATATAGTGAAGGTTGATGAGCAGGGATTTATTAAGGTTGTAGACCGCCTCAAAGATATGATTATTGTCTCAGGTTTCAATGTTTATCCCAACGAGCTAGAGCAAGCCTTAACCGTTCATCCCGATGTCTCTCAGTGTGCTGCCATTGGTGTGCCAGACCCAAAAGCGGGTGAGGTGGTTAAAATGTTTGTTATCAGCACCAATCCCGAGCTTACAGAAGCCGAGGTAATTGAGTATTGTAAGCAAACAATGGCAGGTTATAAGGTGCCAAAATATATTGAGTTTAGAGACCAATTACCCATGACTAACGTAGGTAAAGTATTGCGTAAAGATCTTAGGGAAGAAGCTACTGGATAACTTCCGATCCGGTTATTAACCTGTTACCCTAAAACCCATTAAAGAATTAAGACTAACTGTTTCGAGGTAAATGGTAGTGAAGCGACTTATTGTCGGAATGTCCGGTTCAAGTGCCGTAATCTATGGTATTAGACTTCTTGAGAAGCTTGCTAAGTGCGAGGACGTTGAGGTGCATTTGGTGATTAGTCAAGCCGCTAAAATGACCATAGGTATTGAAACTAACTATACCTCTGAGCAAGTTGAAGCCTTAGCGGATGTGGTACATAACTGTAAAAATATTGGCGCTAGTATTGCCAGCGGGTCATTTAAAACCATGGGTATGGTCGTGGTCCCATGTTCTATGAAAACCCTTTCAGCAATTGCTAATTCCTATGCTGATAATTTAATTGTGCGTGCCGCAGATGTAGTGTTGAAAGAACGTCGACGCTTGGTGATTGTTCCCCGTGAAACACCGCTTCATGTGGGACATTGTGAGTTGATGCTCAAGGTCAGCCAAATAGGTGCTATTTTATGTCCGCCCGCTCCGGCATTTTACACTCAACCAAAAACCATAGACGATATTATTGATCACTCAGTGGGCAGAATAATGGATCTATTTGATATCGATGATAATGAAACTGAGCGTTGGCAGGGTAATGTCTAACCAAGATTATCCATTTTGGCACTTACTCAATGGTGAATCAGTTCTAACCCTTGCCACCTCTGATGCCTGTGGAAGTTGGTCCGCTCCTGTGCTGTATGCAGCAGTCCAATTACAGTCAAAGCCAGTGCTGTATTTTTTATCCTCATCCAGTAGTAGACATATAAAAAATTTACCCGTCAATGGCAGTGCTGCGGGTTCTATCTATGCGGGTTACCAAGGTGACTGGCAGGCGATTCAAGGTCTACAAATGTACGGTACTATTATTGAAGTTGACCAGCAGGAAAAAGCAGCCTGGCATGCTACCTACTTTGCTCGTTTTCCTGAGGTTGCCAATATGATTAATGCGCCAGCATCTGAAAAAGAACAAAAAATAGCTAAAGGCTTTGAGAAAAGTGGAAAATATAAATTCACACCTAGCTTTATTCGAATGACTGATAACTCAGATCAATTTGCCAATAAAAATGAGTGGAATTTTGATTAGCTATCAGGCATTGATGTAAATTCTAGGCACTCTTGCAGGCATGCGTGTAAGAAGTTCATAGCCAATCGTTCCACAGTGCATAGCAACTTCCGTCACTGATAGCGCCGGCCCCCATAATGTGACATCTGTTCCAATTTTGATATCAGTATTAAGATCAGTTATGTCAACCGTAATCATATCCATTGAAACTCTGCCTACAAGTGGGCATCTAACCCCATCTATAAGCACTGGTGTACCATTGGGTGCATGGCGCGGGTAGCCGTCACCGTAGCCAACCGCGACGGTGGCAATTATCGAATTTCGTTGAGCAGTCCAGTTGGCGGTATAACCTACTGACTCACCGGCACTAATATTTCGAATCGAAATTACCGCTGATTGAAAATGCATAACCTGTTGCAACTGATTAGCATTTTTCTGAGGCTTTAAGAAGGGTGAGGCACCGTAAAGCATATAGCCGGGGCGCTGCCAATTATCTTCAATTGAAGGCCAGCCAAGAATAGCGGCTGAATTTGCAAGGCTTGTTGGAGCTGGAAAATCTAAGGTATCAATTGCAGAGTTGAAGCACTGTAATTGACGATCAGTAAAATCACTTTCAAGATCATCGGCACAGGCAAAATGGGTAGCCAAAACAATATCATCTGCTACATTAGCACTATCAGATAATTGCTTGTAGATATGCTGCAAATCTTCGGGTTTAAAACCCAGTCGATGCATACCAGTATCCAGCTTAAGCCAGACAGATATAGGATTGGATAAATGAGCACTCAGTATTGCTTGGAGCTGGTTGTGGTTTTCAAGCATTAGCCAGAAACCATGCTTTGCAGCGATACCTATTTCATCGGCACTATGCGGCCCCTCTAAAAGCAGAATTGGCTGTTTTATATTGGCCTTGCGCAATGCTAGTGCCTCTTCAATACAGGCGACACCGAAGGCAGGGGCACTGTCAGCGAGGGCATTAGCAACTTCAATCATCCCATGCCCATAGGCATTGGCTTTGACCATAGGCATGCTTTTAGAGTTTGGTGCTAGCTGTTGCGCTAAATAAAAGTTTTCTCGCAGTGCCTTAAGGTCAATAATAGCTGAAGTGGGTCTGGACATAATAGATGAGTCCTAGTAGTTAAAACGATTAGCGCAAAAAAGTGTTTGTGCAGCTAGCCATATATCGCCAACTTGTCCATCACCAACGGGTTTGAAGTCTATGGCTATTACGGGTGCAATTTCCCTAGATGAGCTTGTAATCCACACCTCATCAGCTTCAGAGACTTCAGTCATACTAACTGTTCTCTCCTCTACGGGGATCTTGCCATCATTACGCAACACATCAATAAGAATCTGACGAGTAATCCCGGGTAATTTTTCATGATCAAGAGGCGGAGTAATAACAGTGCCATCTTTAACAATAAATGCATTGCATGAACTGGCTTCAGTTAGCTCATTTCGCTCATTGAAGAGTAATGTTTCTTGGTTGCCTTGGTCTACCCCCTGTTGATAATGTAATACATTGCCAAGAAGAGAGGTTGATTTAATATCTCGGCGGTCCCAGCGTATATCGCGAGCAGTGGATACTGTGTAAGTTTTAACCAGAGATTTGTCTGCCACCGGTGCTGGTGGAATCTCAAAGCAAAAAGCAAAAATGGTTGGATTTACTTTGTCAGGAAAACGATGAGATCTAGTTTCATAGGTTCCGCGGCTAATTTGAAGATAAACACCAAGGTCGCCTGCACCATTTTTTTGAATCAATTTTAGACAAAGATCAAGCCATTGCTGCTCTGACCAACCGGTAGCTATGCTAATCGCCTCAAGCCCCTCATTCATGCGTTGTAAATGGGGTAAAAATCCGACCAACTTACCATCATAGGATGGCACAACCTCATAGACACCATCGCCAAATAGAAAGCCTCTATCGAGTGGTGAGATTTTGGCTTCTGCAATGGGCAGGTACTTACCATTGAGATATGCAATATTCATTAGGTTACTCTTTGTGTTTATTTGAAAATGTTATCAGTGAGATGCTCTATACGCAAAGTTAAATTTGTTATTGCTCGACACCTCGCAATAGAATTTGTGCTTGTTCTATATCTATCGCCTTGAAACGTATTTTTCTTCCCGGCATTAGCTGAGCAAGCTTCGCAATATCCTGCGAAAAAACAGACCCGACTTTTGGATACCCGCCGATGGTTTGACGGTCACATAAAAGGATTATAGGCTGGCCATCGGGCGGAAGTTGTATTGCACCCAAACAGATGCCCTCTGAAAGCATTTGTTTTTTTGAGTGTGAGATTTGCGGCCCCTCTAGTCGATATCCCATACGATTACTGTGTTGAGAAATGGTATATTCAGTCGCAAAAAAATTATCCAGTTGATCAGTTTCAAATTGATCATATTGATAGCCCATTACCATTCTAATCTCTGTTACATTTTGATTAAATTGAGGCCTATATTTTTCAGCTACAGAGCGAGCAGCCTTGACCGCATTGGAAATACAGGGCAAAAAGTCACCCTGTTCCAGAGTTCTCCCATCCTTGTGAAGGCCGCCCAGTCCGTCCCTTGTGACTGTTGAGGCGCTACCGAAAATCAATGGGCATTGAATACCGCCTGAAATAGCAAGATATGATCGGCAGCCAGATGAGGCATAACCCATACTGATTCGATCACCAGGTACTACATTGTGAGTCCGCCATCCCTCAATTTTTGTATCATTAATTTGAATTGGTGTCTCGGCACCGGTGATTGCGATCTGAGTTGTGATGTTTGATTTTAAGATCAGTCCTCCAACTAGAATCTCTAGGCAGGCAGCAGAATCCTCATTATTACAAAGCTTATTGGCCCAGCTAGCAGAATAGTTATCAAATGAGCCGCCAGTAGTTATACCGGCATCTAAAAAGCCATATCTGCCAGAATCTTGGATTAGGCTTAGCATGCCGGGATTGATAACGGTAAAGCCAGTCATTGATGGGCGCTCGATAGTAGTTCTTTAGAGCCGCCCAACTGGAGAAATTCGTTGCGATCAATCGCTTTAAACCTCACTTTATCTCCCACCTCAACAAGGGTGCTAGGTTTTTGGTTGGGGTCAAACATTGTGCTGGGGCATAGGCCGATTAAATTCCAACCGCCGGGGGATTGTGCTGGGTAAATGGCCGTTTGCCGATCAGCAATAGCCACTGAGCCCATGGGGACACAGGATCTTGGTGTGTCTAATCTGGGCATGGCAATCCGAGAATCAGTCTCGCCAAGATAGGCAAAACCTGGGGCGAAACCCATTGCATATACAGTGTATTCAGTCTGATGATGAATAGAAATTAACTCATCTATGGTTAAATTGGCATGATCTGCAAGACGCTGTAAATCTGGGCCAGACTCGATGCTATAGTAAACGGGCAGCTCGATGGATTTGCCAATACTTGCCTGTTTTTCTGGTGCCCACAATGCAATAGCACGGTAAATTTCTTTTTCTATAGCCAAGTGATCAATGACAAAAGCATTATAGATAACCAAAAGGGAGTTATAAGACGGGACTACGTCAATTAATTGGTTTTTTAGGCTAATTTTTAGTTGTTTTGCAGTATGTGAAATTTGGCTTGAGGTTTTTGCACAGGGACGCTCTGAAAAATAGACAATTGAGCTATTTTCACTGGCAATAATGACTCGTGGGAAATCGCTACTCATGTGTTAAGGATAGCTCTTATCTGATTAATTTCTGCGACAGCGTCAGGGTTATCACCGTGAACACATAATGTATCAGCATTAAGTGATAAGTGATTTCCGCTGGACGTAGTCACAGAGCCGTCCTGTTTGAGCTGTTTAACCTGAGCAAGCATATCTTTTTTATTTAGAATCGCCCCCTGCTGATGACGTGGAACCAGCGCACCATTATCCTGATAAGCACGGTCGGCAAATACTTCAAAACACAAATTTAGACCAAATGCAGCAGCTTCCTGTTTATGTGTTGTGGCATGAGGTGTTGCTTGAAGCATCAGTATTGAGCATGCTTTTGAATCTACAATCGCTGCCATTACAGCACTGCGAAGGTGGCCATTTTTCATCATATCGTTATACAGCGCACCATGGGGTTTAACATAGCTTATGCAAAGATCATTATTGCGCGCAATTTTTTCCAGGGCACGTATTTGATACCTAAGGCAAGCAATAAGGTCCTGCGCCGACAGTGTCATAGACTGTCGACCGAGATTAAATTTATCAGGATAACTGGGGTGGGCACCTACGGCCACCAAATGCTGTTTAGCCAAACTCAGGGTTTTATCCATAACTAGGGGATCACCTGCATGAAAGCCGCAGGCAATATTGGCTTGATCTATTTGAGGTATAACTTGTGATTCGATCCTTAGCTGATCGCTAATGGGACTTTCCCCGAGGTCACAGTTGAGTAATAGATCCATGACAAATTACACCCATTATTATAGTTACGCTTCTAGCTTATCACTGATAAACGCCACCAATTGGTCGATATCAATAGACTGATTCTCGCTTTGAGTGCGATCTCGGTATTCAATTTTTCCTTCATCCAGACCACGATCGCCTACAACCAACCTATGAGGAATTCCAATCAGTTCTATGTCCGCTAGCATAGAGCCTAAGCGAGCCTTCTGTTCGTCCATGAATAATACATCAAAGCCAGCTTCGGTAAGCTGTGAATAAAGACCCTCACAAGCTTGCTTAACTGCTTCTGATTTGTGCATATTAATCGGCACAATTGCAATCTGAAACGGCGCAATAGCGGTTGGCCAGATAATGCCATTTTCATCATGATTCTGCTCAATAGCCGCCGCGACAATACGACTTACGCCAATACCGTAGCAGCCCATAGTCATTGCTTGCTCCTTGCCCTGTTCATTGAGAATAGTGGCCTTCATAGCTTCACTGTATTTGGTGCCAAGTTGAAAAATATGACCAACTTCAATACCGCGTTTAATTTCCAACACACCTTTGCCATCTGGGCTTGGATCGCCAGCCACCACATTGCGAATATCCGCTTGTGTTTGAATATCACAATCGGTTTTCCAATTGACCCCTGTAAGGTGGTAGCCCTCGCGATTAGCGCCGCATACGAAATCTGTTAGTGCAGCTGCACTGTGATCAACTATGAGTGGAATTCCTAAATCTACTGGTCCTAAAGAGCCGACTGGGCAGTTAAGTTGATCGAGAATCTGCTTCTCGCTAGCAAAGGTTAATTCAGTGTCTTGACCTAATATTTTTTGCGCCTTAACTTCATTAAGCTCATGATCACCGCGAATAACTAAGCCCTGTAAGCTTTTATTACCCTCATCATCTTCAATACTAACAATCAGTGTTTTAACCACTTGTGAGGGTTCAACAGATAGGAATTGACAAACCTCTTCAATGCTATGAGTGTTAGGTGTCTCTACTTCTTGCTTTTGTTGCCTAGCCTTAATATTTGGTGCGTCAGAAGGAACGGCTTCAGCCTTTTCAATATTGGCGGCAAAGTCACTTTCTGTGGAAAAAACGATAGCATCCTCGCCAGAATCGGCCAAAACATGGAATTCATGGGAGTGACTGCCACCAATGCTGCCGGTGTCTGCTAATACGGCACGGAATACCAAGCCTGTACGCTCAAAAATATTGCTATATGTTTGGTACATAACATCATAGGTTTGTTGCAGTGATTCACTGCTACTATGAAAAGAGTAGGCATCTTTCATACAAAATTCGCGGGTACGCATCACCCCAAAACGCGGGCGGCGCTCATCGCGAAACTTAGTCTGTATTTGATAAAAGTTTGCTGGGAGTTGCTTGTAGCTACTGATTTCGTTGCGAACTAAATGGGTGATAACCTCCTCATGGGTAGGCCCCAAACAAAATTCTCGATCATGTCGATCACGAATTCGCAGTAGCTCTGGTCCAAATTGCCCCCAACGGCCAGATTCTTCCCATAGATCAGCTGGCTGAACAACCGGCATTAAGAGTTCCATTGCACCGGCTTTATCCATTTCTTCACGAACAATATTTTCAACTTTGCGAAAAACCCGTAAACCCAGAGGTAACCATGAGTATAGGCCAGAGGCGACCTTGCGGATCATTCCCGCTCGCAACATCAGCTGATGACTAATGACTTCTGCATCGGCAGGGGATTCTTTTTGTGTGGCAATCAAATACTGGCTAGCGCGCATAATTTTTTTTACACTTTAATGGAATTAAATGTTAAGTAGGTTATTCTACGGTGATGAGCTGTTGGGGTACAGACCTAAGATCTACAAATGGGGGTAACGAGTTTAAAAATGTTTAAATTACATGAAAGATTGGATGAAGACTGTCTGTTAGTTGGCCAGTTTGAATTATGTTTACTGCTCATTAGTCGCGATGCCAATTACCCTTGGTTGATTCTGGTGCCTAAGCGAGAAAATGTCACCGAAATATTTCAGCTTGAGCCCGATGATAGGCAGCAACTATTGCATGAGTCCTGTGTTTTATCACAGGCTATGACCGAGCTGTTTGCTCCAGATAAACTCAATATTGCTGCTTTGGGTAATGTTGTGCCGCAACTGCATATTCATCATATTGCACGCTATCATTCCGATCCGGCTTGGCCCAGCCCAATATGGGGGGTGGTTGCAGCAGATGAATATGACCCTGATATGTTAAGCGCTCGCTGTGAAAATCTTCGCCAACGCTTAAAATCCCGTGGTTTGAGATAATTAATATCACATAAATTTCATTATCTTTTATTAATTTTAGCTATTTGCCATAGTTCACTGCATTTTCGGGATCTAGATACTCGCCAGATTGGGTAGCTGATGTATAATGCAACGCTTTTTATTTTGTAATACAAAACATAAAGAAAAATTTAGCAGGTGACTCAAGTCAAAATAACTGAAGAGCCAAAAAAAAGGCGCGAAAATAAAGCACCCAAATTGATAATAAGGATTAAACACAAATGCAACGTACAACCTATTGCGGCCTAGTTACTAAGGCAAATCTTGATCAAGAGGTTACCCTGTATGGATGGGTAGATCGCCGACGCGATCACGGTGGCGTTATTTTCTTAGACTTGCGAGATCGTGAGGGTATTGTTCAGGTGGTATTTGATCCAGATGCTGGTGATTTCTTTGAGCAAGCTGATCGTGTTAGATCTGAATATGTACTTCAGGTGACAGGAAAGGTAAGAGCGCGAAGCGAAGCTACCGTTAACCCGAATATGGCTACGGGTGAAATTGAGGTCTATGGTACCCAGCTTGAAATCCTAAATAGTGCAGCTACACCACCATTCCAAATGGATGAGCATATTACTGTAGGCGAAGATGTTCGTCTAAAGCACCGTTATATGGATTTGCGTCGAACCGAAATGCAAAATAGCCTGCGTTTTCGTTCAAAAATCACCAATTCGATTCGCAACTACCTTGATGAGCATGGTTTTTTAGATATCGAAACCCCAATAATGACGCGAGCCACCCCAGAGGGTGCCCGTGATTACTTGATTCCATCGCGAACCCATCCCGGGCAATTCTTCGCCATGCCTCAGTCGCCGCAGTTATTTAAGCAACTGTTAATGGTTGCAGGGTTTGATCGCTACTATCAAATTGCTAAGTGCTTTAGGGATGAAGATCTACGCGCAGATCGACAGCCAGAATTTACTCAGATTGATATCGAAGCATCGTTTATTGGTGAAGAAGAAATTATGTCAATCACCGAAACCATGATTAGCAATATTTTCACTGAGTATAAAGGCGTTACATTCGATAAGTTCCCGCGTATGACCTATGCCGAAGCGATGGATCGTTATGGTTCAGATAAGCCTGATCTCAGAATTCCCCTAGAGTTGGTAGAGATTAAAGACCTACTTAAAGATATTGAATTCAAAGTATTTGCCGGACCAGCCAATGACCCAGCCTGCCGTGTTACCGCATTAAAGGTACCCGGTGGTTCAGAAATTTCACGCAAACAAATTGATGAATATACAAAGTTTGTCAGCATCTATGGGGCAAAAGGTTTGGCTTGGATCAAAGTAAATGCCATTGAAAATGGTATTGAAGGTCTTCAGTCGCCGATTATTAAGTTTCTCGGTGACGAAGTCACTATGAATATTATGCAGCGTCTCGATGCAAAGAATGGTGATATTGTGTTCTTTGGTGCCGATAAGTCTTCGGTTGTTTCTGAAGCTCTTGGGGCACTTCGTTGTAAGGTGGGTGAGGATCTAAATCTTTATACCTGTGACTGGGCACCCATGTGGGTTGTGGATTTCCCAATGTTTGAAACTACCGATAGTGGCGCATTAACGCCATTACATCACCCATTTACTGCACCTTCCTGTGACGCTCAAACACTTAAAGAAAATCCTGCAGAAGCATTATCACGAGCCTACGATATGGTACTCAATGGTGTTGAGCTAGGGGGTGGATCTATTCGTATCCATGATCAAAAAATGCAAGCAGTTGTCTTCGATGTGTTAGGTATTAATGAGGCTGAGCAGCAGGAAAAGTTTGGATTCTTGCTTGATGCGCTTCAGTATGGTGCACCTCCTCATGGCGGATTGGCCTTTGGTTTAGATCGTCTGATTATGTTAATGGTGGGTGCAGAGTCGATTCGTGATGTTATTGCATTCCCTAAAACACAGTCAGCGGCCTGTTTGATGACTGACGCACCAGGTACAGTCGAAGCAGCGCAGCTTCGAGATTTAAATATCAGATTGAGAAATAAAGAAAAACAAGAAAGCTAGAAAATATTTTGGAGATAACATATGGCAGGTCATAGTAAATGGGCCAATATAAAACACCGCAAGGCGGCACAGGATGCCAAGCGCGGTAAGATATTTACCAAAATAATTCGTGAGTTGGTTGTGGCGGCAAAAGCCGGAGGACCAAACCCTGAGGATAATCCTAGACTTAGAGCCGCGGTTGATAAAGCTTTAGGCGCCAATATGAAGCGCGACACCATAGATAAGGCTATTGCTCGTGGTGCCGGTGCTGGCGAGGGTGAAAACTATGATGAAATCACCTACGAGGGATATGCTCCAGGTGGAATCGCTGTTCTGGTTGAATGTATGACAGATAACCGCAATAGAACGGTTGGTGAGGTGCGTCACGCATTTGACAAGCGTGGAGGGAATCTCGGAACTGATGGTTCTGTTGCCTACCTGTTTAATCGCATTGGCCAGATAAGCTATGGTCCAGACATAGACGAGGATGCCCTAATGGATGCTGCTCTAGAGTCTGGGGCTGAAGATATCAAGAGCCATGATGATGGTTCACTCGATGTAGAAACTAGTTTTGAAGATTTTTTGCAGGTCAAAGATGGGTTAATAGAAGCAGGATTTGAACCGGTGCATGCCGAGGTTACAATGCTAGCCGATATTACTGTTCCACTAGAAAAGGATGCTGCGGAAAAGTTACTAGGAATGATTGATAGCCTAGAAGATTTGGATGATGTACAAAATGTTTATACTAATGCAGATATATCTGATGACATAATGGAGCAACTTTCTTAGTTGCCGAATTATAAACGTATAAAAAATTAAAATATCAAACCTAAACGAGTAATCAATAAAGGGGTAAAAGATGAAAGTTATTAAAAAAACCAAAGACTATGTAATTTATCAAAAAGGCTCAGGTCGATACGCGATTAAAGATGCCGAAAAAAATTGGGTGAATGCCGATGAAAAGATAAAAATATTATTGGCTGAAAAACTTATCAAAGCTGTAGTTCCAGCACCTGCTCCAAAGGAGCCAGAGGCACCTGTTGAGGAGACGCCAGCCGATGAAGCTGTAGCTGAAGAAGCACCAGTTGAAGAAGCACCGGCGGAAGAAGCGCCAGCTGAAGAAGCACCGGCTGAAGAAGCACCGGCGGAAGAAGCACCAGCCGAAGAAGCACCAGCCGAAGAAGCGCCAGCTGAGGAAGCTCCGGCAGAGGAAGAAACGGCGAAAAAAGACGATTAATCCTCTAAAGACGCATCCTTTCGGACTTAAAAGCCCTCAGTATAGCTGAGGGCTTTTTTTGTGGTTGACTCAACCAGTTTAGATTGCAACACTAATGTATTAAAACCTAGTAAGCATCAAATGATAAGAGTTATAGGAATAGATCCAGGGTCGCGCCGCACCGGTTATGGCATTATTGATGTGTCCGGAGCCACAATAAGCTATGTCACCAGTGGTATTATTCGTTTGCCCGAGGGTTTATTGCCTGAGCGACTACAGTTGATTTTTGATGGATTGAGTCAGCTTATACAAGAATATAAGCCTGAGGTTATGAGTATAGAAGATGTTTTTTTCTCTATTAACCCAAAGGGCGCACTAAAATTAGGGCAGGCTAGGGGGGCCGCTATTTTAGCTGGCACCAATGCTAAATTATCTGTAGCAGAGTATTCGCCACGCAGTGTTAAATCGGCTGTAGTTGGCACTGGTGCTGCAGATAAAAAGCAAGTTCAGATGATGGTTACATCGCTGCTCAAGCTTCCGTCTGCACCTTCTGAGGATGCTGCAGATGCACTTGCGGTGGCAATATGTCATGGTCACAGTATGCGTAGTCAAAAGTTAATGTCTGAATCCGGGGTAAAGGGTTTTGCTCGCGGGCGATTAAAATAAACCACTTCAACAAGAGTGAAAGTAAAACGATTATGATAGGAAGATTACAGGGTAAAGTGCTCAGCAAGCAGGCACCAGATTTGTTGCTGGATGTTCAAGGGGTGGGTTATGAAGTTTTAGTGCCTTTGAATACTTTTTTTGATATTCCTGATATTGGCGAATTGGTGACTTTACATACCCATTTTGTGGTTCGTGAAGATGCTCAGCAGCTCTATGGTTTTAGTCAACTTGATGAGCGTTTGTTATTTAGGCATTTAATTAAAGTGAATGGGGTGGGGCCCAAGATGGCACTGGCTATACTTTCGGGTATGTCAGTAAAAGAATTTTCGCGCTGTGTTCAGTTAGATGAGGTTACAACCCTTGTTAAGATACCGGGAGTAGGTAAAAAAACCGCTGAAAGATTGCTTATTGAAATGCGCGATAAGATCGCGAAGATTACTGGTGACAGTTCTAAAGAAATTATAGAAGAAGTGACTCAAGATATTAGTTTAGAGGCGGAAAGTGCACTTACTGCCTTAGGTTATAAACCACAGGATGCGGCAAAAATGGTCAACAGAGTTGCTGGTGAGCATATTACCAATGCGGAAGAGTTGATTCGCGCTGCATTAAAATCCATGGTGTAAAAAGGCCATTTCTTGGTTGTTCTACTAGTGGAAATTTACCCTCAGGCATGTATGCTTAACGACTAATTTGAGACAGTGAAACATGATAGAACCAGATCGACTTATTTCATCAGCAGGAACTCCTACAGAGGAGCGTTTTGATCGCGCTCTAAGGCCAGTAACGCTTGTCGATTATGTAGGTCAACCCGTCGTAAAAGAGCAGTTGCAGATTTTTATTGAAGCAGCCCGAAAGCGAAGCGAACCGCTTGATCATTGTTTGGTTTTTGGCCCTCCAGGATTAGGTAAAACAACCCTTGCACATATTATCGCTAATGAAATGGAAGTAGACCTTAAAACCACCTCGGGGCCCGTGCTTGAAAAAGCCGGTGACCTCGCAGCCTTGCTGACTAATTTGGAAGAGGGTGATGTGCTATTTATCGATGAAATTCACCGTCTGAGTCCAGTGGTTGAGGAAATACTCTACCCAGCACTAGAAGATTATCAATTAGATATAGTCATCGGGGAGGGGCCAGCTGCAAGATCAATAAAGTTAGATCTTCCGCCCTTTACCCTAGTGGGCGCTACTACCAGAGCTGGACTCTTAACATCCCCGCTACGAGATCGTTTTGGCATAGTGCAGCGTCTAGAGTTTTATTCGATCGATGATCTTTCCAAAATTGTCGCCCGCGCCGGCACTATTTTAAATGTTCCCATTGATGATGCGGGAGCAAAAGAGATTGCCCGTCGCTCCAGAGGCACCCCTCGAATTGCTAACCGACTATTGAGACGTGTGAGAGACTATGCCGAAGTAAAAGCGGATGGCAAAGTAACCGCAGAGATTGCCGACTCCGCGCTCAATATGTTGAATGTCGATAAAAATGGTTTTGATCATCTTGATCGACGACTTTTATTAACTCTGATTGAAAAGTTTGATGGTGGTCCAGCTGGGGTAGATAGTTTGGCTGCCGCGATTAGCGAAGAGCGTGGAACCATTGAAGATGTGTTGGAACCCTACCTTATTCAGCAGGGTTTTTTAATGCGTACCTCTAGAGGGCGCATAGCGACTCGAATGGCCTATGAGCATTTTGGTCTTGCAAGCCCCAAGCGTCTTCAGGAACAATTGGATGGCCTTAGTGAATAAAAATTCCGAGCCATTTAGTCATCAGGCACGAGTATATGTTGAAGATACTGATGCCGGTGGCATTGTCTTTTATGCGAATTACCTAAAGTATATGGAGCGTGCGAGAACCGAATTTTTACGCAGTCTCGGATACAATAAGCCAGCGCTGTTTGATGGCTTGCAGTTTGTGGTTCGCAGTGTTGAGTTGGTCTATCAAAAGCCCGCTGTTTTAGATGATATTCTTGATATTTCGGCCAATTTAATCAAGTTATCCAAAGTAAGCTTTGAGATGCAACAAAATATTTTTAGAAATGGGGATCTTTTGGTTAAAGCGAAGGTCAAAATTGCATGTATTAATAATAAAACCAAGCGGCCTCAGGCTATGCCAGTGGAAATTTACCAAACCCTAAAAAATTACGTCTGTTAAACCGGAGTTAAATAGTGAGTGAAGAAAACCTATCAATCCTTTCGTTAATACTTGATGCGAGTTTGCTAGTTCAGCTGGTGATGGCTATCTTATTTATCGCATCAGTTATTTCTTGGATTATGATTGTTCAACGCGGCATTTATCTACGCAATGCTGAGCGTGAATTTAAAATTTTTGAGGATACTTTTTGGTCTGGTGTGGACTTGAATAATCTTTATCGAGAGCATTCAGAGTCAGCTCAAGAAAACGGCGGTGGGCATGGTATTGAAAATGTTTTTCGCGCAGGGTTTAGAGAGTTTACTCGCCTAACTCAAGGCGATGGAGCAGATCCTGATGCTGTAATGGAAGGTACCGATCGTGCTATGCGTGTTGCTCTATCAAGAGAGGAGGAAAAGTTAAGTGCCAATCTACCTTTCCTTGCCAGTGTTGCATCTGTCAGTCCCTACATTGGTTTATTTGGAACCGTGTGGGGAATAATGAATTCATTTCGTGGTCTTGCAATGGTTCAGCAGGCCACCCTTGCCACCGTGGCGCCGGGTATTTCTGAAGCTCTTATTGCTACGGCAATGGGACTTTTTGCCGCTATTCCAGCGGTTCTGGCATACAATCGATATGCCGCCAAAGTAGAAACTATAAACGCTTGTTATGAAACATTTGCTGATGAATTTTCCAGTATATTGCATCGACAAGTGCATTCAAGCTAAGAGTAAAAAAGAGACTTAGAGTGAAAAATAAACGGGCCAAACGCAGGTTAGTAGCCGAAATCAATGTAGTGCCTTACATTGATGTTACCCTAGTGTTGCTTGTTGTTTTTATGGTGACAGCGCCATTGCTGATGCAAGGGGTTAAAGTTGATCTCCCCGTAGCAAATTCAGCGCCAATGGATAAGCAAAAGTTAGAGCCCTTGATTGTGTCTATTAAAGCTGACGGCACCTACTGGATTGATGAAGATGGCACCAATATAGCTAATAGTCTGTCTTTTATAAAAGATCGTGTTGCGAAGGTTTTGCGACAAAAACCAAATACACCTGTTTTAGTTTGGGGAGACTCAAAGGTTGATTATGGCTCTGTTGTTGATT
The DNA here is from genome assembly GCA_049890135.1 of Porticoccaceae bacterium. GTDB lineage: Bacteria > Pseudomonadota > Gammaproteobacteria > Pseudomonadales > Porticoccaceae > HTCC2207. The sequence continues at coordinate 434,650 of JBMHCB010000014.1, forward strand.
TGATGAGTCAGTTACAGCTTGCAGGGGCACCCTCAGTAGGTTTAGTGACAGAGCCGTCAAAATCCAGATGATGGGCGCAAGGACTAGTTATTTTGTCGCAGCAATAGCCAGCATTGCCTTCCATGGGGTTGTAATCGCTGTTGTGTTAGCAAATTGGGAGCCAGAAACAAAAAACACTGTTGTTCAGCCGCAATATATCCAAGCACAACTGATTGAGCTTGCGCCAAAACAGAAGCCGGTTAAAAAGCCTAAAGCCGCAACTTCCATTAATAAAGTTGCAAAGCAACGTGAAATTGAAAAGCTAAGAGCTAAACAAAAGAGACTGGCTGAGCAGAAATTACAGGTACAAAGAAGCGCCAAGTTATTGAAAGATCAGCAAGAGGCAGAGAGGATTCGTAAGGCTCGAGAAGAAAAGCAGCGCAAGCTTGATGAGGAGCGAGCTCGAAAAGAGGCAGAAAAAGCAGAGCAGTTGCGAAAAGAGCAAGAGCTTATTATGGCAAAGGAAGATGAGCAAGCGGCTAATAGTTATTTGCAGTTGATTCAGGGGCAAATTTCACAACAATGGAATCGCCCTAAAAGTGCGCGGCGAGATATGGAAACTTTAATTGAACTTAGACTGGTTCCTACGGGTCGAATAGTTGGTGTAAAGATTTTAGAATCCAGTGGCGATCCTGCTTTTGATTTGTCGGTGGAGCAGGCTGTTCGAAAAGCTCAGCCATTCTCTGATCTGCAGAAGTTAGAACCAAGAATTTTTGAACAGTATTTTCGCAGTTTAAAAATTGTATTTAACCCAGAAGATTTAAGGCTATAAATTGTGTTTTTGATTAAACGAATGATAATTCTAAGACAGGTTGTAGTCCTGCTTATAGCGTTGTTAGTTTCTAACAGTGGCTATGCTGAATTAGTAATAAGAGTAACCGAGGGCAATGATCAGCCTACAGTGATAGCCTTGTCGCCATTTGATCTCAACGGTTTAAAAGTTAACGAAGATATTATTGATATTGTTGAGTCCGATTTGCGGCGAAGCGGTTTGTTTGGATTAATTCCTCGTGAGGATATGTTGGCATTTCCATCAAATGCTACCGATGTTTATTTTCGAGACTGGCGCCTACTTGGTGCAGAATATTTGGTCGTAGGATCACTATCAGTCTTAACTGATGGTCGTTATGAGTTGGAGTTTAGTCTTTTAAGTATCGATTCTCAAAAAGTCCAGTTTACCCACAAGGTGCGATCTTCAGCCACCAAGCTTCGCGATCTAGCGCACTCTGCCAGCGATAAAATTTATCGATCTATCACTGGTATCAGAGGCGCATTTTCTACTCGGCTGGCCTATGTTTCAGTGATCAGAGAAGGTGATGATTTTACTTACAGACTTAAGGTTGCCGATGCAGACGGTGCCCGTGAGAGTCTTATGTTAGAGTCAAAGCAGCCAATTATGTCACCCAATTGGTCACCTGATGGCAAAGCATTAGCTTATGTATCCTTTGAAACCGGAAGGCCAGCGATTTTTAAGCAAAATTTAGCGACAGCAACGCGTGAACAGCTGACCGACTTTAAAGGGCTTAATGGTGCTCCGTCATGGTCTCCCGACGGTTCAAAACTTGCCATGGTTTTATCGAAAGATGGTAATCCAGAGTTATATAGTCTTGATTTAGAGTCCGGAGAATTAACAAGGTTAACCCGACATTTTGCCATTGATACAGAGCCCACATGGATGCCTGATGGGAAACATATTTTATTCACTTCGGATAGGGGTGGTACGCCGCAAATATACAAACTTAAGTTAGCGGACCGCTCGGTTAAGAGGATAACTTTCCAAGGCAACTATAATGCAAGGGCTAGTATAGCCCCTGATGGTCGCACCCTGGTAATGGTTCATCGCTCATCAAATGTGTTCCATATTGCAGCGCTAGATCTTAAAACCAGACGGCTGATAGAATTAACAGAAACCACATTGGACGAATCCCCTTCTGTTGCACCTAACGGTGCTATGCTGATTTATGCTACTAAGTATAATGATAGGGGTATTCTTGCTGCAGTTTCGGTTGATGCTGGTGTAAAATACAATCTGCCAGCAAAAATTGGTGATGTTAGGGAGCCTGCATGGTCACCTTTCTTACGTTAAACTATTTTAAAAACCTTTTCTTTAAACTTATAAGCGTTACTCAAAGGAGTTAACAATCATGAAAACCCGCATAAATTTATATGCATCTTTGCTAGCCATTAGTGTTCTAACAGGCTGTAGTTCTTCGCCTGTATATGAATCAGAATCCAATACAACTGATATTGATAATGCAGTGGTAAAAACTGCTGAAGTTGAATCAGCTGACATTGAAGTAGTACCAGTGATAGCGGATACAGCTACAGTGTTTTATTTCGATTTTGACAAGGCTTTGTTGACGGATGAGTCACGAGCAGATCTTCTTGAGCACGCCGTAGCTCTTGTTGGAAACTCTCGCTCAGTGCGCCTAGAAGGCCATGCTGATGAGCGTGGAACGCGCGAGTACAATATGGCACTCGGAGAGCGTCGAGCCACATCGGTCAAAGAATTCTTGATAATGCAGGGTGTTGCTGGTGATAGAATTGAAGTGATTAGCTTCGGTGAAGAGCGCGCTGCCGCTTACGGTAGTGATGATGAAGCATGGCGTTTAAATCGTCGAGTAGAGCTCAAATAGCCACAACCTTCAAAAGCTTAAAAAGGGGGTGAGGTATACTCACCCTCTGTTATTTTTTTAGTGCAGTGAAATATGAAAAAACAATATCTACTGATTGCCGCTATGCTGTCTTCGCAGCTTTTAGCGCAGCCACTTTCTCCGGTTGTTGAGCTCAATGACTCGAGTTATTCTGATGCCAAGAAAAAGCCAAGCGCAAGCGATATTCAGCGTGCCCAGCAGTTCTATCAGATGCAGGTACTTAAAGATGAAGTAAAAATGCTTCGCGGCCAGGTTGAAGAACTATCTTATCAGTTGCAGCAGATCAAACAGTTACAAATGGATGATTACCTAGATATTGATCGTCGCTTGACTGCTATTGCGTCATCAAATACTGCAATAATTCCAGTTGCTGAAAACAGTATCCTTGTTGTGCCTGAATCTCAATTAACAGTTCAGGAAAATGAGCCTGTTGAAATTCCCAAGATTGTCACGCCAGAAGATATTGAGGCGGATTATCTAGCGTCTAGCAAATTGCTGAAGGAGAGAGATTTTGACGGTGCAATTGAAGCCTTTAAAAATCATATCCTTAACTTTGAGCAAAGTCCCTATTCAGCCAATGCCCATTATTGGTTGGGTGAAATCTATGAATTTAGAGCTGAGGCAGAGCTCGCAGTCGAATCTTTTGAAGTTGTGATCAACAACTACAGCGATCATAACAAAGCCATGGATGCCCGCTATAAGCTGGGTAAGCTCTACTATAAGCAGGGTGACACCAAGCGAGCAGTTGCATTATTGCAAGAAGCCGCGCAAAGTAATGGCGGCGCCGGCGCCAAGGCAAAGGCTTACCTAAAGTCTGAAGGTCTATAAGGCTTTGCTTCGTTAGCATAAGTTTATTTCTATGGAAAACCTTTCACTGCGAATTACCGAGATTTTTCACTCCTTACAGGGTGAAACCACTACCACTGGATTGCCAACAGTTTTTGTACGATTAACGGGTTGCCCCCTTCGCTGTGTCTATTGTGATACCGCCTATGCTTTTGAGGGCGGCGAAAAAATGGCTATCCAAGATATATTAGATACTGTCGCTATCTATGAGACAGACTTTATTACGGTCACTGGAGGTGAGCCACTAGCTCAGCCCCAGTGCATAGAGCTTCTAAAGCAGCTTTGTGATCTTGGTTATCGCGTTTCCCTTGAAACAAGTGGTGCAATGTCTACCAAGGATGTTGATCCACGCGTGATAAAAATCGTTGACCTTAAAACACCTGGGTCCGGTGAAGTAGGTCGCAATCTCTATGAGAATATCAATTATCTTCAGCCAGAAGATGAGGTTAAGTTCGTTATTTGTGATCGTAAAGATTATGATTGGAGTTGTATGCAGATCGATCAGCTTCGATTGCGTGACACTGGCTCAGAAATCTTATTCTCACCCAGTCAAGGTGAGTTGTCACCTGCACTTTTGGCGCAATGGATTTTAGAAGACAAGTTAAAAGTTCGCATGCAGTTACAGGCTCATAAAGTAATCTGGGGCGATGAGAAGGGGCGCTAGATTATGCTAAAAAAAGCAGTTGTATTAGTTTCTGGTGGGCTCGATTCATCTACCGTGCTTGCTATTGCCAAGCAGCAAGGCTATGAGTGCTACACTTTGAGTTTTGACTATGGTCAGAGACATCGGTCTGAGTTAGTAGCAGCCAAGAATGTTTCTTACTCTATGCATGTAGAGCAGCACAAAGTAGTAACTTTAGATTTGGCCACTATTGGCGGTTCTGCCCTGACTGATACTAGTATAGAAGTTCCTGAGCAGGAAACGTCTGGTATCCCTGTTACCTATGTGCCAGCGCGCAATACGGTGTTTTTGTCAATTGCACTGGGTTGGGCCGAGGTACTTGGTGCCAACGATATTTTTGTCGGCGTTAATGCAGTGGATTACTCAGGTTACCCCGATTGCCGTCCCGAGTATATTAAAGCATTTGAGCAGATGGCTAATCTTGCTACTAAAGCCGGCGTGGAAGGTAATAAATTAACCATCCATACGCCCTTAATTAATATGACCAAGGGACAAATCATTCAAGCTGGCATTAAAAGTGGTGTCGATTACAGTGCAACGGTTTCTTGTTATCAGGCTGATGAAGAAGGCGCTGCCTGTGGTGTTTGTGATAGTTGTAGACTCAGAAAACAAGGATTTATTGATGCTGGTGTAAAAGATCCTACCAGATATCAAAATAGTGCTTGAATTTATCCTGTTGGTGAGTATTATACGCACCTCTTTTGAGGGCCGTTAGCTCAGTTGGTAGAGCAGTTGGCTTTTAACCAATTGGTCGCTGGTTCGAGCCCAGCACGGCCCACCATTTCCTCAAAGTCCCCAAGTTGTAATTTTGTTTTAAATTTTAGTTTTATTGCTTATGTGTAAAACCTTCATGGCTTTGCAGTAGTTGCTTAGTTATTGGATAATAGGTTGATATTTTACAGATAGACTGGACAATATCTTTAGTCATTGCATAGAGCATCAATAATATGAGTAAACTTGATAACCATACCTACAGACTGATTATTCACTGCCCTGATAAGGTAGGTATTGTCGCCGCTGTCAGTCAGTTTATTGCCGATCACAATGGTTGGCTGTTGGAGTCTAATTATCATGCTGACCCAGACAGTGATTGGTTTTTTATGCGCAACGAACTAAAGGCAAGTTCACTATCAATAAGTTTGGATGAGTTTCGAGAAAGATTTTCAGAGCTTGCCACCGCCTATGATATGCGTTGGGAGATTTATGACTCCAAGCAACCTCAAAAGGTTGTACTATTGGCAAGTCATGCCTCCCACTGTTTAGCTGATCTTCTTCACAGATGGCACAGCGAAGAACTCGATTGTGACATTAGCTGTGTGATTTCAAATCATGAGAACTTGCGATCAATGGTCGAATGGCACAATATTCCCTTTAAATATGTTCCTGTAGATCGCAATGACAAGGCATCCGCCTTTGCTGAGATGGAATCGATCATTGATTCCTATAACGCTGATACCGTGGTATTAGCCCGTTATATGCAGATTATTCCTCCACAGATGTGTGCCAAATATAAAGGGCGGATGATTAATATCCACCATAGTTTCTTGCCTTCATTTATTGGTGCTAATCCCTACGCAAAAGCCTATGAGCGGGGGGTTAAGCTCGTGGGCGCAACCAGTCACTATGTGACTGAAGACTTAGATGAAGGGCCAATTATTGATCAGGACGTAGTGCGTGTGGGTCACAGTCATAGTGAAGATGACTTGGTTCGATTGGGGCGTGATGTTGAAACTTTGGTTCTGGCGAGAGCTCTGCGCAATCATCTTGAGAATAGAGTGATTGTTCATGGCCACAAGACGGTTGTTTTTGAGCAGTAATTGAAGTGCAGGCTATTAATTCAAATAGCCTGCACCTTTAATTAGTATTCCGAGTTAACCACTACCACATCCACATCTAACGCTGAGATTACTCGTTCCGCAGTATTTCCGCGACGTGTTTTGGTTAAGCCAGTTTGTCCAAGAGTTCCAATAACCACCACATCGGCATCAACTTTTTTAGCTACTTTAGAGATCACCTCGTCGGTATAACCCTTCTCAACATGGGTATTGCTTTGGCTTAACCCCGTTTGCTTGGCGAGTCTACCGCGGTCTGGATAAAGTAAAGAGTCGATGTAGGCATTCACCACATGAAAGTCGGCGTCATAACTCTCAGCCAAATACATACCTCTCTCTAGAATATTCTTATTTAAAATATCTTGGTTAATCCTTGAGGCCTGAAAATTAACGGCAGACAAAACAACTTTTCGTTGAGGTTTCGCATCATCGCGAACTAAAACTACAGGGCAGGTGGCTTCTTTAAGCAGCTCCCACTTCGATTCTGCAAAGATAAATCGTCTACTTTTGATGGGTTTACCAGCTCTAATCATAATCAGAGTGGCACCAAAATGTTTTGCTGAGGCTAATATTGAACCCTGCCAGTCATTTGACCATGAAATTTCGATTCGATATTTAAGGCCAGCCTCTCTCAGTGGCTTGTGAATTTGTTGTTCAAACCAATCGGTATCTCTATAAATATTAGGGTTTCTTGCGTCCAGATTAACTGTATTGCTATCCACTGCAACAAAAACACAAATTTCAGGCTTTGGTGTCATCAATTGAGAGGTAATAAGAGCGCGATCAAGGGCTACTTGTTTGTCAATTGTGGGGTTTACAACAACAAAAATCTTCTCTTGATGTGACATAATTTTCCTTAAAACCTCGTTTTCTTGGATGTTAAAGCCTGCTGGGTATGAATATGAATCATAATTAATTGCATTGTTATTAATGCTGCGCATATTACGAAAATTTGCACTAAAAAGGGTCATTTTGGGTTATGGTTTTTTTTGATAACCTTTATACCAGATTAGTTATTACCCCTAACTTTTAAAACGGTTAAAAAATTCTAGTAACAGAACTAGAATAGACAACGTATAATTAACTTCTATCGCGCGCGCACTGTGCTTTAATGACAAAAATATAACGATTGGAAAGAAAATGACGATCAGAACAAGAATTGCCCCCTCTCCAACAGGTGATCCTCATGTTGGCACAGCCTATGTAGCACTGTTTAATATGGTGTTTGCCCGTAGTCAGGGCGGTCAATTTTTACTGCGTATTGAGGATACTGATCAGACAAGATCAACCCCAGAGTCTGAGAAGGCAATTCTGGATGCGCTATCATGGTTGGGTCTAAATTGGGATGAAGGTCCTGATGTAGGGGGTGAAAAAGGCCCTTATCGTCAGAGTGAGCGCTCAGATATCTATGCCAAATACGCCAATCAACTTATCGAAAAAGGTTATGCCTTTCGTTGTTTTTGTACGCCCAAACGACTGGATGAATTACGCGCCACCCAGATGCAAGAAAAACAGCCGCTAGGCTATGACGGTCACTGTGAAAATCTTTCCGAAGAAGAAATTGCACAGCGCCTAAATAACAATGAGCCCTATGTTGTAAGAATGAAAGTTCCCAGAGAAGGGCAATGTAAATTTAATGATATGTTGCGCGGCGAGATCAGTATTGATTGGGCCCAGATCGATATGCAAATCCTTCTTAAGGCCGATGGCATGCCAACCTATCACCTAGCCAATGTGGTGGATGACCATCTTATGGGAATCAGCCATGTGATTCGTGGTGAAGAGTGGATCAATTCTGCACCCAAACATATTCTTCTCTACCAATATTTTGGTTGGGAACAGCCAATTTTTTGCCATCTTCCGCTATTGCGCAATGTGGATAAGAGTAAACTCTCTAAACGCAAGAACCCCACCAGTATTCTTTATTATCAGCGCATGGGTTATTTGCCAGAAGCTCTGCTTAACTATCTTGGCCGCATGGGCTGGTCGATGCCCGATGAGCGTGAAAAATTTACCCTTGATGAAATGATGGCAGAGTTTGATATTCAGCGAGTTTCCTTGGGTGGCCCTGTATTTGATGTTGAAAAACTCAGTTGGCTCAATGGTCTATGGATTCGCGATGAATTATCTGATGAAGAGCTTGCCGATAGACTCCAAGAGTGGGCACTTAATCGCGACACATTATTGGCATTTTTGCCTTTCGCCAAACAGCGAATGGAAACCCTCTCTGATATAGCCCCATTAGGCAGTTATTTGCTTTCTGGTATGTTGCCTATCACAGCAGAAAGCCTGCAGGATACCGGTTTTGAACAGGATCAGCTAGTAGAGGTGTTACAGTATTCACTATGGCGTCTAGAGTCGATACAGCAGTGGCAGAGAGAGACTATTTTTAATGAATTAAAGTCAGTAGCTGATGCCATGGATATTAAAATGAAGCCTTTCTTGGCGCCATTATTTATCGCTATTGCCGGCAGTAGTTCTTCAATTTCAGTGATGGACTCAATGGCCTTAATAGGCGCAGATATGTCCAGAGCAAGACTCCGTTATGCAATAGAATTGCTTGGCGGTATCGGCAAGAAAAAGCTTAAAAAAATGGAAAAGGCCTACCAGCAATTAGGTTAGACCCTGTGAGCATGATCAGGCTTGACTTGCTGGCACCTGATCCCTATCATGCGACCTCCAAATTTGGGGCTATAGCTCAGCTGGGAGAGCGCAACACTGGCAGTGTTGAGGTCAGCGGTTCGATCCCGCTTAGCTCCACCAAAATCAAAGCCCCCGCATCCTATTTAGTGCGGGGGTTTTTGGTTAAATAGGCAATAAATTTCAATCGGCAAAATAGATAGTGGCAAAGGAGAACACCATTGATTAAACCCCATGGCTCAGACAGTCTAGACCCTCGACTTGTAAGCGCAGATAGAGCACAGCAACTTCTAGCAGAAGCGGAGACATTGCCTAGTTTGCTGATAAATTCAGCGGCAGCTGCCAATGCGGTGATGTTAGGGGCAGGTTACTTCAATCCACTTAAAGGCTATATGAACCTTGCCGATGCACTCAGTGTTTCGACCACTATGTATAATGAAGATGGCCTTTTTTGGCCTGTGCCTGTATTAAATATGGCGCATGATGTATCGGCCATTGAAGGTGCGAGTAGAATTGCTCTGCGTGATCCCAATACCGATGGTAATCCAATTATGGCAGTGATGGATGTGGCGGCGATTGAATCAGTGTCTGATCAGCAGATTGACACTATGGCAGAGGCTATTTTTGGTACCACAGATGCTGAGCATCCAGGGGTTGCTACTTTCACAAATCTAGGTCGTTTTGTGGTTTCTGGTAATATTGAAGTGCTTAACCTTAGCTATTTCCAAGCAGACTTTCCTGATACCTTCCGCACCGCGGAAGAGATTCGTGAAGAGATTGTTCAACGCGGTTGGAACAAGGTTGTGGCATTCCAAACTCGCAATCCAATGCATCGAGCTCATGAAGAACTTTGCCGTATGGCGATGGAGCGATTGGATGCCGATGGTGTGGTGATTCATATGCTGTTAGGCAAGTTAAAGTCAGGAGATATTCCGGCTGATGTTCGTGATAATTGCATTCGTAAGATGGTTGATCTTTACTTCCCTGAAAATTCGGTCATGGTCACGGGTTATGGTTTCGATATGCTGTATGCTGGGCCAAGAGAGGCGGTATTACACGCAGTATTTCGCCAGAATATGGGTGCAACCCATTTGATTGTTGGTCGTGATCATGCCGGTGTGGGTGATTATTATGGTGCTTTTGATGCGCAAACTATCTTTGATGATCAGGTGCCACAGGATGCACTTGAAATTGAGATCTTTAATGCAGACCACACCGCATTCTCCAAGAAGCTGGGTCGGGTGGTAATGATGAATGAAGCCGAGGATCATACCAAAGAAGACTTTATTCTTTTATCAGGTACCAAGGTACGTCAGATGTTGGGTGAGGGCATTGCACCACCACCAGAATTTTCACGTCCCGAAGTGGCTCAGATTCTAATGGATTATTATCAAATCCAAAATAACTAGTTTCTCTAGTATCTAAACCCAGAGCAGGGAGTTTTAGCAGGCTACCTGCTTTTTTGTTTTAAAAATTCAGTGACCGAGTTTTTCTTTATAGATTTGGTTTTTTTCATACTTTTATCGTGATTTTAAACCTGTTTAAGAGTGCAATTTAATCCCAGAACCTGTAAGCTTCGCGCCCTTAGAAAGACCAACAAAATGCTAATCAACTCGTCAAAACTGTCGAAACTAGACGTTAACTCTAAAGTAACTAATATATGACCTTTAAAGATCTCGGTTTATCCGCACCTATTTTAAAAGCAGTGACGGCTCAGGGTTATAGTGAACCCTCACCCATACAAGCAAAAGCCATACCTGCTGTATTAGGTGGCCACGATTTAATGGCAGCCGCGCAAACGGGTACCGGTAAAACAGCCGGCTTTACCCTGCCTATTTTAGAGCGTTTAGGTGGTGGACGACGAGCGGGTTCTAATCAGGCACGTTGTTTAATTCTTACACCAACCCGCGAATTGGCAGCTCAGGTGGGTGAAAGTGTCGCTACCTATTCAAAACACCTATCATTGACCTCCGCCGTGGTGTTTGGCGGGGTAAAAATCAATCCTCAGATGATGAAGCTAAGAAAAGGTGTTGATATTTTAGTCGCTACTCCGGGTCGACTAATGGACCTTCATAGCCAAAATGCCGTTAGATTTGATCATCTGCAAGTTTTAGTTCTAGACGAAGCGGATCGCATGCTCGATATGGGCTTTATTCGCGATATTAAGCGGATTATTGATTTACTGCCTCGCCGCCGTCAGAATTTGCTATTTTCAGCGACATTTTCTGATGACATTCGCAACCTTGCTCGAGGCCTATTGCGCAAGCCCATCGAAATTTCAGTGAGTCCGCGCAACACCACAGCAGCCTCTGTAACTCAGCATATTCATCCAGTAGATAAGAAAAAGAAAGCCCAGTTACTGACGCGCTTAATTCACGACGGTGAGTGGGATCAGGCGCTGGTATTCACCAAAACTAAACATGGTGCTAACAAGTTAACCAAACATTTAGAATCTGAGGGCATTGTCGCCGCCGCTATTCATGGCAATAAAAGTCAGGGTGCTCGAACCAAAGCGCTAGCGGGTTTTAAAGCCGGTGAAATTCGCATTTTAGTGGCAACAGATATCGCGGCGCGCGGTCTAGATATCGAACAGCTACCTCAGGTGGTCAATTTTGATTTGCCTAATGTAGCCGAGGACTATGTGCACCGTATCGGTCGAACCGGTCGTGCCGGTCAAACGGGCAAAGCGATCTCCTTAGTGAGTGCCGATGAAGTTGATTTATTGTCTGATATTGAGCGTTTAATACAGCAGCTACTTCCCCGTGAAGAGGTCGAAGGCTACGAACCCAAACATGCAGTGCCAGAGACCACGCTAAGAGCACAGGTTAAGCCTAAAAAGCCGAGAAAAGCGCTTAATCGTGAAACAGGTGCCGGCAATAACAGCAGGCATCATAAAAAATCCACTAGAAACAATGGTTCCGGTTACGGTCAGGGCCCTAAGCCCGGCAGTAAGCGCAAGTCTGGTGGTAGAAATCAGACGGATCAATCAAAAGATTCTGCTAGTAGAGACTCTAAAAGGATCTCTGCCTCAAAAAGAAAATCAGCCCCTAAAGGCAAATCAGCTGATCGCTCGGGTCAATCACCTTGGGGTTCAGGTGGCAGTAAACGCAATGGTGGCAAAAATTTTTCCGGTAACCGCTCTGGATCAAATAGTCGCGGTAATAGATAACGATATTCCCCAAGCTCATCAACCCACGCATGAGCAATGTATATAAACTCCCATTTAGAGAAGATAAATTAATGTTTGAATTTCAATTAAGCAAAGTTGCAACATTCAGAAATGATCTGCTGTCAGGTTTAACGGTTGCATTAGCCTTGGTCCCTGAAGCTGTGGCATTTGCCTTTGTTGCTGGTGTAGAGCCATTGGTAGGGCTTTATGCGGCGTTTATGGTGGGCCTTATCACAGCCGTGATTGGTGGTCGTCCTGGTATGATTAGCGGTGCTACCGGTGCTCTGGCAGTAGTTATGGTATCTCTAGTGGCACAGCATGGGGTCGAGTATCTATTTATCACCGTGGTGCTTATGGGTATTCTGCAAATCGCTGCGGGAGTATTCAAATTAGGTAAATTTATCCGCATGGTGCCTCACCCTGTGATGCTAGGCTTTGTTAATGGTTTAGCGATTGTTATTTTTCTGGCACAACTCGGTCAATTTGGGGAAGCAGGGCAGCCCGGCTGGCTTGATGGTACCTTTATGCAGGACACCATTGTCGACGTAGCATGGTTACAGGGCAGTGCGCTGAATATGTTGCTTGGGTTGGTGTTCCTAACCATGCTGATTATTTATTTTTTACCCAAAATAACCAAGGTTATCCCTTCATCCTTGGCGGCAATTCTGGTGGTTACCGGCTTAGTCTTGGGTTTTGATTTAGACACCAAAGTAGTGGGTGATGTGGCTTCAATAAGCGGCGGTTTTCCTTCTTTCCACATTCCAATGGTGCCATTTACCTTTGAAACGCTGATGATTATTTTGCCTTACGCCATTATTTTAGCGGCTATTGGGTTAATTGAGTCATTACTGACATTGCGCCTTATTGATGAAATCACCGAAACTCGTGGTCGAGGTAATAAAGAATGTATCGGACAAGGAGTTGCCAATACGGTAACAGGATTCTTTGGCGGTATGGGCGGCTGTGCCATGATCGGTCAGAGTATGATTAATGTGAACTCCGGTGGTCGTGGCCGTCTGTCTGGCATCAGTGCCGCATTATTCCTATTGTTATTTATATTGGTTGCTTCTCCGTTAATTGAACAAATTCCATTAGCTGCTCTAATTGGTGTGATGTTTATTGTGGTGATAGGCACCTTTGAATGGTCGAGCTTCAGAATTATTGGCAAGATACCCAAAAGTGATGCGCTGATTCTAGTATTAGTTTCTGGTGTCACTGTGGCCACAGATTTGGCGGTAGCGGTGGTAGTGGGTGTAATTGTTTCTGCTCTAGTATTTGCCTGGCAGCATGCTAAATATATTCGAATCGAAGCTCGTGAAGACCACAAGGGCTCAACGGTTTATGCGGTTACAGGACCCCTGTTTTTTGGCTCAGTGACCTCATTTCTAGAGCGCTTTGATCCAAAACAGGATAACAACGATGTAGTCATTGATTTTGCTCGCTCTAGAGTAGCCGACCACTCAGGTCTAGAGGCTATCGATACACTAGCGGAACGCTATCTAAAAGCGGGGAAAAACCTGCATTTAGTTCACCTCAGTGAAGAATGTCGCAGGTTATTAACCAAAGCCGGTAATTTAGTAGAGGTTAATGTGATTGAAGATCCCAAATACTTTGTGGCTGACGATAGTCTGGCTTGATTGTTTTAGAGAATCTGTCATTTCTGCACTAGCGGATACTTGAAATTTGGTTTTTTGCCCGCACCTTGTAAACAGAGGCAAAAAATTGCCAAACATAATGAGTTAACTAGGAGAAATGGCAGAAATGACAACAAAGTCAAAAAGCAAAGCAGAAACTATGGGGTTTCAAACTGAAGCAAAACAACTGCTTCATTTGATGATTCACTCTTTATATTCTAATAAAGAGATATTTTTACGCGAATTAATTTCTAATGCCTCGGATGCAACCGATAAGTTGCGGGTTGAGGCCTTAGAAAACAGTGCGCTATACGAAAGTGATGGCGACCTTAGAATCCGAATTGGCGTCGATGAAGAGGCAAAAACCATTGAGATCTCTGACAATGGTATAGGTATGTCTAAAGATGAGGTGATTGCCAATCTTGGAACTATTGCCAAATCAGGCACCTCCGAATTTCTTAAAAATCTAACCGGTGACCAAAAGAAAGACTCACAATTAATCGGTCAGTTTGGTGTGGGTTTTTATTCATCCTTTATTGTCGCCAAGCAGGTTATTGTTGAAACCCGTCGCGCCGGTGCCAAAGCTGATGAGGCGGTACGTTGGACTTGTGAGGGTGAAGCCGATTTTCAGGTTGAAACCATTAAAAAAGCAGAGCGTGGAACCCTTATTAAACTCATTCTAAAAGACGATGAGCATGAATTTGCCAATAACTGGCGTCTGCGCAGTATTATCAAAAAGTACTCTGATCATATTGCTATTCCAGTGCAAATGGAAAAGGTTCAGCCACCGGCAGAAGAGGGCGATGAAGCTAAAAATGAGACTCCAGAGTGGGAAGCAATTAACGATGCTAAGGCGTTATGGACAAAATCGAGAAGTGAGGTTAGCGATGATGAATACAATGAATTCTATCGCCATATTTCCCATGATTTTGCCGAGCCATTAACTTGGAGTCATAACCGAGTCGAGGGTAAGCACGAGTACACCAGCTTACTTTATATCCCCGGTATGGCACCGATGGATCTATACCAGCGAGAAGCAGCGCGCGGCTTAAAATTGTATATCAAGCGCACCTTTATTATGGATGATGCCGAGCAGTTTTTGCCCATGTACCTGCGCTTTGTGAAAGGCGTATTGGACAGTGCCGATCTTCCGCTCAATGTGTCTCGTGAGATTCTTCAAAGCACACCCATGGTCGATAGCATTCGTTCAGCATTAACCAAACGTATTTTGGATATGCTGACTAAGATGGCTAAAAGTGAGCCAGAAAAGTATGCCACTTTTTGGAATCAGTTTGGTGCCGTTCTTAAAGAAGGGCCAAGCGAGGATAACGGGAATCGAGAAAAAATTGCTAAGTTGTTTCGATTTGCCAGCTCAACCAGTGAGGGAACAGATCCAACTGTCAGCCTAGCTGACTATATCGAGCGCATGAAAGAGGGCCAAGATAAAATCTACTATGTCACCGGCGACAGTCATTCGGTAGTGGCCAATAGCCCCTACTTAGAAGTATTCCGCAAGCATGGTATTGAAGTACTTCTAATGTCGGATCGAATTGATGAGTGGATGATGGGTTATTTGACAGAGTTCGATGGCAAATCATTCCAAGATGTTGCTCGTGGCGATCTTGATCTAAGCAGTATTATTGGTGACGATGATAATGCTGACAAGAAAACTAAATCAAAAGCCAAAAAGGCAGATCAAAAGGCGGATGACAAGTTGCTTGAGCGTGTAAAAACTCTGCTAGATGACAAGGTGGAAGAGGTGAAAAGCACCAGTCGTTTGACTACATCACCGGCCTGTTTGGTGGTTGGGCAAAATGATATGGGTGAGCAGATGCGCAAAATTATGCAGGCTGCAGGTCAGGCAGTGCCTGAGTCGAAGCCTATATTAGAGCTTAATATGGAACACCCTTTAGTGTCTAAGTTGGCAGATGAAAAAGATGACGACAATGCTGGGCGTTTAGCCTCAGTTTTGTTTGATCAGGCGGCGTTATCAGCGGGTAGGCAGCTTGAGAATCCGGCGCAGTTTGTGCAGGAACTCAATAAGCTAATGTTCCAATAAAATAGCCACAAACCAAAAGGCGCTCTAAACAGAGCGCTTTTTTGTTTTAATGTGGCTGACATCATTGTCGTCAGTACCTATAATGCCAGTGCTTAAAGCCAAGGAACGAGTTGGAGCAGTCTCATTTGGAAAATACAAATAAGCTAAAAATAGCAGTGTTGGGTGGGGGCAGTTTTGGTACTGCCATTGCCAATATGGTAGCTGAGAATAACTATTCAGTGACTCTGTGGATGCGCAGTGAAGAAAGTCGTCAGCAAATTATAGAAACCGGAGAAAATAAATCTTATCTCCCCGGCTATCAGCTTAATAAATCACTCAATATCACCACCGATTTAAGCGAAGCGCTTAATCAGGCTGACGTGGTATTTTTTGCGGTTCCCAGCAGTTCTTTCAGACAGTTAGCACGCAAAGCAAAGGATCTTTTATCCTCAGACGCTTTACTTATTAGTACCGCAAAAGGTATTGAAGCTGATAGCTTTATGCTACCAAGCCAGATTCTTGAAGAAGAAATTCCTCAATGTGAGGTGGGTGTGATCAGCGGTCCTAACCTAGCGGCAGAAATTGCCCAGTTCCAAATTACAGCCACAGTGATTGCCAGTGAGTCAGAAACACTATGTGCCAGAGTACAACAGCTGTTAGCGTCTAATTATTTTCGGGTTTACGCCAACCATGATCGCTATGGCGTTGAGCTGGCGGGAGCGTTGAAAAATATTTATGCCATAGTCGCAGGTATAGCCGAATCAATGAATGCCGGGCAAAATACTAAAAGCGTTGTGCTTACCCGAAGTCTTGCCGAGATGAGCCGCTTTGCCGCACAATTAGGTGCAAATCCCTTAACCTTTTTAGGTTTAAGTGGTGTAGGTGATCTTTATGTTACCTGTACATCACCTTTAAGTAGAAATTTTCGTATCGGCACAGCCTTGGGCCGCGGGGAGACATTGGATCAGGCCATTGCCTCTGTAGGTCAGGTAGCCGAGGGTGTAAATACTACTAAATTAGTAAAACAAAAATCGGAACAATTAGGTATTTATATGCCATTGGCTTCCGGTCTATACTTAACCATGTTCGAGGGTCTCTCGATTGTGGATTCATTAAAAGCCATGATGTTGGCAGAACAAAACACAGATGTTGAATTTACGGTGAAAGCAAATGATTAAAGGAAATATGTCCCTAACAAATATAGATACATGGATTAGATTGGCTTATATGGTGCTATTTGCACTATTGGTTATGGCTGCTCGTCTATTGGTCAGTCTTGTGGTTATAGTGCAGTTTGCTCTTGTCTTAATCTTTGGTAGAGATAATGAGAACCTTCGCAATTTAGGGCAGGGTCTAGGAAAATGGGTGTATCAAGCCATTATGTTCCTTACCTTTAATAGTAATGATAAGCCATTCCCTTTTGATGAATGGCCAGCTCTCGATCCATCAGAAGGTTATTCTGTTGCAGCAACTGAAGAAGTTGAAGATGTAGAATTTGTTGAAGCCGAGACAGATTTAGATGTAAGTGATGAAGATATACCCTCATTCACAGCCGGTGATAGTGCCAGTAAAAAAGACGCTAATTAATTTCAAACAAGTAGGCTGACAGGCCATGGAGCTAATACTATTGCGTCATGGCGAAGCCGAGTTTAGTTCGCCAGATAGTGCTAGACAGCTTACAGCGAACGGCAAACAACAAGTCATAAAAATGGCTAAAACCTACCGTCAGAATATAAACGGTATCGAGCTGGTTTTGACAAGTCCATTAAAGCGGGCACTAGAGACAACCAAGTTGTTCATGGGCAATACTGAGATAGACTGTGATGTTCGGATCGTTGATTTTCTTCTCCCAGACTCAAGTGTTAATTTAGTTGAGCAACAAATTCAGACCTTTGACAATAAAAAAATACTAATGGTCGGACATCTGCCATTATTAGATTATTGGATAGATTATTTAACGGGTAATAATAGCGTAACAATGGCAACTGCCAGCTTAGCATCGCTAACTTTGGATTATGCGTATAAAGGTATGGCAACTTTAAATTGGAACTATCATGTCGATTGAGTTTAAACAACAACGCACTTTTGAATCCAACGCAGTGCGTTTGGCCGCCAAAGAGTGGGGCGATTCTTCAGGTTTGCCTGTTATTGCACTTCATGGTTGGTTAGATAATGCCAATAGCTTTGATCAGATGTTGCCCCATTTAGATGGTATGCATGTTATTGCCGTAGATATGGCCGGTCATAGTCAAAGTGGTGATCGTTCAGCAGATTCTGGATACGATATTTGGCAGGATGTTGCTGATGTATTGGCAATCTCGGAGCAGATGGGCTGGGATCGTTTCGCGCTTCTAGGTCACTCTCGAGGGGCTATCGTATCTGCTCTGTTCGCCGGCACCTTTCCAGATCTAGTTAGCCAATGTCTGCTTATTGATAGTTATTTTCCTATTCCCAATAAACCGGCCAATGCAGCCTCTCAACTGGCTAAAGCAATAACAGATAAAAAGCGTTTTAAAACCATTCAGCCTACAGCGTTTAATTCTTTTGAAGATGCGGTTAAAGCCAGAGTCAATGGCTTTGTGCCTTTGCAAAAAGAAGCTGCAATTATTCTGGCCCAGCGTGGTGTTGAAGAAATAAATGGCAAATATTGTTGGCGCAATGATCAGCGTTTAAAAGCTACCTCAATGGTGACGTTTACCAAAGAGCAATGCCAGAGTTTTTTTACCTCAATTAAATGCCCAATCATGTTGATACAAGCGCAAAGTGGTTTACTGCAGGGACCGATTCAACCCCAGCTCAAAGAGTGGGTGCCGCATATTCAGGTTATATCTATGCCTGGTTCCCATCATCTTCACTTGGAAGATCAAGCCGAATCTGTTGCAGACAAGGCTCAGCAGCTATTTCAACCATAGTATTATCGGCTGAATTTCTTACAAAAGCCTATTACTGATCGTTCAACAACGCTAAAAATTCAGTTCTAGTCGCTTGATCTTTGCGGAATGTGCCCAACATAGCGGAAGTTTTCATAGAAGAGTTTTGTTTCTCAACACCGCGCATCATCATGCACATATGTTTCGCTTCAACAATAACACCCACGCCACGGGCATTGGTGGCCTCCTGAATAGTCGAGGCAACTTGCTGAGCCAGTGCTTCTTGGATTTGTAGTCGACGGGCAAACATATCAACGATACGTGCCACCTTGGATAAACCAATCACTTGCCCACTGGGGATATACGCCACATGGCATTTGCCGATAAAAGGTAAGAGGTGATGTTCGCAAAGAGAAAAAAGCTCAATATCTTTAACAATCACCATTTCTTCAGAATCAGAGGGAAAAAGCGCACCATTGATGACTTGCTTAAGATCCATATGATAGCCGCTGGTAAGATACTCAAAAGCCTTGGCAGCACGATCTGGAGTATCTAATAGGCCAGGGCGATTAACATCTTCTCCAGTGCTTTGTATTATTTTTAGATATTCATCTCTCATGATTTACCCTCTTTTTATTGGATACTGCAGGTACATTTTCTAATAAACTACAGACCATTGCTAGCGAGAAGGGTAAAATAGTCCAATAAATTTAAGCCAACGAGGAAAAAAGGTGGCAATAAACACAAAAACCATTGGCGAACTGCTTGAATATGGTCAAACCCTGTTCGAGACAAACCCTATTTATTTCGGACACGGCACCGATAATGCTTGGGATGAGGCTGTATACCTTTTGTCCCATGTGTTGGATTTGCCGCCCGATGCCGATCGCTCATTGCTGGATAATGCAGTCTCAAAAGACGATCAGGAAAAAATAAAAGCACTGTATCAGCAGCGGATTGATAAGCGTATTCCCGCACCCTATATCACCCAGCAAGCGTGGTTTTGTACCTTGCCTTTTTATGTGGATGAAAGAGTGATCATACCTCGCTCACCCATTGCCGAGCTTATTTACAATCAGTTTCAACCCTGGTGCACTGAAACACCAAAGAAAATTCTCGACCTTTGTACCGGTAGTGGCTGTATCGGTATCGCCTGCGCCTACGCCTTTGGAAAGGCTCAAGTGGTACTGAGTGATATTTCTGCTGAGGCGCTAGAAGTAACGACTATCAATATTAATCAACATCAATTAAATCAGCGGGTGAGCACCATTCAATCCGACTTATTTGCCGCATTTGATGTCAGTGAACAAAACAGCTTTGATCTGATTGTTAGTAACCCACCCTATGTGGATGCTGATGATCTAGCCCAGATGCCAGATGAATATGCTCATGAACCCGATTTGGCACTCGCCTCAGGCGATGATGGGCTCGATTTTACCCGTCGACTTCTGCGTGAAGCGGCCAGTTATTTAACAGAGCAGGGTGTTTTGATTGTTGAAGTAGGTAACTCCTCAGTTGCCCTAGAAAAAGCATTTCCACAGGTACCCTTTACTTGGCTCGAATTTACCCAAGGGGATGGCGGCGTATTTGTCTTAACTCATACCCAATTGCGCCAATATGCCGACTGCTTTGGACTTTGTATGGATGAATAAATAAGCATCTGCCTATGCACAAGCCAGGTTAATTTGCGTATAATCTTGCCTTTAATCAATTAATCATGCTGAGAATCTTATGGCCGGCAATACTATTGGAAAATTATTTACCGTCACCAGCTTTGGCGAAAGCCATGGGCCTGCTATCGGTTGTATTGTAGATGGCTGCCCTCCAGGGCTAGAAATTAGTGCCGCAGATCTTCAGCCCGATCTTGATCGTCGCAGGCCCGGTCAATCCAGATACACCACTCAGCGCAAAGAAGATGACGAGGTGCAAATTCTTTCGGGTGTCTTTGAGGGTAAAACCACGGGTACCGCGATTGGTATGATCATTAATAATAAAGATCAAAAGTCCAAAGACTACGGCAATATTAAAGACCTATTCCGACCCTCCCATGCGGATTACACCTATCATCAAAAGTATGGTGAGCGTGATTATCGCGGAGGTGGTCGTAGCTCAGCGCGCGAAACAGCGATGCGAGTAGCCGCTGGAGCGATTGCCAAAAAATACCTAAAACAACAGTTGGGCATTGATATCTTTGGCTATGTTTCCCAGCTAGGCCCTGTAGTGCCCGAAAACTTCGATCGCGATGTGATTGAGACCAACCCATTCTTTTTCCCTGATGCCGATAAGGTAGCTGACTTAGAAACCTATATGCAGGCACTGGGCAAAGAGGGTAACTCTGTGGGTGCAAAAGTCACCGTAGAAGCACGCAATATGCCTGTCGGCCTTGGTGAGCCCGTATTTGATCGTCTCGATGCCGATATAGCCTATGCCCTGATGGGTATTAATGCCGTTAAAGGGGTAGAGCTAGGTGCGGGCTTTGATGTGGTATCGCAAAAGGGTACCGAACATCGCGATGAAATTTCACCAAAGGGTTTTCTGTCGAATAACTCCGGTGGTGTGCTGGGCGGGATTTCATCAGGTCAAGATATTGTAGCCCATTTAGCCATCAAGCCGACCTCGAGTATTCGTCTGCCGGGTCAATCGATTGATAAGCAGGGTAACCCGGCCGAGGTGGTTACCAAAGGGCGACATGATCCCTGTGTAGGGATAAGAGCTGTGCCCATTGCTGAGGCCATGCTAGCCATTACACTAATGGATCATTATTTGCGTCATCGCGCACAGAATGCCGATGTGGATTCAGGTTTAGAACCCATCTAAACCTGTTTCGCGTCTAACTTACAGCGAATATACTCGCTATGGCGTATATGCAATAAATCGGCAACCCGTCGAATAATATTTTCTTCATGCTTATCCAATTCGCCATCAGCATAGGCCACTTTCCACATAGACGTTAGCAACTGAAGCTTACCCTCTAAGTCGTAGTGATCATTAATCTGCTTGGTAAACTGATACAGTGACGTAGCATCTTCAACCTCAGCCTTTGATAAGGTTATTAGTTCATCGACCTGATACTCAGCAAGCCCAAGAATAGCGCAAAGGGTAGCGCTAATCGATTGCAGTTCTTGGTCATCCATATGGCCATCAATCACCATCACCTCGATCAGCAAGGCGGCTGTTGCCAAATGCTCTTCAGCAACCTTTTCCTGATCTGACTGCTCCTGTTTTTTAGAGAACAGTTGCTTAAGCTTGCCAAGCATTAAGTGATATCTCGAAGCCAAGTTTCCAATTTATTTTGGTCCTTAACAAAGCCGCGAATACCTTCAGCCAACTTTTCGGTGGCCATCGCATCTTCATTAAGCTCGAATCTATACTTCTTCTCACCACCCTGAGAATAGCTAATTCTTTTGCCGGTATTATTAGGGTCAAGCTTGCGGGTCAAGGTGCCATAGTCTTCACCGAGCTCAGATAAAAGCTGCGGGCTAATGGTTAAGCGGTCACAGCCAGCTAATTCAGTGATTTCTTCAGTATTTCTAAAGCTAGCGCCCATCACAATGGTGTTATATCCGCTTTGCTTATAGTAATTATAAATCCGTGTTACCGACTGAACACCGGGATCATCCTCCGGCTTATAATCATTAAGACCGGTATTGGCTTTGTACCAATCCAAAATACGACCCACAAAGGGTGAAATAAGAAAAGCACCCGCATCAGCTGCCGCCGCCGCTTGGGTAAAACTAAACAGCAGTGTTAGGTTACAGTTGATGCCTTCTTTCTCTAGTTGCTCCGCCGCGCGAATACCTTCCCAAGTCGACGCCATTTTAATTAGCACACGGCTCTTATCGATACCGGCTTGCTCATAGAGCTCAATCAATCGACGCGCCCTAGCAATCGAGGCTTGCGTATCAAACGACAGGTGGGCATCCACCTCAGTAGAAACGCGCCCCGGAATGGTTTGCAAAATCTTTTCACCAAAGCGAACCGCCAAACGATCCATACAGTCATCAAGCTGTTCCTTTGACGACAGCTTGCCGGTAGTCACCGATTGAATAACCTCCTCAACTAGATCACGATAAGCTGGCATTTGCGCTGCCTTAAGCAAAAGAGAAGGGTTAGTGGTTGCATCTTCAGGTGCATACTGGGCAATCGCATCAAAGTCGCCCGTATCAGCAACTACAGTAGTGATTTCTTTCAGTTGGTCTAGTTTGCTTTTGTTACTCATAAATCAGTCTGTCCTGTTGTTTTCGCTAATGCATCGATTAACACATCAATGGTTGCATTAGGTTTATGGGCATTTTCGCTAATATGCCGCCTAAATTGTCGCGCCCCCGGCATGCCATGAAATAGTCCTAAAATATGCCGCGTCATCGATTGAAGCCGGATATTTTGAGAGAGCTTATTATCCACATATTGGATAAACTCTTCAGCAATTATTTTTCGATTTCGAATAGATTTTTTACTGCCATAGATTTGTTGGTCAACTTCAGCCAACAAGTACGGGTTAGTATAGGCCTCTCGACCGATCATTACCCCATCAATTTGCGTTAAATGCTGTTTAGATTGTTCCAAATTGGTAATACCGCCATTGATAATAATCTCAAGCTTAGGGAAATCCTGTTTTAACTGATAAACCCGCCCATAATTAAGCTCAGGAATCTCGCGGTTTTGCTTAGGGCTTAAGCCCTTAAGCCACGCCTTGCGCGCATGCACAATAAAGGTTTCGCAACCCGCATTAGCCACAGTACCCACAAAGTCGGTCAAAAACTCATACGAATCAAAATCATCCACCCCAATACGATGCTTCACAGTAACTGGCACATCCACCGTATCCACCATCGCCTTCACGCAATCCGCTGTGGTCTGCGCATGCTTCATCATAATCGCGCCAAACATACCGTTCTGCACCCGATCGCTAGGGCAGCCGCAATTAAGATTAATCTCGTTATACGAGTAGTCGCTGGCAATTTTGCACGCCTTTGCCAGATCCGCAGGGTTACTGCCACCCAACTGCAACGCCACTGGCTGTTCCGCCTCGTGCATCTGCAAATGCCGATGGGCATCACCATAGATAATCGCACCCGTAGTCACCATCTCGGTATACAGCACCGTATGCTCACTGATCAGCCGCAAAAAATAGCGACAGTGGCGATCGGTCCAGTCCATCATTGGGGCAACGCAGAATTTTCGATTGATTGGCATACTTTCTTCAGGCTGTTTGTAATTAGGTGTGTATTTTAGCGCAGTTTTAGTGGTTTGTTCGATTAAAAGAGTCATTTATTAAGCAGTAAGTGAGTGGAAATTTTTAAAAACAAATAAAATAAGAAAACCCAATACTTATGAACTATTTACCGGAATTTAAAACGATTAAGTATTAGGATGATTATATTTTTTGTGAATCTGTGTTTGTTGAATACACTTTATTTTGGTTGTCATTCCCTGAGGTGGCGGTGAAAAATAGGGCATAAATTATTTCATTGCAATTATCGGCGCCATATTTTCAATCAAGTCTACTAATTCGGGTTTATGCTGCCTAATCTCATCGGCGCTAAGACCGTGTAGCTCGTGTGGAAAAACAAGCCAGTCGTTAGTTTCATGGATGTAGTAATCGGGCACGCTTTTTGTTTTGTTGTTTTTGGGTTTGAAGTAGGGTGTGGCAACCCGAATTTCTGGGGTGTTTTTTTTACAGGCTTTGGTGAGATCTTTTATCGCCTGCTCGATGGATAGTCCGGTATCGTGAACGTCATCGACAATAAGTAGTGAGTCTTCGGATTCTAGCTGACGAATAATATAGCTGAGGCCATGCACTTTTACTTTTTTACTGCGTTGCCCAATACCGGTATAGGATGAGGTTCGAATGGCAATGTGGTCAGATTCTATTCCGAGTACATCGAGAAACTCTTGAACGGCAATACCTATGGGTGTGCCGCCCCGCCATACTCCGACGATATAGTTGGGTCGATAGCCGCTTTCGTAGACTTGCCATGCTAGACGAAAAGAGTCTTCTAAAAGTTGTTGAGCTTTTATGTAGTGCTTTTCCATTGCGCCAATATCCATTTTTTTCTATTGCGAAGTGGGTGGATGTTAGCATGTTTGATGATTAGCTTTTGTATAACCTAATTACCCTGATCCAATTATTATTAAAAACCGTTACAATCGCCTATGGTTTTTGATTCTAAAACATTTTTAAAATCTCTTACTCAGCGCCCTGGCATCTATCAGATGTTAGATGCGGATGGGGCTGTGTTGTATGTGGGTAAGGCCAAAAAACTAAGAAACCGTGTTGGTAGCTATTTTCGAAAATCCGGTTTAAGTCTTAAAACTCAGGCATTGGTTAAACGCATTGCCGATATTGAGGTAACGGTCACTGAAACCGAAATTGAGGCGCTTATTCTTGAGCATAATCTAATTAAACAATACCGTCCGCCGTTTAATATCTTGATGCGTGATGATAAGAGCTACCCTTATATCTTTTTATCTGACCGTGATCAGTGGCCGAGATTGGCATTTCATCGCGGTCCAAAAAAACTAAAAGGCACTTATTTTGGCCCGTTCCCGAGTGTTCAGGCAGTGCGTGACAGTATGGGTTTTCTGCAAAAGGTGTTTAAGGTGCGTCAGTGTGAGGATGTGTTTTTTAAAAATCGTTCGCGTCCCTGTTTGCAGTACCAGATTAAACGTTGCACTGCGCCTTGCGTGGACTTGGTCGACGCTGAGGATTATGCGGCTGATGTTGAGAAAACTCGTCTATATTTGGATGGTAAGGCGGATAAGATATTAAAGCACCTTGAAGTGGATATGGAAAAGGCGTCGACTGAGCTTAATTTTGAAAAGGCGGCGGAGCATAGAGATCAAATTTCTGCATTGCGTCAAATTCAATCTGAACAGGTAATTGAGAAGGGCAGTGCTGTGATTGATGTGGTGGCTGCAGCAGTAATTGATGGCATGGTCTGTGTGCATATTCTTTATATTAGGCAGGGACGGATTTTGGGGAGTCGCAGTTATTATCCTAAATCACGCTTGATTAATAATCCTGACGAGCTCTTGGGTGATTTTTTGCCGCTGTTGTATTTGGAGGGTGGGTCGCGTCCAGATTTACCGAAAGAGATTGTTATTAGCCATAAGGTGGCTGATGTTGAGTTAATTGCTGATGCAATAAAACAGCAGGTGGGTCGGACTATTGATATTCGTCATTCGGTTCGGGGGGTTCGTTCAAAGTGGCTGGAATTGGCGCTGCGCACAGCGCAGCAGAATCTGTCCGCTAAACTGGCCTCAAAGAAAACTCAAGAGCAGCGATTTGAGTCTTTGCGCGAAACCCTTGAGTTGGATGAAATGCCTCAGCGCTTGGAGTGTTTTGATATCAGTCATAGTAGTGGTGAGGCGACAGTGGCCAGCTGTGTGGTATTTGATACTAATGGCCCACTTAAAAGTGATTATCGAAAATTTAACATTGAAGGGATTACCGAGGGTGATGACTATGCGGCGATGGAGCAGGCAGTTCGCCGTCGTTTTACCCGGTTAATGAAGGGTGAAGCAAAACTTCCAGATATCTTGGTGATTGATGGCGGAAAAGGTCAATTGGGTATTGTTAAAGATATCCTCAGTGACTTGGGTGTCGTGGGGGTGTTGTTGCTGGGAATTGCTAAGGGGACAACTCGTAAGCCAGGTTTAGAGACATTAATTGTAGCGGATCAAAATAATCGCGTGATTGCAAAGCCGCAGACGGCAGCTTTGCATTTGTTGCAACAAATTCGAGATGAAGCGCATAGATTTGCTATTACTGGGCATAAACAACGGCGCGACAAAAAACGCCGAACGTCTCCGCTTGAGGGTATTGCTGGTGTTGGACCTAAGCGACGTAGAGACTTGCTTAAGCACTTTGGTGGTATTAGTGAGGTAAAAAAAGCCAGTGTGGCAGATTTGGTAAAAGTGCCAAATATTAGTAAAAAGGTAGCTGAAGCTATTTACAGTGCGCTGTACAATGAGTAAGTTAGCTAGAATAATTTATTCAATAAATGAGAGAAATTAATATCCATGTGGAATATTCCTAACCAGCTTACGCTTTTGCGGATTGGCATGATCCCCGTCTTTGTTGTCCTTTACTATTTGCCTTGGGGTTGGAGTCATGTTGCATCGGCAGCTATTTTTGGCTTGGCTGCACTGACAGATTGGGTCGATGGCTACTTGGCGAGAAAAATGGGCTTGGAGACGCCATTTGGTGCGTTCCTAGATCCTGTCGCTGATAAGTTGATTGTGGTGGTGGCCTTAATTATGTTGCTTGAGGTTCATTCAACTATTTTATTTGCTCTACCTACTTTGGTCATTATCGGTCGGGAGGTGGTAATTTCTGCTTTGCGCGAATGGATGGCTGAAAGAGGTCTGCGCGAGGATGTGGCTGTTTCAATGATGGGGAAAGTTAAAACATGGGTGCAAATGGCGGCTATTGTATTTTTGCTTTTATCTGGAAAAGATTCTGGTGGCTTCGCCATTATTGGGTTTATAGGTCTATACGCATCTGCAGGCTTGGCCCTGTGGTCTATGTTTGTTTACCTAAAACAAGCTTGGCCTGAGATGCGAGGAAGTCGAAACCCTGAAACTGAATGAGTTTTAATGCGCTTTTTTAGCTAGATTTTTGCTTAAATTAAAGTCAAGTTTGTGATGTTTGTGAAAACTTTAACAAAAGGTCTCTTTAACAGTTGATTTATTGTTGTTATTCCCTAGAATAGCGCACCTTGCTTGTGACTGCCTACCTAGTCAAAGCATATTTTAAAAGTCCACATTTTGTGGCGCTGTAGCAAAGTGGTAATGCAGTGGACTGCAACTCCGCCATCGTCGGTTCGATTCCGACCAGCGCCTCCAAAGCCCGGGTGGCGAAATTGGTAGACGCAAGGGACTTAAAATCCCTCGGTGGCAACACCGTGCCGGTTCAAGTCCGGCCCCGGGCACCATTATTTGTATTGGATATTTATTCTTGTAATAACCGCATTTTTCCAATTTCTAGCCTCGTTCGTTTATTAATAAGTTATTTGTTTAAGGATTACCCCCTAAGTCCATTTTATCGCATTAAAAGACCACTTTATCTGAATAGGGTGGTGAATTTTACTCACCCGCCTGACAATCAGATAACGGAAAACTGCGTTTTTCTAGCTTAAATAGCAGTAAGAATAATTAAAAAGTTGTGATGGGGTTCCAATCCGAGTATTTCTCGTTTGTTCCGCAGGTATTGCAAAATATACAATCTTAGATTGATTTTGAGACCAAAGCTTGTCGTTCTTATCGTTATTTGGGTTAGTTGAAACTCAATTTTTTTACGTTCAGATTTTATGGGTGTTTCATTAATCTGAGCATAGCAATAAAGCCGCTTTGAGCTTCAAAGCATTTTTACTTAATAATTTTGGATAAAAATAATATGTGCCATCTAAAATCTCTTAAATCATTTATCGTTGCTTCGTTGAGTAGACTTTGGTCTGCCTCTATGAAGTTAGTAGCGGTCCTTGTGATCGCATCATCGGGCTCATTTGCCTCGGCGGATACAGCTACTGCTGATATTACCGAAGCATTTGGTGGGACGACCATTGGTGAGGGCGGTGTGTTTACCTTCCCATCTGGTGCTGAAGGTTGGGCTGGTTTTGCCAACATGAACACGGATATGTATCCATTGCGCTTCACCGAAGCAGGTAGCATTACCTTTAACGGTTCTGTTGCTGATGGTGGGTCAGCTGATGTTCGCTTCCGTCTAGAGTACAACCCACACCCAGACGTGAATCCAGCATTTGATGCAGAAACAATCACTGTTTCTGGTGCTACGCCAACGTCATACACGGTTGCAATTCCATCTCAGGGTGCTAATACATTTAGCTCTCTTATTATGTATGTTGCGACGCCAGATGTAGCGGTAACAATGACCGATGTGGTTGTTGATGGTGAAATTGCTGTTGCGGTTTCTGAGCCAGAACCTGCAGCTCAGGTAAATGTTACTTTCCAGGTTGATATGTCTGCGGTTGAGACAAATGCTGATGGCGTTTATCTGGCGGGCGGCGGTGTATTTGGTCAAGATGGCTTGTTAATGACCGATAACGGCAGTGATGTCTGGTCTGTAACTACTCAGCTTGATGCTAATACTCAAGTTCTTTATAAGTTCCGTAACCAGCCTTCATATGGCACATGGGATGGCTTTGAAGATGCAGCGGGTCTAGTTGCTGGCGGTTGTAATGCCGGTGATTACAATGATCGATTTGTAGATGTTGCTGATGCTGATATTACATTGCCAGTTGTTGCCTATGGTAGCTGTACTGCAGCTCCATTCGTTGCTGAACCTGCACCAGAAGCGGTTGTTTTAGCAGTTGGTGATTCAATTGACTTTGAAACTGATGTTGCTATTGAATCATTTGGCGGCACTGATGGTTCGATCGCTGATGGTGTTCTTAATGTTGTTAAGAATGCAGATGCAGCAGATTGGGCTGGTAACGTAATTGCTCGCGGTGGAATTATTTATCCTTTGACTGCGACTGATGCACTAATGACTGCTGATGTCTACTCAACAATTCCTGCTACTATCCGCATGAAGCTAGAGCTTGCTTCGGACGGCGGACAAAGTGCAGAGGTTGATTCAATAAATGGTCACACTGGCTCTGGCTGGGAGACCTTAACGTTTAATTTTGCAGGTACTAATGCAATTGATGCTAACTTCGATGTGTTAGTGCTATTCTCTAACTTCGGTAGCATTGGTGCAGGTAATACTTATCAGTACGATAATGTGACCTTTGCTGGTGGTACTGCATCAGTTGATGTACCAGGTTGTACTGATTCTGCTGCGACTAACTACAATGCTTCTGCTACTTCTGATGATGGTAGCTGTACGTTCCCAGTTTCTGGCGATGATAATGCTGGTATTTTCAGTGAAGCCTTTGGTGGAACCACTATTGGTGAGGGCAGTGTTTATACCTTCCCATCAGGTGCAGAAAGCTGGGCTGGCTTTGCTAACATGAATACTGCTCTATACCCAATGAGCTTCTCTGAAGCAGGCAGCATTACCTTTAACGGTTCTGTTGCTGATGGTGGTTCTGCAGATGTTCGTTTCCGTTTAGAGTACAACCCGCATCCGGATACTGAACCTTCTTATGATGCTGCGACAGTGACTGTTTCTGGTGCTACGCCAACTTCATACACGGTTGCAATCCCATCACAGGGTGCTAATACCTTTAGCTCGCTGATCATGTATGTTGTAACACAGGATGTAGGTGTAACAGTGACTGATGTGGTTGTATCAGCAGATGCTGAAACAGCTGATCCAGTTGATCCAGTTGGTCCTTCAACTGTATCTGTTACTTTCCAAGTTGATATGTCTGCAGTAGACACACACGCTGAAGGCGTTTATCTAGCGGGCGGCGGTGTATTCGGTCAGGATGGTCTACTAATGACTGATAACGGCAGTGACGTTTGGTCTGTAACTGCTCAGCTTGATGCAAATACTCAAGTTCTTTATAAGTTCCGTAACCAGCCTTCATTCGGCACATGGGATGGATTTGAAGATGCAACTGGCTTGGCTGCAGAGGGATGTAGCACAGGTGCTTACAATGATCGTTTTGTAGATGTTGGTGAAACTGATATCACGTTGCCTGTTGTAGCTTATGGTAGCTGTACTTCTGATCCGTATGTATCAACTGCACCAGCTGTTAGCTTTACTGTAACTGCAGAAGGTGCATCTGAAGTTAAATTCCACTCAAGCGGCTTTGGTTGGGATGCAGGTGCGCAGGTCGTTGCAGCTGATAACGGCGACGGTACTTGGACTGCAACTATAGATCCAGGCTTTGCTGCTGGTGTTGAGTACAAGTGGATTGTTGATGGAACTGAAGAAGACCTATCGACTGCTTTCCGTAATGGTGAGTGTGATGGCGACAATGTTGCTGCTTATGATGACACTTGGTTCAACCGAACATGGGCTGCTGGTGCAGGTAATGTAACGGGTGATGTTGCTGGTGCATGTAGTGGTAGTGACTCATCAGGTGGTACTGATCCAGTTGATCCAGCAGATCCTGCTGATCCAACTGCAGGTGACTTTAGTGAAGCCTTCGGTGGAACAACAATTGGTGATGGCGGTGTTTATACCTTCCCAACAGGTGCAGAAGTTTGGGGTGGTTTTGCTAACATGAATACTGCCCTATACCCACTAAGCTTCTCTGAAGCAGGTAGCATTACCTTTAATGGTTCTGTTGCTGATGGTGGTTCAGCAGATGTTCGCTTCCGCTTAGAGTATCAGCCACATCCAAATGTTGATCCAGCTTATGATGCTGCGACAGTGACTGTTTCTGGTGCTACGCCAACGTCATACACGGTTGAGATCCCATCTCAGGGTAACAATACCTTTAGCTCACTGATCATGTATGTTGT
The DNA here is from genome assembly GCA_049890135.1 of Porticoccaceae bacterium. Taxonomy (GTDB): domain Bacteria; phylum Pseudomonadota; class Gammaproteobacteria; order Pseudomonadales; family Porticoccaceae; genus HTCC2207. Next base: position 465,435 of record JBMHCB010000014.1, read on the forward strand.
GACTCAGGATGTTGCCGTAACAATCACTGATGTGGTTGTATCAGCTGATGCTGAAACAGTGACTCCAGAAGAGCCTACAGTTGTAACTCTTGCTATCGGTGATTCAATAGACTTTGAAACAGCTGTTGCTATTGAGTCATTCGGTGGTACTGATGGTTCAATCGTTGATGGCAAGCTTCAAACTGTTAAGAATGCAGATGCAGCAGATTGGGCTGGTAATGTTATTGCACGTGGTGGTTATATCTATCCACTTGCTGGCATTAACACATTGATGACTGCTGATGTATATTCAACAGTTCCTGCGACTATTCGTATGAAGTTAGAGTCGTCTGCTGACGGTTCTCAGTCAGCTGAAGTTGACTCAAATGTTGCTCATACAGGGTCTGGTTGGGAAACATTAGTATTTGACTTTATTGATACTAATGCGATCGATGCGAACTTTGATGTATTGGTATTATTCCCTAACTTCGGTGTTGTTGGTGCAGGTAATACTTATGAGTTTGATAACATCACATTTGCTGGTTCACAAGCAACTGGTCCTGTAGATAGCACTTATGCGTTATTTACTGGTGCCTTTGGTGGCGCATCTGCTGGTGAAAATCATAACTTTACATTCCCAACAGGCGCTGAAGATTGGGCTGGTTTTGCAAATGATAATACAGCTTTGTATCCATTCTGTTTCGGTGATGGCGGTAGTGTTTCGTTCACAGGTGCAGCTGGGTTTGGAGATGTGAATGTATTCTTCAGGTTTGAAAATGCACCATACCCAGACAATACTCCATCATTTGATACAGCTCAGGTGACTGTGAGCGGTGGTGATGATACTGCATACACAGTGGCTGTCCCTGCGCAAGATGCATCGCAAACATACAGCTCATTCCTTCTTTATGTTGTTGAGAGGGATACAGCAGTTATTGTTAAGGATGTTGAGGTAACGTCTACTGCTTGTCCTGCTGATCCAGTAGATCCAGTAGATCCAGTAGATCCAGTAGATCCGCTTGAGCCTAATCAAGGTAACTTTGATGAAGCCTTTGGTGGTTCGACTATTGGTGAAGGCGGTGTTTATACCTTCCCAACTGGTTCTGAACCTTGGGCTGGTTTCGCAAATACTAACACTGACATGTATCCATTGCGCTTCACTGAGGCAGGTAGCATAACCTTTAATGGTTCTGTTGCTGATGGTGGTTCGGCAGATGTGCGATTCCGTCTAGAGTTCAACCCACATCCGGATGTGAATCCTGCTTATGATGCTGCGGCAGTAACTGTTTCTGGTGCTACGCCAACGTCATACACAGTTGCGATTCCGTCGCAGGGTGCTAATACCTTTAGCTCGTTGATCATGTATGTTGTTGATCAGGATGTTGACGTTACAATTACTGATGTTGTAGTGAATGGTGAGATTGCAGTTGATTTGTCTGCTATCCCATCTGTTAATGTTACCTTCCAGGTTGACATGTCAGCAGTTGAAGAGGTACATCCTGATGGTGTCTATCTTGCTGGCGGTTCATACTTTGGGCAAGATGGTGTGCTCATGAGCGATGCAGGAAGTGGTCTATGGACTGCTACTGTTGAGCTTGATGCAAACAGACAGTACACATTCAAGTATCGCAATCAGCCTTCATTTGGCACATGGAACGGCTTCGAAGATGTTGCAGGTCTAGCTGACTGTGGCACAGGTGAGTACAGTGATCGTTTCGTAGATGTTGCTGAAGCTGATATCGTGTTGCCTGTTGTTGCTTATGGTAGCTGTACTGCAACACCATTTACTACGGATGCCGACGGAGATGGCGTTGACGATGCAGTTGATGCATTCCCGAATGATCCAGCTGAATCCGTAGACACTGATAATGACGGTATTGGTAACAATGCAGATACTGATGATGATGGTGATGGCGTTGAAGATAGCGTTGATGGTGATCCATTAGATCCAAGTGTTGGTGAGCTTCCTAAACAGTTGATTTCTGTTGATGGTAACCCATCGGTTATGCTAGGTGGATCTGTGAGCGTTAGTGTTATTCACGATGCTTCAGATGGTAACACTCAGCTAACAGGTCTTGGTTTAGGTGTTCACTATGATAGCTCTGTGCTTACATTTGTTGAGTTTGCAGATGTGCTAGCTAAAGATAACATCAGTTCTGCTGGGCCGTTTAATGATGACGAAGATCTAGATAATGATCCATCTACAGATAAGTATGTTTCTGCAAGCTGGGCATCATTATTTGGTAACTGGCCAGATGCTTCATCAGCGTCATTGTTGACTATCAACTTTGATGCAGCTGAAGATGTTGCTGCTGAAGCAACCACTATTGGATTCTCATCAGTGAGTAATGCTGCTGGTTATGTATTTACTCCAACTGCTTATGATATGAGCATCCTAAGTGGTAGCTGGGATTATGATGGTGATGGTAATGCTGACGCACTAACCGATGGTTTGATGTTGCTTCGTTATACCTTTGGCTTGCGTGGCGCATCACTAACTGAAGGTGCTATCGCCTCAGGCGCTACTTATACAGCTGCTGAGGTTGAAGAAAATGTTGCTAACTCAACATTGGCTGGTGCGTTCGGTGACATCGATGGAAGTGGTAATGTCGATGCATTGACTGATGGCTTGATGTTACTTCGTTACCTCTTTGGTTTGAGAGGGGCGTCGTTGATTGACGGTGCTGTTGCCAATGGTGCTGCTCGTCAGTCAGCTGAAGACATCGAGGCTTATATCGTTAGTCTTATGCCTTAATCAGCAAACTGTTATGCAGATTCTCAAAGTTCAGAGAATTTACTGCAAAAAGAAAATGGCCGCATCTGCGGCCATTTTTTTTGTCTTTTACAATTTTCTTGTAAATAAGGGTTTTGGAGAGTTAATGGGTATTAAATATATTCTTTTTATTCATATATTGGTTTATAAATAATAAATCTCTACCTTTGTGAATCAAAAGCCCTAAGCATAATATTTAATTGCCTGACAGGCGTTTATCTGATTGACTTTGATGCCTTTAAACACTAGGATCTAAGGATGTTTTGATGGGTTTTTTCTATCTCTTTGGTTTGGGTAGTTGTTATAGAAATTTGATAAATATCTATTAAAACCAGAGGCTATAAAAACAACAAATACTTATAAAGATGACGTGGTAAATCGTGAGCCATCATAGAAAATTGATCCAAATTGTTTTTTCCGCTATGTGTGGAGTTACTGCGCTCGGTATTTATGCTGATGAAAATACTATCAGTAACTCTTTGTCGGTTGATCAGGCATTAGTACTGGCGCTGGCAACCCATCCCTTAATTCAAAGTGCGGAGGGTCAGTTTAAAGCAGCTAAAAGTGAGCTTAACGCTTCTCGGTGGGGTCGTTTTCCTACTATAGCAACTGGTACTCAGGAATCTTCAGATAAAATTAAAAAAGACTCTACAACGGTTAGCATGCCATTGTGGGTGGGTGGTCGAATTAATGCTGAGATTGATTTAGCAAAATCTCGTAGGGATGGAGCTTTTTCCGGCGTGTCTGAGGCGCAGCAAACAGTCATGTTGGAAACTGTGTCGCAGTTCTTCGATTATTTTAAGTCTGAAAAGAAGTTACTTATCTCCCGTGAGAACGTTGATGAGCATCAGCGTTTATATGAGATTATTGAAAGAAGAGTGGCGGCAGCAACCAGTGCTGATGTGGATGCTATGTTGGCGCTTGCAAGATTGCAATATGCGAAATCTGCCAATATTCAATCAAAAAGTAGGCGAAGTATTGCAAAAGCCTCACTTGAATTATTAATTGACAGGCGTATTAATTCTGTTCAGGTGTATACGCAACCTGATGCTCTAAAAATAGATATTGATAAGGCTGTTTCTATCGGTATCGCTGCTTCTCCTAAACTCGCTAGGATCGAATCTGAAATAGAAGGGCTTGATGCTTCTATAAAGTCAGCGCGTTCAGCATTGTACCCTCAGATTTCTTTAGGTTATGAATATGGTAAGACTCATGGGGGCTTACTCAATGGCGAAATTGATGAAGAAACATTTGTTTCTGTTCAGTTCCAACCCGGATCTGGTTTGTCTGTTGCTTCTTCAGTTAAAGCGGCCAAGCTCAGAAAGGAATCTGCGTTAGATAGTCTTGAGGCGGAAAAGCGCGAGTTGCGCCGTCAAATAAAATCAGCCTGGAATGAATATACCTCGGTTTCGGTTCAGCTTGAGCCCTCTAGAATGCTGGTTGAGGCAACTGGTTCTGTTGTTGAATCATATTTGCGCCAGTATGCGGTTGGTAAAAAATCATGGTTGGATGTGCTAAATGCTCAGCGTGAGGCGACACAGGCAAAAAATACATTAGTTGATTTTGAGGTCCTATATTTGACTTCATTGTATCGACTCAAAATATTGTTAAATGAAATTAATCCAAATCTATTAGGTGTTTAAACATTGGAAGAAAATATTAAAGATTCAACCATAGAATCAACTAATCCTTATCAGGGGGAAAGTGTTAGGGAGGATTTGGCTGCGTTATTGTCGCGACTTGCTTCTCTTCAGGGTGTTGCGGTTCCGGGGCATAGATTTGTCTATCAACAGGAGGCCGAGTCTGGCGTTGCTCTTGAGGATATGGCGGTTGCCGATCAAGCTATTGCTATTTGGGGTGCTAGATTTCCTGAGGGCCCTACTACAAAGCTTAAACTTGAAAAGCTAGTGAAGTCAGATTATCCGATGCTTTGGGTTTCATCCAGCGGCGAGGAGCTTAGACTACTCCGAGGTAAGCAAAATGGCGAGTACATTTCTGAGTCTTCTGATTGGACAGTCCATACCTTATCTGAGGAAGACCTTGCCCAAGGTCAGGTGATTCAATTGATGGTTCATCAGGATCAAAGCTTACAGGATGAGTTGGCCTCATTTTCAGCAAAAGACTGGTTTGTTTATGCGGCTAGAAAGCGTCGCGGTGTTTTTTTTGAGGCAATATTTGCAACTTTTGTTTTAAGTATTTTTGGTTTGATGTCTGCTCTCTACACTATGCAGGTATATGATCGTGTTGTTCCTACAAAGGGCTTTAGTACGCTATGGGTGCTGACTATTGGCGTAATGATGGCAATCTTTTTTGAGTTAGTGATGAAGTTGGTTAGGTCCCATCTTGTAGATAAGGCAAGCAGGGCAATTGACCTTGAGTTATCAGGCGTGTTTTTCTCAAAAGCCTTAGCGATTAGATCAGACTGTCGTCCACAAACTGTAGGAACCTTTGCTTCACAAATTAGGCACTTTGAATCTGTGCGTAATTTTATGACATCGTCGACTTTATTTATTTTGGCTGATGCACCCTTTGCGTTGCTGTTTATATTGGTTATCTATTTTATTGCGGGCCCTGTTGCTTTTGTTCCGCTGATGATGATTCCAGTTGGGTTAATTATTGGCCTCTCCATGAGAGGGCCAATTGAGCGCTATACCGCTGAAAATATGGAAGAGTCTAATAAGAAAAATGGCTTATTAATTGAGGCTATTGATGGTGTTGAGTCAGTTAAGGCGGCTTCAGCAGAGTGGAAGTTGGAAGATCGTTGGCGCGAGCTTACTAAAACGATCACGGCAACGGATCTTAAATCTAAGTTGCTAACCACCTTCTCGACAAGCTCTACTCAATCTATCCAGCAGCTAAGTTATGTGGGTATTATTGCTGCAGGTGCATACTCAATCGTGAATGGTGATTTAACCATGGGTGGTCTGATAGCGTGCTCAATTATTTCAGGGCGTGCGCTAACGCCACTAGCGCAGATGCCGAATATGATTGTGCAGTGGAAGCATGCCAAAATTGCTTTGGATGTGCTTGATGGCATTATGGCAATGCCCAGCGAAAGAGAGCATCAGCGACTTGTGGTTCCTGATTCCTGTAAAGGTGAGGTTAAGCTAAAGCAAGTTGGCTTTGCTTACGAGGAAAATGCACCGCAACTTGCGATTGAAAAGTTATCATTTAAACCTGGAGACCGAGTGGCAATCCTTGGTGCTGTTGGCTCAGGGAAGTCTACGTTAATCAAAATATTGTCTGGCCTTTACCAGCCACAACAGGGTGGTGTATTTCTTGATGATATGGATATGTCCTTGGTGGCTAATGAGTTTGTACGTGAACATATCGGTTATTTACCACAAGAAGTTCGTTTATTTAACGGAACTTTAAGGGATAATTTGGTGTTAGGTCTGCCGGCACTAAGTGACAGTCAGATTCTTAAAGCGGCAGCACTTACTGGATTGGATCAAGCGATTCAAAACCATCCGAATGGGCTTGAAATCAATATATCTGAGGGTGGCAAGGGTCTGTCGGGTGGGCAGCGGCAGTTAGTCGGTTTGACACGGTTACTATTAGCTCGACCCAAGGTGTTGTTGCTGGATGAGCCAACGGCTTCAATGGATAATCGACTTGAAGAGTTTGTTATGCAGCATTTATTTGATCAGTTGCCTGATGATTCGGTGATTGTACTTGCAACCCATAAGGCAGGGGTTTTAAAGCATGTTAATCGCATTGTGGTAATGGATTCTGGAAAAGTAACATTAGATGGTCCTAAGCAAGAGGTGTTGGATTATCTTGCAGACCAAGCAAAGAAGAGGGCAGTAAAATGAGTCCATTATGGTTTTTTAGGTCAGCGCAATCGTCCGATAATGAAAAGCGTAGACTCAGTGAAGAGCTTCGTGGTTCTCGCTGGGTGCTATGGGCGACCGCTGTTGCCTTGGCTTCATTTTTTACATGGGCAAATTTTTCTGAGATTGATCAAATTACACGAGCACCTGGTTCGGTTATACCGAGTTCAAACGTCCAGTTAATTCAATCGAAGGATGGTGGTGTACTTAAAAAGTTGCCCGTTAGTGTCGGTGAAATTGTTGATCGCGGGCAAATTGTTGCTCAATTTGAAACCACCAATGCTGAAGCTGATCATCAAGAGGCAAAGGCACAGGTAGCCGCACTTTCTGCTGCAATGTCAAGATTGACGGCTGAATTGTTTGGGGATGCCCCTGAATTTTCTTCTCTTGCAGAAGAGTTCCCACACTTTGTTAAAAGTCAGAAGTTATTATTTGATCGACGTCAGTCGGCCAAAACTGAGGAGATTGCTAACCTTGACTCAATTTTGGCGTTGGTGCGTGAAGAAATTCAAATGAACGAGCCGCTTATCGCTAGGGGTGATGTGAGTAAAACCGAAATCCTTAGACTGCAGCGAGAAGAGGCAGAGCTTGTTGCTCAGCGGGGTAAGGTAACCAACGACTATTTTCAAAGCGCTCAAGCTGAGTATAACGAAACTGAGGAAGAATTTGAGAGAGTATCCCAGCTTTTGATTCAGCGCAAAGCACAATTAGAGGGAACCACATTAACTGCGCCAGTTAAGGGTATTGTAAAAAGTATTCGATTGACAACAGTTGGTGGTGTTATTCGCCCGGGAGAAGATGTTTTAGAAATCGTACCTCTCGAAGATGATTTATTGATTGAGGCTAAAGTTGCGCCGCAAGATATTGGATTCTTAAAAGTAGGGCTTGATGTATCTGTTAAAATTGAAGCCTACGATTACACTATCTATGGTGATTTAGACGGCGTATTATCATATATTAGTGCAGATACATTGGAAGAAAATACGCAAAGGGGAGAGGTTCCCTTTTATCGCGTACATATTAGAACTCAAGGACGAAAATTTAGCGGAAGGCCAGATGCAGATTTACAAATACTGCCTGGTATGACTGCTACTGTGGAAGTTAAAACTGGAAAAAACACAGTGCTTAGTTACTTAATAAAGCCGATTGTTAAAACTCTTCGTGAGTCAATGGGTGAAAGATAAATAATCAAATTTACGTTTAATGGTGAGTTTAATGAAAACTACTACGCAAGATTCTAACCATAATCAAGAAAATAGTACGCCTGAAGTGGATGCCAAAAATCAGCAGGCAGAAATTGTTAAGCCAGTTGAGCTTGATAGTAGCGCTAACCCAGAGCTTGATAATCAGGTTTCTGTTGATCAGTTAACACTCCCGCTTGCTGTCACTGATACCATCGCTATGGTGTCGGATGATGATAAGGCTAAAAAACGTAAACAAGAAAAAGAGGAAGATGATCAGAAGGCTAAAGCCGATAAGCAAGAAATTGCAGAGGATGCTGAGGTTCAAATTGATTCTGATGGTCAGGCTGAGGCCCCTACTGAAGAGTTAGCTGAGGAATCACTGGTATCTGAAGCTCTAGAGGGTGAAGCAGGCTCGGTAAGTGATATGGGTGGCTTTTCTGACCTCTCGGCGACTACTATATTTTTAAGCGCCTTTGGGATACTTGGTGCTGCTTCTTATTACAAAAATATCAACAAAGACCAAGCGCCATCGTTTACTTCTCTGTCTAGGGCAGATGATATAGATGAAAACTCTGGTGCAGGTCAGGTTGTGTATACCGCTGTTGCTGAGGATGATGCAGGTGAAGATGCAGTTATTACCTATAGTTTAGCTGATGGTAGTGATGCGGCCCTAAGTATAGATGCGACTTCAGGTGAGGTTACTCTTTTAGCTAATCCAGATCACGAAATTCAATCTCAATATAGCTTTGCAGTGATTGCTACGGATGCTGCTGGTAATGCCAGTGAGCCCAAGTCGGTAATCTTAGTTATTACAGATCTTGATGAGGTTGCACCTACTATTGACCCTGATGATACAGCTGATTCAGTCAATGAAAATACGGGTGCAGGTCAGGTTATTTATACCGCCACAGCTGATGATTCTGCAGATATAAGTGATGGTGTTACTTTCAGTTTGGCTGAGGGTAGTGATCCGGCGTTAAGCATTGATGCTAATACGGGTGCTGTGACACTAAATGCTGATCCAGATCACGAAGCTCAGAGTCAATATAGCTTCTCGGTAGTTGCGACTGATGCGGCGGGTAATGTGAGTGATGCGCAATCAGTCACTCTAGATATAAATGACCTTGATGATGCAGCGCCTACTATCACATCGGCGTCTGTTGCTGATGATTTAAATGCTGATGCTGTTGGTCAACTTGATGAAAACTCTGGTAAAGACAAAATTATATACACTGCAACAGCTGACGATTCAGCTGATGATGTTGCTGATGGTCCAATATCCTTCAGTTTAACAGACGACAGTGATGAAAAATTAACAATTGATTCAATTTCTGGAGTCGTAACTTTAAATGCTGACCCTGATTATGAGGCTCAAGCTCAATATAGCTTTGGTGTAATTGCCACCGATGGTGCTGGAAATGCCAGTGACGCGCAATCGGTTACTCTTGATATTAGAGATCTTGATGATGCTGCTCCTCAGTTTACTTCACTATCAGATATATCTATTAATGAAAATATTCAGGTAGGGCAGGTTGTTTATACAGCGGAGGTTGACGATTCCGCAGATATTAGTGATGGTATAGAATTTTCTCTATTGCCAGGCCATGATGAAGCGTTGCAAATTGACCCTGATAGCGGTGAGGTGGTACTGACAGAAGCGCCAGATTTTGAGCTTAAGCCTGAGTATAATTTTACTGTTTTAGCATCAAACAATCCTAATTTAGGGACTGTGCTTGAGGTTACATTAAGGGTTAATAACTTAGATGATACAGCGCCAACAATAATCTCTGAAGCAGTTGCCAATACTGACGAAAATAATCAATTGAGTCAGGTTATATACACAGCGGTTGCTGACGATAGTGCAGATGTCGAAACTAATTCTGTAACCTATAGTTTAGCCGATGGCCATGATCCAGTGCTTAGTATTAATGAAGTTTCTGGCGAGGTCATTTTATCCAGCGCTCTTGATTCAGATGTTCAGAATCAATATAGCTTTACCGTACTAGCCTCGGATGGAATAAATCCAGCGGCTTCACAAGTTGTCACTGTCAATGTAAATGACCTAGATGATAGTGCACCTACAGTAACTTCAGGTGATTCTGTTATATCAATCGATGAAAATAGTGGGACTCAGATTATATACACTGCAACTGCCAGTGATTTAGGCGATGATATTGTAGAGGGTCCAATTACCTTTAGTCTTACCGCAGAGAGTGATTCAGCGCTAAGTATTAATGCAGTTACCGGTGAGGTAGCTCTAAATGTTGATCCAGATCATGAAGCTCAAAGCCAATATAGTTTTGGGGTTGTTGCGATTGATGGTGCAGGCAATTCTAGTGAAGTGCAATCTGTCACTTTAGATATTAATGATATTGATGACGCGGCGCCTACAGTAACTTCAGCTGATACTGCAAATTCAATCAATGAAAATACTGGCCTAGGGCAGGTTATCTATACTGCTACAGCAGTTGATTCAGGCGATGATATCAGTGGTGGAGTCACCTTTAGTTTAACGAATGATAGTGATGCGGCGTTGAGTATCGATGCGGCTACTGGTGAGATAACCTTAAATGCTGATCCAAATTATGAAGCCCAAACCCAATATAGTTTTTCGGTAATTGCAACTGATGCGGCTGGTAATGCCAGTCAGGCGAAATCGGTTACGCTCGATATCAATAATATTGATGAAATTGCACCTATTTTTAATTCATCCAATACTGCATCGATTTTAGAAAGTTTAGAAGGCAATAATATTGTTTATCAGGCGATTGTTGATGATAGTTTTGATGTAAGCGCTGGAGTTGAATTTAGTCTTTCTAATGATAGTGATACTGGGCTATCAATTGATGCTAATAGCGGACAGGTTATTTTAGACAGCGCGCCTAATTTTGAAACAAAGTCGAGTTATCAGTTTACGGTTATAGCTAGTGATAATGTTAGCCAAACTGAACAGCTCGTTAATTTATCAGTAATCAATCAAGATCTTGATGCGCCAGTTTTTGTGTCTCTAAACACCGCTAGCGTTAATGAGAATATAGGCAGTAATCAAGTTATCTATGCGGCCGTTACTCAAGATGAGTCAGTTGTTAGCTATAGTTTGAGTGATGATCTTGGCGGGGCTTTAAGTATTGATCAAGATACTGGCGAGGTAAGGTTATCATCAGATCCTGATTATGAAGCTAATACTGAATATAGTTTTACTGTTGTTGCCACAGATACTTCGGGTAATTTTTCCGAGCAGGTAGTTACTGTAAGTATTAATGACCTTGATGATGCTAACCCTACAATTACTTCGACAGCTATTGCAGATGATAAAAATGGCATTTCTGAAGGTCAGCTAGATGAAAACAGCGGTGCAGGTCAGGTTATTTATACGGCTACAGCCGATGATTCTGGTGATGATATTGTTGATGGTCCAATTGCCTTCAGTCTAGCTGAGGGTAGTGATTCAGCGCTGAGTATTGATGCGGCTACTGGTGAGGTCACTCTATCAACAGATCCAGATTACGAGGCTCAAGCTCAATATAATTTCTCAGTAATCGCCACCGATGCGGCGGGAAATGCCAGTGAAGCTCAGTCAGTTACTCTGGATATTAATAATTTAGATGAGACTGCGCCGGTAATATCTTCTCCTGTTATTGTTGATAGTATTGATGAAAATACTGCTGCAGGACAGGTTATTTATACTGCGCAAGCAGTTGATACCGGTGTTGTAACAGATGGTTCCGTAAGCTTTAGTCTCGCTGAGGGAAGTGATGTTGATCTTAGTATTAATCAGGATACCGGTGAGGTTACATTGTCCGGCGCACCAGACTTTGAGGCAAAATCTCAATATAATTTCACTGTTGTGGCAACGGATTCCGCTGGCAATATAGATTCACGCGAGCTAACGTTAAATATCAATAACCTTGATGAAGCTAATCCACAATTTATATCCTCTAATACGGGTACCATTATCAATGGTACCTCTTCTGGAAGTGTAATTTACAGAGCAATTGCTGATGATAGTGCGGATACTAGTGCTGGTGTTACCTATAGTTTTTCATTTTCTGATGATGCCTTGAGTATTAATACAGAAACCGGTGAGGTAACTATTAATGAAGATGTGGATTCAACCATTCAGTCTACTTATGAATTTGGTGTTCTTGCCGATGATCGCGATGGTGTTGATGACCCCGCCTTTAATACTGTATATTCAGGCAAAATAACACTTACTGTTGATGATCAGGATATCGTAGCTCCAGCTTTTTCTACTGATTCTCCACCCAATGCGGTCATAGATGAAAATATTGGTGCTAATCAAGTAATTTATACAGCAATTGTTGAGGATCAATCACTTGTTACTTTCAGCTTAACTGAGGATAGTGACGAGAGTTTAGAGATTGATCCGGCCACCGGTGAAGTGACTCTCTCAGTTAATCCTGACCATGAAGATAAAACTGATTACAACTTTACTGTTGTTGCAATTGATGAAGGTGATAACGAAGTGCAACAATCGGTGACGGTTTCAGTTACTGATCTTGATGACGCTAATCCAACTATTACATCGTTGGCCACTGCAGCTACCATTGATGAGAATAGTGGCGCTGGACAGGTTATCTATACTGCCACTGCCGATGATTCGGCTGATGATATTGCAGACACTCCAATCACCTATAGCTTAGCTGCAGGGAGTGACGCAGGGCTTATTATCAATGCAAATACAGGTGAAGTGATTTTGCTTGAAAATCCTGATCACGAATCTAAGGTTGAATACAGCTTTACCGTCATTGCTACAGATGCCGCTGGAAACGCCAGTGCAGGTCAATTAGTTACCCTTAATATTAATAATTTAGATGATACGGCACCAGAGTTTACTTCAAGTGATAGTGATATTGGTATTGCTGAAAATAGTGGTGCGGATCAGGTAATTTATACTGCCACAGCACAAGATGTCGATGATGAAACAGACGGTTCAGTAAGCTTTAGCTTGTCCCCAGAAAGTGATGATGGCCTATCTATTGATGCCATTTCGGGTGAGGTGTCTCTTACTGCTAACCCTGATTATGAGGCTCAAACTCAATATAGTTTTACTGTTATTGTTACCGATTCTGCGGGTAATAATGAAGAGCAATCTTTAACACTCAATATCAATAACCTTGATGAGCAGGCACCAACATTTATTTCACTGTCTAATGCATCGGTTTTGGAAAGTACTGCGTCGGGTAGTGTGGTTTATCGAGCAGTTGTTGATGATAGCGCAGATATTAGTGGGGGTGTGACATACAGTCTTGCTGAAGGGAGTGATAGTGCGCTAAGTATAAATAGTGGTACAGGTGAGGTTACCATTAATGAGACATTAGATTATATCGCACAGCCCAGCTATAACTTTACTGTTGTAGCTACTGATGCTGCTGGTAATCCAGCTGAGCGGGAGGTGTTGCTCTCAGTAATCGATCAGGATTTAGAGCCCCCTGTGTTCACCTCCGATGAAAGCGGAATCATTGACGAAAATACTGGTGCTGGGCAAGTTATATATACGGCGGTTACGGCTGATGAATCAATTGTTAGCTATAGTCTAACTGATGATAGTGATGGTGATTTAACCATTGATTCATCCACTGGCAAGGTCATCTTAACAGTTAATCCAGACCATGAGGCTAAAGGTCAATACAACTTTACGGTTAAAGCCACAGATACAATGAACAATTTCAGTGAGCTTAATGTAATCATTGATATTAATGACCTTGATGATGCGGCGCCAACAATTACTTCTGGTGATACGGCTAGTGCAATTAATGAAAATAGTGTTGCAGGACAGGTCATTTATAACGCCGCTGCAAATGATTTTGGGGATGATATTGCTGACGCGCCAATTACCTTTAGTTTGGATGAAGGTAGTGATTCAGCTCTAAGTATTGATTCAGCATCGGGCGCTGTAACGTTAAATGTCGAGCCAGATTTTGAAATACAAGCCCAATACAGTTTTGCTGTTATTGCTACTGATGCAGCAGGTAATGCTAGTGCACCTCAGTCGGTGACACTTGATATTAACAATCTTGATGATACTGCACCAATTATCACATCCTTAGATACTGTAGATGATATAACAGAATATACTGCTAGCGATCAGGTGATCTACACGGTTATTGCTGATGATAGTGCTGACGTTACTGATGGAGTTACCTATGGTTTGGTGGCAGGCAGTGATGCTGCATTAAGCATAGATTCGACTACAGGTGAAGTTACCTTAACGACCGTTCCAGATTATGTGGGCCAATCGGTATATGATTTCACAGTAATAGCCACTGATACAGCGGGTAATGAGAGTCTTTCAAAAGCGCTTACCCTAAACATAATAGAAACTGCACCACTAGTCCCAGAGATTAGTTTAGCTGTCGATACTGGTTTGTCTACAGGGGATAATATTTCTCAAAATGGCTTAGTTAATGTATCCAATATAAAGCTGGGAGCTAGCTGGGAATATAGTCTTGATAATGGAGAAAATTGGGTACAAGGAGCCGGTTCTTCATTTAATATAGCGCTTGATGGTGTATATCAGGTTAAGGTCAGGCAAACTAACGCCTCTGAGACTTTTACAACATCAATGGATACTGCAGTAGAGGTTCAAGTTGATGCAATTGCCCCTCAGATACAGCAAATTTTAGGTGATTACGAGGTTAATCAAGTAGTTCTTACATTTGATGGACCACTAAATGAAACATTAACTCCGTCAATAGATGATTTTGAGGTTAGCAGAAGTGGTATCGATGTAGAAATTGATTCTGTTTCTGTAGTGGGCTCAACAATTGTTCTTCATGTTCTTGATCTAGAAGCTGGACCATTGCAGGTAAACTACACCCCATCAGAAAGCTCAACGCTTATTCAGGATTTGGCAGGTAATGAACTAGCAGAAGGTTTCACTCAGATGATTGTTTCTGATGGTTATATCCGTGGTGCAGAAGTGTATGAAGATCTTAACAATGATGGAATTGCTCAGTCAGAGGAGCTAATACAAGGAGTTACAACAGATGAATTCGGTCAACTGATACTTGGTCCGCAATACAATAATTCTAATATTATTGTTAAAAACGGTATCAATATGGACTCTGGTGCGACCAATGAGCTAGAGCTCACGGCGCCTGCAGGCTACAAGGTAATTAACCCGCTATCAACCTTGGTTCAAGAAATCGTTGCAAATGCAACTAATGAGGAGAATTTATCCACAGAGCAGCTTATTCAAAATGCAGAACAAGAGGTAGGTATTGCGCTGGGTATTAATCTGGACGATGGTATAGATCTTTCAAGTTATGATCCACTGTCAGGAGATTCTCTGGATGATCAAAAGGTTGTTATTCAAATTGCAACCGTACTTTCTGTCGCTTCTGCGGCTGATAGTGATGATTCAGGCACAGATAATACTGAATCAACTGCGCTTTCAAATTTAGCCGATATAGTCACTAATTCAACCGATAAAATTGATCTAAATGCTAGCACTGTTGAGCAAATTTTATCCGATGGCAACGCTGGAAGCCTGGTGAATAATTTGGTGGTTCTAACAAATGTAGTGAACGAAATGAGTGGTGCAGAAAATCTTGAGGAAGTGATCGAGAAGCAAGCTATTCTAATTGATGAAATTCGTCCAAATACCCCTATGCCGGAACTCTCTCCTGACTCAAACTCAGGTGAATCTAATGAAGATAATTTAACTCAAGATCAAAATCCACTAATTAGATTGAGGTTTGACTCCAAAAAAAATGATGGTACGGCAGTAGTTAAAGGAGATGTTCTAGAAATATTTGATGTAGATGGATTAAAGCTGATTGAGCCAATAGTTATTAATTCCTCCCATATTAACAATGGTTTTGTTGAAGTGCCGTTTTCAAATACTCAACATGCAGATGGTTTATACCTAGTCTCTGCAAGAATCACTGACCTTGCAGGCAACGTGAGTTATGTTTCTAACTATAGGTTTGAGATTGATGCTACGGCGCTTAATTTTATTCAAAAACAGCCACAACAAATTATTGAAAACTCAGATGTACCTCAATCAATTTATCAGGCAGAGGTTGCAGAGGATGATTTATGGAAGTTTGAGCTTTCAGAGGATAGCGATTCAGCGCTAAGCATTAATTCTGATTCTGGTCATGTCAGTCTTAATCAGATTGCAGATTATGAAGCACAACAAAGCTACACCTTTACAGTTATAGCAACAGATAAAGCGGGAAATGAAAGCTTTGAAACAGTAACGGCAAATGTTGTTAACTTAGATGAAGTTGCGCCAACAATTACCTCGCTTGATACAGCGGAAAGGATTAATGAAAATATTGGTGCGAGCCAGGTAATTTATACAGCCACAGCTGATGATTCAAGCGATATTCCCACTGTCCCTGCTGGGCCAGTTAGCTACAGCCTTGGCGATGGCAGTGATCCAGCCTTAAGTATTGATGCACTAACCGGTGCTGTCACACTTTCCGCTGATCCAGATTACGAAACTCAAGCTCAATACAGCTTCTCGGTAATTGCTACGGATGAGGCGGGCAATGTCAGTGACGCACAAGCGGTAACCTTAGATATTGATAATCTTGACGAGGTTGCCCCTACAATCACCTCAGCTAATTCAGCTGATGCGATTGACGAGAATAGTGGCGTTGGACAAGTTATTTATACCGCCACAGCTGATGATTCGGGCGATATAAGTGATGGTGTTACTTTCAGTTTGGCTGAGGGTAGTGATCCGGCGTTAAGTATTGATGCCAATACGGGTGCTGTGACACTAAATAATGATCCAGATCACGAAGCTCAGAGTCAATAT